>NZ_QNRO01000015.1 GCF_003315345.1 Marinobacter pelagius
GACGGCTCTTTGAGCATGGGGCAGCCTCTGAAAAGTCGATACCCCAATTACAACAAACCCCCGCCGCGATGGCGAGGGTTTGTCAGCAATCTGAGCCGCCTCCTGACCGGAGGCGGCTTTTCAATTTTTAAGTCCTGCCAATTGAGTGGGCAGTCAGTCGAAATCAGGCAGTTCCGGTTTCACCACCGGCTTGCCTGCTTCCTGCCAGGCCTCGATTCCTCCGGAAATGGATTGCACGTGGATATAGCCCATTTCTTTCATGGCTTTTGCCGACAGGGCAGAGCGACCACTGTTCTTGCAGTAGATCACCATATTCAGCCCCCGATCTTCCAGGGCGGGATCGTTGGTAAGTTTGAATTCCAGGATGCCCCGGGGAATATTGACGGCGCCCGGAATATGGCCGGCGTGGTACTCGTCGGCTTCCCGGACATCAATCAGCATGTCCGCCTGCTTGATCGCCTCTTCGGATTCCTCCAAAGGTACTTCCCGGATTTCGGTCTTGGCAGCCTGGACCATTTCGTGAACAGTTTTCATCGTGAAATACCTCGTTAATCTCTTGTAGAACGCCGCTGCAAAACGCCGACGACGGTACCGAATAGACAGGGACCGAGTGTTCCGGTTCAGTTGCCGTTACCCGGTGAGCTTGGAGGTTCAAGATAAATCCCGCGCCGCATTATCTCAAGGAATAAAGATATATCGGTTCAATATAAGAGGTCTATGATCGCTTTTCGGGTGGTTGGAGAGCTGGTACACCGCAGGGTCCCTCGTCTCAAGCTATCCTGTCAGTGATCAGGGCGTTGTTTGATAACAACAAGAAGTTTGGGCAGGGAGCAGAACCCGATGCCGAAAAGCGAGCCATTCGAGCAACACCATGAACGTTATGAATCCTGGTTTGCCCGGCATCTCGAAGCGTACATTTCCGAGTTGCTGGCTACACGGATTTTTGTCCCCGTTGAAGGAAATGGGCTGGAGGTCGGGGTCGGTAGTGGCAGGTTCTCGGTACCCCTGGGGGTGGAGTACGGGATAGATCCTGCCCCGGCCATGCTCAATTACGCCCGCTCGCGGGGTATGAACGTGGCTGTGGCCAAGGCGGAGCAACTCCCCTTCAAGACCGGCGTCTTCGATTATGTCCTGGTAGTGACCACCATCTGTTTCGTTGATTCAGCCTCTGAAATGCTTGCCGAAATCCATCGGGTACTGGTGCCGGAAGGCCGGGTGATCATTGGTTTGATCGACCGGGACAGTGAACTTGGCACCTTGTATCAAAAGCACAAGGAAGAAAGCGTCTTCTATCGCGATGCGGAGTTTTTCTCGGTATCGGAAGTGGAACGTCTGCTGGAGGGTAACGGGTTTATGTTGGAAGATCGGGTGCAAACGCTTTTCAAGTCACTTCCGGAAACCACAGAAATCGAGCCTGCATTGCCCGGAACGGGGCAGGGTGCTTTCGTCGTTCTGGCAGGCAAAAAAAAGCCGGACCTCAAGGTCCGGCAAAGGGCTGTGAATCAGTCGCCTGAGTAAAGCGATATACCGCTTAGAGGGACTTGGTGCAGAAGTAGAAATCCTTGCACTCGTAGTCACCGGACTCGACACGTGAGTTGGCGCCTTCGGCAGTCTTGGCCGGCGGAACGATGACCTTGTCGCCTTTCTTCCAGCCTTCCGGAGTAGCCACACCGTGCTCGTCACTGGTCTGCAGGGCTTCCAGCAGGCGCAGGAACTCGGGGATGGAGCGGCCGTTGCTCATCGGGTAGTACACCATGGCCCGCAGGATGCCGTTCGGATCGATGATGAAGGTGGCGCGAACCGCGGAGGTGTCGCCGGCACCCGGATGGATCATCCCGTAGGCTTTGGCTACTTCCATCTTCAGGTCTTCGATGATCGGGAACGGGATCTCAACGCCCCAGTTCTGTTTGATGTTGCGCATCCAGGCAATGTGGGAGTGGATGCTGTCGATGGACAGGCCCAGCAGTTCGCAGTTCATCTTGGCGAATTCCGGCGCCGCTTGAGCGAAAGCCATGAACTCGGTGGTGCAAACCGGAGTGAAGTCAGCCGGGTGGGAGAACAGAACCAGCCACTTGCCCTTGTAATCGCTCAGGGACTTCTCGCCGTCGGTAGTCAGGGCTTTGAAATCCGGAGCCGGTTCGTTGATGCGCGGCAGGCCCGCTACAGGTGCTGTTTGAGTTTCCATAGAAATGTCCTCTTGAGATTGGGTTGTCAGTTGACGGTTTCCAAGATAGGACTAAGCGGTAATTCCTGCAAGGTATAACCTTATATCGGTACGATATATTCCATCTATCGTCATTCGGAACAGGCAAAATGCTCCCTAGGTCACGGAAAAATAAATGGAATTTTTTCGATGGGAGAAATCCCGACCGGCTGTGGTGCAATTAACTGGGGCGTCTATACTATTTGCACTGATGAAAAATCCTGTTCCATGGACTGCCTGAAGAGGGACCTATCATGATTTTCCGGCAACTGTTTGACGATGCATCTTCGACCTTTACCTATCTTCTGGCAGATGAGAACGAAAAAGAGGCAATTCTGATCGACGCAGTGTTTTCCCAGGCGAAGAGGGACCTGGCACTGCTGGACGAACTCGGTCTGACACTGGTGCTCGCAGCTGATACCCACGCCCATGCGGATCACATCACCGCCGCCTGGCTCCTCAACCAGAAAACCGGCTGCAGAATTGCCTCCGCCAAAGCCATAGGAGCGGAGCATGTGGATGTTCCACTCGAGGATGGCCAGGAATTCGGCGTGGCAGGGGTTACACTTCGGGCCATATCGACGCCGGGTCATACCGACGGGTGTATGAGCTATGTCATGGCGGATCAGTCAATGGTGTTCACCGGAGATGCCATACTGATCCGGGGTTGTGGCCGCAGTGATTTCCAGCAGGGTAGTGCCCATAAACTGTTCGAGTCGATCACCAGTAAACTGTTCGCGCTCCCGGTTTCCTGCCTGGTCTATCCGGCGCACGACTATCATGGTCGGAGCGTCAGCACTATCGGGGAAGAAAAGGCATTCAATGCTCGCGTAGGTGGAGGGGCGAACGAAACGGACTTCGTGGAATACATGAACGCCATGAAGCTTCCTCATCCCAAAAAAATCGACGAGGCTCTCCCGGCGAACCTTCGCAGCGGGTGCCCTGAGGATGGAAAGCTGCCAGAAGAGCCGGATTGGGCCGATATCCGGCTGACTTACGCCGGGGTCCCGGAAACCGGGGAAGAGTGGCTTGAGCATCACCTTGATGAGGTAACAGTTCTTGACGTCAGGCTTGCTGAGGAAGTCAAAGACTGCCCGGTCACCGAAGCACTGGTGGATCTTCACATCCCGCTGGACCAGCTAAGGTCGCGAGTGGGCGATGTCCCAAGGGAGAAACCGGTGGTCGCGCTCTGCCGGTCTGGTCGGCGGTCAGCCATGGCCGTCAATATTCTCAGGGAGAATGGTTTCGAGAAGGTGGCCAGTCTGAGTCGTGGGCTCATGGAAATCACTAGAAATTAATGGGATATATCGTTTATCTCAACCATTTTCTCGAAACTGGGAGAGCCGGGCGCCTGCATGGATGATACCTTCTGGACCGCGCTGACAACGAGCATCCTCGCCGCACTGGTTACATCCGTCGGCATTTTCACGATTCGCCGTTTTGCGGACTGGGGACATCGAAACACCACCTACTTTATATGCTTTGCGGCGGGTGTTCTCATTTCGGCCTCCTTTCTCCATATCATCCCTAAATCCTTTTCCATGAACCCGGATGCACCGATCTGGCTATTGTCGGGCTTCATGGGTCTCCATCTTTTCAATCGTTTTCTGACGGCCTTTGTGTGCGAGAAGAACCCGGCCAGAAAGGACTATGTAATTGGTGTCATCCCGATGCTGGGGATCGGGTTTCACTCGTTCATTGACGGTTTCATCTACTCAATCTCATTTACGGTGAGCATCTTCACCGGCTATCTCGCGACGGTGGGGATGGTGCTTCACGAGTTCCCGGAAGGGATCATTACCTATCTCCTGCTTGTTCGGGGCGGGGTTGCCCCGAAATTGGCCATGATTCTCGCGTTTATGGCGGCGGCTGCTACAACACCCCTCGGTATGCTCGTTTCATATCCGCTGGTTAACGACATTGATCAGCAGTCTCACGGCGCCTTGCTCTCGTTGTCCGCAGGCGCTCTTGTCTACGTCGGTGCAACACACCTTCTGCCCAGAGCGGAGCAGGAACAGAAGAAATTCAGCCTTGTTGCTCTGGCAGGGGGTGTGCTGGTTGCTGTGGTGATTGTCGCGTCCAAGGCGTGAAATTGGGGTCAGATTAAAGCGTTCATCTGACTCCCGCCTTCTCCGGCTTATCCGCTTTCTTCTTCAGCCCAAAGCCCCCGCCAATCAGAGAGTTGTGCATTTTTCTTCAGGTACGGGTAACCTTGATTGCGTGTCGAGAGAGCATGCATTCGGACAGGGGAATATTTGTGCCCAGATTTCTTCATACCGCAGACTGGCAGATGGGCCGGTCGTTCAGTCGCTTTGAAACGGAAGATGGCGCGGCGCTGGTGGAAGCCCGTTATGCAGCGATTGAGAGGTTGGCGCAACTGGCCGTCGAGCATCAGTGCGATGCGGTGCTGGTGGCAGGTGATGTGTTTGACGCCCAAGGCGTATCTGACCGGACGATCCGCCGTGTATTCAATGCGACCAGTGCGTTCAAGGGCCCCTGGGTCATGCTCCCCGGTAACCACGATGCAGCCCTTGCCGAGAGTGTCTGGACACGGGCCCGGAGGCTCAAGGCGGTACCCGATAACGTTCAGCTGGCCCTTGAGCCGGGCGTAATCCTGCTGGAAGACCAGAGGATCGCAGTACTCAGCGCTCCCCTGACCCAGCGCCATACCTACAGTGACCTGACCGAAGACTTCAGCGAGCGCGAGACGCCCGCCGGTCTTCTGCGTGTGGGTCTGGCCCATGGCAGCGTACAAGGTGTTCTGCCGGATGAGGTGGATGCGACCAACCCCATCGCACCGGAACGGGCGGAGCAGGCCAACCTTGATTACCTGGCGTTGGGCGACTGGCACGGCGCCAAGCAGATCAACGAGCGAACCTGGTACAGCGGTACGCCGGAGCCGGAGCGTTTCCGCAACAACGACGCCGGTTATGCCCTGATAGTTGATATTTCCGAGCCTGGCGCGGTGCCTGACATCAAAAGCGTTGATACTGCCCGCTATCGCTGGCATCAGTGGCGGGAAACGTTATCTGTGCCTTCGGACCTGGACCGGCTGATCGAGCGTCTGGAGGCGCTACCTGAAGCGTCGGTTCTGGATATCCGCCTCGATGGCGCCATTACCCTGGAAGGCCTTCAGCGTCTGGATCACGCACTCTCATTAGCGGAGGCCCGGTTCCGAAGCGTCAGTTGCGACCGTGGCGCCCTCCAGCTCGAGCCTACCGAGGAAGATATCGCGGCGCTTAAGGCCGATGGCTACCTGGGGGAAACCATCGAGGAGTTGAGGCAGCTTCAGGTGGGAGACAGCCCGGAACCGGCCAGGGATGCGCTGGCAATCCTCACAGGGCTGCTCAATAGCGGTAAGCAGGAGGTCAGCCAGTGAGACTCGAGAGACTCAGGATCGAACAGGTTCGCCAGTTCAGGAATCCGATTGCCCTTGAAGGGCTTCAGCCGGGTATCAACCTGATTCACGGGCCGAACGAGTCCGGTAAAAGCACCTTGGTGCGAGCGATCCGGGCCGCCTTTTTTGAACGGCATCGCTCCAAATCTGTTGAAGATCTGCGCCCCTGGGGCGACTCTGCAGCGGCCCCGTCGATTGAACTGGGCTTTGAGCATGGCGGCCACCAATGGTCACTGACCAAAAGCTTCCTCCAGCGTAAACGCTGTGATCTGCAGGTTGATGGCCATAGTTTCAGCGGTGAAGAGGCCGAAGAGAAACTGGCGGAGTTGCTGGGCTATCAGTTCCCCAAGAAGGGCGCGAGTAAGGAAGAGCACTGGGGTATACCGGGGTTGCTCTGGGTCGAGCAGGGCACCGGCCAGGATATCGAAAAGGCCGTTGAGCACGCCGGCGATCACCTGAAATCCGCCCTCAACAATCTGGTTGGCGAAGTGGCCAGCACCGGCGGTGACGATGTGATCCAGGCCGTGGAAAAACAGCGGGCGGAGTTGCTTACCGGAACTGGAAAGCCCCGAGGGGAATATCTGCAGCTGGAAAAGGAGCGTGCCGAGCTGGAAGCCGAGATTATGGAGTTGCAGACACGGATCGGGCAATACCAGGCCCAGGTGGATCGACTTGGCACACTGGCGGCGGAGTTTGAGAGAGCGAACCGGGACCGGCCCTGGGAAGAGGCCCGCCGCAGGATGGAGCAGGCTCAGGAACAATTTCGTCAGGTCGAGTCTCTTCAGGCACAGCAGGTCAGAGAGCAGGAGACACTCGATCATGTGCGCCAGAATCTGAATCTACTCCGCCAGAATCTGGAGCAACTGCAGAGCCAGGGCAAAAAACTGGAACAGCGTGAAACCGATCTCCGTAGGGCCCGGGAGACCCTGGCAGAGGAGGAGGCTCGAACCCCCGCTTTCGACAAGGCTCTTCAGGATGCGCGTGAAAGCTATGACGCAGCAATCAAGACCGTCGAACAGGCCCGCCAGCTGGAAAGTCTGACCAGGCTCAAACAGGAAGTCACTCGGCTGGAAAACCAGCACAAGACTCTCCGGCAAAACCTGGACAAGGCCACCGAATTCCAGCAAAAGCTGGACGAGGCCAGAAAGCAGAAGCAGGAGAACAGGGTTGACCCTGATCTGGTGCAACAGGCCAGGGTGACCCAGCGCCAACTGGACGAAGAAGCAATCAGGTCCCAGACCATAGCCACACGCCTGACCTGGCAGCTGGAGCAGGGGCACAGCCTTTATCTCAGCGACGAAAGTATCGAAGGGGAGGGTGAGCGTCGCCTGCTCGAGGAGACCACCCTGGAGATTCCTGGTGTGGGACGCCTTGAAATCACGCCGGGTGGTGAAGATCTGGCGAGTGTCCGGCGCACCCTGGCGCATCTTGAGCAAACCCTGGGAGAACATCTTCGAGCACTTGGTGTCCGTCAGGTTGAAGATGCGGAACAGAAACTGACGCGGTTTCGGGATGCGGAGAACCGCCTGAAGCACACTGGGGATCTGTTGGCGTCGGTTGCGCCGCAGGGGCGAGAACGTCTTCAGAGTGAAACCCGGGATACCCTGGCGGAACTGGAGGCTCGAAAGGCGGAGCTCGATGCGCTACGGACGTCATCAGGACTGGCTGACGGCAATCTTCCGGGCCTTGCAGAGGCCGAAAGGGCCAGGAAAGAGGCGGAACAGCATCTTTCAGAAGCCGAAAGTGCCCGGAGCAAACACCAGACCGCCATCCTGACTGCCAGACAGAATGTGGAGAACGCCAACCGGGAATGGCAGCAACTCAGGGAGGAATTGAATAATTCCGAAAGCCAGCGCCAGCTTCGTGAACTTGCCGACAAAATCTCGGAATCGGAGAAGCGGGAAGCGGCAGTATTGGGCAACCTGGAAGCACTGACCAAAAAGATCCGTGAGGCCCGACCGGAACTGCTTCAACAGGACATCCAGCGATTCCGGCAGGCGGCAGAAACCCAGCAGAAAGCCCAGGAAAACCGGGAGCGGGAACTCCGGGATATAAGGGTCCGGCTGGAAGCCTGGGGGGCAGAAGGCCTTGAGGAGCTGCTCAGCGAGAAATCCGGGGAGTTTGAGCACATCAATCGCCGCTACGATGAACTTCACCGGCGTGCCCGGGCGCTCAATCTACTTTTGAATGTGCTTATCGGGAAACGTCAGGCGTTGACCCGTCGCTTGCAGGCACCGCTACAAAAACACCTGGATCACTACCTTTCGGTACTCTTCCCCGAGGCGACGCTGGAGGTGGATGAACACTTGATGCCGGGCAGGTTTACCCGTGGTAACGAGCTGGGACAGATGACCGAACTGAGTTTCGGGGCACGGGAGCAGATGGGGCTGATCAGTCGGCTGGCCTATGCGGACCTGCTGCAGGAAGCGGGGCGGCCGACGCTGATTATCCTGGACGATACCCTGGTGCACTCCGATGCGGAGCGGCTGGATGGCATGAAACGGATTCTGTTCGATGCGGCGCAGCGGCATCAGATTCTCTTGTTCACCTGCCATCCGGAATCCTGGCAGGATCTGGGCGTCGAGCCCAGGGATCTGCAGGCGCTTAAGAGCGAGCCAGTATCCTGAAAACGAAAAAAGGCAGCCGAAGCTGCCTTTTTCGTGTCTTGGCTGTTAGTTACAGACCAACCACGTTTTCCGCCTGAGGACCTTTCTGGCCCTGGGTCACGGTGAACTCGACCTGCTGGCCTTCAGCCAGAGTCTTGAAACCGCCGCCCTGAATAGCGCTGTAGTGAACGAATACGTCCGGGCCGCTTTCGCGAGTGATGAAGCCGAAGCCTTTGGATTCGTTGAAGAACTTGACGGTGCCGGTAGTAGTAGACATAGATAAAAATCCTGAATTCAATATTTTCAATGTGCCGCCAGGAATCGTTGTGATCACTGATCAGCGTTGTGCGGGAAACAAAAAACTGGCGGGATCAAAAACAGGACTTGCTAATGCTTGGCAGTGTCTTATTGATGAAATGCTTTGCTAAATCTTTCCAACGAGGGCCAATGTACTCCTTCCACCAGGAAAAGCCCAGAACTTTCGCATAGGCATTTACACGTGCATGCGCGGAGAACAAAGTTTGATCAATAAATCCCTGTAAAACAGAAACTTGAAAAAAAGTATTGACGACAGAACCGTAATCCGTAGAATACGCAGCCGTTGACGAGGCAATGCCTCTGAACACATAGCGGGAATAGCTCAGTTGGTAGAGCACAACCTTGCCAAGGTTGGGGTCGCGAGTTCGAATCTCGTTTCCCGCTCCAATTTCTCTCCGGTCAGCCGGTTGGAAATCACAATTCAAGTCTCTCAATGCCTCCTGAGAGCAAAAGCCAGTATCACAGGCTTTCCCCGGCGCGGTGGCAGAGTGGTTATGCAGCGGACTGCAACTCCGTGTACGCCGGTTCGATTCCGACCCGCGCCTCCATTTTTCCTTGAAAGTAAAGGTCTTACCTCCCTGAATTGTCTTGATAGACGCGATCTCGGGTTTCGAGCTGGTATGGCCGACTGTTTCCTGTGTTTTGTCGGTATCTATTTTGGACAGGACCTGTTGACGGAACACAAGCAGGGATAGGGTGGGTTGGTCAGAAGTTGCTCAGAAATTTCTCAAATTCATCTGCCGGCATGGGCTTGGCGTAGAGGAAACCCTGGGCGATATCGCAACCCAGGCTTGTCACCAGGTTGGCTTGTTCATCTGTTTCAACTCCCTCGACCAAAACACTCAAGCCCAAGCTGTGGCCGACCGTAATCATAGCCTGCATGATTGCCATGTCCGCATTATTCTTCATGGCGTGTTGAAGAAAACTGCGGTCGATTTTTATTCCGCAAACCGGCAGTCTTCGCAGATAGACGAGTGATGAATATCCGGTGCCGAAGTCGTCGATCGAGATATGAACTCCAGCCTGCTTAAGTTTTTCCAGTTGTCTCATTTGGCTTTCATCGGTGCCGAAAACCTCATTCTCAGTCAATTCTACCCCAAGCTGTTCGGGCCTGAGGCTGTAGCGTTGAAGGGTTTCAAGAATATGGTTGGCCAGATGCGGGTTAGTCAGTTGACGTCCTGACAGGTTGATGTCCACCCGCAGGTTTTTAAAAGGGGTTTTTTGCCAGCCGCTTAGTTGTTTACATGCAGCTTCGATCACCCATTCGCCAATCCGATTGATGAGGCCGGACTTTTCCGCCACTGGAATGAACGTGGCCGGGGAGATTGCTTTGGATTGCCCGTTAAAACAGCGCAGAAGGGCCTCGCAGGAGTCGCTCCTTTTTTCTTGCAAATTGACCTGAGGTTGGAAATACAACTCGAAACCATCGTTGTTGAGGGCATCCCGAAGAAGGCTGGTAATTTCCTGGTAGCGGACCAGCCTGTCGTTCATGTCCGGGGTGTAGAAGCAAACGCCATTTTTACCGGCGTCTTTTGCTTCGTACATAGCCGCGTCTGCGTTGCCCATAAGTTCGGCCACAGTGGTGCCGTTATGTGGAAACAGGCTTACACCGAAACTGGCAGTAACCTGATAGCAATCATCATTGAGATGAACTTCATGTTCCAGGACGTTAAGCAACCTGAGAACAAGTTCGTGTATTCCTTCGGGGCCCTCGAAGTCGAATAGCAGCAGGACAAATTCGTCCCCGCCAAATCGACTCAGCATGTCTCCACCACGGATTGCCCGTTTAAGAGTCTTGGCGACGGCTTTCAGCAGGTTGTCACCGTGATGATGACTAAGGGTGTCGTTTATAACCTTGAAATTGTCCAGATCGATAAAAACGACTGCCACCTCCTGCTGCAAACGGTTGGCTTCGTCCAATCTGCTCGACAATTCTGCCTCCATCAAATGCCGGTTCGGTAAGCCGGTCAGATCATCGAAGCTGGCGCGCTGGTAAAGTTCATCCCTTGCACGCCTTTGTTCCTCCAGACTGATGTCGATGCAGAACATCTCGCAGTCGCCGGTTTCCTGTTTGATCATCACATGGCTTGAGTAAACAGGAACCAAATGCCCGTGCTTGTGCTTGAGCTCAAGTTCCTCGGCGGGGATACCAATATCGTTTTCGAGCCAGTTGCGATGCGCGTTGATCACTCCGTCGCGCATGTGTTCGGGAATGATCAGGTCTTCCAATAACTCCCCGTGGGCTTCTTCCCGGGAATAGCCGTAAATACGCGTGCTTGCTTCATTCCAGTAAATTACCCGTCGCTGTCGGTCATAGCCCTGGACAGCCACCATCGGGAGACTCTCTATCAACTCGTAGAACTTTTCCTCACTTTCTTCTGAGACTGACCGAGTTCCATTTCTATCTTGCATTTTGAATGATAATCCCCCTGATTGGCGCTAAATGCAGCGACAGATGACGCCTCATATAGGTTGAGAGTAGCTCGGCACTCACAGGTTATCTAGCAGCATCCATATATCGGTAGGGCGACAAACGGCCGACACCGCTCATCGAGCGTGGGCTTGATGTCGGATACCTTGAAGATTTGAGGCCTGGGCCGACTACCTATCCGGATTTACGATCCTCTGGTGGCACCACACCCTGATATGCTTCAATGACGGGTAACCAGTCAGGCCAGCCGACATGGCTGTCTTTCATACTTCGGGGCCTGGTCAAAAACAATGAGAACAGACGAAAAGAAGGTCAAACCCCGGCGCGCTTCTCCTCGTGGCCGCCAACTGGAACCCTCGGCATTGTCGGAGCTGCGGGACCTGATTGGTGACGAACGTGTCGATTCGTCATTGCGCCACCGCGATCGCCTTATCGAGCACCTGCATGTAATGCAGGACGCAGATGGTTACCTCCCCATGCCCCGCCTCCGGGCCCTTGCGACTTTCATGAACCTGCCCATGGCCGTCATTTATGAAACGGCCACGTTCTACGCCCATTTCGACGTCATTCACGATGAACAAACCCCACCGCCGGATATAACTCTGAGGGTGTGTGATTCGCTTTCCTGCCAGCTGGCGGGCGCAGGGGCACTGCACGAGGCACTGGCTGATGGGACTGACCCGAGCCAGGTGCGTGTGGTCCGTGCGCCCTGCATGGGGCGCTGCGATACAGCACCCGTGGTGGCCGTGGGACAACATCATGTATGCAACGCCACTGCCCAGACGGTTGGCGCGGCAGTCGAACAAAAGCAGGTTCAACCCGACGAAATCCATTGGCAGAAGCTGGCGGATTACCGCTCGGTAGGTGGCTATCAATTACTCGCCGATTGCCACGAAGGCCGGGTGAGCATTGAATCGCTGATGCAGGAACTGGAACATGCAAGTCTGCGCGGTCTCGGCGGTGCCGGGTTCCCCACGTTCCGTAAATGGCAGGCCGTGCGGGCCGAAGCCGGGCCCCGTTACGCGGTGATCAATGCCGACGAGGGTGAACCGGGCACCTTCAAAGATCGTTATTACCTGGAACGAGAACCCCACGTCTTCCTGGAAGGTGCACTGGTTAGCGCCTGGGCGGTTGAGGCGAAGGCTCTCTACATTTACCTGCGGGATGAATATCCCGGCCTCCTCGGTGTGCTGAAAGACGCCGTTGCCGAGCTGGAAGCTGCCGGCATCGTAGAACCCGGTTTCGTGATCCTGCGGCGGGGCGCAGGCGCGTACATCTGCGGCGAGGAGTCCGCTCTGATCGAGTCCCTCGAGGGCAAACCCGGCAAGCCACGCCATCGCCCGCCGTTCGTTGCCCAGAAGGGGCTGTTTAACCAGCCCACCCTGGTTAACAACGTCGAGACGGTTTACTGGATTCCGCGCATCCACGCCCAGGGCGCCGACTGGTTCGCCAACCAGGGGCGGCATGGTCGTCGCGGCCTACGAAGCTTTTCAGTCTCCGGGCGAGTCGCCCGGCCTGGGGTTCACCTTGCCCCAGCGGGCATCACCCTGAATGAGTTGATAGAGGAATACTGCGACGGCATGGCGGAAGGGCATCGCCTGCTGGCATATCTGCCCGGCGGGGCCTCAGGCGGCATACTGCCCGCCAGCAAAGCAGGCATTCCCCTGGATTTCGATACGCTGCAGGAGCACGGCTGCTTCATCGGCTCTGCTGCCGTGATCGTTTTGTCTGACCAGGACGATCTGGCTGCGGTAGCCCGCAACCTTCTGAGCTTTTTCGCCGATGAGTCATGCGGCCAGTGCACGCCCTGCCGTGTTGGCACCGAGAAAATGCTCACGTTATTGGAGCGCGATACCTGGGATGAGCGGACGCTCCAGCAGCTGGCCAGAGTAATGGCGGATGCTTCCATCTGCGGTCTGGGCCAGGCCGCGCCCAATCCGGTACTCAGTCTGCTGCGAGACTTCCGCAGCGAACTCGCCAGCAGCAACCTGATAGCGAAAGGTTAGGGGAGGCACCCATGAGCCATCGAAAAGCAGCCGTGAGCGATGCGACCACAAGCTTCACCCTGACACTGGATGACGCTGAAGTTCAGGCCTTCTCCGGCGAAACCCTGTGGCAGGTGGCCAAGCGCGCTGGTGAGACTATCCCCCACTTATGCTTCAAAGACACCCCGGGTTACCGCGCGGATGGCAATTGCCGCGCCTGCATGGTGGAAGTGGAGGGTGAGCGGGTGCTCGCCGCAAGCTGTATCCGCGAGGCCACGCCCGGCATGGTGGTACGAAGTGCGGGTTCCACGAGAGCCCAGGAAGCCAGGAAGGGCGTGCTGGAATTGCTGCTGGCCGATCAACCTCCGCGAGATAGCAGCCCCGATCGTTCAAGTCATCTGTGGGAAACCTCGGACCAACTGGCGATTGATGCCGCTGCGGTGCGCCAACGCCTCCCGGCCCATTCAGAGCGAGAAGAACCAACGGTTCACCATGTTTCGCCGCGGTCGGATTCGCTGGCCCACGCCCGGGGCCATGACGCCACTCACTCTGCCATGAACGTGAATCTGGACGCCTGCATCACCTGCGGCTTGTGCGAGCGCGCCTGCCGCGAGGTGCAGGGCAACGATGTCATCGGCCTGGCACACCGTGGCGCTGCATCCAAGGTGGTGTTCGATTTCGATGATCCCATGGGGGACAGCACCTGCGTTGCCTGCGGCGAATGCGTGCAGGCCTGCCCGACGGGGGCGCTGATGCCCGCTACCATGATCGATGCCGAGGGTCGAGGAGACTCCGCCATGGCCGATCGCACGGTGGACTCCATCTGCCCCTATTGCGGGGTGGGCTGCCAGCTGACCTATCACTTGAAAGACGAGCCTGCCCATGCCTCAGATGGCGCAGTAAATCAGCAAGGACGAATCCTCTTTGTGGAGGGCAGGGACGGGCCCTCAAACCAGGGCCGGCTCTGTGTGAAGGGCCGTTTCGGCTTCGATTATCCATCACACTCGGCACGTCTTACCCGGCCGCTGATCCGTCGGGAGGGTGTCCCCAAGGGGCTTGATCCCGATTTTGATCCGGCCAATCCGTTAACCCACTTTCGAGAAGCAAGCTGGGAAGAAGCACTGAATCTGGCAGCAAACGGATTAACCCAACTTAAAGCAGAGCACGGCCCCGACGCGCTCGCGGGCTTTGGCAGCGCCAAGTGTTCCAACGAAGAAGCCTGGCTGTTCCAGAAACTGATACGTACAGGCTTTGGTTCCAACAATGTTGACCACTGCACCCGGCTCTGCCACGCCAGCTCCGTGGCTGCGTTGATGGAGTGTCTGGGCTCTGGCGCGGTCACCGCCTCGTTCATGCAGGCGCTTCAGGCGGATGTGGTGATCCTCACCGGCTGCAACCCTGCCGTTAATCATCCAGTGGCCGCCACCTACTTCAAACAGGCGGCGCGAAACGGCACCAAACTGATCATCATTGATCCCCGGGGCCAGTCGCTGGACGCCTACGCCTGGCGCAGCCTGCGTTTTTCTCCGGGAGGCGACGTGGCACTTTTCAACGCCATGCTCCACGTGATTATCGATGAGGGGCTGTTTGACCAGACCTACATCGATGCCCACACCGAGGGCTTCGAGGCGCTGGCAGCAAATGTCGCGGACATGACCCCGGAGGTGATGAGCTCCCTCTGTGGCGTTGAACCCGAAGCGATTCGCGAGGTGGCCCGGGCCTACGCGGGCGCCGATCGGGCGATGATCTTCTGGGGCATGGGCATTTCCCAGCATGTGCACGGTACCGACAACGCCCGCTGCCTGATCTCAATGGCCCTTGCCTGCGGCCACACGGGACGGCCCGGTACTGGTCTGCATCCCTTGCGGGGGCAAAACAACGTTCAGGGCGCCTCAGACGCTGGTCTCATCCCCATGGTGCTGCCTGACTACCATCCGGTGGGCGATGCACAGCTGCGCGCCGCTTTCGAGGAGCTCTGGAGCACTAAACTTGATCCCGAACCGGGGCTCACCGTTGTCGAGATTATGAAAGCCATTCTGGCGGGGACCATCAAGGGCATGTACATCCTTGGCGAAAATCCTGCGATGTCCGACCCGGATCTGACCCACGCCCGCGCCTCGCTCGCTGCTCTCGAGCACCTGGTGGTGCAGGACCTGTTCGTCACCGAGACTGCCCAGTTTGCCGACGTCATCCTGCCAGCTGCCGCCTGGTCGGAAAAGTCAGGTACCGTCACCAATACCAACCGGCAGGTGCAAATGGGCCGTGCCGCTCTGGCGCCGCCCGGGGAGGCAAAACCCGACTGGTGGATTATCCAGGAAATGGCCCGGCGTTTCGGGCTGGGGTGGAACTACGCGGGCCCCGAGCAAGTATTCTCCGAGATGAAGCAGGGCATGCATTCGCTCGATCATATCTCCTGGGCTCGCCTGGAACGCGAAGGTTCCGTGACCTATCCATGCCCCGCCGACGACGCATCAGGGCACGACGTTGTCTTCTCCGAGGCCTTCCCGCGCGTTGGGGGGCGGGCCAAATTCTCGCCGACCCGGCCGCTGCCGCCCGATGAGCCGGTGGATGAGACGTATCCCATCGTTTTAACCACCGGGCGCCTCCTGGAGCACTGGCACACTGGCGCCATGACCCGTCGCAGTCGGGTACTGGATGAGCGGGAGCCAGAAGCAGCGGCCTTCCTGGCACCCGCTGAGTTGGTTCGCCTTGGCGTCGAATCTGGAGACCCCATCCATATCGCCACCCGGCGCGGCAGCATCACCCTGACGGCGCGAGCCGATCAGGCTATGCCTGAGGGCATGGTGTTTGTACCCTTCGCGTTCGTGGAAGCTGCGGCCAACCTGCTTACTAACCCGGCGCTGGACCCGGACGGGAAAATCCCGGAGTTCAAGTATGCGGCCTGCCGACTGAGCCCGGCTTAATTCTTATCCCCGTCTGTGCCTCCCGTTTTCAGCTACACTTATTAGTCTGAATGCTTGTTCGGTTTTGAGGTCGCCGGATCGCGTCTGCCGTTAGCTATCGGGGAGCGCTGGGCGGCCGGAAATGCCAGGTCAGAGGGAAAGGATGCAGCTATCTCCGGAAACCCGTCTTAAGGCCATACTGGATGGCACCGGTGCAGGCACCTGGGAATGGAACCTGGACACCAACGATGTCATCTTTAACGAGCGTTGGGCAGGCATGTTGGGGTATACCCTCGATGAACTTGCTCCGGTGACCTTTGGTACCTGGGAACGCCTGTGCCATCCGGCCGATCTCGCTCTGGCGTGGAAAGCCCTACAGAAATACCTGGATGGCAAAGGGCCTCAGTTTGAGTGTGTCATCCGGATGCGGCACAAAGATGGTGACTGGCGTTACATCCATACCCGCGGAATGCTGCTAAACGGTACGCATACTGATCAACCACGCTGGCTCATGGGAACCCATCTCGATGTAACCGAAGAGAAGGTCACCGAGCACCGGCTGTCGCAGCTGGCAGAGTCTCTGCCGGGCCTTATTTATACCTTTGTCATGGAACCGGACGGCGGCTACTACTTCACGTATATGAGCAGGAAGGTCGAGGATTTCTTTGGAATTACACCGGAGGAAGCCTGTTCCGATGCTGAGTTGCTTTTCCAGCATATTCACCCTGAAGATCGCGAGGCCGTTCATGATTCCATTGCCAACTCGTTCAGCACTCTCGAACAATGGGAATGCGATTACCGGGTCATCAACAGCGGAATGACCGGTTGGCTTCGGGGCGTGGCCAAGCCAGAGCAGGAGCCGGATGGCAAGGTGGTCTGGCAGGGCATGGTGATGAACATTGACGATGAAAAACGCCTGGAGCTGGAGCTCGAAAGACTGTCCGTCACCGATGAGCTTACCGGGCTATTCAATCGTCGCTACTTCCTGCGCAAACTGGAAGAGACCGCTGCTCAGCAGGATCGCTATGGCGGGGAGTTTTCCCTGGTTGCAGTGGATCTCGACCACTTCAAGGCAATCAACGATGCTTACGGTCACCCGGTCGGGGATGCGGTCCTGAAGAGGTTCGGTGAGCTGATCCAGCGCAGAGTGCGAAAATCCGACGTGGTCGCCCGGACCGGGGGTGAGGAATTTCTCATACTGATGCCACAGACGTCCCTGGAGAACGCGGCCCAGGTGGCGGAAGATCTCCGGCGCGCCATTGAAAACGAGAGCTTTGTCGGTGATGAGAGTCAGGATTTCCGGGTCACCCTGAGCGCCGGGGTGGTCAGCTGCATGGACGAGGTTGTGACGGTTCGTGATTTGCTTTCAATCTGTGACCGATCCCTTTATCGGGCAAAGCGAAAGGGACGTAACCGTGTGATGGTTCATCAATGAGGTGTCAGGGATGGCAGATACGCGCTTCAGGGACAGGAAGGAAGCCGGTGCCAGGTTGGCGGAGGTGCTGGCAGAAATGGATGTTGAGTCAAATGCCGTGGTTCTGGGGCTTCCCCGGGGAGGTGTTCCCGTCGGCTACGAAATTGCCCGTCAGCTGCACCTGCAGCTGGATTTCCTGAATATCCGCAAGCTCGGGGTGCCCTGGCAGCCGGAAGTTGCCATGGGTGCCGTGGGTGAGGATGGGATTCCACATCTGAATTCGGAGCTGGTGCGTTCCCTGGCGATCACTTCGGAGCAGATAAAACGGGTAAGGGATCTGGAACTCAGCGTCATCTACGAGCGCAAAAAGGCCTACCGGGGCTATGCTCCGACAGCGGATCTTCAAGGCCGGCAGGTGATCCTGGTCGACGATGGCATCGCAACCGGCGCCACCATGGACCTGGCGATCGAAATGGTCAGAAACGCCGGAGCCAGATCACTGATTGTGGCCATTCCGGCCGGGCCGGAAGGCACGACCGACAAATACGGGGACATGGTAGATCACTGCATCTGCCTGCAGGAGCCGGCAGACTTCAACTATGTTGGCCAGTTCTACCTCAATTTTGCTCCGGTGACGGATGAGGAAGTGTGCGAGCTGTTGCGGGCAAGCTTTGAGGATCTCAATCGGGGAGCGTCATGACACCATTGGTCAGAAGGCGCTGAAACGCGGCGGCAGGCATCGGCTTGCCGAGGTGATAGCCCTGCACTTCGTCACAGGCCAGTCGGTCGAGCTGCTCCAGCTGGGCCGCATTCTCTACGCCTTCGGCGATCACTTTCAGACCCAGGCTGTGGGCCATGCGAATGATCGCAAGCACGACTGATGAGTTATTGGGATCCGAGCCCATGTCATGGATGAACGAGCGATCGATCTTGAGTTTGTCCACCGCGAAGCGGTTGAGGTAGGCAAGGCTGGAATAGCCGGTGCCAAAGTCGTCGATGGCAAGATGGATGTCGCGCTGTTTCAGCCCCTGAATCGTGTTAACCACCCGTTTGTGGTCGCCGATCAGCACGGATTCGGTCAGTTCCAGTTCCAGGTAACGACCCTCGAAGTCGGTCTCGTCCAGTATCCCGCCAACCTTGTCGCACAGGTCACCCCGCTGGAACTGGATCGCAGACAGGTTGACCGCCACAGTAATCGGCGGCATGCCCTGATCCATCCAGGCTTTGCCTTGCCGGCAGGCCTCCCGCAGTACCCATTCGCCAATCTCTACAATCAGGCCGCTCTCTTCGGCAATGGGGATGAAACGCGACGGAGATACCCATTGCAGCTCCGGGTTGTTCCAGCGCAAGATCGCCTCTGCACCGGTGATCTTGCGCGTGGCGAGATCCATCTGGGGCTGGTAATAGACTTCCATTTCCTTTCTTTCCAGTGCTCCGCGCAGCTTGGCCAGCAGGTTCTGCCGCTCAAAGGCCTTCTCCTGCATGGTGGTATCGAACCGGCGGAAGGTGTTTCTTCCCTCCATCTTGGCCGCGTACATGGCGGTATCGGCATTGCGGGATAGCGTGGTGAAGTCATCACCGTCATCCGGGAACAGGGCGACCCCCATGGAGACAGAAGTCGCCAGATGGTGTCCTTCTACTGCGAAACTGTTGGCGAACAACTGGTGAAGCCTCTCCATTTCATGCACACAGGCTTTCTCTTCGGGCCCGAGTTTGGCTAACACCATGAATTCATCCCCTGAGGCGCGAGCGATGACATGGGTTTCCGGGGGGAGGGTGCCCAGCCGGCGGGCGACTTCCTTCAGCAGGTTATCGCCGACGGTGTGGCCCAGGGAATCATTGATGTCCTTGAAGTTGTCCAGATCCAGGTAAACCAGGGCGTAGCGACTGTGCCCGGTTCTGGCTTGCGCGAGGCGGTCGTTGACCAGTTCCTCGAACCGGGCGCGATTCGGGAGCCTGGTCAGGGGGTCGTAGTGGGCGAGGAACTCAATACGGGCCAGGTTGGACTTGCGCTTGGTGATGTCACGCACGAAGGAGAAAAAGCCCGAGGTGAACGTGCCATCAAAGACGTGGGCGCTGATTTCCACATCCCGGATGCTGCCATCTTTATGGCGCCAGCGGCTTTCCAGGCGCCCGGAGCCCTCAACCATGACCTCATCCAGTGAGCGTTCAATGGCTGCGGCATCGAGGTCCACTTCCAGGTCACGTATGTTCATCTCCAGCAGCTCGATCTGGGAGTATCCCGTGATCTCTTCCGTTGCACGATTGACCTGGATGAAGTTTGCCTCGTAATCCATCACCAGCAGGCCATCCATGGCGGCCTGGACCATCAGCTCGTAGTTGGCCTGGGTCCGGCGATGGTCGGTGACGTCGGTTGCGATGGCTCCGCTTCCGCATAGCTGGCCGTTTTCATCGAGGATCGGGAAGTGCACGGCCTCGAACATCCTCGGCTCATTCTCGAAGTTTACGATGTCGGTTACGGTGATTGGCCTGGCCTGCTCGCGCGCTCGCTGGTCCTGGCGGCTGATCGATGCCGCCGCTGCGGGCGGAAATACGTCAAAAATGCTTTTGCCAAGGATATGTTGACCCTCAAGACCCAGTAGCTTCCGGAATGCAGGATTGGTCAGCGTCACGCGGCCCTCCGCATCCATCAAATAGATGAGTGCCGGCGAATGTTCAATGAAGGTTCTTGTCAGGGATTCGCTGCGGGCAAGCTGCGCGGTGCGTTCGGCAACCAGTTCCGACAGGTGCTCTTCGTGGCGTTTCAGGTCCCGGAAGAGAAACTGGTAGGGCCTGATCAGGCCGGTCACCAGTACGCCCCGGTAAATCAGGTAGGCAGAAACCAGCAGGAGATAATGGCCTAGTTCATTGGCAAAGCCATAAACACTGACATATCGGGTGAGTGTCAGTGTCGCCAGGATGTTGAATACCAGAGAGGTCTGGATCAGGTAGAAGACCGGTGTGGCGAATCGCCGTCTCTGTCGGTAGAGCCATGCCATGGTAATCGCGAAGATCCCGGCAATGATGTACTCGGAGGTGATCTTGAAGGGCGTCAGGCCGGTGTCTTTCAGGTAACTGTCCGGAAATAGTCCGGAGAATACGGCAAGTCCCAGAATTACGGTGGCCGAGCCAAAGACCGCGAAGGGTAACATCAGGCTGATACGCCACCTCACAGCCATCACCCCGATCAGGAAAGCAACCGCTTCGAGGTAGCGGAAGGCGATCCACAACTGGGTCGGCAGATTGCCGTCATGCTCGGGGAAAATGCCGATGCCCTTGTAGCTGATGGTATGAAGTAGCTCAAGGGATGCGATGAAGATCGCGGCGGTGCCGATGACCCCGAGAAAGCTGTTGGTGGCCCAGTGCCGGGTGTGCCAGGCAAGCGCAAACAGCCCCGCCAGCACCACAATACGGAGCATCTCCACCAGGGTATGGAAAAGCAGGAAATCGTTGCGGGCAATGAGGTGCAGGGAAGCCAGGACAACAACAAGCCCGACGACTTGCGGGAGGGCAATCGGCAGGTCGGTTCGTTGGGCTTGGCTCTGGTACCGTGGCATAGGCCTTCTGCAATCAGACTTTCAAGGGTTCAAGTCTATACCACTGTGAAATTTTCGGCTCGGTTCTGATGGAAAATACTGACTCTCTGGAGACGATGATCAGGCAAGTGAATTATCAGCGGGGATAGCCTGTTATTTCACGGATTTTTCGGTAGATGGGCTGCAATCTGGGGTACATGGCGAGGTACACCTCGGAGTAGAGCCGGTTATACAGCGCGTGGGTCTCCGGATCGGGCTCGAAGCATTCACCAACACGGGTCATGGCCGAGACGGCGGTTTCAAAGTCCGGGTGCAGACCCAGCCCCACGGCCGCGTCGATAGCTGCGCCCAGGCCAGACGTTTCATAAGTGTGGGGGCGTTCGGCGGGCAGTCCGAAAATATCCGCAGTCAATTGCATGGCCGCATCGCTCTGGGAGCCGCCCCCGGCTACCCGAAGTATGCGGACGGGCACACCACTGCGCTGCTCAATCCGCTCCTTGCCTTCGCGCAGGGCGTAGGCGAGGCCCTCCAGGATTGCCCGGTAGATGTGGGCCCGGGTATGAACGTCACCAAAACCGATGATGGCACCCTTGGCTTCCGGTCCCGGCTGGCGCACACCCGGGGACCAGTAGGGTTGCAGCATGAGTCCCATGGAGCCAGGAGGCACATCCCGCACCAGTTCATCGAAGAGAACCTCCGGCTCAAGGCCTTCCTGTTCGGCAATTTTCCGTTCCCTCAGACCGAACTCTCGCTTGAACCAACTGACCATCCAGAATCCACGGTAGATCATCACCTCCGTGGAATAATGCCCGGGCAGGGCAGCCGGATAGGGCGGCATCAGGCGCACAGGCTCCACGTATCGTGGGCTGGTGGTGTTGATCGTTGCCGTTGTGCCGTAGCTCATGCAGCCAATGTCCGGGGTCAGACCGCCGGATCCCAGAACTTCACAGGCTTTGTCTGAGGCGGCTGCAATGACGGGAAGTCCCGCCGGTACGCCCAGGTGGCGGGCGGCCTCCGGGAGCAGTTCGCCGAGTGTGTCGCCGGGAGCCACCAGTTCCGGCAGCTGGTCCGGTCTCACGGGCATGGTTTGCCACTTGAAATCATGGCTGCCTGTCCAGCGGTGTTTCTTGTAGTCAAACGGCAAATAACCTACCTGGCTGCCGGTCGAGTCACGGTATTGGCCGGTCAGGCGAAAGGTGAGATAACCGGACAGCAGCAGGAATTTGTGGGTTTTTGCCCAGATTTCCGGCTGGTTCTGGGCAATCCAGTTGGCCTGGGTTTTCTCTCGAAAGCGGGCAATCGTGTCGTCCAGGCGGGTCAGTTTGAACAGCCAGCCCCAGGGGCCCTTGACCGGCCCGTCAACCCGGGCGTGGCGCTGGTCCAGCCAGATAATTGCAGGGCGCAGGGGACGACCATCCCGATCCAGGTTGATGACGGTTCCCCGCTGGGTGGTGACGGTGACGCCGGCCACCCGGTCGGGACTGGCATCGCTGCTTTGCCAGAGTTTGTCGCAGGCTGCTCCGAGGCTCTCCCAGAAATAATCCGGATGCTGCTCGGCCCAGCCGGGTTGTTCCGAAAAATAGGGCTCGATTTCCTGCTTGCCCTTGCCAACCAGATTGCCCTGGGTGTCGAACAGCAGCGCCCGAACGCTCTGGGTGCCGTTATCGATGGCCAGGATCAGAGGTGTTTCGGTCATGTCAGGCCTCACCCTCCGCCGGCAAACTGTAAGCTTGGTGATACAATTTCAGGTAGCGCGTTTCTTCCTGTTCCCATTGTTGGTCGGACCAGCCAAGCAACGGCTGACAATAGCGTCTTATCTCCGGCAGCAGCTCCGATGCGCCGCCGGGCAACACCAGCCCCAGGCGGGTCCGGCGCAGCAGCAGGTCATCGAGATGAACCACCTGCTCATGCTGGCAGGCCCAGGCGAGCTCCGCCCACAGCACTCCGGTATGGGCGACGGATGCCGGGTTGGCGGCTGCACAAAGGGTCTCGGTGTTGGCGCCATGCCAGCCCTGCAAGCGTTGCCAGGTCAGGAACGGTATGCCGGACGGGCGGTTTGGTAGCGACGGCCGGGTGAACACCGGGCTTGAATCGTGGCGTAGAATGTTCCGGCGCTGCTCGCCCAGACCCAGTTCAAGTGCTTCCCGGGCAATGCGCCGGAAAGTCGTGAGCTTACCGCCGGCAATGCTCACCAGGCCGTTGTCCTCGAGCAGCACATGCTCCCGGCTCTCCTTTGACGCGGCCTTGCCGGTCCCATCGGTGACCACGGGCCGCACCCCGGCCCAGGTGGACAGAATATCCTTGTGCTCCAGTCCGGAGGACGGGAAAAGCCGCCCGGCAATCGCCATCAGGTAGTCCACTTCTTGCGGGGTAATGCCGGGCTCGTTATTTAAATCGCCCTGGTGATCGAGATCGGTGGTGCCAAGTACTGTGGTTCCCGCCCAGGGAAAGGCAAACACCGGCCTCCGGTCGTCCGGATGCAGCAGCGAGACGGCACAGGACACCGGCAACCGGTGCCAGGGCACCACCAGGTGACTTCCCCGTAGTGGCCGAATATGGAGAGGTTCCGAGGCGTTTACTTGTTGCTGAAGCGTCGAGGCCCAGGCGCCCGTGGCGTTGATGACCAGAGGTGTTTTGACCGTCACTGTATGTCCGTCCTCGGTATCCACCAGCTCAATACCGCTAATCCGGCCCTCATGCCGGCGCAGGGTTCTGGCCTCCGTATAGTTCAGACAGACTGCGCCGTCCCGCCGGGCTTCCTCCAATACCCGGAGCACGAGGCGGGCATCATCGGTCACTCCATCCATGAACAGGCTGGCGCCGTTCAGGTCCTTTGCGGTGAGCCCGGGTACCCATTGCAGGGCTTCGTGATGATTCAGGTACCGCCGCGTTCTTTGGCCGGCGATGCGGTCGTAAATGCCAAGTAGCAGCTGAAACAGCCTCGGGCCGGGAAAGGTTTTGCGAAAGTGGGGCATGACAAAGGGCAGTGGATCCACCAGCCCCGGCGCCTCTTGCATCAGGCGCTGTCGTTCGGTAACCGATTCCCGGGCCAACCGGAGGTTGCCGCTGCCAAGGTAGCGCAGGCCTCCGTGGACCATCTTGGAGGAACGGCTGGACGTGCCCCAGGCAAAGTCCTTCTGTTCCACCAGCAGGGTCCGAAGGCTGCTGCCCGCCGCTTCCCGGGCCACGCCGGCACCGGTGATTCCGCCACCGACCACAACCACATCGAATTCGGGATTGGCAGTGGTCAGGTCGGCAAGGCTTCCCTTTCTGGCCATGGGTTACTCCACCAGTGTTTTGGGGTTGAGCAGGGTGTCCGGGTCAAGCTGGTTGCACAGGGTCCGGATGGCTTCCATGCCCAGCTCACCTTTTTCGACCGGTAGGTAGCGCGCATGGTCCTTGCCCACGCCATGTTGATGGCTGATGGTGCCGCCATTGTTGACGATCAGCTCGGAGGTGGAGTGCTTCAGTTGCTGCCAGCGCTGCAGGGTCTGTTCATAATTGTCTCCAACCCGGAACACGTATGTGGTGTAGATGCTGCAGCCCTGGCCGTAGAAATGGGAGAGGTGCGTGAACACGTGGGTCCGTTCCTGCTCGCCTGAAAGGCCGTCACGTAGATTGGATTCAATAAGGTGCATCAGGTTGTCCACGTTAGACCAGTCAGTGGCGGTTTCCAGGGTGTCCACCGCATAGCCGATTTGCCAGAGCGCCTCGCGCAGGTAGGGCATGGTGAAGCGTTTTTCCGCCCACTTTTCGCCCATCCGGGTGCCGGTGTAGACGCCGGAATATTCCTTGCAGATGGCTTTGACCTGGGCGAGTGACGCCTTGCACTGGTGCTGGGTGCCGGTAACCCCGAAGGTCATCATGCATTTGCCCTGGCCAGCGCCCCGGAAGGCGAGAAAGCGCTCCAGCAGTCCGATCAGGGCCGGATGACCGGCCAAAGCCAGCTGGGTTTCCGTTTCCACCGGGTTACTGAGGCGCAGCATGGAGAGCTGGGTTCGTTGCTGGACCAGTTTCCGGCAGGCGGTGCGGGCAATGTCCCAGTCGGGGAAGAAGGCCACATGGAAGCTTTCGTGGTCCGCCAGTTCGCTGACCCGGACCTTCACCTCGGTGATGATGCCCATGCGGCCTTCCGAGCCCAGGATCATCTCCCGGATGTCGGGGCCGGCGCTGGAGGCAGGGATAGTCGGTATTTCCAGGGTACCCTTTAGTGTCTCGATCCGGCCACCGGCAAACAGCTGCTCGATCCGGCCGTAACGCAGGGATTGCTGGCCGCTGGAGCGGGAAGCCACCCAGCCGCCGATCGTGGAGAGTTCGAAGGACTGCGGAAAGTGGCCGAGGGTGTAGCCGTGGGCACGAAGCTGGGATTCCACCAGGGGGCCGGGAGTGCCGGCATCGAACGTCGCAATCTGGCTTTCCCGGTCCAGATCGGTGAGCTGGTTCATGTTGGCGAGACTGACGGTCAGCACCGGCTTGTCGGTGTCGGCGGGATTGATATGACCGGCGACGCTGGTGCCCCCGCCGTAGGGAATAAGCTGAACGCCATGGTTTCGGGCATAGTTGAGCAGTGCCTGGACATCCTCGCTGGATCGGGGCTGGGCAACACCGTCCGGGAACCGGCCAATGTCGCCGCTACGCATGGCCAGCCAGTCGGGCAGGCTCTGGCCCCGGGCATGGCGGACGCGGGTTTCCGGAGAAAGGTCGATCAGATGCTGGATCTCCGGGCCGGGGGAAATCCGGGATTCGGGCACGCCGGCACAAACCGCTTCAAGGGTTGCGTCATTCAACGGTTGTCCCTGCCCGATGCGTTCATTCAGGAAGGCCTGGCCTTCTTTTGGCAGCTCAAATGCAAACTGGTCGTCGCCCCAGCCGTTCCAGCGTCTCATGGCAGTACTCCGTCTGAATTCTTGGTCCGGTTGGCATTCTAGCGGTTCAGACCCGTCAGTCATTGTCGGGTGACGACATTCGGGGTGTCATTTGCCGCCATTCCATTGTCGGACCCGTTACGGCCTGAGGGACTGGTCCAGGCGTTTGTTGAGTTCCTTCCAGCGCGAGAGTTTTTCGGATTCCCCCGCCCTCGTCTGCCTGCCACCGGATTTGTTGAGCCAGAGACCCTCTCCGTTAAAGCTGTAAACCGGTTTCAGATCAGTGCGTTCTGACGCAGGCTTGATGTCGTTTATGAGGTTATCAAGAATCAGCGGATCGGCATCTGGCTCAGGGTACCAGGCCAGAACCATGTGGGCCTGATTCAGTTCAAGGGCTTTTACATAAATGATCCGGAGCTGGCTGTCCGGGATACCCATGGACTTGAGAGTGAGATACTTCGCGATGGAAAAGTCCTCGCAATCACCGGCGTTGGTGGTCAGCAGTTCTGTCGGGGTCGCCCAGTAATCCTCTTCGCCCCAGTGGCGGATATCGCTGACAAAATTGACCCGGTTGAAGAACGAATTGACCAGTCGGAGCTGGCGGTCAACCGGGGCATTGGCCGCCAGGTCATGCAAACGTTGCCAGTCTGCCAGGCGTTGGTGGGCTTCCTGGCCAAATTCCTGAAGTACATAGTTCATCAGGCGATTGCTCAGCTCCAGGGCGCTGACCAGCGAAACGGCAAGCAGCAAGGGGACCCAGCCGGAGCGGCGGTACAGTCCTGGCGCTGCCGTGGTCATGGCTGGACCTAGTTATTGTTCCGGAGGCGTTCCCGGAGCTGTTCGAGACGCCGGCGGATTTCCTCACGCCGTTGCTCATCGGCGCTCGGGGTGGTGGGCGAGGTCGTGGTCGGGCCTGACCCGGAGGCTGTTGTGTCGGCTTGCTCGGCCTGATCGTCAGCGGTGAACGACATACCCGAACGATTGGCCTCTTCAGGGAAGTACAGATTCTCCAGCTTGCCTGAGCGTTCGATTATCACCCGGTTAGGGAATACGGACCGCAGGGTGGCATTGCCCGGCAGTTCGTCGCCCACCAGGTAGACCTCGGTCTTGCTCTTGTCGTCCTCGATCAGGGCGCTGCCGGGAAATTCACCGCTGGCGGCAAGCACACCGCGCAGGAAAAGCCGGAGATTGGTCTCGGGCAGGTTTTCGGTATCCAATTCGGCCGGTGCGTTATCAGCATTCGGGGAACCAAACAGGGTGAGGGTTGCCAAATCTACATCGGGAACATCCCGGGTACCCGGCATGGACTGTTGAGCGGGCTGGCCGGTGGCCGAGAGGGTTGGCTGGCTTTCTGTCTGCCAGAAACGGTATCCCTGCCAGGCGGTGACGGCCAGCATGGCTGCTCCGGCAACCGTCGCGAGAACCATGGGGAGCCGTGGGTGAATTGACAGCATCGATCATCCTGAGTGCTTGGTGGGCCATTAAAAGGGCCACAGGTTATCAGACTGCAACGTTTTAGTGGCAGTATAGTGTATAGAGTTATTCAGCGGGTCCATATCCTGTGGTAGCCTTTCAGAATTAGTTGAATCAAAAAGGGTTTCCGGGCTGATGAGCCCCGGGTTTCCGACGAGAAGATTGCCTGACGAAAACGAGGACGACCTTGACCACCGAGACCGAAGTTCAGCCGCAGGATGCTCCGCTGGGACGTCTTCCGTTTACCTTTGCCAAGCGCAACGGGGTGATCCTGACGCGTTCCGAAGACGGCGAGCCGGTAATCCTGGTGCGTCCCGGTGCGTCCCATTCGGCGGTTGCGGAGGCCAATCGTCTCAGCGGTGGCCGGGCCAGGTTCTCTGCCATCGATCCCGCGCGCTTCGATCAGGCGCTGAATGCGGCCTATCAGAGTGATTCCGCCGAAGCCATGCAGATGGTCGAGGGCATCGGCGACGACATGGACCTGGCGTCCC
Organism: Marinobacter pelagius; assembly: GCF_003315345.1. GTDB lineage: Bacteria > Pseudomonadota > Gammaproteobacteria > Pseudomonadales > Oleiphilaceae > Marinobacter > Marinobacter pelagius_A. Next base: position 27,623 of record NZ_QNRO01000015.1, read on the forward strand.
TCGCGGATTCGGTGCCGGAGACCGAAGACCTGCTGGAGCAGGAAGACGATGCCCCGATTATCCGGCTGATCAACGCCATCCTGACCGAGGCGGTCAAGACCAATGCCTCGGACGTTCATATCGAGACTTACGAGAAACAACTGGTGGTGCGCTTCCGGATCGATGGGGTGTTGAGGGAGGTGGTGCAGCCCAAGCGGGCGCTGGCGCCGCTGCTGGTGTCCCGGATCAAGGTCATGGCCAAGCTCGACATCGCCGAGAAAAGGATTCCCCAGGACGGCCGGATTGCCCTGCGGGTGGCCGGTCGGGAAGTGGATATCCGGGTTTCCACCATGCCGTCCTCCAGCGGCGAGCGGGTGGTACTACGCTTGCTGGACAAACAGGCCGGCTCCATCCGTCTGGAATCGCTCGGTATGGCCGGACAGGACCTCAAGGTTCTCCGCAAACTGATCTATCGTCCCTACGGTATCCTGCTGGTGACCGGTCCCACCGGTTCCGGTAAATCCACCACGCTGTATGCCTCGCTGCAGGAGATCAACGACCGCAGCCGGAATATTCTCACCGTTGAGGATCCGATCGAGTACAACCTGCCCGGTATCGGCCAGACCCAGGTCAATACCAAGGTGGACATGACGTTCGCTCGGGGCTTGAGGGCGATCCTGCGCCAGGACCCGGATGTGGTCATGATTGGTGAGATCCGGGACCTGGAAACCGCCGAGATCGCGGTGCAGGCCAGTCTGACCGGCCACCTGGTGCTTTCGACACTGCACACCAACACGGCGGTTGGCGCCATTACCCGTCTGATGGACATGGGAATCGAACCCTTCCTGATTTCGTCGAGCCTGGTGGGCATCGTCGCCCAGCGCCTGGTTCGGGTGCTCTGCCGTGAATGTCGGGAGCCGTACACTCCGAGTGAGGAGCATTGCGAGTTCCTGCAGCAGGACCCGGCCAATCCGCCGACGATTTATCGTGCCAACGGTTGTGAACACTGCAACCAGTTGGGCTACCGGGGACGTATCGGTATCTATGAGGTGGTGGAGATCAACGAGGAAATCAGTTCGCTCATCCACAAGCGCGCCGGTGAGCTTGAGCTGGAAAAAGAAGCTCGCAAGGGCGGTCCGAGTATTCATGCGGATGGGGTTCAGAAGATTCTGGATGGCGTCACCACGGTTGAAGAGGTTCTCCGTGTAACCCACCGGAGCCAGTAACCCATGCCAGCATACGAATACAAGGCACTGGATGCCCGAGGCAAACAGAAACAAGGTGTGCTCGAGGCAGATGCGCCGAGAGCTGTGCGCCAGCAACTCCGTGAAAAGGGCTTGACGCCGCTGGCGGTTGAGCCGGCGGTGGAAAAACAGCGCCGCGCCAGTCCGCTCAGTGGCCGGGGTTCACTGACCGCCTCCGATCTCGCACTGGTGACCCGTCAGCTGGCCACGCTGATCCAGTCCGGGATACCGGTGGAACAGGCACTCAGTGCAGCGGCACAGCAATCCGCCAGGCCGAGGATCCGCAGCATGCTCATTGCCATCCGGGCAAAGGTCATGGAGGGCTATAGCCTCGCAGACAGCCTCGGCGAATTCCCGAAGGCCTTTCCCCGCCTTTATCGCTCCACGGTCGCCGCCGGCGAGCATGCCGGGCACCTGGACCTGGTGCTGAACCGCCTGGCGGATTACACGGAGAACCGGCAGGAAGCCCGTCAGAAAATCCAGCTGGCGGCGATCTACCCGATCATTCTCAGCTTCGTGGCCATCGCCATCGTGGTCTTCCTGCTGACCTACGTGGTTCCGGACATCATCGAGGTGTTCCTGAAACAGGGGCAGGAGCTGCCGGCATTGACCATGGCCATGCTGGCAATGTCGGAATTTCTCGGCACTTATGGTGTCTACCTTTTGATCATCCTGATAGTGGCACTGATCGGCTTTCGAGTTGCCTTGCGCAAACCCGGTTTCCGGAAGCGGTTCCACAAGCGTTTACTCCATTTGCCACTGGTTTCCGGCATGGTGCGGGGGGTGAATACCGCCCGTTATGCCAGCACGCTGAGTATTCTGACCACCAGTGGTGTGCCGTTGGTGGAAGCCATGCGAATCGCCGGTGAGGTATTATCCAACGATTACCTTCGGGAACGGTTACGGGATGCTGCCCGCAAGGTGAGCGAAGGCGGGTCGTTGCACCGGTCACTGGACCAGACCGGTTATTTCCCGCCGATGATGCTGCACATGATTGCCAGCGGCGAGGCCAGTGGCGAACTTGATAGTATGCTGGAACGAACTGCCCGGATGCAGGAAAACACCCTGCAATCCAAGATTGCCGCCATTGTCGGCCTGTTTGAGCCCATGATGCTGCTGGTGATGGGTGTGGTGGTGCTGATCATCGTTCTGGCGATCATGCTGCCCATACTGAACATGAGTAACCTGGTTGGCTGATATCCGGGCCAGTGGCCCGGCAGTACTTTTTCCGGGAAAGGAATCCATAGCAACGACGAGTGAAAAAATGACGAGCAAGACTATGCACAAACAGTCCAAACAACGCGGCTTCACCCTGATCGAGATCATGGTGGTCATGGTGATCCTGGGCCTGCTGGTAGCGATCGTGGCCCCCAATATCATGGGCCGGAGTGACCAGGCTAAAGTCACCATCGCCGAGACCCAGCTCAAGAACATCCAGAGCGCCCTCGACCTGTACCGCCTGGACAACAGCCATTACCCGTCCACCCAGCAGGGCCTGGAAGCACTGGTGTCAAAGCCCAGCGGCAGCCCGGAGCCTAATAACTGGAACCCGGACGGCTATCTCAAGAGTGTTCCGGAAGATCCCTGGGGCAACCAGTTCCAGTATGTCAGCCCCGGTACCGAGGGTCCCTACGATCTGTACTCCTATGGTGCTGACGGCCAGGAAGGCGGTGACGGCGATGCCGCCGATATCAGCGTCTGGAAAACCAAGGGCTGATCGGCTGTGCAGTACAGGACAACGCAAAGCGGTTTTACGCTGATAGAGATCCTCGTTGTCCTGATCGTGGTAGGGCTCCTGGCCTCCCTCGCGGTATTCACCATGGGAGGCAGTTCCCAGCAGAGGGAACTGAAGAATGAGGTCCGGGAGCTTTACCTGCTGATGCAGACCGCCTCCGAACAGGCGGTGCTCAACAATCTCGAGATGGGTGTCCGGCTGGAAGAGGGTGGTTACCAGTTCGTGGCCTTCCAGGACCGGAACGCGGAATGGAAAGCTTCCGGGGAACGGATTTTCCAGCCCAGGGCGTTCCCGGATTGGCTGGTGGCGACCGAATACATTGAGAACGACGCCCCCAGGCTGGCGTCCGACGAGGATCGCCAGCTGCCCGATATCGTGTTTTTTTCCAGTGGTGAATCCACGCCCTTCCAGATCGAGTTTACCGTGGGCTCGGACACCGACTACATGCATGTGCTGGAGTCTGACGGAGTTACCGGAATCCATTGGCGCAAACCCGGCTCAGAGGACGAGCTCTGATGGAACGCTCCCGCGGTTTTACCCTTATTGAGGTTCTGGTTGCGTTGCTCGTTTTCGGCCTGATTGCCACCGCGGCCGCCGAGGTGGGCAGCCAGTATATTTCCAGCTTCGAACGAATCCGTGACAAGACCCTGGCCGGATGGATCGCGGACAATCGCATCAACGCTATCCGACTCCAGGAAGAATTGCCGGGAATATCCGAGAACTCCACCGATACCGAGTACGGCCCGTTTCGATGGAAGGTCACCACCTCGGTGAAAGCAACGGCGGAACCCAGTATGCGCCGGATCGAGGTGTCAGTAGCCAAGTACACGGACGAGCGAAGTGATCCGGTGCCACTTCACACGCTGTCGGCATTCGTGGGGGAACAGTAATGCGGCAGTCCGGCTTCACCCTCATGGAAGTGCTGATTGCCGTGACCATCACCGCGGTAATCGGTCTCGGTGTCTGGCAGGTCATCAATGGTGTGGTCAATTCAAGGGACCGCGTCAACGAACTGGCCGAGGAGTTCGATCGCATCCAGCGCGCCATGCTGCTCCTGGAGCGGGATATCACCCAGGTGGTGAATCGTTCCGCCCGGGATGTTTATGGTGACTTCCAGCCTGCACTAACCAGCCGCGAGGAAGGGTATGCCCTGTTGCTGACCCGCCAGGGCTGGCGTAACCCGCTGGGTCTGCGCCGCAGCGGGTTGCAAAGGGCGGGTTGGGAATATACCGGTACCGAGCTCTTCCGTCGCTACTGGCCCACGGTGGACCAGGGTCAGGAAGACAACAGCGAGAATGTTTTCCTTCTTGAAGACGTTACCGCCTTTGAGGTGCGTTTCATGAACAGCGAACGCAGCTGGCAGGAAGACTGGCCGTCGGATGATGACCTGGCTGGCCTGAATCCCGGGGATCGCCCGGAGTTCCCGTTTCCGCTGGGTATTGAGGTCACCATAGAACACGAGCGGTTTGGCGAGCTGGTCCGTACCTTTGCGCTGCCGGACTTTGATCCGGCGGCAGCCCAGGGCCTGGTCAACCAGGCAAACGAAGCCGCCGCTGAAACAGACGAGGAAGAAGAGGGCGAACAACAACCCGCACAGCCGCCGGAGCAACAACCCGGCCAGGAAACCACTATCCAGCCGGGTGGGGCTGCGGGATGATAGTGTTTCGGGACCGCCCATCCGGAGACCGGCAGCGTGGTGTCGCCCTGGTGATGGTGTTACTGGCCATGGCGCTGGTGGTGATGCTTGCCTCAGGCATGACCCAGCAACTTAACATCCGGGTATTCCAGGCCGGGCATTATCTGGCCCAACAGCAGGGGCAGAGTATTGCCCTGGGTGCCGAGGCCTTTGCCCGACGTATCCTGGTCCGGGATTTCGAAGAGGACAAGGAGGACGGCTCGATGGTCGATAGCCTTGATGAGTTCTGGGCGATGAACGCGGCCATCCTTCCGCTGGATGATGGCAACAGTGTGGCTGAGGTACAGATTGATGATCTTGGCGGCCGGTTCAACCTGAACGATCTTGTTACTCCCGCCGGGCAGGTGGACACGCTGGCGAAGGATCGTTTCACCCGGCTCCTTATGGTCCTGGGCGTCACCAGTATCACCGCCGATGCCCTGATCGACTGGATTGACAGCAATGACCAGACCATCAGCGCCTATGGCGCCGAAGATGGCGAGTACCTGATGGCCGATCCCGGTTATCGTGCCGGTAACCAGCCGTTTGTTGACGTCACGGAGCTGCGACTGATCGAGGGCATGACCGAGGAAATCTACCAGGCATTGCGGCCACATGTGGCGGCTCTGCCAGTCAGTGGCGCAGGGATCAACGTCAACACCGCGACCGGTCCCGTGCTGCAATCCCTGCACGAGGAATTATCCGAGGCCGCAATTGCTTCCGTGCTGGAAAAACGGGAAGAGGAATCTTTCAGTAATCTTCAGGATTTCCTCGCCTTGCCGGAATTTGCCGGCCTGGGACTCAAGACCACAGGGCTGACGCTGCAAACCCGTTTTTTTGAAGTTGTTTCACGGATTACCTACGATAATCGTGTCGTAAACATGGTCAGCACCGTATTCCGTAACGGGGAAGGTGAGGTCCGGACGGTTCACAGGGATACCGGACAGAAAAACCGAATTACCAAAGAGCCCTTTACCATTTCAGAAGGATAGCCATGTCTTATCGCCTTTTTGTCCGGCCGGTCCCGCCGTTTGCGGATGTCGATGAGAATCCGGATGCCCAGCTGTTCAACTGGGTGCTACAGGATGCCACCGGCGATGCCCAGGCCAGGGGTACCGGGGATAACCGCGACACCATCGAACAAACCCTTGCCCAGAACGCCCTGGAAAACGTGCTGTTCGTGGGTCTGATACCCGGCGAGGACGCGCTTTTCTGCATCGCCGATATCCCGGCCAAACAGAGCCGGTTCATCCTTCAGGCTTTGCCCTATGCGGTGGAGGAGCAGATCGCTCAGGACATCGACACTGTTCACCTGGCCCTGGGCAAGCATACTGATGAAGGCTACCGGGTCGCTGCTATCGATCGGGAACGGTTGGGCAACTGGATCACTCTGTTCTCCGGGTGGGAGAATGCCCGTCTCGATGCCATCTATCCGGATGCGTCACTGCTGCCAGCCACCGAGGGCGGCTGGAGCATCTGCCTTGACGGCGAGGTGGCCATGCTGGTCAGCGACCGTGGCGAGTGGCTGAGCATGCAGGCGGCCAACCTTGGCATGTTCGCCCACACCCTGGCTGTGCCCCCAACCGAAGAAGTGATGGCCGAAGTCCCGGTTACCGTGTACGGAACGCAGGACGAACTGGAGTATCACCAGTCAGTCATCGCGGAACTGACAGCACCGGGGCGGCTTGCGGTCCGGCAGGAGCATCTCGATCTGATGCCGTTGGAGCTGCTTGCCCATGCCCACCATCATCATCGCTGTCAGCCGATCAACCTTTGCCAGGGGGCATATTCAGTCAAGGCTGGCAAAGACAGTCCCTTCAAACCCTGGAAGCCACTGATTGCCGTGGCTTCAATCTGGTTTGTCATTCAAGTGGCGTTTGAGGCCGGAATGGGCTTTTATTACCAGGGGCAGGCGGAAGAACTTGAAGAGCGGGCCATGGCCATCTATCGCGATGCCTTTCCCAATGACCGTCGCACCCATGCCGGCAATGTCCGTCGGGTTCTTGAAGGGCAGCTGCGGGTTGCTGGATCCCGTGGACCGGAACTCGACTTTATCGCGTTGATGAAATACACCGGTCAGCAATACTCGCAGTTACCGTCCTCCGGTTCGGTTACCTTCAACTCGGTCAATTACAGCAAGGATCGGGGCGAACTGGTAGTGGATATCCGTGCCGACAGTTACGATCGCCTGAGCGCGCTTCGGAACGGTTTGTCGGGGCAGGGGCTTGAGGCCCAGATAGGGTCGGTCGTCAATGAAGCCGGCGGCGCCCGTGGTCGTTTGACGGTATCGGGAGGATAACCGAATGTTGGAACGTTTGAAGGAACAGCCTGCCGTCTCCAAGCTGATTGCGCAGTACGACCAGTTGCCCCGTCGTGACCAGCAGGCTCTGAGCGCGCTGGCGATCGCCATACTGGTGGGGATTCTCTATTTCGGGGTGTGGCAGCCGGTCGCCGGATTCCATGACCGCTCCCTGAGCGCCCGCGATAACGCAGCGGAACTGCTGGGTTGGATGCAGGCGAACGAACCGGTGATCCAGGGATTGGCGGGGACTTCATCGTCCACCTCCCAGGCTGCGGTGGACAAGCCGGCCGATGGCCGGGCCCTGATGGCCCTGGTGACCAGTTCCGCCCGCGAGGCGGGCCTGGCATTGCAGCGTTTTGAACCCAGTGGTGACGATGCAATCCGTGTCTGGCTGGACGGCGTACCCTACGCCGACGTCGCAGCCTGGCTGGAACGGCTTAACACAGAAAACGGCGTGGTTATCGACCAGGCTGCCATGGACCGGGGCAATGACCCGGGTAAAGTTTCAGTTCGTTTGACACTGACCATCTGAGAAAGGGGAAGGCGATGACTGACGGCAAAGACAACAATAACAATCCTGAGCCGGTAATTGTGCGTCTGGACGACACCGCCCGGAACGAAGCACAATCCATTCTTTACCATGCCTACCGGAATGAGCCGACGTTCCAGTACCTGTTCGATCACCGACGGCCCGGCTATGACCAGCGTGTCCGCGCCACTGTACGGGAATTGATCGACCTTTACTTTGAGTATAATCAGGACGCTATCGGCGTAATGGTGGATAATACGCTGGTGGCGGTGGCTTTCGTGGGAGAGCCCGAACTACGGATGAACCTGGCCGAACAGTTCAGCTGGCGCATCCGCATGGTGTTGACTACCGGTTTTGCCTCTACACGCCGCTACCTCGATTATCACGAGAAAATACGAAATATGCTGCCCCAGCCCCAGGCGCATCAACTGCCGTTGATGGGGGTGGATCCGAAATACCAGAATCATGGCTATGGCCGGTTACTGCTGAAGACGGTTGAACGGCTTTGTAGTGAAAATCCCCGGGGCAGCGGCCTGGTGCTGGATACCGGCAATAGCCGATATCTGCCGTTCTACGAATCCGAAGGGTTCAGGAGCCTTGGCAAGATTCGTCTGGGTGACTACGAGGACCATGTGCTGTTCCGGGAACTGAAATCGGAAAGCAAAGCAGCAGCCTCTGGACCCGGTTGAAGTCATTTTCATCAACAGGAGAAACTGTGTCTGACAGTCTGGATTATGATCTGATCGTTATCGGCGCCGGTTCCGGCGGTGTCCGCCTGGCCCGGATGTCCGCCCAGCGAGGGGCTAGGGTAGCCGTAGTCGAGTCCCGATATCTGGGTGGAACCTGTGTCAACGTCGGCTGTGTCCCGAAAAAGCTGTTTGTCTACGGCGCGCACGTGCACGATGAACTGGAAGACGCCGCTGGCTATGGCTGGAACGTTCCCCTGAGTGATGTCAGTTTTGACTGGTCCACACTCGTGGCCAACAAGAACGCTGAAATCGAACGCCTCAACGGCATCTATGGCCGTCTTCTCGAAAATGCCGGGGTAACGATTATCCAGGGCACTGCTACCCTCCGGGATGCCCATACCGTTCAGGTTGGCGATACCTCCTACCGGACCAAAAACATAACCGTAGCCACGGGCAGTTGGCCGGTCATTCCCGACGTACCGGGCAAAGAACACATTCTCACTTCGAACGAAATGTTCTACCTGCCGCAACTACCGAAACACGCGGTGGTCTGGGGTGGCGGCTACATAGCGGTGGAGTTTGCCGGCATCCTGGCCGGTCTGGGGGTGGAAACCACCTTGCTCTACCGGGGAGAACTGTTCCTGCGCGGGTTTGATGACGACATTCGTCATTTCACCGAGCAGGAGATGCGCAAAAAAGGCGTCAACCTGCAGTTTGGCACCACGATCGAGGCTGTCGAACCCAACGATACGCACTACCAGGTCAAGCTCAGCACGGGCGAAACCCTGGACACCGGCCTTGTCATGGCGGCGACCGGGCGCCGGGCGCTGGTTGATGGTCTTGGTCTGACGGACCTGGGCGTTGAGCTGAGTGCCTCGGGACATATTGTGGTGGATGACGTTTTCCAGACCGCCATTCCTTCAATTACGGCACTTGGCGACGTGATTGGAACTCCTCAGTTGACACCGGTGGCCCTGGCACAGGCCATGGTGCTGTCCCGTCGCCTGTTCGGAGACGGGCAGGGCGAGATGGACTACACCGCCATTCCAACTGCAGTTTTCTGTCAGCCAAATATCGGAACAGTCGGCCTCACCGAGTTCGAAGCCCGAGATAAAGGTCACAAGCTGAGAATCTACCGTTCCGAGTTCCGACCGATGAAATACACTCTGAGTGGCCGCGACGAGCGGTGCCTCATGAAACTGGTTGTTGACGACGACTCCGACAAGGTGCTCGGTGCTCACATGGTGGGTCCGGATGCCGGTGAGATCATCCAGGGCCTGGCGGTTGCGATCAAGGCGGGGGCAACCAAGGCCGAGTTTGATGCCACCATGGGAATACACCCGACCTCTGCTGAAGAATTCGTCACCATGAGAGAGCCTGTCGCCTGACAGTCCGGGCCGGCCTGCCGAGAGGGCTGGCCCCTCCTTTCATTCTTCCCGAATGACGGTCCAGCGGCCCAGAACTTCCTGAAGATTCTCCTTCCGGACCGGTTTGGCCAGGAAATCATTCATTCCGCTACCAAGACAGATGGATTCCGTCGCCGGCAGCACGTCCGCCGTCAGCGCAATGATCGGAATACCCTGCTGGCCGTTACTGCGTTCCCATTCCCGGATACGGCGAGTTGCCTCGTAGCCATCCATGACCGGCATCTGGCAGTCCATCAGGATCAGGTCATAGCCGGTATGATTGCGCTGGACGATATTCACCGCTTCTTCGCCGTTTGCCGCCGTGTCAGTACGAAATCCCAGGCGATTCAGCATCGCCGACGCCACGCGCTGGTTTACCGGGTTGTCTTCCACCACCAGGGCATGGGATACCCCTTCGTCCGGGCTACGGGCAGAGGCTGCTTTCCTGGTGGCTCCCGAGATGACTGTCGGCCCCAGCTCGAACGGCAACTCAAAGCGGAAGCTGGAGCCCTGGCCGAGGTCGCTCTCAACCTGGATGTGACCACCCATCAGTTCCACCAGTCGCTGGACCAGTGAAAGGCCAAGGCCGGTGCCGCCATATCGGCGGGTGCTGCCGGAATCCAGCTGTTCGAAGGAATTGAAGATGTCATGCATGCGCTCGGCTGGCATACCCGTTCCCGAGTCGTTTACAGCACAGTTGAGCACAATGGTGTTCTCCTCCAGGGGAAAACAGCCCGCCCGGACAGTGATGGTGCCCTCGGAGGTAAACTTTATTGCGTTGTCCAGCAGGCCCGCGATGATCTGCCGCATTCTTCCTGCATCACCAACGACAAGGGCTTTCTCGGGCCACTCGCCATATAACTCTACGCTTAGAGAGAGACCGTGCTGCTCGGCCTGGTGGCGGTAGGAGGCCGCGCAGTTGTTGATGACATTACAGAGATCAAACTCACGGTTTTCCAACCGTATCTCGCCGCCATCCATCTGGGCATAGTCGAGGATGTCGCTGATAACGGTCAGCAGGTCTTCGGTGGATTGTCGGGCCGTTGTCAGGTAGTCCCGCTGCCGGCTGCTCAGCGGTTCCTCCTCAATCAGGTCGACCATTCCCAGAACGCCATTAAGGGGGGTACGTAGTTCATGGCTCATGGTGGCAAGGAACTCGGATTTCGCCTGGTTGGCGGCTACCGCTTTCTCCCGGGCTGACTCCGATGCTGCCAGCACCTGATCATGGTTTGCCTTGAGGGTTGCAAGATGTTCAGCGAGCTTATTAAGTTTATTCTCTATCAGATTGATATCACGGGAACTTCCGGAAGTTCTCGAAACGGCCTTAGCGTAATCACGGTTGATCAGACGGTCGATCCGTTCCGACAGAGCCTGAATGGGCGAGAGAATATTGCCGAGGAAGTGCCGGACCACCAGGACTGTAAACAGCAGCAGTGAGGAACCAACGGCGATAGAGGTCCACAGGATTTCCTGTTGTCTTGCCTGCAGCGCAAGCGTACTGACGCCGACCTCAATGGTACCGACCCTCAGTGCCCCTGAATCAAATCCGAACTCTGGTGCAAACCACTCGTTTGCGTCATTGGCCCCGATCTTCAGAGGCACTTGCAGGATCTCCGCTTCGAATGTCAGGTAGTCTCCGGCTTCTACTGGCGGGGGCTCACTGGTGGCCCGGACCATGCCGATTTCCTCTCCCATGACATCTGTTACCCGAACCCAGGCCGCGTTACTGTATTTCAGGGATTGGGAAAGAATCTGTTCCAGCGCAATGCTGTTGCCCGACACCACCGGATACTCCAGCGCGGGAGCGAGGCTGTCAGCGAGCATTTGTCCGCTCGCCATCAGGTCCCTGCGCGCGTCCTCGAGCCGGACCGAGGTGAAAAATACCATCAGTACGATGAACATCACCACGGCGGGCAGGGCGCCCAAAAGCAAAAGTTTGCGGGAAAGGGAAATCCTGGTGGTTGTGGCCCTGCTCATTTTTCAGAACCCTCATACTGCGACCATACCTGATCCAGCTCCCGTTCGAGGGTTTCCTTGTCAGGTAATGGAATGTTCAGGGATCGTGCCACCTGGCTGTTAATCTCCACGCTGTATTGATCAGGGTAGTCAGGAGCCGGCAACTCACCGCTGCCAAAGTAATGATGCAGGTGTTCCGCAGCGGCTTTCGCCATGGCAGGGAAAGGTGCGTACCCCGATGCCAGTGAGCCGGCCTTGACATAGGCCTGGCTCGGGCCAATGACGATCCGGTTGCGCCGGTAGGTGGTCAACAGAATGTGTTTGATGGTGCTGGGGTTGTAGATCCGGTCATCGGGTCCGGCGAGCAGGAAATCGCCGTAGCTCAAAGCCCTGACCAGGGTCGGAATAAGATCCTGCTCGGTGTCAACGATGAAGACCCTGGGCTGAAGGCCCATGGCAGGCAATTTATCGACGACCGGCTCGTAAAGCCCGGCCGTCTCGGTACTGGCAATGATGGCTACCTTGGTCGCGTGCGGCAGGACTGCCTTGCCGATCAATGCCTGCAGTTCCAGAGGCACATCGTAATAAACCGCTGATATCTGGCCCGGGTTGCGTGCCACATAATCCTTGATGAAAGACCGCTCCACCAACATCGCCAGAAGCGGGGCACGGCGGTTGGCCTGGCGCACCCTGGAAAAGGCCGAGGGACCGATGGTCACGATCGGTGCATCATCCGGAGTCGCGGTCTGGCCATTGGTCAGTGGACGGACCGCGGCTTTATCTCCCAACGCATCCTCCAGCAGCCGGGTCATATGCTGGTCCAGGGCGGGATTGCCGGAACTTGCGATATAAACGGTGTTGACTGCCAGATCCTGTGCCTGGGCAACAGTCGACAAGAAGACAGTGAGAATTGCAAGCAGAAACAGTACCGGCGGCCAGGTGACCGCAGCATGATCATGGTGACTTGTCTGGAACCAACTCGCTCGCTTCATACCATCCCGGGTAAAACGCTGTCCCTGATTATCGTTCAGAAGCGGATCCCCGCTTCAACAAAAAACTGGTTCTGGTCTTCAATGTTATTGTCGCTGCTCAGATCAGGCTCTTCGTCAATATAGTGTTGCATCGTCAGTGCCAGCTCGCCGGTAAAATCCGACCGGTAAAAGCTCTTCGCCAGTCTCATATCCAGGCGCTGGAACTCGGACGCGCGCAGCTCGTCAGCCCAGTACATGGCGCCGGAGAGAGTGAAGCCCAGGGGAAGCTCCCGGATTGCCGCCAAACTGCCGGAATGCCGGACAGACAATCGCCCGAGCAATTCCACATTGTAGGTCTTTTCCTCTTCATCGTAATCGGCTGGCCCGGTGTACCAGCCGTCCTGATCCAGGTAACCATAGGTCGCCCGGAGCGTTGTCTTCGGATATTGTAGCGCCGCTTCCACTTCAAAGCCTTTCTGGTCCAGGGCTACATTATTGTCGAGGGTCCAGTCATCAAATTGGATGACTCCGCTGATCATGTCCCGCAGTTTGTCCTTGAAAGCCCGGACTTCGAGCTGGAATGATCCCTGATCAATCGGGAACTGGCCAAAATAGCTGATTTCGCGGGAAGTAATCCGCTCTTCCTCGAGTTCCTCTCCGAGTGTCACAAGTTCCGGGTGCTCCCAAATATCAACGCTTTCGACCCGATAGCCCTCGTACTCCGCCCAGATCTCAGGCTCCACGTCACGCAGGGTGAAACCATAATCCGGATCCTGTTCGAAGCCATCGGGCGTCCGGACTGCCCGGGAATAGACGAGCCGCAGTGCGTGGTTGTCGTTCAGGGTGAAGTTGGCCGCCACCCTTGGTGAGAAATAGCCCTCATGGGTGGTGGTGGTCCGCTCGTAGTTGCCGCCGGTATTGAGCGTTAGCCAGTTTATCGGGGTGTATTCCAGGTTAGCGAAAACCCGACTCTGGTAGTTGTTGCCCCGGCCGTTGAAGTACGTCTCCGAGCGGTAGGTATCGGCCCGGTAGCCCAGTCCGGAGACCAGTTTCAGGTCGGGGTTGAAAATCAGAGTGTCCTGGACTTCAAGCTCCAGCCTGGAATCTTCGGAATCCGCGTTGACGCGGGCACTGAGCGGCGGATTGCCTTCATCATCGGTCCGAAGACATTCGTCTTCATTCGCAAAGACGTCGATGCCGTTCTCGAGACAGGTCAGTACACCGGAAGGGATCAGGATCGGCCAACGCTGGCGTCGGTCGAAGTTCTCATAGCTGGCCTGAATATGAAAAAAATGGGATTCGGAAGGAGAGACGTTCAACCTGGTCTGAAGATAGTAGTCCCTGACATCAATATCCGGGTTCGCAGTTGCACCTAATTCACCATTCTTGAAGACATCTTCCTCGTTAACACCATCCACAACGCCGGCCCGCAGTTCCGTATTGATGCCGGGACGGATTTCGAGCCGAGAATCGTAGTTGAAGACATTGATGTCGTGTCCATCGTGGAAGGGATAAGGTCCGTATTCACCCGTTACCGGATCTCGCTCCAGCTGGTAATCGAATCCCTCAAATTTCCGCTTCTCATAAGCCAGCCGCCAATCATAGTTGCCACCGGCATCACCTACCGAACCAAAAGTGCGAATGTATTGTCGGGAACCTCTGACCACGCGGGCTTCAACGCCAGCAGTATCGGCGGGATCACGGGTAATGATATTGATGGTACCCAGGAAGGCATTGATCCCATAAGCCGCGGAGTTGGGCCCTCGGGCCACTTCGACACGCTCGATCAGTTCGAGAGGTACTGGCATGGTTTGCCAGTCCATGTCGGAGAGGGTCGCACGGTGCGCTGTCCGGCCGTCGACCAGGACCTGCATGCGACGCTGCTCATAGTGCACAGTGCCATGATAGGTGGTGACCGGCGTGCTGCTGCCTACTTCAGCAACGACCATGCCCGGAACCAGCCGGAAGATTTCCACCAGGCTCATGATGCCCAGATCCCGGATCATGTCCCCTTCGATGACCGTCGTGGTCCCCGGAACACGGACTTTGGGCTGCCTTAACCGGGTTGTGGTGAGAACTTCCGGGACGGCATCCGAAAAACCGTAAAACCCTTCGGAGAAATCGGCCGGCAGCTCTTCCTGGGGCCATGCCGCAGAGGAACCAAGGGCACACGCGATTCCCACAAGTACGGCCAGTCCATGACCTCTGAAAAACGGTGTGTGGTGGGCACTACTTGAGGAACAGTAATTCGTAACGGGCATGGGTGTCGTTCTATAATCTGCCGGAAAAGAGCACAGGTTAGGCCTGCTTCGTTAATTTTTTGTTATACATCTATCCTAAGTGACGATACATATTTTGTCTCCACTTTTGCCGTCTTTCTTTTGATCCTGGGGGTGTGCACCGAATGAGTTGCTGGGAAATACTCGGAATTGAACCGACTAATGACCGGAACCGGATTCAGCAGGCTTATGAGCAGCAGCTCAAGTTTGCCTCCGCGGATGAGGCCGAAGCGCTCCGCAGAGCGTTTCAGGAGGCCAGCGGCGAGTCGGCACCGGAATCTACTGCCGTCGTTACGTCGGAGCCGGGTTATCGCTATGCGCAAGAGGAAGATCGTGGGGAAGCCGTTGAGGCGGCTCCTGTCAGGGAAAGGCCTCTGGACGCGGAGGAAGGCCAGATCGTCCGGGAGGTGGTCATCCAGATCAAGGCCTTGCTGAATGACTCCCAGCGGAGCAAGGATGTCGGTATCTGGAAGGCGATTCTGTGCGAACCGCCTGCCGACAAGCCGGTGTTGCGCCGGGAAATTGCCGGTCAGCTGGAGCCGCAGCTTCGACCGATGGCGGAAAACGGCAGCCTGGCAGCCCCGGTCACCCGTTTTCTGGGCGAGTGGTTCGACTGGTACAGCCTGCAGGACGTGCCGGAGGAGCCGGTTGATGACCGGAACTTCCCGGAACCCGGGATGGCAGAGGGTCAGCCGGAACAGCCGCCACAAATGGTCAATTTCTGGCCGGCTGTCATCGGCTGGATTGTCGGACTGGTGATCCTGGCGTCAATTTTCGGCGGTATGGGCGGGGGATGATTCCCGCGCCTGTTCGATTTTCTCCCGATATTTTTTGGCCAGAATGGCCCCGACAATCACCTGGATCTGGTTGTAGCACATGATCGGCAACACGATCATGCCGAAGCCGGGGTGACCGGAAAACAACACCTTGGCCATAGGCAGCCCTGATGCCAGGCTTTTCTTTGATCCGCAGAACACCACGGCAGTCTCATCTTCCAGGCTGAAACCGAATCGCCGCACCAGGAACCGCGCCATCAGCATAAAGAAGCCCAGAAGTGCAAAACACAGGGCGACAGCAAAGACGATGGCCTGCAACGGCAGGTTCTGCCAGAGCCCGCTTACCACAGAATGGGAAAACGCGGAGTACACGATCAGCCAGATCACGCATTGATCATAGCGCGCCATGAGTTTCTCGTTCCGGGCCAGGTAACCTCCCAGCCAGGGTCGCATGGCATGGCCCACTGCAAACGGCAGCAACAGCTGTATCACGATATCCTTCAGCGCCTCGGTTACCGAAAACCCTCCCGCACCGGATGTACTGACCAGCAGCAATAACAGGAACGGTGTCAGCATCATGCCGAACACATTGGAGGCTGCCGCGCTGCAGATCGCCGCCGGCACGTTGCCCTTGGCCATCGCGGTATAGGCAATGGAAGAGGAGACCGCTGACGGGAGTACACCCAGATAAAGGAAACCAAGCCCAAGGTCCTTCGGCATCCACGTGGGAATGATGTCCGACAGCGCGTTGATGGGCAGAACGGCCAGCGGAAAGAAGACGAAGGTGAGGGCTGTTATCAGGATGTGCAGGCGCCAGTGGGTCGCCCCGGCAACGATCTGCTCACGGGACAGTGCCGCGCCGTGGAAAAAGAACAGGAGAGCCACGGCAACAGTGCCGGCCGTTGCCAGCCAGTCAGCAGCAGAGCCGGTGGCAGGAAGGAAAGAGGCAAGAACAATGGCTCCCAGCAACAGCAGGGTAAAGGTATCAATGCGCAACTTCATGAAACAGCAGCTCCAGGATTGAGGGCATCAAGGCTGGGTTGCAGTAGTTCCCGGGCCAGTTGCCCGGCCTTCTGGGCTTCACCGCGACGGATGGCAGCCAGCAGCAGTTCGTGGTCTTCCTGGGAAGGTTCTGGAAGATCCGCATCCATCTCCGTGCGCTCGATGGTCTGGCTGATCCCGTGGGAAAAATAACCATAGAGCTCCAGCAGGGCAGGGTTGTGGGAGGCCATGACCACGGCATAGTGAAACCGCTCATCGTGTTTGATGCGCTCCTCAAGATTGTTGGCGGAGCGCGCGCGGGCATCGAGAGCATCGGCCATGCGTTTGAGGTCGTCTTCCGTACGCCGCAGTGACGCCAGCTTGGCGGCTTCGGATTCGAGCATGATGCGGACCTCCAGTTGATCGGCCAGCTCCGTGCGGGCAATACGCCGCAGCGTTTCGCCGGCATCCCGGGTGGCGCGCACATAGGTACCGTCGCCCTGACGGGTTTCCAGCATACCCACGTGTACCAGAACACGCACCGCCTCCCGGACGGTGTTACGGCTTACGCCGAGGGATTCGGACAGCTCCGACTCGACCGGGAGCTTGTCTCCAAGAGCCCAGTCTCCCTTCTCGATGGCCTGCCTGAGGCTCTCGATAGCGGTTTCCACCAGGGAACCTTTCCGGATTCTTTCCAGCATCAGATGATCATCCTTCTATCAGATGAACCAATCATCCTATGAATTAACCGAAAACTCAACGGCAGCGGAACTGCCGTTAAGGGATAGTCAGTTGGAGGGGTTCAGGAACTGGTAGTCGGCGGTCTCCACGTGCCGGGTGGCAAACCGGTAGGTGAAGGTGAACCCCGGCCAGTTCACGGTGTTCCTGCCATTCTCATCCAGGTACCAGGAGGTACAGCCGGTATCCCAGACGGTTCCTTCAAGTCCGGTCTGAACAACCCGGGAGAAGCGCTCCTGGCGATCCTCGCGCACATCCATGGCGGCTCCCGGGTACTTGTCCAGTGCCTTCAGGCAATCGAGAACGTAGCGGAACTGGGATTCGAGCATATAGAGAATGGAGTTGTGGGCCAGATTGGTGTTGGGCCCGTAGAGCATGAACATGTTGGGAAAACCGCTGACTGTGATGCCTTTGAAGGCCACCGCGCCGTCCTTCCAGGCTTCATTCAGGTTCCTGCCGTTGCGCCCGATAATGTTGATTGGTGACAGGAACTCCGATGCCCGGAAACCGGTCGCCAGTATGATGGCATCGGCCGGGTAGTGAGCGCCGTCGGCGGTGACCACACCATCCGGTGCGACCTCACGGATAGGATCGGTGACCAGGTTTACGTTGGTCTGGTTGATGGCCGGGTACCAGTCGTTGGAGATCAGGATACGCTTACAGCCAATCTGGTAATCGGGAATGATCTTCCGGAGCTTTTCCGGGTCAGTAACCCGTTTTTGTGCTTCCTTACGCGCCTGTCGGGCAAAGATCTCCAGAAGTCCATTGAAACGGGTGAACGCGAGCGCCCGGGTTTCGTTCTTCCAGTAGATCAGGTACCGGTAAAGCCGGTCCCAGATCGGCAGTTTGCTGAACAGCCACTGCTCCCACGGCCTGAACGGGCGATCCGGCTTGGGCAGGACCCAGGCGGCGCTGCGCTGGAAGAGGCTGAGGGTGTTCGCCTGTTTGGCGACTTCGGGCACAAACTGGATGGCGCTCGCGCCGGTGCCGATCACGGCGACCTTCTTGCCGGTAAGATCGTAATCGTGGTCCCAGCGGGCGGAATGGAACATCCTGCCCCGGAACTGATCCAGGCCTTCGATGTTGGGCCGGGCGGGTTGGTTCAGTTGGCCCGTCGCGGTGATGAGAATGCGGGAGGTGAGCCTTTCCCCGGAGGTCAGGGATACGTTCCAGCGGTTCAGCCGCTGATCAAACTCCGCTTCTGCAACCTCCGAGTTGAAGCGGATGTGTTCGCCAAGCCCGTATTTTTCAACACAGTGCTCCAAGTAACCCAGTATTTCGCTCTGCAGGCCAAATTTGCGGGACCAGTCGTGCTTGGGCTCAAAGGAGTAGGAATAGAAATGGGACTGGACGTCGCAGGCGGCGCCGGGATAGGTATTGTCGCGCCAGGTACCGCCCACGCGGCCCGCTTTTTCCAGCAGGGTTATGTTGTGGTAGCCCGCTCTCTTGAGCTGAATCGCCATCCCCAATCCGCCAAAACCGGTACCGATGATAAGTATGGACGGGGACTCGGTGTTTGCTCTTTGCATGGTTCTCGCTGCCCGGATGTTGTTATTTTCATGGACTCATCCCGAGTATACGGCGACCGACGAAAGGAATGTATGACTTATTCGCACATCGGCGTTGGTCAGAATTCTCAATCGGGCAGGGAGGTTAGCAGCTCATCTGCCGGTTGGGTCAGCAGTTCGGAAACCAGTGATGGCTGGAACTGGCGCCGGATGCTGATGGCATAGAACTCCTCGTAAACCCCGGGTAAGGCCCCGTAATCACGCAGCACCCCGGCACGTAACTCATCACGGACCACAACCGGCGGCAATACTGCAAAATTGCGAGTATCACGGGTGAGCAGTCGCATCATTGCCATGTCATCCACTTCCGCAATGATATTCGGGTAAAAGCCGTGGTATTCGCAGATCTGGTCGAAGGCCTGTCGAATATGGTTGTCCGGTCCCGGCACGATCAGGTTCCTGCCGTGTAGGAATTTAGGCAATTCAGGCGTGGAGGCATCACCGGGCGGACCAATGACGCTCACGGGTTGCCGGGCAAGGCGCCTTGAGCGCCAGGGGTTCTGGTCATCACCCTGGACCGGCTGATTGGAGAGAATCAGATCCAGCCGGTGGGCGGACAAACGTCTGAGCAGATCATCGAGGCTGCCGCTCTGGAGCTTCAGTTCCAGATCCTTCCGCCCCAGCAGCGGCCTCAGAAATCCCTCCTGGAAGTTCCTGGACAGGGTGGCAACCGCGCCGACCTTGAGGATCTCCCGGTTGGTCTGAGTGCCGGAACGGAACAGTGCCGCCAGTTCCTCTCCCTGCCGGAAAATGTCCTCGGCATAGTTGAAGGCAACCCGTCCCGCCTCTGACAGCCGCAATCGGCGTCCTTCCCGGATGAAAAGATCATGCCCAAGACTTTCTTCCAGCTTGCGGATCTGGCCGGACAAGGCTGATTGGGAGATATGGAGTGACTCTGCGGCCTTGGTCAGATGGCCAACCCGGGCCACTGTCCAGAAATAGTAAAGATGGTGGTAGTTCAGTCGCATCGAAGCATTCCCGAAACAATCGATCTGTTTAAGTGAACGGTTTGATATTTATAAACCATTTTTATCGATGCTGCACTCCCTGCAAACTTACTGCACGCAATGAAGGGAGTAAATCATGATGCAGAGCCTCAGTTTTTTATCCATCCCGGTATTGATCGGGTGGTTGTTGCTGCCAATCAGTTTCTTTGTCGTTGCAGTGTTCAGTAACTGGACAAGCAACCCTCTCAAAACCCGTCATTGCTGGCGAATTTCCGAGGGCCTGCTGCTGGGAACCCCGGGAATCACCGGCATCGTGGGCGTAATGTTGCTACTGGATGCCTGGCTTATTGATACCGGCCTGCCGGAGGCGGGGGCCCGTCTTGGCCTGTACCCCGATGCACTGGCTGTCTGGATGGGGCTGATGGTGGCGTTCATCGGGTGGGTCATTCTCCGATACGCGCGGGATTACCTGGCCGGCGACCCGGCGAAAGATACCTTTTTGCCCTGGTTCCTGACCACGCTTGCCTGCGTACTCCTGCTCGTATTCACCGACCACATGCTGGTCCTGGCGGGCGCCTGGATCGGTGTCAGCCTGGCACTCCATCAACTGTTGACCCTGTATGGTGACCGACCCGAGGCGCGCCTGGCCGCTGCCCAGAAATTTATTGCGAGCAGGCTTGGGGATATCTGCGTCATCGCCAGTGTCCTTCTGCTGTGGAACCACTACGGCACGTTCCGGCTCCCCGAGATGATGGCGGGAGAGGCGGTTGTCGGCCAGTCCTCTGCATCGCTGACCTATGCCTCATTGCTCCTGGCCATTGCCGCGATTCTGAAATGTGCCCAGATTCCCTTCCACGGCTGGCTGCTGCGGGTCATGGAAGCTCCGACCCCGGTTTCTGCCTTGTTGCACGCGGGTGTCATCAACCTGGGTGGTTTTCTGTGGCTGCGACTGTTCCCGGTATTTGAGGGATTCACCGCCGGACATGCGCTGTTGCTGGTGGTAGGCGGGGGAACTGCCCTGATTGCGGTGCTCACCATGATGACCCAGACGTCCGTCAAACACGCCCTGGCCTGGTCCACCATTTCCCAGATGGGCTTCATGCTGTTCGAGATTGCTCTCGGGGCCTATGTGCTCGCACTGCTGCACCTGCTCGCGCATTCCCTGTACAAAGCGCATTCGTTCCTGGCCTCGGGCCGGACGGTCAAGGTCTCCGCCATCTCGTTCCACTCCGGCTCAGCAACTGGGGGCAATATCATGCTGGCCGGTGCCGGTGCGGCACTCGCCACCTTGATCCTCTGGCTCTGGCCTGATCTCGTTGAGGGCAAATCGGTGCTTGCCGGCCTGCTGGTCCTCGCGGTTACCAGCGTGATCATGGGCATTCCAGACGGTGCCAGCGCCAAAACACGGGCGCTGGTCATGACCATGGCCCTCATGCTGGTGCCGCTTTACGGTGCACTGCATGCCGTCCTTGGGGGGGCATTCGGAGCGCACGAAGCGATGGTGCCGCCACTCGAGGCTTCCATTGTTGCCTGGGGAATCCTGATTGCACTGGCACTGCTCTCTGTGCTGATCCTGGTTGCCAGCCGGGCCAGGGCGGTCCGTGTTCTCCAGGCTCGATTCAGCCAGGGGCTGCGTCTGGAACAGCCTTTTGAGCAGATCACCCGCAAGCTTGCCAGTGATGCGCTGAACGTTCCACACAAAACTCGCGACCACCTGTCCGGTTATCCCGCTACTGCAGGAGAAAGATCATGACCGCTAAACTCGCCGTTGCCCTGGCGGCCCCCGAGAAAGAGGTAACCGCCTTGCTGTCGGGAATCTGCCAGACGATTGCACCGATTTGGCCGCTGGATCGCTGGATTGCTGTGAATCCCTGGTGGGGTTTGCGGGACATGCCGATCATCGGTGCAGCGCGGAAGCTTCAGCGCAATGCCGGCATAGGAATGCTGATGCCCGCCGAGTTCTACCTGAGCGCCCTGGAGAGCGGTCGGATCCGGGAGGAGGACCTTCTGGAGGCTATTTCGGAGCGGGGGCTGGAGGTGTCTGGCGATGCCGTCATTGGTGCCCTGAAACGCAGTCCCGGTGGCACGCGGCAGGTGTTTTCCGCGCTGGAACATTTTCCGGTGCCGGATTCCCGGCCGTCCCCGGCGGCGGAGGTCAGGGAACAGGTTGGCCGTGTCTGCGCACGATTTTTTGACCAGAGGCAGTCCCGGTGGCGCTCTGAGGATGACTCCGGAAGTCTGTTCGCATTCTGGTTGGATCAGACCCGCATCGATCCCTGGCCCGGCAAGGGAACGGAGCTTGGAGTTACTCGCGAAGCACTCGCCGGACTCCCAACAGATTGGCGTCAGGCGGCCGAACGGATCATCGAAGATCTGCCCTATACCGAGGGTGAACTTGAGGCCCTGGGTCACAGCCTGCTATGTGGTCTGCCGGGATGGGCTTCCTGGTGCCGGGGTGTTGACTGGCGCGCGGGACTGGAGGGCCGGACCTCGGACGTCTGCGCCGAACTTCTGACGATTCTTCTGGCCTGGGAGTGGCTTGCGATCGAGCGCCTGCCGGTGAAGCGCAAGGCAGCATGGCAGCGCAGCCGGGGAGCCTGGACGGACACGGCAAGCGATTCATCAGCACTTGATCTTCTGGAAATGAGCCCCTGGCTGTTCCAGCGGGCATTCGAACTGGCGTGGGCCCGAAGCCTGGAGGACAGGCTGATCAAAGCCGCATCTCACCACGAGAAGGACAAGGTAACGCCACCGGCCATTCAGGCGGCGTTCTGTATTGACGTTCGTTCCGAGGTGTTCCGGCGCCATCTGGAAGCAGGAAGACCGGGAATCCAGACCATCGGCTTTGCCGGATTCTTCGGCGTTCCTGTGACCCATCAAGAGCCGGGGCCCAGGGAAGATGAGCCGCGGCTTCCGGGTCTGCTGGCACCCAGTTACCGGTTCAATGAATCCACCGGCAACCTGACGGACGATATGGATCTGAACCGTCGCCTGGACCAACGGGAGATGACCAGGGAATCTGTTCGGAAGGGCAAGTATTCCAGTCTTTCCACCTTTACCCTGGTGGAAACCACCGGGCTTGCCTGGGCATGGAAACTGATCCGTGACAGCCTGCACAGGAATTCCGCTTCGGCTGCTAGAGAAGAAGGCCTCGGGGAAGGGCGCCTGTGCCATGTGCACGGAGGTGATCCGGTCCGGGATGAGGAAAGAGTCGCGATTGTCGAGAACCTTTTGCGGGGCATGTCCCTCACCAGCAACTTTGGCAGCCTGCTGTTACTGGTCGGTCACGGGACCCACACCGACAACAACCCCAACGAGGCCGGACTGGCCTGTGGTGCCTGCGGTGGCAAGAATGGAGGTATCAATGCGAGGATCGCTGTCGAGCTGCTCAACGACCGGATTGTTCGCGAGGGGCTGGCAGAGCGGGGCATCCGCATTCCGGATTACTGCTGGGCGCTGGCGGCGGAGCATTGCACGGTCACCGACAAGGTCAGGATCATCGGCCGTGACCGGGTGCCGGACTCACACCTGATCCGGCTTGAGGAGCTGGAGCGGGCCCTGGCGGAGGCCGGCCACGAGACCCGCCGTGAGCGGGCCACCAGCCTGGGCCTCAACGGGACAATGGATAAACAGCTCGAGCAAGAGCTGAGCAGACGAACCAGGAACTGGGCCGAAATCCGGCCGGAATGGGGCCTGGCCAACAATGCGGCGATCATCTTCGCCAAACGCCAGCGCAGCCGCGGTGCCAATCTTGGCGGCCGCTGCTTCCTCCACGACTATGATCCGGCCCAGGATGAGGAAGGCAAGATCCTGGAAGTACTGATGACTGCCCCGATGGTGGTGGCGAACTGGATCAACCTCCAGTACTTCGCCTCCGTCACCGCGCCCACGGTCTACGGTGCCGGCAACAAGCTGCTGCATTCCGTGGTTGGAGGCAATCTCGGAGTAATCGAAGGTAACGGCACAGATCTGCGGATCGGCTTGCCAATCCAGTCCGTCCACGACGGCCGCCTCTGGAGGCACGAACCCATGCGCCTGACGGTAGTGATAGACGCCCCGGAAGCCCGTATCCGGGCGGTACTGGAAAAGCATCCGGACGTGGCAGCGCTGGTCAACAACCACTGGTTGTGGCTATACCAGCTTGGCAGTGGGGGAGAGTTGATTCCCTGGAAGGGATAAAACCGGTGAAGCCCGCAGGGACGCAGTCCGGCGTGGGGTTGGGGTCAGATGAAGGCTTTCATCAGACCCCGATGCCAGAGGACCCAATGCCGGACCACTCCCGAAGAACCGCCCCAATTCCGCAGTCCAACTCAGGGGTCAGATGAAAGCCTTCATCTGACCCCATCTTCAATCAACCGCCTCAATACCGAAGCAACGCCGACCCCCAGGTAAACCCACCCCCAAAGGCCTCCAGTAACACCACCTCATTCCGCTTGATCCGCCCGTCGCGAACAGCTACATCGAGCGCCAGGGGAATGGAGGCGGCCGAGGTATTGCCATGTTGGTCCACCGTCACGACGACCTGATCCATCGGCAATTTCAATTTCCTGGCGGTAGCTGAAATGATCCGCAAATTGGCCTGATGTGGCACCAGCCAATCCACGTCACTCTTTTCCATATTATTGGCTTCAAGGGTCTCATCGACGATCTTGCCCAGGGTATTCACCGCTACCTTGAATACTTCGTTGCCCTTCATCTCCACGAATGCAAGGCCGGCTTTCACCCGCTCGAAGTCGTCGGCAATACCGCACGGAACATGCAGCAGTTCTTCATATTGACCATCCGCATGGATATGGGTCGAGAGAATCCCGGTTTCCTCGTTGGCCTCAAGGATCACCGCGCCGGCACCGTCACCGAACAACACGCAGGTGCCCCGGTCTTCCCAATTGAGGATGCGTGAGAATACTTCCGCGCCAATCACCAGCGCCTTCTTGCTGCTGCCGGTCTTGATGAACTTGTCCGCAACGGACAGGGCATAGACAAAACCACTGCATACGGCCTGGATATCAAAAGCCGGACAGCCATGAATACCCAGACGGGCCTGCAGAATGCAAGCGGAACTCGGGAAGATCTTGTCGGGGGTAGAAGTGGCGAACACGATGAGATCAATATCGTCAGCCTTGATGCCAGCCGCTTCAATCGCCCGTAGTGCAGCCTGTTCGGCCAGATCGACCGTGGTCTGTCCGTCTTCCGCAATGTGGCGCTGCTCGATACCGGTACGTTCCCGAATCCACTGGTCGGAAGTATCCACCAGAGACTCCATGTCCTTATTGGTCAGGATCTTCTCCGGAAGATAGGAGCCGGTGCCAACGATTCGGGCGTAAGTCATGCTTGTTATTCCTCAGGTGTACGGTGTTGCTGACTGGCATTGGATGCAATAGTGCCATCCTATACCCTGGCAGCTCCGGAGGTTATTAGCGATTTGTCAAAGACCCCACAGGAATGTTCCAGTTCTACTATGATGAGGGAAGAGCCAAACGCTCGCTCAAATTCAGTCAACCGGAGGCAAATCACTATGGGCATTACCAGCCACGAACTCCACAAGGAATTTCCCGAATACAAGGACCGGATCGAGGAACTCAAAGCCAACGACATGAAATTCAGTGAGAAACTCACCCGATACTCCGAGTTGGACCAGGAAATCGAAGGGCTGGAACAAAGAGGTGGACCCATCAGTGATGACAAAATGCACCGACTGAAAGCATGGCGAGCCCAACTGAAGGATGAGCTCTATCAGACATTAACAAACGGTAAGTAAATTCCGCTCACCCTTAGCCCCTATGCGGTACTGGTGGCGCCAGCCGTTGAAAGCTGGCGCCAGGCCATGAAGAAAATCATCAGTCCCGCCACCGCAGTGGTCGCACCGACATAACCCGTGGATTCCCACCCGAAGCCCGCAGTAATTGCCAGACCACCCAACCAGGGCCCCAAGGCGTTGGCCACGTTGAAGGCAGCGTGGTGGGAAGCGGCAGCGAGGGTCTGGGCGCCGCTGGCCACGTCCATCAGGTGAGTCTGCAGGGCAGGCCCAAGCCCGACCATCAGCGCCACCAGGAAACACATCCCCATCATTAGCCAGAGGTTGTCAGTGGCGAGCGGGAATAGCAGGAGCGTGCCGGTAGCCCACAACAGCAACCAGCCGACACCTCTGAACTGAAGGCGGTCAAAGATCCATCCACCCAGGATGTTTCCGGTGAATCCGCCCAGCCCGAAGATGAAAAGAACGACCGGAATCCAGCCATCCGACACTTCAGTAACTTCCAGAAGAGTTGGCGCCAGATAGCTGAATACACAGAACATTCCGGAAAACCCGATCGCGCCTATGGCCAGCGGATACCAGATTTCTGCGCGCCCGAATGCGCGGACCTCATGCAACGGGCTGCTGCGTTCCTCGTTACGATCAACCGGGAGAAAACTGTACACCGACACCCCGGTCACCAGGGCCACCAGACCCACGAAGGCAAAGGCATAGCGCCATTCCACGCTTTGTCCCATGAGGGTTGCCAGGGGATTGCCGATCAGCAGAGCCAGGGTCAGGCCGATCATGACCCGACTGACCGCCTTGGCCCGCTGGTTCACGGGCACCAGGGACGCAGCAACCAGTGCCGCTACACCAAAATAGGCCCCATGGGGCAGGCCGGCGATA
Organism: Marinobacter pelagius; assembly: GCF_003315345.1. GTDB lineage: Bacteria > Pseudomonadota > Gammaproteobacteria > Pseudomonadales > Oleiphilaceae > Marinobacter > Marinobacter pelagius_A. The sequence goes on from NZ_QNRO01000015.1 coordinate 54,041, forward strand.
AACCGGGAGACCAGAAGCGTGCTGTAATCGCCCGCGACCGCGCTGGCCAGGTTGCCCAGGGCATAGAACCCCATTAATGCGATCAATAAATGACGCCGGAAAAAGCGCGCGCCGATGATGGCCAGCAAGGGAGCGCCTACCACCACACCCATAGCGTAGGCACTGATGAGATGACCAACCTGAGGCTCGCTCACTCCCAGGTCGCTGGCCACGTTCGGCATGAGCCCCATGAGCGCGAACTCGCCGGTGCCAATGGCGAATCCACCCAGGGCGAGGGCAACCTGGATCAGGATTGCCTGTGTCGGGGTGATGGATTGCGCTGCGTTCCTGGCTGACATGGGTTTCCTTTGGAAAGTGGAGGGGAAACCGAGCATTGTCGCGGAGATTGGGGCTGATTTTTATAGGCAATTCCGCGAACTGATAAGTCTCGATGGAGAGTGCCTAAAGGCCGCAACAGTGAATTCGGGATTCTCAAGCGTTCTTGCCAGAAAACGCTCGGTTCGCGAAAACCTCTGAGAGAATGGCCTGCTCAACATGACTCCGCTGCCCGGATTTCACGGGTAGTCGGACGATAAGATGGATTTCCCCGGCCGCCGGGACCTGAATGCTGACCTTCGGGTCAACGGAGGGCACCTCCAGCCCGCGCGAAATACCAACCTTGTTCATGTATTTTCGGACAGTTTCCAGGTAAGGCTCGCATTGGCGCCTGGCTGATTCGAGAAGGGCTTGTTGAGCTGCAGGCCAGTCATCCTCCCGCTTGAAAGGCACGGTGAAAGCGTGAAAGTCCCAATTATCGGTGAAGCTCTCGTTGATCACAGGTTCCGACACGAACAGGGCATTAGGTATAACGATCATACGGCCGGTACGCTGATGGCCGGTCTTCCCCGGGCCGACCTCCATGATTGTCGTTGCGAGTAGCGTCTGGTCGATCACGTCGCCACGGAAATCCTTTACCTGGATGCGATCCCCCAGATTGAACGACCTGGCGCCGCCTTTGAGGATCGCACCGGACATACACAGAATCAGCTCCTTGGTGGCGATGACAACAGCTGCGGCGATCGCAACGATGGAAAGGGCGAGGGCGCGGATTTGTTCACCCCAGATCAACGCAAGGCCCAGTATCCCAAGCAGCAGAAAACCGTTTCGTGAGTTAACCAGCAATCGCCCCCGTAGTTCGGAGGAAGTCACGTTCTTTCTTATGAAACGGGCGGTGAGGGTCCGCAGGATAATGATGGCGATGACCAACAGCGCGGTGCTGACGAGCAGGCGAAACATGGAACCCGGTACTGAGAAATTTTCCGGTAGCCAGCTTAGACTTTCCAACATATTCGAGGTTCGTTCCACTTGGGGGCAGCCCAAACCCACGATCCCTGTGGGTTTGAGTCAATGCGGTTCAGGTCAGTTCTTCTGGGAAGAATAGTTCTGCATCAGATTAGCATAGTGCGGCAAGTGCCTGGCCAGAATACCGCCAAAACCTTCGATGTCGTTGCGCCAGTCGCGGTGCAACTCGCAACCGACGCTGAACCAGTTCATCAGCTGGGCGCCAGCCTGCTCCATCCGACTCCAGGCTGCGTCCCGGGTGGTCTGATTGAAGGTTCCGGAAGCATCGGTTACGACAAACACCTCATAACCCTCTTCCAGTGCTGACAGGGTGGGGAATGCCACACAAACGTCGGTCACCACACCGGCAATTAGCAGTTGCTTCTTGCCAGTAGCCTTAACTGCCTTGACGAAATCTTCGTTGTCCCACGCATTGATCTGGCCGGGGCGCGCGAAATAGGGTGCGTCAGCGAATGCTTCTTTCAGTTCCGGAACCATCGGGCCATTGGGGCCGTCTTCAAAGCTGGTGGTCAGGATTGTCGGAATGTCGAAGAACCGGGCAATATCCGCCAGGGCCAGGACGTTGTTCTTGAAATCATCCGGACTGAAATCCCGGACCAGGGAGAGCAGACCAGACTGGTGGTCCACCATCAGCAGAGTTACGTCATCCTTGTTCAACCGGTTGTACTTGAACGCCATGGTCATTCTCCTCATTTTGCTATGTGATTGAGTAGCGGCTGTGGCCGCCGGCTGCGTTGATGGGAGAATCATAGGAACCACTGACTGGACTGAGTAGACGGCAAAAACCATACTCTCTGTTCTATAAACAGGACGATGTCACATGCAGGATCTCAACGACCTTTACTTCTTTGTACAGGTGATCGATCACGGTGGTTTTGCGCCGGCGGGCCGCGCACTGGGAATTCCGAAATCCAAGCTGAGTCGTCGTATTTCAGTGCTTGAGGATCGGCTGGATACCAGACTGATCAACCGGTCTACGCGGCATTTTTCCGTTACCGAGTTGGGGCAGGAGTATTACCGTCATTGTGTTGCAATGCTGGTGGAGGCAGAAGCCGCACAGGAGGTTATTGACCAATCGCGTGCCGAGCCGAGGGGAGTGGTTCGATTGAGTTGCCCTCCCGGTCTGATCTACTTCCACGTTGGGCAGTTACTGGTGCGTTTCATGGCCCGGTATCCCCACGTGAAGATTGAGATTGATGCAACCAGTCGCCGGGTTGATGTGATCAAGGAAGGCTACGATGTAGCCCTGAGAGTCCGCTTCCCACCGCTCGAAGATAGCGAACTTGCCATGAAGGTGCTGTCGAAGAGCCCACAGTGCCTGATGGCATCCCCGGACTTTTTCGATACTTATCCAAAACCCGCCGTTCCTGACGATCTGGCCGATATGCCCAGTCTCGATTTTGAACAAGCGGACGGCAAACACGTGTGGTGCCTCGACGGACCGGAGGGCGCTACCGCCCAGGTGCACCACTCGCCACGGCTTGTAACGGATGATGTATTCACGCTCAGACAGGCGGCGATGGAAGGGCTTGGTATTGTTCGTATGCCGTTGATAGTTGGCGGTCGTGACCTTGTGGAGCGTCGATTGATCAACGTTTTACCTGGCTGGCAGCCCCGCGGCGGCATTCTTCATGCGGTGTTCCCTTCCCGGCGGGGCCTGCTGCCTGCGGTCAGGGCTTTGTTGGATTTTTTAGGAGACTCGATGGCCGACGTGGACTTTTCCATACCCGGTGAAGCTCATCTGGCGCTCGAATAAACTCAGTAGCTAGACGGCCTCACCGGAGGCGAAGCCGGTGACCTCTTCAAAGATCGGCGTCAACCACCTGGTACATCCAAATCCGCGAGAACTGGTCAATGCTGTCTATTACCGAAATACGACTTTGTCTTCACGCATTCAGGTCTTTCTCGATTTCTTGGAGGCCCGTTGGAGCCCCTTATTGGAATAGTCTGTTTTCGTGCTAACGGGGTGTTCAAAAATTGATCTGCAATAACCCCGATAAAGCAATTACGCCTCACACGATCATCCAAGAGGGAATTGAGGATGAAGAGAAAAAGGATTGTGGCAGGAAGCCTTATAGCCTCGTCCACACTGGTTGCCATGATGTGCCTGACATTACCTGCCGTGGCACAACAAACCATTGTTTACCCGGCAAAAGGTCAAACAGCCGAGCAACAAGCCCGTGACGAAGCCGAATGTTATGCATGGGCCAAGCAGTCCACAGGCGTTGATCCCGCAGCCATAGCCTAGGCATCCACTGCTGTCCCGGCACAGACGGCTCCGACAACCGGAGCCGGCGGGGAGCGTCTCCGCGGCGCTGCGCGTGGTGCTGCAGGTGGCGCAATCATCGGTGAAATCGCTGATGACGATGCGGGTAAAGGCGCTGCAGTGGGAGCTGTAGCCGGAGCCATGGCCGGTGGCGCCAAAGCGAGGCAGAAACAGGCGGCCGAACAGGAAGCCCAGCAACAGCAAATGGCTGACTACTATCGAGCTTTCGCTGCGTGTATGGAAGGTCGTGGTTACACCGTCAAGTGAACCGGATGATGTGAGCAAGCACTAGACTGTTCGTTTCCGCCCCTCGGTCCGCAGTGGCAACCATGGCTTGCTCATAGATCCGCTGGACCTGCCTTTTACAAATCGCATCTCCTTTTTTGGAAGGAAGGACCGGTGTGGATTCGCCGGGAACGGGCAGGGGGGAAGTGAGCCCCTGATGCAGACGCAATCTCTTGAGATAGCCAAGGTAGGCATCCGGGAGGGTGACCTGACGGGTCTTGTCGCCCTTGCCGAAAACCGAATAGGCCCAGTAGGGCTCGCCATCCACGATGGTTCGCCTGAAGTCTTCGAAGGTTGGCGTCCGCATTTGGCCGCGATCCACGGGCCGGGGTGCCAGTTCGCTGACCCGGAGGAACAGGCTTTTCATCGTGACGATCACGAAAAGATGACGTTCGAACTTGGCATCGGCGCTGGCCAGTTCGGTCAGCGTTTCCAGCAGGTAAGACCATTGCCAGTCGGTAAGCCGGCGCACCTCGACATCACGGTCCTGGTTCAGGTTTGGCTTGGCATTCCGATCCCGTTTGCGAACGTCCTGCAGTGGGTTTCGCTGCAGGTAATCACGACGTACCAGGTATTTGAAGAGCGTTTGCAAGTTGGTGTGACTGGCGTTGAGGCTGGCCTGGGTTACGGAATAGGGCGTCTTCGTGTCTTTGGAGCGAAGGGCCGGCTACAAGCATCTCTCAAATGATGAAGTGAGAATTCTGCGACTCAGCTGACTGTCACCGACGTTTGACGACGGTGTATTAGCTGCGGAAATCAGGCCAGATTGGTATTCTACAGCTGTGCATTCGCAGAACTCATTTTTTGAGGCCTTGTCGCCGTTGGGCTGCTGATTGAGAATCAGATCAGCCGAACCCATGCAGCTTTCGTAAGCATAATTATACGTTTTAATGGGATCAACGCATTGCGCTAAGGCGTTAGTATAATCGTCGTATTCCTGGTTCTTGGGCTTACCAGAATGAATTTTTTTGTATTTTCGTTCTATACAGTCACAGTCAAACCTTCTAGCTGTTGATGATGTACCATAACGGCACTGCTCGATTTGATCTGCAATGTATCGAGATATTAATGGTTCCGGTTCGCTAGAATTTTTGTTATTTTTGAATTCTGTGCAGTCTCTTGTTTGCTGATCACAAATTTCGCCCCATTTTTTAAATTGGATTGAATTAATTTCCTGATTTTTCAGCTTATTAAGAACCGAATCACGACAAATTGAGTGAAGTTCAATGCATGACTTATCATGTGTAGGTCGGTCAAATACAAGTTCTGGTGGGAAGTTTTTACTACTAACTGCAGCTTGACTTGTTTGTGGGTTTTTGACAGGTATATTCTTTCGTTCGTGATTCTGGTTTTTTAGGTCTTGGGTAGCTGACGAATCTCGACCCAATATTTGTCGCCTATCCTGGCTCAGATAGCCAAGCAGTTCGGCGGTAACATTTCCGTCAACAGATAGCCCTTTATCCATCTTATAAGCCCGGATTCCTTTTTCAGTATTTCGGCCATATATACCGTCAGCTTGCCCCACATTGTATCCGAGTTGATTGAGCATCTGCTGGGCTGACGCTACATGACTGGGGCTTTTGTTATAATTAGCAAAGTAGGCTGGGGCATTTGTTGAGTTAACGGAGGGCGGCTTAGTTTCGCTCGATTCCTCCATTTTGTCTTCTGGAGCCGTCTTTGGAACTGGTTTTGTATCCCCATTTTTTCCAAACTGCGATATGTCCTCAGCTGTTTGTCGCAACTTATCTGCGGATTCGGCCAGTTCATCGAAAAAACCTGCGTTTGCAGGGGGCATGCTGAAAAGCCACAAAGCGGTAACGGCGGCAAAGGGAAAGCACCTGGTAAATGAACTCAACATGGCTATTCCTCCATTGAATAGCTGCTTTTTCTGTTACTCCGAAAATCCTATTGCGGAGCAAGATGCTAATGCCTGAGGTATCGGGAGTTTGCTTGCTATAGTCCTATCCAATTGGCAGTAAATTCAGGTGAAAGGCCACCATCACAGCTATTGCAAGTCCTGTGCAGCTCATGATCGTATATCTAAGTTTTCGAACAAACTTTGGATACCGTTTAAGTAAAGTTGCTAAGACGAGGGGGATGGGGGATACGATAAGAACATGTGCCCACCACTGCATCTCTGGTAAATATAGGTAATCAAGATAAGCAACCCCTGCCAGGCTCCCCCAAAAAATTAGCCCAAGAAAGCTTTGGTCATTTGAAATCGCTTGCAATTTTGACTGTTGTTTTCGGAGCGCTTTACGTTCAGATTGAGTGAGTTTAACGGCCGATTTTTCCTGTTCGACAAAATCTTGGCTCACAGCATTCCGGTCAGTGGCTACTGACGGCGTTGGAGAGAAATTCGATTTGTAGTGCTGAGCGCCAAGGCTGCTATGAGTATTGTACCCAACTCCAAATGCCTGCCCTGCCAGGTAATCATTCAGCTTCCGCTGCTCACTGTCGTCATAAGGCATCGCATGCCCTCCTCAACAGTAATCCCTTAGTTTTCTACAGGGAGTATGTTCCCTTAAAGGCTAACGCTCAACAAATTGCTAGACGGATATTTGCTTAAAAAAATACGGATAGAAGGTATGGCAATTTTAACGGCAAAGAATAATGAATTAGAGATTAGTAAGTTGTAAATTCAAACCCGAATCCATCATCAGAAGTTGTTGATAGTCAGCGCCTGTCTATAATATTTCTATTGCTGTGTGTTTTCAGTTTTTACAACAAAGTGTCAATAAGTCGGCCATAAGCATGCACATCATAGCAGTTGGCAATGCCCTAGGGCTGAATGGAGGGCTGTGATGAAACGTTTGATGGTGATCTGGCTTTTACTTTGCACTCTCGACGTGCGCGCCAGCGAATCTCTAACAGGCGTATGGTCAGGATACTACCGTTGCAGCAATACGCCTATTCGTCTAGACCTCTTTTTGGTCCAGGAGAATACCCAGCTTCAAGGCTTATTCGTGTTTTACTTGGACAGCGGAGATAGACCCAGCGGCGCTTTTAACATATCAGGCCAGAAGGACGAAAAGGCACGAACGCTGGTGCTTGAACCCGGTGAGTGGGAGAAGCGTCCTATCGGCTTCACCGCTGTTGGTCTTACCGGTCGATATGAAGGCAATCAAATCACAGGTACCATTTCCTTCAATCAATGCGGCAACTTCCAAGTAACGAAAGATCCAGAACGCACTGAGGAATTGTTGGCGCGGACCGAACGCTCCAAGCGGCTTTGGAATGAGGCTCCGACTGCGTTGGCAGAAGCTGCGAACGAAACACAGCGGTGCATAGCGGTTGCCAAGTGGGCCTCCAAGCTTAAAGCCGAATATCCTGAGCTGGATCTACGCCACACACCCCTCAACCAAGTTTTCGCAAAAGCAGCGCCACTATTTTCAGACGCTGACTTCAAGCCAGTCTGGGGTCAGTCATACACCGATTATAGTAAGAACGAACGCAAACGGATTTACTACGATATCTTGAGCCCCTGCTTAAAGAATCAGGAGCTGAGCGGATATTTTCAGGGTTACAGCCACATTGTTACCCGTCCGTTCATTCTGGACCGTGGTGATTTTTCTCACGCGGAAGTGGTTCTGCGAGTACAAATCATCTCCCAGGGGAGGCAATGGCTTCGAGATAGATCGTCAGATTTGAATCGACTGCCCCCAAATGAAGCGGGATACGCTTCATGGGAACAAATCCAGGTTGCTTCGGATGACAAACTCGCGGATTTATGGCCCAGCGAGCGCGCGGAATTCGAGCAACGCCTGGCAAATTCTCTAGAGAGCCTCGCTCCGGAAATTCTCGCTGGCCGTGTAGATAGAGCCGTAGCTGAGGCCACAGATTTTGGGGCGATATCACGCCTTGATCGATTACTGGAAGAAAACGGAGCGCTTGTTGATTCGGTAACCGAAGATCAGTTGGCTCACCACAGAACTATCATCGCCCGAAGGCAGGAACAGTTACTCAGCTCCGAAGTCTCGAGGGATGTTGAGGTACTATCCAATCTCTCGTCGAATCTGGATGGATTGGCGCAGTCCACTAAGTGGTTTCGGATGTTTCAAGGTAAATATCAGGCCATGGAGGGAGCGACTATCGCCCAAGCCATCCAAAAATTTCGGTTGCAACGCCGATTTCTCTTACAGAGCACACAATCCCAACTGATTCAGAAGGTTGAAAACGCCGATAAAGTCACGCAGCTCGATCAACTAGTAGCAAATTACATAGGCCTGTCTGGCGATCGAAACGAGCCGACCCTTGGTCCTGTTTGGACCAGTATTGATCATCGGCGGCAACAGCTTTTGATTAAGCAGCAAAGAGCCGCGTTAAACCAGAGTTACTGTGAACGTTTCAAGAACCCGGAAGATGCCGTCGAGTCTCCCTCGGAGCGGGATGTGTGCGTTGCCCTGGCAACGACAATCGATGATATGAACACCAGTTACAAAGAGTTGGGCCGTAAATGCCGGGCCCGAGAGTTCGGGAATAACCCCATTCTGGCCACACAGTGTTTGAGCTTATGTGTGGCTTCCGCGGGGGGATGCGATTTGTCTTTCAAAATGACCCATTTTGAAAATCTCGGTTGTGCTGCTGCCGAAGGTCAAGTTGGTTGGATCTGTGATTACTATTTAAAGTTCACTGGCAATGATGCGTTGATGAAAGAAGTGTTATCGACTATTGCCCCCAACGGCGGTCTAGGGCAAGGCCGTTTCATTAATGCTGGGGATCAATGGATCCACGTTCGATAACCTATGAAAAGGCTGTGGTCTGTAACATCAATGTGCGCCTTGTACTTCAGGTCGAGAGTGCTTCCATCGTCCTGGGGGCTCAAGCGCTGACAAATTCCAAGGTGTTAGCCACTTCATTCACATCATGGTTTGCTAGATAAGTTCTCTGTTTGTCCTACAGTGAAAGTTACTGGCCAGTGTATCCGCCAAAACTTCAGGATGAGGTGTTACATGGAGTTAAACAGCAAGCTCAAGGAAATTCTCACACCAGCCTATGCACCATGCGCCGGATTTTCAGGTGCATGTGAAAGCATGCGTTGGGATCCACGAGAAGGGCATGTGCCCAGGGGATTTTTAGGTGCACATGGCAACTTGGAAGAAATTGAACTTGTTCTTGTGTTCGCCGAACCTGGCGATCCTCACGACGACGAAGTTCACAGTGGAATTGAGTCCGCGCATGAGAAAGCGATGAGGGCGTTTTCAGAAGGCACTGACCTGTTTCACCGAAACGTCAGGCTGATACTGAATTTATGCTGGCCAGAATTAAATTTTGAACAACAGATTAAAAAGACATGGATGACGAACTCCGTTTTGTGTTCAGCCCCGGTTGAATCGGGCCCGGTGCGCGTTGCGTGCGAACGAAATTGCGGAACTCGCTACCTGTTGCCTCAACTTGAGCTGCTCAATCACTGCGTGATAGTTGCGTTGGGGGCCAAGGCTCGGGATCGAATGCGCGCACTCGGCATTGAGTCCTTTATCCCAGCTGTTGCTGCTGCGCCTCCGGGCTGTAACCTTAAAGAAGCGAAGTCCTCCTGGCAGGCAATCGCTGATGAAATACACAGGCGCAATGCTGCATGCCACGCCGGCCTAAAATAATCTCCAACATTACGACCGATCGTTAGAATCATTTTTGATTGAGGCTATTGTCAGGAACTGGATTTTGCCAATTCTGGCTGGACCTAATTCGGAGGCAGGGTCAATACCGACAGTACGAGAATTGTTTTTCTCAAGTCCATTCAAACCAGCCGTCTCCGGCCCTCGGTTCGACGCCGTGCCTGTTCTGAATTCACGTAAACCGATTCGGTGAAAGTCGCATTGGCGTGCCCGAGTTCCTCACTGATGTGGCGAATATCGCCACCTGCTTCAATCGCTTGGCTGGCACCGGTATGCCGAAGATAGTGGGTCTCGGATCGGATCGCCAGCATCTGTTTGGCTTCGTCGATGAAGCCTTCTCGTTCCATTCGGTCCGCAGTGGCAACCATGGCTTGCTCATAGATTCGCTGGACCTGTCTTTTACCGATCGCATCTCCCTTTTTGGAAGGAAGAATGGGTGTGGATTCGCCGGGAACGGGCAGGGGGGAGGTGAGCCCCAGGTGTAAACGCCATCGTTTTAGGTAACCAAGGTAGGCATCGGGAAGAGTGACCTGACGGGTCTTGTCGCCCTTGCCGAAAACGGAATAGATCCAGTAGGGTTCACCATCAACGATGGTGCGCCTGAAATCACCAAATGTTGGCGTTCTCAGCTGCCCCAGGTCCACCGGTCTCGGGGCCAATTCGCTGACTCGGAGAAACAGGCTTTTCATGGTTACGATGACGAAAAGATGGCGTTCGTACCTGGCATCGGCGCTGGCGAGCTCCGTGAGGGTTTCAAGCAGATACGACCACTGCCAGTCGGTCAGTCGCCGCACTTCTGCATCTTTGTCCTGATTTAGGCTGGGCTTGGCATTCCGGTCCCGTTTTCGGACATCAAGTAACGGGTTTCGTTGCAGGTAATCCTGCATCACCAGATATTTGAAGAAGGTCTGCAAGGCTGTCCGGCTGGCATTCAGGCTTGCCTGCGTTACGGAGTAGGGCGCGTTGAGGTCCTTGGACCGCAGGGCCATGGGGCGCCAATTCGGATTGAACTGCCGTTCGTCATTACTGCTGATAAAGGCGGGGTAGATCCCGCGGGACACCCACGGTGCCGGCGGCGTTTTCAGGAAGGTGAAATAACTGCTGACAAGGTCGGTATCTGCCTGTGAAAGACGCCGTTTTGCGATCAACCAGGTGTAATTCAGAAACCTCTGAATCTCGCTTCGAAACCGGCTGTAGGTGCCTGAAACATCGCTGTATTTTACTAGGAACTTGTGGGCGATGCTGAAATCTTTCAGGGCTGACCCGTGATCGATCGGGAGCGCAGCCAAAGCCGCCTGCAGGTCTGGATAGAGCTCGAGATCGGCCTGTTCGTGGATAAGTTCGGCGGTATCGAACAAGGGAAAACCGGGAAATCTGGCTCTTGAGTTCATGCGGGGCGTCTTTTGGGCGACTATAGAAAGTGCTAAATCGTCGGCACCAGGAATCAATAGGTTAGCGAGCAATTTTCACGCAAAGTGCTAAACAAACTTGAAATGGAGTCTACCACAACTAGTCGATTCGAGGTTCCCAAAAAGTATTAACCCCATCAATGCGACTGAAATTGTCCAAAACCAAGAAGTTGAAATGTCGATTCGATGCTCAGCCGAGCGCTTTTTTCGTATACAGAAAAAGCGTGCTACCGTCATCGAAGTAAACGTTGCCGAATAATTTCAGAATCTTGACTCTGACGGGAAGAACGAATGAACGTAATTGTTATCGGCGCAGGAATAATGGGCACTACTTTCGCCACACTGGCGAAGGAATTGGCACCGGAACTGGATATCACCATTCTGGAAAGACTGGACGGCCCTGGTTCCGGGAATTCCTGGGTGTTCAACAACGCAGGTACCGGGCACGAGGCGAATTGTGAGCTCAACTACACCCCGGTGGACGAAGAGGTTATTTCAGTCGAAAAGGCTGTAAAGATTCACGCCCAGTTCAACGTCGCCAAGCAGTTCTGGGCCTATCTGATCCGGAAGGGAGCGATCAAGGATCCCAAATCGTTCATCAACCAGACCAAGCACTGCACCATCGTATCCGAGCCGTCGATTCAGGAACTGCAACTCCGGTTCAACGAGATGTCCGCTCACCACTTCTTCGAACAGATGCGTTACTCGGAAGATTTCGACGAGATCAAGAGCTGGATCCCGTACACCATGGAGGAGCGGCCACGCCATGAGAAGATGGCGGCGACCGTTATCGAGACGGGTACAGACGTCAATTTTGGTGCGCTGACAGAGCAAATGGCCAGGCACGCTGTTGAAGATCTTGGGGTAAAGATTGAATACAGCACCCACGTCAAGCGCGTGCATCGCAGCCCCTCGGGTAGCTGGCTTGTGGAGACCCGGAGCAGGGGGGTTGATCGCCAGTACAAGGCGGATGTCCTGTTTGTCGGTGCTGGCGGTGGCGCATTCCCGATTCTGAAAAAGAGCCATCTGCCATTCGCCCGTCGTTTTACCGGCTTTCCCGTTGGCGGGCGTTTCCTGCAAGCCGAGATTACCGAAGAGCAGGCCAAGCAATACCGGGCCAAGACCTATGGGAAGGCAAAGGTGGGAGCACCGCCAATGTCTGTTCCTCATCTCGATCTGCGGGTATCGGATGGAAGGTATTACCTTCTGTTTGGCCCGTTTGCCTCGTTCAAACCGGTGCTGGAGAGAGGGCGGGGGTTCCTCGATTACCTTCGCTCAATGCGGATCCACGATATTCCGAGTCTGCTGAATGTCGCCCTTGAGCACTTCCCCCTGGTCAAATACCTGGTTTCAGAGACTTTCAAGGGCGAAAAGCGCATGTTCGAAGAACTGGACAGCTTCGCGCCGGGCATGAGCAAGAAGTTCAACTGGAAGTCGGTCGAGGCTGGCCAGCGTGTGCAGATCATCCGGGATGGGGACCTGCAGATGGGCACCGAGATCCTGGTCTCCAGTGACAAGACCTACGGCACATTGCTGGGCGCGTCTCCCGGTGCTTCGGTATCGCCGGAAGTCATGTTGCGTTGCCTGGAACAGCTTCTGCCGTCTATTTTTACCAGTGAGGAAGCGGAGAAAAAGAAGAAGGAGATATTCCCCGAAGACAATCTGGATACCCTGGCGAAGAATCCCGAGCGTTATCGGGAGATCAGAGATAGCGTCAATGAGCGGTTGGGCATCAAGCCGTCGGCATCACAGCAGGACTGAACAGGCCAACAAATAACAGGGAGATTTCCATGGATAGCAAAATCAGTGTGAGCTCGCCTCTCGTGATCCTTCACGGCGACGAAATGGCTCAGGTCGCGTTTGAGCAAATTCTCAAGAAGTTTGTATGCTCACGGCTTGATATTCAGCTTGAGGAAATTGATCTGTCTGCGGAAAACCGCCTCCTGACGAATGGCCAGGTGGTCCTCGATGCCATTGATGCGCTTCAGCGCCATGGCGTGGGTGTGAAAAATGCCGGCATGACCGTAAATCGGAAGCAGCTCGAGGACTTGCTCCGGAAACATCCGGATTTGGACGGCAACAACCTGCATCCGCTGGCGACCAAGTCTCCGAACGGCGCTATCCGGAAGGGTATCAGCGGCAATATTACCCGGGAAGACATCCAGTTTCGCAACCTCAATATTCGCCGGCCGGAGTGGGTGGGGCGCGATATTGAAGTGGATACCATGGAATTCGGTGGCATCAAGGACAGCTTTAACCAGCTGTCGCTGGCGACCGGTGTGGTCAAACTGATGTTCGTGGGAAGCAGTGGGGACCCTGTGGAGCTGCATCGGCGTGAGATCCGGAAGGGCGATCCGTGGTTGTTGGCAACGAACGACATCGAAGACGTTAAAGGCTGGGCGCACCGCTTCTTCCAGCGCGCCATCGCAGAGAAACGGGACATCTACCTGGGGCTGAAAGATACGGTGATACCCGGCTACGACGGCGCCATGCGTTCGGTGATCGAAGATATCTACCACAGCGACTATAAACAGCAGATCGAGGAACTGGGTCTTAATTACTACTATGAACTGATCGATGCCCAGGCGGCGCGAATCGTTTCCAACCCGCCGGAGCGCGCGCTCTGGGGTGTGCCGGATAACACCACCGGACGCAAACTGCTCAAGCTGGTGAATCAACTCAAGGAATTTGGCATTCCGGGCCGGGGTGCACATGTGTCCATCTCTCGGATGAGTGCCGGCGGTGGTGACCAGTACGGCAGCTTCAACATGGCCGCCAAGGAAGACGGCATTCTCAAGGTGATCGTCGACGGTGATGAGAAGCATGCCCGCCGGGTCAGAAAGGGCGACCCCATGCTGCTCATGTCCAATGACCGGGAAGCCATCAAGGACTGGGTTCTTCAAGTGTTCCGCGACGCCTCGCGCAAGGAAAAAGAGGTGTATTTCGGCCTCAAACGCGAGTACATGGAGTACGACGAAGTCTACAGCGACGTGATAACCGAGGTGCGCCGCGAGTTGGCTGGTGAGGACACGCCACCACCATCGTTCATGATTATGCGGCCTTCGAGCCAACTCAAGAAGATGATCACCGATCCTCCCCGTAACGCGCTTTATCCCTCCCAGAACCTGGATGGGGACATCTTCTCAGACATCTCAGCTGCGCTAGGTGGAAGCCTGGCCACGGCTAGTTCGATCATCGAGAGCAAAGACGGCACCATGTTGTTCGAGGCGCCTCATGGCACGGCCCATGATCTTTACCTGAAGTATCTGGAGAGCGACGGCAAGATAGCCCATTTCAACCCCTCAGCATTGATTTTTGCGCTGGCCAACGCCCTGGAAACTCTCGGTGAGAGAGAGGGTAACGAGCCCCTGAGTCACTACGCAGTTCAATTGAAGGCCGCATTAACCGATACGGTCGACCGAGGTGTCGTTACGGCCGATCTGAAAGGGAAAACCGTGGATCCGGCGTCCGAACAGGTAGTGGATATGGTGGGCTTTCTCGAAGCTGTAGAAAAAGCGCTTCCGTGAACTGCTGAACACCGAAAGCGCCTGAGCGTGGAGTGGAGGTGAGTTCTGCGGAGAATATATTTAATGTCCAATACTCCTAAATATTGGACATGGTTTATATCCTCTTTAAATCAGAATGTTACCTTAACATGCTTCGCGTGTAACTGTTTGATGATGTGGATTGTGTTTGGGTGGCGGAATGGCCTCTTTGCCGGAGCAATGCGCGTCAGGTTCTCTAAGTTTTGCGGGGATTCTAAACAGGGGTCAGATGAAGGTGTTCATCAGACCGCGGTGGGTTCGCAGGCTATGGTGGGTTCAGACGGGCCTCGTTGTTTTTTTGGCTCAGGGTTGGTTCGTGGCTCTTGTTTCCAGGAAAAGGGGTCTGATGAAATTTTTCATCTGACCCCGGACTTACGTGAACAGTGAAAGTAGATGGGCGCGGACGATGAAATGGGAGCTTTGGTACCAAGGTTCATCCGGGTTCGGAGTAGCACCAATAGTCGGAGTTAGCTGCCACGAATAAGAAGGGGTCAGATGAAAGGTTTCATCAGACCCCAATCTGACCCCAGCGGTTGTTGTTTGGTCTGAAGAATCCGGCTTGGGCTATCGTTCTCTGTAGATTTTTGGAAAGGTGTGTGGTGCCCTGATTTTCTGGCTACGCCCATCCATTACTGCGCATAATGTATATTATGTTAAATACGGTAAATAGCACAGAAACCAGAACTCGCGGATTTGAAGGTACTCTGCCAGCGCCAATCTCCTCTGATTATTCTCTCCCGCTATTAACCTCACCGGCATAGCACAATTGCTCCCGACGGCCCTGGTACTCGTGGAATCGCCCAGCTTCTTGGTTTAGCTTTATCTCTGAGGTGGCAGTATTGGTGAATACCATTGGCAGTAATCTCGGACGATTACATCAGGGATATAAAGAAAGGAAGCTGATATGAAACGGATTACCTTACCAATTACGCTAGCCGGCTGCTTTTGCCTTGGCTCAGTGGCCGCACTGGCCGATTCCCACGGAAAAGGCACAATGAAACTGGCTGAAGAGAAACAATGCATGGCCTGCCATACCACCAGTGAGGAGGTTCCCCGTGCGCCCTCCTTCCAGAGCCTCGCCCAGAAATATACTAAAGACGATGCAGATCGACTCGTTCAGGTCGTTCTGACTGGCGGCGAGGATCACTGGGGCTCCGCAGAAATGCCTGAAATGGATGCCCGTGCAGACGTGAGTGAGAAAGAGGCCAGAAAACTGGTGAATTGGATTCTGGATATGCGCGCAGAAAAGATGTGAAAACCCGGGAATTAGCCAACTGAATCAGGCCGGTGTCAAATCAATTGCACCGGCCTTCTTTTCTCGGCCCAGCAAAAAATGCGGTAATCAGAACTTCCAGAAAGGCGTGCGAAGTCTTGCTTCGACAACTTCCGGCGAAAAGCCCACATCGAGAAGCAGACGGGGTTCGGTGTTTTCTACGAGGCGTACAAAGTTGCGCTTCATACGCCAACCTTTAAACCAGGTAGCAGCTGTTTTCATGGTCTCTAATCATCCTGTTGGTGTTACGGCAAGCGAATCATGCCTTGGTAGTCATTAGGGACCTATTATACTGCTTACTGTCTACTAAACAGATGCTTAGAAACCACTACTTCTTGCGCTGAACGTCGGCGAAGTAGCGCCTTTTACGTATAAAACCGGGCCCTGCTACGGCACCGGATGAACAGCTTGTTCCTGCGGGCTACGTGATTCCGCCGGATGCTGCTGGGGTGAGTTGATGTTTGTGGAGCCGATGGTGTCTCTGGCCTACCTTGAATCACTTGCGGATTCGACCACACCGGTCAAAAAGCCGCAGAGATACAGCTATCCGGCCTGGTATCCCGCGGCCTACCGGATCGGATTTGATCCGGGGAAAGGCGAATACACCATCGCACTCCTGGAGTTGCAGAGATATGACTGAGGATCAGAAGTACTCGAACTCGAGATCCTGGTAAACCCGTCCGGCATTTTTGCCGGCAAGTTCCTCGAAAGTTTCGAGGTAGGACCACTGGGACTGGTCGATGTTGTAGGCATCGTCCAGTCCACCGCCCTGCTCCAGAATCTCGGCCACGGCGTTACGCAGGAAGACGAGATAGCCCCGTGTTTCTTTGGTCACCACATCGATGGTGGTCGGCTCGCCATGCCCCGGAATGACGATTTCCGGGTCCAGTTGCTCGGTCATCTTGTCGAATGATTCAATCCAGGCGCCGGTTTCGGTATTTTCAAACACAGCCAGCAGGCGCTGATGGAAGCCCAGGTCGCCGGTGATTACCAGCTTTTCCTCGGGTATCCATAGCGCAATGTCTCCCGGAGCGTGGCCCGGGCCGAAATAATGCAGCTCGATGGTTACGTCCCCCATTTCCAGGTCGTAACGCTCATCAAACCCGATGTCAGGCACGGCAACGTAGGTTCCCTCAGCCTTATCCTTCATCCGGCGTTGCATGGAGGCCAGTTTCAGCTCCCCCTGATGCTCGAATTCGGCAATCGCTTCGTTCTGCGCAATGATCGGCACGCCCTGGTCTCGCCAGTAGCTGTTGCCCAGCATCGAATGACCCTGGGCGTTTTCATTCACCACGTATTTGACGTCTTTATCGGTGATGCTGCGAATGGAGTTATGGAAGGATTTGGCCAGCAGATAGTTGTCACCACCGTTGAACACCACCACACCTTTTTCAGTAATGATAAAGCTGAGGTTGTTGTTGTGGCCGTGGTTTTCGTAGGTGCCCGGCGCGGTTGCACCGATGGCCGAGTAGACCCGGTCGGTAACCTTGGTGAGCTCCAGTTGCTCGGGAATGCCATTGCTTGCAGCAGCGACAAACCCGGGAATGATCAATAACGCCAGTAACAGTCCTCGAAAACCCATTGTTATTCTCCTTGTACTAACAATCCGGAGCGAATAGCCGCTCTATTCCGGATACCTGAAAACCGCTTCGGATAACGCCGAGTCGTCAGGCAGGCCGACGATCTTGCGTATTTCTCCGTCCGGATCTTTGTAGAAAACCGATGGAGTCGCTGCCACCGACAGGGTCTCCATCAATTGATTGTTGCTCTGAACCTTGTCCCTCAGGTCTTTCGGCACATTTTCATCTGATTCCAGCCAGTCCCGGGGAAACTGGCTGTCATGGAATTCAAGCTTCTGCACCGGGTTCTCCGCCCCAAGTACGCTAGCTGCCTTGGCCAGGCTGGAAGGCTGGATGATGCCGACCATGATGTGGCGCAACTCGATACCGCGCTCAAGAAATGGCTGGGCTTTTTCACGGAACGCGACGCAATAACCGCAGTTGGGATCGGAAAAGACATAGACGATGCGCTGGGCATCACTGGGCCCCTCCGAAACCCAGGCGGCGTCCGCCAGGGTGTCCCAGGCTCCGGTCAGGTCCGGTTTCGGGAGCCAGTTCCTGAGATGGTTCGCACTCAGATCCTGGCCAAACCCGTCCACCATCTTGCCGATAACCACATGCTCGCCGTCTGGCATCAGGTATAGCGAAACCGGATGTCCATTCCTCCGGCCGACAAAACCTTTAAGGCCACCCGGCGCTTCAAAGCTGGCCTCGACCTTCAGGCCCTCATCGATCAGGACCTGTACGGCATCCGGGTAACTCGCGGATACCGCCATGGTGGGCAGCAGAAGCATTGGGGAAAGGACTTTCAGAACACTTCGTAGGATCATGATTCCCCGCGAGTTTTAAATAAAAACCATCAGAAGGACGCCATTTCCAGGTCCATTTCCACGGCCGCGACACCGGCCTGGGCACACATTTCATCGGTCTCCCCGGAAGGTGCGCCACTTACGCCGACGCCGCCGACGGTTTCACCGCTCGCCTGGATAGGAACACCCCCGGCAGAGAGCAAGACGTTATCCACCTTCCCGACGGAAAATGGGCCGGTGAAACGACCTTCCAGGGCCGAAGTCGGGCTGGTGAAGGTCATGGCGGTGTATGCCTTGCGGTAACTGACCTCAAGGGACAGATCCATGGCCAGGACATCCCGCAGCACCACCTGAGGATGTCCGCCGCGGTCAACGACTGTTACCGATACATGAACGCCCTCCTCCCGGCATGCGTCGATCGCCGTTTTGGCGATGGTCAGGGCGGTATCCATGGACAGCTTCTTGATCTCGACCATGACCGGCTGGTCGCTGCCCTGGGCTCCGGCAATACCGCTGGCAGCGAGGGCTGAGACGAACATCAGGGATTTTGACAGCTTGGTCTTCATGACATGCTTCCTTTATAGAGAGGGACGATCATGGGCGAACAAGCACATAGCCTTCTTCGACCTTTTCGAGAATATGGGCGACGCCTACATCCACTGGAACACTTTCCGGATGGATATCCGGTCGGGTTCCGGTGTCGCGTTCGATGGTATCAATGGTGTTCATGCAAACGGTGAAGCGTACGCCCTGCGCCATCAGGCTGTGGATACGCCTGACCCGACTGTTGTCGGTGTACATCAGCCGGACGCCAGGACCGAACGTGGTGATTTCGATATCAATCAGGTCCGGTCCGTAATACTCCAGAAGGTTGGCCGCAATGCTCAGGACCTTGTCCTGTTTCTCCGGCTCGTCGTCACTTAACTGAAGAAGCAGGAATTTCTCCGCGAATGGTTTGTTCTCACTGACCGGCTCCGCCCGCAGAGCGGTGGTGACCGCCAGTATCGCGATCGCCAGCCCTAACGTCAGATACTTCGGAAGCAAATTCCTGCCCATGACTTACCCCGCGTAGTCTGCAATCCCCGGATTATCCGCCACGTTCTTCAGTTTCGGCGTGTTGAACTTGTCGATTTTCACGGTCTTCTCCGACCGGAGATAATCGGCCACTACATCCCAGATCGGCCGGCCAGGTGCCCGTGAGTTAACGGTGGCCCAGCCGGCAACCTTGTACATCTTGTTTGCCTCAATGGGCTCGCCATTGTCCAGGCGCATATCCGAGATACGGCCGTTCATGGAGCCGGTGGGATCACAGGTGTAATCCATGCCGCCAACACGCACCATATCGCCACCCTGCTGGTAGTAAGGGTCCTTGTTGAACAGGTTGTCGGCCACATCTTCCATGATCAGTTTCAGGTCGGCCCCGGACATCTCGCGGACGTAGGTTTCGGGATAGGTGATCGCGGTGGCGTTCATCACGTCATCCATGGTGATGTGATCACCCGGCAGCACCGTGGTCCCCCAACGGAAACCGGGCGAGAGGGAGATCTGGGCATCGAGCACCTTGCGTTGGGCATCGCAGATCACCTGGTCCATGGTGCCGTTGAAATTACCCCGCCGGTAGAGCAGCTCGTCCGCAATGGCCAGCTTCTCACCAAGCTTGTCCATGTAAGGCGCGCGGACTTCCTGGATAAAGTTGACCATGTCGGGATCCGGCTTGATCAGATCGGAGAAGACGGGCAGCAGTTTGTATTCGTAACCCCGGACCCCGTTGTTGCCGATATCCAGGTCCAGCACGGCAACGTATTTGCCGTTGGTGCCGGCGTTGCTGACCAGGGTCTTGCCGCCCGGGTTGGTCACTTCCGTCGGCTGCGGCACAGCATCGTGGGTATGACCGCCCAGAATGGCATCGATGCCGGTAACGCGGCTGGCCATCTTCAGGTCAACGTCCATGCCGTTGTGGGAGAGCACCACGACTGCATTGACCTTCTCGTTCTCACGGATTTCGTTAACCAGCGCCTGCATCTCGGTCTCACGAATGCCCATGCGCCAGTCAGGAATGAAATAGGACGGGTTGGCAATTGGCGTATACGGGAAGGCCTGGCCGATGATGGCAACGCGCTTGCCGCCGAGTTCGCGGATGGTGTAAGGCTTGAAGACCCGACCGCTTGCCTCGTCGTAGGATTCTGCGCCCATGAACATGGCTTCATCGGAGAGGAAAACATTCTGGGCCACAAACTCGCCCTTGAAGGCACTCAGATTCTTGCGGATCTGCTCCTCCGGATAGGTGAATTCCCAATGGGCGGTCAGGATATCGATACCAAGGCGGTTGCTGGCTTCGACCATATCCTCGCCGTTGGTCCAGTAGGCTGTACCGGAGCCCTGCCAGAGGTCGCCACCGTCGAGCAACAATGAGTTGCCGGCACCGGCCTGTTCCCGGAGCTGGTCTATCAGGGTTTTCAGATGCGCGAAGCCGCCCAGCTTACCGTATTCCTGCGCGGCCTCAGTGTAATTCAGATAAGTAAAGGCATGGGATCGACGGCTATCCAGGGGGACGCCGAAATGATCCAGGAAGTGTTGTCCCACCAGATGGGGCACCCTGCCCTTGCTGGGTCCGATCCCCAGGTTCACGTTGGGTTCGCGGAAATGCACCGGTGACAGCTGGGCGTGGATATCGGTGAGATGAAGCAGTCGGACGTTGCCGAATTTCGGTGCGTCGTACAGTCCCTCGCCGCCTTCGGCCAAAGCAAGTTTCGGCGCAAGCCCGGCTACGGCTGCCGCTTGCATTGCCATCAGGAAGTCTCTGCGGGATATTGTCACTGCACTCTCCTTTCTTTGTAGTTATTGGAGGTAACCGGCTCCCCCGGATCCGCACCGGGGAAGCCCGTCAGGTTCGGCGCAAGGAGTCAGTTGCCTATCGCGACCTGGCGCCATGCCTCCTTTTGCTTTTTACGCTGGGCAACGGACTCTTCGGCAAGCTTGAGAGCCTCTTTGGCCATCGCCATGGCCTTTTCATGATCACCACTGTCGGCCGCGGATTTGGCGGCTTTCAGGCGGTCACTGGTAATGGTCCACTGGAAGTTTCCAGCATCCTGATGGGTGCTCTGGGCCTTGGCGTAGACTTCCTGAAAGTCCTCTTTCGGGCCCCCCTGGGCGGCCAGCGGAACAGACAGTGCAAGCGAGATACCGATTGCGAGTAAAGGCTTGTTCATTGCGTTTCTCCCTCTGCGTTCCGGACTATGGCCGCGTCGCCGGCCCGACGACCGGGAGACCATTGCTCATATAGGTCAGGAAATACTCCAGATTGCGGTATTCCTCACTCTGTGCCGGCAACGGTTCTGCCCTTACGTTGTTGTTGCATCCCGCGAAGCGACGATGCAGCGTACCCAGCTCACCCCATTTGGCCCGGTGCACCGGGAAGTTTGCTGGTTGTCCGAGCGCCGGCGACAGGAAGTCGGCACGAATCCATTTACCGGGATTCTGCACATGACAACTTGCGCAGCTGAAATTAAGTTGCCCCCTCCGGCTGTAATAGAACTTCTTGCCATCCTGGTAAGCGGCGAGCGCTTCAGGATCGTCTGGCACCTTGATGTTGATGGGCTTGCCCTGGGAGGTGGATGCCATGTAAGCGGAAATCGACGCGATGGCCCCTTTCTTCCATTTCAGGGGTTCCTCACCATTGGCCTCCCGGCAGCGGTTTATGGCGAGTTCAAGCGTGATCACCTCGTTTTTTTCTGTGTCGAAGTAGGGATAGTTCTGGCGAATACCGATGCCACCGTTTTCAAAACAGCTGGCGTAGGTCTTGCCATTGGCAAACGGCGTTTCGAACAACTCCTGCCCTTCGGCTACCGCAAACTCGTAGGGTGGGAAATCCTGCATGGATTCCCACTGCTTGCGGCGATCCTCGTTCAGTGCGTACTGGCCGTTCACGAATTCCTCGAATGGCACATCCGGGAACATCTGCTTGAAGTATTCAACCGATTCTTTCCGGTCTTCTTCAGGGGACGCGCCCGCCAGTGCCTGGGGCACCGCAAGCGCCGCCCCGAGTGCGACCAGAATGACTTTCGCTTTAAGCATGTCCAATCCTCCTTTTCGGCGGTTCAGGATGAACCTGTCCGCCGACCATCTTCAGGCGATCGTTGCGGTGGTTGAATCGCTTGCGCCCTCGTTATCGATCCAGCTGATGGTGAGTTCATCACCTTTCTTGGCTCCCTTGAATCGACACTCGAGGAACGGATCCTTGGATACCGCCGGGCCCCAGTTAGCAACAAATACGTTCTTGCCGTTATGGGAAATGGTCAGAACCTTGATGAAGTGGGCAGGAATGACATTGCCTGCCGAATCCTTTACAAAGCCTGAGTCCATGGGGTGCCGGACCAGGGCTTTCAGCGAGGTCACACCGTTATTTTCTACTGCACGTACTCTGATACTGGACGCCATTATTGTTCTCCTGTCCTTCTACTGTTAGCCGCCGCAGCCGCCAACGGTGACTTTCACGTTCTGGGTGGCCTTGTAGGCTTTGCCGTCAGAAATGACGACCGCGACCACATCTGTCGTCTCCGCCATTTTCAGGCGATTCGACACGAACGGCAGTGTGCCGTCAGGAATGTCAAAATAGGCCGCCAGGGCGTTCGGGTTCTTGGCTACCAGTAGCGCGATGCTGGTCACGTTAGGTAGTGCAGTTTCCACCGTCACCGGTACCACGGCACCGTTCTGTGCGATGGTGGGCAGATCCATTGTGATCTGGTCCGACTCGGTAGCCTCCATTCCGTAAAGTTCCGAAATGGTTTCGTCAACGCCCGGAGTCCGGAACGCTTTCTGGGGCCAATCGGACGCATCCGGTGCGGTGGCCGCCTCAACCCTCAGGGGAACGATGCCCGAACCCAGTGCAAATCCGGCCACGCCGGCACCAAGCACACCTTTCAAAAAGCCTCTTCTTCGTTGGTCAATCACGGTACTTCCTCCTCGCATTCACAGCGTATACAGGTAATCGACGATCCGGTTGATTTCTTCTTTGCTCAGGATCATGTGGCGCCCGAATGGCGGCATAACCGTCACCGGGTTGAATTTGGTTTCATCCCAGACCCGCTTGAACAACATGTCCCGGTCGGGATAGCGGCTCTTCATAT
Organism: Marinobacter pelagius; assembly: GCF_003315345.1. Taxonomy (GTDB): domain Bacteria; phylum Pseudomonadota; class Gammaproteobacteria; order Pseudomonadales; family Oleiphilaceae; genus Marinobacter; species Marinobacter pelagius_A. The sequence continues at coordinate 77,269 of NZ_QNRO01000015.1, forward strand.
CCACCAGCTCGGGACCGATGTTGCCGGCGAGCTTTCCATCGTCCATCTTGTGGCACGCCAGGCAATTGCCATCCTTGCGACTGAATGCCAGCTCCTTGCCCCGGTCGATCTCGGCCTGGGTAGGTTCGGCAAGTGCCGGCGCGGTGGCACACAGCGCTGCTGTGGTCAGACATGCGGTCATTAACGCTTTTCGCATCACGTTCCTCCTCGGCATGGTACGGGGGCGAGACCCCGGTTTAGCCATCACTCTGTGATCCCCTCGTCGAGGGGGCCAGTCGTGCTCGGTGTGAGATTTTTTCCGGCTGCGGAATCAGAAATGGTCACCTCTTCCTTGCAGTCCTTCATACACCGTTCGTTATTGACCACGGGTCTCGGATCCTCCCACGTAAAGCCATCATGATTCGGCATTACTACCTCAGGGAGTGTTTCCTTGTTGGCTACGAAATCCGCATCAACGATGTAATTGAGGTTAAGGACATAGGCCGTTAAGGCATAAACCTGGTCATCCGTGAGGGATTGCGGCGCGAAGAACGGCATGGCCCGGTGGATGTAGTCCCAGAGTGTGGAGGCGTAAGGCCAGTAACTGCCCACGGTTTTCTCCGGACGGTCCTCAGTCAGAGTGCCCTCCCCGCCGGCCAGCTTGGGATAGCGCCCCATCCCTTCCCCGAAGGCTCCATGACACGAAGAGCAATGCGTCTCAAAAAGCGTCATACCCTCGTCGACCGAGCCGCTGCCCTCCGGCAGCCCTTTGCCGTCCGGCCGGACATCGATATCCCACGCTGCAATCTGTTCATCGGTTGGGGTTTCTCCATAGCCGTAGTATCCAGTCGGTTCTGCCGCACCGAGGATGGGCATGGAGGCGAGAATCACACCGCAACAGGTGCTGGCGAGCAGGCGTGGTGTTTTATGAAAGCTGAACATTGACCACACTCCCGTCTCCATTGACTTTCCAGGTCTGGATTGCGTTTTTGTGATAGATCGAATTGGTACCGCGAACGCTTTTGAGCTGAGCCAGCGTCGGCTGTACATAACCGGTCTCATCAATAACCCGGGACTGCAGTAATGCAGGGTTGCCGTCCCATTTCCATTCCAGGGCAAAGCGCGTTAGGGACTTTGACATAACAGGCTCGCGCAACTGCGCCTGTTGCCAGTTCTGGCCACCATCTACGGATACATCGACCGCTTTCACCTTGCCGCGACCACTCCAGGCAAGTCCTTCGATCTGATAGATACCTTTGTTCTTCAGGGGCATCTCAGGGCAAGGCGACGTAATGACCGACTTGGCTTCCATAACCCAGGTGAAACCATGGGCGGTGCCGTCGGGCATCAGGTCGGTATACTTGGAGGTTTCCTCCCGTTGCATCCAGGGTTTGTCACCCACTTCCAGCCGGCGTAGCCATTTCACGTGGGTATTGCCCTCCCAGCCCGGCACGACCAGTCGGACCGGGTAGCCTTGCTCCCGGCGCAACGCTTCACCGTTCTGGGCATAAGCCACGATGACATCGTCCAGCGCTTTTTCCATGGGAATGCTTCGGGTCATGGCAGCGCCATCAGCGCCTTCGGCCAGCAGCCATTTGCCTTCCGGTTTGATGCCGACTTCCTGGAGCAAGGTGGAAAGTCGTACACCGGTCCACTCAGCGCAGCTCACCATGCCGTGCAGGAACTGGAGGGAATTGAGCTGGGCGCCACGCCACTCCATGCCTCCATTCGCGGGACACTCGATGAAGTTGATCTGGGAAACACTGGGGAATCGCTGCAGATCTTCCATGGAGAGGATGATCGGCCGGTCCACAAGACCATGAATCATCAGGCGGTGTTGCTGAGGATCAATTTCCGGACGACCGGCGTGGTGGCGTTCGAAGAAAAGACCGTTAGGAGTGATGATGCCTTTCAAGTGCTGGAGCGGGGTAAAGCTGATGGAAGAAACTTCGTCTGCCGTTAGCCAGGGTACGTTCCGGCGTATGACATCTTTCTCGAACGGAGATGGAACACCATAAGGATCGGTGACCACCCCTGCCCCGAGAGATCGGGTCCACGGCGGAATCTCGGGGGGATACTGTGTCGAAGCCAGTGCCTTCGGGGCGATGCCTGCGAGAGCACCTCCAACCATGGCACCGCCTGCGGTGAACAGTCCGCTTCTGAGAAAACGTCTGCGTTCTTCTGAGGGTAAGCGTTCTGACTCTTCCAGGGCTATTTTGGACGCATCCTGGTTGAGTCGGCGGAGTTTGCCGAGCATATTGTTTTTCTCCTCCTTCGATGCCGTCTCGGGCAGTCGGCCGACGATCAGTGCGGGACTGAGGTGCGGTCTTGTTGTTTCTGTTATAAGGATATAATTTAGTTATAAACCCGTATTTTTGTGGTTACAAGGAATTTTTGAACCCGGGTTCATTGGACCTTCGTCGTAAAAAACCTGCTTCAGGCGTCCTAAAATTGATCTGAATCAATGCAAATACAAGGACTTACATGGCAGGCAAAAAACAAAAAAGGGGTACCAAAATGATGACAAAAAAAGTACAAATCAACATAAGGAATACGGGATTAATTGCCGCAATGCTAATCGCATCCGGAAATGTGGTAGCCGGATTCGCGACAGACTATGCCCCGTTAACGATTCCGTTCGAAGCCACGCCCGTGAGTGCGGACAACGTTTATTACTTTGCTGGCCAGTCCGGAGTTCCGGGGAAGCAGAATGAGGGCTTTACCGCCAATGCGGGCTTTGTTGTCACCGAGGATAGTGTGGTGGTATTCGATGCCCTGGGGACGCCGAGCCTTGGCGCCGCGATGATCGATAAAATACGCGAAAAGACGGAATTACCGATCTCCCATGTGGTAATCAGTCACTATCATGCAGATCACGTATACGGGCTCCAGGCTTTCAAAGATCTGACCGACGCGCAGGTTATCGCCCAGGAGACATCCAGTGTCTACATTAACAGCCCGGATGCAGGGCAACGTCTGGAGCAACGCAAACAGGCGCTGTCACCCTGGGTTGATGACAACACCAGAGTTGTCGCTCCGGATGTAACCTTCGACGACGAAACCTCTGTGGAATCCGGAAGTTATCGCTTCAGCATCGTTCATGCCGGCCCCGCCCATTCGACCGATGACAGCCTGATGATGGTCAGGCCGGCTGGTGTACTGTTTTCCGGGGATATCATCCAGAACGGGCGGGTGCCCTACCTCGCCAGTTCCGAAGTCGATACCCGAAACTGGATGGAAGCCATCGACAAGGTTCGGGAGATGAATCCCAAAATCTTGATACCAGGCCATGGCAAGGCTTCGGAGAATGCCATGGAGGCCCTCAACTTCACTTACGACTATCTGGCGTATGTGCGGGAGCAGATGGGCGCCGCGGTTGAGAACTGGGTTCAGTTTGAGGAGGCCTATGCCGGGACTGACTGGTCCCGTTATGAAGGCCTGCCGGCCTTCGAGGCCTCCAACAAGGCCAACGCCTATCGTGTTTATCTTGAGATGGAGAAGGCCGCGCTGGGAGGCGGTGGCTAGTCTACTCGCGCCTCGCTCTCGTCAGCCAGCTCATCCACGCTGCTGTACTCGCATTCTCTGGGTGCCAGGAAGCTGTCAGAAGAGTCCACGAGAATATTGTCATCCCGCATGAAACGCCGGCCAAGGAGCACAGGGTAGGAAAACTTGCCGCGGTCCGTCAGGGAGAACTGGGTGGTGTGCATTGTGCCGGCGATGCAGAATTCCAGATCGACCACATGCCGGCGTTGCGACGGGGCTCCCTTGCGTTTGATGAGCACGGTCCTGCGTACAGGGCGCTCCAGCACAATCGTCACGTCCTCATGCTCATACAGGTCCCCCTCGGGTTGGTCATCATGATCGCCCAGGGGAATCTCAAAGCTTACCCATTCTTCGTCATTTCTGGTGAACTCCTCGACATTGACGGCATGCAGGGACGATGTCTTGGCACCGGTATCGAGTCGTGCCTTCAGGCGTAATCCGGTGTCTTTCAGAACCACCCACTCGACAAACCCGAGTGTCTCCGGGACGCGGTCACTCTTGCCACTTTTGTCTTCAGCTATTACCGGGTTGAAACCAAGCGAAAGCATCAACAGGAAGATTGCCAGAATACGCATTAAAACTCCTTCGCAATTAATTGAAGGTCTGGGAAAAATTGGAGAAACCTGTGTTCAAGTTCAGGATGATGTTCAAGGATTTCCTCGATCATCCCCTCAAACCGGTTGGCAAACCGAATGCGGGAGGCGACCCGGTCCAGCGCCTGCCCTATATTCTCCAGGTCCTGATAGGCTCCAAACCAGTCGTAGTCCACCATCCTCGCTGTTACGCGCGCCATTTGTGGCGGCATCAGATGGCGATTTTCACTCAACTCCCGGTAGGTGCGCTCGATAAACCGGTCGCAATCATGATCACTGAACCTGTACCAGTGTTTCAGCAGGAAATGGTCGTAGAGTATGTCCAGCGCGACACCGGCAAACCGCCTGCGCTGTGACGAGAAAAGCCGTTTGGAAGCAAGCACCTCGGGATGGCGGTCAGTGAAGGTATCCACTGAGAAGTGGTGACGTACTCCTCGGTGGACTTCGCCCGGAAGCGCCGAGAGTTCGACGCCCCGGGTAAAGTCACCCAGAATGCTGCCCACGCGGGCTTCCGGGGAATCCGGTGCGAGGAAAACGTGGGCAAGATGGTTCAAATCAACTCCCGATTCACTAAATCAGAGCAACGATCAGAAATTAAGCTGGATGCCCACCCCGAGGCCGTCGAGCTCAATATTGTCGTCGTCGTAGTAACGCATGTATTCCAGGTTACCGGACAGATTCGGAGCGAACTCCATACTGGCACCGATACCGTAAGAAACATCGGAGTCATCATCTTCAACTGAACCGACTTCCGCCTCAACCCGGGTAAAACCCAATACCGCATAAGGCGTTACCGGGGATTCATTGGCCAGGTTGAACGTAGCGTAGCCACCGTAGAAGTTGTCTACAGAGACATCCACTCCGTTGACGGTGTCATCGTCGACACCGAAACCTGCACGAGCCTCAATGCCAAGAAACGGCGTGGCCATCACACCGACCTTGCCGGACAGCGTGCCGGCATCGGCATCGTAGGGTCCGATCTCCGCATTCATGAAGGTATAGTTAAAGCCGGCGTATAGCCCGCCAACACCGGATTTGTACATGTCCTGAGCCTGGGCCGTACCCGTTGCCAGAATGCTGCCTGAAAGGGTTGCCAGCGCCAGTGCAAGTGATTTTGTACGTGTCATGACTTGTTCTCCTTAACCGATTCTTCGGTGTTCATCACTGAAAATGCACCAACCCCACGTTGTTTGCCATAGTAAAGATCCGAATTTACCTGTTATTTACGCCGATTTAATTTCGGCTTCATTGCACGCTAAGGCCTTGTCTGCCTTGCGGAAGGTGGGGCCTGCAGGTATTCTGGCGCGGTCTTCCGGTTCAGCTGGCTAGAGCATCCTTTTGAGAAACCTGATCCCTGTCATCTTTATTGTCAGCGTTATGTTTGTGCTTCTGAGCATATTCATGACGTTACCGGTGCTTTTTCTTGCCGGGTCCGAAGCGCCCAATGCCATGGCGTTTGCGGAATCGGCGGCGGTTGTCTGTGGTCTCGGCGTGCTCGGTATTGTCGCCACCTATAACCAGCCACGGGACCTGAAGCCCCGCTTCATGTTTGTGCTCACCGTCTCCAGCTGGTTCATCATTGCCCTCTTCTCGTCCCTGCCCTTTTACCTGAGTGACCTGCACCTGTCCGCCGCGGATGCGTTCTTTGAAGGCACATCGGGCATAACGACCACCGGCGCAACGGTTCTTAGCGGCCTGGACAACATGGACCGGGATTTGCTGCTCTGGCGCTCGATTCTTCAGTGGATCGGCGGCATCGGTATTATCGGCATGTTCGTTGCCGTATTGCCGTTCCTGCGGGTCGGTGGCATGCGACTGTTTGCCACCGAATCCTCAGAGTGGACGGACAAGGCCCTGCCGAGGATGAAAACCCTGAGCCGTGGGCTGCTTTTTGTCTACGTGGTCTTTTCGGTGATTGCGGTTCTGACCTACTGGTTTTCCGGCATGACCCTCTTTGATGCCTTCAACCACGGATTGACCAGTATCGCGACCGGTGGGTTTTCCACCTCCGATCTGTCCATGGGCAAGTTCAACGATGTGATCCTCATGGAAGCCACGCTCTTCATGATCATCGGCAGCCTGCCCTTTTTCCTGTTCGTCCGGGAAATGCACGGTCAACATGGCGTGTTATTCCGGGACCAGCAGGTTCGGATGTTCCTGGCCATCCTGCTGATCGTGCCGGCATTGCTGACACTCTATCGCTGGTGGGTCTCGCCGGTTCCGTTCGATCCGATCCACAATTACGCCGCTACCCTGTTCAACGTGACGTCTGTTGTCACCACCACCGGCTATGCCTCCGAGGATTACAGTGCCTGGGGACCATTGGCGTTTGTGCTGTTCTTCTTCCTGATGTTCGTGGGTGGCTGCTCCGGCTCGACCGCCGGCGGTATGAAGATATTCCGGTTCCAGTTATCGCTGATTATTCTTCGGGAGCAGTTGATGCGCCTGCTGCACCCGCGGGCGGTGCTGACCCGGAATTACAACGGCCGTTCGGTCAGTGACGAGATCATCTCCTCGATGATCGCCTACACCTTCATATTCCTGTTGTGTCTCCTTCTGATCACCGTCGCCCTGGCGGCGATGCAGCTCGATTTTGTAACGGCGTTGTCCGGCGCGCTCACCTCCCTGACCAATGTCGGCCCGGGCCTGGGCGAGATCATCGGGCCCGCGGGCAATTTCGGCCCGCTGCCGGATGCAGCCAAGTGGGTCCTGTCTGTCGGGATGCTGATGGGCCGGCTCGAAATCCTCAGCGTAATTATTGTTCTCTCGCCGGCGTTCTGGCGGGGCTGATCCCTACCGGATCAACGGAGCCAGAGCACCGAAGCGTTTTCCAGGGGCAGGTTCAGGCGATCATCCCTCACCCGGATTCTGGGCGTGTAATGGCCCTCCGGTCGTGCCTGAACCTTGCACTGGTAGATCCAGCCCCGGGCCGAGCCCTCCATGGCCTGTTTGCGCTCCATGGCATGAACCTGTCTTGGGCCGTATTCGGAGGCTTCCGCAATCAGCTCAACCCCGATATGCTCTGCCGGTGCTCCATCCAGATAGACGTCTACCGTGTAGATCTGTTGCTGGCCCTGTTCTTCAAACTCAATGGAGGTGAACCGGAGCCGCGACCAGTGGGCATTGATCTCACGGGATTCCTGGACCAGAGCGTGTGCCGTCTCCGGATCCCTCTGCCTGCCCAGCGCTACCATCGGTCGGTAGAAATCGTCCACGTATTCCCGAACCATCCGATTGGCAGAATAGTGCGCCGTCAACTGGTCCATGCTGGCCCGGATCATGGTAATCCAGTCCCGTGGCCGACCCTCCTGGTCGACCCGGTAAAACGCCGGAACGACTTGCTGTTCAAGCAATTCGAACAGTTCCCGGGCATCGGATTGGTCGTGATCGTTGGTATGGCTGAGTTCCTCGAAGGTGGCACCGGGCCTGATCGCCCAACCCACATCCGGGTTCCAGGCTTCTGCCCACCAACCGTCAAACTGGGAAAGGTTCAGCCCACCGTTAACCAGCACTTTCATGCCGCTGGTGCCGCAAGCCTCCCAGGGATGGCGCGGGGTATTGAGCCAGACATCCACGCCCTGAACCAGCTGGTTCGCGACCCCCAGATCATAATCCTCGATGAACACCACCTTGCCCTCGGCTTCCGGCTTTCTCGAAAACTGCTTCCAGCGCCGGATCAGTTCCTTGCCCGACTTGTCATAAGGATGAGCCTTGCCGGCCAGTACAATCTGTACCGGCTTATCCCGGTGATTGAGCAAAGACAGCAGCCGGTCAGGGTCGGTCAGTAGCAGATTTGGCCGCTTGTAATCCGTAAACCGCCTGGCGAAGCCCAGAGTCAGGGTTTCGTTGTCCAGGAGCAATCCGCAGGCAGCAGCGGGGTCGTTCCCCGGATTGTGCTCACAGTGCTGACTCGCCAGCCGCCGGCGCAGGTACTGGATCAGGCGCTTTCGCTGTGCCAGGCGCATGTCCCACAGGTCCTGGTCTGAGATCCCGCTCATCGGGCAGCTGGCATCCATCGGACGACGCCAGCGATCCTTGCCACAAGCCCGCGTCCAAAGCTCGTCAGACTCCGCGGAATCCCAGCTGGGTGTGTGAATACCGTTAGTGACATATTCCACGGGAATATCATCGGCCGGCCAGCGGGGAAAGAAGTCCTGAAGGATGGTCTGGGAGACCTTCCGGTGAATCCTGCTGACGCCGTTGACACGCCCGCTCATGTTGAGCGCGAGCCAGGCCATGTTCAGTAACGGATCGCCGGTGGCGTCCTGATCCGAGTTGTGGGCCCCCAGGTCCATCAACTGGTCCACGGTCAGATCCTGTCCGGCCAACCAGGGGCTCAGGTAGAGGCGCACCAGGCGTCTCGGAAAACGGTCGAAGCCGGCGGCCACAGAGGTATGGGTGGTGAAAAGGTTGGTGGCCCGGGTTGCCATGCGGGCGGTATCGAAGTCCCTCTCGTTGTCACGGGCCCATCCGAAAGCCCGTTCAAGCAGTGCCAGTGCGCAATGCCCTTCGTTGATATGACAGGCCACCGGATCCCGCCCAAGAGCTCGCAGCAAACGCCACCCGCCAATGCCGAGGACCATCTCCTGTTGCAACCGTTTTTCCGGATCACCGCTGTACAACTCACTGGTGATACCCCGGTCGCCGGGTTCGTTGCGGGGGTCATTGCTGTCCAGTAGCAACAGCTCACAGTGCCCAACCTGGCCGACCCACGCTCTCAGGCGAACATCACGGCCCGGCAAAGGCACAATTACCCGCAGCCACTGATCGTCTTCATCCCGCAGTGGGGATACCGGCAGCATTGTGGGGTCATTGTAGGGGTAGAATTCCAGCTGTTCGCCATCGGTACTTATTGCCTGGCGGAAGTAGCCCTGCTGATAAAGCAGGCCGACAGCAGTAACGGGAACGCCAAGGTCGCTGGCTGCCTTCAGGTAATCCCCGGCAAGTACGCCAAGTCCCCCACTGTAAAGCGGGAGTGACTCACTCAGCCCGTATTCCATGCAGAAAAAGGCGATCCCACGGTCGAGTTCATCCCGGCACTGCTCGGAGTACCAGGTATCGGCACGGACGAACCGTTCATGGGCATCCATCTGCTCCCGGTACCGAGCCAGAAATTCCGGGTCCCGGCTGAGCTCGTCCAGGCGCTCTCCCGAGGCACTGTTGAGCACCAGCCAGGCATTCCGGGTGCTGTCCCAGGTTTCCTGATCCAGGGTGCGCCAGAGCACATCACTGCCGTGATGCCAGCTCCATCTCAGGTCCAGTGCAAGGGTGAACAAACCATTCAGAGCCTCAGGCAACTGCCTTGGCCGGTAGGCCGCTAACGTCATCGGTGTTCAAATCCCTTTGTCGCTGTTTGCCAAATTATCAGTGCGCTGTGTAGCCGCCGTCTATCACCAGCTCGCTGCCGGTCATGAACTTGGACTCCTCGGAGGCCAGGAACACGATGCCCCAGGCAATATCATCCGGTTCGCCCATGTGTCCCAACGGATGCAGCGCCGCTGTTGCCTGCTTGGCAGCATCGAGATCTTCTCCCGTGGTTTTCAGGTGCCCCTCCACCATCGGAGTCCAGATGAAGCCCGGGTGGATGGAATTCGCGCGGATGTTGTCCGGTGCGTAGAGCATGGCATCGGTCTTGGTCATCAGCCGCACCGCGCCTTTCGAAGCATGGTAGGGAGGCACGTCCGGCGCGCTGACCAGGCCGTATATGGAGGACAGATTGATGATACTACCGCGCCCGGCCTTTTTCATGTGCGGGATGGCATGCTTGGTACAGAAGAACACGCCTTTTACGTTAATTTTCTGGACCAGGTCCCACTCTTCCTCGGTCAGTTCGTGTGTTGGCTTGTTCGGGCCGGAGATGCCCGCGTTATTCACCAATACATCGATGTGGCCAAATTTATTCGCGGCCTCGTTAATTGCCGTCCTGACGTTCTCCTCATCACTGACGTCACAATGCCAGTAGGCAACCTGGTGACCTTCTCCGGAGAGTTTCCTGGCCAGGGCATTCCCTTCATCGTCCAGGCAGTCGAGGATCGCAACCGAGGCGCCCTCTTCTGCCATCCTGCTAACCGCCGCGGCACCAATACCGTGTGAGCCGCCTGTGATCACGGCGACCTTGCCTTTCAGCCTATCCATAACAACTCCAGCAGAATCAATCAGTGGGTCCGATATTTGGGGGATGAATCGTAGTTGATAGTTGCGTGGTGGCTTGCCAGCCAGCTGAGAAGCTTGGCGATACCCAGAGCATCATTGTCCGCACCGTCAAAATCCAGCCCAAGCCCTTTGGCGGATTTCCTGACGACGTGGGCCTTGAGCCTGCGAAGGGTTTTTTCGGTTTTCTCCGGGTAGCAGAGTTCCAGCTCAAGGGTCTGGTTCAGATTTACATCATCATAGTCGGTGGAGACAAACACGCCTCTGCGTGAGGCATTGCGGACTTGGCCGGTGGCGACGGGCATTCCCCGTTTATAGACCAGGATTGAAAGTTTACCGGGGACGCGTTTGCTGAGCCTGTGTTCCATTGGATCCTCCCTGAACAGGTTTGACGTCTATCAAGTGTTGTCTGTTATTTATACACCAGCGTAAATGACAGCACGTTGACACTGGTCAATATACGACCAGTCAGAACCGGATTCGTTCATGGCGTAAGATCGATTTCCGGATCTTTTCGGCAAGCTCATCCGTACACTGCGACAACTCCAGTTGCCACACCCAGTTGCCCTCTACGGTACCCGGTGTATTGAACCGCGCCTCCGAGCCGAGCTCCAGGAAATCCTGCATCGGCACCATGGCCAACCAGCATACCGAGCGGAAGGCTGCATCCACGATTGGCCAGGGCATTCCCGTGCCATCGGTGCCCAGATAGCGGTTCACATAATCCCGGGTGTGGTCCTCCAGACTCAGGTACCATCCAAGGCTGGTATCGTTGTCATGGGTGCCGGTATAGACAAGATCCCCCGGCTCGTGGCGATGCAAAAGGTGGGGGTTATCCGGGCTGCCATCGAACCCGAACTGGATAACGGCCATTCCGGGAAGTCGGAACTCCCGGCGTAACTGCTCGACCTCATCGCTGATGATGCCCAGGTTTTCTGCCACCAGCGGTAAGCCTGGGAAACGTTCGAAGCAGGCCTCAAGAAACCGGCGGCCCGGACCTGCAACCCAGTAGCCGAACCTGGGTTCCGGCGTTGTCGCGGGAATCTCCCAGAACGATTCCAGCCCACGGAAATGGTCAATCCGGATCAGGTCAAACAGCTGGCGCTGGCTTTCGAGCCGCTGCAGCCACCACTGGTATCCATCTTCGGCCATGGCGTCCCAGTCATAGAGCGGATTGCCCCAGTGCTGGCCGTCCGGCGAGAAGTAATCCGGCGGAACCCCCGCGACCACGGTAGGGTCCCCCTCGCCATCCAGCTTGAACAGATGGCGATTCGCCCAGACATCGGCGCTGTCGTGGGCCACGAAGATCGGAATATCACCGAACAGCAGAACGCCGCGCTCGGCAGCGTAATCTCTCAGCGAGTGCCACTGGTGCTGGAACAGGAACTGTTCGAACCGGATGGCCTGCACCGATTCCGTATTTTCCCGGACAAACTGCGCAACCGCCTCGGGGTGCCGGTCACGCAGTGGCGCCGGCCATTCCGACCAGCTCATGCCCGGCAGCATTTCCCGGATACCGCAGAAGATGGCAAAGTCGTCGAGCCAGTCACCGTGTTCAGCGCAGAACTTGTCAAAATCCCGTTTGCGTAGCTGCCCTTCCCCGCCGAAAAAACGCCTTGCAGCCAGCTTCACCAGTGCCCGCTTGCCCCTGTCTGCGGCAGGGTCGAGTTCATCCCGCCATAACAGACCAAGCGTGACCAGCTCCGAAAGATCGATAAAATCCGGATTACCGGCGTGGGCGGAAAGTGACTGGTAGGGTGACAAATCACTGTGGGTCGGGCCCACCGGCAAGGTCTGCCAGACGCTCAGACCGCTCTTCGCCATGAAATCCACGAAGCGGCGGGCATTGGCACCAAGGATGCCAAACTGCCCCTCAAGTGCCGTCGGATGCAGCAAAACCCCGGCGCGACGCGCCTCGAAAAGACGTTGCGATATTTCCTCCGTACTCATGGCGCCTCAGCATCTTTGTCATGGCCGGGCCGCATGGCACCGCCGCGCGCCGGTTCCCCGCCACCCTGGCTCAGTTGCTGGAACACCGACGGTGGCGCCGGATAACCAATCCTTTCATACAGATTGACCAGATGCCGCCGGTACAGGCGCTCGAAATCCTGGACGATCTGCGCCGGGTTATAATCTCCGAACCACCAGAACCAGTCAGAGCCTTCACACAAGGCGAGTTGTCGTTGCGCCGCCTGCTTTTCCTCGGAGTTCAGGCTGCCGTTATCCATGACCCGGTCATAATGGGTTTTTGCCTCGCAAAGCAGGTCCCAGGCACGGTTCTTGTCAGTATCCCCGATCCAGGTGGAAAAGGTGCCGTAGATCCAGCTTCCGGCGACCAGGTGCGGAAGCTGCACCGGTTCGGCGACCGGTTGTTCAAGCAGTTCACTGTAGGTCGCCAGCCTCAACCGCGGGTGATCTTCAAGCACCGTATAAAGCCGGTCGAGGAAATGAATGCCGTTTTCCGGGTAGTATTCCCACGCATTCTCACCATCCAGGATGACGGAAATGACCGGCCGTGGTTTGCTTTTGGCATGCCCGGCGATATTCTCCATGTGGTGGACGAGGTCCCCCACTGCATCCTCGGCATGCCAGTCCGCGTAGTTGAATCCGATCAGATCGGACAGGCCATCGTCCCGGAAAAATACCGTTACGTCGTTGTCGCCAAAGCGGAAGGGCTGATGAATGCCGGCCTGCTCGGGGAGTTGCCCATTTTCCCGGGCCAGGTTCATGCTGTTGTGAATGACGGAATCACCACTCGCCGTCCACTGGAACCCGTGTTTCCCAAGCTGGGCCAGGGTTGCCTGGCTGAGACCACCCTCGGACGCCCAGCAGCCTTTGGCATCGATTTCGAAAAACCGTTTGAAGGTTTCCCGAGCCTGCTGCAACTGCCAGCTTGCCCGCAAGTCACCGCCGGGATAACGGGAATGTGAGGGTAAGGCGATATCCGGCATCGCTTCCCGGGCCGATTCGAGATCCAGCAGCAGAGGCAGGATCGGATGGGTATAGGGGCTGACGGAGAGCTCCACCTGCCCGGTCTTCGCCAGATGCCGGTAGCGCGGGCCGATACCGGCCATCACCTCGAATATCACATCCAGTAGCGCAATTCGGTCATCCAGAGTGAACCCGGCCCCTTTTTCCTGGAGGCTCTGGACACAGGCGTTACGCTGGCGAACGGTCTCTCCCATCCAGCCCAGGTGATACCAGACCAGCAGATCGGTCAGGAAGGTGGGCGCGATATAACGCTGGATGTCCGGTTTGGCACGATAGAATTCAGCCAGGTCCGCAAGACGGGCATAGGCGGGAAAGCGCTTGATGATCCGATCCGGATTGGCCCTCAGTGCCTTGTTCATGAGGTCCTGGAACGCCGGGCTGCCGGTTTCGGGCAGGGTTTCGGCGACCAGTGCAGCCAGGAGCGGATCGCCGATGGGTCCGGCCCCGTGCCGCCACCGTTCGATCTGCACCAGATAGGTCTCGATCTGCTCCAGCAGCACCGGCGCAAAGTTCACCACGGCCCTGGCCTTCGGGTGCGCCTCCAGGTGCGCGGCCATGTCGCTGTAATCCTTGATGGCATGCAGATATACCCACGGGAACAGGAACTGGCCGGTTTTCAGGTCCTGGTATCCCGGCTGGTGCATGTGCCAGCACAGCACCACCGGCGTCTTTGTGTCAGAGGCCATGGGGATAGTCCTGCCCGAGCATCTCGGGGGTCACCAGAACAACGCCTTTGGTGGAAACGTGAAAACGCTTGCGATCCTCTTCCTCGTCAAAGCCGATTTGGGTGCCTTCCGGGATCTTGCAACCACGATCGATCAGGGCCCGCTGGATTTTGCAGTTCCGCCCGATATCCACGTCCGGATAGATCACCGAATCAGATACCTCGCTGAACGAGTGCACCCTCACCTGTGAGAACAGCAACGAGTGCCGCACCATGGCTCCGGAGACAATACAGCCTCCGGCAATCATCGAATCCACAGCCGTGCCGCGACGGTTTTCATCGTCAAAGACGAACTTGGCCGGGGGCAGCTGCTCCTGGTAGGTCCAGATCGGCCAGTTGGAATCATAGAGGTTCAGTTCGGGGCTTACCCCGATCAGTTCCAGGTTGGCCTGCCAGAGGGAATCGATGGTACCCACGTCACGCCAGTAGGCCGGCCCATTCTGAACCGGGTCCCGGAACGGGAACGCCATGACCCGCAAACGGCGGATCACGGAAGGGATAATGTCCTTCCCGAAATCGTGGGAGGACGTGCCCTGCAACTGATGGTCCCGGATGAGTTCCTCGAACAGGATCCTGGTACTGAACACGTAGATGCCCATGGAAGCCAGTGCCTTGCCCGGCTTGCCGGGCAAGGGCCGTGGATTCTCGGGCTTCTCTTCAAACTCCCGGATCCTCATCTCCTCATCCACATCCATGACTCCGAAGGCCGAGGCGTCGTCGATGGGCACCTCGATGCAGCCAACGGTGATGTCTGCCTCGCTTTCCACGTGGGCGGCCAGCATGGTGCCGTAATCCATCTTGTAGATGTGATCTCCGGCCAGGATCAGGACATATTCCGGCCGGTGGCTGCGGATGATATCCAGGTTCTGCAGCACCGCGTCCGCGGTACCCTCGTACCAGGAAGTCTCGATCCGCTGCTGGGCCGGCAGCAATTCCACGAACTCATCCAGCTCTCCCCGCAGGAAGCTCCAGCCGCGCTGGATGTGGCGAATCAATGAATGGGATTTGTACTGCGTGATCACACCGACCTGCCCGATGCCCGAATTAATGCAGTTGGACAGTGGAAAATCGATGATCCGGAACTTTCCGCCGAAGGGAACGGCGGGCTTGGCACGCCATTTGGTGAGATCGTAAAGCCGGGAGCCTCTTCCTCCCGCAAGCACCAGAGCAAGTGTCTGGCGAGTGAGGCGACTGACAAAACGCTGAGCCGTATGCATGAATCCTTCCCTGCAAACCATCTGGTTTGATGCTTACTGCCGAACAGCCGTGCGGCACATCGACAGTATTCTTACCGCCGTAATAATATTAGAACAGTATCACGGGATTATGACGTAGAATTGTTACAAGTCATTTTTTGAACGCGCGAGTGGGCGTTCAATACCCGGGAACCCGGTAAGGAAGATGCGTGGTCTATGGAAAGCCCGACCCTGAGCGAATTTGATTTATACCTTTTCGGCGAAGGCCGCCACTGGCACATCTACAACGTGCTGGGAGCCCATATCCAGACCCGGAACGGTACCGAGGGTGTGCGGTTCGCAGTCTGGGCACCCAATGCCACTGCGGTCAGCGTTGTCGGAGACTTCAATGACTGGGCTCCCGGACACCACCCCATGGCCGTGCACGGGGCCTCCGGCGTCTGGTCCGTGTTCATTCCGGGTGCCGGCGCCGGTAGCCAGTACAAGTTTGCCATTACCACCCGGTCCGGCAAGCAAGTCTTCAAGACCGATCCGTATGGCCAGTTTTTCGAACTTCGCCCCTCCAACGCGGCCGTGGTGGTCCAGCGCGGCAGTTACAGCTGGGGAGATGGCGACTGGCTGGCCCGGCGCAGCAAGTGGGCCTGGCAGAAATCGCCCGTCTCCGTTTACGAGGTGCACGCCGCTTCCTGGCAACACCACGGATCAGGACGATGGCTGACCTATCGGGAACTGGCGGACCAGCTGATTCCCTATGTCCGGGAACAAGGCTTCACCCATATCGAATTGCTGCCGGTTACTGAACACCCCCTGGATGAATCCTGGGGCTACCAGACCACGGGCTACTTTGCCCCCACCAGCCGTTTCGGCACCCCCGACGATCTGCGTTACCTGATCGATCAGTGCCACCGCAATGATCTCGGGGTGATCCTGGACTGGGTACCCGGCCATTTCCCGGAAGATGCGCACGCGCTGGCCAAATTCGATGGCACCGCCCTCTACGAGCATGAGGACCCCCGCCGCGGGCAGCACAAGGACTGGGGCACCCTGATCTACAATTACGGTCGCCACGAAGTCCGCAATTTTCTCATCGGCAGTGCCCTGTACTGGCTGGACACCTTCCACATAGACGGCCTGAGAGTGGATGCGGTAGCCTCCATGCTCTATCTCAACTACTCCCGCAATCCCGGCGAGTGGCTCCCAAACGTCCATGGCGGCCATGAGAATCTCGAGGCCATCGACTTCCTGAAAAGCCTGAACCAGACCTGCCAGAGCCGGTTCCCGGGCACACTGGTGATCGCCGAGGAATCCACCTCCTGGCCTCGGGTGACTCGCCCGCCGGAAATCGGAGGGCTGGGATTCAATCTGAAATGGAATATGGGCTGGATGCACGATTCCCTCGAATACCTTCAGCAGGATCCCATCTACCGCCAATACCACCACGACAAGCTCACGTTCGGTTTGCTGTACGCGTTCTCCGAAAACTTCATGCTGCCGCTCTCCCATGATGAAGTCGTCCACGGCAAGGCCAGTCTGCTGAACAAGATGCCCGGTGACGACTGGCAGCAGCGGGCCAATCTGCGCCTGCTGTTCAGCTTCCAGTTCACCTACCCCGGCTCCAAACTGCTGTTCATGGGAGGAGAATTCGGACAGCGCCGGGAATGGAGCGAATCCCGGGAGCTGGACTGGTACCTCCTGCAGTATCCCGAGCATCGCGGTCTCCAGAAACTGGTGCAGGACCTGAACGGACTTTACCGGAGAGAACCGTCCCTGTACGCCCGTGATTACTACGGTGACGGCTTCGAATGGATCGACTGCCACGATTCACCCCAGTCGATCATAAGCTACCTGCGCCGCGCCGGGGACGAGGTCACGGTGGTGGTCATCAACTTCACCCCGGTGCCCCGGTACGGGTACCGGATCGGCGTTCCCAGCGGAGGGCGCTGGGTGGAAGTGCTGAATTCGGACTCGGAATACTACGGCGGGAGTAACGTCGGCAACCCGTACGGTCTTGAAGCCCGCGAGGTGCCCTGGATGGACCGCCCCTGCTCCCTCGAACTCACACTGCCGCCCCTGGCAGCCGTTGTTCTCAGGCCGGAATCATGAAACGGGTTCTTTTTGTTACCAGTGAAGTCTACCCGGTCATCAAGACCGGTGGCCTTGCGGACGTCTCGGCCAGCCTGCCCGAGGCCCTGAGCCGTCAGGATTGTGATATCCAGATAATGCTGCCCGGCTACCCGGCTGCCCTGGAGGCCGCACGCACCGCCGGCAGCCGGCGCAAGGCGAGGCTGAGCATTGGCCAGTACCATGTCACGCTCTGGCGCACCCGACTGCCCGGCACCGCCGTCAGCCTCTGGCTGGTGGACTGCCCCGCGCTTTTCGACCGGCCGGGTAATCCCTATCAGAACGAGGAAGGACAGGACTGGTGGGACAACGCCCATCGGTATCAGCTGTTCTGCCGGGTCGCGGCCATGATGGCCAGCGGCCAGCTGGGTCTTGGCTGGACGCCGGACATTGTGCACTGCAACGACTGGCAGTCCGCCCTGGTGCCGGTTTTCCTGGATCATCTTCCCAACCGGCCCGGCACCGTGTTCACCATCCATAACCTGGCGTACCAGGGCCTTTTTTCCCAGGAGACGTTCCGGGCGATGGGGCTGCCGGATTCACTCTGGCGTTTCGACCGGCTGGAATTCCACGATCAGCTGTCCTTCATCAAGGGCGGGCTGGTTTACGCCGACAGGATCACCACGGTCAGTCCCACCTATGCCCTCGAAATCCAGACCCCGGAGTTCGGGTATGGCCTGGATGGCCTGCTGAGATACCGTTCCGATCGCCTCTCCGGAATCCTCAACGGCATCGATACCCGGATCTGGAACCCGTCGGATGACCGGTACCTCGACTTTCACTACGGCCCCGACAGTCTCAGCAACAAGAGCCAGTGCAAGGCCCGACTACAGCAACAGCTCGGGCTGGAAGTGAACGGCGCGCCCCTGTTCGGATCCATCGGACGGCTGGTAGAGCAGAAAGGTATCGACTGGCTGCTGGCTGTCATTCCGCCCCTTCTTGAAAAGGGCTGCCAGTTTGCCATTCTGGGCTCGGGCGAGCCGCGATATACCGATCCCCTCCGGGCCCTCGCACGGGATCATCCGGAGCAGGTTTCCCTGACCGTGGGTTATGACGAGCCGCTGGCACACAGGATCACGGCCGGGGCCGACATGTTCCTGATGCCCTCCCGTTTCGAGCCCTGCGGTCTCAACCAGATGTTCAGTCTGCGCTACGGCACTATCCCGGTTGTGCATGCTGTCGGCGGACTTAAAGATACTGTTGTCGATCCAGGCCAGGCCGCTGGCAGCCGTGCCACCGGCTTCTGCTTCGAGCGTCCCAACGAGGATGCCTTCCTGCATGCCATCGACCGGGCGCTGGAGTACTACAGCAATCGCAAGCAATGGCGACACCTGCAGCGCAACGGAATGGCGGGGGATTATTCCTGGAAGTACCGGGCCCGAGAGTATCTGGCCCTGTACCAATCGATTCTGACCGAACAATGAAAACGAAACTGACCCCAAGTCAGCAGGTTCCTTTACAGGAGGACGACCATGAACAAGGCCACAGAGTTCCGGCTTGAAGCACGCCCCAGGATTCCGGAAGGTCTTGAACGACTGGAAGAGCTGGCCAACGATCTGTTCTACAGCTGGGACCACGGTGTCAGGAACCTGTTCGCCCGCATTGATCCGGTACTCTGGCAGCGGGTCGAGCACAATCCAAAGCTGTTCCTTCGCCGGGTAGCCCAGGAACGTCTGGATGACGCGGCGCAGGATCGGGCATTCCTGGCAGAATACCGTCAGGTTCTGAGCAGTTACGATGTCTATGTCGAGTCCGAGCCTGGGCCGGAAGTGACCGAAATACTGGATCCCGAACGGGACCTGGTGGCCTATTTCTGTGCCGAGTTCGGTTTCCATGAAAGCTTTCCGATCTACTCCGGCGGTCTCGGGATTCTGGCTGGGGATCACTGCAAGGCAGCGAGCGACCTGGGCCTGCCCTTCGTGGCCGTGGGCCTGCTGTACCAGCAGGGCTACTTCATCCAGACTATCGACGCCCAGGGCCATCAGATCGCCCGCTACAAAACCCATTCCAGCGACGAACTCCCGATCTCCCCGGTGGAGGTGGATGGAGTGCCGCTGAAGCTTACCGTGCCCTTCCCCGGACGGATGGTCACGGCGCGGGTTTGGGAAGCCCGGGTCGGACATATCCGTCTCTATCTTCTGGACAGTAACACCGCCGAAAACAGTCCGGACGACCAGAATCTCACGCTCCAGCTCTACGGCGGCGACGAGTCCACCCGGATCAGCCAGGAAATGCTGCTGGGCATTGGCGGCGCCCGCGTACTGGAAGCCCTCGGCCTGAAACCCACTGCCTGGCACATCAACGAAGGGCATGCCGCCTTCCAGATCCTTGAACGATGTCGTCAGTTGATGCAGCAAGATCTGGATTTCGACGCCGCATTGGAAGCCGTTGCAGCCTCAACGCTGTTCACCACTCACACGCCGGTTCCGGCGGGCCATGATATCTTCTCCCGGGAGCTGGTCCACCATGCCCTCGGTCACTACCTGGAGGAATCCGGCCTGGATTTCGAAAAGGTCTTTGCTCTTGGTATCCGCGATGGCGGAGACAGGTTTAACATGACCACCCTGGGGCTTCGGGGCTCCCGTTTCCATAACGGCGTCAGCCGCATCCACGGTGGCGTGGCATCGCAAATGGAAGGGTATGTCTGGCCACAGGTTCCCTCTTCCGAAAATCCGCTCGGCTATATCACTAACGGCGTCCACGTGCCGACGTTCCTGGCCCCGGAATGGGCAAGCCTGTTCGATATCCAGGCGCCAACCTGGAAAAGCGAACTGCGGAATCCCGATTTCTGGAATTTCGTTGACCACATTCCCGACTATCACTACTGGAGTGTGCACAAGGCCCTGAAGCAGCAAATGGGTGAATTCGTGGTGGAGCAACTGGCGAGGCAGCACGAACGCAACGGTACCGGTCACTCGGTGACGGAGCGGATGACGCGGCAGCTGGTATCTCCGGAAAAAGACACCCTGGTGATCGGGTTTGCGCGGCGGTTTGCCACCTACAAACGCGCCACCCTGATCTTTTCGGACCTGGAACGTCTCGAGCGCCTCCTGACCAACCCAGAGCACCCGGTGGTATTGATCTTCGCCGGCAAGGCCCACCCGAAGGACAAACCGGGTCAGCAACTGATCAAGGTCATACATGACCTCTCCATGCGTCCCTCCCTGATGGGCCATATCATTCTCCTGGAGGATTATGACCAAGCCATGGCTCGTTACCTGCTCGCCGGTGTCGATGTCTGGCTCAATAACCCGGAGTATCCGAAAGAAGCCAGCGGCACCTCCGGTGAAAAAGCTGCCCTGAACGGTGCCCTCAATCTCAGCGTTCTCGATGGCTGGTGGGGCGAGGGTTACGACGGCACCAACGGCTGGGCCATTACCCCCAGGGATACCGGCCTGGATCCGGAATTCCGCAATGAGGAGGAAGCCCGGGACCTCCTGGACCTGTTGGAGTACGAGATTGTTCCGCTTTACTACGACCGGGCCTCCCAGGGCTATTCCAAGGGCTGGGTAGCCCGTTCGAAGGCCTCCATGAAAACCATCACGCCCAGGTTCAACAGCCAGCGCATGGTGATGGACTATGTGGAACGCTACTACGAGCCCGCCTCCGCCCAGGGTCGAAGGTTACTGGCGGATGACGCCAGCAAAGCTCGTGAACTGGCGGAATGGAAAGCGAGAGTGCGTGACGCCTGGCCGGGCGTTTCCCTGTCTGTCGTTGGCTGCGTGGAATGCCGGTGCGCCTATGACGAAACGGTGGAGTTACGGGTCGAAGCGGTGCTCAATGGTCTGACGGCCGAAGATGTCAGGGTGGAATGCGTCGTCACACCGGAATGCACCGGCAGCCACGATGCACCCGGTACCGATCGCTTCCTGCTTGAAATGGAAAGCGAACAGGACGGTCAAACCGTGTTTGCAATACAGGTTCCACCGCCCTATCCCGGCCTGCAGACGCTCCGGCTGCGCATGTATCCCTATCACCCGGCGCTGACCCACCTGCTGGAGATGGGTGCGATGCTCTGGGTCTAGCGGGAATTGGCCTGAAGTGCTGTGACCACCGGATTGGCGTACATATCCAAGAGATAGGGCCGAATGGCCGGGTCACAGGCTTCCAGACGCCGCTCCATTTCCGCCTCGGCCGCGGCAATATCCGCCGGTGACCAGGTTTCGGCGGTCACGACGGATTCGGTAACCGTTTCCGGGGTGGCGTGGGCGTCCGGATGCAGTCCACGCTGCTGGTAGGCTACCAGGTTCGAGGCATGCAGGTGGTAATTGGCGTGCATCTCACGATCGATGCGGCTCGCCAGTTCCTTCGGGTTTTCCGGGGCGTCCGCGATGGGGGCGCCGAAGTGCACATGAACGTGGCCCTTGAAACCGGTAAGGCCCTTCACGATCTGCTCGCTGTCCTCTCCCTCGGTCTTGGTGTAGCTGCCGGTCCGCGCCCGTGTCTCCAGCTCCCTGGCCTTGTCCACGTCGCAGGGGTCATACTCGTAGGAAATGGAAACCGGCACGATGTGCAGGCGGTTCATGGCCTCACCGAAGCTCAGACCGCTCTTCTTCCGGCTCATGTAGAACATCTTGATGATGGCCGGATCGGTGTAGTCCAGACCATCCTTGGCGCGACCTTCCCTCTGGGCAATCCAGATGCTGTGATTGGTGTCGATACTGTGGTTGATGAACGCGGAAAGCGTCATGTATGCATCCCGCATTTCCCGCGGGCTGGTCATGTTCCTGCGCACCACAAAGCTCTTGTTGAGCCGCATCATCTCCGCGAACACCCGGTTCTGTAGCAGGTTGTCACCGATCGCAATGCGCGTGGTGTAGAAACCGTTCTGGAACAACAGGTAGTTGACCACCATGGGATCGAACACGATGTCCCGGTGGTTGGAAATGAACAGATGGGCGCTGTGCTTGTCCAGATTCTCCAGGCCACTGGTGGTGACCCGGGTGGTGGTACCCTCGACCAGCTCACCCACGTAAGAGGACAGCCTGGCCTGTAAGTCATCCACGCGGGTGAAATGACCAAAATTGCTGATCAGCCAGCGGCGGAGGAAAAACCGCAGTACCGCGGGCGCCCAGCGCTCCAGTGTCGGCGACTTGAAACGCCCGACCATGTCGAGAAACTCCCGGTCATTGACCAGGCGCTGAATGGCCGGACCGGTTTCTTCGTCCGAATACGGACGGATGGCATCAAATTCTTGCATTGAAACCCTGTTATTATCGTATCTAAGGAAGGTCTGAATAACTGCTGATATTTGCCCATCTTGGGTTTAAACGGCAAAAAATCGAAGATTCAGACACTATTTTCCCTTTATTTGTGTG
>NZ_QNRO01000016.1 GCF_003315345.1 Marinobacter pelagius
GCGGTTAGTGTTGGTTTTTTGTGTAGGAGCTTGAAATCATAACACTTTCAGCCGCTTCTTCCTTCCTTACGCTACCTTCTCATGAGAAATCCGGGTTAGCCATTTCCACCTTGCTGGATGGCACCCTCTGGGAGCTGAAACAGGCCTGGTCCGTTGCCGATCCCGGTGAGCCCCACGTAAACCGATTTGAGCAGTCAGAACTCTGGCACGATATCACCGGTGATGTTTTACCGGGTTCGGATTTCGTCACTGAAACCATCCGTTTGCCTTACGACTCGCCCATGGCACTGAATCGAGAATTGAAACTGTTAGGGGCTGGTTTCAAGGGTGATAGACGGAGAAAATCAATGACCTCTCCTGGTCGATATAAGACTATGTGCAGGGCTTATCCAGGATCTGAAATTGACGGTTATTTTGCTAGTTACGTGGCAGGTTGGGCCTACTGGCAACGCTAGGTTTTCAGGTCTGAATAACTGGTGATTTGGGCTGAGGGGGAAGAAGCGCTTTCCGGGACTGTTGAGGGCCATGGACGGCCCGAAACAAGCGCACATGGATGTGCTCGTAGCGTGTCCCGGAAAGCGCTTCTTCCTCCTCAGCTTGCACCGAAAGTAAAACTCTAAAGGTCTATCCCCAAAAATGGCCAAAAAAAGCTATTTCGTAACAGGTACCGACACCGGCGTCGGCAAAACCATGGTTTCCGCCGCCATACTCGAGGCCGCCAAAGCCCAGGGTAAACGCACCCTCGCCATGAAGCCGATTGCCTCCGGCTGCGACCAGACCCCCCAAGGCCTCCGCAACGAAGACGCCCTGATGCTCCAGCAGGCCATCACCGAAAAACTCTCCTACGACCAGATCAACCCCATCGCCCTCGAGCCCGCCATCGCCCCTCACGTGGCTGCCCAGCAAGCGGGCAAAACAGTTACCGCCCAGCGCCTTATCGGCTTCTGTCGTGGCCTCCAGATCCAGCCCGCCGACCTGCTTCTGGTAGAAGGCGCCGGCGGCTGGCGGGTCCCCCTGAACGACCGGGAAACCTACGCCGCCATGCCCCGGGAACTGGGCATGCCCGTCATCCTCGTTGTCGCCCTCAAACTAGGCTGCATCAACCACGCCTTATTGACCGCCGAAGCCATACGCTCGGATGGATTGAACGTTGCCGGCTGGGTTGCCAACCGGGTCGAAAGCGAGCCCATGGACTGCGAACAGGAAACTTTAAACTACCTGACCACCCATCTCGGCACCCCCTGCCTGGGCGTTCTGCCTTGGCTCGAACAGCCCGAGCCTGCCGCCCTGGCGCGCTACCTCAATATCAGCCCACTGTTCGACGCCTGAACCGATCTCTTCGTGTGCCGGCTGCCTCCAGAGCGGCCGGCACCTTCGTTCTCGCATCAGCCTGAAACACGCTCCGATACCCTCTCCCCGCCAACCGGGCAGGGTGATTTTCCTGTGCCCGAATGGCTGGCCACCCCACACAAATTTTCTATCCGGCTATTGACAATTCTGTGCCAGTAAACGTATGTTTCAAACAAGTGTTTAATTAAGGCCGCAGCGCGTGCCGTTGTGGTGTCTGAGCAAACCAAGGCCAAAGGCTGTTAACCCTGTTTCAGCTGAGACCGAGAACCGAGGTGGATTCCATGCCTGAATACAAAGCGCCCCTGCGTGACATCAAATTTGTTATGAACGAGCTGCTGGACAGCGAGCAGCACTACGCCAGTCTGGAAGGTGCCGAAGACGCCACTCCCGATATGGTGGACGCCATTATCCAGGAAGGTGCAAAGTTCTGTGAGCAGGTACTGTCTCCGCTGAACCAGGTGGGTGACCGGGAAGGATGCACCTGGAGCGAAGACGGTGTGAAGACACCGACCGGGTTCAAGGAAGCTTACCAGCAGTACGTCGAGGGTGGCTGGCCGTCCATGACCGCCGATCCTAACTACGGTGGCCAGGGCCTGCCGCATTCACTCGGCCTGGTCATGAGCGAAATGGTCGGTACCTCCAACTGGTCCTGGGGCATGTACCCGGGCCTGAGCCACGGCGCGACCAACACCATCGAAGCCCACGGCACCGAAGAACAGAAGCAGACCTATCTGACCAAGCTGATCAGCGGCGAGTGGACCGGCACCATGTGCCTGACCGAGCCGCACTGTGGTTCGGACCTGGGTACCCTGCGTAGTAAGGCCGAGCCCAACGCCGACGGCACCTACAGCATCACCGGTACCAAGATCTTCATCTCCGCCGGCGAGCACGACATGGCCGAGAACATCGTCCACATCGTTCTGGCCCGCCTGCCGGGTGCTCCGGAAGGTACCAAGGGTATCTCCCTGTTCATCGTGCCCAAGCAGCTGCCGAACGAAGACGGTTCTGCCGGTGAGCGTAACGCGGTTTCCTGTGGCTCCCTCGAGCACAAGATGGGTATCCACGGCAACGCCACCTGCGTCATGAACTTCGATGGCGCCAAGGGCTGGCTGATCGGGCCGGAGAACAAGGGCCTGAACTGCATGTTCACTTTCATGAACACTGCTCGTATCGGTACCGCCATCCAGGGCCTTGGAGCCGCCGAGCTGGGCTTCCAGGGTTCGCTGGCGTACGCCAAGGAACGTCTGGCCATGCGTTCACTGAGTGGCCCGAAGAATCCGGAAGGCATCGCCGATCCAATCATCGTGCATCCGGACGTACGCCGTATGCTGCTGACCCAGAAGGTCGTGGCCGAAGGTGCCCGCGCCCTGATTTACCTGGCCGGCCAGCAAGTGGACGTGGTCCACAGCGGCAAGACCGAGGAAGAGCGCAAGCAGGCGGACGCACTGCTGGGCTTCCTGACTCCGATCGCCAAGGCGTTCCTGACCGAGATCGGTTACGAGTCCGCCAACCTGGGTATGCAGGTATTCGGCGGCCACGGTTTCATCTCCGAGTGGGGCATGGAGCAGAACGTGCGTGACTCCCGCATCGGCATGATCTACGAAGGTACCACCGGTATCCAGGCGCTGGATCTGCTGGGCCGCAAGGTCTTGATGACCCAGGGCGAATCCCTCAAGGGCTTCACCAAGCTGGTACACGTGTTCTGCAAGGAGAACGCGGACAACGAGCAGCTGAAGGAATTCATCGAGCCGCTGGCAGCGATCAACAAGGAGTGGGGCGAGCTGACCACCAAGGTTGGCATGGCCGCCATGAAGAACCGCGAGGAAGTGGGTGCGGCCTCCGTGGACTACCTGATGTACTCCGGCTACGCCGTATTCGCCTACCTGTGGGCCCGTATGGCCAAGGTGGCCCTGGACAAGATGGTTGAGGGTACCACCGAGGAAATGTTCTACAACGCCAAGGTCCAGACCGCACGCTTCTACTTCAAGCGCATGCTGCCGCGGACCAAGGCGCACGCTGAAACCATGCTGGCCGGCGCGGATACGCTGCTGGACATGCCGGAAGAAGCTTTCGCCATCTGAGGCGGGCTCCGGTAGTGATCTGAAACAGAAAGCCCGTGCTCCCCGGAGGCGGGCTTTTTTCATGTGTTCTGACCGGGTTTCGGTTAAAATACCGGCCCATAACAAAATGACTTTCAGCGGACACATAGCCGAGCAGGCGTCGAGGTTCCGGGCAAGGCCCTCCTGCACCCTGCAAAGACTGACTAGAATTTTTGGAGAGTTTTAAATGGCTGATTATCAGGCACCGTTACGTGACATTCGCTTCGTGCTGAATGAAGTATTTGATGCGCCTGCTCTCTGGGCGTCCCTGCCCAAGGTGGCCGAAAACGTGGACCCGGAAACTGCAGATGCCATCCTCGAGGAGGCCGGCAAGATCGCCGGGGGTGTCCTGGCCCCCCTGAACCGCGAGGCGGACGAGCAGGGCAGCAAGTGGGATAACGGCGAAGTGACCGCGCCGGACGGCTTCAAGGAAGCTTACCAGACCATCGTGGAAGGTGGCTGGAACGGCCTGGGTGGCAACCCGGAATTCGGCGGCATGGGCATGCCCAAGACCCTGGTGGCCCAGTTCGAGGAAATGATGCAGGGCGCCAACATGGCGTTCGGTCTGGCCCCGATGCTGACCGCCGGTGCCTGCCTGGCCCTGGACGCCCACGGCAGCCAGGAGCTGAAAGAGAAATACCTGCCCAACATGTACTCGGGCGTCTGGTCCGGTGCCATGGACCTGACCGAGCCGCACGCCGGTACCGACCTGGGTATCATCCGTACCAAGGCCGAGCCGAACGACGACGGCTCTTTCAATGTCACCGGCACCAAGATCTTTATCACCTGGGGTGAGCACGACATGGCGGAGAATATCATCCACCTCGTGCTGGCCAAGCTCCCGGATGCGCCGAAGGGCCCGAAGGGAATTTCCCTGTTCCTGGTGCCCAAGTTCCTGGTGAACGAGGATGGTTCCCTGGGTGAGCGTAACAGCTTCAGCTGTGGTTCCATCGAGAAGAAGATGGGCATCAAGGGCTCTGCCACCTGCGTCATGAACTTTGACGGCGCCAAGGGCTGGCTCGTGGGTGAAGAGAACAAGGGCCTGGCCGCCATGTTCACCATGATGAACTACGAGCGTCTGGGCGTGGGCATCCAGGGCATCGGCGCCGCCGAAGCATCTCTGCAGAATGCCCGCGAGTACGCCCTGGACCGTATTCAGAGCCGTGCCCCGAGCGGTGCCCAGCAGCCTGAAAAAGCCGCTGACCCGATCATCGTGCATCCCGACGTGCGCCGCATGCTGCTGACCATGAAGGGCTATGTTGAAGGTGGCCGTGCCTTCTCCACCTACGTGGCCCAGTGGCTGGATATCTCCAAGTATGCGGACGACGACGAGCGTCGCAAGCATGCCGAAGGTATGGTGGCGCTGCTCACTCCGGTGGCCAAGGCATTCCTGACGGATCGGGGTCTCGAGGCCTGTATTCTGGGTCAGCAGGTATTTGGCGGCCACGGTTTCGTCCGTGAGTGGGGCCAGGAACAGCTGGTCCGGGACTGCCGGATTACCCAGATTTATGAAGGCACCAACGGCATTCAGGCACTGGATCTGATGGGCCGCAAGGTAGTTGGTAGCCAGGGCAAGCTGTACGAACTGTTCGCCCAGGACGTCGCCAATTTCCTGGAGGAAAATGCCGACAACGAGCACCTGCACCCGTTCATTGAACCGCTGGCCGCTGCGGTGGAGCGTCTGGATGACGTCACCGAGCATGTGCTTGGCCAGGCCGGTAACTCACCGGATGCCGTCGGTGCCGCCTCGGTGGATTACCTGGACCTGTTCGGTCTGACCGCCCTGGGCTTCATGTGGGCGAAAATCGTCAAGGCAGCTGCGCCACAGGCAGACAGTGATACGTCCGGCTTCTATTCTGGCAAGGTGAAGACGGCACGCTTCTACTTTGACCGTCTGTTGCCGAAGACCGTCTCCCTGGCGGAGAGCATCCGCAGTGGCAGCTATGCCATGATGGCATTGACCGCAGAAGAGTTCTGATCGCATATTTGGCGCATCTGAACGTGAAAAGGCAGGTCTTCGGACCTGCCTTTTCTTTTTCCGGTTCCAGGAGTTGGGGCGGCATCCCGGTCAGAGCTGTTCCATCTGCTCCGGATTGGCCACGAACGGATTTTCGTTGCCCTGGATTTCCGCGATCCGGCGATGGCGGGTCAGTTCGGTGTCATCCGGTGGGTCCGACCGGTTCCACCCCTTGAAAACCGAGGTGGCCCCCAGCCAGGGCAGATCATAGGTGGTAACCATGTAGGCCATGGTCCGGGCCACATCGCCCTTCACCCGCTCCGGTGGCTCGAAAAACTGGGCGCTGGCCAGGATGCCACACTCGTCGGGCTTGGCAACCTCGCCAATGTTATCGTAGCGGACGTTGCGCCGCTGCATCTCGATCCGGCTGCGAACCGGGACCATGTTGTGCAGGTCCGAGGCGATCTGGCGGTAGCGGTTGTCCTGGTTGCACTGTCGTGAGGTCCCGCAGGAAAGCGCGCTGCGGATATCCGCCAGGGGATACACATAGCCATCCGTCAGCAGGAAGCCCTTGCTGGAAAAGGGCGTATTGCAGAAAAAGGATTGCCCGCCATCGGCATAGAGCTTGCCCCAGAATTCGTCCTTGATGACTGTGTCCGGGTCACTGAACCGGGTGTTCTGGCCGATAACGGCGGTGGTGGCGATCAGCAGGAGGAAGGCGGCGGAAAGGATCGGAAATTTTTTCATACGCCATTTATACCTCGCAGTGTCTGGAAGCACCCTGTCCCTTCAGGCCTGTCACCGGGGACAGTCTGAGGTCTCAAAGTCTGACGCTTCGTTCACTTGTACCGTGAAGTATGGCACAAAGACCCTCATCGCGAGGGTCTTCGGGGCAGGAACCTGCGACCTTGTGGTGGGTCGCGCTCCTTTTACTTGAGCTTTTTGCGGATATTCTGGTAGCCGGTCTTCAGGTCTTCGCCGAGTTTTTGCGCAGTCTGACGGGCTTCCTGGCTGGCTTCCCCGGTATCGTGCAGGACCTGGTCAACCTTGTTGCGGAACCGGTCCCAGTCCTGCTCCAGGTCATCCCATTCGTCCTTGACGTCTTCGCGAGCCAGATGGAGCTGAACCCGGGCTTCGTCCCGGTACTGTTTCACTTTTTCCGACAGTTTCTTGAGTTCTTCTTGAACACTCATTTCAGGCACCTCCTTGGTTAGATGGTGGGATAACAATGCGCCTGAACCGGAAAAACTGTCAAGTACGGGAGTGGCCTGAATATGAACGGATTTCAGCGGGTTGACTCAGGTCACGATTTTGCGGCGAGAAGTGCGGACATATCCCGCAGGTAATGCCAGGGGGAGAGATCATCGAAGCCCTTGGCTGCGCGGTCGATCTGGCTGCACAGGCGGGTGGCCTGTTGTAGCTGGCCAGGGCTCAGGCGGCGGGCGGCACGCTCGAGCACCCGGGCGCGCTGGGGCTGGAATACGCCCCGCTTCTTCAGGAAGGCGGTGGGGTTTTCGCCCTGACCCGCGGCTGCCCGTAGCTCGGCTACCAGGTTCAGATCCCGGTTGAGCACGGCCAGCAGGCCCAGCGGATTCTCGCCTTCCTGTTGCAGCACCCCGATCATTTTTCCGGCATGGGGCGCTCTGCCTGCGAGCAGCTCCAGCACCAGTTCAAAACCGTTGAAGCGGGAGCTGTCCTGGACCGCCTGCTCGATAGTTTCCTCGTCGATGGTGTTGCCGTTGGTCAGCAGCGCCAGTCGGTCCAGCTCCTGGCTCGCGGCCAGCAGGTTGCCCTCCAGCCGTTCCGCAAGCATGGCCAGAGAACCCCGGGTCAGGTGCAGACCCTGACGGTTGGCACGCTGCTGTAGCCAGCCTTCGAACTTGTCGGCATCCACCGGCCAGACCGGGACGTGAACGCCCTTGCCCTGCAGCTCCTTGTACCATTTACGCCGGGTCTCGGCGGCATCGAGGCGGGTGCTGATCAGTAGCAGGATGATGTCTTCGGGAGGCTGCTGGAGCACCTGTTCCAGTACCGGGCGGCCATCGCCGAGTTTGCCCGTGGGCAGGTGGATCTCGATCCGTCGCTTCTCGGCGAACAGGGACATGGCATTGAACTCGTCCGCAACCGTACTCCAGTTCAGCTGATGGTCGGCGTGAAAGGTCAGGCGGTCATGGAAACCCGCTTCCCGCGCCGCCTTGCGGATCTGGTCGCAGCATTCCTGTACCAGCAGGGGCTCGTCACCGGAAACCAGGTATACCGGAGCCAGGCCTTTCTTGAGCAGTTGGGGGAGCTGGGCCGGTTGGGTCTTCATGGCTGATCGGCGTTGGGTTCTGCCGGTGGGTTGTTGGCCCGGTAGTCCTCGCGGATTGCCTGGATCCGCGTTTCGGTCATCGGTGCCAGGCGGAACAGGATCTGCTGGGCCAGCCGGTCGTTCATGCGCTGTTCCAGCTCGTCCTGTTCCCGTTGCTTGGCCAGGATATTGGTTTCATCGTACCGGTAGCTCTCCCGGACACTCAGCTCGGTGTCCGCAATCAGCGGAACCCGGTCGTCGGTGATCAGCTCGATGCGCACGGCTTGGGTCAGGGTATATTCGGCGGCAGCCGCCCGGACGGTGATGGCCGAGGCGCGACGATCCTGGGAGAAGGACTTCAGGTCCAGGACATAGGCTGCATTGTTTGCTTCTGTGGTCTCGATCCCGCCCAGTTCCAGTTGCTCTTTCAATGACAGACACAGGGTGTCCGGGATCTGTGAACCGCATTTCACGGCCAGCGGCTGCAGTGCCGCCGGCACCGGCGAGGTGCCCCGCAGCTGAAAACCGCACCCGGCCAGCACGGCGGCCAGCGCGAGTGCAGTAGCCCGAACAGCCGCGGTTTTCAGAGCAGGGCGGAATGCCATATCAGTTGGCCACCACATTCACCAGTTTGCCGGGGACCACGATGACCTTGCGGACGGTCTTGCCCTCGGTAAAGCGCATGACGTTCTCGTTCTCCAGCGCCAGCTTTTCCAGATCCGCCTTGGCAATATCCGCCGGAACGTCTTCCTTGGCCCGGACCTTGCCGTTGACCTGCAGCACCACCTGGATCTGACTGCGAACCATCGCCTTCTCATCCGCTTCCGGCCAGGACGCCTGGACCACCGGCTCCTCGTGACCGAGGCTCTGCCAGAGCTGGTGGCAGATGTGCGGAACGATCGGAGAGAGGACCAGAACCGCAGTGTCCAGGGCTTCCTGGCGAACCGCGCGGCTCTGGGGCTCGTCATCACCCAGTTTGCCGACTTCGTTCAGCAACTCCATCACGGCAGCGATGGCGGTGTTGAAGGTCAGACGGCGACTGATGTCGTCACTGACCTTGGAAATGGTTTCGTGGGTCTTGCGGCGCAGGTCTTTCTGGGCGTCGTTCAATGCTGCCACGTCCACAGCCGGAGCCGGGCCACCGGCGGTGTGCTCGTTCACCATCCGCCACAGGCGCTTCAGGAACCGGTGGGCACCCTCGACGCCGCTGTCGGACCACTCCAGGGACTGCTCCGGCGGGGCTGCGAACATCATGAACAGGCGCACGGTGTCGGCGCCAAATTCGTCGATGATGGCCTGTGGGTCGATGCCGTTGTTCTTGGACTTGGACATCTTGGTGACGCCACCGATCTCCACCGGCTCACCGTCGGAAGCCAGAACCGCCCGGACCACCTGGCCCTTGCTGTCCCGCTCGACCGTGACATCCGCCGGATTGAACCAGGTCTTGCCCCCGTTCTCGTCGTTACGATAGTAAGTCTCGGCCAGCACCATGCCCTGGGTCAGCAGTCGCTTGAACGGCTCGGAGCTGTTCACCAGGCCCACATCCCGCAGCAGCTTGTGGAAGAAGCGGGCATACAGAAGGTGCAGGATGGCGTGCTCGATACCACCGATGTACTGGTCCACCGGCAGCCAGTAGTTGGCGGCGGCCGGGTCCAGCATGCCCTTGTCGTAGTTGGGGCTGCAGAACCGGGCGTAATACCAGGACGACTCCATGAAAGTGTCGAAGGTGTCGGTTTCCAGGGTCGCCGGCTGACCGTTGTATTCAGTCTTGCACCATTCCGGATCGGCCTTGATCGGGGACTGGACACCGTCCATTTCCACGTCTTCCGGCAGGCGAACCGGCAGGCGGTCATCGGGCACCGGCAT
This sequence comes from Marinobacter pelagius, assembly GCF_003315345.1. GTDB lineage: Bacteria > Pseudomonadota > Gammaproteobacteria > Pseudomonadales > Oleiphilaceae > Marinobacter > Marinobacter pelagius_A. Next base: position 9,563 of record NZ_QNRO01000016.1, read on the forward strand.
TTCGGTACCGTCTTCCAGGGTCATCATCGGAATCGGCGCGCCCCAGTAACGCTGACGGGAGACGCCCCAGTCACGCAGGCGGTAGTTGACGGTGCGCTTGCCGATGCCATTGTCTTCCAGGTACTTCGCGATCTCGTCGAAGGCTTCCTCGCTGGTCAGGCCGCTGTACTTGCCGGAAGAAACCAGAGTGCCCTTCTCGGTGAACGCCTTCTCCTGAACGTCGATTTCACGACCGTCCAGCGCGGCAATCACCTGCTTGATCGGCAGGCGGTATTTCAGGGCAAACTCGTGATCCCGCTCGTCATGACCCGGTACCGCCATCAGGGCGCCGGTGCCGTAATCCATCAGTACGAAGTTGGCGATCCAGACCGGGATCTCTTCCTGGGTCAGCGGGTGGATGGCTTTGAAGCCGGTATCGATGCCTTTCTTCTCCATGGTGGCCAGCTCGGCCTCGGCCACCTTGCTGTTGCGGCACTCATCCACGAACCCGGCGACATCACGGTGACGCTCCGCCGACTCTTTCGCCAGCGGATGCTCGGCGGCAACGGCCATGTAACTCACGCCCATCAGGGTGTCCGGGCGGGTGGTGTAGACGGTCAGGCCTTCATCACGATCCTTCAGAGGGAAGGTCAGCTCGGTACCCTCGGACTTGCCGATCCAGTTCCGCTGCATGGTCTTGACCTGCTCGGGCCAGCCTTCCATGTCTTCCAGATCGTTCAGCAGTTCCTCGGCATAATCGGTAATGCGGATGAACCACTGGGGAATCTTCTTCTGCTCCACCAGCGCACCGGAGCGCCAGCCCCGGCCGTCAACCACCTGCTCGTTGGCCAGCACGGTCTGGTCCACCGGGTCCCAGTTCACGGTGGACATCTTCTTGTACACCAGGCCCTTTTCATACAGACGGGCAAAGAACCACTGCTCCCAGCGGTAATAGTCGGGATCACAGGTGGCCAGCTCCCGGCTCCAGTCATACCCGAAGCCCAGCTGCTTGAGCTGCTTTTTCATGTAGTCAATATTGGAACGGGTCCACTTGGCCGGCGCGGTCTTGTTGGCAATGGCGGCGTTCTCGGCGGGCAGACCGAAAGCATCCCAGCCCATGGGCTGCATGACGTTCTTGCCCTGCATGCGCTGGTAGCGGGAAATCACGTCGCCGATGGTGTAGTTGCGGACGTGGCCCATGTGCAGCTTGCCGCTGGGGTAGGGAAACATGGAGAGGCAGTAGTACTTGGGTTTGCCCGGCTCTTCCGTCACCTTGAAGGTTTCGTTCTTCTCCCAGAATTCGCGGGCGGTCTGTTCTACTTCACGTGGGTTATATTGCTCGTCCATTCCTGCCATTACCAAAATTACCCTGTGTTCAGATAGAGGTTCGAAGGGGCCGAACATTCTAACGCACACGGGGCTTAACAGGTAGTCTGCCAATTTTCCTTTCCTGTGCCAGACTTGTAGTTATGGTGAAGGTCGCTGGGTGGTACGGCTTCCCAGGACACGCCGTGAATACGTCCCTGTAGGCTTGAGTGCAGCATCCATGCTGCACACAGTCCTGGGAAGCCGTACCACCCAGCGCCCCGGACCTCAGCAGTGAATTCATGGAGGCTTGAACGCACGCAGAGAGTTCGGGAGTCAGGGTATGGAGGGCCTCTGCGGGACTGTGCGCAGCAGGGAAGCTGCGCTCAAGCGTACATGGATGTATTTACAGCGTGTCCCGCAGAGGCCCTCCATACCCTGGCTCTTGCACCGAAACCCGAAAAAAGGAGCCGACATGACAGAACCAGAACGCAACCACCTATCAGGCAAGGCCCTCGAGGTCTACGACCGGATGCTCGAGCGGGTGCAGACCCGCATGAAGGAACTCCAGGAAACGTCTCTGGACACCCTGGAGGAGGAAATCCAGAAAGCCGTCGAATTCGAGTACGAGCTGGAAGAAATGACCCGGGAAGAAGCCGACCTGCTGGGCGCCTACCTGGAACGGGATCTGAAACACCTTATGCACTTCGTGGACGAGACCGGCGAAGGGCTCAAGGAGTGGTTGCAGCTGGACATCTCACTGCTGGAGCACCAGTTGGCAGACAGCCTGCTGTCAGTGGCCGACCAGACCCGAGTCGAAACCCTGGAGCTGAACCAGAAACTCGAGAACGATGACGCCGGCCACTACATCTCCGGCGAGGTGGCCACCGCGGGTATGTTCCGGTGCCTGAACTGTAACCACATGCGCTGCCTGACGGCGACCAGTCACCTGGAGCCTTGTGAGGCGTGTGGCTCGCATTACTATGAGCGGGTGACCAGCCGCTGGCCGCGCAAGACGGAGTAGGGGCGCCAGGACGGGATCAGAAGAACGTAACTCAGGGGTCTGATTAACTCAGGGGTCTGATGAAAACCTTCATCTGACCCCATCTTGATTTCCAACTCGGGGTCAGAAGAACAAGTTCTTCAGACCCCTGTGCCACGTCCAACTCAGGGGTCTGATGAAAACTTTCATCTGACCCCATGTTGATTTCCAACTCGGGGTCAGAAGAACAAGTTCTTCAGACCCCTGTGCCGCGGCGCCAACTTCAGGTCCAGCCCCACCTTCACCCGGCACTCCGGGGAATCACCCTTTCCCGCACAAACACAATCAGAATCGCCGCCAGCGTCAACACCGGCCAGGACCCCGTCTGCATATACGGCGTACTCCCGCTCGCAGTAAACGCCTCGCCGGTCAGCGTTGCCCGCTCAAACTGCGGGATCCGCTCGGTGATCTGGCCCTTCTCGTTGATGATCGCTGTCACCCCGTTGTTGGTGCCACGGAGCATGTAGCGGCCGGTTTCGAGGGCGCGCATACGGGCGATCTGCAGATGCTGCAGGGGGCCGATGGAATCGCCGAACCAGCCGTCGTTGCTGATGGTCAGCAGCAGGCCGGCGCTGCGGCTGTTGAAGGCTACGAAATCCGGGTAGGCCACTTCGTAGCAGATAAACGGCATCACGTTGATGCCGTTGGCCTTGAGCGGCTCCTGCCACTCCGGGCCCTTGCTGAAGCTGCTCATGGGCAGGTCGAAGAAGCCGATCAGGCCACGGAGCACACTCTGCAGCGGCACGTATTCGCCAAAGGGCACCAGCTTCTGCTTGTGGTACATGCCACCACCGTTGCCGATGGCCATGATGCTGTTGTGGTAGGTGAAGTCCTCGATCCGGTCGCTGAAGCCATACCAGGGAATGCCGGTGATCAGGGTGCTGTTTTCTCCGAGCTGTTCGTCAATATGCTCGATGATCTTGCCCGCCTGGTCCTGGGTGATCGGGATTGCGGTTTCCGGCCATAGAATCAGGTCGGTGTCCCAGTGGTCCTCGGTCAGGGTCAGGTAGGTGACAATCTGGTCCCGGAGGAAGTCCGGGTCCCACTTCACCTGTTGGGGAATATTGCCCTGCATGGCGGCGAAGGTGGTGGGCTGGTCGCTGATCTCGGTCCACTCGATCCGGTTCATGGCCGGAGCAACGATCCAGGGAATCAGGGCAAGGCCCAGTACCGCTCCGGATGCTATCCGACGCTGACGCAGGAACAGCCAGCCAGCGGCATAGGCGGCTACGCCGGTGACCGTCACCCAGAAGGTAACCCCGTGCACGCCGGTCAGAGGCGCCAGCCCGGCGAGGGGGCCATCGGTGTGGGCGGTGCCGAGGTACAGCCAGGGAAAACCGGTCAGCAGCCAGCCGCGCAGCCAGTCGCCGAGGATCCAGATAGCGGGGAACAGGATCAGCCGGCGTACCGCGCTCTCTTTGGCCAGCTTGCCCCAGAACCAGAACGCCAGGGCGTGGAACAGCGCCAGACCCATGACAAACAGCACGGTCAGCAGGATGGCGATCGGAATGGAGGTGTTACCGTGCTCACTGATGCTGATGTAAACCCAGCTGGCACCGGTGGCGAACAGCCCGAGACCGGTAAACCAGCCGGCCCGGAACAGTTGGCCGGGGGCGGCAGGAATAGTCACCAGGAGAATCAGGAATACCGACACCGGCCCCAACCACCACAGATTGAAGGGTGCGAAGGTCAGGGTCTGGAGGGCACCCGCAACAATGAGGGTGAGGGCGCCCAGCCAGGGAATGCCGTTCAGCGGGGTACTCAGGGTGGTGCGGGTGGTGTTACTGCTCACTTCGGGTTACCTGCAACAGACGAATGACACGGTTATCGGCGTTGGCAATAGTAAACTGCAAACCACCGAATTCAACCGTTTCACCGCGTCTGGGCAGGTGACCGAATTCTTTGAGAACCACGCCACCGATGGTATCGAACTCTTCCTCGTCCAGTTCGGTCTGGAAGAATTCGTTGAAATCGTCCACCGGCGTGACCGCCTTGACCGCAAAGGAGCCATCGCCCCGGGCCTTGATGTTGGTCTCCTCGTCGAAGTCGTGTTCGTCCTCGATTTCGCCAACAATCTGCTCCAGCACGTCCTCGATGGTGATCAGGCCGGCGGTGCCGCCGTACTCGTCCACCACGATGGCCATGTGGTTGCGGTTTTCCTTGAATTCCTTGAGCAGCTGGTTCAGGCGCTTGCTCTCGGGCACGAAATTGGGCGGGCGCAGGATCTCGCGGATGCGGTTCCAGTTCAGTTCGTTGTTCATGGCCAGAGGTAGCAGGTCCTTGGCCAACAGAATGCCGATCACATCATCCTGGCTGTCGCCGATGACCGGAAAACGGCTGTGGGCAGAAGAAATGATTTCCCCGAGGAATTCCTTTGGCTCCTGGGAGGCTTTCACGGTGACCATCTGGGAGCGGGGAATCATGATTTCATCGACCCGCATGTCGATCACCTGCATGGCACCTTCGATGATGCTCATGGCATCGACATCGATGATGTTCTGGGACTCCGCGTCCCGCAGGATTTCCAGCACGTCCTCGACGGACTCAGGCCCGCTGGAGAAGGCCTGTGATATACGCTCCAGCCAGGACTTGCTGCCCTGACTGCGACTCGACTGATCGTCGCTCATGAGTCTTGTTCCGTTTCCTCTGCTTCGTAGGGGTTATCGTATCCGAGCTGTTTCAGCAGCCGGATCTCGAGGCCTTCCATAACCTCGGCATCTTCATCTTCGATATGATCGTAGCCCTGCAGGTGCAACATGCCGTGCACCACCATATGGGCCCAGTGTGCTTCGATCGTTTTATGCTGTTCGCCGGCCTCTTTTTCAACAACCGGCGCACAAATAACGAGATCTCCCGCCAATGGGACCGTTATACCCGCTGGCGGCTCAAATGGGAAGGACAATACATTGGTCGGTTTGTCCTTGCCGCGGTACTCGTGATTGAGCTCCTGGCTCTCGAGAGCACCGACAATACGGATCGTCACCTCGGACGGATGCTCGCCCAGCCAGGCCGCCTGTGCCCATTTCTGGAACAGGGCTTCATCGGGCACGCCCTCGCCGTCATACACGTTCTGGAAATCAACCGTCAGCTCGCTCACTGGCCCGTGGCACTCCCGTCATCAAAGGAATCGTAAGCCTCGACAATCCGCTGCACCAGCGGGTGGCGGACCACATCTTTGGCATCAAAGCGGGTAAAGCCGATACCGGACACCTTGCTCAGCACATTGGCGGCATGGATCAGCCCGGAGTTCTGCCCGCGGGGCAGGTCCACCTGGGTAGTGTCGCCGGTGATTACTGCGGTTGAGCCGAATCCGATCCGGGTCAGGAACATCTTCATCTGCTCCCGGGTGGTGTTCTGGCTCTCGTCCAGGATGATGAAAGAATTGTTCAGGGTCCGGCCGCGCATGAAGGCCAGCGGCGCAATCTCGATCACGCTCTTCTCGATCAGCCGGGTGACCTGGTCAAAGCCGAGCATCTCGTAGAGGGCGTCGTACAGTGGACGCAGGTACGGATCCACCTTCTGAGCCAGGTCCCCGGGCAGGAAACCCAGCTTCTCGCCGGCCTCGACGGCCGGGCGGACCAGCAGGATGCGCTTCACCTGCTCATCCTTCAGCGCCTCCACCGCACAGGCCACCGCCAGCCAGGTCTTGCCGGTCCCGGCCGGACCGATGCCGAAGTTGATATCGTGGGTGCGGATATTATGCACATACTTCTGCTGGTTCCGGCCCCGGGGCTTGGCGGTCAGCTTGGGGGTCTTGATGACCGTGACCTGGCCTTCGTCATACGGCACGTCATCAGGGAGGCGCTCGATGCCGGTTTCCCGGATGAACAGGTGCACGGTATCCGGCGGGATATCGTCGGTGGCCTCGGTTTCCCGGTACAGATGGCGGATCACTTCCACCGCCGCGGCGACGTGTTCGGTCTCGCCCTCGACGCGGAAATGATGGCCCCGGCGACCGACTTTTACCTCAAGGCGTTTCTCGATCATCTTGAGGTTTTCATCGAACTGGCCGCACAGGGTGGTCAGACGGCGCTGGTCTACCGGGTGCAGGTCGAATTGTCTGGTGTCGTGTGTGTTCAATCTTGCTCCGTTTTTACTCCCCTGGGTTCCTGGGGAGTCAGCTGTTCAGAATTTTGGAGTAGGGCCCCGCTCCCCGGCCGATCTTATTATTTGCAGGCCCGTTGGTTTAAAAACAAGTGGCAGCCTTTTGGAGGCCGGTTTGAAGTTGGGGTCAGATGAAAGCTTTCATCTGACCCCTGTGCAATAACGGACCCCTGAAGAACTCAGCTCCGAATATGACTCGCATGCAGCTGTGCGGCCTGCGGAGAGTGGTGAGTACCCCCTCCCAAAAATGTTGAAGGCCATGGATGGCCTGAAACAAGCGCACATGGACGTGCTCGTAGCGGTTTTTGGGAGGGGGTACTCACCACTCGCCAAGCTACAATCCCGAGACGAATACGATCCCAGCTTTAATGCAACTCCGAGTTCAAGGGCACACCCCGCAGCGAATTGGGATAAGCCTCCACAATCTCCACGTCAATAAAATTCCCGACCACTTCCGGATTCTCATGCCGGAAGTTCACAATCCGGTTGTTTTCTGTGCGCCCCGCATACTCCCCGGGATCCTTCTTGGACAGGCCGGTCACCAGGATCCGCTGGGTGGTGCCCACCATCTTGCGGCTGATGTCCATCGCCTGCTGGTTGATCCGCTGCTGCAGGATCGCCAGGCGCTCTTTCTTCACTTCCATGGGCGTCTCATCCGGCAGGTCAGAGGCCGGGGTGCCCGGACGGGCGCTGTAGACGAAGCTGAAGGACACATCGAAGCCGATGTCGTTGATCAGTTTCATGGTGTCCTCGAAATCCTTGTCGGTCTCGCCCGGGAAGCCGACGATGAAGTCGGAGGAGAAACTGATGTCCGGGCGGATCTTGCGCAGGCGGCGGAGCTTGGATTTGTACTCCAGAGCCGTGTGGCCACGCTTCATGGCAGCCAGGATGCGGTCGGAGCCGCTCTGGACCGGCAGGTGCAGGTGGCTGACCAGCTCCGGGACTTTCTCGTAGACGTCGATCAGGGCATCCGAGAATTCCACCGGGTGTGAGGTGGTGTAACGGATGCGGTCGATGCCGTCGATGGTGGCGATCAGTTCGATCAGCTCGGCCAGGTCCATGACGTCGCCATCGTGGGTCTCGCCGCGGTAGGCATTGACGTTCTGGCCCAGCAGGTTCACTTCCCGCACGCCCTGGCCAGCCAGGTGTGCGACCTCGGCGATCACGTCATCCGCCGGACGGCTGACCTCTTCGCCGCGGGTGTAGGGCACGACGCAGAAGGTGCAGTACTTGCTACAGCCTTCCATGATGGATACGAAGGCGGACGGGCCGTCGGCCCCCGGCTCGGGCAGGTTGTCGAATTTCTCGATTTCCGGGAAGCTGACGTCCACCACGCCAACGCCGTTACCTTTCATGCGCACTTCGCTGATCATGTCTGGCAGGCGGTGCAGGGTCTGGGGACCGAACACCATGTCGACGTAGGGCGCGCGGTCGATGATGGCCTGGCCTTCCTGGCTGGCGACGCAGCCGCCGACGCCGATAATCAGTTCGGGCTTTTTGCTCTTGAGGCTTTTCCAGCGGCCAAGCTGGTGGAACACTTTCTCCTGGGCCTTCTCGCGGATGGAGCAGGTGTTCAGCAGCAGGATGTCGGCGTCGTCCGGGCTGTCGGTCACTTCGACCGCTTCGCCGGTTTTGAGCAGGTCTGCCATGCGGGCGGAGTCGTACTCGTTCATCTGGCAGCCGTGGGTTTTGATGTACAGCTTTTTGGCCATGGTTCTCACGTGATCTGGTGGATGTCGCGCCGGGACTGGTGGTTTTCGCGGGGCGCTAGCAAAAAGGAACTGCGTATTATAACGGGGTGATTATTCTTCAACCACCATTGTCTCGGCTTGTCGCTAGTTTTGGTGTGGTATTATTCCCGGCTTGCATAGCTTCGGTGGAGGGAGCGCTTGGGGGACGGCTTTCCAAAACACGCTCCTTCGGCACGTCCCTGTGACGCTTGAGCTCCGCCATCCATGGCTCCGCACAGTTTTGGAAAGCCGTCCCCCAAGCACTCCCCATGCCTCGGAGTTTTCCCGGCCGGATATCTTTGCGCGATCTCCGGCAAGCTGACTCAGACAAACTGAACAAACATGACTCCTGAACGCCTCGCCCGAATCAAACAAACCCTCGACACCCGCCAACCGGATCTCCGGGTACTGACCGATCAGGTCCACAAACCGCGGAACTTGTCGGCGATCATCCGTTCCTGTGACGCGTTTGGCCTGGCCAACATGCACGTGGTCTGGCCTAAGGAAGGCTTCCGGGCATTTCGGAAGACAGCCGGCGGTAGTTACAACTGGGTGACCACCCATACCCATCCGACCATGGACGATGCCGTGGCGGCCCTGAAAGCGCAGGGGCACAAGCTGTATGCGGCTCAGCTATCCGACCGGGCGGTGGATTTCCGGGAGGTGGATTACACGGTGCCGTGTACGGTGATCATGGGTAACGAGGTGGATGGGGTGAGTTCATCCGCCGCGGATCAGGCGGATGAGCATATTGTGATTCCGATGATGGGGATGGTGGAGTCCCTGAACGTGTCTTCGGCCTGCGCCATTATCCTCTCCGAGGCCCAGCGGCAGCGGAAGCTGGCGGGGATGTTCGAGCAGCGGCGGTTGCCGGATGAGGAGTACAACCGCCTGCTGTTCTGCTGGTGCCAGCCCACCGTGAAGCGCTACTGCGACGACCGGAAGCTGCCGTACCCGCCGATTGATCCGGAAACCGGGGAGCTGGTTGACGGGGTAGGGTGGATGAAGGAAGTGCGCAAGCAGCGGCACCCGCACCTGGCGTAACGTCGGGTCTGATGCGACTCAGGGGTCTGATGAAAGCCTTCATCTGACCCCATTTTCAAACCAGACCCCACCGCTAAAACCAGAGCCCGCCGCTAAAAAGGGGTCTGAAGAAAGCGTTCTTCAGACCCCGACCTAACTGCCAAAGCTGCGATACGACTCCGGGGTCTGATGAAAGCTTTCATCTGACCCCATTTTCAAGTTCATACTCCACCGCTAAAAAGGGGTCAGAAGAAAGTGTTCTTCAGACCCCATGTTCACGTTCACCGCCACCTTCACTCCTCCCGAGCCTCCAGATACCGCTGCAACTGCTCCCGCAACGCCTTCGGCAGCCGCGTAATGGTCAGCGCATCCTTGTCCCGGTCGTAATAGACCGCCTGGTTAACCAGGTCCGAGGAAAACGACACACTCATCCCACCACCAGACCCGGCAATACGCACCAGTTTCTTCACCTTACGATGGTCCGGATGCAACACCCCGGTTTCCGGCACTTCAGCATTCTGGCTGGCGAATTCCTTGAATCGCTGGGGCTCGTTCTCATCCAGATACCCGGACAGGGCCTCGATCTCCACCGGTTCGCCCAGGGCGTGCTGTTCCTTGCAGAATTCGTAGGCGCGGGAGCGGACTTCGCCCGCCTTCTCCGGCTCGGAGGTTTTGGCGAAGGCTTCCACGGCGTCGAGGAAGGTCATGGTTTCCTTTTCCACGTCCACGTTGTTGGTGAAGCCGCACAACCGGATGAACAGTTCTCCGGGCTCGCCGGTGCCGCGGCCGTGGACGAGGGTGAGGTAGTTTTCACTGCCGTTTTCGCCCAGCCAGTCATCCAGTTCGATGCGAACGGCCAGGTTCAGGCGTGACAGGCTGAGCACGTCGGTGGCGTCCAGAACCTGGTTGCCGTCAAAGCGCATGGCGCTGTCAGTCTCAAGGATCAGCAGGTAGACCACCTCGGCGTCGGCCAGGGCTTCGTGGACGATCATCAGGTGGCCGTCGAACTCTTCCTGGCAGCCGGTGAGCAGCTCCTGCCACTGGCCGAACAGGCGGTCGGTCATGGCGCCGAAGCTCTGTTTGTCTTCCCGGTAATCCTTGAGCCAGCTGCTGAACGGGCACTCGCCCAGGTCTTCGGAGAAGCGGCCGTACTTTTTACCCGGTTTGCTGTTGAACAGGCGCTTCATCTGTTTGTGCAGGGCCTCGTAATCGCCACCGGGTTCCTGCAGGGCCTCGCCGCTGTTGAGGCGCGCGGGCTGCCCCGGCTGGTACTGGCTGGCAAAGGCGGTGCGTAGGTGTTTGATGGCCATGCGTGTTGTTCCCCGGTTGATGAACGACAAAGCCCCGAGGGCGGTACGCGCTCGGGGCTCTGCATTGTAGCAACTTGATGGAGGAAGCGGTGAGGGTGGTGTGAACTTGGGGTCAGAAGAAGGTTTTCTTCAGACCCCTGAGGGGGCCAGACCCCCGGGACTGCCACCTGGAGCTTGCGGTGAAGTCGGGGTCAGATGAACGCTTTCATCTGACCCCTGTTTAGATCCGCTTACTCCGAACCAGGCCCTGTACCAACTCACTGACCGCCCCCGGAATCTCCTCCGCGGAGTCCGCGCTCACCGCCGCATTGGCAATATCAGTCCCCAGGTTCACGGCAATCGCAACCAGCCCGTGGGCGGTTAGCAACTGCGCCGTCCGGCGGCGCTCGTCGGTGTCTCCGGCATTCTCTTCGCTGAGTACCACGGCCGTCTTACCCTGGTCGAACAGGGCGCGCTCGACCGCCAGGGCCAGCGCCGGTGCCTGCTTGCCGTTGCAGGCAATAATGACAGGCTTCTGGGCCAGGCGACGCTCCCGTTCTTCCGCGGTCACCGGATCCAGGGATTCGGCACCGTCTGCGAGGCCGGCAATCATGCCCGCTCCGACAGTCACGTTGGTCAGGCGGTCGACAACGATGAAGCTGCCGGTGGCATGGTTGCGCTGGTAGGCATCGAAGGCAATCGGCTGGTTCAGGGTCAGTTCGCACAGACCGATCTCATTCAGCGCCAGCTGGCTCGGGCTGGCCTGTTGCTCCAGGGTGTTCACGTCGGTCTGGTGGTGGATCTTCTTGACCGTCCCGGAGGTGAACGTTGGGCCGAGCTTGATGTCATACAGGCGCCCGGTTTCCAGCGGCGCGTCGGTCATCCACACGATGTTGGCATTGAACCGATTGGCCACTTCCGGCTCGTATTCCACCTGCACCAGCATGTCGCCCCGGCTGACGTCGATCTCGTCTTCCAGGGTCAGGGTGACGGCCTGGTCGATATAGGCCTCCTCGAGCTTGCCATCGAAGGTCACAATCTCCTTTACCTTGCTCGTACGCCTGGACGGCAGGGCCATGACCTTGTCGCCCGGGCGGATAACGCCGGAGGCGATGGTGCCGCAGAAGCCCCGGAAATCGAGGTCTGGGCGGTTGACGTACTGGACCGGGAAGCGGAAATGCTCCAGGTTCTTGTCCCGGGAGACTTCGACGGTTTCCAGGATTTCCATCAGGGGCTGGCCGGTGAACCAGGGCGTGTTCTCGCTCTTGTTCACCACGTTGTCGCCTTCCAGGGCGGAAATCGGTACGAAACGGATGTCCTTCAGTCCCAGTTTGGCGGCAAAGGCCAGGTAGTTGTCCTTGATTTCGTTGAACCGCTCCTCACTGAAATCCACCAGGTCCATCTTGTTCACCGCCACGACGATGTGCCGGATGCCGAGCAGGGAGGCGATGTAGGAATGCCGACGGGTCTGGGTAAGTACCCCGTAGCGGGCGTCGATCATCAGGATCGCCAGTTGCGCGGTGGACGCACCGGTGGCCATGTTGCGGGTGTACTGCTCATGGCCCGGGGTGTCGGCGATGATGAACTTGCGCTTATCGGTGGAGAAATAGCGATAGGCGACATCAATGGTGATGCCCTGTTCCCGCTCGGCCTGCAGGCCGTCCACCAGCAGGGCAAGGTCCAGTTTTTCGCCGGTTGTGCCCATCTTCGCGCTGTCGCTCTTCAGGCTGGCCATGTGATCTTCGTAGATCATCTTGGTGTCGTGCAGCAGGCGCCCGATCAGGGTACTCTTGCCGTCATCGACGCTGCCGCAGGTGAGCAGGCGCAGCAGTTCCTTGTTTTCGTGCTGTTTCAGATAGGCCTGGATGTCTTCGGCGATAAGATCTGAGGTGTGAGACATGCTTGGAACCCTTTTGGGTAAAGTCGGGGTCAGATGAAAACGTTCATCTGACCCCATTTTCATTTCAACTCCGGGATCTGAAGAACTCGTTCTTCTGACCCCATCTTCATGGCTGCAACTCGGAGTCCGGCGCTAACTCGGGGTCAGAAGAACCAGTTCTTCAGACCCCTGGGGTCGGATCAGGCGCTAAGTCTGTGTCAGATGAAGGCTTTCATCTGACCCCATGTTCAACTCCTAGAAGTAGCCTTCCCGCTTCTTCTGCTCCATCGACCCGGCGGAGTCATGGTCGATGACCCGGCCCTGGCGCTCGGAACTGGTGGCCAGCAGCATCTCCTGGATGATCTCCGGCAGGGTGTCTGCTTCGGATTCAATGGCGCCGGTCAGCGGGTAGCAGCCGAGGGTGCGGAAGCGCACCGATTTCATCATCGGCTCTTCACCTTCCTTCAGGGGCATGCGGTCGTCGTCCACCATGATCAGCGTGCCGTCGCGTTCCACCACCGGCCGCTTGGCGGCGTAATACAGGGGTACGATCTCGATGTTCTCCAGGTAGATGTACTGCCAGATATCCAGCTCGGTCCAGTTGGAGAGCGGGAATACACGGATGCTTTCGCCCTTGTTGATCTTGCCGTTGTAGATGTTCCACAGCTCGGGACGCTGGTTCTTTGGGTCCCAGCGGTGATGTTCATCCCGGAAAGAATACACCCGCTCCTTGGCACGGGATTTCTCCTCATCCCGGCGGGCACCACCGAACGCGGCATCGAACTTGTACTTGTCCAGGGCCTGCTTCAGGGACTGGGTCTTCATCACATCGGTGTGCTTGGCGCTGCCGTGGGTGAACGGGCCGATGCCCTGCTTCACACCTTCCTCGTTGATGTGCACGATCAGGTCGAGGCCATACTCCTTCACCTTGCGATCCCGGAACTCGATCATGTCCCGGAATTTCCAGGTGGTGTCCACGTGCATCAGGGGGAAGGGGGGCTTGCCCGGATAGAACGCCTTGCGGGCCAGGTGCAGCATCACGGCGGAGTCTTTCCCGATCGAGTAGAGCATCACCGGGTTATCAAACTCGGCGGCCACTTCCCGGATAATGTGGATGCTTTCCGCTTCCAGCTGTTTCAGGTGCGTGAGGTTATATGTGGTCATGATCATCCATTGCCGACGCAGGGCATAGGTGGCTGTGCAGTTACGTTCTGCAACTATAACAAGCCGGCAATGGCATAAAAAGAAGTGCAACTAGAATATCAAGCTATAAAAATATAGCGTTCATCCGTGCCTTGCGTGGTCCGGAATGGTGCCCTCAAGCCTCTGCAGGCTTGCGGCTGTCGGCCAGGAGTTTCGAGACGTAGCGGTCCAGGTAGTCGAAACCGTTACCTTCGAATTCGGCGAACTGGATGCCGAGATGGAATTCATCCCGCGCAATCCGGCGCATGTTGACGATGCTGCCTTCGGCAATCACGGAAACCGGTTGGGTGGGCAATACAGGTACGGCGAACCGGGTTTTTACCGGAATCCAGTGTCCCGGAGCGGGCACTTTCCGGTCGGGTATGAGCTGCTTTACGGTTTCTTCAGTGCAGGAAATCATCACGCCGCTGCGGGAGAGGTTGGCGACCGAGCAGGTGAGGCATTCACCATCAGGTTTTTCAATGGTGATATCCGTAGAGACATCAACGCGCTGCTGGTTGCGCAGGTTGGGTTTTGCGGCTGTTGTTTTCATTCTTACTCTTCTGGCCTGATTGGTCTTAAAAGAGGCTGCCTTTCCCATAAAATCCTTCCAGAAAAAACACTTAAGCGCTCAAGATTCTATGTGTTTAAAATGTGAACAGCAAGACGCCTGGCGCAAATCTTGACAGATTTGTGAAATCGTTCTGCGCTCGACGTCAAAATTCTGGCACCGGATCCGTAGATTCCACCGGCCCGGCTGCAGTCCGGCGCTGTCGTGGGGTAAACTACGCGCTTTCATTCATTGCAGGGGCGATATACCGCTCCGGGAATTCCTGTAGACGCTATGACCGACAAAACTGAAACAGCCGCTGCCGGCGGCAAAGTAGGCTTCATCAGCCTTGGTTGCCCGAAAGCCCTGGTGGACTCCGAGCGCATCCTGACCCAGCTTCGCCTGGACGGCTACGATGTGGTGCCCACCTACGACGATGCCGATATTGTCGTCGTCAACACCTGCGGCTTCATCGACGCGGCCAAGCAGGAATCCCTGGACGCCATCGGCGAGGCCATCAACGAAAACGGCAAGGTCATCGTCACCGGCTGCATGGGTGTGGAAGCGGACAAGATCCGCGAAACCCACCCCGGCGTGCTGGCCGTGTCCGGCCCCCATGCCTACGAAGAAGTCGTCGGCGCCGTCCACCAGTACGTGCCCCCGAAGAAAGAACACGACCCCTTCGTGGAGCTGGTTCCGCCCCAGGGCATCAAGCTGACTCCGCGGCATTATGCCTACCTGAAGATTTCCGAAGGCTGTAACCATCGGTGCACCTTCTGCATCATCCCGTCCATGCGCGGCGACCTGGTCAGCCGCCCGATCGGTGACGTGATGGACGAAGCCAAGCGCCTGGTGGATGCCGGCGTCAAGGAGTTGTTGGTCATCTCCCAGGACACCTCCGCCTACGGCGTGGATATCAAGTACCGCACCGGCTTCTGGCAGGGCCGCCCGCTCAAGACCAAAATGCAGGCCCTGTGCGAAGCCCTGGGTGAGCTGGGCGTCTGGGTACGCCTGCACTACGTTTACCCCTACCCGCACGTCGACGACATCATCCCGCTGATGGCCGAAGGCAAAATCCTGCCGTACCTGGACATCCCGTTCCAGCACGCCAGCCCGAAAGTCCTCAAGGCCATGAAACGTCCGGCCCACGACAGCAAGACTCTGGAGCGCATCAGGAAGTGGCGGGAAATCTGCCCGGAACTGACCATCCGCTCCACCTTCATCGTCGGCTTCCCGGGCGAAACCGAGGAAGACTTCCAGTACCTGCTGGACTGGCTGGACGAAGCCCAGCTCGACCGCGTGGGCGCGTTCACCTACAGTCCGGTGGAAGGTGCCAAAGCCAACGAGCTGGAAGGTGCGGTCCCGGAGGAAGTAAAGGAAGAGCGTCTGGCCCGTTTCATGGCCAAGCAGGCCGAGATTTCAGCAGCGAGGCTGCAGGCCAAGATCGGCAAGACCATCGACGTTCTCATCGACGAAGTGGACGAGGAAGGTGCCATCGGTCGTTCCAAGGCGGATGCGCCGGAGATTGACGGCATGGTTTACCTCAACGGCGAAACCGACCTGGTTCCTGGTCAAATCGTTCAGGCCGTTGTCGAGCATGCTGATGAGCACGATCTGTGGGGTCGGCTTGTTTGATTGGTTTTGACTTGGGCTCCTAGCCTTTCGGGCTGGGAGTTCACGCACGGGTGGGGACGGCTTTCCAAAACACGCTCCTTGCGGCACGTCCCTGTGACGCTTGGGCTCCGCCATCCATGGCTCCGCACAGTTTTGGAAAGCCGTCCCCACCCGCGCTGATCTGGGCGACGGGCATAGTCAGGCCGGCAGTGTCAGAAATATTCGCGATTGTCCGGGGCCTTGGCAGGAGGCTTCTCCCAAAAATGTTGAAGGCCAGGGATGGCCTGAAACAAGCGCACATGGACGTGCTCGTAGCGGTTTTTGGGAGAAGCCTCTTGCCAAGGCCTCCCCCCAAACCAAAAGGCTAGGGCCGCAACAAAAAGCCACGACCCAGAGCCAACGGTTTACCCCCCAAGCTTCTTAACAAGAATCTCGTTAAAGAGCTTCGGGTTCCCCTGGCCTTTGGAAGCCTTCATCAGGGGCCCCATAAAGCCACCAAGCATCTTCTTGCGCTTCTTGGGATCTTCCTCATTCTGGTATTGCGCCACTTGATCCGGCATGCCCGCCAGAACCTCGTCTACCATGGCCTCCAGGGCACCGGTGTCAGACACCTGCTTCAGGCCCTTGGCATCGATGATGGCATCCACATTGTCATTCTCGCCGGTCCACAGCGCCTCGAACACCTTCTTGGCGCCGGCAGACGACACCGTGTTATCGGCAATGCGCACCACCAGATCGCCCAGCTGCGCGCCGGTGATCGGTGATTCGGCCACGGACTTATCCTCGGCCTTCAGACGGGCAGAAAACTCGCCCTGGATCCAGTTGGCCGCCAGTTTTGCGTCCTTACCATGTGCAGCAGCTTCCTCGAAGAACGCAGCCAGCTTCGCGTCACCGGAGAGCAGGCCGGCGTCGTAGTCGTTCAGACCATACTGTTCCTTGAAGCGGGCCTTGCGGGCGTCCGGCAGTTCCGGCAGGCGGCTGCGGGCGTCTTCGATGAAGTCGTCGTCAATGACCACCGGCAGCAGGTCCGGGCAGGGGAAGTAACGGTAGTCGTTGGCTTCCTCCTTGGTCCGCATGGAGCGTGACTCGTCCCGGTCACCGTTGTACAGGCGGGTTTCCTGGATGATGCGGCCGCCGTCTTCCAGGATGTCCATCTGCCGCTCCACTTCGTGGGCGATGGCCTGTTCCATGAACCGGAAGGAGTTCAGGTTCTTGGTTTCGGTCCGGGTGCCGAGCTGGTCCGAGCCCTTGGGCTTCAGGGAGATGTTGACGTCGAACCGCATGGAGCCCTGGGACATGTCGCCGTCACAGATGCCCAGTGAGGTCACAAGGCTGTGCAGCTTTTTCGCGAATGCCACCGCTTCCTCGGCGCTGTTCATGTCCGGTTCGGTGACCACCTCGATCAGCGGAGTGCCGGCCCGGTTCAGGTCGATGCCGGACATGCCGTGGTAGTCCTCGTGCAGGGACTTGCCGGCGTCCTCTTCCAAGTGGGCGTGGTGGATGCGCACACGCTTGGTCTCACCGTTCGCCAGATCGACGTCGACGTAACCCGGGCCAACAATCGGCTGCTCCAGCTGGGTGGTCTGGTAGCCCTTGGGCAGATCCGGGTAGAAGTAGTTCTTCCGCTCGAACATGGAGCGGCGGCCGATTTCGGCGTTCACGGCCAGACCGAACATCACCGCATAGCGGAAGGCGTTCTCGTTCGGTACCGGCAGGGTGCCCGGCATAGCCAGGTCAACGGCGTTGGCCTGGGTGTTGGGCTCGGCACCGTAAGCGGTGCTGGAGCCGGAAAAGATCTTGGTCTTGGTGGCGAGCTGAACGTGAATTTCCAGCCCGATCACGATATCCCACTGCATGTGTTCGTCTCCTCTCTCGGGCTTATTTCGGTTCACGCTGGTGCCAGTCGGTCACCTGCTGGAACTGGTGGGCGGCATTCAGCAGCCGGGCCTCGGCGAAGTAGTCGCCGATAATCTGCAGGCCAACCGGCAAGCCGTCGACAAACCCGGCCGGCACCGACATGGCCGGCAGGCCCGCGAGGTTGATCGCGATGGTGAAAATGTCCTCCAGGTACATGGTCACCGGATCGTTCGTCTTTTCACCCTGGATGAAGGCTGGAGACGGGGAGGTGGGGCTCATCAGCACATCCACTTCCTTGAAGGCATTGGCGAAATCCTGCTGGATCAGCCGCCGTACCTTCTGGGCCTTCAGGTAATAGGCATCGTAGTAACCGTGGGAGAGGGCATAGGTGCCCACCAGGATCCGCCGCTTCACCTCCGCCCCGAAACCTTCGGCGCGGGTGCGGGTATACATATCCATCAGATCCTTCGGGTCCTCGCAGCGATAGCCGTAACGAACACCGTCAAACCGGGACAGGTTGGCCGAAGCCTCCGCCGGCGCGATCACATAATAAGCCGCAATCGCCAGCTTCGCGTTCGGCAGGGACACTTCCTTCACCGTCGCGCCCAGCTTCTCGTATTCCTTCACCGCATTACGAACCTGCTCTTCCATGGCCGGAGACAGCTGATCCGTGAAGTACTCCTTCGGCAGACCGATCTTCAGGCCTTTCAACGGTTCGTTCAGGGTCGCAGTGTAATCGGGCACCTCGCGATCGATGGACGTGGAATCCTTCGGATCAAACCCCGCCATAACGTTCAGCATCAGCGCATTATCTTCTGCGCTCCTGGCGATAGTACCGCCCTGATCCAGGGACGAGGCAAAGGCAATCATGCCGTACCGGGACACCCGACCATAGGTCGGCTTCAGGCCCGTCACGCCACACAGCGCCGCCGGCTGACGAATCGAACCGCCGGTATCAGTTGCCGTAGCCGCCGGCACCAGACGCGCCGCGACCGCTGCCGCCGAGCCGCCGGACGAACCACCCGGTACCCGCTTCTGCCCGGAAGACAGGCCCCACGGGTTGGTCACCGCACCAAAATAGCTGGACTCGTTGGACGAGCCCATGGCGAACTCGTCCATATTGGTCTTACCCAGACACACCGCACCCGCTTGCCGGAACCGCGCCGTCACCGTCGCATCGTACGGCGGCACGAAATTCTCCAGCATCTTCGAGCCACAGGTGGTGCGAACCCCGTTGGTGCAGAAAATATCCTTGTGGGCAAAAGGCACCCCGGTCCAGGCCGTCGCCTTGCCAGCCGCCCGCATCTCGTCAGCGGCCTTGGCCTCGGCCAGCGCCTGCTCTTCGGTGATGGTAATAAAGCTGTTGTACTTGCCGTCCTCCTGTTTCAGACGGTCCAGGAACTGCCGGGTCAGCTCCACACTGGAAATCTTGCCACTCTCCAGCTCGCGGGAAAGCTCTGCTACAGACTTGTTATGCATGATGAATCCTGAAATCGCTGGTCGTCAGATAGTCCGATGATTGGTTCCCGTCCGGGCTCACTCAATAACCTTCGGAACCAGATACAGACCGTCCTCGGTCGCCGGCGCGATCGCCTGGAACGCTTCCCGCTGATTCGTCTCGGTCACCTCATCCGGCCGCAACCGCTGGACCGCATCGAGTGGGTGTGCCATCGGTTCCACGGAATCGGTATCCGCGGCACTCAGCTGATCCACCAGATCCAGGATATTACCCAGATCCTTCTCCAGCGCCGAAACCTGCTCGTCGTCCACTTTGATGCGGGCGAGCACGGCAACTTTTTCAATGTCCTCGCGGGAAATGCTCACATTGCCTCCCAGATAAATGAAAACAATTTAATAAAATTGAGTGGTGTGATGCGGCCACCCGGTAACCGGGGGGCGCTTGGGGCAGGGCTTCCCAAAACTGTTGAGGGCCATGGACGGCCCGAAACAAGCGCACATGGACGTGCTCGTAGCGTGTTTTGGGAAGCCCTGCCCCAAGTGCCCCTGCACCGAAACCCGAATACCTGCACCCAAGCCAAAAGAGTAAGCCCGATATGGTAACAGATTCGAACAATCGCGGGAGGGCCTGAAACAATTCGGAAAATGTGACAATGGTAAGGCTGGGGCCCCGATGGCGCCTTGCCTGAGTAGGTGCTCACTGCTAAAGTTGCCGCATTCTTTTCGCAACCGCAACTCTCAGGTTGAAACTACACGAATGTTGATCAAAAGACTCCGAGGCATCTTCTCCAGCGACCTGTCCATCGACCTGGGCACCGCGAACACCCTTATATATGTGCGAGAGCGGGGTATCGTCCTGAACGAGCCATCCGTGGTTGCCATCCGCACGAGTGGTTCCCAGAAAATGGTCGCCGCCGTCGGCTCCGAAGCCAAGCGCATGCTCGGCCGTACACCGGGCAACATCACCGCCATACGCCCCATGAAAGATGGTGTGATCGCCGACTTCGTCGTCACCGAAAAAATGCTCCAGCACTTCATCCACAAAGTGCACGAGAACAGCTTCATCACCCCGAGCCCGCGAGTGCTCGTGTGTGTGCCCAGCAAATCCACCCAGGTGGAACGCAAGGCCATCCGTGAATCCGCACTCGGCGCCGGTGCCCGGGAAGTATTCCTGATCGAAGAGCCCATGGCCGCCGCCATCGGTGCCGGCCTGCCGGTCGAAGAAGCCAGTGGCTCCATGATTGTTGATATCGGCGGTGGCACCACCGAAATCGCCATTATTTCTCTCAACGGCATCGTCTACGCCGAATCCGTACGGGTCGGTGGTGACAAGTTCGACGAAGCCATCGTCACCTACGTGCGCCGCAACTACGGCAGCCTGATCGGTGACTCCACCGCCGAGCGCATCAAACACGAGATCGGCTGTGCCTACGAAGGCCTGGAAGTCCGCGAGATCGACGTGCGCGGCCGCAACCTGGCCGAAGGCGTACCCCGGGCCTTCACCCTGAACAGCGAAGAGATCCTCGACGCGCTGCAGGAATCTTTGGCCCAGATCGTTCAGACCGTCAAAAGCGCCCTGGAGCAGTCACCGCCTGAACTGGCCTCCGACATCGCCGAGCGCGGCATTGTGCTGACCGGTGGTGGTGCCCTGCTGCGCGGCCTGGACAAACTCATCAGTGAAGAGACCGGTCTGCCGGTGATCATCGCCGAAGACCCGCTGACCTGCGTCGCCCGCGGTGGCGGTAAGGCACTGGAAGTCATTGATCGCGGTGGCATCGGAATGTTCTCCCAGGAGGGCTAAGCCCGTGGGGAGGACTGGCCATTAAAACCATCTTTGTCCAGGGCCCCGTACCGGGGTTCAGACTCTTCCTGATCATACTGGTATCGGCAGCGTTAATCGTTGCCGATGCTCGTTTTGACAAGCTCTCATCGGTGCGCAGTACCATTGCCACCGGTCTTGCCCCCGTGTACTGGCTGGGCAACGCCCCCTACGAATTCAGCGACTGGTTTTCCGGTCTTTTCGTGTCTAAAGAAGACCTTCAGCAGGAAAACGAAGACCTTCGCGCCCGCCTGCTTATCCTCGAGCGCCGCGCCCTCAAGTACGCGGCACTGGCCTCTGAAAATAACGAGCTGCGCCGGTTGATGAACTCCTCTGAAGTGCTGGACGACCGCGTCATTGTCGGCGAGGTGGTCGGCGTCTCGCCCGATCCCTTCTCCCATGAAGTCATCATCAACAAGGGCCTGAGTGATGGCGTCAGTCCGGGTCAGGCGATCCTCGATGCCCACGGCCTGATGGGCCAAGTGGTGCAGGCCAGTCAGATCACCTCCAGGGTGTTGCTGGTTTCGGACAGCAGCCACGCCGTGCCGGTGGAAGTGGTCCGCAACGGCCTGAGGGCAGTCCTGCTCGGCACCGGCGATCCCGATGCGCTGGAACTGGTGCATGTACCGGACACCGCCGATATCCGCGAAGGCGACCTGCTGGTCAGTTCCGGACTTGGTGGCCGCTTCCCCCGGGGTTATCCGGTGGCAGAGGTGTCACGAATCAACAAGGAGCCTGGCGAGCCCTTTGTGTCCATCCAGGCCACGCCCAAGGCTGAGCTGAACCAGAGTCGCCTGGTGCTGGCGGTATTCCCGCCCGAGACCGGGGAGCCGGAAGAAACCGCCGGCCAGGCTCCTGAATCCGGGGAGGACAGCTGATGTTGTCGGTAATCAGTTATCCGATCTTCGTGCTTTCCGCGGTACTGGCTCTGGTGCTCAGCATCTCCCTGTTTCCGGTGGGCTGGTTCGAGTTCCGTCCCGAGTGGCTGGGTCTGGTAGTGTTTTATTGGACCTTCCGGGCGCCCGCCCAGTTCGGCATTCTCCTGGCCTGGTTCCTGGGCCTGCTGCTGGATGTGCTGGAGGCGACGCCCCTGGGCGTGAATGCCCTGGCTATGGGCCTGATTGCTTTCCTGGTGCTGACCATCCACCAGCGCCTGCGCATGTACCCCATGCCCCAGCAATGTCTGATGGTGTTCCTGCTGCTGGGTATCAACCAGATGCTGGTGCATTTCATCAAACAGCTGCTCGGGGCCGAAGGGGATGCCGGGTTCGGTTACCTCTGGCCGGCTGCGACCAGTGCCCTGATCTGGCCGGTGGTCTGTGTACTCCTTGATAACATCAACCGGAAACTGGGTTAGCGATGTCGCACCTGATTCTTGCCTCCGCCTCACCGCGCCGGGCGGAACTGCTGAAACAGATTGGACTGGACTTCACAACCCGGCCGGCTGATGTGGACGAAACCCCGGAACCGGCCGAGTCGGCCGAAGCCTACGTCGAGCGCCTGGCCCGGGAAAAAGCCCTGGCGGTGGCCGCCGACTACCCGGAGGCACTGGTGGTCGGTTCCGATACGTCGGTCGTCCTCAACGGCGAGATCCTGGGTAAGCCGGTGAACCGGACCGATGCCTGCGCCACCCTGGCGCGGCTCTCGGGCGAGGTTCATCAGGTGATGACCGCGGTGGCGCTGGCACACCGCGGGCAATGTCGGTCCTGCCTGGTGGTCACCGACGTGCAGTTCCGGAAACTTGGCGGGGACGAGATCAACGCCTATGTTGCCAGTGGAGAGCCCATGGATAAGGCCGGAAGTTATGGAATCCAGGGTCTTGGTGGTATTTTTGTGAAGGAACTCAGGGGAAGTTACAGCGCCGTGGTTGGACTGCCGTTGCAGCAGACCGCCGAACTTCTGGCTCAGGCCGGCTTCCCGGTATGGACGAACTGGCCAAGCAGTCTGGAGAGCCAAGAATGAGTGAAGAAATCCTGATCAACGTTACGCCGGTGGAAACCCGGGTCGCCCTGGTGGAAAACGGCATGTTGCAGGAGGCCTACATCGAGCGCACCAGCCGCAAGGGCATCGTGGGCAACATCTACAAGGGCAAGGTTGTCCGCGTGCTGCCGGGCATGGAGGCCGCGTTCGTCGATATTGGCCTGGAGCGCGCCGCCTTTATCCACGCCTCGGACGTGATCACCGGCCAGTCCGGGGCCGAGGAACTGACCGATGGTCCCAAAACCGTCCCGGATATCCGCACCTTGCTGCGGGAAGGTCAGTCCCTGGTAGTGCAGGTGACCAAGGATCCCATTGGCACCAAGGGCGCCCGCCTCACCACACAATTGTCGATACCGTCCCGATACCTGGTGTTCATGCCGGGGGTCAGTCACATCGGCATCTCCCAGCGCATCGAGGATGACAACGAGCGGGAGCGTCTCAAGACCCTGCTAGAGGAAGCCTCTGCAGAAAGCTCCGATGTGACGGGCGGCTACATCATCCGGACCGCCGCCGAGGCCGCCCCGGCCGAGGACCTGATCGGTGACATGAAGTACCTGCACCGGCTCAGCCATTCCATCCAGGAGCGCATCGCCAAGGTGCAGGCCCCGGCGGTGGTGTACCAGGATCTGCCGCTGTTCATCCGTACCATCCGCGACCTGGTGCGACCCCAGACCGAGAAGGTCCGGATCGACAGCCGGGAGAGCTATCAGCGGGTGATGGAGTTCGTCCAGGAATTTGTCACCGAGTTCGCCGACATGGTGGAGTACTATCCCGGCGAACGTCCGATCTTCGATCTGTACTCGGTGGAGGATGAGATCCAGAAGGCCCTGAGCCGCAAGGTTCAGCTGAAATCGGGCGGTTACGTCATCATCGACCAGACCGAGGCGATGACTACCATCGACATCAACACCGGCGCGTTCGTGGGCCACCGGAACCTGGAAGAAACCATCTTCAAGACCAATCTGGAAGCGGCCCGGGCTATCAGCCGTCAGCTGCGGCTGCGTAACCTCGGTGGCATCATCATCATCGACTTCATCGATATGGAGGATTCCGAGCACCAGCGCCAGGTCCACCGCATGCTGGAGAAGATGCTGGAACGGGACCACGCCAAGACCAAGATCACCGGTGTGTCGGAACTGGGTCTGGTGGAAATGACCCGCAAACGCACCACCGAGAGCCTGGGCCAGGTTTTGTGCGAACCCTGCCCGGTGTGTGACGGCCGGGGCTTCCTGAAAACGGCCGAGACGGTGTGTTACGAGATCTTCCGGGAAATCCTCCGGGTCAACCGGGCCTACGATGCCGAGAGTTACCTGGTAATGGCCGCCCAGAAAGTGGTGGACCGGTTGCTGGACGAAGAGTCCGACAACGTGGCCGACCTTGAGACATTCATTGCCAAGACCATCCGCTTCCAGGTGGAGCCTTTCTACAGCCAGGAGCAGTACGATGTTGTGTTGCTCTGACGCCCGCGCAGGTTGCCGGCCCGGGGAGTAACGGAATCCATGTCCTCAGGCGATCACGGGCCGCGGTTACCGGACCTGCCCCCCGAAAGTCGGCCGGTACGCCTCGCTGCACGGCTCTCGAGCCTGGTGTGGTGGTCCCTGTTGGCGGTGCTTTTGCTGTTCGCTCTGTACGCGGGCATTGGTCGGCAACTGACCCAGAATATTGACAGCTTCCGGGACGACCTGGAAAGCGAGCTCTCTGCACGCACCGGCAAACAGGTGGAGATCGGTGGTCTCGATGCCCGCTGGAACTGGCTGGATCCTACCTTGCTGGCGCGGAATATCGACATCATCGAGCCCGGCACGGGGGACTACGTGGTTCGCCTGCAACACTTCCGGATCCGCCTCGATTTCCTCGCTTCCCTGTTCCGATTCCGGGTAGTTTTCGAAGCCTTCGAGGCTGATGGTCTGGAGCTGACTCTCAATCAGACCCCTGATGGCGAGGTAGGAGTCGAGGGAGCGGAATTGCCTGCGCCTGCCCGGAACCAGTTCCAGGAGTGGCTTGAGCTGGCGGGGCGCTGGCTGTCCGATCCCTACGTCAAACTCACCCGTGTCAATCTGGCGATCCGTGACAACCAGGGCCAGCTGCGCCATCTCGAGATCCCCCAGCTGGATCTGGTCTACCGCCGCGGGCTGTTCCGGGCTTCCGGGCGCGCTATGCAACCTGGCACCACCCAGCAGCTGGCCAGTTTCAGCCTGGTCGGGCGGCACTTCTTCCGTGGCGACTTTACCGGCCAGCTGTACCTGGACGTGGATTCCGGCCGGCTGTTCGATGGCCTGATCGACGAGTATCAATGGCGAACCCTGAGGGTGGAGGGATTCGATCTGGGCGGGCAGGTGTGGCTGACCTTCCGGAATGGCCTGCTACAGCAGGCAAACGGGTCGGTACGGACACCCTATCTGCAGCTTGGCGTGGGTAGCGAATCCCTTGCGCCGATCGAGAATATCAGTGCCCGTTTTGGCTGGCGCCGGGCCGAAAGCGGCAACACCGCTGTGGTTTCACGGGGGGAGATCCATCTGCAGGAACTCCAGTGGACCTGGAATGACGTTACCGTCCCGCCCTTCAGTGTACGGCTGATGCCCCGGGAGGATGGGGATGTCGAAGTGGTGGCGGATGCGCTGCCCCTCGGGCCCCTGCGTCGCTTGCTTGCGGTCCTGCCCCTACTGCCGGAGCGAGCGGGTCGTGCGCTCCGGAACTATCGTCCTGCAGGTTATCTGGATCGGGTGCATCTGAGGCTGCCCGCCCGTGACCTGACGGAATTCGAGCTCACCGGTCTGCTTCGTGACGTCCGGGTCCAGGCCCACGGCGGCGCTCCGGGCGCCTCCGGTCTGAATGGCAGGATCTCCCTGCGCCGCAATTCCGGCCTGGTAGAACTGGCACCCTCCGGAGAGCCGGTTAGCCTCGGCTTCCCCCGGCTGTTCCGGGACGACTGGACGTTCCGGGAAGTGCAGGGGTCGGTCGCCTGGCTGCTGGACGGCCCCGTCACCCGGGTGTATTCCGATAACATCCGGATGCGCTACGGCGATAGCACCAGCCTGACCGGTGCCTTTGATCTGCGCATGGACCGTGAGGGTGAGGACAACCTCGGTCTGCGTATTGGTGTCGAGGATGGACGAGCCGGGATGCTGGCGGATTTCGTGCCGGCAAAGGTTGTAAATCCCGGCCTGTATGAATGGCTGACCACAGCGATCACCGAGGCCCGGATCACCGAGGGGGTCTACTATGGCCACGGCCAGATCGGTCGCGATGCGCCCCGGGGGTCGTTCGTGTCGTCCATGTGGTACACGTTCGAGGACGCGACGGTCCGTTACGACGAACGCTGGCCGGAAGTGACGTCGGCGCGGGGCAGGGTCGATATCCAGGATGGCAATACGGACGTCAAGCTGGAATCTGGCCGGACCGGCGGCCTGGAACTCCATCCAAGCCGGGTGAAGGTGATTCCTGGCGATGAAGGTGCAAGGCTTTATGTCGATGCGGCGGCACGTGTACCCGGGGATGCCGTACCCTTCTGGATGGATAACAGCCCGTTGGGCGAGATGGCAGGCTCCGAGGCCCGGAGCCTGGAATACGGAGGCGACTACGCCCTGGACCTTGAACTGGAGCTGCCCCTGGGCGAGGGCGGGGAACCGGTGGTTCAGGCCCGTGTCCAGACCTCTAACGGCTCGGTGCGCTATCCCGGTGCCAATCTGAGCTGGACCGAACTCTCAGGGGGTCTCACCTATCATACCGTCGATGGCTTCTCGGGCGGCCCCATCCAGGCCCGGTTCTTCGGTGACCCGGTTGCGGTCAGCCTCAGTGTGGGCTCGGACGGAGAGGGCCTTGCCATTCGCCAGGAGGGGCAGCTCACGGTGCCGGACGTGTTTCGCCAGGCCGGGCTGGAGACTGACAGCGGTTTCGGTCTCAACGGTACTCTGGATTATTCCGCTGCGTTGACGGTCGGGGCCGATACCACCTCCGGTATCCAGGTACGTTCCAATCTCGAGGGGCTTGCGGTGGACTGGCCGGAACCACTGGCCAAGAGCGCCGAAGAACAGGCGCCGCTGGAGGCGACCATCTACCCTCAGGCTGAACAGGGGCTCCGGATCGCGGGCAGCTGGGAGAACCGGATGGGCTTTGAGTTTCTCTGGCAAGACACCGGTTTCGACCTGACCCTCGGCCACCTTTACCTGGGATCCCATACCCTCAGGAATATCACGATCAATGCGTTGCAGCTGGATGATCGCTGGGTAGTGAGCACCCGCTCCGAGCGCGCGGTGGGCCGGGTCGTACTTCCGGACAGCGACGAGCCGGTCAAGGCCGATTTTGAGGTGCTGAGACTGGTCCGCGACGATGAGAAACGGGAAGCCCAGCCTGAATTGCTGACCCTCGAGGAACAGCTGGAGGCCTTCCGGGCGCTGGATATGGGCAGCTGGCCGGACATCGATGTCAGCATCGCCGACCTTCAGCTCAATGGCGAGAGCCTGGGAACCTGGGAGTTTCTTTTGCGCCCGGAGCCGTTCCAGCTCAAGGTCAACGACATCGAGGGCCGCCTGAACTCCCTGACCCTTTTGGGGGAGATGACCTGGAGCATCGCTGCTGATCGGGAAGTCAGCCGCTTTGCCGGCTCGGTCACAGGCGGTGCCCTGACCGACCTGAACCAATTGTTCGGCACTGAGATTCCCCTGGAAAACCAGCAGACCAATATCGAGCTGGATCTGGACTGGCCCGGGCGACCGGATGATTTCTCCATGCGGGAGGTCAGCGGAACCGTAAGCCTGCGGCTCGATGACGGGATCATCCTGGAGCAGAACAGCACCGCCCAGGTGTTCCGGGTCTTCAACTTGCTGAACGCCGATACCCTCTGGCGACGACTGCAACTGGATTTCTCGGATCTTTACGAGCGCGGCGTGGCTTTCGACGCCATTTCCGGCAAGGCCCGGATCACCAACGGCCTGGTGACCATGAATCCCGAGTTGCAGATTGTCGGCCCTTCCGGCGCGTTCAAGCTCAGCGGTACTACGGACCTGTCCGAGGAAACCCTGGACATGCGACTGGTAGTGGTGCTGCCTCTCACCCAGAACCTGCCGCTGGCGGCCCTGCTGATGGGGGCTGGAGCGCCGATCGGCGGCGCGCTGTTCGTGCTGGACAAGGTTCTGGGCGACCCGTTGAGTAAACTGACCAGCGCCACCTATAGTGTTACCGGGACCTGGGATAATCCCGAGGTCGACCTGCGCCGGGTCTTCGACACCGGCGAATAGTGCGAGCGGAGAAGGATTTTATGACCACACAGGCGAAACAGCGGGTAGCCGCGATCCAGATGGTGAGTACCCGGGACATCGAGGCGAATCTGCAGGAAGCGGAACGATTGCTGGCCGAAGCCGCCCGGCAGGGGGCGAAAGTCGCGGTGTTGCCGGAGAACTTCGCGGTGCTGTCCACCGCCGATATGATCGACTGCGGACGCACGGAGGCTGGCGACACGCCGGTGATTCGGGATTTCCTGTCAGCCCAGACCCGGAAGCTCGGGATCTGGATTGTCGGTGGCTCCCTGCCGCTGGCACAGAGACCGGATGGTACCGATATCGAGGACCGGGTGAGGGCCACCTGCCTGGTGTATGACGACCAGGGCCAGGAAGTGGGCCGTTACGACAAGATTCATCTCTTTGATGCCAAAGTGGACGACGCCCACGGCCAGTATCGGGAATCGGACACCTTCGAGCCCGGGGAGCAGGTGCTGACCGTGGATACACCGGTGGGCAAGCTCGGGATGGCCATCTGCTACGACCTGCGCTTCCCGGAGCTGTTCCGGCTCCTGCGGGAGCAGGGTGCCGACTGGGTGTGCCTGCCAAGCGCCTTCACCTGGCAGACCGGCGATGCTCACTGGCACGCCCTGAACCGTGCCCGGGCCATCGAGAACCAGGTCTGGGTCATCGCCCCCGGCCAGGGCGGCCAGAACAGCGAACGCCGCCGCACCTACGGCCACACCCTCATCTGCGACCCCTGGGGCAAGATCACCGCCGAGCGTGAAGAAGATGGCCCCGGCGTGATTACCGCCGAGCTGGACATGGAGCGGCTGAAACAGGTGAGGGCGAACATGCCGGTGTGGGAGCACCGGAGGCTGGTTTAACGCAGGGGACTAGCTCAGGGGTCTGATGAACTCGTTCATCTGACCCCATTTTGGCATCTAACCCCGACTCAGGGGTCTGATGAAAACCTTCATCTGACCCCATGTTCAGGCCAAACTCCCGGATCTCATTTTACCTCAGGGGTCTGATGAACTTGTTCATCTGACCCCATGTTCAGGTCAAACTCCGTGATCACATCTGAAAACGGGGTCAGAAGAAAGCGTTCTTCAGACCCCTGGGGGGGGGGATGGCCCCACCTTCTTTCTATTCAACCTCGTCAATACACTCCCGCAAATATCGAAACAGCTTCTTCGCCTGCCCGGTATTCTTCTCCTTCTCGGCATCCCGCTTCGCATTCCGCGCCAGGTTGCGCAGGTGCTGGATATCCGCCGACGGGCAGTAGTCAATAAACTCGCCCACCGCCGAATCCCCCTCGGCCACCATCCGGTCGCGCCAGCGCTCGGCCAGGTGGTGACGGCGGGTATGCTCGGCGCTGCCGGAATCGAAGGCATCCAGGCCGCGCTCGATGGCTTCCGGGTCTTCCTCGTTACGCATAACCTTGCCGATGTAATGCAGGTGCCGCCGGCGTGCCTCATGTTTGCGAATTCGCCGGGATTCAACGATGGCCGCTTTCAGGGTATCGCTGATGGGCAGGCTGTTGAGCTGGTCGTCGCTCAGATCCAGCATGCGCTTGCCCACTTCCTGCAGGGCATGCATCTCCCGCTTGATCTGGGATTTGCTGGGACCGAGGTCTTCCTGGAATTCGTCGTCTTCGTGATCAGTCATAGTTGCTACCTAAAGCCTAAGTCGGGGTCAGATGAAGGCTTTCATCAGACCCCATAATCGCGCCAAACTCAGGGGTCTGCGTCCAACTCAGGGGTCTGATGAACTTGTTCATCTGACCCCATGTTCAGTTGCAACCCTCACGCATAAAAAATCGTCGCCAACCCCAGAAACGCCATAAACCCCACCACGTCCGTCACCGTGGTCAGAATCACGCTCCCGGCCAGCGCCGGATCAATGTTCCTCGACTTGAGAAACAGCGGCAACATGGTGCCAACAAACGCTGCCGCCACAAGGTTGATGACCAGGGCGGCGGCGATAATGGCACCAATCAGCAGGTCCTGGAACCAGGCGGCGGCCGCGGTGGCCACCACCAGCGCCCAGAAGAGGCCATTGAGCGCGCCCACAAAGAATTCCCGGTTCAGCAGCCATCGCACGTTGGCGCCGCTGATCTGGCCCACGGCCATGCCGCGGATCACCAGGGTGAGGGTCTGGCTGCCGGCAATGCCGCCCATACTGGCGACGATCGGCATCAGTACCGCCAGGGCAACCACCTTGCTGATCGTGGCCTCGAACAGGCCGATCACCGCCGAGGCGATAAACGCGGTGACCAGGTTGATCCCCAGCCACACAGCGCGGCGGCGGGTGGTTTTCCAGACCGGGGCGAAGGTGTCTTCATCCTCGTCCAGACCGGCCATGCTCATCAGGGAGTGGTCGGCGTCTTCCCGGATAACGTCGACCACGTCATCGATGGTGATACGGCCGAGCAGCCGGCCTTCCTCGTTGACCACCGGCGCCGAGATCAGGTCGTAGCGTTCGAACAGGGTCGCTACCTTGGTGTCGGAAAGGGTCACCGGAATGGGTTCGACCTCGGTATCCATGACTTCCCGCACGGTCGATGCCGGGTTGGATACCAGGATCCGGGTAATGGGCAGTACCCCGATGAAATCGTCCCGCCGGCTGACCACGATCAGGCTGTCGGTCATGGGTGGCAGGTTGCGGTGCCGGCGCAGGTAACGGAGTACAACGTCGATGCTGATGTCCGGGCGCACCGTGATGGTGTCCGTGTTCATCAGACCGCCGGCGGTGTCCTCCGGATAGGACAGCACTTCCTCGACCCGCAGCCGGTCCTGCTCGTCCATGGTGTCCAGGACTTCCTGGATCACCGTGTCCGGCAATTGCTGCAGCAAGTCGGCAAGGTCGTCCGACTCGAAATCCTCGATGATGTCCGCCAGTTCCTGGGCGTTCAGCTGGCTCAGGAAGTAACTACGGATGTCATCGCTGAGGTACTGGAGGACTTCACCCTCCAGGTCCTTCTCCACCAGGTTCCAGAGCAGGGCACGCTGGCGGGGCGGGGAGGATTCCAGCAGGTGGGCGATATCGCTGGGGCTCAGGCCGCCATTGAGGATGCGGGCAACCTGCTTGAGGGCGCCACTATCGAGCGCCTCACTCAGTGAGCGCAAACGCTGCTTGGCCTGGCTTTTTTCCAGAATATCGGTCATGAATCACCTGCTCGCTGAAAACGCCTTTATTATAGCGGAGTTAGGCGTTACAGGTGAGTGAAACGGGGGTTAAAACCTCTGGGGTCATTCCCCTTCGCCGAAATAATCATCAATCAATGCCACCAGCGCCCGAATGGCCTCTTCTTCATCCCGCCCCTCGGCAATCAGTTCCACCTCGGTGCCCTGACTGGCGGCGAGCATCATCACCTGCATGATGTTCTTGGCATCCACCTCGCGGCCGTTGCGGGCGATCCGGACCTGGCTGTCGAACTCGGAGGCCGTGGCCACCAGTTTGGCGGTGGCGCGGGCGTGCAGGCCGAGCTTGTTGATAATAGTGATGGGGCGGCGGATCATGGTGATTCAGGCCTCTCCCCGGGCTTGCAGGTGGGGCAGCTCGGTGTGGCGCACCTGCACGTTGTTGTAGTGTTCGCGGAAATGCTTGCCCAGCTGCTCGCAGATGTACACGGAGCGGTGCTGACCGCCGGTGCAACCGATGGAGATGGTCATGTAGCTGCGGTTGCTTTCGGCGAAGCCGGGTAGCCAGGTGTCCAGGAACGCAATCAGGTCATCGACCATCTTGCGGCTGGCCGGCTCCCGCTCCAGAAAATCGATCACCGGCTGGTCGGTACCCACATACTTGCGCAGGCTGGTGTCCCAGTATGGGTTGGGCAGGCAACGGACATCGAACACGTAATCGGAATCCAGCGGTACCCCGTGCTTGAAGCCGAAGGACTGGAACAGCAGGGCCAGTTCCTGTTCCTTGCGGCCTACCACCCGTTGCTTGACCTGATCCCGCAGCTCGTACATCGACATGCCGGTGGTGTTGATGTAGAGATCCGCGAGCTTGGACAGCGGCTCGAGCAGTTTCTTCTCGCTGGTGATGGCTTCGCGGAGGGAGGTCTTGTCATCGCTCAGCGGGTGCTTGCGGCGGGTGGCGTGGAAGCGCTGCAGCAGCGACTGCTCATCCGCGTCCAGGAAGATAATCTCCACCGTGATACCGGTTTCCTGGAGCTGGCTGTAGATATCCTCGAAGTTGGCGAGTTCGCCGGACAGGTTCCGGGCATCGATGCTCACCGCCATCTTGTTCAGCCGGCCCGGGGTTGCCTGGGCGGCCGCTTCCCGGGTCAGCGGAAACAGCAACCCGATGGGCAGGTTGTCGATACAGTAGAAACCCAGGTCTTCCAGTACGTGCAGCGCGGTACTCTTGCCTGAGCCTGACCTGCCACTCACGATGATCAACTTCATGGCCAGTTTGCCTCCGGTACAGTTGGGGTCAGCCGCTGGCGGCTGTCATGCGCTCGTACAGCGCCCGGGCATCCTCGCACTCGCGGAGCCGGTTACAGAAGGACCGCTCGTTGAATTTCTCGGCCAGCTGGCTCAGCAGCTCCAGGTGTTCGCTGGTGGCCTCTTTCGGCACGATCAGCGCGAAGACCAGGTCCACCGGCTGGTTGTCGATGGCATCGAACTCGACGCTTTCCTCCAGCGTCATCAACACACCGATCACCCGGTCGAGGCCTTCCAGCCGGCAGTGGGGGATGGCAATCCCCTGGCCGATGCCGGTACTGCCAAGCCGTTCCCGCGCAATCAGGTTGTTGAAAATCTGGGTATCGCTGAGGGTTTCGTCTTGCTGGTGGATCTTTTCAGCGATGAACTCCAGAACCCGTTTCTTGCTTGATGCCGGCACCCTGCAGAGGGTCAGCTCCGGTACAAGGATGTTGTCTATGGTCAGGGATGTGTCGCTCATGGATCGACTGCATTTCCGTAAAAAAAAGGCTGCGACACCCGAAGTGCCGCAGCGCCATTGGATTACCGCATGGAGGCGGACTGTTAACGTTGTCCGTTACCGTGCATCCGGTCTACGTTCTTTTCCTTGTGCTTGAGGACCTGGCGATCCAGCTTGTCGATCAGGGCATCGATCGCTGCATACATGTCCTCGTTCTCGGCCTTTGCATGAATTTCACCACCACCCGCGACATGCAGAGTCCCCTCCGCAATCTGGCGCACCTTCTCGACCTCCAGGGTAACCTGACAATTGGAGATGTGGTCAAAGTGGCGCTCCAGCTTATCGAACTTCTCGGTGACATAATCCTTGAGGGAGGGAGTCAGTTCTACGTGATGGCCTGAAATATTGAGTTGCATAGGCGTCTCCTGTTGTTACACCAGTCGTTTGCGTTCATTGGAAGGCGGAATATGCATCGCCTCCCGGTACTTGGCCACGGTGCGTCTTGCCACCTTGATGCCCTGTTCTCCTAGCATGGCTGCAATTTTACTGTCACTCAATGGCTTTTTGGGAGTTTCCGCGGCAATCAGTTTCCTGATCATCGCGCGAATGGCCGTTGAGGAACATTCACCCCCTTCATCCGTGCTGACATGGCTGGAGAAAAAGTACTTCAGCTCAAAAATGCCCCGGGGCGTGTGCATGTATTTCTGCGTGGTCACCCGGGAAATGGTGGATTCGTGCATGTCCACCGCCTGGGCAATATCGGACAGGATCAGTGGCTTCATCGCCTCTTCACCCTGGTCCAGGAAGCCCTGCTGGTGCTCCACGATGCGGGTGGCCACCTTCAGCAGGGTTTCGTTCCGGCTCTGCAGGCTCTTGATGAACCATTTGGCTTCCTGGAGCTGGTCGCGCAGATACGTGTTGTCCGCGCTGCTGTCCGCACGCCTTATAAGAGAAGCATAGCTCGCATTGACGCGGATGCGGGGGGCAATTTCCGGATTCAGTTCCACCCGCCACCGGCCATGGTGTTTGCTGACAATCACATCGGGGATGACGTAGTCCGGCTCGCCGTGGTCGATCACATCGCCCGGCCGGGGGTTCAGCCCGGTGATCAGCGCAAGAACTTCCCGCAGCTGATCTTCCTTCAGGCGGCTTCTTCGCAGCAGTTGGGCGTAGTCGCGGTTACCCAGGAGATTGATGTAGTGGGTAATCACCAGCCGGGCCTGAGACAGCCAGGGGGTATCCGCTGGCAGCTGGTTGAGCTGGATCAGCAGGCATTCCTGCAGATCCCGCGCAAACACGCCGGCCGGGTCCAGATGCTGGAGCCGGTGCAATACCGCTTCCACTTCGTCCAGTTCCAGCGGGTCCTCGTCGGCGTCGTCCTGCAGGCCGGCATGGATCTCCTCCATCGGGCTGGTCAGGTAGCCCCGGTCATCCACCGCATCGAGCAGGGCATGGGCGATGGCCCGGTCCCGCTCACTCATGGGGGTCAGGTTGATCTGCCATTCGAGGTGATCGTGCAGGGTTTCCGTGGGCGAGTTGCGGGTCTCGAAGTCCTGTTCGTTATCGTCGTCGTTGCGGGCCGAGGAGGCCGGGGCGGACTGATAGATGTCATCCCAGGCAGTGTCGACCGGCAGGTCGTCGGGGATGTTATCGGGGACCTCGTTCTCGCTGGTCCATTCCGGGCCGGCGTCGTCCCAGTCGTCACTGCTCTCGGCACTGGCGGCGGAATCCCGCTCGTGGTCGTCCCGGTTTTCGGTGTTGTCCGCCGGCGCTTCGGCGTTGTCGTCGTCCTCGGAGGTTTCCAGCATCGGGTTGGAATCGAGGGCCTGCTGGATTTCCTGTTGCAGATCGAGAGTGGAGAGCTGCAGAAGCCGGATCGCCTGTTGCAGCTGGGGCGTCATGGTCAGGCTCTGACCCAGCTTTAACTGTAATGAAGCTTTCATCACCATACGTTCAGGATCCGTTACTCGTCACGCTCTATTGCCTTGGCTTCAGAGAAAAAATGCTTTGTATGCTAGCTGGTTGCCGTAGCAAGCAAGTTCTTTGCCGAGTTTACTGGAAACGGGGGCCAGATTGAACATGAAAGGTGGCGGGGATGTGAAAATGGGCTCCCACCAAGGGATCTTGACTCCGGGGTTTTGGCTCCGGGGTTGTGACTCAGGGGTCGGATGAAATCTTTCATCTGACCCCAACCTGGACCCTGGCCTCGTGCTCAAGTCTAACTCGGGGTCAGATGAAAGATTTCATCAGACCCCTGGAGGGGGGCATGCCCCTCAGAGCCGGAATTCATTCCCCAGGTACACCTCTTTCACCTGCTGATTCGCCAGAATTTCCTCGGAGCTGCCGGAGGCGATGATATGGCCGCCGGAGACGATGTAGGCGTTCTCGCAGATATCCAGTGTCTCCCGCACGTTGTGATCGGTGATCAGCACTCCGATGCCCTTGTCACGCAGGTGGCGGATGATGTGCTTGATGTCGCTCACCGAGATCGGGTCGACGCCGGCGAAGGGTTCGTCGAGCAGGATGAAGGCGGGTTCCATGGCCAGGGCCCGGGCGATTTCCACGCGCCGGCGCTCGCCGCCGGACAACGCCATGCCGACGCTGTCGCGGATGTGGGTGATGTGGAACTCTTCCAGCAGCTCCTCGAGCTTGGCATCCCGCTCGGCGCGACTCAGCGCCGACCGGGTTTCCAGGATCGCCATGATGTTGTCGCGCACGGTCAGTTTGCGGAACACCGAGGCTTCCTGGGGCAGGTAGCCGATGCCCTTGCGGGCGCGCCCGTGCATGGGCAGCGGCGTGATGTCCTGGCCATCGATGGTGATGCGGCCGCGATCGGCCGGCACCAGGCCCACAATCATGTAGAAGCAGGTGGTCTTGCCGGCGCCGTTGGGGCCGAGCAGGCCGACGATTTCGCCACTCTGGATTTCCAGGGAAACGTCGATCACCACCTTTTTCTGTTTGTAGCTCTTTGCCAGATTACTGGCTCTCAGTACTGCCATCGGATCCCTGTCTGGTGCTGCGGGGCTGGATAATCATTTCAACCCGGCCAGTGCCGGATCCCGTGTCCTGTCCGCCCTCGGCGGTGACCACTCGTTGAACCGTGTCGTAATGGATCAGGTCGCCGCGGAACAGGTTGCCACCCTGCTCAATCACCGCCTCCCGCTCAAGAGTCAGTTGCCGGTCGCTGGCGGACCAGGTGATGTTGAGGGCGCGGGCGTCGGTCTCGCCCTCTCCGTCACGGCTCGGCTGGGTGTAGTGGGCCGGAGTGCCGGCGGCTTCAATCCGGCTCAGGCCTTCGGCGCTGCGGTACAGTACGACCCGTTCGGCCGTCAGCCGGGTTTTGCCCTGGGTCAGGACCACGTCGCCGGTGTAGGTGGCCACGCCCTTGTTGTCATCCAGTCGGGCGCTGTCGGCGTTGACGGTGATCGGCTGGTCCGAATCCAGTTCAAAGGCCAGGGCAGGGCCGCTGATCAATAGCGCCACCAGGGCGGCCAGCAAGCCGGACGGGTGTTTATTGAACCGTTTCATAACGTCCTTCCACGTCGGAGTTGAGCTCCACAATTCGGTCATTGATCCAGGCCTTCATGCCTGTAGCACGGGTGACGCCGATACGGTCGGTGATCTCCACCGGAGCGTCGGTGTAAATAATGTTCTGATCGTTGTCCAGCGTCAGCTTCGAGGTGGTCAGGGTTGCCTCGCGCTCGCCAACCTGACGAATGATACGCACGTTGTCGGTCAGGTACAGCAGATTCTCGTTCTGCAGCAGGCTGCCGTTATTCGCCTCGATTGTCCAGGGCTCGGTCCCCGGTTCGCCGAAAAGGCGGGCAGTGGGTGACACCATGGTGGCCATGTTGCCTTCTTCGAACTGCTCGATCCGGGGGCTGGTGAAGTGCACTTTCAGGTTGCCGTTCTGGTCATAGGATGTGTAGGCGCCGTCGACCACAAAGCCGTCGGGCTCGGCCGGGCCACGCAGGGCGGCGGCTTCGGGGTCCGGCGCGGGCGGTTCGTCGCTGCGCCAGAGCAGGAACAGCGCAGCGGCCACCAGGGCAACCACGGCAAGCGCCCGCACCAGTGGGCGTTCGGTGAACTGCTGCAGGAATTCCACCGGGCTGTTCATCCGGCCGGCTCCAGGTAAGGTGCCAGTGCCGCGTCCAGTTTGTTCTGGGCGGTCAGGATAAGATCGCAGGCCTCCCTTACGGCGCCCTCTCCACCTGAGACGCTGGTACAGTAGTGCGCCTGCTGGCGCACCAGCCAGTAGCCGTTGGGTACGGTGATGCCCAGCCCGGCAAAGTTCAGTGCCGGTAGGTCGGGCAGGTCGTCGCCCATGTAGGCGATTTCTTCCGGGGCGATGTCCATGGTGCGGACCAGTTCCTGCAGCGCCACTTTCTTGTCTTCCCGGCCCTGCATCAGATGCGGGATGCCCAGGTCGCCCATTCGCTTTTCGGTCAGCGGTGAGCGCCGGCCGGTGATCACCGCGACAGTGATGCCGGTGGCCATCAACTGCTTCAGCCCCAGGCCGTCCAGGATGTTGAAACCTTTGAGCTCGTCCCCGTTGGCGCTGAAATAGAGTTTGCCATCGCTCATGATGCCGTCCACGTCCAGCGCAATGAGGCGGATACGGGCCGCCCTGGCGAGCAGCTCATCGGACCAACGGGACGTCAGCGGGCTGGTCAGATCGGCCATCAGATCACTCCCGCCCGCAGCAGGTCGTGCATGTTGATGGCGCCGACCAGCGTACCTTTTTCGTCAGTGACCGGCAGGGCGTTGATCTTCATCTCTTCCATGATGTTCAGGGCCTCGGCTGCCAGGTGGTCGGCGGCGATGGTTTTGCCGTGGCGGGTCATCACTTCCTCGATGGCGGTGTTGTGGATGTCCACAGACCGGTCCAGGGTGCGGCGCAGATCACCGTCGGTAAAGATGCCGGTGAGGTCGCCTTTGGCGTCCACCACCGTGGTCATGCCCAGGCCCTTGCGTGAAATTTCCAGCAGGGCACCACTGAGGGTGGTGCCTTCGGTGACGACCGGAATCTGCTCGCCGGTATGCATGATGTCGGACACCTTGAGCAGCAGGCGCCGGCCCAGGCTGCCACCGGGGTGGGAGAAAGCGAAATCCTCGGCGCTGAAGCTGCGGGCTTCCAGCAGGGCCACCGCCAAGGCATCTCCCATCACCAGGGTTGCCGTCGTACTGGACGTAGGGGCCAGTCCGAGCGGGCAGGCCTCGGCGTCGACACGGACATCCAGGTTGGCGACCGCTTCCCGTGCCAATACCGAGTCCGGGTTGCCGGTCATGCTGATCAGCGGTGCCCCCATGCGTTTGATCAGCGGCAGGATGGTGACCACCTCACTGGTGTTGCCGCTGTTGGAGATGGCAATGACGACATCCTGGCTGGTGATCATGCCCAGGTCGCCATGGCTCGCTTCGCCGGGGTGGACAAAGAAAGAAGGCGTGCCGGTGCTGGCCAGGGTAGCCGCGATCTTGTTGCCGATATGACCGGATTTGCCCATACCGGTTACCACGACCCGGCCCTTGCAGGCCATGATGGTCTCGCAGGCACGGAGGAAGTGGTGGTCAATGCGGCCTTCGAGGGCTTCGATGGCATCTCGCTCGATGCGAATGGCGCGTAGGGCGGAGGTCCGGAAATCGTGGCTGGTCTGTTCGGTCATCGGGCTCTGGCCTGGCTTGTATCGGGGGATTTCGGCAAAACGCGTTGAAAGTGGCGCAAGTATATCATTTTCAGTAAATCCGGTGATGACCATCAGGACATTTTACCGGTCAGACGTTGAGGTTAGGCGCCGCATCGCATAATGTAGCTCCTCCTCGAAAGGG
This sequence comes from Marinobacter pelagius, assembly GCF_003315345.1. Lineage (GTDB taxonomy): Bacteria > Pseudomonadota > Gammaproteobacteria > Pseudomonadales > Oleiphilaceae > Marinobacter > Marinobacter pelagius_A. The sequence continues at coordinate 48,309 of NZ_QNRO01000016.1, forward strand.
ACAGATTATGGGTTCGACTGCATACATATCTCTGAAGGACGTCGTGTTTTCCCGATCCGGCCGGCGGATCTTCGATGGCATCACTCTGGATATTCCCAGGGGCAAGATCACCGCGATCATGGGCCCCAGCGGCACCGGAAAGACCACGCTGCTGCGGCTGATCGGTGGCCAGCTGCGCCCGGACAGTGGCAGCGTCCAGGTGGATGGGCATGAGGTGCCGCGTCTCAAGCGCAAGGCCCTTTATACGCTGCGCGAGAAAATGGGGATGCTGTTCCAGAGTGGCGCCCTGTTTACCGATCTGAGCGTCTTCGAGAACGTGGCTTTCCCGTTGCGGGTGCACACCAAACTGCCCGAAGACATGATCCATGACATCGTGCTGATGAAACTCGAGGCCGTTGGCCTGAGGGGTGCGCGCCATCTGATGCCTTCGGAGCTTTCCGGCGGCATGACCCGGCGGGTCGCGCTCGCCCGGAGCATTGCCCTGGACCCGGAGCTGATCATGTACGACGAGCCTTTCGCCGGCCAGGACCCCATTGCCATGGGCGTTCTGGTGAAGCTGATCCGGGATCTCAACAGTTCCATGGGGCTGACCAGTGTGCTGGTATCCCACGATGTGCCCGAGTCTCTGAGTATCTGTCATTACGCCTGTATTATTGCCGACGGCAAGGTGATTGGTGCGGGCACCCCGGAAGAGCTGAAGGCGCACCCGTCGGACCAGGTCCAGCAGTTCCTGCAGGGGCAGCCCGACGGTCCGGTGCCGTTCCACTACCCCGCGAAGGATGCCGGTCAGGATTACGGGCTGGGAGGACATACCTGATGCTCGACCGTATTGCGTCACTGGGCCGGCTGGGCCTTGATATTGTTGCTTCCCTGGGCCGCTCGGGCCGCTTTCTGGCCGGGGTGCTGAGCGGAGTTCCGCGCCCGGTCACGGGGTTTCCGCTGCTGGTACGCCAGATTTACGCGGTCGGGGTGCTGTCCCTGGCCATCGTGGTGGTCTCCGGCCTGTTTATCGGCATGGTGCTCGGGCTGCAGGGGTACACCATCCTTTCCGATTACGGCTCGGAATCCGCCATTGGCCAGATGATTGCGCTGACCCTGGTGCGCGAGCTCGGGCCGGTGGTGACGGCGCTGCTGTTCGCCGGTCGGGCCGGGTCGGCCCTGACCGCCGAGATTGGCCTGATGAAGGCCACCGAGCAGCTCTCCAGCATGGAGATGATGGGCGTTGACCCCCTGCGCAGGGTGGTCGCACCGAGGCTCTGGGCCGGATTTATCGCCATGCCCGTGCTCGCCGTTATCTTTTCCGTGGTCGGTATCTGGGGCGGCATGCTGGTTGGCGTAGAATGGCTGGGCGTGTTCGAAGGATCGTTCTGGGGCAACATGCAGTCCTCCGTCGACTTCCTGGATGATGTGATGAACGGCGTGATCAAGAGCGTCGTGTTCGGCTTTGTCTGCGCCTGGATTGCGGTTTTCCAGGGTTATGACTGTGTGCCCACCTCTGCCGGGATCAGTTCCGCCACCACCAAGACGGTGGTGTACTCGTCCCTGGCCGTCCTGGGGCTGGATTTTGTGCTAACCGCCGTGATGTTCGGCGATTTCTGAGATTGATCAACGGGAGCCGGTAATGGCACAGAGAACCACTGAAATCATTGTTGGCCTGTTCATGATTGCGGGCCTGGCGGCATTGCTGGTGCTGGCGCTTCAGGTCAGCGGGCTGTCCCCCAAGGCCGCCGAGCGCACCTATACCCTGTACGCCAATTTCAACGATACCGGGGGGCTGACGCCCCGGGGCAAGGTGTCCATGGCGGGGGTGACGGTTGGCAGTATCGAATCCATTTCCCTCGACAAGGAAACCTTCCAGGCCCGGGTGAAAATGTCGATCCATGCCGAGGTGGACAACATTCCCGCCGACAGTTCCGCAGTAATACGTACATCCGGACTGCTTGGTGAGCAGTACATTGATATATCAATCGGTGCGGATATGGAATCGCTCCAGCCGGGCGATACGTTCTATTCCACCCAGTCGGCCATGAACCTTGAGCGGCTGATCAGTAACTTTGCTTCCGGCAAATGAATGCCGGAGCGCTTACCAAACAGAGATAGCGGGAGATCCTGATGGTTGCTTTGACCCAACGACTTTTCCTGGCGTTGGCCCTGGTGGTTGCAACGGTTGCCCAGGCGCAGGCGGGGCAGGCCGAAGAGTTGCGCGAATACGTGGACGTGAACACCCAGAAGCTGGTGGAGAAACTCAATGCGGAGCGCGGCCTCTACGAGAAGGATCCCGAGGCTTTCTATCAGAGCATGGACGAGGCCCTGACTGATTTCGTGGATTTCCGTCGCATTGCGGCCCGCGTTATGGGGCGTTATGCCCGCCAGACTACCCCTGAGCAGCGCGACGAATTTGTCGAGAAATTCAAACGCAGCCTGTTTGACAGCTACGCGAAGGCTCTGGTCGATGCTGAGGACTTTCAGATCAACGTCCAGGACGCCACCATTTTGCCGCGCAACGAGGATCGGGCCTCCGTGGAGCTGGAAGTCATCAGCTCATCCGGCAACCGCTACCCCGTGGTCTACTCGATGTACCGGAACGACCAGGGTCGGTGGCTGATGGAAAACGTGATTGTTGAGGGTGTGAACATCGGCCTGGCCTTCCGCGACCGTTTCAGTCAGGAAATGGAACAGAATCGGGGCCAGATCCAGGCTGTGATCGACGGCTGGAGCGATGCCGCCAAGGCAATTGATCTGGAAGGGGATGCGGACAAATCATGAGTCCCTCCGCACCACGCGCCGAGCTCCGGGATGGTGAAATGATCGTGACCGGTGAGGTGGACGCCTCGTCGGTCATCGGGCTTCGCCAGCAGGGGGAGCAGCTGATCTCCGGTATCAACGACGGCCTCGTGGTCGATGTCTCCGGTCTTGAAACCGCCCACAGTGTGGTTCTCTCCATGATGCTTTGCTGGGAGCGGCTTGCCAGGAAACAGGGCATCGACCTGAGTTTTCGTGGCATCAATGGCCGCCTGGCCTCACTGGCATCACTGAGTAATCTGAGTGCCCAGCTGACCCGCGCCGACTAATTGGTTACAATCTCGCCCCTGATTTTTCCAAAACACCCGAGGATAGTTTATGGACGCCGCCGAAGTCACAAAACTGGTCGAAGAAGCCTTGCCCGGATGCGAGGTTCAGGTCCAGGTTGATGGTACCCATTACATGGTCGTCGTGGTGGGTGACGTATTTGAAGGCCTGCCGACCATCAAGCGGCAGCAAATGATCAACAAGGCGCTGTTCCAGCACATTATGGACGGCACCATCCACGCCCTGCATCCGCGTGCCTTTACTCCCGCAGAATGGGCCGAGCGCCAGGGCTGATACGCCCGCCAGACACAGGAATTTTATTGTGGACAAACTTCTGATTCGCGGGCGCAACCCCCTCGATGGCGAAATTCGTATTTCCGGTGCCAAGAACGCGGCACTGCCAATCCTCGCTGCCACCCTGCTGGCGGACGAGCCGGTCACCGTGGGCAACCTGCCGCACCTGCACGACATCACCACCATGATCGAGCTTCTCGGCCGTATGGGTGTTGAGGTGATCATTGATGAGAAGATGAGCGTGGAAATCCACGCTAATACCATCAAGCACACCCACGCGCCCTACGAGCTGGTCAAGACCATGCGTGCGTCGATCCTGGTGCTGGGGCCGCTGGTGGCTCACTTCGGCGAGGCCGAGGTGTCCCTGCCCGGTGGTTGTGCCATCGGTAGCCGTCCGGTCAACCTGCATATCCACGGCCTCGAGCTGATGGGTGCGGATATCAAGGTCGAGAACGGCTACATCAAGGCCAAGACCAATGGCCGCCTGAAGGGTGCCCACATATTCCTGGATACCGTGACCGTAACCGGTACCGAGAACCTGATGATGGCTGCGGCCCTGGCCGACGGCAAGACCATCCTTGAAAACGCCGCCCGCGAGCCGGAAGTGGTCGACCTGGCCGAGTGTCTGATTGCCATGGGCGCGGACATCAAGGGTCACGGCACCGCCACCATCGAGATCAACGGTGTGGAGCGCCTGCACGGCTGCCACTACGACGTGCTGCCGGATCGCATCGAAACCGGTACTTTTCTGGTAGCGGCCGCCGCCACCGGTGGGCGGGTAAAACTGAAGGACACCCGGGAAGATCTGCTGGAAGCGGTCCTGCTGAAGCTGGAAGAGGCGGGTGCCCACATCGAGACCGGCCCGGACTGGATCGAGCTGGACATGAAGGGTAAGCGGCCGAAAGCGGTGAGCCTGCGCACGGCGCCGTACCCGGCGTTTCCCACCGACATGCAGGCCCAGTTCGCCGCCATGAATGCGGTGGCGGAAGGCACCGGCACCATCGTGGAGACGGTGTTCGAGAACCGCTTCATGCACCTGCAGGAACTCGGCCGCATGGGCGCGGACATCACCCTGGAAGGCAACGCCGCCATCATCAAGGGTGTCGAGCATCTGACCGGAGCCCCGGTGATGGCGACCGACCTGCGAGCCTCGGCCAGCCTCGTGATCGCCGGCCTGGTGGCCGATGGCGATACCATCGTCGACCGCATCTACCACATCGATCGCGGCTACGAGTGTATTGAAGAGAAACTGCAGCTGCTGGGCGCGAGCATCCGCCGCCTGCCGGCCTAACAGACACAGACGGGAAACCGGAAGGACGCATGACAGATTCCATCACCATCGCCTTGTCGAAGGGACGAATCCTCGAAGAAACCCTGCCGCTGCTGGCGGAAGCCGGCATCGAGCTGGTGGACGACGTGAAGAAGTCCCGCAAGCTGGTGTTTCCGACCACCGATCCGGATGTTCGCGTACTGATCATCCGCGCCACCGACGTGCCGACCTATGTCCAGTACGGCGGTGCGGACCTGGGTGTCACCGGCAAGGATGTGCTGATGGAGCACGGCGCGGAAGGCCTGTACGAGCCCCTGGACCTGAACATCTCCCGCTGCCGCCTGATGACCGCCGGCCCGAAGGGCCAGACGCCCCCGAACGGCCGCATCAAGGTCGCCACCAAGTTCGTCAACCTGGCTCGAAGGTACTATTCCGCCCAGGGTCGCCAGGCCGATATCATCAAGCTCTACGGCGCAATGGAACTGGCCCCGATCCTCGGCCTGGCCGATGAGATCGTCGATATCGTGGATACCGGCAATACCCTGAAAGCCAACGGCCTCGAAGCTCGAGACCTGATTGAAAACATCAGCAGCCGGTTGGTGGTGAATCGGGCGTCCATGAAGATGAAACATGGGCGGATTAACCCCATAATTGAGAAAATGGCCGCAGCTGTAGAGAAGCGCCGCGAGAAAAAGTAGGGGTCAGATGAAAGCGTTCATCTGACCCCGGTAGTTCACCCCAGGGGTCTGAAGAAAACCTTCTTCTGACCCCGAGGTACCGACAAAAAGCTAGGGGTCTGAAGAAAGCTTTCTTCTGACCCCGGTAATTCCGTCACCACAGCAAAACCAAAGCAATGTCCTCCTGAAGCAGGAAAGATGAAATGACCGACGTAACCATCAAACGACTGAACGCCTCCCAAAGCGACTTCGACAGCGCACTGGCCAAACTCCTGGCCTGGGACGACAGCGTGGATCATCAGGTGAATGAGTCGGTGCGTCACATCCTGCACGAAGTCAAAACCCGCGGAGATCAGGCGGTTCTCGAATTCACCGAGAAGTTCGACCGCCTGGCAGTCGGCTCGGTAGCCGAACTGGAAATGGGCAAGGATCGACTCCAGAAAAGCCTGGACGCCATCCCCCAGGACCAGCGCGAGGCTTTGGAAAAGGCAGCTGAACGGATCCGCGATTACCACGAACGCCAGGACCAGAAATCCTGGCAATACCAGGACCGGGACGGCACTATCCTCGGCCAGAAGGTAACCCCACTGGACCGCGCCGGACTCTACGTGCCCGGTGGCAAGGCAGCCTATCCGTCCTCGGTGCTGATGAATGCCATCCCGGCAAAAGTGGCCGGCGTCAGCGAAGTGATCATGGTGGTCCCCACGCCAGACGGCGTAGTCAACGACATGGTCCTGGCCGCCGCCGCCATTGCCGGCGTAGACCGGGTCTTCACTGTCGGCGGAGCCCAGGCAGTCGGCGCACTGGCTTACGGAACGGAAACTATTCCTTCGGTCGACAAGATCGTGGGCCCGGGCAACATCTTCGTGGCTACGGCCAAGCGGGAGGTGTTCGGCGTCGTCGGCATCGACATGATCGCGGGGCCGTCCGAAATCCTGGTCATCTCCGACGGCAAGACCGATCCGGACTGGATTGCCATGGACCTGTTCTCCCAGGCCGAGCACGACGAACAGGCCCAGAGCATCCTGATCAGCCCGGATTCGGAATTCCTGGATGCCGTGGAGGCCAGCATCAACAAACTGCTGCCGACCATGGAGCGGGCCGACATCATCCGCACCTCCATGGCCGACCGCGCCGCTCTGATTCAGGTGGCAGACCTCAAGGAAGCGGCTGACGTGTCCAACCGGATCGCCCCGGAACACCTCGAGCTGTCCGTCGAAGACCCACAAGCCATGCTGGACGACATCCGCCACGCCGGCGCCATCTTCATGGGTCGATACACCGCCGAAGCCCTGGGCGACTACTGCGCCGGCCCGAACCACGTGCTGCCCACCAGCGGCACCGCACGGTTCTCCTCGCCACTGGGCGTATACGACTTCCAGAAGCGCTCGTCCATCATCGGCTTCAGCGCCGATGGCGCCGATCGCATGGGCCGAGTAGCCTCCGTCCTGGCAAGAGGCGAAGGCCTAACCGCCCACGCCCGCTCGGCGGAGTACCGTATCAAGGATTAACCGAGGTCAGATGGACCTCCCGGGTCTGAACTCAGGGGTCTGATGAAAACCTTCATCTGACCCCATGTTCAAACCAAACTCCGGGGTCTGAAGAACGCCTTCTCCTGACCCCATTTTCACGAAGTTTGCAGGCAGGTGGGCAAGGCTCCGCCCGGGAATGTAGAGGGCCACGGATGGCCCGAAACAAGCGCACAGGGATGTGCTTGTAGCGGTTCCCGGGCGGAGCCTTGCCCACCTGCCGTCAACTCGGAGTCAAGAATGAGCAAATTCTGGAGCCCCCTGGTAAACGACCTGGTCCCCTACGTCCCGGGCGAACAGCCAAAGATGGCAAACCTGGTCAAGCTCAACACCAACGAAAACCCCTTCGGCCCGTCACCGAAGGTCATCGAAGCCATCCAGGCCGAACTGAACGACAACCTCCGCCTCTACCCGGACCCGGAAGGCGAAGCCCTGCGCCAGACCATCGCGGACTATCACAAGGTCCAGCCGGAGCAGGTATTCCTGGGCAACGGCTCCGACGAAGTACTGGCCCACATCTTCTACGCCCTGTTCCAGCACGGCGAACCGATCCTGTTCCCGGACGTGACCTACAGCTTCTACCCGGTTTACTGTGGCCTCTATAACATAGAGGGCAAGCCGGTACCGCTGACCGAGAGCTTCGAGATCAACCCGGAGGACTACCGGCAGCCCAACGGCGGCGTCATCTTCCCGAATCCGAATGCCCCCACTGGCCGCTACCTGCCACTGGAACAAGTAGAAGCGGTCGTCCAGGCCAACCCGGATCGCGTGGTCGTGGTCGACGAAGCCTACGTGGACTTTGGCGGCGAGAGCGCCATCACCCTCGTGGACAAGTATCCGAACCTGCTCGTCAGCCAGACCCTCTCCAAGGCCCGTTCCCTGGCAGGCTTGCGTGTCGGTCTCGCCATTGGCCACAAGGATCTGATCGAAGCCCTCAATCGCGTCAAGAACAGCTTCAACAGTTACCCCCTGGACCGACTGGCCCTGGCCGGTGCGAAAGCGGCTTATGAAGACGAAGCCTGGTTCCGGAAGTGCTGCGATGGTGTCATCACTGAGCGGGAGCGTGTGACCGAAGCTCTGGAAGGCTTGGGCTTTGAAGTTCTGCCCTCCAAAGCCAATTTCGTCTTCGCCCGCCACAAGGAACAATCCGGCGAAGCGCTGGCCAAAGGCCTTAGAGAGCAGGGCATTATCGTCCGGCACTTCAATAAGCCCCGAATTAGTGACTTCTTGCGTATCACAATTGGAACATCCGAGCAGAATGATGCCTTGATCAAGGGGCTTCAGTCTCTCTAGCCTTCCTGGTATGCGGGTAGCGCAGGGCAGGACTGACGCTCCGGGAACCGCTACGAGCACCCCTCCGGGGTCCAGCCAGCAATCACAGATTGCTGTCGCTCAGCGGCATATGAAGCTTCGCTTCATGGGCATTTGCTTCGCCCATGTGCGCTTGTTTCAGGCCATCCATGGCCTTCAACATTCCCGGAGCGTCAGTCCTGCCCCGCGCACTCAGAATCCGGGGGTATAGTCTTCCCGAATCGAATTGAGGTAATACCAGTCCGATACCAAACTGGCACAGTCTTCAGGAGCAGCCCATGGCAAATAGAAACGAGATTCTTGGCAAAATCAACGAATGGCTCCAACCCGAAAACTTCCAGGACTACAGCCCGAACGGCCTCCAGGTCGAGGGCAAGGACGAAATCAACACCATCGTCACCGGCGTAACCGCATCGAAGGCATTGATCGAAGCCGCCATCGATGCCAACGCCGACATGATCCTCGTCCACCATGGCTACTTCTGGAAAGGCGAGGACCAGCGCATCCGTGGCATGAAGCGCGAGCGCCTGAAGCAGCTGCTGGACCACGACATCAACCTGGTCGCCTACCACCTCCCGCTGGACGACCATCCGGAGTATGGCAACAACCGCCAACTGGCCGACGTCCTCGACATTAAGAACCCGCGCCCGCTGGGCGGCCTGGTCTGGGAAGGTGAACTGCAAGAACCGATGACCCCGGAACAATTCGGCCTGCACATCGCCAGAAAGCTCCACCGCGAGCCGCTATGGGTGGGTGAGGGAAAACATGAGATCAAGCGGGTAGGCTGGTGCACCGGCGCTGCGCAGGGCTTCATCAACATTGCCCTGGATGCCGGTTTGGACGCCTATATCAGTGGGGAAATATCTGAGCCGACGACTCATACTGCGCGGGAGTGTGGTATCCATTATTTTGCCGCTGGTCACCATGCCACTGAGCGTTACGGTGTGCAGGCACTTGGGAAGGCGTTGGAAAAGGAATTTGGTGTAAAACACCAGTTCATCGATTGCGATAACCCGGTGTGATTTGAACGTGGAGTCATGAAAATGGGGTCAGAAGAAGGCTTTCTTCAGACCCCGGTGCTTGCGCCAGTCTGCTTCGAAAAACCAAACCACCAAGGGAAATGGTTTTCCCCGGAGTCAAAATCTTCCCCTGGGGTCAGATGAAAGCTTTCATCTGACCCCAACTTCATCCGATGAAGCGAATAGCAACCAAGTCGGATTGAGCGGGTGGGGCTATGGCTCCCAAAACTGTGCGGAGCCAAGGATGGCGGAGCTCAAGCGCCACAGGGATGTGCCGCAAGGAGCGGGTTTTGGGAGCCATAGCCCCACCCGCTCAACAAAACTCCGAACTCACAGTCTTCGAATAAAAAAGTAACTTCAAGCCTCAGAAGAAGCCTTCCGCTCCTTATCCAACCCGAAGTCCTCAGCCAGCGTCCCCTTAGCCTCCGGATCCTTCTTCGGCGCATAATCCCGCGGTGGCTCGGCCGGCGCGTCCTCGCGGACTTCCTCGAGGCGCTTCTTGGAAGTCTCCTGCTGAAGCTCCTCCATCCAGTCCTCATCATTGCACAGACGATTCGCGCCCCGGGCCATGTGCTGATTCACATCCCGGTAGGCATCATTGAACCGCCGAAGCAAATGGGCTGACTCCATGAAGTGCTCATTTACCTGAGCCTGGTAACGAGTAAACTCGCTCCGCAGCTCATCAATCTGCTGCTCTGCACGGCGCTGCCGAAGAGTCTGTCCCTGACCGGAGCGGCCAACCAATACCCCGATGACAATGCCAACAACCAATGCGGCAATCGCTGCCAGAATCAGGTTCGTCATATGCTGTGTCGTCCTTTTAGCTAGAAATGAGCCAAGCCCTCAACGCAGTATAACGTGCCGGGGCGCTCCCCGCCCACGGTTACTGCCTGCAACAAACGTCGTATTGCCCCTGCGGCCGCTGCGAATGGCGAAAAATCCCGAAATAAGCGACAATACCGCGCCCAAATTCATGTCCAACTTCCGGGAATACCTCGATGACAGCAGCGATGTCCTCCGAAACCAGTGCGAACCTGACTCCTTGGCAGCGGTACCTGAAGGATCTTGAACGCCCGGATTTTCACAAGGACCCGGCCCAGGAAGATGCGGTAAAGCGCCTGCAGGCACTGTACGACAAACTGGTCGAGGCTGAAAGTGAACGCAACAAGGCCATGGCCAAGCTTCGCCGCAAACTCAAGAAGGGCAGGGAAGAGCCGATCAAGGGTCTGTATTTCTGGGGTGGTGTCGGCCGCGGCAAGACCTACCTGATGGACACTTTTTTCGAGTCCCTGCCATTCGATCGCAAGATGCGGGTCCATTTTCACCGCTTCATGCAGCGGGTGCATAACGAACTCAAGGCCCTCAAAGGCGAGAAAAACCCTCTGGAACAGGTGTCGAAGAAGTTTGCCGACGAAACCCGGGTTATCTGCTTCGATGAATTTTTCGTTTCCGACATCGGCGATGCCATGATCCTCGCCACCCTGATGGACGGCCTGTTCAGCCGGGGCGTGACCCTGGTGTGTACCTCCAACATCGTCCCGGATGGCCTTTACAAGGATGGCCTGCAGCGCCAGCGCTTCCTGCCGGCCATCGAACTGGTGAAGAAACACACCGACGTCGTCAATGTCGACGGCGGTGTCGATTATCGCCTCCGGACCCTGGAACAGGCGGAACTCTATCACTGCCCGCTGGACGATCAGGCCGACATCAGCCTGCGCGAAAGCTTCGACCGCCTTGCGGTGGAGGCCGGCAAGCACAGCAAAACCATGGAAATCAACGGCCGCAAGATCCCGGCCCAGGCCCACGCCGACGACGTGGTGTGGTTCGACTTCGTCGACGTCTGCGATGGCCCGCGCTCCCAGAACGACTACATCGAAATGGCCCGCCAGTTTCACGCCATCATCGTCAGCAACGTGCCCGTCCTCGGAGGCGACAAAGACGACCAGGCCCGCCGCTTCATCAACATGATCGACGAGTTCTACGACCGCAACGTCAAAGTCATCATCTCCGCGGCAGCGCCCATAACTGAACTCTACGCCGGCGGCCGCCTCAGCTTCGAATTCGAACGCACCGAATCCCGGCTGCTGGAGATGCAGTCCCACGAATATCTGGAGGCGCCGCACAAGCCCTGAGCCGGGGAAGGGGTCTGAAGAACTTCGTTCTTCTGACCCCATCCTAGAACCTGCCCCCCGAGCCAAACCACGAACACGGGGTCAGAAGAAAGCTTTCTTCAGACCCCACTTTAAAGCCCAACTTTGGGGTCTGATCTCAACTCAGGGGTCTGAAGAACTTCGTTCTTCTGACCCCATGTTCAACCAACCCCCAAATCAAAAAATTAAAAAAGGGGTCAGATGAAGGCTTTCATCAGACCCCAACCTAAATGAAACCGAGAGGTCCAACACCAATGAGCAACGACAACGTAGTAATAGTAAGCGGCGTCCGCACCCCCATGGGCGGCTTCATGGGCAGCCTGGCGGACGTCTCCGCCCCGGAACTCGGCGCACTCACAATCGCCGAAGCCGTCAAGCGCGCGGGCCTGCAGCCCGCGGACGTGCAGGAAGTCATCATGGGCAATGTTCTGCCCGCCGGCCTCAAACAGGGTCCGGCCCGTCAGGCGATGCGTCTGGCCGGTCTTCCGGACAACACCGGTGCCACCACCATCAACAAACTCTGCGGCTCCGGCATGAAAGCCGCGATGTTCGCCCACGACCTGATCAAGGCCGGCAGCAACGACATCATGGTCGCCGGCGGCATGGAGAGCATGTCCAACGCGCCCTACGTGCTTCTGGGTGCCCGCAAAGGCTACCGCATGGGCCCCGGCCAGGCACCGCAAGACCACATGTTCCTGGATGGCCTCGAAGACGCCGAGACCGGTCGACTGATGGGTGCCTTCGCCCAGGACATGGCGGACAAGAAAGGCTACACCCGCGAGGAGATGGATGAGTACGCCATCCAATCCCTGATCCGCGCGAAGAAAGCCATCGAAGCAGGCCTGCTGAAAGAGGAAATCATCCCGGTGACCGTCAAGACCCGCAAAGGCGAGGTCGTCGTCGAGGATGACGAGCAGCCCCACAACGCCAACATCGATAAGATCCCGAGCCTGCGCCCGGCGTTCAAGAAAGATGGCACGGTAACCGCCGCCAACTCCTCTTCCATCTCCGACGGCGCCTCCGCACTGCTGCTGATGCGTGAATCCGAGGCCGAGAAGCGCGGCCTCAAGCCGCTGGCCCGGATTGTCGCCCACAGCACCCAGTCCCAGCACCCGTCCGAGTTCACCTGCGCACCGGTAGGGGCAATCGAGACCCTGTTCGCCAAAACCGGTTGGAGCAAGGAAGACGTCGACCTGTTCGAAATCAACGAAGCCTTCGCCATGGTCGCCATGATGCCAATCAAGGAACTGGGCCTGGATCCGGAAAAGGTCAACATCCACGGCGGCGCCTGCGCCCAGGGCCACCCCGTAGGCTCCACCGGCTCCCGCCTGCTGGTCACCCTGATGCACTCGCTCAAGCACTACGGCAAGAAAAAAGGCATTGCCGCCCTCTGCATCGGCGGCGGCGAAGCCACCGCCATGGCCATTGAAATGCTCTGAGGCAAACTCCGGGAGATGGTTCCAGAACGGGGTCAGATGAAGGTTTTCATCAGACCCCAGTGCCGAACTCCGGGGGACAGCCTCCTCCTCAGGGGTCTGAAGAACTTGTTCTTCTGACCCCATGTTCACTTAAACTCTGGCTTGTGCTCTAACTCGGGGTCAGATGAAAGCGTTCATCAGACCCCTGTGCCGAACTCCGGGGTCTGAAGAAAACCTTCTTCTGACCCCATCTTCACTTCCCACCTGAGCCCGACCTGAACTCGGGGTCAGATGAAGGCCTTCATCAGACCCCGGTGCCCAGACCCCATCACAAAAAACCTCCCCTCCAACCCCTTCCTGTTGGTTGCAACCAAATTTCTTGTCTATAGTGATTCACAGTGCGAAGTAACCGGGCGGCCGGCGAGGTGTGATAGCAAAATCATACTTTTGACTGATCAAAGCCCCGAACAGCGTTAGCTATAGTGCCAACATCACGAGCACTGTGCATGAAGCCTCCAATACATCGTGAACACCAATAATCAGAGCAGCGACTCAGAACAACAATGGAGTAGCCTTCCAATGACAAGAAAAACTCATCAATGGCAGCGTTGGACCAAACTACCGCTGGCCGTGGCGATTGCTGCCGGTGCCGCCGGCCAGGCGTCCGCCTATTCGTTCTATATGGGAGACGTGGAAGCCCAGTTCAATACGACGCTGTCAGCTGGTGTTGGATGGCGGGTCGAGGATCGGGACAAGCGACTGATCGCGCAGGGTAACCTGGGTCCCGAGTATGCCCCCGGCGGTGAACTGGAGAACATCGGTGCCTCCACCAACAACTACGATGACGGCAACCTGAACTTCGAGAGCGGCGATACCTACTCCAAGATTGTCAAAGGCAACAGTGAGCTGTTCCTGGATTACGCAGTGGATAGCGATACCCTGACCCGCGTCGGTGGCTTCGTTCGTGGCCGTTACTGGTACGATTTCGAACTCAAGGACGAAAGCCGCGCCGTGGACTACGTTGGCCAGCAGCGTGAACTGAACCCGGAAGCCAAGGACAACGCCTCAGGCGGTGAATTCCTGGATGCCTACGTCTTCTCCGACTGGTATTTCGGCAATGTGCCGGTGAGCTTGCGCTACGGCAAACAGGTGTTGAGCTGGGGTGAGAGTACTTTCATCCAGGGCGGTATCAACACCATCAACCCGGTAGATGTGCCGGCTTTCCGGGCGCCGGGTTCCCAGCTGAAAGACGCGTTGCTGCCGGTTGAAATGTTCTACGCTTCCGCCGGTGTCACCCAGAACATTACCTTTGAAACCTTCGTCCAGACTGACTGGGAACCAGTGCGTCCGGATGATTGCGGTACGTTCTTCTCTACCAACGATTTCGCTGCCGATGGCTGTGGCCCGGTACTGTTGGCCGGTCAGCTGCCGGATTCCCAGGCATACGCCCAGGGTTTCATCGCGCCCCGTGTAGGTGATCGGGAGGCTGACGAGAAAGATCAGTTTGGCGTCGCCATGCGGTGGTACGTTCCAGCTCTGAACGATTCCGAACTCGGCTTCTACTACATCAAGTACAACAGCCGTTTGCCGTATGTCAGTGGTGTCGTAAATGACCCTGATAACGGTGTGAGCTTCCCGTCCTACTACATTGAGTACCCGGAGAACATCGATCTCTACGGCATCAGCATCAACACCACCACCCCGGGTGGCTGGTCTTTGGGCGCTGAATATAGCTTCCGAGAGAACTTGCCGCTGCAGTGGAACGCATTTGAGCTAATCTATGGTGGTTTGCAGCTCGATGATGCCGATGGAAACCCGGTTAGTCTTCTCGAACAACAACGTCTCGAAGAGGCAGGCCCTGGAGCGGACCTGTCTGGTACTGACGTCTCTGGTTGGGATCGCTTCAAGGTCTCACAGGCCCAGTTCACGTTGATCAAGTTCTTCGATCAGGTCATGGGTGCAAGTCGTCTGTCCTTCATTACCGAGTTTGGCGCGACCTACGTCCATGACCTCCCAGACTATGACGAGGCGCAATACGGCCGCTCTGGTACGTTTGGTATTGGCACAAGGCCGAGTGGTGGTTGTGAGGCGCTGAACCTGAACGACAACTACTGCAACACTGAGGGCTTCACCACCGATTTCTCCTGGGGTTACCGCGCCCGCTTCGTGTGGGACTACCCGAACGCGATCGCCGGTATCAACCTGTCTCCGCAGCTGGCCTGGAGCCACGACGTGCAGGGCTACAGCCCGCAGCCGGGTGGCGCCTTCAACGAGGGTAGCAAGGCCATCGGCCTGTCCCTGCAGGCGGTGTACCAGAACAAGATCACCGGTGAGGTCGGTTACACAAACTTTTTCGGCGGGAAGCCGTATAACGAGTTGACTGACCGAGATTTCGTGAGCGCGAGCGTTTCGTACTCCTTCTGATCCGGAAACAATTCGTCTGACGAGGAAACCTAAATGAGACTGAACAAGAAACTACTGACCACGGGTATCCTGGCTGCCAGTCTGTCTGCCGGCCAGGCCTGGGGTGCGGTTTCTGCGGCGGAGGCGGCCAAGCTGGGTGACTCCCTGACACCAATGGGCGCCGAAAAAGCTGGTAATGGTGGAGCCATTCCTGCCTGGGACGGTGGTCTGACAACCCCGCCTGCGGACTATAAGGGTGACGGGATCTATGTAAACCCGTTCCCGAACGAGAAGCCCAAGTTCGTAATTGACCAGAGCAACGTGGACCAGTACGTCGACAACCTGTCGCCTGGCCAGGTCGCGATGATCAAGAAATACGACGACTACTTCATGCCCGTGTACGAGACTCACCGTACCGCAGCCTATCCTGATCATGTCATGGAGCAGACTGTCGAGAATGCCACCAAGACTGAGCTGATCAAGGATGGCAACGGCCTGGGCAACTACCAGAGTGCAACGCCGTTCCCGATCCCGCAGAACGGTCTGGAAGTGATCTGGAACCACATCACCCGCTATCGTGGCGGTTCCGTCCAGCGTAACGTTGGCCAGGTCACTCCGACCGCCGACGGTGACTTCTCCGTCGTGCGTTTCGAAGACGAACTGACCTGGAGAACCTACCTTGAAGACTACGAGCCGGGCGACGACCCGAACGTACTCTTCTACTTCCGTCAGGCTATCACCGCGCCTGCGCGCCTGGCCGGTAACGTGCTGCTGGTCCATGAAACCATCGACCAGGTCGCTGAGCCCCGCCGTGCGTGGATCTACAACGCCGGTCAGCGTCGGGTCCGTCGTGCACCGCAGGTAGCCTACGATGGTCCGGGTACTGCAGCCGACGGTATGCGTACCTCTGACAACTTCGACATGTTTAACGGTGCCCCGGACAAATACAACTGGGAGCTGGTGGGCAAGAAGGAAATGTATATCCCGTACAACTCCTACGAGCTGATGGACCCGGACCTGACCTATGACCAGATCGTCAAGGCCGGTCACATCAACCAGGACTTCACCCGCTACGAACTGCACCGGGTATGGCATGTGCGCGCAACCCTGAAAGAAGGCGAGCGCCACATCTACGCCCAGCGTGACTTCTTCATCGACGAAGACAGCTGGCAAGCGTCCGTCATCGACCACTACGACGGTCGTGGCGAACTCTGGCGCGTAGCCGAAGCCCATGCGGTCCAGTTCTACGATCAGGTTGTACCCTGGTATGCCATCGAAACCCTGTACGATCTCCTCTCCGGTCGCTACCTGGCCCTCGGCCTGACCAACGAGGAAGAGAACCCGTACACCTTCGGCATCGACCGCCGCTCCCGAGACTACACCCCGGCCGCCCTGCGCCGCGCGGGTACCCGTTAAAGGGAAATTGGCACAGGGGTCTGATAAACCCCAGGGGTCTGATGAACTGGTTCATCTGACCCCATTTTCACTCTAACCCGGGGTCTGAAGAACCTGTTCTTCTGACCCCAGTGCCCACACCCCAGGGGTCTGATGAAAGCCTTCATCTGACCCCATCTTCACTTCAACTCGGAGTCGGCTACACCCCAGGGGTCTGATGAAATCCTTTTCATCTGACCCCATCTTTAACCTAACTCGGGGTCAGAAGAACAAGTTCTTCAGACCCCAGTGCCTCCCCCCCAAGCCCCAAATCTTTGCAGCCCAACCCCCCTTTGGTTTAACCTTCCTCTCATACTAAAGGCGCACCCCAAGCAGGTGGCCACTCAAAAGTCATTGGATTCTTCCAATTGCGGCACAGGACGTATCGCCGTCCGGCCGGTTGTCAGCGGGGCAGTGTGTGAAACCATTCAGTGACGGCAAGGCCGCCAACGACGAATTTCAGTCTGCCAATAACGGCCTTCAGCGTGGGGAGCTGGTGCGCGATCTTCTTCGCCAGCGCGTCCGGGTACCATCGATGCCGAGCGATATGCTTCCTCGGCCGGTTGTCAATGAGTGGATAAACCAGGCCATATCACCCAGCCATGCGGTGCTTGTCGAAGCACCCAGCGGGTACGGTAAATCCCATTCTGTTCTGAGCGCCCTGAGTAGCCGCTATGCCAGTGACAATGAACTCCGCTGGGTCTCACTGACGCCGCAGGATAACGCACCCACCCGATTCCTGACCCTGCTTTCCATGGCCTTTGACATGCCCGAAGCGCTGGAAAGCGCGTTGCAGGGCGGCGCCGGTTTTTCCGATGCCCTGGCCATGATGCTCGTGGCCCATGCCCGCCAGTCGGATGGTGCCATGCAGGTACTGGTGCTGGATAACCTGCACAGCCTGAGTAATCCCGCGGTGACGCCATTGCTGCAGCAATTGACCAAAGACCTGCCGGCCAACCTGTGTGCCGTGCTGATTTCCCGCCGTGGTCTGCCGTTTGAAACCCACGCGCTGGAGCTGGAAAACCGGTTCACCCGTCTTGGAAGCTCAGTTTTCGAGTTTTCCCGCCCCGAGACCTTTGAGTTCTTCAGCCAGGAACTGGCCGCCAACAAACTGACCAGCGTGGCGGTGGACAACCTTTACGATCTCACCGAAGGCTGGGCGACTCCTTTGGCCCTCTATCGCCGCGAGGTACAGCGTGAGCTGGAACGCAAACCGATTCAGGAAAGCGCGAGCGTAGAGCGTTTCCTCAAAGACTCCGTCCTGGGCGGACTGACACCGGGCCAGGTCCGCTCGGTTCGCGCCATCGCCGAACTCGAGCTCTGCTCCGATGAACTGCTGCTGGCACTACAGTCGGCGCTGCCCGAGGTAGCCTTGTTGCCCTCCCAGGTCTTTGAGCAGGGCCTGCCGATCCGCCCCATGCCAGGTCGCGGCCGTTGGTACCGCCTGAACCCGTTGATGCAGGAATGGCTGCGCACCTCCCCGATGACCGGGTACGAAGCCCGGATGACGATCGCCAGTCGCTGGTTCGGCGAGCGCGAACAGTTTCCGGAGGCGCTGCGGTATGCCCTGTTGGCGGGCAACGGCGACGAGGTGATCCGGATTGCCTCTGAAGGCTCCGAAGCCTTGTTGCTGGGCCAGGACACCGCCTCACTGCTTCGGTTACGCAAAAGCCTGCCGGTAACCCTGCTCGAGCGCAGCGCCCGCCTGCGGATCGTGTACAGCTGGGTCCACGCCATCGGCGGCCAGTTCAAGCAGGCGAGGGCGCTGCTGGATGATCTCTCTGAGGAGGATCGGGAAGAACACAATGCCCGCATTGCCGCGCTCCAGGCCTTTATCCTGCGGGGTGAGGGCAAAGTTCAGCCGGCCCTGGAAATGGCCGATCAGGCCCTGGCTGAGGGCGATCTGTCGCCTCAGGGCCAGCTGGTCACCCAGATCGTGCGTTCCAGCGCCCTGTGCGCGGCCGGGAACTTTGCCGAAGCCCGGGAGGCCAACCGCGCCGCCGCGCGCCTGGCCAGAGAAGCGGGCGATTCCGGCTCCGAAGCCCTGGCGGTGTATTCGCATGCCCGCATCGAGTTGGGCAAGGGCGCGCTTCGCCATGCCGAGCAGCTGCTGCGCACCGGTCTGGATACCGCCATGCAGGAATTGGCAAGGCCAGCCCGGATCGGGGAAACCCGCCTGCAACTGAACCTGGTGCTGGTGCTGTGGCATCAGGGCCGGATCGCCGAGGCCGATCGCCTGTTGGTACTCTGTGGCCGGCACGCCGAGCAGACCCGAGACCTGGGCCTGCTGCTGGCCATGGCGATCCGCGTACTCATTTGCCGGTCAGAGAACCGCCTGGAAGACGCCTTCGTCTGGATCGGCCGCGCCGAACGGACCATGCATGCCTGGCAGGTGGATGAATCCCTGTTTGTGCCGGTTCTGGAAGCTTTGAAAGCAACGTGCTGGCTGGCCCAGAACCAGATCGAGAGCGCCGTCCAGGCCCTCCAGAAACTCCAGCCCTACCGGGATGGCGGCTGCGTACCCGAGCTGTTCCCCATGATGCCCGGCCTGCTCGACTGCCTGCAGGTCCGCTTAGACCTGGCGAGAGGCGACGGCATCCGCGCCCGGGAAACCCTCCACGGCATCCGCGAGCGCTACGGCAAGGCCATCCCCTGGGGCGTCGAACTGCACATCCGTCTGCTGGAGGCCGTATTGCTGAATGAAGAGAAAGGCCTGGTCCCGGCGCGCAAGGTGCTGGCAACGGTAGTCGAAGAAGCGGCGACGGAACACTTCATCAGCCCCTTCACCGAACTGCGCGGGGAGCTTCAGGAACTGATGGAGAAAAGCTACGGCCAGCTGGAAGACAGCAAGTTCAAGGACAATCTCGGCAATCTCTTCGGCATCAAAGCCTCCACGGCAGGCGCCGAAACCCTCGCCGAACCCATCAGCGACCGGGAACAGGCCGTCCTTGAACTCATCGCCAAAGGCCTCTCCAACCAGGAAATCGCCGACAAGCTGCATATCTCCCTGCACACTGTGAAAACCCATGCCAGGCGGATCAATGCGAAGTTGGAGGTGAAGTCCAGGACCCAGGCGATTGTGAGGGCAAGGGAGCTGGGGCTGCTTTGAGAGGTGAGCCTACCCCAGGGGTCTGAAGAATTTCTTTCTTCTGACCCCGAGTTTCATGTCCAAGTTGGGGTCAGATGAACAAGTTCATCAGACCCCTGAGTAACACCCCAGGGGTCTGAAGAAGTCCCTTCTTCTGACCCCGAGTTAACGGTCTAAAATGGGGTCAGATGAACAAGTTCATCAGACCCCTGAGTAACGCCCCAGGGGTCTGAAGAAGTTCCTTCTTCTGACCCCGAGTTAGCGGTCTAAAATGGGGTCAGATGAACAAGTTCATCAGACCCCTGAGTTATCCCCAGGGGTCTGAAGAAAACCTTCTTCTGACCCCAACTTAGCGCCAGGCACCCTCACTCCCCCTTCAACTCCCCAATCCGGGCATCCTTCTCCGCCCAAATCTGACTAACCCACCGCTGAAACGCCACCCGCGTCTCCCGGTCGTTCTCGTAATCCATGCCCAGGAACTGCTTCGGCACTTCCCGCACCCTGACATCAATCACAATGCGCCGGATCCGCCCACACAGGTAATCCCAGAACCCCTTGCGCCCATCGGGATACACAATGGTCACATCCAGCATGGTATGAATCATCTCCCCCATGGCCCCGAACACAAACGCGGTCCCCCCAGCCCGGGGCTTGAGCAGGTGTTTGTAGGGCGAGTTCTGCCGCTCGTGCTTTTCCGGAGTAAACCGGGTGCCTTCCATGAAGTTGAAGATGGTCACCGGCGTATAGCGGAACTTCTCACACGCAGCCTGGGTGGCGGCGATGTCCTTGCCTTTTAGTTCCGGGCGTTTGGCAATTTGCTCTTTGGTATGGCGATGCATGAACGGAAAATCCAGCGCCCACCAGGCGATGCCGAGCAGGGGCACCCAGATCAGCTGTTTCTTCAGGAAGAACTTGAGCAGGGGAATGCGGCTGTTGAGCACGTACTGGATGGCAGGAATATCGGCCCAGCTCTGGTGGTTGCAGGTGACAAAATACCAGTGCTCACGGCTCAGGTTCTTCACCCCGCGCACATCCCACTCCACCTTGTGCAGCACGTCCATCAGCAGGTTGTTGAACCCGATCCACACCCAGGCAATGTTGTTGAGCACCACGGTGCAGGCCTTGCGCACCGGCGTCACCGGAATAATCAGCTTGATCAGTGCGAACAGTAGCAGGAAGGGGAACAGGATCAGGGTATTCAACAAAATCGACAAGGCCGCCAAAGTCCCCTTCAGCGGCGCAGGCAGAAAATCAAGCATTCCGTGTGTTCTCTGGTTTTTTGCGGGTTAGCAGTGTCTGTCAGCCTTCGGCGGCGGTTCCGGTGTCAGCAGTACGGCCCGGGAGTAGCCGGCTCTCGGCGTCGGTGGAGGCCAGTTGCTGCAGGTCTGACGGTGCCCGATCTGTTACGGCATCCCGGAAATCCTCATCGTAGAAGCCCAGGTTGTTGTAATGGATCATCGACCGGATCTCTTGTACGTATTCTTCGCCCCGTTCGGAATAGCCAAGCAGGCCTTCCGCCATTTCGAGGCCGGACAGGGGATTCTCGGAGCGACGGTCCTGCAGCCGGACGTCCCGCAGGGTTTGATAGGTTTCATGCCGGTTCAGGTTCTGGATATACGCCCGCACCGAGCGATAGGGCGAGGCAAACTTGGCCACCTCATGACTCGCCCCCTCGACCCGGTTCTTCGGCACCAGTCCGCAACCCTTGGAGAAGCACCACTGACCGAACAGGTTGTTGCCCTGGCGGGCAAAACGGGACGTGCCCCAGGCGGATTCGTTGGCAGCCTGGGCCAATACCAGAGAAGGAGGAATCACATCCAGGCGTTTTTTAAGGAGCTTGAACTGCTCAGGGCTACCGGTGGCAGCATCGATCCTGAGGCGTTCGGCCTGGTCATTGAGCCATCGCTTTTCGCTCGAAGTCAGCTCGGTTTTCTGCTCCAGCCGCAGCAGATAACTCCGCTCCAGCAGGATCCGGGAGTTGGCCAGCACAATGCGCGGATACAGAAACGAGAAGAACGCCGCCTTTTTCTCGGTGGTATCCCGGTAGGTCGAGAAGTCCGGCAGCGGATCGTCGGCCCACTCGGGCAGGGCCGGCAGTTCACCAAGCGCAACTTCGGAGCCGTCATGGTTTCTGTCACCAAAGCTTCCGGGCGGAATATAGAAACCACCGCCAATTGCAAAGGCAATCATCGGAATAAGGAACAGCAGTGCCCGGCGACCAGCAGTCATAGAACCTCTCGTCAAAATGGATATGGCAACGATTATAACAGTTTATACGCGCGGGGCTCTGGCCGGGATTTCCGAACCCCGCAGTGGTCTCAGCGAATCCGCGTCGCCAGCAGCAGCCCGACGGCCTCGGAGCCGGTACCCGTGCGGTTGAGTCTGAGATACAGCTGGGAGTGATCGTTCGTGTAGAAGCCGTCCAGTACCAGGTTGCCACTGGTGAAGGAGACGGTGCCGGGACTGGTCTGGGCGTAGGCAAATGTGGCATCCACGATCATTTCTGCCGGCGTGCTCACCTCGTTGACGTTCACGGTATTGACCACTGAGATCGCCTCGCCACTCAAGGTGGCGGTGGCACCGTTGATCACCAGCTCGGCGTTGTCAAAGTGGCGCAGTTCGTTGCTGCCGCCGGAGATCCCCATGGAAACGCCCTGAATCCGGTACCGGCCAGTCTCGGGCGCAGTAGAGGAAGCCTGCTCGGCGGCCACCAGCAAACCATCCCCGAGCGGGCTGTCGTCCAGATTGAACGCCAGGAAGGAGCCATCGGGTGTGCTCGCTCCCACGCCAACGTCAGGTTTCTCCTCGTTTCCGGATGCAGTCGAGATGTCCAGACTCAACCGGCCGATATCCCGCGTACCGGTACTGAGGATCGAAGCCCGGGAACTGATCAGCCAGCTGTTCCCAGCCGTCGCAGCCGGTGCGCGGGAAACCGCTCCCGAGTTATCCCGGCTCACGGTGGTACCCTCCAGCGCCTGGGTCACATTGCCAACGGCATCGATCGCCCAGGTGCCAAGGCCGTTTTCCAGCTCCAGCGGTGTGGTGTCCTCGGCAAACCGCGAGGCCAGATACACCACGTTATAACTCCGGTTATCCAACACATCCGCATCAAACTCCGCCTCCCCGGCCGGCCGCAGCAGGTTCAGCTCCAGCGCCGACAGGTAATGGTTCTCCAGCACCGGCCCCCGTTTCAGAGTCTCGCCATCAGGTTCCAGCTCGATCGCCTTGCCGGCACTGAAATAGCCGCCCACCACCCGGTCCGGCCCCACCGATTCGTCGGCAGGCGGACTGGTGTAGGCATCCAGGTAGTAGGGATTGCGGGTCCAGCCGATAATCCGGGCGCTGTCCCGGCCGGTGATGCTCTGGTACAGGGCCCGGCCCGCCAGCAGGCGGGTATCGCCCAGCAAGGTGGCCGCCCCGGGGGAAGAAGAGTGGGTGTTCTGCTCCCAGAATTCCGAGCCGCGCAGGAAAAACTCGTTGCCCTCGGAATGCAGCAACACCTCCCGGTCATAGGGAATGTCCGTGGCCAGCGAGGTCACCTTGATGTTGAAGGCATCGAAACTGGTCAGTGTCAGCGCCGGATAGACATAACCCACGCCGTTGTTGTCCTCCAGGCGTTCCTCATAAGCCGTTCGCACCCCCCAGAGCCCGGTGCCGCTGATGCTGGGTTCGGCAAAGCTCTGGCCGAGCTCCACCCCCAGAAACACCGAATTGTAATCGGCGGAACTGGCGCTGATCTTGCCCGAGGAGCTTTCGTCCAGCAGGGCATAGTCACCCATGGCGGCCACATAACGGGCAAAATCCGCCCGCCCTTGCAGCAGCGACAGCGCCCCTGGCACATCCAGATTGTCCGGGATATCGATCTCGAAGTCGTGCACCTGGTCAGCCAGGGTGGACCAGACATACTTGTTCAGGCACAACTCGCCCCCGGCATCATTCACACAGTCCTTGATGGTGTCCAGCTCCCCCGGGGTGTAGCTGGCCAGGGTATTGCGCACCAGGTACTCGGAGAACGGATTGATCTTCACATCCCGGTCCGAGTCCGCGGCGAAGGCCCGCATCCGGGCATTGCCGTAGGTGGCCTCGATCACCACATCCGGTGCCAGCGGCTGGCCGTCAGGAAAGGCGATAATGGTAAAGCCTTCGGCATCCTCCCGGGTGGTTACGTCCACGCTGCCCAGGTTCTGCAGGGAGGTATTGGTGGTGTACACGCTCAGGGTTTCCGGATGCACGATTCTGAGGTTGCGCCGGGTCACCTCCGCATCCGGGGCCACAGCGCCCGGCACTTCCATCGTGATCCGTACCTCATTCGCCTCCAGATCACCGGCATTGCTGGAATCCCCGGTACTGCCGGAACTGAAATCGTCCAACGGGTTTTTCGCAGTGGCAAAATCGTTGGTCTGGGCGCGTGCGCCGTCGATGGCGTCCTCGCCGCTGCCACAGCCGGCCAGCAACAGGGCAGACAGGGAAATCCAGAGTCCGTGCTTGAAAGGCATGTCTGACAATCCGTGCAGAGGTTTCAGGTTGTCAGTCTAGCAGCGGTGAAGAGGGGAAATCGTGAGGGAAGACACGAAACAGGCGCCCGGTAGATCGGGCGCCCGAGAGGGTACAGCCGATCAGTAGTAGATCTTGATACCCGCCATTACACCTTCATCCAGGTTCACGTCGCCACGGAAGGGCGCGTCCAGATCGGTGTTCAGGTAACGGTAACCGGCGAATACCTCGGCGTTGCGGATTACCCGGTAGCTGCCGCGCAGCTCGACACTGGTCATGTCCTCGGAATCACCGAAGGCCAGGATATCCGGGGCGTAGTGCAGGCCACCGGTGAAGGACAGGCCCGGCACCCGGGGTACGTTTACCGTGGCGAAACCACCGATGCCGATGGCACCGCCATCCAGACTGTCATCATCCCAGCCGATGCCGCGCACGCCAATGCCAGCGGTGGTGGGCAGGTTGCCAAGGGCAGTGCGGCCCTGAGCGTGGAAGTCCACATTCATGATGTGGCGGCTGCCCTCGTGGTAGGTGTAGCCCGCGCCCAGCTGGGTATCGTTGTTGACACCGAAGAAGTTGACCTGGCCCTTCACGGAATCGTTGGTCAGGCTCAGATCCACATCGCCTGCGAAGGCCGGTGCAGCGGCCAGGGTCAGTGCCATCAGGGAAACTCTTGAGATTCTCATTCTTCTACCTTCTTGCTGTCGGTTAATTGGTACGCATCCGATAAAGAATCTTCATCTTCAGCCGGCACCCGGTATTCCTCGTTGGCCCAGGCGCCCAGATCAATCAGTTTGCAGCGCTCCGAGCAGAATGGCCGGTACCGGTTATCTTCTGACCATTCTACGGATTGCTTGCAGGTAGGGCATTGCACAAACATGGCGACTTTTTCAGATTGGTGACGAAATAGCCGGCGGCCAATTCTCAGGTGGCCGCCGATGCGGTGCAGTATTGTTCCAGCACTGCACGCAGCATTTCAATATTGACAGGCTTGGCGACAAAAGAATCCATGCCGGCCCGGCGGCAGCGTTCCTCGTCTTCCTCCATGGCGCTGGCGGTCAGGGCCACCACCGGCACGTGGGGGCGGTTGTGGGCTTTTTCCCATTCCCGCAGGCGGCGAGTGGCCTCGAAACCATCCACCCGGGGCATCACGCAATCCATGAACACCAGATCGAACGGGTGCCACTGCCACAGGCTGGCCGCGGCCTCGCCATCGTTGGCGGTCATCACATCGCAGCCGAGTTTTTCCAGCAGCCGGCGGGTGAGGGTGCGGTTGACCGGGTTGTCCTCCACCAGCAACACCTTCATGCGACCACAGGGCAGTTCCCGGCGCTTGGAAGTATCGGTGACCGCCTGCAGGGAGAACCGGGTGAGGAACCGGCGCTCGTCCTTCTCCGCATCCGTGAACAATTGATTGAGAATGGGCATCAGGCAGGATTCCCGCAGGGACTTGCTCAGAAACGCATCGGCCCCAGCCTGGCGGAAATGCTCAGCATCGCCCCTTTGCGGATTCGAGGAGAGAATCAGCAGGCGCATATCGGCCCACGTGGGGTTGCTGCGGATCTGCCGGCACAGCAGGTCACTGTCCATATCCGGCACAAAGCCATCGAGGATGATGGCGTCGAACGATTGCTGGCTGTCCGAGGCCTGGCGCAGGGAGGTCAGCGCCTCGCCGGCGGATTTCACTGCCTCGATCTGCACCTCGTAACGGGACAGCATCTCCAGGGTGATCTTGCGGGACAGCTCGTAGGAATCCACCACCAGAATATGCTTGCCTTTGACCTTACGGGTGTCCGGCCGCACCCGGGTGGCACTTTCCGGCGCCACCGGCAGGGTCAGTTCCACCCAGAAGGTGGAACCCTCGCCGGGCCGGCTTTCCAGGTCCAGGGAGCCGTCCATCAGGTTCACCAGCTGGCGGCAGATAGTCAGGCCCAGACCGGCTCCTGGTAACTGTCGCTGGAACTGCTGGCCCAGCTGAACGTAGGGCTCGTACACCAGCGGGATATCCTCGGGGTTGATGCCCACGCCGGTATCTTCCACCGCCAGGCGCAGTCGAGCCTTGTCATCCCGGCGGCCCAGCACCTCGATGCTGATCAGCACATGGCCGGAATCGGTGAACTTGATGGCGTTGGAGACCAGGTTGAGCAGGATCTGCCGGATGCGCACAGGATCGCCCTTCAGGGCCCAGGGCAGGTTCTCATCAATGCGCAGCTCCAGCGCCAGCCCCTTCTCCCGGGCCCGGCTGCCGAGCATATGCACCAGATCGTTCAGGGTTTCACGTAGATCGAACGGAATCTCATCCAGCACCAGCTTGCCGGCTTCCATACTGGAGATGTCCAGCAGGTCATTGATGATGGCGGACAGACTCTGGGAGGCATTGAGCAGGGTGCTCACGTATTCCCGCTGTTCCTGATCCAGGGGCGTATCCGTCAGCAGGTTGGCATAACCCAGTACCGACTGGAGCGGAATGCGCAGCTCATGGCTGACGTTGGCGAGGAACTGGTTCTTGGCGTGGTTGGCACGAATGGCTTCATCCCGTTCCCCCTGGGACTGGATCGTGGTCTGCCGGAGCGAGCGGGTGTCCTCGAGGATCTGCAGCCGCATCTTGTTCAGGGCCTGCTCCAGCTCCGACAGCTCATCCGGCGATTTCGGCGGCTTGCGGCGCAGCTGTAGCGGATCCACCAGGGCATCCAGGTTCAGCTGGGCGGCATAATCGGCCATGGCTTCCAGGTGTCGGGACAGGGTGGCCCGCACAATCAGCAGCAGGCCGAAGGTGCCGAGCATCACCACTATGGTCACCGACAGCAGCGTCAGCAGGCCGGTTTTCCAGAGTTCATCGTGGATCTGCTGAACCGAAGACA
Organism: Marinobacter pelagius; assembly: GCF_003315345.1. Taxonomy (GTDB): domain Bacteria; phylum Pseudomonadota; class Gammaproteobacteria; order Pseudomonadales; family Oleiphilaceae; genus Marinobacter; species Marinobacter pelagius_A. The sequence continues at coordinate 75,323 of NZ_QNRO01000016.1, forward strand.
CCACCGTGAGGCTGCCCACCTCCTGCGGCGGCTGGAAACTGGAGCGGTCAAAAATCAGGGGGATGGTCTGGGAAATCACCTTGCCGTCAGGATGGGTGCCGGTAGTGAATTCCTCACCCGTGGTGGTGGTCACCCGGGCAAACTGGATCGCCGGCACCGCCTTCATGTCATCCAGACTGTTGGCCACCTCACTGAAATTCATCAGCCAGAGGTTGTTGCTCATGCTCCCGGCGACCAGCTCGGCGGCTTTCTGCTGGGTACTGATCAGATCATTCTTGCGGCGCTCAAACTCGCCGATCATCTGCACGCCGGTGGCGGCCAGGGAAAGTACCAGGCTGAACAGCAGTACATACACCAGCAGACGCGCTGCCAGCGGCCGAACGCCAAATCGCTTGAAAATCCGGTATGGGTGCAAGATTGCGACTTCCCTGTGTCGACTACAAATCAATCAACGAAGTTTAACAGACAGTTAGCACTTCGACACGCTTCTCGCCGCCCTCTGTTACAAACCGGAACCTTACGTTCACATCGTACAGATGTGCCCCGTAAACCCGTTCCTCATCCCGCCCCCGCCGGAACGACGGCCGGGGATCGTAACTCACCACATCCTCGATCAACGCCCGGAAATCCGGATAGTCCTCCGGGGGCAGGGCAGCCAGCTGCTGCTCCGCCTCCGGCAAAAACACCACCTCCAACCGCTCCGTCGGCGGCGAATCCGCCCACCCCAGACCCGCCTCCGGCACCGAATCCGCAAACGGCAGATACGGCTTGATATCCAGAATCGGCGTCCCCTCAATCAGATCATGATTACTGATCCGCAAAACCAACCGCCCATCCCGCCGCGCCAGCCCCTCATTCCGAACCACCGACAACCCCAGACTGTTCGGCCGAAACGGCGACCGACTGGCAAACACCCCCATCTTCTTATTTCCCCCCAGGCGAGGCGGCCGAACCACCGGCTTCCACTCAGCGCGCACCGCCTCGTGAAACTGGAAAATCAGCCAGAGGTGGGAGGCTGTTTCGAGACCGCGGAAGGCATCTTCACGGTCGTAGGGGGGCTGGATGACCATTTCGGCATGGGCATGGCGGGTCAGCCCCGGCTGCCGAGGCACCCCGAACTTGTCCTGGAAGCAGGACTTGGTGATAGCAATAGGGGTCAGATGAAAGCTTTCATCTGACCCCAACTTCACGCCGGCTTCCGGGGTCCCGGCAATGCCGGGGTCTGAAGAACTAGTTCTTCTGACCCCACTTTCAGATTTATCTCCCAAACTCTGCTCCACCCCAGGGGTCTGAAGAATTTATTCTTCTGACCCCAAGTTAAATTTCCAAGTTGGGGTCAGATGAACAAGTTCATCAGACCCCTGAGTTAGCCAGACCCCACCCCAGGGGTCTGAAGAATTTATTCTTCTGACCCCGAGTTAGCGGTCCAAGATGGGGTCAGATGAAAGCTTTCATCAGACCCCTGAGCCAACCAGACCCCAACTTCACGATCAACCATCACCGCCGATCAATAGTCCCAGCAAAATACATCTCAACCCGCAAAACCACCGAAGCCCGATCCTTAAAACTCGCCTCCCGCGGAAACTCCAGCGCCGGAATCACCTCCGCAAACAACCAGTCACTATGCAACCGGTACCGCCAGGTCAGATCCATAAACGCCGACGTCGTCCGCCACCCGGGCTTGCTCTCTCCAAGCACTCCAATCCGCGGAACCAACGTCGACCGATTATCCAGCGCCTTCCGAACACTAAAAATCTGTGCCGCCAGGAACTTCTCATCCTGATGCACCCATTCCAGCTCGGAAGACGACTGAAACCGCCAGTCATCCCCCACATACCGACTGGCCCCGAACCACGTCCGGGAACCCCAGCCCTCCTGGTGGTAGTAATAGACCCGCTGCTGCAGACTCCCTGCCCAGTCCTCATCCAGCTGCCAGCCCTTGCCGGCGGTCACCCGCCAGAACGCATCCGGCGGAAACCGTAGCCGCCCACCAATATCGGTAGAAAGATTAATCGCATCCCCAACCTGAGTCAGGTACCGCAGCGCACCAGTTGTCTCCGTCTCCGTCCGCTCCGGCTCTGTTAATTGCCGGTCCCGCTGCCGCTCCTCAAGCGGAATCAGCTCCTCACTCTCACTCTCGATAACAATCCGCAACTTGCGCTTGGCAGTTGGAATATCCAGCCGGAACCGCGCCTCCGGCTCAAACTGCGCCACGTCGCTGTACTCGGATTCGGTCGCAAACCCCAGCCGAAGATAACTCTCATTATTCGGCAAAGCCTGGGTAGAACCCGATAAGGTCCGGTCCGCCCAGGCCCCCAGAGACTGCATCCGGGGCCCCTGAATCCGCTCCTGCCGCAACACCCAGTTGGTAAAGGACAGCCAATAGCTCTCCTCGGGCTCCGCCCAATACTCCTCCGGAGAAAATGTGTAGAACGAGGGGCCTAGCTGCCCGGGCGCCAGAATCTCGGAAATGGAACGCTGATGCACCTCAAACACCGGCTCCGCAGCGCGTCCGGGGAGAGAAACCAGAAACAGAAGTGATAGAAACCCTGCCGGGTAACAACGGCGCAAACAGTCAGCCAAAATCCACCAGGAACTTCTCGTGCAACTCACGAACCTGACGCTCCACATCATCCAACGGCCGGTCATTATCAATAATAGCGTCAGCTTTCTCCAGCCGCCTCTCCCGAGGCATCTGAGCCGCAATAATCCGCTCCACCTGATCCCGCTCATTGGCATCCCGAGCCATCGTCCGCTCAATCTGCGTCTCTACCGGCACATCCACAACAATGACCTTACTGACCAGGTTATGCTGATCGGTTTCAAGCAACAACGGCGAAACCAGCAACACATAGGGCAGGGCATAGTTCTCGGGCTTAAGCTGGCGGATGAGTTCCTCCCGAATCATCGGGTGGAGCAGGCTTTCAAGCCACGTGCGTTCGTCTGGGTTGGCAAACACAATTTGCCGAAGTTGGGCACGGTCCAGGGTCCCTTCATCGGTAAGGATGTCCTCCCCAAAGTGCTCAGCAATCTTGGCAAGCCCAGTGGTACCGGGCTCAACCACTTCCCGCGCAACATCATCGGCGTCCACCCAGTGAACTCCAAGCTCCCCAAAAAACCGCACCACAGTGGACTTCCCAGAGCCAATCCCCCCCGTGAGCCCAACAATGGCAGGGGTCTGATGAAAAGCCTCCGGCTTTCCATCTGACCCCATCTTCACACTATCACCCATGCTCAAACCCCAAGATAAGTAAACCAAGCCCTCTGAATAGCATCCCCAAACCACAAACAAAGCACCCCAGCCGCCGCCAAATAAGGTCCAAACGGAATCGGCACCTCCCTTCCATGCTTCCGGAACACCATCAAACTAATCCCAACAACAGCCCCAACCACGGAAGACAGCAAAATCACCGCCGGCAACAACTGCCACCCAAGCCACGCCCCAAGCGCCGCAAGCAGCTTGAAATCCCCATGCCCCATGCCTTCCTTGCCGGTCACAATCTTGAACAACCAGTAAACCGACCAGAGCGAAAGATAACCAACTACCGCCCCCCAGAACGCACTGGTAAAGTCCGTCAAAATCCCAAAGAAGTTCAATACCAACCCAAGCCAAAGCAACGGCAACGTGATGCTATCCGGCAACAACTGCGTATCAAAATCAATCACCGTCAACGCCACCAGCGCCCACACCAGCAACAACGCCCAAAGCGCCGCTTCAGTCGGCCCCAGCAGGTAAACCGTCAACACTGAAAACAGCCCCGTCACCGCCTCGATGATCGGATAACGCGGAGATATCCGGGTTTTACACGAAGCACACTTGCCCCCCAGCACCAGATAGCTGATCACGGGAATATTCTCCCAGGCCCGGATCTTGTGGCCACAGGAAGGGCACGTGGAAGCCGGCTTGGACAGGGTGACCGGCTCTTCCTTCTTCCGCTGCTTCTCCGGAATCTCCAGAAACTCCTCGCACTGACAACGCCAGTCCTGATGCATCATCTTGGGCAGACGCAGGATGACTACATTCAGAAAGCTACCAATGCAGAGGGAAACGAAAGTGACGGTGAGGTAAAGGAGCCAGGGGGTGTTGAGATAAACGTCGAAGAACTGCATTAAGAGCCTTGATTGAGCTTAGGAGGAGAGGGAAGGGTTAAGTCGGGGTCAGATGAAAGCTTTCATCTGACCCCATATTTATTCGTCGTGAGGTTAAACAACCTGACCCATCTGGAAGATCGGTAGATACATGGCAATAATCAAGCCACCAACAAGCACGCCAAGAACCGCCATAATCATCGGCTCCATCAGAGCAGTCAGGTTGTCTACCATGTCGTCAACAACACCCTCGTAGTGCTCAGCAACCTTTCTCAACATATCGTCCAGGTTTCCGGACTCCTCACCGATGGCCGTCAGCTGAACAGCCATCACGGGGAAGATGTCCTGCTGGCGCATAGATGCCTGTAATTGGGTACCACTGGACACATCGTTCTTAATCCTAAGGATCGCATCACGATACACCGCATTGCCCGTTGCTCCGGCAACCGAATCAAGTGCATCCACGAGAGGCACGCCTGCAGCAAATGTAGTAGAAAGCACCCGACCGAACTTAGCCACAGCCGATTTGTCGAGGATCTCCCCAACAATGGGGAGTTTCAGTGTGTATTTGTCTATTAGGTCGGAGAACTTCTGTGATCGTCTTTTCGACTCCCGGAACAGAAAAATGGCCGCTACAAGCCCGAGCAATACGATGAACCACCATTGCTGCATCCATTCCGATATTTCAATAACAAACTGTGTGAATACAGGCAGGTCTGCACCAAACCCCTGGAACAGGCTTTCAAACTGAGGCACCACTTTGACCAGAAGAATGGCTGTAACAACGATCGCGACCACGATAACTGCGATCGGGTAGGTCATCGCTTTCTTCACTTTTTTCTTGAGCGTTTCGGTCTTCTCCATGTAAGTCGCGATTCGATCAAGCATTTGCTCAAGCGCACCGGCCCTCTCGCCAGAATCGACCAGATTGCAGTAAAGATCATCGAAATGTTTGGGATGCTTCCGAAGCGCGCCAGCAAAGCTTGTACCGGAGGAGATATCATTTCGAATGGAAATAACCAGTTCCTGGAGCCCTTTGTTCTCGAGGCCATCAGCCACAATATCGAAGCTTTGTACCAGGGGAACACCTGCCTTCATCATCGTTGCAAGCTGTCGAGTAAGCATCGCGATATCGAAGGGTGTGATCTTCTTGCTTCCACCGAAAAGAGGCTTGGGTTTCTTCTTCACCTTATCCGGGATGATCCCCTGCTTCCGGAGTTGGGCTTTGACCAGAGCCAGGCTTGGGCCTGTAACTTCGCCCTTGGATTTCTGTCCTTTCCGGTCCTTACCTTCCCATATATAAGATTCCAGCTTTTGCGCTTTTTCTGCCATGCTTAATCCTTCGTCACGCGGTTGGCTTCTTCAAGGCTGGTCACGCCCTGAATCACCTTCAGGAGTGCTGAGTCTCGGAGATTTCTGAAACCTTCCGCTTGAGCCTGTTTTGCAATTTGAATTGAGCTGGCTTCTTCCATAATCATATTCGCCAGCTCGTCGGTAATCTTGACCACCTCGTAGATACCGACTCGGCCTTTGTATCCTCCATTGCATTTATCACAGCCCTTGGGGCGGTACAATGTGAAGCCTGTATCAATTTGTTCCTGTGTGAACCCTTCCTTCAAAAGCACATCTTTCGGGATGTCTGATGGTTGCTTGCAGCTGTTGCACAAACGGCGTCCCAGTCGCTGGGCAATTATCAGGCTGACAGAGGTGGCGATGTTAAAGGCGGGCACGCCCATGTTCATCATACGGGTGAGCGTTTCAGCGGCACTGTTGGTATGCAACGTGGAAAGTACCAAGTGGCCCGTTTGTGCAGCCTTAATGGCGATTTCTGCGGTCTCCAAGTCTCGAATCTCGCCCACCATGATGACGTCGGGATCTTGCCGGAGAAAGGCGCGTAGCGCCTCGGCAAAGCCGAGACCAACTTTATTGTTAACGTTGACTTGGTTAATACCCTCGAGGTTAATCTCAGCAGGATCTTCCGCTGTGGAAATGTTCCTTTCAGCAGTATTGAGGATGTTGAGACCGGTATAGAGGGACACCGTTTTACCAGATCCTGTCGGTCCTGTTACGAGAATCATGCCTTGAGGTTGTTCAAGTGTCTCAAGGTACATCTGCTTCTGATCTTCTTCGTAACCCAATACATCGATGCCAAGCTTCGCCTGGCTCGGATCCAGAATCCGCAAAACAATCTTCTCGCCCCACAGAGTGGGGAGAGTGTTGACACGGAAGTCGATGGCTTTGGTCTTGGACAGCTTCATCTTGATACGGCCGTCCTGAGGAACTCTGCGCTCGGAAATATCCAGCTGAGCCATGATTTTGACCCGCGCGGATATCTTCGGAGCAAGTTTGATTGAAGGACGAGACACTTCCTTCAATATTCCATCTGTTCGGTAGCGGACACGGTAAACTTTCTCATAAGGTTCAAAATGAATATCTGAAGCGCCCCCGCGAATGGCATCCAGAAGCATCTTATTGACGTATTTGACGATAGGCGCATCGTCGATGTCAGACGCGGATACCGCATCCTTGTCCTCGTCCTGGTCGCCACCCTCTGTTTCTACGCCCTCAAGGTCAGCATCCTCGAGATCGCCCATCGTCGTATCTTGGGACTCAAGATACTTGTCTATCGCACCCCTTAACTTGGCATCATCCACAAGAATGGCGTCAGTGCTCAGCCCAGTGTTGAACTTGATTTCATCCAAGGCCTGGATGTTGGTCGGATCGGAAACTGCAATGAAAAGTCGATTGCCTCGCTTGTAGAGCGGCAGGGCGTTGTGTTTTCGGATCAGCTTCTCGTCAACTGCCTTCTCTGGCAACATTTCTGGCAGGAATGCATCGAGATCGAGTACTGACATCCCGAATTCCATCGCGGCCGAAAAAGCCAGCTTTGCACTATTGGCCAACTCGTTCTGAGTAAGGTAAGTGATCAGAGGAATCCGGTTCTGCGAAGCCTGTAGGAAGGCTTCCTTCGCAGTTGCCTCATCAAGAAGCCCATCTTCGACAAACCGCCGGGCCAAGCCTGTCAGCGTTACATTTCGGTTGCTACTCGCCATAAGTGCTCTGAAAAGATTGTGATAAGTCGCTGAATCGTAAATTCATGAAAAAAGAGTTTAGATGTCTGGAAGGGCTTTGGAAAGCATCACCGTTCTCAGTCTGACACAAGAACCTTCTAGGGGCTGATAGTTGGGGATAGCACAGAGGGCTGATGACAACCTTCATCTGACCCCAAATTTAATTTTACCCTTAGCTTGAAAGCTGACAAAAAAGGTCACCTCCTGACGCTCAAAGGCATGGAAATCCTCTCAAATTTCAATGCGACGCACTTCACATAATGTTATAACTAACTGAAAATTCGTTGCTTTTAACATTGTCTTGCAATTGGCACGATGCCTGCTTGATATCGGGTACGCTCAATGCGGTAACGGGGCAAGGCTCCACCGCCCCGGAGCTTAAAACGAAAAACCGACAACCCTAGAGGTAATTAACATGCAAAAAATGAAGAACGGTCAGGCTGGTTTTACTCTTATCGAACTGATGATCGTTGTTGCGATCATTGGTATTCTGGCTGCTGTTGCGATCCCAGCCTATCAGGATTATACAATCCGCGCTAAAGTGGCTGAGCCGATTAACGCTGCTGCTGCAGCGAAGTCGTCCATTTATGAAGCGTATGCATCTGCTGGCTCAATGCCCGGAGTTGATAGTGATTTGGTCAACGAAATCGAAGCTAATCTGGCAGCTTTGCCAACAATTCAATCGGCTGCAGCAACAGCGGTCGGCACAGATGGTCTCCGGATTGTTATGGTGACAGAAGATTTGGGCGGATCTACTGGTACAGATGCTACTAATGATATCGGATTCGAATATACCGGTGCAGACACAGGGTTAGTTACTACCTGCGGCACTGGTTCTGGTACAACTCTCGAGGAAAAGTACCTTCCGCAGAGCTGTAGGAATGCTAGCTAAAAGATAAGCTTGATAAGTGTAATGTGCGCTACGTTTTAGAGTGCTATCTTTTAAAGACCCAAATTCGGAAGGATTTGGGTCTTTATTTTTATCAAAGAATATTCTGCCTTCAGGCTTTTGGTTAGTTAATATTTCTGTTGTTTTTTCGAGATCTGAGTTTATCTTTAATCATGAATGATTTTAAAACGACAGGGATTAAGCTAATGGACAAGGTTTCTGACTTTGTTTTTTTAGCTATAACTTTTGTAGTGTTTGTGGTCGTCCTGTACGCAGACTTCGTGTTCATGCCTCTCGGAAATTATGCAACGCAACGTCTTATTCTTACTCATAGTCTAGGTGTTTTCGTTGTCTTTTCATTTGGTTTTCTTGGTTGGCGTCATGGCTGGGGGTTGTATGCAAAACTCTGGCCGGCATGGTTAATATCGGCTTTCCTTTTATTAAATGCGGTTGTGTTCTCTAATTCTCGCTTTAGTGCAGTCGAGCCAGGTATGTATACGGCTTTCTTCCTGGGTTTTGCATTGCTAGGATTTTTATCGAAGAGTCTCGGCCGGACATATTATTGGGTTGTGATATATTGCTATGTTGCGGTTGCGATGACGGCATTATATGGCGCCGTTTCAATTATAATTTATCTGTTTTCAGTCATAGATGGCTTAGCATCTCTCTCTGCTGGCATACCATGGGGGTTTACAAATGTTCGTTACTGGAGTCATGTTGCTACTTGGCTTATTCCGATAATCCCTCTAGCGGTCTTAATAGGGCCATTTAGAGATAATATGCTTTGGCGTAGTTTGGTTGTTTTCAGTTCTGCAAGCTGGTGGTGGATAATACTTCTTTCAGAAGCTCGGGGAAGTTTTGTGAGCGTCGTATTTGGTGTATTGCTTTCAGCGATTTTAATTGGTCGTCCCGCCATACTCTGGTTTCGAGTTTCTCTTTTTTGCTTGGTGATTGGAATATTAATGTGGCTTTTGTTGTCCGTGGTTATCCCTTCATTATTGATTGGTGAGCAACTTATACCATCTATAAGCAGCAGTACTTCCGGCCGAATTCCTTTATTTGTCGAAGCGTGGTCTATGAGCCTTGTCAATTTTCCATTTGGACTAGGGCCACAATCATGGCTAACACATGATATTTTGCGAAAAGAATACTTTCAGTCAGCTAAATTTGGTCATCCTCATAATATGTATTTGATGTGGGCTGCGGAGTATGGATGGCTTTTTATATGTTTGCTTTTGCTTTTTGTCGTTCAAAGTATTTGGTTATTTTGCAACCGGAGAATTGAGGTGCGAGACCTTAATAAACCGTGTGAGCATGCTTACTTATTGGCTGCGTTTACGGCAGCAGTATCCGCCGGGCTGTTGCATGGGGGTGTCTCCGCCGTTTTTATGGCGCCTGGTTCCATGCTAATCGGTATTTTTATACTCGGTCTTTTCCATGCATTGATTATTCCGGAAATAGTGGCATCTCCATCATCGCCTTCAAAAAATAGGTTTTTTTTCACGTTTTTTGTTTTTTTGGTTGTGAGTGCGATATGCATTTATTGGTTGGTTAAAATCTGGGAGTACCACGCGGCCATGACAAAGGATTTAGACTTCTATCGAGATAATATACAAGCTGAGACCTTTCCACGGTTTTGGTCTCACGGTAACTTTCCACGTCATCCCGATCTCATGCCTTAAACATTATCCCTGAATCAGTGATTTGGTCATGCAAGATACACGTCAGGCCATCGTCTCCAACAATAGGCCGTTCTCAGGCGACGACGTTGGGCTGAGGGATACATGGGCGCCAGTCAGTGTCAACCCCGTGGAGCCCAGCAGATTGTATCCCGGTTTGGCAAAAGCCATGGCCAGATTGTTGGTGTCGAATTTGCCACATGACAGGCGTTCCAGATTGGGATCGGCTTTCAACTGGCTGTGGACGGCGCGCTGGTGGTGTGATCGCCTATAGCGAGACGCACTGCTTGTCGTAGGCTACATTGATAGAAAAGGGCGCTATCTAGCCTATGAGGCTGCCCTTCGACCACAAACAAATCTGGCCATCGGTATTATTGGTGCGCTCCGTGACTTCATCGATTCGGCGCCACCTGGATCGTTCTAAATCGTTTCTTACAGAACTGATTCCATCTTGCTGCCATGATTCCGGGAGCTAGGCTTTCTGAGCCGGAGCCTTATCCGCTCAGGCCGGAGGATCCTGATTACCGGGGTTCCACTTGATCATGAAGTAGCACTATTTTGCTCCCCGCAGGAAGTCGGGGCTTTCACATATACAGTGGGGCTTACTCCTCCTAACCTACACGAGGACTGACTGTTAATCCACGATTGTGGAGCGTAGAGATCGGTGAGGAGGGGCCATTCCATTGCTTATAGGTTGTTGCGGGCAATATGCACACTGTTTTGTCGCAATAACATGAGCGTGTCCGGTAGTACCCAAGTCCAGTTTACTAATCGTTAAAAAGTACTGAGGAGTGGAATGCTCGTCAAGCGCGATTATATTTCTCAATAGCTTGGATTCTGCTTTTACAGGCTCCAGGTTTAGAGTACGTTTCCAAGCTCTCCAGTCGTGAAGTCACGGATTCGAGTAAAAAATGGATGCTTAAACCTCAACCTCCTCAAACAACTCCGGCACCTCAGCATCCCACCCAAACTTCTCAGCAATCCTCTTCCGCATCACATCACTAGCCACCATCTCCCCATGGGTGACATAAACCTTTTCCGGTTTCAGTGACCCTTGCTCCAGCCATTCCAGAATCTCGTTATAGTCGCCATGTGCCGAGAGCGAATCGAGGTTAAAGACGTCAGCCTTAACCGGCCAATACTCCCCATGAATCTTCACCGATTCTGCGCCATTCACCAAAGCATCCCCTCGGGTCCCGGGTGCCTGGAATCCCGCAAACACAATGCTGTTCCGAGGATTAGGCAGTAACGTCTTAAGGTGGTGCAGAACCCGTCCACCACTGGCCATACCACTGGCCGAAATAATAATGCAGGGATACCGCACAGAATCCAACTCAATGGATTGCTCCACCGTCTTAACAAACTCGGTCTTATCGTCAATCAGCTCACACTGACTGGCGTTGAGTTTATGCTCCTTATGGTGCTTGCAGAAGATCTCGGTAGCCTTAATGGCCATCGGGCTGTTGAGGTAAACGGGTAATTTCGGAATCCGCTTCTCGCTCATTAGCTTGTGCACTACATAAAGCAGCATCTGTGCCCGGCCCACCGCAAAGGCCGGTACCAGCACGATTCCACCACGCCCGGCAGTGCGGGTAATGATTTCTTCCAGCTCTGTCTCCGGATCTACTTCACCGTGAGCGCGATCCCCATAGGTGGATTCGCACACCAGTACATCTGCCTTCTTGAGAGGTTCTGGTGGGCGCATGATGAGATCGTGTTGCCGGCCTACGTCGCCGCTGAATACGACGGTACGGTCATGGCCCTTGTGGTGCACGTGAACGCAAGAGGAGCCGAGGATATGTCCGGCTGGGGTGAAGGTGACTTCAAAACCTTTCATCGGTTCGAAAGGCTCATGATAGTGCAGGGACTCGAAATGTTTGAGCGCTTCCCAGGCATCCTTCTCGGTAAACAAGGGCTCGGGATGTTCGTGTTTGGAGAACTTTTTGCGATAGGCGTATTTGGCATCCTCTTCCTGCAGGAAGCCAGCATCCGGCAGCAACACCTTGCACAGCTCGTGAGTCGCCTTGGTGCAATAAATCTTGCCTTTAAAACCATTCTTGACCAGCGCTGGCAAATAGCCAGAGTGGTCGATGTGCGCGTGGGTCAGAACCACAGCCTCAACTGTGGACGGATCCACCGGAAACTTCGCCCAGTTCCGCCGGCGCAGGGTTTTTACGCCCTGGTACATCCCGCAGTCCACCAGCATGCGGTGTTTCTCATCCGAGAGCAGGTAGCGGGAGCCGGTGACGGTGCCTGTGCCGCCGAGGAATCGAAGTTTCATGTTGGCGTCCTTGTGTTTGGTAAAACTCGGGTTCGGGGTCAGAAGAACGCTTTCTTCTGACCCCTTTTTCAATAGTGATACTATGGCGTAAAAATGGGGTCAGATGAAGGTTTTGATCAGACCCCAGTTTGTGTCAGGTCAAGGAGGACCACGTTAATGCATTGCCAACGTTTTGGGTTGGACGTACACATTACTCGCCATGCCCGCGAGCGCATGGTTCAGAGATGGGTGAGCGACGCAGAACTCGCGAAGCTCCTGGAAACAGGCGAATTACGGTACAAAGATGAGCAACGGCTATGGGTGGCCAAGGCATTTAAAGGCCGGTGTGATAACCTTATCTGTATCGCAGTTACACTCGAAGACAGGCTGGTCGTAAAGACGGTGATGCATCACTTTAGTTGGGAGGTTGAGGGATGAGAACAACCTATGACGAGGCAGATGATATTCTGGTACTGCACCTTTCAGAAAAGTCCATCGTGAAAGAGGTTTCCCAGGACTGGAATACGCATGTCAGCTATGCGGATGATGGCACGATTGTGGAAATTGTTATTCTGGAGGCTTCCAAGCAGGGGGCTTGGCCTTTGCTATGTAGCCATGCGGCTTAGCAGGCCCGTTGTTGAAAATGGGGTCAGATGAACGAGTTCATCAGACCCCGGAGTTAAAGTCGGGGTCTGAAGAAAGCCTTCTTCTGACCCCATGTTCACGTTCACCCCCCAGGGACGCCCCCATGCATTACAGCTCCATTCTCCCCGATGTCCTCAAAATCGCCGACGAAGCCAGCGAGAAAGTCCTCCACATCTACGAATCCGACTTCAAGGTTCGCTACAAGGAAGACAATTCGCCGATCACCGCTGCCGATGAAGCCGCCCACGACATCATCTACAAGGGCCTGCGCAACATCAGCCGGGATATCCCGATTCTTTCGGAAGAGGGCAAAAGCATTCCCTGGGAAGAGCGCAAACACTGGCGTCGTTTCTGGCTCATCGACCCCATTGATGGCACCAAGGACTTCACCCAGCGTAATGGCGAGTTTACCGTCAACATCGCCATGATCGAGGATGGTCAGCCAGTGATGGGTGTTGTCACCGCCCCAGCACTCAAAACTGCCTACTGGGGCATCGTAGGCGAGGGCGCACATATGCGCGATCGCACCGGCAAGATTCTCCGTATTCGTGTTGCAGAGCCGAAAGATACCAAACGCGTGGTGGCCAGCAAGAACCACATGAACGATGAAACCCTTGCCTTCATTGCAAAACTCGGCGATCACGAACTCGTCCAGGCCGGCAGCTCGCTCAAGTTCTGCCGCATCGCCGAAGGGCATGCCGACATCTACCCGCGCATGGGGCCGACGAGCGAGTGGGATACGGCGGCGGCGCATGCGATTTTGGTAGCGGCCGGGGGGCAGGTGCAGACGTTGGAAGGAGAGCCGTTGCGGTATGGGAAAGAGGATATTCTGAATCCCTGGTTCGTGGCGGCCGGTAGTTGGTATTTTTAATTCAGGGGTCTTGCTCAGGGGGCTGATGAATTCATTCATCTGACCCCAGTTTTGCGTCCGACCCCAAGTTAAAGTCTAGAATGGGGTCAGAAGAAGGTTTTCTTCAGACCCCTGTGCAATCCTCGACCCCATTGAGTAACACTCAACCAAACGGATTTGAAATGACCTGGTACGCCATCCAACACAAACCCGCCCAGGGCGATCGCGCCCTTCAACACCTCCAGAACCAGGACATTCCCTGTTTCTACCCCAAAATCGAGGTGGAAAAAATCAAGGCCGGCAAGCGCAGCAAGAAGCTGGAACCGCTGTTCCCCGGCTACCTCTTCGTCAATCTCGAACAAACCGACCCCGTCTGGGCCAAGCTCCGCTCCACCCGCGGCGTGATTCGCGTGGTTGGTTTTGCTAACAAGCCCGCGGCGATCGAAGATGATGTCATTGATCACATCAAAGATAGTCTGCACAAGGTTGCAGAAAAGGGGGGAATTAAAGCCGGTGAACCGGTGGAGCTGGATGATGGGCCGTTCAAGGGCATCAGCGCCATCTTTCAGGCTTATGATGGTGAGGAGAGAGCGATTGTCCTGATTAATTTCATGCAAAAACAGCAAATGGTAAAGGTTCCAGTTTCCGCTCTCAGAAAGTAAAGCTTCTCTTCGCGCTTGGGTGACCATCCACATGTTGGCATACGCGCTTTCGTGGATTTAAAGTATCGTATAACCTATAAAATACTATAAATTTATTTCTTGAAGAGATGTTTGAGACGGGAGAGAATCTCATGCCGGAGATGAAGTCCTCCGAGGTTATAGGAGCACATTTTTCCACCAGAAATTGGTCGGGAGCGGACGGTTGGGGGCTGGAGGATAAGAAGCGCCAAATCTATGAAAATCGAAACGCCACCTATCCTGTCCGCCACACAGTTCGTTCTATCTGCGAAGATTTCCATGCTGCTTCCCACAGTAAGGTGGCTGAACAGGTAGCGCGGGATCTGGCCAATGGTCACCGAATAATGATCGTGGGAGCCGCAACCGGCGATGTGCTGCTCGGAGTCGCTACATTCCTCTCTGCCGTGATGGGGATTGCCCGCGCAGTAAAGAGGACGCGGGATGTAACGACGACTCGGTTGGGCTCTCTGGGGGAATGGAGTGGTAGTGAAAATATCCTACCGCTTTTGATGGATGAGAAACTGATGGCAAAGGGAGAAATGTCGGAATGCGCAGAAAAGGTTAAGGCTTTTTCTCCTCACTCCATTATTTTCCTGAACCCGCCTTTTGCGCTGCGTGACAACGAACTGTTCACTGCCGAGTTGGTGAAGTCTTGCAAGATTATGGAGGTATCAAACAGGAGGCAAGCCTCTATACTGGCTGCAAGTGACGCTTCATTAGATCTCTCCTCATGTGGAGAGAGTAGTTGGGGCGAGGCTCCCGTACCCCTTTGCTTGTTAATCCACCTTCTCACTTTTCAGATCCGGGAAGAGACCATCAATATCGTTAGCACGCATCCCAGGGCTCAGGCGCTGATGATGCAGTTGGGGTCGCTGAAGCTTGAGGTTGGAGCTACGCTCGCGGGATTTTCAGCCATTTTTGGCGATTCGCTTCTCACTGATCGGTGTAGGGTGATGGCAAGCTTCGCCTTGGATCAGCTGAACAGAGGCTGGTCGTTACCTCCAAGAACGGCGCATTCCCGTGAACTAATGAGTTTTGGACTGAGAGCACTGTTGGCACAGGGTGACATTAAAGCACCGGTGACCTGCAAAGATCTGAGGATGCAGCTCAAACCCCTTTTAGACACCATGGTTGCTCATGGAGAATGGCATTCGCTTCTTGAGTGTCTTCTGACCTCATCCATTATCAAAGCATCGGATAAGAGTGCGCGCGCTGCCTACTTGGTGTCGTGTTCTGAGGATGCTCATTATTCCCCGAAATGGGAGCTCCATCCTGGAGGCCAGGAGAGCAACATGGATGTTGCTCAAAGTGCCACATCTCACCGGATATCCTCCATTAACCATTCCGATGGCATGCTCTCCCCGGATCAAAGGGTTTATGGACTTGCCCACT
The DNA here is from genome assembly GCF_003315345.1 of Marinobacter pelagius. Taxonomy (GTDB): domain Bacteria; phylum Pseudomonadota; class Gammaproteobacteria; order Pseudomonadales; family Oleiphilaceae; genus Marinobacter; species Marinobacter pelagius_A. The sequence goes on from NZ_QNRO01000016.1 coordinate 90,878, forward strand.
GGCTCGAGAAGCAGCCCTGGGGCAGTGATTTTCCGGAGCCGGAATTCGAGCAGGAGTTCATAGTGAGGGAGCGGTCAGTCGTTGCCGAAACCCACCAACAGTTTATCGTAGTTGATTTTGGTCAACCCACTGATTTAGAGCGCTGGTCAAACAGGTTCGCCCTCGTCTGGAAAGAAAGCATAGGTAATGGCATGGGGCCAATCAAGGAAGGGGCCGTTGTCCGGGTCCGTTATAAACTGCAGGTGAATCGGGCAGTGCATGACAGCGAAGTTTTCGGTCTCGTGACCGAGCTCGTTCCGGCGGAAAGTTAGCTTATGCCGAACGGATGGATCGCAGTTGCGGTTACTGTGACTTTTGTCGTTCTGGGGTTCTATAGCCTTTGCCTGGGAAAGAAAGCGAGGCTTCAGGCATTGAGGATTCGGGAACTCAATGAAAAGCTCCAGAACGCAAAAATAAAGGAGGTCCCAGAACAATCAGATCCAGAGGCCAGTCCACTTGGCATCGCTGATGTGCCTGCGTTGACTCTTGGAAAGGGTGACGACGAGGTTCAATCCCCCCCACGCGATGCAACTACCTTGAACCTCATCGCCGAGGCCCTAACGGAAAATCAACTTGAAGACGCCATTAGGAGCCTTCTAGCGTTATACAAGGACCACCTGCCTCCAGGACAAGAGCTGGTGCTTTTTCGATACAGCGAAGCTAAGCAGTCGCTGCAACGGTTAGGAGCCACCAATGCAGCGCTTGGCGAAGCCAGGTTTCTTCGAAACTTACCGGTCAGATTCGGTTCCAGTGTCACAGCGACGTCAGTCATATCCAGGAAAGAGAAGACTGTGTCGCTTGAGACTCCCTGTGGTGCTATCTCTGATGATTTGCGTCGTCAGTTAATTTTAAAGGGGTACCGAGCGTGGCGAACAGTTCCGATAGTTGGTATGGATAATTCGCTTATAGGCACGGTGGACGTTGTGAGCAGAAATAACCTGGAGTCTGATCAGCCGCCCCTGACTATCCCTCTAAATCTTTTCACTGCTGTTTTTGAACGCCATAAGACCATTGACGAACTGAACCGCAGGCTGCGCTTTGAAAGCTTCCTGAGTGAGATCAACCACCAGTTGGCTCATTCTGTGGGTATCAATGAGTCAAAACCCTGGTACGACGTTATGCTCAAACTTTCGCAGTTTTTGTCGACCGAACGGGGCGAGCTGGAGATTCTGAGGCGCTCAGATGACAAAGAGATCTTCGAGAGCGTTTATGGAAATTGTAGGGCTGGTCGAGAGTTGCTCCCAGATGTGTTAAGCGCAGGGTTCATCGAGAAACTGCTCGGTAGCGTCGAGGGTATAATCAGTGTGCCCGAAGCTGCCCTGTATCAAGAGGAAGCTGATTCGAAGCCAGAGTTGAGGGTGTTCCCGCTTCCTTTAGCGGCGGAAGCTACACCGGCAACCGGAGAGGCTTATCTGTATCCCTTGCGCACGGGGGATTTCCTGGAAGGCGTAATCATCTTCAGGCCCCTAAGGCCATTTGTGAGGGAGTCTTTTCTGGTACTGGTTGCGGTTATGCCGACAATTGCCGCTGCAATGGGCCGAGTCAGGCTGGTCCGTGAGCTCAATCGCAAAGCTTCCTATGACCAGCTTACGGGATTGCTCAATCGAACCCGGACTGAAGAGTCCCTGGTTTACGAAATACAGAGAAGCGAAAGGTACGGGAATGCACTCGCGGTGATCTTGTTTGATATCGATAAATTCAAGCTCATCAATGACACTTTCGGTCATGATATTGGCGATCAGGTGCTTGGGAGGATTGGAGAGCAGTTGAGCCATGCCACCCGTTCTTCCGACATTGTTGGTCGCTGGGGGGGAGAAGAGTTTCTGTTGGTCCTGCCAGAGACCTCGCTCTCTGGAGCCCGGCAAGTGGCAGAGATGATCCGATCCGAGGTAGAGGCGAGCGATTATGGCCTGTCTAAGCCTGTGACCGTCAGTCTGGGCTGTGCTGATTTTCAGTCAGGGGATTTGGTGGAGGCATTGGTCAAGCGCGCGGATGTTGCGCTCTATCAGGCTAAGGAGAGTGGAAGAAACTGCGTTGTGTGCTTCGGGGATCACCTGTGATGGCCAGGGTGGCTGGCGCTTTTGGGTGGGCTCCCGAGGATCAGTCTTTACTACCCTCAAGAGTTTCGGGTGGCTGGAATCGAATGTTTGTGTGGGGAGGGATGACATTGACCTCCTCCTCAAGGATCGACTCTAGCCTGAAAACCGTTATGAACTTTGCAGTACCGAAGGTGGTGGTTGCATCGTAAGCGATGGCGTTCAGGTATCTGTACGGTTCCAGCTCCACAAGTCGATCAAGCAGATCCATCCTCAGAGACGGCTTTCGGGGAAAGTCCTCCTCGGGCAATCCCTCCTGAGCCAGCCACCGATTCCAATGGTGGTTGATGTCATCCAGCACCTCCCGCTTGGCCCGGAGTGGCAAATTGAGAAACCTGCAATGCCGGAAACTATCCAGTGTTTGTTTGTTGGCTATCCAGTCTCCTATTTCTATCTTGACATCCGCAAAGCACACACCGACTTCATCATGGGCGCTTTTCCTGACTGCTGCTCCAATCAGGCTGCCTGGCCCCTTGTGTCCATAGAGAAGGGTCACACCTTTGCGTGGTAGCTTCAGGCCTTCTTTTTGGAAGTAGCAGGGTTTGCTAATGGTGTAGGTCGTTGGTTGGTTGTCATCCTCGAAAAAAAAGGGTATACGGATTTAATGGTTGATGGGGCACCTTCACCCCATCAATCTGATACCACCCTCAGATGGTTGATAGATCGACTCCGTAGTTGAG
>NZ_QNRO01000017.1 GCF_003315345.1 Marinobacter pelagius
GTTAGTGTTGGTTTTTTGTGTAGGAGCTTGAAATCATAACACTTTCAGCCGCTTCTTCCTTCCTTACGCTACCTTCTCATGAGAAATCCGGGCTAGAGCCAGTCAATGCGCCCGCTCAGGTGGGGCGCATCGCCCTTGCTGTTCAGTAGCTGGTAATCCCAGCCCTTGTCTCCTGTTTGCCAGTTCAGTTGCGCCGTTCCAGGCAGGAACAGGGGCTTCTTGAATTGGCAGCTGACCCTCAGTGCGCCGCTCTTCCAACCTTCCTGCTGCTCCAGCAATGCCAATGTGCGGGCTTTGCTCCACATGCCATGGGCGATGGCCCTGGGAAAGCCGAATGCCTTTGCGCTCAGGGCGTGCATGTGGATCGGGTTACGGTCCCCGGAAACCGAGCCATACTGCCGGCCAATGGACTCCGGCGCCTGGATGCTCAGGGTGTTCGGATAGCGCTCCAGTTCCGGGCGCTCTGTTTTGCCCGCGGGTTTGTCGTTCTTCCGGGCCTGTCGGAACAGGTTGGTGCTGGTCTCTTCCCAGGCCAGGGCGCCGGCAGAGCGGGCCTCGGTGATCAGGTCGAATTCGATGCCTCGATCGGTGCGTTTCTGGTTGCCCAGACGGACGGTGAGGTCCAGTGATTCGCCCTCGCCAATGGGGCGGTGTTGTGTAATGGTATTGCGCAGATGCACCAGGCCGAGCAGGGGCAGGGGGAAGTCCGGCTCGGTGAGCAGCTTCAGGTGCAACGGAAACGCCAGGATGTGGGGCCAGGTGATCGGGGCGTGGGTGTGCTGACCAAACCCGCAGATTTTCTTGTAGTCCCGCAGCTGGCGAGTCACTGTGGAGGCACCCAGAAGATGTGCCTCAAGTGCCGGAATTTCGGGAGCATCCCCGGCGCCGGACTTTTTCGGAAGCAGCGCTTTTGCAAACATCGGCACCAGTGGTGGCGGTGTGTGGTGGTAAATCAATGGGTTTGGCATGGTGCAGGTCTCCTTGTGGCCTGATATGCTCTAACATAAGACGATGGTCTTAGAGTCTGGCAAACCCGGCCAGAACAGGCATTGACTTGGCGAGCCCGGCCGGTTGTCCAGCCGGTCAAGGTAGTACCCATAAAGAATAAAAGCGGGATCATATGCAGGAACTTCGTGACGCGGGAGTGATGTTACGCCTGATTTACGAGGCAATGAAGAAAAAGGGTATCGACACCGATGCCATCTTCAGTCGCCTGGGCGTGGATGAAAGTTACGTTTACACCGACCAGTTGCGCACACCCCACAGTGCCCAGCTGTACTTCTGGCAGGCCGTGGAAGATGTGTCCGGCGATCCGGATATCGGATTGAATCTCGGACCGCTGCTGCCAGCCTACAAGGGCCAGGTGCTCGAGTACCTTTTCCTCAGCAGTCCGACCTTCGGTGAGGGCCTGCGCCGGGCCCAGAACTACCAACGCCTGCTGAGCGATGCGGCCAATACAGATTTCTTCATCGAGGGCGATGACGCCTGCATGGTGCTCGACGCTGCATCCGACGCCGTTCGCCGCCTGAAGCACTTCAACGAGTGCTTTGTCCAGGGCCTGATCACCTTCTTCCGCTCCGTTACCGACGACAGTTTCTATCCGTCGCGCATCGAGTTCGAGCATGAGCGCGAGGAGGGGCAGGAGCACGCCCGGGAGGTCCTAGGCTGTGATGTGGTGTTCGGGGCGCCGGAGAACCGGCTGTACTTCCCGGCCAAGTTGCTGTCCCACACCTCTCCCCATGCCGAACCGGAACTCCTGGACCTCCATGAGCGGTTTGCCAGCGAGCAGGTTGCGCGTCTTGAGAAGAAGGACATCGTGGGCCAGGTGGAACGGATTGTCGCCGAGCTGCTGGACAGTGGCGAGGTTACCCTCGATGCGGTCGCCGAACGCCTTGGTATCAAGCCCCGGACCCTCCGGACCCGCTTGACCGAAGCCGAAACCAGTTTCAACCAGGTGCTTGCTGATTTCCGCTATCGCCTGGCCCGGCAGTTGCTGGCCACCACGGACGAATCCATTGACGAGATCGTGTATCTGACCGGCTTTTCCGAACCAAGTACTTTCTATCGGGCGTTCAAGCGCTGGTCCGGCATGACCCCGATCGAGTACCGGAAAACTTCCCAGGGTAAGGACGCCCTGGTCGACGCCATGTAAGAAAACTTTTTCGGACTTTTTTCAGGAAAAACGTTGACATGGTCGGGGGCGTCTTTATAATGCGCCCTCGTTGTCACCGAGCAGTCACAGACAAGGCTGCAGGCCTTGCGAGGTATCCGGTGATGGCCCGCGCGGAGCGGTAGTTCAGTTGGTTAGAATACCGGCCTGTCACGCCGGGGGTCGCGGGTTCGAGTCCCGTCCGCTCCGCCATTTTTCCTACCTCTGTTTTTCTCTTGACCCATCCCGGGTTCTGAAATATTCCTGTCACACGAGGCATTTACCTTGGCGGTTAAAGTTCGCACGAGGGTAAAGTCATGTCTGACTATGAAGAAGAGTTGCTGGAAACCCGGCTGGATGAATTCGAGGATGATGGCGAGTTCATTGACGACGCCACAGAGCTTTAATCCCTAGTCCCCGGTTTTTCCGTTCAGCTGCATTTGTCGGCGATGCTCGCCGGGGCTGACCCCGAACCATCGTTGGTAGGCTTTGTGAAAGGCCGGCGGGTTGGCAAACCCCAGTAACCAGGCAATTTCCGACAGGGAGCTGTTGGTTTCCTTCAGATAATCCAGTGCCAGCTGTTGTCGGGTCTCATCCATTAACAGCCGGAAGTTGGTACCCTCGGCCGCCAGTTGCCGTTGCAATGTCCAGGGCGAGGTGCCGAGTCGCGCCGCAACCGTTTCCAGCCCCGGCGTCTCGCCGCGGAACAGGGGCGTCATCAAGTGCCGCACCCGGTCCGAGGTGCTCCATCCCCGTTTGATCCTTTCCAGTTCACGCTCACACATCACGCAGAGCTGCTCGTGCATGGCCGGGTGCGCCTGGTTGCTCGGTTGGTGCCAGGCACTTTTCTTGAGCGTCAGGCTGTTCTCTGTGGCACTGAATTCAACCGGGCAGCGGAACCAGCTTTCAAACAGGTCGTCCAGGCCGGTCGACGGGTATTCGATGCGAACCTTCTCAAGCACGTCATAACGGCCGGTCAGGGTGCGTGCCAGCTGAGTCCAGGCTGCCAGCACCGAGTCCACAACGAAGTAATTGAACCGGTTGTAGGGACGGATCGAGTAGAAGCTGGCTATCCGCTTGTCGGGATCGGTTCCGGGATGACCGCGACTGTTCTGGCTGGTGAGCCTCGAATAACGTACCAGCTTCATCAGTGCCTGCCCGATGGTCGGCGCGGTCTCCGCCGCCAGTCCGGCCAGGCCGGCGTCGATCGGCCGGGATAGAGCCCCCATCCGCAGTCCCAGTGCGGGGTTGCCGGTCAGCCTGATGGCGGCCTCTCCCATCCGCATGAAACGGGGGATGCTGATCCGCGCTTCCGGGGAGGTCAGGGCGGTTTCATCCAGATTGAATTGCCTGGCCAGCACCTCGTGGTCTGCACCTTCCTCCGCAGCTGCGCGCAGCAGTACCGAGACGTACAGAAGGCTGATGTCGCCGAGCGCGTTGCGGTTTCCGGGCTTTGAGGGTGCTCTCACGTGGTATTCCTGATTGGGTGTCGCTTCAGGATAACATAAAGTTGTTTGGGGATATTGAGGGCGGTCAGCCGGACCGCTACTTTGTGGCGTATAACGAAAGACGGCCGCAACGCCGGCTGCCAATATGAGGAGATCAATATGACCGCAACACCGGGCACACAGAAATACCCGAACCTTCTGGAACCGCTGGATCTGGGCTTTACCCGTCTGCGGAATCGCACCCTGATGGGCTCCATGCACACTGGCCTGGAGGAAGCCAGGAATGGCTTTGACCGTCTGGCGGCTTTCTATGCCGATCGTGCCCGGGGCGGTGTTGGTCTGATTGTCACCGGTGGAATCGGTCCCAACGAAGAGGGCGCGGTGTTCCAGCACGCGGCCAAGATGAGTACCGAGGAAGAGTCCGATCGTCACAAGGTGATCACCCAGGCGGTGCACGAGGCCGATGGCAAGATCTGCATGCAGATCCTCCATGCCGGCCGCTATGCCTATTCGCCGGCACTGGTGGCGCCGTCCCCGATCCAGGCACCGATCAACCCGTTCAAGCCCAAGGAGCTGGACGAAGACGGCATCGAGAAGCAGATCAGCGATTATGTGAACTGCGCGGCTTTGGCCCAGCGGGCCGGCTACGACGGCGTTGAGATCATGGGCTCTGAGGGTTACTTCATCAACCAGTTTATCGTTACCCACACCAACCAGCGCACGGATCGCTGGGGTGGCAGCTACGAGAACCGGATTCGCCTGCCCATCGAGATCGTGCGTCGAGTCCGGGAACGGGTCGGCGAGAACTTCATCATCATCTACCGCCTGTCCATGCTGGATCTGATCGAGGATGGCAGCACCTGGGAAGAAGTGGTCCACCTGGCCAAAGAGATCGAGAAGGCGGGTGCCACCATCATCAACACCGGCATCGGCTGGCACGAGGCACGGGTGCCCACGATTGCCACCTCGGTTCCCCGTGGCGCCTTCACCAAGGTGACGGCCCGTTTGAAGGGGGAGGTGAGCATTCCGCTGGTGACCACTAACCGGATCAACATGCCGGATGTGGCCGAGAAGGTCCTGGCCGAGGGGGATGCCGACATGGTCTCCATGGCCCGGCCGTTCCTTGCGGATGCGGACCTGGTGCTGAAGGCAGCGGAAGACCGTGCCGACGAGATCAACACCTGCATCGGCTGCAACCAGGCGTGCCTCGACCATACCTTCAGCGGCAAACTGACCTCCTGCCTGGTCAACCCCCGCGCCTGCCACGAAACCGAGCTGACCTGGGTGAAGACGGCCAATCCGAAGTCCATCGCGGTGGTTGGCGCCGGCCCTGCCGGTCTGGCCTTTGCGACCGTGGCCGCCGAGCGTGGTCACAAGGTCACCCTGTTTGACGCCGGCAGCGAAGTCGGTGGCCAGTTCAATGTTGCCAAGAAAATCCCGGGCAAGGAGGAGTTCCATGAGACTCTCCGTTACTTCCGGGTGATGCTGGACAAACACGGGGTGGATGTCCGCCTGAACACCCGTGTCAGCGCCGATGAACTGAAAGCCGGTGGCTTCGATGAGGTGGTCCTGGCCACCGGTGTCGAGCCGCGGACTCCGGAGATCGAGGGTATCGACCATCCGAAGGTGATCGGTTACCTGGATGCGCTGCTGGAACGCAAGCCGGTCGGCCGGAAGGTGGCGGTCATCGGTGCCGGCGGCATCGGTTTCGACGTGTCCGAGTTCATCGTGCACCAGGGGGCTTCTGCGTCCCTGGACACCGGCGAGTTCATGAAGGAATGGGGCGTTGATCTGAGTGTCGAGCACCGTGGTGGTATCCAGGGTGTGACGCCGGAAGTGCCGGAGCCCGCCCGCGAGGTTTACCTGCTTCAGCGCAAGGCGTCCAAGGTCGGCAAGAACCTGGGCAAGACCACGGGCTGGATTCATCGGACGTCCCTTAAGAACCGCCATGTGCAGATGGTTCCGGGGGTTTCCTATCGCAAGATCGATGACGAGGGTCTGCACATCACCGTGACACCGAAAGGTGCCGAAGAAGGGGAGGACAAGGTGCTGCCGGTGGATACGATCATCATCTGTGCCGGGCAGGAACCGCTGCGGGAACTCCAGGCTGGTGTCGAAGCCGCCGGGCTCCCGGTTCATCTGATTGGCGGTGCCGATGTGGCGGCCGAGCTCGATGCCAAGCGGGCCATCGATCAGGGCAGCCGGCTGGCCGCGGAAATCTGATCACAAAACGTTGCAGTTTTTATCTGTCCATCGACATTTGTCTGGCTAGACTATTGGAAAGCCTACGGTTATCCGTAGGCTTTCTGGTATTGGTGCATGCCGCTGGACGAATTTTCCGATGGAACGCTCCGGGGAAGCGAAGCGTGTAAGTGTCCAATTTCTGAATCCTGGAGATGGAATGATGGCTTCTGCCGATCAGGCAACCGATGGCTACTCAGCCGTGTTTTTTATGGAGGAGGGGCGTATTGCCCGTCAGATGCGCGCTTCCGAGTTCGGCGCTTTCCTCGACGGTTATGTCGGTTTATCTGACCTGGCGGAAACGGACGTAAAGGCCGTACTGATCGAGCTGGGGGGTGACCTCCTGGTGCGCTCGCTGGTGTTCTTCCGGATCTGGTTTGATGACGAGGGCCGAGCTGACACCAGTTGGAACGTTCCCATTGAGGCGTTGGCTAAAGACGGTGCCAAGGGGCCGGACATGGGCGCGGGTCCCATCCGCCTGGTGTGTCGCAGCCAGTGCCCGGATCCGAAGTTCGCCAAGGAGCTCTGGGACCCGGATATGACGCCGGGCAACAACCATTTCCTCGCCATCCGCAAGGCGGTGGAAAGCAATACCCTGAGATTCCAGAAGATCGAACCTGTCGAGGAGGACATTCCCGTCCTCAACGCCAAGGAAGAGCCGGCGAAGGAGAAGGAAGACGATGGGGCGGCGTCGGCAGACCGAGCACGCCTGGCGCAGCTGATCCGTGAACAGCGTTTACGCATCAAGACCCTGCAGAGTGTACACCGGGATTCCCTGGCGGACCTCCAGCGTGAACACCGCAATGAAATGCAGTCCCTGCGCAGCGAAATGGCGGATCTGGAGCAGAAATACGAGCGCCAGCGGCTGACCAGTGAGCAGCTCAAGCAGCGGCTATCCGAGCGCAACGAACAATACCTCTCCATGCAGGAGCAGATCGGCAGCGCCGACGAGGATAAGAAGCGGGACGACGCCAACGTCGGTGCCGAACTGGTTCTGCTCCGGGAGCAGCTTGAGCGCAAGCAGCGTGAGCTGGAAATGCGTGACGAGAAAATAGTCTCCCTGGAAGAAGAGAACCACGAGTTGCGGCACCGGGAGCCGCCAGAGAACTCCATTCTTGACCATCTGCGCAAGCAATCGGTCTTTCTCGTGGCCTACCATGCCGGAGTGGGTCACTTGACCCTGCCGTTCGACGACATTGAGACCTACTTCACCAACCCCGTGGCCTATGCCGCCGAACGTTGTGGTATGAACGAGCCGGCCTACCGGGAGTGGCTGGAACACTACGAGAACCCGGTGTGCGGCCACCAGGACGGGGATGGCAACGAGTGCGCCGAACCCATCATGCGGGTCAGCCAGCCGGCGGAATTCCGGCCGGGTGTGGATGACCGCTGCGAGCAGCACCAGGCCTGATCCTCGCATCTTTTTTCAGAATCCAGCCGACTTTCGTTACACTGTACGCCATCGTTGCAGGGTAGCGGAGGCGCTGTTCCCTGCTGCATCCCGGGATCACAGGAATTTTCATGGATCAGTTCAGGAATATCGGCGTAATCGGACGGATGGGCAGCGTCAAGGTGGTGGAGACGCTGAGGCAGCTCAAGCAGTACCTGCTTGCCCAGAACTACCAGGTCATTCTGGAAGAAGACACCGCGGGAATGATTCCCGGCCATGGCCTGCAGGTGGCCAGCAAGAAACTGCTGGGTGAAATCTGCGACCTCGTGATTGTCGTCGGCGGTGATGGCAGTCTGCTGGGTGCCGCCCGGGAGCTGGCGAAGTCGAAGATTCCCCTGCTCGGGGTGAACCGGGGGCGCCTCGGCTTCCTCACCGACATTTCTCCTTCAGATCTTGAAGAGCGTCTCGGCAAGGTACTGGAAGGCGAGTACATCGAGGAAACCCGCTTCCTGCTCGATGGTAATGTCGAGCGTAACGGTCAGCCGCTGGGTTTCGGCAGTGCTCTGAACGACGTGGTGCTGCATCCGGGTAAATCCACCCGGATGATCGGCTTTGACCTGTTCATCGACGGTCACTTCGTCTACAGCCAGCGCTCCGACGGCCTGATTGTCTCCACGCCCACTGGCTCCACTGCTTATTCCCTGTCTGCCGGTGGCCCGATCATGCACCCGAAACTTGACGCCATCGTGCTGGTGCCCATGTTTCCCCATACCCTGAGCAGCCGCCCGATCGTGGTGGACGGCAAGAGCGAGATCAAGCTGGTCATCGGAGATACCAACGAGACCTACCCGCAGGTAAGCTTTGATGGTCAGATGAACATCTCCTGTGCGCCCGGGGATATCATCCGAATCACCAAAAAACCGTTCAAAATCCGTCTGATCCACCCGACGGACCATAACTTCTATGCCACCTGCCGTGACAAACTTGGCTGGGCAAGTGAAATCGCAGCGAGTTGATCATGGCTTGTAAGAATCCCTCCGCAAATCGCGGTTTCGATATCATCGGCGACATCCACGGTTGCGCCCACACCCTGGAAAAGCTCCTGGACCGGATGGGGTACCGCAAGGTCAACGGTGTTTACGAGCATCCCCTGCGCCAGGCCGTTTTCATCGGTGACATCATTGACCGGGGCCCGCGTATCCGGGAAGCGCTGCACCTGGTGCGGGACATGGTCGAGCACGGCTCGGCGCGGATTGTCATGGGCAACCACGAGTACAACGCCCTGGGTTACTGCACCCGTGCCCGCCCGGGCAGTGGCAAGACCTGGTTGCGGGAGCACAACCCGCGCCACGATCGGCTGATCAAGGAAACCCTTGAGCAGTTCGATGCCCATCCCCACGAATGGAACGAGTTTCTGGAGTGGTTTTACACCATCCCCCTGTTCATCGAGGAAGAGGACTTTCGGGTGGTGCACGCCTGTTGGGACGGTGACCTGATCGAGAAATTCAAACAGATTCAGGGTGGCGCCTGCATTGACGAGGATTTCCTCCACGCCTCGGCGGCCATCGAGTCCTTCGCCGGACAGGTAATGGATACGCTCCTTCGGGGTACGGACCTGCGTCTGCCGGAGGGTATGTCGATAACGGGCAAGGACGGCTATGTCCGCGAATTCTTCCGGACCAAGTTCTGGGCGGACGAGCCCCATACCTATGCCGATGTGGTGTTCCAGCCCGATCCGTTGCCGCCGGAGGTGGCGAGGCACGTGCTGACCGAAGACGAGCGCAAGCAGCTCATCAGTTACCCACTGGACGCGCCACCGGTGTTTGTGGGTCATTACTGGATGGAAGGTCGGCCCGCGCCGCTTAAGCCCAATGTGGCCTGCATTGATTTCAGTGCGGTGAAATACGGCAAGCTGGTGGCCTACCGGTTTGACGGCGAGCGGGCACTTTCCCGCGACAAGTTTGTCTGGGTAGATGTGGAGCGGCCGGAGGCTCCGGAGTACCCCACCAGCGAAGACAGCGTTGCGCGCTAGCGGTTCGTCTTGCGGTGAGCCCATACCCCTGATCGTGAGGTGAGAATTGTATCGGGTAAAGCAGTTGGATACCTCGGTGAACCTTGCCGACTTCAGCCAGTGGCTGAGGGATCAGGGCGTGGGGCATCGTATAACGGAAGAAGGCGGCCAGCAGGTGCTTTGGCTGGAACATGAAGAGCATGCGGAACCTGTGCTGGCGGCGCTTGAACGGTACCTCGCGGAACCCCGGCTCAGGGAAGCAGTGGCCAGCCAGAACCGCTCGCCGGCTTTCGTTGGCGGCCGCTGGCAGCCGGCACCGCGCCATGCGCCCCTGGTCCTGGGTCTGATCGTATTCGCCGTGGTGATGGTCTGGCTCACGGGGATGGGCTCCAATGAGCTCTCCGCCGCCCTGATGGTGGTGGACCCCCGGAATTTTGACTGGACCACCTTTGACGGTCGCATCGATGCGCTGTCGGCCACGCTGGCCAGCGGTCAGGTCTGGCGTCTGATTACGCCGGATTTTCTGCATTTCAGCTGGACTCACATCATTTTCAACTCAGTGATGCTCTGGTTCCTCGGCAGCCAGGTCGAGTGGTTTGACGGCAAGGGCCGGCTGATAGCCCTGTTCCTGGTGACCAGCCTGTTGTCCAATAGTTTGCAGTACCTGGTTTCCGGGCCTTTGTTTGGTGGCCTTTCCGGCGTGGTATACGGGATTCTCGGTTATTGCTGGCTGAGCCAGCAGCGGGCGCCACGGTTCCAGTTCCCGCCAGCGCTGGTAACCTTCGCGGTGATCTGGATGGTTCTCGGTTTTACCCCATTGCCGGAAATGCTGGGTCTGGGCAGGATGGCCAATGAGGCGCACCTGGGTGGTTTTGTCGCGGGACTGCTCTGCGCGCTGGTTTTGCCCGTAAGGAAAGGGTGATCGGATAAAAAAAGCCCCGCCAAAGGGCGGGGCGCAAGAAGAGCTTTTAGCTCCTGATGAGAGAGACCAAATGATACGACCGTTGTCATTTGGTGATGTAATGATAATTGTTATCGTTTGCATCTGTCAAACGATTGTGCCGATTTTTTTGTGAAGGTTTTTTCAGGAGAGCGGAATGACTTACGAAGAGCTGATCGAACGTCTGGATCCGGCGGTATACCGGAACCTTCGCCAGTCCATTGAGCTGGGCAAGTGGCCGGATGGTCGCAAGATGACAGCCGAACAGCGCGCTATCAGCCTGGAAGCGGTGATTCACTACGAGAACAAGCACAACGTGCCTGAAGAAGAGCGGGTGGGTTACCTGGACCGTGGCAGCAAGGCGGGAACGGCCTGTGATCCTTCCGTCCAGCACACCACCAGCCAGAACCGTGATGTCGATCCGGACCAGTTCGTAGAGGTCAAGTCTTGAGCGAAGTCATCGATGTAACCGGCCGGTTGCGCAAGATGCCGGTGGAGGCCGGGCAGCCGGTTGCCTACACCATTGCCGTGGGTGACGCCCGGGTGCCGTTGAACCATCTGATTGGTCACTCCATCCGCATCGATTTTGATGGCGTTATCCGCTGCATCCATTGCGACCGCAAGACCAAGAAGAGTTTCAACCAGGGCTACTGCTATCCGTGTTTCCGCAAGCTGGCGGCCTGCGACAGTTGCATCATGAGCCCGGAAAAGTGCCACTACCACCTCGGTACCTGCCGCGAGCCGGAGTGGGGGGAGACCCACTGCATGGTCGAGCACGTGGTGTACCTGGCCAATTCTTCCGGACTCAAGGTCGGCATTACCCGCGCTTCCCAGGTGCCGACCCGCTGGATTGATCAGGGAGCGGTCGAGGCCATCCCCATGGTCAGGGTCAGAACCCGTTATATTGCCGGGCTGGTGGAAGTGGCGTGCAAGAGCCATGTCACCGATCGCACCAACTGGCGCGCCATGCTCAAGGGCGATGTGCCGGAGCTGGATCTGGTGGCGGAACGCCAGAAAATGCTGGCGGCCATTGCCACCGATATCGCGGAACTGCGAGAGGTGCACGGCGACGACGCCATCCGGGAGGTGAATGAGTCCGGGCTTGGCCTCAGCTATCCGGTGGAAGTCTGGCCGTCAAAGATCAAAACCCATAATCTGGACAAAACGCCGGAAGTGGAGGGAGTACTGGAAGGCATCAAGGGCCAGTACCTGATCCTCGACACCGGTGTGATCAATATCCGCAAGTTTACCGGGTATGAGGTCCGCTTCCGGGCGGACGCCAGCTGAACAGAACTCCGTGGAGAATGTAATGCGTAGCAACCAGCCACAAACCATTTACCTGAGCGAATACCAAGTACCGGCGTATCTGGTTGACCATGTGGACCTGAGGTTTGAGCTTTTCGAGGAAGGCGCCCGTGTGCACAGCACGCTGTCGGTGCGTCGCAACCCCGATTCCAGGGAGGCCGGAGCCCCGCTGGAGCTGGATGGTGACAGCCTCAGGCTGGAAACCGTCGCCCTTGATGGCACCGAGTTGTCATCGGCCGATTACGAGGACCGGGGCGATCAGCTGGTCATTGCCTCGGTGCCCGAGCAATTCGAGCTCTCGGTGGTAACCTGGATCGAGCCACAGAACAACACCCGCCTCGAAGGTCTGTACAAATCCTCCGGTATGTTCTGCACCCAGTGTGAGGCCGAGGGCTTCCGCTGCATTACCTTCTTCCCGGACCGCCCGGATGTCATGGCCCGTTTCCGCACCCGTATCGAGGCGGACAAGGCTTCTTATCCGGTACTGCTGTCCAACGGCAACGACGTTGACCGGGGTGAGCTCGAGGGCGGCCGCCATTTTGTTACCTGGGAAGACCCGTTCCCGAAGCCGTGTTACCTGTTTGCCCTGGTGGCCGGCGATCTGGTGGAAAAACGGGATACCTTCCGGACCTGTTCCGGCCGCGACATCGACCTGCGCATGTACGTGGAGCCGCGTAATGCACAGAAGTGCGACCACGCCATGGACTCCCTGAAACGGTCCATGCAGTGGGATGAAGAAGTCTATGGCCGGGAATACGATCTGGATATCTTCATGATCGTGGCCGTCGACGATTTCAACATGGGCGCCATGGAGAACAAGGGCCTGAACATCTTCAACTCGTCCTGTGTCCTGGCCAGCCAGGATACCGCCACCGACGCCGCGTTCCAGCGCATCGAGGCGATCGTCGCCCACGAGTACTTCCACAACTGGTCCGGCAACCGGGTCACCTGTCGCGACTGGTTCCAGCTGAGTCTGAAAGAAGGCTTCACGGTGTTCCGGGATTCCCAGTTCTCCGCCGACATGGGCTCGCCCACGGTCAAGCGCATCGAGGACGTGACCCTGTTGCGCACGGCCCAGTTCGCCGAGGATGCCGGCCCCATGGCCCACCCTGTGCGCCCGGCTTCCTACATGGAAATCTCCAACTTCTACACCCTGACCATCTATGAAAAGGGTGCCGAAGTGGTGCGCATGATCCATAACCTGCTCGGGCCGGAGATGTTCCGCAAGGGCTCCGACCTTTATTTCGAGCGTCATGACGGTCAGGCGGTAACCACCGATGATTTTGTCCGCGCCATGGAGGATGCCTCAGGGCGTGATCTGACCCAGTTCCGTCTCTGGTATGAGCAGGCGGGTACGCCGGTGCTGAATGTCTCTGATGAGTTTGATGCAGAGCAGGGCATTTATCGGCTGACCATCGAGCAGCACATCCCGGATACCCCGGGCCAGAGCAACAAGAAGCCGCAACACATTCCGTTTGCCCTGGGCCTGCTGGGCAGCCGGGGCGAGGCCTTGCCGCTCAAGCTTGAGGCGGGCGAGGAAAGCGGACCGGCTGAGCGGGTGCTGGAACTGACCGAGGCGAGCCATACCTTCGAGTTCCATGGCATCAGTGAGCACCCCGTGCCCTCGCTCCTGCGCCACTTTTCTGCGCCGGTGCGGGTGAATTATCCGTGGTCGCGGGAACAGTTGCTGTTCCTGATGAGCCACGACCCGGATGGCTTCAACCGCTGGGATGCCGGCCAGAGGCTGGCGGTGGATGTGATTCAGTCCCTGGTGGGTGCACCCAGGGATGCGGTCGTTGAGCCGCGACTGGTCACCTCCTATCGCCACCTGATCTCTGACTCCTCCCTGGATCAGGCGCTGGTGGCCAAGATGCTGCAGCTGCCTTCAGAGGCGTACCTGATCGAGCTGGCGGACAACGCCGATGTCCCTGCCATCCACCTTGCCCGGGAGCGGGTACTCAAGCACCTGGCCATCTCCCTGCGGGATGAGCTGGTTGCCTGTTACCGGCGCAATCTCGAGACCGGTGACTACGAGATTACCCCGGAGGCGATTGCCCGTCGCAGCCTGCGCAATACCGCCCTGGCGTGGCTCCTGGTGATCAATGACGAGGAAGGGCGTGAGCTGGCCGTTCGCCAGTTCCGTTCCGCCGATAACATGACGGACCGGATGGGCGCACTCCGGGCCCTGGTGAACTCCGACTACGAGGAAGATCGCAACCTGGCACTGGAAGCGTTTTACCAGCTGTTCCGGGAAGATCCGCAGGTGATCGAACAGTGGTTCTCGGTTCAGGCTGCCAGCGACCGCGCCGGTCAGCTGCCGCAGATTCATGCCTTGCTCGAGCACCCGGCATTCGACTGGAAGAACCCCAACAAAGTCCGTTCCGTGGTTGGGGCCTTTGCCGGCCAGAACCTGGCTGCCTTCCACAACCCGGATGGCTCGGGCTATGACTTCCTGGCCGAGCAAGTTTGCCGCCTGGATGACAGCAACCCCCAGATTGCTGCACGTCTGGTCACGCCCCTGACCCGTTGGCGGAAGTTTGCGCCGGAGTATCGCGAACAGATGAAAGCCGCGCTGGAGCGCGTCCGTGACAAGGCCGGTCTGTCCCGGGATGTCTACGAGGTGGTTCACAAGAGCCTGGCTGGCTGAGCCACTGGTGTCCGGCTGTGACGGCGGAAACCCTGTCACAGCCAGATACAAAATCGCACTTTCGGTCGATAGACAATATTGCCCGATCCGTTAATCTGGTCGAAAGTCTCAAGCTGCACGAGACCACAACAAAAAAGCCCCTCAAGAGGCTTCCAGACGGATTGAAGGTTAGACCATGATGTATAATAAAAACACGCTGTTGAGTGGCCTGTTGGCCCTGTCTGTCTCGGCTGTACCCGCCTACGCTGCGGTCTCCCAGAGCGAGGCTGCCCGTCTTGGCAACGAACTGACCCCCTTTGGCTCGCCCAAGGCCGGCAACGCCGCCGGAACCATCCCCGCGTGGGACGGCGGACTGACTGAACCGCCGGCCGGTTACAAGGGGAGCGGTCAGCACCACATCAATCCCTTCCCGGATGACGAGGTGCTGTTTACCATCACCGCCCAGAACATGGACCAGTACAGCGAGTATCTGACTGATGGCGTCAAGGCCATGTTCGAGACCTATCCCACCACGTTCCAGGTTCCGGTATACCAGAGCCGTCGCAGCCATGCGGTGCCGGACTGGGTGGCCCAGAACACCCGGGATAACGCCACAAGCGCCGACATCGTGGGCGAGGGCGCCGGTATCGAGGGGGCCTACGGTGGCTATCCCTTCCCGATTCTCCATGGCAATGATGAAGAAAAAGCCTGGCAGGTCATCTGGAACCACCTGACCCGTTGGCGTGGAGTCTCCGTTACCCGGCGTTCCAGTGAGGTGGCGGTCCAGCAGAACGGCGACTACTCGCTGGTGACATCCCAGCAGGAAGCCTTCTTCAACTACTACAACCCGGAAGGTGACGAGAGTACCCTCGATAACGTCATCTTCTACTACCTGTCATTCACCCAGTCTCCGCCCCGTCTGGCCGGTGGCGCGATCCTGATTCATGAAACCATGAACCAGATCATCAACCCCCGTAATGGTTGGGGGTATAACGCCGGCCAGCGTCGTGTTCGTCGGGCGCCGAACCTGGGATACGATTCTCCGATCGCCGCTTCGGACAACCTCCGTACTGCGGACGATACCGACATCTTCAACGGTGCCCTGGACCGCTATAACTGGACGTACCTGGGCAAGCGCGAGATTTATATTCCCTACAACAACTACCGGATTGGCCAGAAAGGACTCTCCTACGATGAGATTCTCGGCATTTCACATATCAATCCGGACCTGACCCGCTGGGAGCTGCATCGGGTGCATGTGGTCGAAGCGACCCTGAAGGAAGGTGAGCGCCATATCTACGCCAAGCGCCGTTTCTATGTCGACGAGGACAGCTGGAACACCGTGCTGCTGGACCAGTACGACGGCCGCGGCGAATTGTGGCGCGTGACCATGGGCCTGCCCAAAAATTATTATGAATTGCCGGGTGTGTGGACGGTGCTGGACGTCTATCATGATCTTCAGGCCCGCCGTTATCACGTTCTCGGACTCGATACCGAAGAGCCGAATACCCGGGTATTCACCAACGAGGTTCCCAACAAGCGGTACTTCTCTCCGGCCTCCCTGCGCCGCAGGAGTGTTCGCTGAGGCGCGAGGATCGCAACCCCGCCCAGATGGAATGGCAACCAACATACCGGCAGCCGGAAGGCTGCCGGTATGTTTACAGTTAAAACCGGCTTTGCCGGACTGAGACACACAGTAAAAACAACCGATAGGCAAACCGAATGGCTACAAGCTTGATGCGTAAAACCCTGGGTGCTACCTGCCTCGGGCTTTCCATGGCCTGTGCATCTCCGGCTGTATGGGCAGTGGGGGATTTGCTTGAAACACCGGCCCGTCCAACGGAACTCGCTCCACAAAGCCTGCTGAATGATGTTGCCGTTGCAGGCGACCGTATCGTAGCGGCCGGGGAGCGTGGACACATCATCTACTCCGACGATGAGGGCCAAAGCTGGACCCAGGCCGAAGTGCCCGTGTCCGTTACCCTCACCGGCGTGGATTTTGGTACGGAAAATCATGGCTGGGCTGTGGGCCACAGCGGTGCGGTGCTGCATTCGAGTGATTCCGGCGCAACCTGGGAGCTCCAGCTGGACGGTATCCGGGCCGCCGAACTGGCCATCGCCAGCCAGGAGGAAGCCATTGCCGACATGGAAGAGCGCATCGAGCAGGCCCCCGAGGAGCAGGTAGAGGACCTGGAGTGGGCGCTGGATGACCTGTTTTTCCGCCTCGAAAACATGCAGGCGGATCTGGATATCGGTCCGGTAAACCCGTTCCTGGATGTCTGGTTCGAGAACGACAGTCACGGCTTTGTGGTTGGCGCCTACGGCATGATCTACCGCACGACCGATGGCGGGGCAAGCTGGCAGGACTGGTCACAGAAGCTGGACAACCCCCAGGGTTTTCACCTTAATGCCATTTCCCAAATCGCCGGTGGTGCCCTGTTTATTGTCGGTGAAGCTGGCCAGATCCATGTTTCCATTGATGGTGGTGAAACCTGGGAGCGTCGTGAGAGTCCCTACCCGGGTTCACTGTTCGGCGTGATTGGCACCGGCCGCGTCAACGAAGCCCTGGCCTTCGGTTTGCGGGGCACCCTGATGTATTCCGCGGATCTCGGAAAGTCCTGGTCTGTGGTCAGTACCGGTTCCACGGCAACGCTCAATGACGGTGCCGCCGAGGGTGACCGGATCATCCTGGTTGGCAATGGCGGGGCTGTGCTCACCAGCGGTAACGGAGGGGATACCTTCCGGGAGTACCTCCGCGACGACCGTGAGGGAGTCATGGGTGTGGTGCCGGTTTCGGATACCAATCTGCTCCTGGTGGGCGAGGGTGGCGTCAAGCACGCCGATCCCCAAGGCAAAAACCTTCAATAACGCCCTGATGTGGCAACAACAGAACCAATAATAGAGGGGCTTTGAATGTCCAACCCGACGCATGACAAGGGCGAACATTACCTGACCACGCCCAAGGCGGAACCGTTCCTGGAGCGTCTGATTTTCAACAATCGGGCGATCATCCTGGTTCTGCTGACCATTTTGACCCTGTTCCTCGGCTACAACGCGGTCAAGATTCAGCCGGATGCCAGTTTCGAGCGGATGATTCCGCTGGAGCATCCGTACATCGTCAACATGCTCGAGCACAGGGACGACCTGGAAAACCTGGGTAACTTTGTGCGAATCGCTGTGGAATCCAAAGACGGCGATATCTTCTCGCAAGAGTACATGGAGACCCTGAAGCAGATTACCGATGAGGTGTTCTATCTCAGCGGCGTTGATCGTTCAGGCCTGAAGTCACTGTGGACGTCCAACGTGCGCTGGGTGGAAGTAACCGAGCAGGGCTTCCAGGGCGGTACCGTTATTCCGGATGACTACGATGGTTCCCGGGAAAGTCTTGAGCAGTTGCGTCAGAACGTGCTCCGTTCCAATGAAGTCGGCCGGCTGATCTCGGATAACTTCAAATCGACCATTGTCTACGCACCGCTGTACGAGACCGATCCGGAGACCGGTGAGCCGCTGGATTACGGCACCTTCTCCCGGCAGCTGGAAGAAAAGATCCGGGAAAAATACGAAGCCCAGAATCCGAATATCGAGATCCACATTGTCGGCTTTGCCAAGAAGGTGGGGGACCTGATCGAGGGTATAGGCTCCATCGCCTGGTTTGCCGGTATCACCATTGTGCTGACCACTCTGCTGTTGTTCTGGTATTCCCGCAGCGTTTCCGGAACCTTGGTGCCGGTGTTTACCTCCATTATTGCGGTATTCTGGCAGCTGGGCACCCTGCGGCTGCTGGGTTACGGCCTGGATCCTTACTCCGTACTGGTCCCGTTTCTGGTATTCGCCATCGGTATCAGTCATGGCGTGCAGATCGTCAATGCCATGGCGGTGGAAGCGGCCAAGGGTTTTGACGCCGTCACCGCCGCCCGCCTCGCGTTCCGGGCGCTTTATATTCCGGGGATGCTGGCGTTGATCTCCGATGCCTTCGGTTTCCTGACCCTGTTCTTCATCGAGATCGATGTTATCCGGGATCTGGCGGTTGCCGCCGGTATCGGTGTTGCCTTTGTAATCATCACCAACCTCGTGCTGCATGTGCTGATCATGTCCTACATCGGCATCTCCAAGGGCGGTATACGTCATGTGCAGAATCACGGTGAGAAGCAGGATCGCAAATGGCGACTCCTCTCCAATTTCTCCCATCCCGGTGTGGCGCCCATCTCCCTGCTGATTGCGGTGATCGGTCTGGGGCTTGGCCTCTACTACAAGCAGGATCTGAAAGTAGGTGACCTGGATCAGGGTGCACCGGAATTGCGCAAGGACTCCCGTTACAACAAGGATAACGCGTACATTATCGACAATTACTCCACCAGTGCCGATGTCATGGTGGTGATGGTGAAGACGCCGGTGGAGCAGTGCACCCAGTACAGTGTGCTGCGGGCCATGGATGCGCTGCAGTGGGAGCTGGCAAACACCCCGGGTGTGCAGTCTACGGCATCGCTGGCGGACGTCTCCAAGATCGTCACCAAGGCCCTGAACGAGGGTAACTGGAACTGGTATGCGATCTCCCGAAACCAGACCATTATCAATGCTTCTATCCGTAACGCACCGTCCGGGCTGATCAACACCGATTGCAGCCTGACACCGCTGCTGGTGTTCCTGGAGGATCACAAGGCTGAAACCCTGCAAACCGCTGTAGAGGTTGTTGAAGAGTTTGCCCAGGAAAACAGCAACGAGGAGCACACCTTCCTGCTCGCGGCCGGTAACGCGGGTGTGGAAGCAGCCACCAACGAGGTTATCTCCAAAGCCAAGGACATGATGCTGATCTTCGTCTACGGCGTGGTGAGCCTGCTGTGCTTCCTGACCTTCCGTTCCATCCGCGCGGTACTGTGTATCGTGGTTCCGCTGGGCCTGACGTCAGTGCTGTGTGAGGCGATCATGGCGGTCTCGGGGATCGGTATCAAGGTGGCGACCCTGCCAGTCATCGCGCTTGGTGTGGGTATCGGTGTGGACTACGGCATCTACATCTACAGCAAACTGGAAAAGTACCTGCTCGAAGGCAAGACGCTGCAGGACGCGTATTTCGAAACCCTGCGTTCCACCGGTAAGGCTGTGGTCTTTACCGGCGTGACCCTGGGCATCGGCGTCGTAACCTGGATCTTTTCTCCCATCAAGTTCCAGGCCGATATGGGCTTCCTGCTGTTCTTCATGTTCCTCTGGAACATGATCGGCGCCATCTGGCTGCTGCCGGCATTGGCCCGCTTCCTGCTTCGTCCGGAGCGCATGCTTGAAAAGGCGAGGGAAGCGAAATAAGCTGTTCACTGACGATCAAAAAAGCCCGCGCCGCGGGCTTTTTTGTTGTTGGCTCAACTGTTTAGAGAGCTAACTCTGACTTTATTTATGCCATAAAGTGGTCTATGTTCTAAGACGGACGCGAAATATGTCCGTATGAGAGACGGGCATTCTTTAATTACAACGAGCAAAAAAGGAACGACTCACATGACACTGAAACTCAAAGCTTCCGCTCTTGCTGTAGCCGCTGCGGTCAGCCTTGGTGCTGCATCCACTTCGGTATCTGCGCAGGAGCAGCGTTTCGTGACCATCGGTACTGGCGGTGTGACTGGTGTTTATTATCCCGCTGGCGGCGCAATCTGCCGTCTGGTCAATATGGACCGGAAAGAGCACGGTATCCGTTGTTCGGTTGAGAGTACCGGTGGTTCCGTCTACAACCTGAATGCGATCCGTCAGGGTGAGCTGGATCTGGCCGTGGCCCAGTCCGACTGGCAGTACCATGCCTATAACGGCACCAGCCAGTTTGAAGACGACGGCGCCAACAAGGAACTGCGTGCGGTTTTCTCCCTGCACCCTGAGCCGTTCACCGTGGTTGCCAGCAAGGCTTCCGGCATCAAGAACTTCGAAGACCTCGAAGGCAAGCGGGTTTCCGTTGGTAACCCCGGTTCCGGCCAGCGCGCCACCGCTGAAGTGCTGATGAACGAAATGGGCTGGACCATGGACAAGTTCTCCCTGGCCGCCGAGCTGAAGGCTGCCGAGCAGTCCCAGGCCCTGTGTGACGGCAACATTGATGCCTTCTTCTACACTGTTGGTCACCCGTCCGGCTCCATCAAGGAAGCGACTACTTCCTGTGACAGCGTAATCGTCAACGTGAACAACGATGCGACCCAAACCCTGATCGAGGACAACCCCTACTACCGTAAAGCGGTTATTCCGGGTGGCATGTATCGTGGTACGGATGAAGATGTCACCACCTTCGGTGTTGCGGCAACCTTCGTCTCCTCCACCGACGTGCCGGATGAGGTGGTTTATGAAGTCGTGAAGGCAGTGTTCGAGAACTTCGACAGCTTCAAGCGCCTGCACCCGGCCTTCGCCAACCTGAAGAAGGAAGAAATGGTGCATGATGCCCTGAGTGCTCCGCTGCACCCGGGTGCTGCCAAGTACTACAAGGAAGCCGGCCTGATCGACTGATCCGGCGCTTTCTGAAAACCGGCCGCGGGCAGCCCCGCCCGCGGCCTTTACTGATCTTCCCGATTTCCCTCTGACAGGATCCGGCTATGACAAATAGCGACCCGAGAGCCGGGGATGCCACCGATAAGCAGAAAGTTGAGGAATTCCTCCAGACCGAATCGGGCGGAAGGGCTGCCACCGGGCCCGCCGCTGTCATTCTCTTTATCGTTCCTCTGCTCTGGTCTCTTTTCCAGCTTTGGATAGCGTCACCGCTTCCCTACATTTTCGAGATCGGCGTGTTCAATTCCACGGAAGCACGTTCGATTCACCTGGCGTTTGCCTCTTTCCTGGCGTTTGCCGCTTTCCCGATGATTCGGGGCAAGCATCAGAACCATGTGCCGGTCTATGACTGGATACTGGCACTGGCGGCTGCCTTTGCGGCCTCGTACCTTTACGTTTTCTATGACCAGCTGGCTACCCGTCCGGGGGCGCCGAACACCCAGGATATGGTTGTGGCCCTGGGTGGTCTCGTGCTGTTGCTCGAGGCGACTCGCCGCGCGCTGGGTCTTCCGCTGACCATTGTGGCTGGCGTGTTTATCATCTACTCCCTGGCTGGCCCGTACATGCCGGATGTGATTTCCCATAAGGGCGCCAGTCTGAGCAAGCTGGCCTCGCATCAGTGGCTTGGCACCGAGGGTGTGTTCGGTGTGGCACTGGGGGTTTCAACCAGCTTCGTGTTCCTGTTTGTCCTGTTCGGGGCCTTGCTTGAACGGGCCGGCGCCGGTAACTACTTCATCAAGGTCGCCTATGCACTGCTGGGTCATATGCGTGGAGGCCCTGCGAAAGCGGCCGTGGTCTCCAGTGGCCTGAGCGGTGTAATTTCAGGCTCCTCGATAGCCAACGTCGTAACTACCGGTACTTTTACCATTCCGCTGATGAAGCGGGTGGGTTTCCCTGCCACCAAGGCGGGTGCGGTTGAGGTTGCAGCCTCAACCAATGGTCAGCTGACGCCTCCGATCATGGGGGCAGCCGCCTTCCTGATGGTGGAGTATGTGGGTATTTCCTACCTGGAGGTCATCAAGCACGCGATTCTGCCGGCGATGATCTCCTATGTGGCACTGATCTATATCGTGCACCTCGAGGCCTGCAAGCTGAATATGCAGGGCATCGAACGACTGGATCGTCCGACCCTGGCCCAGCGTATGCTGAACTGGGTTGTGATCCTGCTGGGGCTGTGTGTACTGACCTTTGTGGTGTATTACGGCATCGGCTGGATGAAATCGGTTCTGGGCGAAGCCACCATGTGGGTTCTCACACCCATGTTGTTAGCGGTTTATATCGGCTTGGTTGGCTACGCCAGCAAGTTCCCGGATCTTGAGGAAGATGATCCCGAGCAGGCCATGGATGAGTTGCCTCCGGTAGGGTCCACGGTCAAAACCGGTCTGTATTTTCTGCTGCCGGTGGTGGTGCTGGTCTGGTGCCTGACCGTGGAGCGCTTCTCTCCGCAACTGTCCGCCTTCTGGGCGACCGTGTTCATGGTCTTTATCGTGATCACCCAGCGGCCGCTGAAAGCGTTTTTCCACAAGCGCGGCAACTACCTTGCAGGGTTGAAGCAGGGCGGTGTTGACCTGGCCCACTCCCTGGTGACCGGTGCCCGAAACATGGTTGGCATTGGCGTGGCAACCGCCACAGCCGGTATCGTGGTCGGGACTGTAACCCTGACCGGTATCGGTCTGGTGATGACCCAGTTCGTTGAGTTCATCTCCGGCGGCAACCTGCTGTTGATGCTGATCTTCACGGCAATCATCAGTCTGATTCTCGGCATGGGACTGCCGACCACCGCCAACTACATCGTGGTCTCAACCCTGATGGCGCCTGTTATTGTGACGCTTGGTGCCGAGAATGGTTTGCTGGTGCCATTGATCGCGGTGCATCTGTTTGTGTTTTACTTCGGTATCCTGGCAGATGATACGCCGCCGGTTGGCCTCGCGGCCTATGCGGCTGCAGCGATATCGGGGGGCGATCCGATACGCACGGGTGTCCAGGGCTTCACCTATGACATCCGGACCGCAATCCTGCCGTTCATGTTTATCTTCAACACACAGCTGTTGTTGATCGGACTGACCGGGTGGGTGGACCTGCTCATCACCATCTTCAGTGCGGTAACGGCCATGCTGGTGTTCTCAGCAGCCACTCAGGGGTTCTGGTTCACCAAAACCCGATGGTGGGAGACGGTTTTCCTGCTGTTGATAACCTTTACGCTGTTCCGGCCGGGGTTCTGGTGGGATATGGTCTATCCGCCCACGGAAGACAGGCCCGGATCGGAGATCTTCCAGTATGTCGAGGATATTCCGGCTGATCAGCCGATTATCATCCAGGCTTCCGGCATGTCCCTCGATGGCAGTGATGTGTCGAAATACCTGCGGTTGCCACTGCCCGAGGCGGAGACACCACAGCAGCGACTGGCCCAGGCCGGGCTGGAGGTTTCTCCCCAGGGTGAGCAGATGGTCGTGGACTTCGTGAATTTCGGAAGCATTGCGGAGCAGGCGGGCATCAGCTTTGGCTGGACGATCGACAAGGTTCAGATTGAGAAGGATCGGCCACCCAAGGAACTGATGTTTATTCCGGCACTTCTGCTACTTGCGGCACTGGCCTTCGGCCAGCTCCGGAGAAAAGCCAGGGAAGAGGCGGCAGGCGAGTCTGCCTGACCGCTTGACAGGAATTTCGTTAAGTCCGTAGAAACCCGGCGTTAACCCGCCGGGTTTTTTTCTGGTAGACTCGCCGCAGATCCGGGCCGCGGTTTGTGTCGCGGTGTCCCGGCACCATGTGATCTTTGGTATAGATCACCGCTGAGGCAACAACAGGAGTATTCCATGCCCGTCATTACCCTGCCGGATGGCAGTCATCGCAGTTTTGCTGAACCCGTAACCGTACACGACGTCGCTGCCGACATTGGTGCCGGCCTGGCCAAGGCCGCGCTGGCCGGTAAGGTCGATGGCAAGCTGGTGGACACCAGTCACGTGATCGACCGTGATGCTGAACTGGCCATCGTTACCGATCGTGATGAGGACGGCGTCGATGTCATTCGTCATTCCACTGCCCACCTGATGGCGATGGCCGTCCAGGAACTGTTCCCCGGTGCCCAGGTAACCATTGGCCCGGTGATCGACAACGGCTTCTATTACGACTTCAAGTACGACCGCCCGTTCACCAACGAGGACCTGGCGCGGATCGAGAAGCGGATGGAGGAGCTGGCCAAGCAGGATATCCCGGTTTCCCGGTCTGTCATGTCCCGCGAGGATGCAATCAAGCTGTTCGAAGACATGGGCGAGGAATACAAGGTCCGCATCATCCAGGACATTCCCGGTGATGAGGACCTGTCGTTCTACCGCCAGGGCGACTTCATCGACTTGTGCCGCGGCCCCCACGTGCCCAGCACCGGCAAGCTCAAGGCGTTCAAGCTCACCAAGGTGGCCGGCGCCTACTGGCGTGGTGATACCAACAACGAGCAATTGCAGCGCGTCTACGGTACTGCCTGGGGTAACAAGAAAGACCTCAAGGCCTACCTGAATCGCCTGGAAGAGGCCGAAAAGCGGGATCACCGCAAGATCGGCAAGAAGCTGAACCTGTTCCACATGCAGGAAGAAGCGCCGGGCATGGTGTTCTGGCACCCGGATGGCTGGTCTCTGTACCAGGAGATCGAGCAGTATATGCGTGCCAAGCTGCACAGGCACGGCTACCAGGAGATCAAGACACCCCAGGTGGTGTCCCGTACCCTGTGGGAGAAGTCCGGGCACTGGGACAAGTTCAAGGACGACATGTTCACCACCGAGTCCGAGAAGCATGACTACGCCATCAAGCCCATGAACTGCCCCTGCCACGTGCAGGTGTTCAACCAGGGTTTGAAGAGTTACAAGGACCTGCCGCTGCGTCTGGCCGAGTTCGGCTCGTGCCACCGCAACGAGGCTTCCGGCGCGCTGCACGGGCTGATGCGGGTGCGCGGCTTTACCCAGGATGATGCGCACATCTTCTGCGAAGAGGATGCGATCCAGGAAGAAGTGTCCGCGTTCATCAAGCTGTTGCACGAAGTCTATGAGGACTTCGGCTTCACCGAGATCCTGTACAAGCTCTCTACCCGTCCGGAAAAACGGGTGGGTTCCGACGAAGTCTGGGACAAGTCCGAGGCGGCACTGGAAGAAGCCCTGAACCGTGAAGGCGTGGATTGGGAATTGTTGCCGGGTGAAGGCGCATTCTACGGACCGAAGATCGAATTCTCCCTGAAGGATTGCATCGGCCGGGTCTGGCAGTGCGGTACCATCCAGGTGGATTTCTCCATGCCGGGTCGTCTTGGTGCCCAGTATGTGGCCGACAACTCCGAGCGCCGGACCCCGGTCATGTTGCACCGTGCGGTACTCGGTTCCTTCGAGCGTTTCATCGGTATCCTGATCGAGGAGTACGAAGGTGCGTTCCCGGTCTGGCTGGCTCCGACCCAGGTGGCGGTGCTGAATATTACCGATAACCAGCGTGATTATTGTCAGAATCTGGCCAAAAAGTGGGATTCTTTGGGCTTTAGGGTTAATGCTGACTTGAGAAACGAGAAGATCGGCTTTAAAATCCGCGAGCATACTCTTAACAAGGTTCCCTATCTGGTTGTTGTCGGCGATAAAGAAATCGAGAACAACGCGGTTGCGGTGAGAACCCGCAAGGGCGAAGATCTGGGAACCATGTCGGTCGACGAATTCGAAGCGCTACTGGCCAAAGACGTCGAACGCAAAGGTAGAACCAAAACGGAGATCTGATTATTAAACAGCGAGCGAATCGGGGTGGGCGTACTCCAAAAGCGCCTATCAATGAAAATATTGACGCAACTGAAGTCCGCCTGATTGATGCCGAAGGCAATCAGGTTGGTATTGTTCCCATTGAGGATGCACTCAAGCAGGCAGAAGAAGCGTCTCTTGACCTGGTTCAGGTTACGGATTCCGATCCGATCGTCTGTAAGATAATGGACTACGGCAAGAAGATCTTCGAAGAGAAAAAGGCCAAGGCGGCTGCCAAGAAAAAGCAGAAGCAGACGCAGGTCAAGGAAGTCAAGTTCCGTCCAGGAACTGAAGAAGGGGATTATCAGGTCAAACTACGCAACCTGGTACGTTTCCTTGAAAACGGGGACCGCGGCAAAATCACTATCCGCTTCCGTGGCCGTGAGATGGCACACCAGGAAATTGGTATGAAGCTCATGAACCGCATCGAAGCTGATATTGACGAGCTGGCCCAGGTAGAACAGCGGCCGAAAATGGAAGGCCGCCAGATGACCATGGTCGTGGCGCCCCGCAAGAAGAAGTGAACCTGATCCAATGACGGGTCCCCCGCATCGGCGGGGGATTTGTCGTTCAGGGACACATTTGTTTATCCAAAATAGAATGCGGAGTTTTAAAAAATGCCGAAGATGAAAACCAAAAGCGGAGCTACCAAGCGGTTCAAGAAAACCGCGACCGGCTTCAAGCACAAGCAGTCCTTCACCAGCCACATCCTGACCAAGAAGAGCCCGAAGCGTAAGCGTCAGCTGCGCGGTACCAAGCTCATCGCCAAGTCAGATGTAGCAGCTATCAAGCGCATGACCGCGTGCTGATCCAGCCGCGCGAATCATTCCTGAGAAAGTAAAGGTAGAAGGATTAAAGTATGGCTCGTGTAAAGCGTGGCGTGGTAGCACGTCGTCGTCACAAGAAGATCATGAAGCAGGCCAAGGGTTACTACGGTGCCCGTAGCCGTGTTTTCCGGGTTGCCAAGCAGGCGGTTATCAAGGCCCAGCAGTATGCCTACCGCGACCGTCGCAACCGCAAGCGCGCATTCCGCGCTCTGTGGATCTCCCGTATCAATGCCGGTGCCCGCGCAAACGGTCTGTCCTACAGCCGTCTGATCGCTGGCCTGAAGAAGGCGAATGTTGAAATCGATCGTAAGGTTCTGGCTGACCTGGCCATGAACGAGCAGCAGGCGTTTGCCGCTGTTGTTGAGAAAGCCAAAGCGTCCCTGTGATCGCTTAAGATCTCTCATCGATTGCTGATCGATCCGGCGTCTCATGGCATCATGAAGGCGCCTTCTGAATAGGGGAAGGGCACGCTCTTCCCCTATTTTTGTTTTAACCTACCCCATTTCTGGTTTGGAGCAGGGTCAATGGAAAACCTGGAGCAACTGGTTCAGGACGGGCTGAGTGCCGTTGAGAGTGCGGACAGCCTGCAGGCACTTGATCAAATTCGTGTGGAATACCTCGGCAAGAAGGGTGTGATTACCCAGCAAGCCAAGACGCTGGGCAAGCTGTCTCCCGAGGAGCGTCCTGCCGCCGGCCAGAAGATCAACGAAGCCAAGGGGCAGGTAGAGCAGGCGATCAATGCCCGCCGCACAGAGCTTGAGAAGGCTGCCATTGAAGCGAAGCTCGCCAGTGAATCCATTGACGTGACCCTGCCGGGCCGAGGCCAGGATCTCGGTGGCCTGCATCCGGTGACCCGCACCCTGCAGCGTATTGAGGAGATTTTCTCCCGCGCCGGCTACAGCGTAGAGCAGGGCCCGGAAATCGAAGACGATTATCACAACTTCGAGGCCCTCAATATTCCCGGCCATCACCCGGCCCGTGCCATGCACGACACTTTCTATTTCAATCCCGGCACGCTGCTGCGCACCCACACCTCGCCGGTCCAGATCCGCACCATGGAAGCCGGCAAGCCGCCGTTCCGCATGATCTGCCCGGGCCGCGTATACCGCTGCGACTCGGACATGACTCACACTCCGATGTTCCATCAGGTGGAAGGTCTGCTGGTAGAGAAGAACGTCAGCTTTGCCGACCTAAAAAGCACGGTGGAAGAGTTCCTGAGGGTGTTCTTCGAGCGCGACCTGGAAGTTCGGTTCCGGCCGTCCTACTTCCCGTTCACCGAGCCATCCGCGGAAGTGGACATCGAATGGGGGCGTGAGGCTGATGGCAGCATCAAGTGGCTGGAAGTAATGGGCTGCGGCATGGTGCACCCGAAAGTATTCGAGTATTGCGGTATTGATGCCGAGGAGTACCGTGGCTTTGCCTTTGGTCTGGGCGTTGAGCGCCTGGCCATGCTGCGCTACGGCGTGAACGACCTGCGCATGTTCTTCGAGAACGATCTGCGCTTCCTGCGCCAGTTCCGGTAATAGTCCGGCCAGTCTGCAGGCATAAACGGCAATCAAACCAACAGGCAAAACCGCATCAGGACAAGGCAAGAACCATGAAATTCAGTGAACAGTGGCTGCGCGAGTGGGTTAATCCGAACATTGGCTCCCAGGAATTGATGGACCAGATCACCATGGCCGGGCTGGAAGTGGACGGCTTTGAGCCGGTCGCCGGTGAATTCAGCGGCGTCGTGGTTGGCGAAGTCCAATCCGTCGAACCGCACCCGGACGCGGACAAGCTCCGGGTCTGCCAGGTCAGCGATGGTGAACAGATCGTCCAGGTGGTCTGTGGTGCGCCCAATGTACGCCCCGGCCTGAAGGTTCCCTTTGCCGTGGTTGGCGCGGTGCTACCGGGCAACTTCAAGATCAAGAAGGCCAAGCTGCGTGGCCAGCCCTCCGAGGGGATGCTGTGTTCCGAGTCCGAGCTGGTCCTGTCTGAAAATCACGACGGCCTGATGGAATTGCCGGAGGATGCGCCGGTCGGTCAGGACATGGCCGATTACCTCAAACTCAATGACATCACCATCGACGTGGACCTGACGCCGAATCGCAGCGATTGCCTCTCCATCAAGGGCATCGCCCGGGAAGTGGGTGTGCTCAACAGTTTGGTGGTCACCGAGCCCGCCATCGAACCAGTGGAGGCAGTGCACTCTGAGGTCCCTGATATCCGTGTCGAAGCCTCGGCAGGTTGTCCCCGTTACCTCGGCCGTGTTCTGCGCAACGTGAATCTGAAAGCGGAAACACCGCTGTGGATGCAGGAGAAGCTGCGTCGCTCCGGTATCCGTTCCATCGATGCGGCGGTGGATGTCACCAATTACGTGATGCTGGAACTTGGCCAGCCCATGCACGCATTCGACCGTGACGAGATCAGCGGTGGCATTATCGTGCGTATGGCCAAACCGGCTGAGAAACTGGTTCTGCTCGACGGCCAGGAAGTGGAGCTCACCGAAGACACCCTGGTAATTACCGACCACGAAAAGCCCATCGCCATCGCCGGTGTGATGGGTGGTGAGCATTCGGGTGTCAGCGAAAAGACCCGGGATCTGGTGCTGGAGTCCGCCTACTTTGACCCCATCACCCTGGCAGGCAAGGCTCGCCATTACGGCCTGCATACCGATGCCTCCCACCGTTTCGAGCGCGGAGTCGACTACAAGCTGGCCCGCGATGCCATGGAGCGTGCCACCGAGCTGCTCATGAATATCGTTGGTGGCGAACCCGGTGAAATCGTGGAAGTGGCCAGCGACGAGCATCTGCCGGCTGACCGCACCATTGACCTTCGGGAACAGCGGCTGGCCGATGTTCTCGGCATGGCGATCGATCGCACCACCGTTGAAGAGATACTCACCCGGCTCGGGCTTCATATCGACAAGCTGCTCAAGGATGGCTGGCGCGTCAGTGTGCCCAGCTTCCGCCCGGACATCACCATCGAGGAAGACCTGATCGAGGAAGTCGGCAGGATCTTTGGCTACAACAACCTGCCGGTGACCGAACCCACCGGTTCCCTCGGCCTGGTTGCCCGGGAAGAGGCAAAGCGGCCGGTGTCCGCCATCCGCAATTACTTCGTGGCCCAGGGCTACCAGGAAGCGGTTACCTACAGCTTCGTGGATCCGAAAGTTCAGAAGTTGGTTGATCCTGAGCGCGACGGTATTGCCCTGGCGAACCCGATCTCGGCGGATCTGTCGGTCATGCGTACCACGCTCTGGAGTGGTTTGCTCAAGACGGTTGCCTATAACCAGAACCGTCAGCAGCCGCGTATCCGGCTGTTCGAGACCGGCCTGCGCTTTGAGCAGGACGGCGAGCGCATCGATCAGCAGCCCATGCTGGCCGGTGTGGTTGTCGGTGGCCAGTATCCGGAAAACTGGGCAAACGGTCGCAGAACTGCCGATTTCTTTGATGTAAAAGGGGAATTGGAAGGCCTGTTCCGGCTGCTGGGCATCGAGGTCCAGTTCGTGGCCAGCCAGCATCCGGCGCTGCATCCGGGCCAGACTGCCGAACTGATGCGCGATGGTGAACATGTAGGCTGGTTGGGCACGTTGCATCCACAAGTTCAGAAAAATCTGGAACTTAATGGCACGATCCTGATGTTTGAGCTATTCTTGAATTCGATCGTCACCGGATATGTGCCTAATTTCAAAGAAATTTCAAAATTCCCGGAAGTTCGCAGGGATTTGGCTATCATTATCGGGAGCGATGTAGCGTTCGCCGATGTGGAGCGTGTAGCCAGGAAGCATGCCGGTGAGCGTCTGACAGCGCTGCGTGCGTTCGATGTCTATGAAGGCGAGAGCCTGGGCGAGGGGAACCGGAGCCTGGCCCTGAGCCTGTTCTGGCAGCATCCCGAACGCACCTTGAATGAAGACGAAGTGCATTCGCTCTTCAATGGTGTCATTGATGCCTTGAAAGAAGAGTTGGGGGCAACACTGAGGAGTTAACAGATGGCGGCTTTGACGAAAGCGGAAATGGCGGAGCGCTTGTACGAGGAATTGGGCCTGAACAAGCGGGAAGCCAAGGAAATGGTGGAAGCTTTCTTCGATGAAATCAGAGGCGCACTCAGCCATAACGAACAGGTGAAGTTGTCCGGTTTCGGCAACTTCGACCTTCGGGACAAGAAACAGCGGCCGGGACGGAATCCGAAAACCGGTGAAGAGATCCCGATCAGTGCACGGCGTGTTGTTACGTTTCGACCCGGACAAAAACTAAAACAGAAAGTGGAAGCGTATGCTGGAACCCAGTCATAACAACGAACTCCCGGCGATCCCCGGGAAGCGTTACTTCACCATTGGTGAGGTGGCGGATCTTTGTGACGTCAAAGCCCATGTGTTGCGGTACTGGGAACAGGAGTTTCCGCAGCTGTCGCCGGTCAAGCGCCGGGGCAATCGCCGCTACTACCAGCGGGCGGATGTCATTACCATCCGCCAGATTCGCAGCCTGCTCTATGATCAGGGCTACACCATCGGTGGTGCCAAGCAGAAGCTGAGCAGTCACGAGATAAAGGAAGACACCTCACAGTACAAGCAGCTCATCCGTCAGATGATTGTTGAGCTTGAAGAGGTGCTTGAGGTGCTCAACACGCCGGTCAAATAATCCGGGTGTCAGAATGGCAAGCCGGGGCGGCCCTCAGGACCGCCCCGGCTTTTTTGTAGCCGTTACTTTTTCTTGCAGGTCTTGATGCCCAGGATGCTATAGGCCGGGCAGTTACCCATCAGTGCAGTCGCTAGCGGTATAATGCCAATCCATCCCCAGGGTGTCTGGGGGCCAACGAACACCAGGGCAAGCAGAACCACGCCAATGATGGCGCGGATGATGCGGTCAGCAGAACCCATGTTTACAGTCATCATTCAGTCTCCTTTGCTGATATGAGCTTATGATTTAACTTTAGGCCACATTCCCCGATAGTTCAGTGATAAAGTCACACAGGAACACCCAACTTAACCGATAAGGACGTTATCCCATGCCCCACCACAGCATCCTCGACATTCTCCCGGAGCAGCTTCGCAAAGAGGCGATGGAGAAGATCCAGGTCATGCGTTTTCCGGCGGGCCGGATACTGTTCAGTGCCGGGGAGCACTGCCAGGGGCTGCCGCTGGTACTTAAGGGCAGTGTAAAGGTGCAGATGACCGGCGTTTCCGGCCATAGCATCGTGCTTTACCGCATGGGTAAGGACGACATCTGCACGCTTTCCATTGGCTGCCTGATGACCGGGCGAGGTTACCGTGCGGAAGCCGTCGTCGAGGAAGAAGGGGAGGCTGCCATGATCCCGCGGGGCGTCTTTGACCGACTGATGGACCAGTCTCCGGAGTTCCGTCTTGGGATCATGGAATCCTACGGGCGTCGTCTGGATGATCTCATGCTGCTCGTCGAGGAGGTCGCTTTCCATCGCATGGATGAACGTCTCGAAGAGTGGCTCCAGGCCCGGGCCAGTCGCGGCGTGATTACCATCACCCACCAGGAACTGGCGGTTGAGCTTGGAACTGCGCGGGAAGTAGTGAGCCGACTGCTCAAGGAATTGGAGCGACAGAAGATGGTGTCGCTGTCGCGTGGCAAGATTGAGCTGACAGGATTGCTGGACTCTTCGGCACTGGCCGGGGCCTGATCCGAAAATAACAAAGCCCGGACCTTTCGGCCCGGGCTTTGTCGGGGAATTCTGGTCGGGACGGCAGGATTTGAACCTGCGACCCTCTGCACCCCATGCAGATGCGCTACCAAGCTGCGCTACGCCCCGTTAACTGCCAGCCATGAGAAAAGAGGTTTATCTCAGTGGCTTAGCGGGAGCGAAGTCTACACCAGCCCATCAGAAAAATAAACAGGCTTTCGGCAAATTGCCTCTGAAAATTCACCTCAGCTTGGTTTCCCGGAGTTTCATGATGAAATGGGGCGGGTCGAAGGTGTTGGCACGGGCCTCCGGCCAGTACTTGTCGAAGACCGTCAGGCCGGTTTTCTCGCCGGTCAGCAGGGCGCCAGGTTCCAGGAAATGGTAGAGATCCAGGTAGGAGTGCACTTCGGTCTTGGAGGTCCGGCGGATGACATGCTCCGGACCCAGCTCGGACGGATGCCGCAGGCCGGCGGCTTCCAGCAGGTTCTGGAGTGCGTCCAGGGTGTTCTTGTGGAAGTTGTACACCCGCTGGCTCTTGTGAGGAACGTCCAGCTTGTTGCTCCTTCGCGGATCCTGGGTGGCGATACCGCTTGGGCAACGACCGGTGTGGCAATTGAGCGCCTGAATGCAGCCCAGAGCGAACATATAGCCGCGGGCGGCATTGCACCAGTCCGCCCCCAGGGCCAGGGTGCGGGCGATGTTGAAGGCGGAGGTGATCTTGCCCGCAGCACCGATGGCGATGTCTTCCCGGAGGTTGGTGGCCACCAGGGTGTTATGGACGATCAGAAGGGCTTCGGTCATCGGCATGCCCAGCCGGTTGATGAATTCCAGCGGTGCTGCCCCGGTGCCGCCTTCGCCACCGTCAACAACGATAAAATCCGGCTTGATCCCGGTTTCCAGGATGGCTTTGACGATGCCGAACCACTCCCAGGGATGGCCGATGGCCAGCTTGAAGCCCACTGGCTTGCCCCCGGACAGCTCGCGCAGGCGGTCAATGAAATGAAGCATTTCGATGGGGTTGGAGAATTCCGAATGGCTGGCCGGCGAGACGCAGTCCTCGCCGACGGACACACCCCTCGCTTCGGCAATTTCCGGCGTCACTTTGGCGCCGGGCAAAATACCGCCGTGGCCGGGTTTTGCGCCCTGGGATAGTTTGAGCTCTATCATTTTTACCTGATCGAGAGCGGCATTCTGCTTGAACATGTCGGCGTTGAACCTGCCGTCATTGTTACGGCAGCCGAAATAACCGGAGCCAATCTCCCAGACCAGGTCACCGCCGGGCTGGCGATGGTATCGGGAAATCGATCCTTCCCCGGTGTCGTGATAAAAACCGCCCATTTTCGCGCCTGTGTTCAGGCTCAGGATCGCGTTTGCTGAAAGTGAGCCGAAACTCATGGCCGAAATGTTGAAAACACTGGCGCTGTATGGCTTGGCGCGATTCTTTCCGATCACTATGCGGAAGTCCGAATCGGTGATGCGCGTCGGGGTCAACGAGTGGTTCATCCATTCGAACCCTTCCTCGTACATGCGCAGCTGCGACCCGAAGGGACGCTTGTCGAGCACATTCTTGGCGCGCTGGTAGACGATCGTGCGCTGCTCTCGGGAGAAGGGGCGCTCTTCGGTGTCCGACTGGATAAAATACTGGCGGATCTCCGGGCCAATGGATTCAAAGAGATAGCGAAAGTTGGCCATGATCGGATAGTTGCGGCTGACCGTATGTCTGGTCTGGACCAGGTCGTAGGTTCCTACCGCGGTCAGTACAGCGAAGATTGTGGGAACGATATAGCCGTATCCAAGCCACAGCGTAACCGGCAGTGAGACAACGAGTCCTGCGATACTCAGGACGTAGGCGCTGTAGCGCAGTGGGAAGGTCGTGGTTTTCTCCATGAATACCTCGGGTGGTTCTCGGGAAATGCCTGATGTAGTGAGTATATAGATACCCGGTGCTTTCGGCAGTGGATTGCCTGTTCAGACACTTGAAAATTCGGGAAATGAACTATTCTGATAAAGGTGAGTATGAAAAAACCACGATGAGCGGGCTTTGATGTTTTGACCTCAAAATATTAGACTTGCGCGCTTGTAATAACTGAACTCCGATTCTGACATTGAATTTCTGACCCAGGAGGCGCCAAACGTGGGCGAGGTAGTGAAAGACGAATATCAGACGGATTACGTCGCGGGCCAGGACAATATTAACGTCCTGGGCCTGGATCTCCATAACTGGGTGTTCCCGGTTTCCGCTCTTATCGTTGTGGCTTTCGTCATCGGAACCCTGATGTTTCCGACGCCGGCGAAAGAGCTGCTCGATGGAGCAAAGTGGGACATCATTGCCAGTTTTGACTGGTTTTTCCTGATCAGTGCCAACATCTTTGTGGTGGTTTGTATTGCACTGATCTTCATGCCGGTGGGTAAAATCCGGATTGGTGGCCAGGACGCCAAGCCCGAGTTCTCCAGGCCGTCATGGTTCGCCATGCTGTTCGCTGCCGGTATGGGTATCGGACTGATGTTCTGGGCTGTTGCGGAACCGACGGCCTATTACACCGGGTGGTACGAGACACCCTTCAATGTTGAGGCGAAGACGCCGCAGGCAGCGAACCTCGCAATGGGCGCGACCATGTATCACTGGGGTCTGCATCCCTGGGCGATCTATGCCGTGGTGGCGCTGTCACTGGCGTTCTTTGCATTCGCCAGAACATGCCGCTGACCATCCGCTCGGCCTTTTTCCCGTTGCTCAAGGACAAGGTCTGGGGCTGGCCTGGCCACATCATTGATGTTCTGGCTGTGGTTGCGACTATCTTTGGCCTCGCAACATCTCTGGGTTTTGGCGCGCAGCAGGCAGCGTCGGGTCTCGATTACCTGTTCGATACCGGCAATGGCATCAACGTCCAGATGGCCATTATCGTGGGGGTCACGGCACTGGCCCTGATTTCCGTGCTTCGCGGCCTGGAAGGCGGTGTCAAAGTCCTCAGTAACATCAACATGGGACTGGCGGCACTGCTGCTGTTCTTTGTGATTTTCGCCGGTCCGACCATGACCATCCTGGAGACCATTTGGGTCACCTCCTCGAGCTATGTGGTCAATATGGTGCCGCTGAGCAACCCGTTCGGCCGTGAAGATGAAGCCTGGTTCCAGGGCTGGACCGTGTTCTATTGGGCCTGGTGGATTTCCTGGTCACCGTTCGTAGGCATGTTTATTGCGCGGGTGTCCAAGGGCCGTACGGTTCGCGAATTCATCATCGCGGTCCTGCTGATTCCGACCGTTATCACCGTGGTCTGGATGAGCAGCTTTGGTGGCTCTGCACTCGAGCAGATCCAGAATGGGGTTGGTACACTGGCCGAAAAAGGTCTGACTGACGTCTCACTGGCCCTGTTCCAGATGTTTGCCAACCTGCCGCTGACCGGCATCATTTCCTTCGTTGCCATCATCCTCGTGCTGGTCTTCTTCGTGACTTCCTCGGACTCCGGCTCGCTGGTGATTGACAGCATTACCGCCGGTGGCAAGACCGACGCACCTACTGCTCAGCGTGTATTCTGGGCTGTGATGGAGGGTGCGATTGCAGCAGCGCTGATCTTCGGCGGTGGTGCCGATGCCCTGGGTGCGATCCAGGCAACAGCCATCAGTGCCGGCCTGCCGTTCACGGCCATCCTGTTGATCATGACCTGGGGCCTGCTCAAGGGGCTCAGCCATGAGCGCAAACTGCTGGTGGCGAGGGGCGAACTCTGATCATCAGCGGGCAGTGAAGAAAACCGGGGTCGAGGCCCCGGTTTTTTTGTGTCTTTTTTATGGATTCAGAGGCTGGCGAAGGTTTTCATGGCAAAATTTGCGCGATCGCCCGGCGAGAAATGAGGGCGCTTGAGGTTCTCGATAGCGCGGAGTCTGGGCAGGAGGCCACGGCCGTTGGCCATCTGGATGGCAAGGCCCGGGCGGGCATTCAGCTCGAGCAGCAGGGGGCCTTCATTGGCATCCACCACCAGATCCACGCCCATGTAGCCCAGCCCGGTTGCTTCATAGCAGCGGGCCGCCATCTCCAGCATCGCATCCCAGGAGGCGATCTCTATGTTTTCCAGGGCCAGGCCGGTGTCCGGATGCAGGGTGATCGGTCGGTTAAACTGGACCGCATTGAGGCTGCGACCGGACCCGATATCAAGACCCACACCCACGGCACCCTGGTGCAGGTTGGCCTTGCCATCCGAGGCGGTAGTGGCGAGCCGTAACATCGCCATGACCGGGTAGCCCTGGAACACAACGATGCGGATATCGGGGACACCCTGATGGGAGTAACGGGCCAGATCCGGATCAGACTGGACCAGGTCCTCGACGATGGCGACGTCTGGCGTACCTGCCAGCGAGTAGAGGCCGGCCAGGATGTTGGTCAGATGGCGCTCCAGGTAAGGGGCATCTACCCGCGCTCCGGAGGCCTTGATGTACTCATCGCCATCCCGGCCGGTGATCACGGTAATGCCCTTGCCGCCCGAGCCTTTTGCAGGCTTGATGGCGAAGCCTTCCAGGTCCTCGGCCATTTCCCGGAAGTGAGAGATTTCGTGTTGCTCGCGGACGACCTGCAGCAGCCTGGGCGTCCTGACACCATACTCCGCCACCACCAGCTTGGTCTTCAGCTTGTTGTCCACCAGCGGGTAGGACGAGCGCTCGTTGTACCGGGCAATGTAATCCACATTGCGCCGGTTCATGTTGAGCATGCCCAGCCGGTTCAGCCTCCGGGGAGAAATCCACTCCATGTCAGTCGTACACCTTCATGGGTGAGAACCGGCGAAGTTCCGTAAGCTTGTAGCCGGTATACTGGCCCATCAACAGGATGAATCCGAGAATCACCAGGTGAAGTTCCGGGAAGTTGAAGGTCAGGTGGCCGGCAAGCGGGGCGCTCATGACCAGGTAGGCGCAAATCGCAACGAACAGACTGCCCGAGCCCTGGATCATCACCTCGCGAACACCTTCCTCCTCCCAGAGAATGGACATCCGCTCGATGGTCCAGGCAATGATCACCATGGGGAAGAAGGTCACGGTCATGCCGGTGTTGAAGCCCATCTGGTAACCAATGATGGACAGCCCGGCGGTGATGAAGATGACCAGGATGATCAGGGCGGAGATCCGGGACACCAGCAACAGGTTCAGACTGGAGAGATAGCCCCGCATCAGAAGCCCGATGGCTACCACGGACAGAAACGCGATCAGCCCGGGAAGCAGGGTTGTCTGTACAAAGGCCACGGCAATCAGCACGGGCATGAAGGTGCCGGAGGTGCGGATGCCGATCACCATCCGCATGAACGCCACAATCAGCGCGCCCAGGGGCAGGAGCAGGAGCATCCGGAACATGCTCTGTTCCTCGATGGGCAGTTCGTAGAAGCTCAGGAAACCGAGGCCACTGGATTCGGCCTGCATGGTGGCCAGCTGCAGGGCAGGAACTGTCTGCCGGAGCATTGAAAAGCTGACTTCCGAGTTGTCACCGCCGACTACGTCCAGTAGGGATTCCGACCCCTGGCGCCAGAGCAGCAGGTTCTCGGGGACCCCCTGTTCCGCCGTCTGGGGATCGAAAGTCAGCCATTGATCACCATTGTAAATCTGCAGGAAGGGCATCAACTGCTGGCGGCGGCGGGCATCCTCTAGTCGCAGGCCATCTGCGGTGCGGGCGGGGATGCCGGCATGATTGAGCATCTCCACCAGCAGCTGGAGGTAGTTCTCCTCGGCCACCAACAGGGTGGTGTTCTGGGTCCGGGTGTCCGGCTGCATCAGACGGATGAGCTCCCGGGTCATGCTTTCGGGCGTGCTGGAGCGCTCCCGGGCCTGTGTCAGGATCTCACGGACGGCGGTTGCCTGGGGCTCCTCCCAGAACATCTGGCGGGCCTGTGGCTCCCGGGTCAGTCGCTGCGGCCGGGATTCATCCATGGGAATGAACTGGGCCTTGAAGTAGAGGGTTTGGGGCCCGGAGACTTCGCGTTTACTCCATTCGGCCCGCCGGCCGCCGGAGTCCTCTACAATGGAGAACCCGTAGCCGGGAGAGGCTGCCTGTTCGGAAATAATGCTGAAGCCGGGCGGCTGATCCGGGATGTTCAGGCTGGCGAGTACAGGCTCTCCTGTCCCCACGAAATCCACCCGGGCCTCGACCATCCAGACCGGGCGTTGTTCGCCGGTTAACCAGGGGATGCCAAGTTCGACATGGCGCCAGATGGCCAGGGATATGCCAGCGCCGATCAGCAGTAATACGGCAACATAAAAAGGAATCCGTGAACGGGTGGTCAAACGTCGTCTCCGTTCCGTTTCAGGTTCTTGGGCAGTTCGGTGGCAAACTCCTTGCCGACATCAATCAGCATCACATCCCGGAGGACATTCCGGCCGATCAGAACTTCGTAGGTCAGGTTGCTGCGATCGGCAAGGGTAAACTCGGCGACCTGTTTGTGGTCACCGATGGCAAACTGGAGTTCCACCACCACCCGGCGTTCGGAATCCTCGGCACTGGCCTGGATGATGCGAACGCGGCGGGAAATCTCTTTCTCCATGGTCACCAGCTCGTCGGTGCCCGGGACCGGGACATCAAAACGCACCCAGTTGCTGCCATCCCGTTCGAAACGGGTGATGTTGCGGGCATCCAGGGAAGAGGTTTCGGCCCCGCTATCGATCCGGGCGGTATAAACCAGACCGGGGTCGGCCAGGTAGAATTTTTCCACCTCACCCACGATAACCTTGCCTTTCAGGCGGT
Source organism: Marinobacter pelagius (assembly GCF_003315345.1). Lineage (GTDB taxonomy): Bacteria > Pseudomonadota > Gammaproteobacteria > Pseudomonadales > Oleiphilaceae > Marinobacter > Marinobacter pelagius_A. The sequence goes on from NZ_QNRO01000017.1 coordinate 38,545, forward strand.
CGGCACGACCGGTGTCCTCCAGTGTCGGGCATGCCCGCTGCGGCTGGACCGGCGGGCAGACCGGCTTTTCAACCTTGTTTTCGATGGCTTCCAGGATGCTCTGGGTAGACAGTTCTTCCCGCTGCAGGAGTTGCTCATGGCGAACGGCCGCATTGCCTTCCATGGTGACCAGCGTTGCCCGTTGGGACTGTACCGAGGAGTTCAGTTCTGTCAGGTCTTTTTTCGGAACCATGAAATAGCGGTCCGACGAGCAGCCAGCCAGCGCCAGGCTCAGCCCGGCGGCCGCGATAACAGAGAGGAACGGAAAACCAGCCCGCGAACGTTTGTAATCCATGAAGTACCCCTGAGCCGGCAGACAATTACGCCCGGATAAGAAGGGCGTGCTGATGGTCTGTGCCTTGAATGTGTTCAATTAAGGCCGGGGAGTATACCGCAACCAACGTGTGTAGTGACTTTACAGTTGGTTAACGGGCAGTGCGGATTATCCGGACAGGAAGGGGCCTTCGCCAAGATCGGTCTGGGAACGCAGATACTCCTGAATCACCGGAGAGCAATTCAGGTAAAACAGCAACAACTCGCGCTGGATATCCTGATCCTGGATACGGGAAGCAAAGCTGATCAGCTCCCTGATGGCACCGTCATTCTCGCTTCGGCTATCCGGGATCGAGAAACTCTGGCCATATCGTTCTTTCAGGATTTTTGTCAGGCGCTCGAGATGGAATTCACCGGTATGGGTAATGTGCGGCAGGATCCGGAAGCCTTTCGGATAGGTCTTCTTTCTGCCCGCCAGAACACACGACGGCATATCATCCCCGGCCCGGTTATCCTGCCAGAGTTCTGATCCCAGTTTTCGCCACAGTTCTTTCAGCATAACTCGCCTGTCCATCCTCTGACTGCGCATTCGCCCCGGCCGTGAAAAAAATGTAATCAAAATAAACAGGACGAACACTTTATTCTTTTAGTGGATATTACGAGGCACGTCCAGAGCCGGATGCACACTGGTAATGAATTTGCCAAACAGTCGTGGTGCCGGCCCCCTGTTCATGCCTATGAACGGGCGGCAACGCAAAAGGTTCCATTGTTACGTTAAACTGTTCGTCATGAGTGATCATCCGGGCAAACCAACCAGGAGCGTCTTGCAGTGCCGGAAGCGATAACCCGATGGATAGTGGCCTCGCCGGAATTGATGGCTGGATTAGTGGGAGTGCTGGCACTGTTGATAGTGCTTCTTGCGATCTTCCTGATGCGCTCGGCCCGCAAAGCCGATGCCTGGCAAGGCCGAGCCATTGAGGCTGAGACCCGGGTCGCCGGACTGGAGTCGGACGTTGGTGGCAAGCGGCAGTGGATTGACCAGCTCGAAGGCGAACGTAAAAGCCTCCAGACGAGGATCGAGGATCTTTCCGGCGAGTTGCACCGTGTGAGGGTGAGGCTTCGGGAACAGGAGGTGGCCCTGGACCGGGAGCGCCGCTCGGCAGCGGAGAAGCTGGAACTGCTGGAACGTAACCGGGACGCGCTGAAGCAGGAGTTCGAGAATCTCGCCAACCGGATTTTCGACCAGAAGAACGAACGCTTCACCCAGCAGACCCGAACCAGCCTGGACAGCCTGCTAAATCCCTTCCGGGACCAGTTGCAGGATTTCCGCAAGCGGGTGGAAGACGTGTACACCACCGAGACCCGGGACCGCCAGGCATTGCGCAGCGAGATCAAATCACTGCAGGAGCTGAACCGGCAGATTACCGAGGAAGCGGCCAACCTGACCAAGGCCCTGAAGGGTGACAAAAAGATCCAGGGTAACTGGGGCGAGCTGATCCTGGAGCGGGTTTTGGAGAAGTCCGGTCTGCGCAAGGGCGTGGAGTATGAAACCCAGGGCAGTTACCGGGATGGTGACCACCAGCTTTTGCGCCCGGATGTGGTGGTGCACCTGCCGGATAACCGGAACCTCATTGTGGATTCCAAGGTATCCCTGCTGGCCTACCAGCAGTGGGTCAACGAGGAAGACGAGAATGCGCGGGCAGATGCCCTGAAACAGCACGTGGAGGCGGTGCGGAACCATATCCGCACCCTGAGCGAGAAAGACTACAGCCAGCTCCATGGCTTGCACTCGCCGGATTTCGTGCTGTTGTTCATGCCCATCGAGCCGGCGTTCGTGGCAGCTTTTCAGCAGGACGAGAACCTTTTCGCAGAAGCCTTTGAGCGAAAGATTATTGTGGTCACTCCAACCACGCTCCTGGCCACGCTGCGGACCATCGAGAACATCTGGCGCTATGAACGCCAGAGCCAGAATGCCCGGCGGATTGCGGACAGGGCCAGTGCGGTCTACGACAAGTTGAGGGTGTTTGTCGAAGCCATGGAGCGCTTGGGCAGCCAGTTGCAAACCGCCCAGGGCAGCTATGATTCGGCCATGAATACGTTGACCCGGGGCCGTGGTAACCTGATTTCACAGGCGAACCGGTTCGTGGAGTTGGGCGTGAGGGTCAAGAAAGAACTTCCCCGAGGCATCCTGGAGCAGGCCGAAGTGGATGCTGAAGATACCGAGATGGAAGCGGCAATGAACGCCGATAACCAGCAGGAGTAAGAGTGATGGCAGTAGCATCAGGAACGTTTCAACGACTGGCCCGGTCCGTGGCACTGGTCGCCGCCCTCTCGGTCGCCGGGCAGGTGCAGGCGCTGGCTCCCGAGCACGAGATGCGCCGCTTGATGCTGGCCACCGAGGAGGCCGTTAACGCCGGTAGCTGGGGCGAAGCCGGGGAATACCTGAATCGCCTCCAGCAGCTGGAAGCGGAGAAGCCGGCCGAATACTTCTTTTACCGCGGCCGGGTGATGCTGCAGGCCGGCCATCTCAATGAGGCCCAGGCGGCCCTGGAGGCATACGTCACCAAGGCCGGAACCGAGGGCAGCGAGTATCAACAGGCCCTGAAACTGATTACTGATGTGGAACGCACCCGCAAGTCCGGCTCGGCCGATCAGGCCAACGGCAAGCAGCCGCCCAAGGTGGCTGTGATTGAGCCTGCGGGTGACCAGCGCCTATCGTCACTCAAGAAGCTCTACCTCACCAACAATGACCGTGACGCCCTGCTGATGCACCTTAATAGCCTGTTGGATATGGCCGGTTGGCGCGCGGATCAGACGGTCGTGCGGCTGGACAAGCCGGCGGATGTTGCCTACGAGGTGAGTGCCACAGAAAGCGTTATCAGCTTCCAGGAGATTCGCCGCGAAGAGGGAAGCCGCCTCGTGCGCAAAACCCAGACCATGGAAGTCTACGGCGTGAATCCCATGATCGAGTGGGGCTGCGAGGCGGCGGTAGCCAGCTGCTGGATCTACGATCCCCGGGATGGCTCACGGTTGATGCAGCTTGGCTACAATAGGGAGCGAGCCGGTGAAATCGCCCAGACACTGGGGCAGCTGGTCCGTCATCTGCAGGCGCCTGCCGGCTCCTGATCGCTCTACGACTCGAGATTTCCCCGTTCACCCTCGCGATAGGCGCCGGGGGTGACGCCCGTCCATTTCTTGAAGGCGCGGTGGAAGGTGGACGGCTCGGTAAAGCCTACCTTCTCCGCGATGTCATTGATCGGCAATTCCTGGCGGCCTAGGTAGTAAATGGCCATGTCCCGCCGCAGCAGGTCCTTGATTTCCTGAAAGGAAGTGTTTTCCTGTTTCAGCCGACGCCGGAGAGTTTGGGGGCTGGTATGCAGCTCCGAAGCAATCCACTCGAAATCCGGTAAAGGCTTTGAGAAGTCGCGACCGATCAGCGCCCGGATCCTGCCGGTCCAGGTGTTGCTTTCGTCGGGCCGGGAGAGCAGGTCCGCCGGAGAGGTTTTGAGGAACTGCCGCATTTCCGGTCTGTCCCGGATAACCGGCGCCGAGAGAAAGCGCTTGTCGAAGGTGAGGGCGGTCTGACCTGCCTCGAACTCCAGCGGGCAGTGGAAGATATGCCGGTACTCATCACCGTGGGACGGGCGCGGATAGTTGAACTCGGCCTTGTCCAGCTCCACCGGCTGGCCGATCAGCCAGCTCCCCAGGCGATGCCAGATGACCAGGATGCTCTCCCTCAGGAAATAGCTGGGATCGTAGATCTCGCCTTCGATCCTGAGTACCAGCCGAGCCTGCTCATCCCCCACTTCCAGTTCCATGGCTACCATGGGTTCGAACAGGCGCGAGAACTGGAAAGCCTGGCGATAGACGGCCTCCAGGTTGGGGCAGTCGATTACCAGTGCGCACATGGTTGCAAAGGTGCCCGTCCGGGCCCGGCGAGGACCCAGGCCCATGAATTCATCCCGGGTGCGGTTCCAGAGCACCTGCATAAGCCGGCTGAACTGGTCACTGCTGACCCGTGCCATCTCGATGCGCAGCAGATCCGGAGAAATCCCGGCTTCCTTCAGCATCTCCCGGGTATCCAGTCCCTGCGCCTCGGCACCGACCAAGGCTGCCTGTACAAAATGTCTCGAAACCGTCAGGTTGGGCATCGCGTTCGCCATTCCATGAAAACGAAACCCATCATAAAACCCCGGGGAAACATTGCAACCGGCCTAACTGACTGACCAGTGGAAGAATTGGCCAACGGGAATGGGGGAACCGGCAGTTGGCCCCGAGAGCAAAACACGGCAGCATGGTGAGCAAGCAACGCTTATAAAACCACCATCGCCTGACAAGAAGGAGAAAACCATGGCAGGTCCCCTGAGTTCACTGAAGGTTCTGGATTTCAGCACCTTACTGCCCGGACCCTACGCCACCATGCTGCTGGCCGACATGGGGGCAGAAGTACTGCGAATCGAGGCACCGGACCGGGTGGACCTCACCAAAGTAATGCCCCCCTTCGACGGCAAGTTCAGTACCGCATTTTCCTATCTCACCCGTGGCAAGGACACCCTGCAACTCAACCTGAAGAAGGAGGGTGCTGCCGACAAGATCAAGGAGATGGTCAAGGACTACGACATCGTGGTCGAGCAGTTCCGGCCCGGCGTGATGGACCGCCTGGGCATCGGCTACGAAACCCTGCGTGAGATCAACCCCAGGCTGATCTACTGCGCCATCACCGGCTATGGCCAGACTGGGCCCTATAAGGACCGCGCCGGCCACGACATCAACTACCTATCGATTGCCGGTGTCTCCAGCCACTGTGGCCGCGCCGACAGCGGCCCGCCCCCCATGGGCATCCAGATCGCCGACGTAGCCGGCGGCTCCCACCACGCCGTCATGGGCATCCTCGCCGCCGTCATCGAACGCCAGCAGACCGGCAAGGGCCAGTTCGTGGATATCAGCATGACGGATGCCGCCTTTGCCCTCAACGCCATGTCTGGCGCTGCGTGCCTGGCGGGTGGAGTGGAGCAGAAGCCCGAGGGCGGCTTGCTCAACGGCGGGTCATTTTACGATTACTACCAGACCAGTGATGGCCGCTGGCTGTCGGTGGGGAGCCTGGAGCCGCAGTTCTCCGCACGGCTGTGTGACACTTTGGGGCTGTCCGAATTGAAAAGCCTGGCATTGAGCCAGAAGCCGGATGATCAGAAACAGCTGAAGGCGGCCATCCAGGAGAAAGTGAAAGAGAAAACGTTGGCGGAGTGGCAGGAAATCTTCGCCGGGCAGGACGCCTGTGTGGAGCCGGTGCTGACGATTTCAGAGGCGGCCGAGCATCCGCAGTTGAAGGCCAGGGGGATGGTGATTGAGGTTGATCGGGGGGATGGGGAGATGCAGAGGCAGGTTGGTTTGCCTATTAAGATAGGGGGATCGGGAAGTTGTGATTAAACTAACATTACAATACGGGGAGCCCAATGGGCTCCCCGTATTGCCACCTTTATTGATTTTGGTCTAGTGCGTTTTCAATGGTAGTGCTTGCACCTAATGTCGCAGCCGTATTCTGGGTCACTGGGGTGATACCTTGGGCAATCACTGCTCCAGTCAGTTCCACCATCGCTGCAAATGCCTCTGATGTATCTGCAACACCTCCGCACTCATCACTCGGCACCTGAGGAACTACGAAGGTGCTATGGTTTGCACCTGTGCATGGGTTGCTGCCATCGAAGAATATTGCCGCAGGAACCCCCGCATCAGTGGTTGGGACCGCAGCATTGATGTCTACGATATTCACACCTGTGCTATCTGCAAGTGTTCCACCGTTGGCTCCTAGATCGAAGAGTGCCATTAGAGGCTCTGTACCCGCGAGCGGAGCTGACAGTGCGCTCTCAAGTGGGTTAACGTTTGCTTCATTGGGAACAGTGGCGTCCCCTGTCACTTCCGTAACCATCAACTGTGGGGTGTTTGCACCAAGACTTCGAGCATAGACTGCTGGGTCTACTTCATCTAGGACCGACTGAAAGACGTAAAGGAACGTTTCGAGGTCAGATGTGCCCTGCGGCGGCAGCGCCGACAAAATTCTATCTGAGAGGGACGCCGAATTCTCAACGAGCTTCGTAACCTGACCCCCGGTGTTGTGAAGTACCACAGAGTTCAGCTCAGGGAATTGTTTACCGAATGGCAGTGCTGCGTATGGAGCAATAACCTCCGGATCATTGCTCAAACTGGCGAAGGTTGTACCAGTGATTCCGCCGAGAGAATGTCCTACAAAGTTGACTGGCAAGCCTGCGAGATCAGGATCTGATGTTCCGGTGATATCCAGACCAGTGAGACCTGAGGCCGAGCCTGTCCCATCAATCGAAGCGGACAGGTTTAGCAGATCGAGAACACCTTGGCGCAGGTTGTCTCGGGCCCCTTGGAGACTTTTCAGGTTAATGAAAAGGCTGCCTGAGGTAACGTCAGCGGCAGACTCGGCGGATATCGGAGTGAGTCCTCCTGCGTCGGTGTAGTTGAAGTGGCGCTCACCAATATAGGCAAGTCCTGGGACAGCCTCAAAAGCAGGTCCAACGTCTTCGGGAGTAAGCTCATCCAATCCAGGCAATGTTCCCAAGGTGGACCCTGCCAAACCATGAAGAGGCTGATCAATAGCGATCACTGCCTGGCACGTTTTGGCAGCCAACAGAATACCAGGAAGCATTGAGACACTTCTGTCGACACCAATACCATGCTGGAAGATCGTAACCCCAGAAATACCTTCGCATGTGCCGGCTGCATTTGGGAAATAGGCGACTACAGGGGCCGCGACTTGCCCTTCGATCTTTGGATACGGAAAGTTGGAGTTTACGTTCAGCGTTCCGTCACGATCTCTCAGGAACTCGAATGTGGTTGTTCCGCTCGATAGGCTCTCGTTGAGCGCAGCCTCAAGATTTGTGTCACCTTGCCAACCTCTCTCAACAAGCGCGTCGCCGCCGCTGACTGCGGGAATCGGTTGATAGTAAGGAAGAACGATCGAGCCTTGAGAGACTGAAACTGCAGCAGCAGCAGCTTTTATTCCATTTCCCGAGGGCAAACTCTTGATTGTAGCCAATTCGGTCGCTGGCTGATCTTTGGAATAGAAAAAAGAAGGGCGAGTAGTTGGGAAGGGTATATTTCCCGATGCGACCGCTGTTTGTATTGCAGTACCAATCGCTGCTTCGGTAGCTATAGCTCCGGCTTCTGCAACGGCAGCAGCAGTGGCCTCGTTCTCCGCGGTTACGTTACCAGCGAGAATCTCAGAGAGAATGGCGGTAAGTTCACTAAAGTTGGCCTCTGGATTGTTATCCCTTACAGCCTTGAGCAAAGCAGTAAATCCTACTTTTTGACCGAGAGCTTCGAAATAGGAAGCCGGAGAGGCAAGAGTCTTCAGTACCGTACTTTGGCCAGCCGTCGTAAATGTATAAGCAAGAGCTACATCTTTCTGAGTTGCAGAAATGATTTGCTGCCCGAGGCCATTTAGTGCAATTACCAGCTCGCGGATCGAGGCGAGGTTCTCGCTACCCAAAGGTCCTTCTGTGAGTTGTTGTGCAGCGATAGATTGTTCAATCGGCTTGCCATTCGCTCCAGTTACACCGTCAGAGACAATAACAATGTACTTCTTATTCTCCAGAAGGGGCTCTAACGGTGTGACCCGAATCGTATTGTTGGTAACACCATCTTGTGTGATGACTTCGACCCTGAAATTCGGTTGATTGTCTGGATCCTGGTCAACACCTGTTATGCTTGCGGGATTAACAGAAGGCAAAGCGAGCGGGGCAGCATCCGTGGCAGGTGCGACGTTTAGAGGAACCAGGAATACTGTCTGATTTTCTATCACAGTGTCAGGATTGAGTGAGCCGTCAAATGCTATATTGAACTGTCCGGTCGTAGAGAAACCCGCCAAGTCGTTAATCGCATTTGATGCCGGATCGGTTCCAGATGTCAGCCCTGTGAAGTCGTAATCCGCACTTTGGGTCGCACCGAGAAGCAATAGCAGATCGAAGTTCGCCGGAAAAGCAACGGTTGGGGATATCGGGTTCGGGTTGAATACGGGCCGCACGATTGAGGTATCAATGGTGGTATCAGTAATCTGATACTCCGGATTAGCATTCGCCCCCTCGTCACCGCTGCTAAGGCAGCCTGTAAGTCCAACGGAAGACGCCACGGCAAGACTTATTAGTGTTTTCTTGAACATGGGTGGAACCTTTTCCTGTTGTTGTGTCGTTATGTTCTTCTGAAATTTTGGTCAGCGCTTTGAGCCAATTTCGTAACTCTGACTATAGCGACAGTCTGGCAAGTGTTGATCAGCCAAAAGTGTGATTCTGGCCTTTCAGGTCATCCTCGCACGGATGGAGTCCGGCCTTTCTGAAAAATAGTTGGCAATGAACGCTTTGTCGAGCCTCCGCAATGGCTTTTGCGAGTCAGTCGAACGATGAAAAATCGGGCTTTCGTTTTTCCACGAACGCGCGGAACGCCTCGGCGGCTTCCGGCGATTTCAGGCGTTCGCTGAACAGCTGCCCTTCGGTCAGCATGGTGTCTTTCAGATCCTCCACCACGGGCCGGTTGAGCAGTTGTTTGGTGGCGCGGAGAGCCGCGGGTGCCTGGGCAGCCAGCTGGCGGGACAGTTCCCGGGCGTTGTCTTCGGTTTCCGCAGGATCACAAACGCGGTTGATGAGGCCCATCTCCAGGGCGTCGTCCGCCGAGAAGGCGTTACCGAGCATCAAAAGTTCGGCCGCGCGCACCCGGCCGAGCCAGGCGGGTAACAGCAGGCTGGAGCCGCCTTCCGGGCACAGGCCCAGGTTGGCGAAGGGCATCTGGAAGCGGGTGTTGGTGCCGGCCACCACCAGGTCGCAGTGCAGGAGCATGGTGGTGCCGATGCCCACGGCGGGGCCATTGACCGCGGCCACCACCGGTTTGGTGGCGGTTGCCAGTAATAGAAGGAAGCGGCCGACTGGTGTTTCCCGGAATTTACCGGGCAGGCCCTGGGCGAATTCGCTCAGATCATTGCCGGCGGTGAAGCACTCCTCGCTGCCAGTGAACAGGGTGCAGCGGATATCGCTGTCGGATTCTGCCTGCTCCAGGGCATCGCCCATGGCGGTGTACATGTCGTGGGTGAGGGCGTTCTTTCGGTCCGGTCGGTTGAGGCGAACGGTCAGAATTCGGTCTGTTTTTTCGGTGAGGATGAGGTCGGTCACGGTATCTCCTGCGAACGTGTTGTTATTTTCGGGGGATCGTACCCCCTGATCGATAGCTTTTGTTACTTCCTTTTATAGCGCCTTCGCCTTCCGTCGCATCACTCGTTCGAACGATTTTCTGGTAAACTCTCGCCTCCCGATTTTTCGATGACACGAAATAACGAAACCATCTGATGAGGCGCCTATGACCACCGTAATCCGCCAGGACGACCTGATTGAGAGTGTAGCGGACGCGCTGCAATTCATTTCCTACTACCACCCGAAGGACTTCATCCAGGCCGTGTACGAGGCCTACCAGAGGGAAGAGTCCCAGGCGGCGAAGGATGCCATGGCCCAGATCCTGATCAACTCCCGGATGTGTGCCCAGGGCCATCGTCCGATCTGTCAGGATACCGGCATCGTTACGGTTTTCGTGAACATCGGTATGGACGTGAAGTTCGAGTGCGATCAGCCCCTGGATGACGTGATCAACGAGGGCGTGCGTCGCGCCTACACCCACCCGGACAACGTGCTGCGGGCGTCCGTGCTGGCGGATCCGGATGGCAAGCGCCAGAACACCAAGGACAACACCCCGGCCATCATCCACTACAAAATGGTCCCGGGTGACAAGGTTGAGGTTCACGTGGCTGCCAAGGGCGGCGGTTCCGAAGCCAAGTCGAAGTTCGCCATGCTGAACCCGTCCGACTCCGTGGTGGACTGGGTGCTGAAGATGGTGCCGCAGATGGGGGCCGGCTGGTGTCCGCCGGGCATACTGGGTATTGGTATCGGTGGTACCGCCGAGAAGGCGATGGAACTGGCCAAAGAAGCCCTACTGGATCCGATCGATATTCATGATCTGCAGGCCCGTGGCGCGTCCAACCGTGCCGAAGAACTGCGCCTGGAGCTGTTCGAGAAGGTCAACGAGCTAGGTATTGGTGCCCAGGGTCTGGGTGGCCTGACCACTGTTCTGGACGTGAAGGTCAAGGATTACCCCACCCACGCGGCTAACAAGCCGGTGGCGATCATTCCGAACTGTGCCGCGACCCGTCACGCGCACTTTACCCTGGACGGCACCGGTCCGTCCCTGCAGACCCCGCCGAGCCTGGACGACTGGCCGGAGATTACCTGGGAAGTGGGCGAGAACGTTCGCCGGGTGAACCTGGATACCGTGACTCCGGAAGATGTGAAACAGTGGCAGCCGGGTGAAACCGTCCTGCTGTCCGGCAAGATGCTGACCGGTCGTGACGCCGCCCACAAGAAGATGGTGGACATGATCGAGAAGGGTGAAGAGTTGCCAGTGGATCTCAAAGGCCGCTTCATCTATTACGTGGGTCCGGTCGATCCGGTGCGCGAAGAAGTGGTTGGCCCGGCTGGCCCTACTACAGCCACCCGCATGGACAAGTTCACCCACACCATGCTCGAGAAAACCGGCCTGACCGGCATGATCGGTAAAGCCGAGCGTGGCCAGGTGGCTATCGACGCCATCAAGGAGTATGGCGCGGTGTACCTGATGGCCGTGGGTGGTGCTGCTTACCTGGTGTCCAAGGCGATCAAGGAAGCCAAGGTGGTTGCCTTTGAAGAGCTGGGTATGGAAGCTATCTATGAGTTCGAGGTGGAAGACATGCCGGTGACCGTGGCGGTGGATTCACGGGGTAGTTCCGTGCATCAGACCGGGCCGGTTGAGTGGCATGACAAGATTATTGCTGCGAAGGCGGTTTAAGGGCTTGAAGATGGGGTCAGAAGAACGGAGTTCTTCAGACCCCTGTGCAAACCTCCCTCTCAGCTGGAACAGCTGATACTCAGATGCTTCCCCCAATCCGGCGGCAGCGCGGCATACTTCTCAAACTCCGGCTGCTCGTCAAACGGCCGTCTGAGCACCTGCAGTAACTCCTCCAACGGCTGATAGTCCCCATTCTGCGCTTCCAGAATCACCTGCTGGGCCAGGTAGTTCCTCAGGATGTATTTCGGGTTCACCTTGCGCATGGCGTATTCCCGCTCATCGTGGGCGCGGGTTTCTTTTTGCAGGCGTTGCTCGTAGCGCTCGAGCCACTCGTCCGCCACGCTTCGGTCCACGAACAGGTCCCGGACCGGATCGTGGCCCTTGCCATGGAGGTTGGACAGGCCCCGGAAGAAGCGGGTGTAGTCCACGTGGTGTTCGTGGAGCATGCTGAAGGTGTCCATGATCAGGCTGAGGTCGGACTCATCCGGTTCGGCCAGGCCGAGCTTGTCGCGCATGTTTTGCAGGAAACGCTCGTTGTAGATCACCTCGTACCGCCGCAGACCACGGCGGACATTGTCCTCATCCATCACTGGCAATAATGCGTTGGCCAGGTACTGGCAGTTCACAAAGCCGACCTGGGGTTGGCGGTTGTAGGCGTAGCGGCCTTCCTGATCAGTGTGGTTGCAGATATAGCCGGCGTCGAAGTCGTCGAGGAAGGCGTAGGGCCCGTAGTCGAAGGTATCGCCGATGATGGACATGTTGTCGCTGTTCATCACGCCGTGGCAGAAGCCTACCGCCTGCCAGTCGGCAATCAGGCGCGCGGTTCGTTCGACCACTTCCTCGAACCAGCGGGTATGGCGCTCGTCGTCCGGCAGGTCGATCAGGTGCGGGAAGTGCAGGGCAATGACGTGTTCGATCAGGGTCTTCACCGCTTCCGGTCCTTCGTGATGGGCAGCAAACTCGAAGTGGCCGAAGCGGATATGGCTCTCGGCCACCCGCATCAGCGCGGCGGCGGTCTCGATGGTTTCCCGGCGGATTGGATCCCTGGCGCTGACCATGAACAGGGCCCGGGTGGTGGGGATGCCCAGAAAATGCATGGCCTCACTGCAAAGGTATTCCCGGATGGTGGAGCGCAACACCGCTCGGCCATCGCCAAAGCGGGAGTAGGGCGTGGTGCCGGCGCCCTTGAGGTGCCAGTCCCAGCGCCGGCCATCGGGGCCGACGGTTTCCCACATCAGCAGGCCGCGACCGTCCCCCAGTTCCGGGTTGTACATGCCGAACTGGTGGCCGGTGTATTTCATGGCCACCGGGTCCATGCCTTCCAGCAGCTCCGTGCCGGCCCCGACGCCGGTCCACTCCTCCGCCGAGCCCACATGGAAGCCCATCTGGCGCGCCAGCTCATGGTTAAAGGTGACCATTCTGGCGTCGGTCAGCGGCTTGGGCTGTATCCGGGTGTAAAAACTGTCCGGAAGCTCCAGGTAGCGATGCTCAATCCGGAAACCTGTGTCTTTCATACAATGCGTATACTCTCAGTTGGTACAGATTCTGCTGCTTATCATTCAAACCGATCCAGGAAACCACCGTGTCTGAAAACGAACTCAACATCACCATTGAGACCCTGATCAGTCAGGAAGGTCTACCTTCCTCATACGGACACACCGTCGAACAGACCATCCTGCCGCTGGCACACCGGATTCTCGAACTCCGGCAACGGCTCGGGCGGCCGGTACTTATTGGTATCCATGGGGCCCAGGGCACCGGGAAATCAACCCTCACCCTGTTCCTCAAGGAAATCCTGAGCCGGCACCATGGCACAGCCACAGCCAGTTTCTCCATTGATGATATCTACCTTACCAGAGCTGAGCGGCAGAGACTTGCCGGGCTGGTGCATCCCCTTTTCATCACCCGCGGCGTGCCGGGCACCCACGATGTGTCCCTTGGCCAGAAGGTAATCGACCAATTGCTGGCTGCAAAACCCGGGGACAAGACCCCAATTCCCGCTTTCGACAAGGCGCGGGATGACCGTGCGCCCCGGGATCGCTGGCCGGTATTCGAAGGCCCGGCGGAGGTCATCCTCATCGAGGGCTGGTGCCTGGGGGCCGCGCCGGAACCTGAAGAAGTGCTGGCCCGGCCGGTCAATACGCTGGAAGCTGAGGAGGACGCCCATGCCACCTGGCGCAGCTATGTGAACGAGTGTCTGAAAGACAGCTACCGGGCGTTTTTCGGCCGGCTCGATTACCTGTTGATGCTCAAGGCGCCGTCCATGGAGTGCGTGCTGGAATGGCGCACCTTGCAGGAACACAAGTTGGCCGCACGCCATGCCAATGCACCAGAAGAGGGCGCCAGCGATGAGGGTGCCCCCTCGTTGCGCATCATGTCTGACGACGAGGTAGCCCGATTCATCATGCACTACCAACGCGTGACCGAGCATTGCCTCCGGGAAATGCCCGGCCGGGCTGATGTCCTGATCCCGGTCGGTGCGGACCATTCGCTGGCGGCCCCACAATTCAGGGAGCCTCCGGGCTCCAATTAGCAAACCCAAGCGAGGGAAAACCATGCCCAGGCCCCACCTGATTCTGTTTACCGATCTTGATGGCACATTGCTGGACCACGAGGACTATTCCTGGGAGGCCGCGAGGCCTGCCCTGGCCAGGGTGAAGGCGGCGGGAATCCCCTTGATCCTCAACTCCAGCAAGACGGCAGCGGAGATCGCGGTAATCAGGAACGAACTGGGCAATGGTGATCCGTATATTGTCGAAAACGGTGCGGCTGTGATTATTCCGCCCGGTATTTTTGACAATTCTTCCGAGCAGGTGGTGACTTTTGGCGCATCCCGGGCAGTGGTGCTGTCAGTCCTGGGCCGATTGCGCACCGCCGGTGCACGCTTTCGGGGCTTCGAGGACATGTCCGCCGAAGAGCTGGCCGAGACCACGGGCCTGGATATCACCGCGGCTTCGCGGGCGATGCAACGCCATGGCACCGAGCCGCTGATCTGGGAAGGGAGCGAGGAGGAGCTGCGTGAATTCGAAGCCTCCCTGGCCGCCGACAACCTCCGCCTGGTGCAGGGTGGCCGCTTCTGGCATGCCATGGGCATCTTCGATAAGGCGGATGGGGCCCGTTTCTTGCTGGGTAAATACCAGGAGCGTTATGGCCGTGAGCCGGTACTGGCTATCGCACTGGGTGACAGCCCGAATGATCAAGGCATGCTGGAGGCGTCCGATGTACCGGTGGTGATCCGGGGCGTCAACAGCGAGAACGTCCAGCTGCCGTCCGACCGCCGGCACATACGCTCCCTCAGATCCGGCCCCGAGGGCTGGAATGACTGTGTACTCAACCTGCTGCTTGAGTACGGGTATTAAAGAGGAGAGCCGCCATGGGCGACTTTTACCAGAACGGCATTGTCACCACTCTGCATAACCTTGTCCGACGGCCTGTCGAGGAGATGGAAGCGGAGCTGATGAACTTCCGCAAGGCCCGGCCCATGTCCCTTGTGCTGCCTTCGTTATATTCGGAGCTGGAAGGGCCGGCGTTGAAGAACATTGTCAGCGAGCTGACCAGGGTGCCTTACCTTGACCAGATCGTGATCGGGCTGGACCGCGCCGATGAGCGGCAATACCGGCATGCGCTTGAGTATTTCTCCGAACTGCCGCAGGAGTTCAAGGTGCTCTGGAACGATGGTCCGCGCCTGCGCGCCCTCGACCTCAAACTGCGGGAGCAGAACCTGGCGCCGACCGAGATGGGCAAGGGCCGGAACGTCTGGTACTGCTTTGGCTATGTGCTGGCTTCCGGCGTCAGTAAATCCGTGGCGCTCCACGACTGTGACATCCTGACCTATTCCCGGGACCTGGTGGCCCGCCTGATCTACCCGGTGGCCAACCCCGCGTTCAACTACATGTTCTGCAAGGGCTATTATGCTCGGGTGGCGGACTCCAAAATGAATGGCCGGGTCAGCCGGTTGCTGGTGACACCGCTAATCCGGGCCCTCAAGAAAGTCTGTGGCCCCAGCGATTTCCTGGATTACCTGGACAGCTATCGCTACCCGCTGGCCGGCGAGTTCTCGTTCCGCACCGATGTCATTAATGACCTGCGCATTCCCAGTGACTGGGGCCTGGAAGTTGGTGTGCTGTCCGAGATGAAACGCAACTACGCCACCAACCGGCTGTGCCAGGTGGACATCGCCGATACCTACGACCACAAGCACCAGGAACTGTCCCCGGAAGATGCCAGCCGCGGTCTGTCCAAGATGAGCGTGGACATTGCCAAGGCCCTGTTCCGCAAACTCGCCACCAACGGCGAGATTTTCTCCAACGAAAAGTTCCGCACCATCAAGGCCACTTACTTCCGGATTGCCCTGGATTTCGTGGAAACCTACCAGAATGACGCCATCATCAACGGCCTGACCTTTGATAGGCACAAGGAAGAAAAGGCGGTGGAGCTGTTCGCCCAGAACGTGATGCGGGCGGGCGCTTATTTCCTGGATAACCCAATGGACACGCCGTTCATCCC
The DNA here is from genome assembly GCF_003315345.1 of Marinobacter pelagius. Lineage (GTDB taxonomy): Bacteria > Pseudomonadota > Gammaproteobacteria > Pseudomonadales > Oleiphilaceae > Marinobacter > Marinobacter pelagius_A. The sequence goes on from NZ_QNRO01000017.1 coordinate 54,247, forward strand.
TAGCTGGAACCGGGTCACCAGTGCCATTCCGGATATCAAGGAACAACTGCTGGAAGCGGTGGAGCTGGACAACGAGGAGTACCGGCCATGAGCCAGCCCCTCAAGGCCAAACTGGTTGGCATGCTGGAGGTGGTGTACCCGGAGCTGGACTGCGACTTCCTGGCGGAACAGCTGCTGAGCACCATTGAGTTGGCCCCGAACCGGGAGCCGCCACCGGCACACCAGAACAACTGGGACGAGTCGGATATTGTCCTGATCACCTATGCCGATACCGTTCAGCGTGAGGGTGAGAAGCCGCTGCAGACCCTGCACCGGTTCCTGACGGATTGCCTGGCCGAGACGGTCTCGGCGGTCCACATCCTGCCGTTCTTCCCGTACAGCTCCGATGATGGCTTTTCCGTCATGGACTACCTGGCGGTGAACGAGTCCCATGGCTCCTGGAGTGATGTCGAGAAGATTGCCGGCGATTTCAAACTGATGGCAGACCTGGTGATCAACCACATGTCCGCGCGCAGCCGCTGGTTCGAGAATTTCCGAAAGCGGGTCGATCCGGGCAAGGATTATTTCTTTGAGGGAAATCCCAAGGATGATTTGAGTGCGGTGGTCCGGCCAAGAACCTCGCCGTTGCTGACCCCGGTGCAGACCGAGGATGGCGAGCGGTATGTATGGTGTACTTTCAGTGAAGATCAGGTGGATTTGAATTTCGCCAATCCCAGGGTTCTGATCGAGTTTGCCGGTATCATCAAACAATATCTGGAGCATGGCGTGGTCATGTTCAGGCTTGATGCTGTGGCATTCCTCTGGAAGGAGCCGGGTACACCCTGCATCCACCTTCAGCAGACCCACGAGCTGATCAAGATTCTGCGACTTCTCATCGAGCACCATACGCCGGACGCGGTGGTGATCACGGAAACCAACGTGCCCAACCGGGAGAACCTGACCTATTTCGGGAACGCCAACGAAGCACACATGATCTACAACTTCTCCCTGCCGCCTTTGCTCATCAACACTCTGGTGACGGGGAACTGCCGGCATCTCAAGACCTGGCTCATGAGCATGCCGCCGGCCCAGATGGGCACGACTTACCTGAACTTTATCGCCTCCCACGATGGCATCGGCATGCGCCCGACGGATGGGTTGCTGGAGGAAGACGAGAAGCAGCGCCTGATCAATACCATGGAGTCTTTTGGCGGCAAGGTGTCCTACCGCCGCACCGCTGATGGCCGCGACCAGCCGTACGAGATCAACATTGCCCTATGGGACGCACTGAAAGGCACCGCGGAGGGTGGGGCGGATCACTGCCAGCTGCAGAGATTCCTGTGTGCGCACACCATCATGCTGGCACTGGAAGGGATCCCGGCCTTCTATATCCACAGCCTACTGGGCACGGAAAACGATTACGCCAGGGTCGAGAACACCGGCCGGCTCAGATCCATCAACCGGGGGCAGTGGCAGCTGGATAAACTGGAGGAAGAACTGGAAAACCCGCTATGCCACCACAGCAAGGTCTACCACGAACTCAAACGCCTGATCGGCATCCGCCGCAGCCAGTCAGCCTTTCACCCCAACGCCACCCAGTTCACCCTCCACCTGGGCCTGCAGATCTTCGGCTTCTGGCGCCAGAGCATGCGCCGCGACCAGTCCGTCTTCTGCATCCACAACATCAGCAGCGAACTGCAGCAAGTCGCACTCAGCGACATCAACCTCATCGGCACCGATCACTGGGTAGACCTGATCTCAGGCATGGCCATCGACGACCTCTCCGGCAGCATCACCCTGAAACCCTACCAAAGCGTCTGGCTATCAAACCAAGCCGCGGACCGAGATAACCCAGGGGTTAACTCAGGGGTCTGATGAAAACCTTCATCTGACCCCAAGTTCAGCTCATCCCCCAAAGCTCTCTGTCAAAGTCGGGGTCAGAAGAAGGCTTTCTTCAGACCCCAAGGTCATGCTCAGGGGTCTGATGAACACTTTCATCTGACCCCAAGTTGGGCTCACCATCAAACTCGCGGTTAAAATCGGGGTCAGAAGAAAGCTTTCTTCAGACCCCGCCTTCACCCCGAAACCCGAACCAACTGCTTCCCAAAATTCCTCCCCTTCAACATCCCTTTGAAAGCATCCACCGCATTCTCCAGCCCATCGGCAACGGTCTCCCTGTACTTCAACTCCCCACCGGCAACCCGGGAAGCCAGAATATCGGTAATCTCCTGATGCCTATCCTGCCACTCAGTCACCAGGAAAAACCGATGCTCCGGCACCGGATCCAGGGCCTTGAGTACGTGAAATGGCGTTTCCACTTCCGTCATATCCTTGGCGTTATAAGCGGACACATACCCACAAATCGGCACCCGCGCTCCGGGGTTGAGCAACGGCGCCACAGCGCGGGTCACCGCACCACCCACGTTCTCGAAATAGATATCGATCCCGTCCGGGCAAGCCGCCTTCAGATCTGCCTCCAGGTTGCCGGCCTTGTAATCGACACAGGCATCAAACCCCAGCTCCTCGACCACAAACCGGCATTTCTCGGGACCACCGGCCACACCAACCACGCGACAACCTTCGGTCTTGGCCGTCTGGCCAACCACTGTACCCACCGGCCCGGAAGCCGCAGAAACCACCACAGTCTCGCCCGACTGGGGCTTGCCCACATACATCAGGCCGCAATACCCCGTGCGCCCCGGCATACCGGCCACACCCAGGTAAGCCTGCAGTGGAACGCCTTCCTTCTGCTGAATCTTGTAAACCATCGGCGCATCAGCAGGGAAGGTCACATACTCCTGCCAACCGGAATAGCAGGTAACCAGATCACCCACCTTCAGCTTGTCGGACCGTGACTCAACCACCTGAGCGACACTCTCGCCAACAATCACCTCATCAATCCCGATCGGATCCATATACCCCTTGGCATCATTCATCCGGGGACGCATGTAGGGATCCAGCGACAGCCAAAGCACTTTGGCAACCACTTCACCATCCCCCGGTGCCCGAACTGGCCGCTCCTCCATGACCAGATCAGCGTCCTGAATTTCCCCCTCGGGCCGCTTCTTCAACACGATTGCTCGATTCTTGTATTCGCTCACTTGGGACACCTGCCTATTTAGGTTGCATTACGAAACCAGATTAGAGTGCCGGAGAATAGGCGGTGGGTCAATGTCCCGAGGGCCAGGGCCTTGCCTCAGGGGTCAGATGAACTCGTTCATCTGACCCCAAATTCAACTCCCCCCAAAGCTCGCGGGCAAAGTCGGGGTCAGAAGAAGGCTTTCTTCAGACCCCAGGCCACATACTCAGGGGTCAGATGAACTTGTTCATCTGACCCCATCTTCAATCTCGTCTCCCAACTCTGGATTTTCTCCAAACGCACTGGTACCTTTCCCAACTCTGCGGGACCACCCATCAAGGATCCGATGGCTAGTTTCCCCGCACCGATTCAACGGACCGAATCAACCCTTCAAGGACTGAAGACATGCCCCAGGCAAGCGGATTGCAGTTCACCGCCCGTGTCGGTGACTTCCCCTCTGATCATTTCGCCGTGGTCGCCTTTGCGCTGACCGAGAGCCTCTCCGAGCTGTTCCAGGGCCGACTGGAACTGGCCAGCACCGACCCCGATGTTTCTGCCGACGCCATGCTGGAACAACCCGTCGACCTGGTGGTCTGGCAGGACGGCCACCCCCTGCGACGATTCACCGGCGTGGTCAACGAATTCGCCCGGGGCGACACCGGCCATCGCCGCACCCGCTATGAAGTTGTCTTCCAGCCACCCCTGTGGCGCCTGGGCCTGATGCACAACAGCCGCATCTTCCAGGGCCAGAGTCCCGAGGCCATTATCCGCACCCTGCTGGAAGAACGGGGCATCGTGGATACGATATTTGATCTCAAGCGGGTCCCACAGGAACGGGAATACTGCGTCCAGCACCGGGAAAGCGACCTGGCCTTTATCGAGAGGCTGGCGGCGGAAGAAGGCTGGCACTACCGTTACCAGCACGGCAGCGTGGACGGGGAAGAGCAACCCGCTCTGATCTTTGCCGATCATCACGGCGATGCCCCGAAACTGGAGTCGGCAACTTACAATAGCCAAGCCGGGGGCAGCACCCGGCAGCCGTGCATCTTCCGCTTCCAATACCAGGAGCGGGTCCGCGCCGCCTCGGTGGCCCTCAAGGATTACACCTTCAGGAACCCCGCCTACGCCCTGATGCACGAACAGGGCGCGGCCAACCTGAACCACCGCGAAGACTACCAGCACTACGACTACCCCGGCCGCTACAAGGCCGATGCCAGTGGCCAGCCCTTCACCCGGGCCCGCCTGGACGCCCTGAGAAACGATGCGTCCACCGGCCACGGTGAGAGCAACCGGCCTGATTTCACCCCCGGCGCCAGACTCCCGCTCACTGACCACGACAACGAAGCCCTGAACCGGGAGTGGTTAATCACCGCCGTCACCCACACCGGCAAGCAGCCCCAAGCCCTGGAGGAGGAGAGCGGCCAGCAACCGGCCACCTACCATAACTTCTTCAACGTGGTTCCAGCGGACAGAACCTGGCGACCGAGAACAGACCACAAGCCAATCATGGACGGCCCCCAGATCGCCATTGTCACCGGCCCGGAGGGCGAGGAAATCCACTGCGACGAACACGGCCGGGTGAAGGTCCGGTTTCCGTGGGATCGGCGCCTGCGGCCAAGCGAGGTAGAGAGCGGGAAGAACGACGAACACAGCAGCGCCTGGCTCCGCGTCAGTCAGGGCTGGGCCGGCGGCCAATATGGTTTCATGGCTCTTCCGAGAATCGGCCACGAAGTCATCGTCAGCTTCCTGGACGGCGATCCGGACCAGCCGATCATCACCGGCCGAACCTACCACGCCACTAACACGCCGCCCTATGCATTACCGGAGCACAAGACCCGAACCACCCTGAAAACCAAGACCCACAAGGGCGAGGGCAGCAACGAACTGCGCTTTGAGGACGAGGCTGGAGAAGAGCAGATCTACATTCACGCCCAGAAAGACCTGGACCTGCTCACCGAGCACAACCGCACCGAGGTCCTCCGGAACGACAGCCACCGAACCGTGGAAGGGCAGTACTACAGCCATGTAAAAGGCAAAGAACACTGCACGACCAATGGGGAAAAACGGGTGTCCATAGGGGGCGACTGCAGCCAGACCATAACCGGCACTTTCCACCAGAAGACCGGCCAGACCATGGCCTCCGAAGCCCATACCGAAGTCCACCACAAGGCCGGCGCCAAGGTTGTCCTGGATGCAGGAACAGAACTCACCATCGCCGGCGGCGGCAGCTTCATCAAGCTGAACGCCAGTGGCGTGACTCTCAGTGGGCCGGGAATAAAAATCAATTCCGGCGGCGCGCCTGGAAAAGGGGCCGGCCAGTCTGCGGGCGTCCCCGAGCTGCCCCGGCTGCTTGAGGATGTTCCACCGGAATCGATCAGTCCTGCAGCACTGGCGACTGTGGATCAGCGCCAGACGGCCAACCCGGATAACCTCGTCCATGACGGATATAAAAGGCCGGAAAGGATGTTGATCGTGGACATCATCGGTGGCCAATCGACACTGGAAGAAGTAACCGTTGAAACCATTTCGGATAAGGGGTCAAAGGAATGACCGATCTTGCGAATTTCACCGATGAGAGCCTGAACCAATCCCTGCGCCGGCGAGCTGAGTATGATGACAACGAGCCAGGCAACCTGGTTTTGAAGGTCCCCACCCAGGCTGGCGGCCATCTGACCCTCCCGCTGGTGGAGCGCGCCCGTTCCAATATCGAGCAGGAGGAGTATCAGGAAAACACTCTCCTGAGAATCAAACCCCTGGCCGAAATCCAGAGCAACCTGCCCGTGAAATCCGGCGGCCTGACCTTCCACACCGGACGAAGCGTGGCACTGCTCAGGCCCGGCTACTTCTATGTTTTTCGTGGCGACGCTCTGTGGCGGGAACTCGAGATCAACACCGAGGGCATGATGAGTGACATTGATGTGCAATCGGCGCGCTCTGAATGGGAGGCAGAGCCCTCCGACACCTTCCGCGCCCGGCCGGCTGTGGGTGAATGGCAGCACGACATCCTGGTCCCGGCCATGTTGCAGGGACAGACCGTCATCCAGGACATTCGTGTCGCCTACAGCGAAGTGCAGTGGGATTGGCACTACGTTCGTCGGCTGGAGCAGGACGCGAAATCGCTGAGGATCAGGACAACCAGAATCGATCATGCCTGGCCTGCGGCCCTTGTGGATGACATCAACTTCGCGAGTGGTTACCCCGCATCGCCGATTCAGCAGGTGGATGGCCTTCGGGCACGGGATCTTGGAATTGAGTTGATGTTGGAGAATCCCAGTGATTTTAAGCTCGGTTTTGAGGGGCCTGGTGAGGGTGAGCTTTGCGTGAAATTGGCTGATCGAATAAAGCAAGCCAAAGAGAAATCCACCGACCCAATTGATCTTGAGTTGACGTGTGGCCCTGGAGAGGACCTGATTAACGGACATCGCGAGCAAAAAGGCCTGGTCTGCATAGCTCTTCCAGACCCCCTTTTCCAGCTCCGTCACTCTCTTGTCCAGCTACACCTTGCGCTGCACTACCTGGATGCCGTGGATATTTCGATCCAGAGCAATCCAATCGTCCATTCTGCGATGCTGATTCGCCAGGCCATATTCGACCCAAGGCCGGATGGTGGTCCTTCCGATTTGTCTCGTTATGCGAGTGCCATCGACCGACAAAAACTGGATAAGGTGCTTGATACCGAGGAAAAAGATCATGCCATTCGCGTGATAGAGAACCATGTTGAGCGGGCTGGTAACTTTCTGACCGAACCGTCATTCGCTGCCGCCCTGAATGACTACCGAGAATCCGGTGACCACGCCATCTGCGAAGCTTATCTGCTTGCGACCGATCTGATGAATGTACTTCAACAGATTCCGGGTGTTGTAAAAGCTCAAGGCAAACCCTTTGACGACGGCATATACGCCACCCTGAAAAACTGGATAACGGATGAAAGGTTCCTTGAAGCTTGGGCGCCTCAGGAGGGAGCAGGCAAAGGGGATGAATCAGGGCCAGGGACCTCGTTTTACCAAAAGCTTGTACATCTGGCACAGAATCAAACCGAAATAGATGAGGCCTTGCTGGATCGCCTCAATCTGCAATCCCTTGCGTACCTGGAACATCAGATCCGTGAGAAGGATTCAGGTGATAGCGCACTGAAAGACCTTTCCAATGCCGGCAAAGTGGGTGGCCTGATCTCTGGCGCCTTGAGTAAATGGAGTACCGCCATTCTGACCGTTTCCAGGCGCCTGATTGAACAGGGTGCCGTTGAGCAGATTGAACTACTGCGCGTGATGCAGGCGGCTGCATCCAATATGGTGCTCGCGGATCCTGATCTCGCCGGTATCCGGGTTATGGACAGGGCCCGTGCTGTCAGCCAGGGCACAATCCTCGGACTGCAGGGTAACGGGCTGAATCGCGGGCTGACGGAGTTTGATCGCACCGAGGGGGTGCTGACCCGGAAGAACGATTATCTGTATGCAGACCTGTTTGAAGAATCCGGCCAGACGATGGCCTCCACCAGCCCCGCGCGAGCAGCGGCTGAATTTGAGGACACGATCAATAAAGTGGCTGCGGGAACTATGGTCTTCTACGTTGCCGAGGGCCATGAAGAAGCGAAAAAGCTGAGTTTGGTGAAAGTGGACTTCGCAAAGCGAGAGGGGCGGGTGGTTGATGGTCCGGCCGTTTCTCGTGGGTTGGTGGCTTTGGCGGCGTTTAATTTGTTTGTCGAATTTCGTTCGTTCTTGACAGCTTATGACGCGGAACAAGGGAACTCCACATTGGCGTTCGCCAAGACATTTGGTGGCGCAACGGCTGATCTGATTGCAGCTCAGCTGAAACTCAATGTTGTATTGGGAGATCTGGGTCTCAAACAGGCAAGCACATACCAATTCGCTTCCCGTCCCCTTTTCGATTTGAAGAATTGGTGGTTTGTGGGCAAGCGGCTGGAAAAAATAAAAGCCTCCACATTGGTTCGAACAGCGGGGCTGGCAAATTTTATTGCTGGCGGTATCGGCGTTGGCCTGAGTTTTTGGGAAATGAGGATCAGCTTGTCCAATAACGATTTCGACGCAGCTGCCGGGCATGGGATTGCAATGAGTGGTGGTGTTGTTTTCCTGGTTTCTCCTCTGATGGCTAATCTACTTGCCGTACCTGGTTGGGGGTGGGCTTTGTTTGGTATGGCAATGGTCGTTGGTGGGGGCTTGTACGCAGGTATGGTGGCTGACGATTCGTTTGAAAAGCTTCTCAAACATGGACCCTTGGGCGATTTTCCGAATAATGAGCAAAGTTGGAATGACGATAAGGCCTACTATGGCCAGCTAATTACCCTCCTTTCGCCCATTCATGTGAGTGGAGAAAGGTATGCCGATATCGAGCCTGATTCAGCACTCTTTAATTCCGATTATCCACCGGAACCTGATGATTATGTTGTAACCATAAGGTTCCCATTGGTTAGCCGAATCAAGCTGTTAGGCCAGAGCCGGACAGAATTGCCAGATAGATCCTTCAAGCTCGTTGTTCAGGAAATTGCCTACCACACATCGACGACGACCATCCCCTCTTCGGTGGCGGTCACGCCTGTTTCAGACACCCATATGCTCAAAGCTACACCACTGACGAAGATTGTGGCGAGGCAGTCATTGCCCCGGGAATCGGCTGTTCGCTTTCTCGTCAGGCGGGAGCTTAAGGAGAGTGAATACCAAAGTATTTTTTATCGGGAATCTGTAACCACTCGATTAAGGGTTGGTTTGCAGGCGACGCTGGAGACCGAATTGGGGCCTTTGGTATTCCCGACGCCTGCCTACCCGGACTATGAACCTTTCGATGTCACTAGACACATGTATCCACCACCAAAGAGGCGAACGATATTGGATCCGTTTGCCCAGCCAAAGTCCCCATACTGGTATTTCGCCGAGGTAAATGTATGACGAAACTGGACCGCCCGAGATTTGCGGACACTGCCTTTAAATCGGATTCCATTTGCTCACTTCCGGAGAGTCCGAGGAAACGAGAGCGGGTAGGCGATGAATTACAACCTGTGGGAACGTATGCGGGTACTAATCCGTATAACGGGATGCTGGAAGATGTCGAAACGCTTCAGGATCATGACGCCGTTGATCCTGAATTCACCGACAAAGACTGGTGGTGGAATCATAACCGTATCCGATTTCTGAATGGAAAGATGGGGCTCAAGTTCTTGATTTTAGTGATTCCCTTTACGTGGGTCCTGTTGCTAGTTGTCGGCGGTATGGCGTTTATTGGGTGGGGATTGCTCGAATTGGCTAAGCAGTACGAGTGGTCGGGAATTCTGGTGGGCTTTTTCGCATTGGTCCTGCTACCTGGATGGATGTTGCTTTCCTTTTGGATGATTCGCCCAACTACCAATTGGATTATGAGCACAGGCATAGGGTTTTTCCTGAAACCATTCGAGAAATTACTTGAGGGAAAATTCGACCAATCGCTCGAAGACGGTTGCAGTGAGTTCAACCGAGTTACAGGGCAGGTTCGCTTCGCTTTGGGACGTAATCGTTTCTTTGAAGCGCCATTCGTTGAGTTTGATGCCTATGTTGAGCGGGTAGTCCAGCAGGGTGGCATTTTCTACAGATTGATGTTTGTTCACCGCTACACCCAGAAAACCTTCAATCAGACCTGGCTGAGTGGAGTGGAAGCATCCAAAAGTGATGTTTTAGCGTTGTGGGACATGCTCCAACGCTACATGGACGTAACCCAGCCCCTGCCAGATGTGCCTCGCCTGGAACCATTCCGTCATCTGGATCCAGTGACGCGTGAGCACGATGAAAAGAGCGGGCGAGATCCCCGCTACTGGCGGGATCTGGATATTGAGGCCTGGAAGATTGGAGGAGGAGTGGAGCTGTTGAACCGGTTACGCAGTTACCCTTGGGGAAGCCGGGTTTGTAAGCTGACGCCTCAGCTGGGAAAGGTTTCGTTGGAGGAGTATCGGGAGATGCGGCCGGAGGGGGCCTGGCCGATTTGATGGGTTTGGGGGCAAGACCTGAAAATGGGGTCAGAAGAAGGCTTTCTTCAGACCCCAGGGGGAAAGTGTCAAAATGCAACGGGCGTTGCAAACTGCAACAAGCATGGTAGTCTGGTAAATATATGCGTAATAGGGGAGTTCGCCATGACCACCGCGATTCGTCTTGATGACAACTTGGTTCGTCACGCCGCTGCCGAGGGGCAGGTTCATAGGCGTTCTACGCCGAAGCAGATTGAGTACTGGGCCGAGATTGGTCGCGCAGTTGCCGGGGAGGTGAGTGCGGAGGATCTGATTGCCATTTTGCAGGGTATCCGGAAGGTGTCGGTTGAGCCTGTGACGGCAGAACCGGTGAGCAGTGATGATCTTTGGGCCGAGGTTGATCAGGCGCGGGAGAGTGGCGAGCTTGGTCGGTCTATTGCCCGTGGGCGGACGGTGTACCAGTCTTCTGCGGAAAAGCCGGGGTATCTCGAAGCCATCCATCCGGACGGCACCCGGGAGGTAGGACAGTTTCGCAATGGACGCTTTGAAGCGCTGAGTGACCGTGACGACGCAGCCTGAGCTCTGGTTGCTGGTGGGTGGCAACGGCGCCGGCAAATCGACTTTCTATGAGCGGTTTCTGGCCCGTCGCAATATCCCGTTCGTCAACGCTGACAGGATCGCCCGTACCCTGTGGCCGGATTACCCCGAAAAGCACAGTTACGAAGCGGCGCTGATTGCCGAAAAGGAGCGGCTCCGGCTGTTGGAAGAGCGCCAGAGCTTCTGTTTTGAAACGGTGTTTTCTCACCCGTCCAAAGTGGATTTCGTCGGCGCTGCCAAGGCTGCGGGCTTCCGCATCCGTCTGTTTTATTTCCATCTGGACCAGGTCAACCTCAACAAGGCGCGTGTTGCCTCCCGGGTACAAACTGGCGGCCATAACGTGCCCGAGACCAAGATAGAGCGTCGGATCCCCCGCACCCTGGCCAATCTTCGCCAGTGTATTGGGCTGGCGGATGAGCTGCACCTGGTGGACAACTCCAGCCTGGATCAACCGTTTGTGCGTGTGGCGGCATGGGAGAACGGGGCATGGCGGGTCTATAAAGAGGAACTGCCAACGTGGGCCAGGAGCCTGATCGATTCCTGAGAGCGAAGACTAGGGCCAGTTTTCAGGCACCACGAAGATCCGGTCTGTTTCCCGCCAGATCCCGCTGTAAGCGTCGCTCTCCAGCACGGCAAAGAGTGCGGGGACGGCATGATGCTCAATGCGTTCGAGCGCTTCGAGGGTGGTCTCCGGAGCGGGCGGCTCTTCCTGTAGCCAGGGGCCTATCCAGTGGGGCTTGTGAAGCGGTACCCAGCAGGACGTGTCTCTTGCCCTGGCCTTCGAGAGGTAAAGCCAGCTGCCCCGCAGGTGATTGTCCGGCACATAGTCGGGTGCCGATATCGAGTTGCCATCGGGATAGAACAGATAGCCCGGCATGAAAATCCGCGCGGTGAGGGGGCCGCTGATGTCGAGTTGCTCCAACAGGGCCCGGGTTTCCGGCTGGTGGGTCCGTCGGCTCTGGTGTCGGATCAGGTTATTGGTTTTGAGGTCCAGCCGGTCGCGGGCATTGGGGCCGTACCAGAGTGTGGGATGATCGGTCCCTGGCACGCCGAGGTAGTATTTCACCGCGATTTCGTGATGCTCGATCCGGTCATCGGTTCGGTTGTGCACCACAAAGTCCAGCTCGCCAATGGTACGACCGTTGTACTGGATCTGCTGGTTTTTCAGGAGGATTTCCCAGCCAAGCAGATCCTCCAACAGAACCTGGTACAGACGCTCGAAATAGAAGCCCAGCCGGCGCTGGGGCGGTTCCCGAAGCAAGGCCGGCGCAGCCTGCAGATCATGATCCCATGCCCTGAGTTTTTCCAGATGATTGGGTGGCAGGTAGCGAGCGGGCTCAAAAGAGAGTGGTGAGCTCAGCAGCTGGGGCGTATGGCAAAGCCACGCCAGATGCCTGACGGCGGGGCTGCGGAGGGCGTAGGGGATATCGCCGATGCTGATGTCGTCCATTGGCCAAGGATACCGTAAACTGTGTTCAAGCGGTAAGACGACCATTATTCGACAAGGAGCGCGTATGCAATACCTCCACACCATGATCCGGGTGAGTGACCTGGACGAGACGCTGCATTTCTTCTGCGACCTGCTGGGCATGGTCGAGATCAACCGGAAGAGCAGCGAGAAAGGCCGGTTCACCCTGGTGTTTCTGGCGGCACCGGAAGACGAGGCGCGGGCCCGGGAAGACCGTGCGCCGATGATCGAGCTGACCTACAACTGGGATCCGGAAGAGTACACCGGCGGCCGCAATTTCGGTCACCTGGCCTATCGGGTGGATGACATCTACGCCGTGTGCGAGAAGCTTCAGGCCAACGGTGTGACCATCAATCGCCCGCCCCGGGATGGCTACATGGCGTTTATCCGGACTCCCGACAACATCTCCATCGAGCTGCTCCAGAAAGGCGAGGCGCTGCCTCCTAAAGAGCCCTGGGCCAGCATGGAGAACACCGGTACCTGGTAAAACTGCCCTCGAACAGACTACGGAACAGCATCAGGATGATGCCAACACAACAGGGAGAAGTTGAATGGAAGACTGGCAAGGATGCCTTGATCCCCAATGTCAGACCGCGTTGCTGCGGGCCCGGGACAACGTCAGCGGGCGAGGCGGCGCGGCCATCACTGTCGAAGATTTCCTGCTCGCGCTGCTGGACACCGATCCGTCGATCACACGGTATCTGCGTGGCTGCGGCGTCGATCTGGACGAACTGATCCGCACCATCCAGTGTGAGCAGCCGATCGTCACCGAAGTGGGCGGGGAGGGGCTGTTGTCCTCGCAGCTGATCTACTGGCTGGCAAGCGCCCGGGAGGCTTTCACGGTGCCCTGGCTGGATTGGCCCCACCTGCTCGATACCTTGGCAAGACGCGCAGAGCGGCTCGATGGCAAAGCCTATGTGGCCCTTCTGGAACAGGTTCCCAGATGGCCCGAGCTGGCGGAGCTGGCGCCCCCGGGAGATGTGACCACAGATACTCGCGCACCGATTGCGATCACCGACCCTGAGTGGATTGAGTTGGCAGAAGATGTCGCGGTGACCGTGGCGGCCTGTTGCCGGGCTCTGGTCTGGGTACGTGGGCTTCGGGGATCAGGCAAGTCCAGCTGGCTGCAATTCCTGCTGCCGGTGCTCGAGCGAGACTATGTCGAGATCGATCTGCGCCGTGAGGCCGAGCTGATGGCCAGTGATCTTCCCGTCATACCGGTGAGCGAAGCGGATGACGATGAAGGGGCGCATGCCCGGGACTGGCCATTACTGGTGTTGGACAACGTGTCGCCGTCCGATCTCCTGGCGTTGATGGACGCGCCGGGGACGGTGACTTCAGAACTGCTTGCCAGCTGGTCTGGCCCGGTGTTGTTGCTTGGTCCTGAGGGGCCTGATGAGGCACCAGCGGTCAAGATCCTTCAACACCGGCTGGGTCGTCGCCTCGATGCCTACGATATGCCCTATGCCAGTCAAACTCAGCGAAAAGCCATCCTGACCGCCCACCAGTCAGCGATCGAAAAGCAGTGGAATATCCAGTTACCCCATTCGGTTGTAGGTTATGTTGCATCCAGTCGAAGCCGTTGTGTAAGCACCCCCGGCGGCATGCTCGAGTGGGTCGGGCGCGCGGCGGCCCGGTTGAGCCTGTTTGCAAGAAGAGGACCCGCGGAGGCGGCGGCGCTGGCCGGGCAGGCGGATACCCTGAGGCGGCAGGGGCTGGTTGCCATGGCCCGGCAGGAGCCGGTGGAAGCGCTTGAGCAATCCCTTCAGAGCATCGAACTCCAGCAGGCTGCCGCCGAAGTTGCCTGGCGGGAACGGGAGGCCGCCGGCACCCTGCGGCGACTTTCTGTCGAAGATTTGCGACGTGAGCTGGAACAGTGGGTTGCAGCGGGCCCCGGCCCGGTTCACTATGTGCTGCATTGTGATCAACAGCATGGAGATTCCGCGAGTGCAGGATCTGGAAATCTACATTCGTGACCTGGCACCGAACCAGGTATCGGAGTGGCTTGAGGCCAACGTTGACGACCTCGCCCTGGACGACACCGATGTGTCCTCGGTTATCAAAGGCACTGCCTTTTACGAGGGCGCATCAGTGCGCATTACCCTGTACCCGGGAGCCTTTGGAAAACGCTTCACATCCTTGGTGCTCGAAGGGGAAGAGTTGCCTTGGGGTACTGACCTGGATTGCGCTCGAAGTGCCTGGCGGGCAATGGACACCGAGATCCGTTGCAGTCCGGGTGACTGGCAGGAAGGTCAGCCGGTCGAGGACGAAAAGTGGTGGCGGCTGGACAGTCGGGGGGAACAGAAGGTGGTCTGGAATTAAAAAAGGCAGCCGCGAAGGCTGCCTTTTTCGTTGGCTGGGGCTTGGTGCTCAGTCGCTCAGGATAGACACATTGTCCGCCTGAAGGCCTTTGTCAGCCTCAACCACGTTGAAGCGAACCAGCTGGCCCTGGCGCAGGACCCGGCGGCCGCGGCCACGGATCGCACGGAAATGGACAAAGACCTCATCGCCGGAATCACGGACGATAAAACCGAACCCTTTCTTGACGTTGAACCACTTCACGGTGCCTTCTTCGTCGCCTTCCGGGGTGCTGTCATCGAAATCGCCTTCGTCCTCGTCGTTGTTACGCTGGGGACGGGACGGTGCGCGGCGGGCATTGCTCTGTGCAGCCTGTTGCTTGGCAGAGAGTGCCACGGCCAGGAAGCCGGCGATGCCAAACAGAACCAGGGTAATGATGTAAGCAGCAATGCCCCGGTTGCTTCCGAGAGCTTCAATGACTTCGCCGGCAGCAATCAGGCGCAGTGGCTCGGGGGTGGCAGTCAGAATAAACGCCAGGATCAATGGTGCGGGAATCGCGATCAGAACAGCGACAAGGATCGCTTTGGCTGGATTACGCATTGAAGGTAACTTCTCCATTTTTGTAACGCTAACGATAAAGAACCGGATATCAGGTAAACTCACGCATCCGGCCGGTGAAAACCGCCAGATCCCGGAAATAAGGGGAGGCTGGCGGAGAAAAGCGGCATATTACCAGATAATCCCGAGCGCTGACCAAACCGATGACACAGAAAGACCTCGAAGCCCGACTCGACGAACTCGAAATGCGAATCGCCTTTCAGGATGAAGTGATCAACACCCTGAGTGAGCAGGTGGCCAAGCAGGAAATGGATATCCGGGAGCTGTGGGAGGCAAAACGGTTGCTGCACAAGCAGCTGAAGGACGTGTCGCCTTCGAACATCAAGCCGGAGGATCAGGAGACACCGCCTCCGCATTATTGATGAGCCAGGAAGGGGTCAGAAGAAAGTCTTCGTCTGACCGCTCTTTTGCCCCAGGGGTCTGATGAAAAGCCTTCGGCTTTCCATCTGACCCCATTTTCAATCCCGAATCCAGCTCAGGGGTCTGAAGAATTCCTTCTTCTGACCCCATCTTCAACTTAACTCGGGGTCAGATGAAGGCTTTCATCAGACCCCTGGGGTATGCCCCCATCTTCCCGTCAAACTCCGCCGTTTGCGCTCTTACGCCAGCAACTCCACCAGAATCTGCTCATAAATCTCCGATAAGGTATCCAGATCCTCCGCCCTCACGCACTCATCAACCTTGTGAATGGTCGCGTTGATAGGGCCGAGCTCCACGACTTGGGCGCCGGTGGGGGCGATGAAGCGACCGTCGGAGGTGCCGCCGGAGGTGGAGAGTTCGGTTTCGCGGCCGGTGACGGTGCGGATGGCGTCCTGGCTGGCGGAGACCAGTGCGCCCTTGTCGGTCAGGAAGGGACGGCCGCTCAGGTGCCATTGCAGGTCGTACTTCAGCTTGTGGCGGTCCAGGATGGCAACCACGCGCTCTTCCAGGCTCTCTGCGGTGTTCTCGGTGCAGTACCGGAAATTGAAGTGCACGAGGCATTCGCCGGGGATGATGTTGCTGCCGGTTCCCGCTTCGATCTTGGTGATCTGGAAGGTGGTGGGCGGGAAGAAGTCGTTGCCGTTATCCCAGAACTCGTTGGCCAGGGCGTCCAGTGCCGGCGCAACGGAATGCACCGGATTCTCCGCCAGGTGCGGGTAAGCGACATGGCCCTGGATGCCATGCACGGTCAGGTAGCCATGGAGTGAGCCACGGCGGCCGTTCTTGATCACATCGCCGACCTCATGAGTACTGGATGGCTCGCCGATCAGGCACCAGTCGATCTTCTCGTTGCGGGCTTCCAGGGTCTCAACCACCTTGACGGTGCCATGCTGAGCGGGGCCTTCCTCATCGCTGGTGATGAGCAGGGCGATGGAGCCTCGGTGATCGGGATGCGCCTTCACGAACCGCTCGCAGGCAGTAATGAACGCCGCCAAGCTGCCTTTCATGTCCGCCGCGCCGCGGCCATAGAGGTAGCCTTCCTTGATGACCGGATCGAACGGCGGATGCGCCCAGTTCTTCTCCGGGCCGGTCGGGACCACATCGGTGTGACCGGCAAAGGCCAGCACCGGGCCGTCGGAGCCCTTGCGAGCCCAGAGATTGTCGGTATCGCCGAAACGCAGGTTCTCACCATCGAATCCCAGCGGCGCCAGCCGGGACATCATCAGCTCCTGGCAGCCGGCGTCATCCGGAGTGACCGATTGGCGGCGAATAAGATCCATGGCGAGTTCCAGGGTGGGCGATGTGCTCATTGCTTGACCTTGTTAGGTGTAAGTGGCGTCGGGGGCAGATCTAACTCAGGGGTCTGAAGAAAGCCTTCTTCTGACCCCATTCTCAACTTAACTCGGGGTCAGATGAACAAAGTTCATCAGACCCCTGGGGTGCGGTCTAACTCAGGGGTCTGAAGAAAGCCTTCTTCTGACCCCATTCTCAACTTAACTCGGGGTCAGATGAACAAGTTCATCAGACCCCTGGGGTGCGGTCCAACTCCGGGGTCTGAAGAAATCCTTCTTCTGACCCCTTCTTGGCGGCACTCTTCGCGCTATCAGTTATTCGCGTGCAGCTCTTCGTTCAGCTCAATAGCGGTCTTGTTGGTCTTGCACTCAACCGCACCGGTCTGGCTGTTACGGCGGAACAGGAGGTCCGGTTTGCTGGCCAGGTCGCGGGCTTTGATCACTTCCACGAGCTCATTGTTGTCGTCCAGCAGAGCGACTTTGGTGCCGGAGGTGATGTACAGGCCGGCTTCCACAGTGCAGCGATCACCCAGGGGGATGCCGATGCCGGCGTTGGCGCCGAGCAGGCAGTTCTCGCCCACTGAGATGATGATGTTGCCGCCGCCGGAGAGGGTGCCCATGGTGGAGCAGCCGCCGCCGAGATCGGAGCCCTTGCCGATCATCACGCCTGCGGAAATCCGGCCCTCGATCATGGAGGTGCCTTCGGTGCCGGCGTTGAAGTTGATGAAGCCCTCGTGCATCACGGTGGTGCCTTCGCCTACGTAGGCGCCGAGGCGTACGCGGGCGGTGTCGGCAATACGGACACCCTTGGGTACCACGTAGTCGGTCATCTGCGGGAACTTGTCCACCGACTTCACTTCCAGAGTGCGGCCTTCAATACGGGCCTGCAGCTGGCGGTCGGCCAGTTCGTTCAGATCGATGGCGCCTTCGTTGGTCCACGCCAGGTTCGGTAGCAGGCCGAAAATACCATCCAGCTTCACACCGTGGGGCTTGGCCAGGCGGTGGGAGATCAGGTGCAGCTTGAGGTACACCTCGGGGGTGCTGGAGGCGGTGTCGTCGCTGGCCAGGACGGTGACCACGACCGGGCGCTTGCTCTGGGCTGCTTTCTCGGCCAGGGTGGCCTGGTCGGTCTGGCCAAGCTGGCGCAGGCCGTTGGCGAACTGGTGCAGCTGCTCCGCGCTGGCCTCGATGGCCTGGTTGCCGCCCTGGTAATCGAGCGCGCTTTCAACCACGTCGATCAGCGCCTTGTCGGGGGTCATGATCGGCTGCTGGTAGTAAACCTCCAGCCACTCGCCCTGGTTGTTCTGGGTGCCGATGCCGATACCGAATGCAAAACTCATCTGGTGGTTGCTCCTGTTTTTAAATTTGAACATGGGGTCAGAAGAACGCTTTCTTCTGACCCCTTTTTAGATCTCAACTTGGTGGTGGATCTGAAGACGGGGTCAGATGAAAGCGTTCATCAGACCCCAACTTTATCCTCACCAATACTCCCGAGCCTGCTCTGAAAACGGGGTCTGATGAACTTGTTCATCTGACCCCACCTTCATCAAATTCTCCCAATTCCTTTCTCTGCCCACTCGTCGGCCTTGAAACCAACAAAAACCTCGCCGTCACGCTCCACCACCGGCCGCTTAATAATGGACGGGTTTTCGAGCATGATGTCGTGGGCGGATTGGGCGCTAATGTTATCACGAACGTCGTCCGGAAGTTTGCGCCAGGTGGTGCCGCGGCGGTTGAGCAGGGTCTCCCAGCCGATGGCTTGTTCCCATTCTCTGAGTTTCTCGCTGCTCAGGCCGTCTTTTTTGAAGTCGTGGAACTCGTAGGAGATGCCCTGGTCGTCGAGCCATTTTCGGGCTTTTTTGACGGTGTCGCAGTTTTTGATGCCGTAGAGTTTCATCTTTAGTGCCTTAAACTTGAAAATGGGGTCAGAAGAAAGCGTTCTTCAGACCCCGGAGTTCGCGCCTTTTTAACCTCAGGGGTCTGATGAACTTTGTTCATCTGACCCCAACTTAATGCTGAAAACGGGGTCAGAAGAAGGCTTTCTTCAGACCCCTGAGGTTCAGCCGTTCGCCTTAACAAACTCAACAATTCGCCGGGCAGCCTCAACACACTCCTCCAGCGGCGCCACCAGCGCCATGCGCACGCGGTTTTCGCCGGGGTTGTGGCCGTCGACGGTGCGGGATAGGTAGCGGCCGGGGAGGACGTGGACGTTCTGCTGGGCGGAGAGTTCGCGGGCGAAGGTTTCGTCGTCCAGCGGGGTTTCCGGCCAGAGGTAGAAGCCGGCGTCGGGGAAGTCGACGTTCATGACTTCCCGCAGGATGGGTACCACGGCCTCGAACTTGGCCCGGTAGGCCGCGCGGTTCTCGCGCACGTGATCTTCATCGTTCCAGGCGGCGATGCTGGCCAGCTGGTTGTGGATGGGCATGGCGCAGCCGTGGTAGGTGCGGTATTTCAGGTAGCCCTTGAGCACGTCTGCATCGCCGGCCACGAAGCCGGAGCGCAGGCCCGGCAGGTTGCTGCGTTTGGACAGGCTGTGGAACACGATGCAGCGTTTGAAGTCATCCCGGCCCAGCGCCGCGCAGGTTTGCAGCAGGCCTTCGGGCGGGTTGCTCTCGTCCGGGTAGAGTTCCGAGTAACACTCGTCAGAGGCGATGAGGAAGTCGTGCCGGTCGGCCAGTTCGATCACCCTGGCCAGGGTCTCCCGTGGAATCACCGCGCCGCTGGGGTTGCCGGGGGAGCACAGGAACAGCAACTGGCAGTCTTCCCAGACGCGTTCCGGCACTGCATCAAAATCCGGGATGAAGCCGTTGCTGGCATCACAGGCCAGGTACACCGGATCCGCGCCGGCGAGGAAGGCCGCGCCTTCATAGATCTGGTAGAACGGGTTCGGGCTCACCACCTTGGCCGGCTTACGGGTGTCGATCACCGCCTGGACCAAGGCGAAGATCGCCTCACGGGTGCCGTTCACCGGCACCACGTTGGCCGCCGGATCGAGCGAGCCGGCCGAGAGCTTGAAGCGCCGGGTGGCCCAGTCGGCGATGGCCTGCCTCAGTTCATCCGTGCCCTTGGTGGTGGGATAGTTCGCCAGCTTGTCCAGGTTGTCGGCGATCCCCTGCTTCACGAATTCCGGCGAAGGGTGCTTGGGTTCACCAATCCCCAGGGAGATCGGCTCCAGGTGCTCGGGCACGCTGATGCCGGCCTTCAGCTTGGCCAGCTTTTCAAAAGGATAGGGGTGTAATCGGTCAAGATTCTGGTTCATTGAATATCGTCCAGCATTTTACAGAGGGCGTCCTGAAGGGCCTGGCATTTCGTGGCATCGCTCAGCGGATCGCCGTGCTCGTCGGTAACAAAGAACACGTCCTCAACCCGCTCGCCCAGGGTCGCGATCTTGGCGTTACTCAGGCGGACACGGTGCTCCAGCAAGACCTGACCAATACGGGCCAGCAGGCCCGGGCGGTCCGGGGTGATCACTTCCATCACCGTGCGCTGGTTGATTGTGTCATTGGAGAAGGTCACTTCGGTGGGGAAGGCGAAGTGCTTGAGTTGCCGGGGCGTGCGGCGATGGATGATGTCCGGATAGTCCTCGGGATCGTCCAGCTCCTCGATCAGGCGCTTGCGAACGCGCTCCTTGCGGGCCGGGTCCACGCCCAGGGGCTTACCCTGTTCGTCCAGAACCACGTAGGAGCTGATCGAGAACGGCCCCTCGCCGGAGCTGATGCGGGCGTCGACGATGTTTAGGTTCAGTTGCTCCAGCACCGCCGTTGTCGCGGCGAACAGCGCCACCCGGTCTTTCATATAGATGATGATCTGGGAGTAGCCTTCGGTGGGCCCGCCCCGGGTGTCCCGGATCAGGATCAGCGGGTCCGGGTTATCACCGTGGCGAATGATCGCCGCGGTCTGCCAGGCAATATCCACCGTGGAATCCTGGAGGAAATAGTCTTCATCCACGGTATCCCAGACGCGGTCGATCTGCTCGTCTGACATGTTCTGGGCATGCAGGATCTCCCGGGCTTCGGACTGGGTGGCGCGCACCCATTCCTGCCGGTCTACCGGGGTTTCCGTGCCCCGGCGCAGGGCCCGTTTGGCTTCGATGTACAGCTGCCTGAGCAGGGAAGCACGCCAGGTGTTCCACAGTTTCGGGTTGGTGGCGCTGATGTCACACACCGTCATGATGTAAAGGTAATCCAGGTGCGCCTGGCTGGGTACGGCCTTGGCGAAGGCATGGATGATCTGCGGGTCCGAGATGTCCTTGCGCTGGGCGGTCATGGACATCAACAGGTGATTCTCCACCAGCCAGGACACCAACTGGGTGTCCCGCTCGCTCAGGTGGTGCCGCTCGCAGAACGCCGCAGCATCCACCGCACCCAGTTCGGAATGGTCACCGCCGCGGCCCTTGGCGATGTCATGGTAGAGGCCGGCGATATAGAGCGTCTCGAGCTTCGGCAGATGGTGGATCAGCCGCGAGGCCAGGGGGTAGTCCGACCGGGTCTCGGCCCGGTTCAGGTGCACCATGTTGCGGATGACCCGCATGGTATGGGCGTCCACCGTGTAGATGTGGAACAGGTCGTGCTGCATCTGGCCGATGATCTGGCCGAATTCCGGAAGGTAACGCCCCAGCACGTTGTACTTCTTCATGGCACCCAGGGTCTGGTCCAGATCGTGGGGGGTGCGCAGCAGTTCCATAAACAGGGTGGTCACCGCCAGGTCCGTGCGGAAGGCGTCGTCGATCAGGTGCCGGTGTGCCCGCAGGGAGCGGATGGTGGTCGCGCGGATGCCCTTGATCTCCGGATGCTGGGCCATCAGCACGAAGATTTCCATGATGGCGTAGGGCGCGTAGGCGAACACCTGGTTGTTTACCGCTTCTATATAGCGGTTGCGGATCTGGAACCGCTTGTTCAGGGGCTGGATGTCGTCCTCGTCACCTGCACCGAGGATGGCCTCGTCATAGTACTGCAGGATCACGTCGGTGAGCTCGGCCAGGGCCAGTACGGTACGGTAGTAGGACTGCATCATCAGCTCGACGCCCAGGCGCTTGCCTTCGTCCCGGTAACCGAGCATCTCGGCCAGGGCGCGCTGGTGGTCGAATAACAGGCGGTTCTCGTTCCGGTCCGCCAGCAGCTGCAGGCCATAGCGCAGCTGCCAGAGCAGGGTCTCGCCCTGGTAGAGGATCTGGTGTTCCTCTTCGGTCAGGATGCTGAAGCGGGTCAGGTCGGCAATGTTCTGCAGGCCGAAATGGCGCTTGGTGATCCAGCCGATGGTCTGGATGTCGCGCAGGGCACCGGGTGAGCCCTTGAGGTTGGGCTCCAGGTTGTATTCGGTATCGCCATATTTCTTGTGGCGCTCCTGCTGTTCCTCGCGCTTGGCAATAAAATAGTCGCGATCGGTGCTGACATCATCCGAGTAGACCTGTTCGCTCAGATAGTACCGAAGACTGTCCGGGCCGGCGATGGTCCGGGTTTCCAGCAGGTTGGTGAGGATGGTGACATCCTCCCGGGCCGCGGCCATGCTTTCTTCGATGCTGCGGACACTGTGGCCGATATCCAGCTTCAGATCCCAGAGCAGGGTCACGAAGGCGCCGAGGTCGTCCTGCCATTCCTCCCGGATGCCGTCGCGGGTCAGGATCAGCAGGTCGATGTCGGAATGGGGATGCAGCTCACCGCGCCCATAGCCGCCAACGGCAATGAGCGCGATGTCCTCGGAGCTGGCAAAGGGGTAACGGTTCCAGATCAGTCTGAGAACCGTATCGATCGTATCCGCCCTGGAATGGACGAGGGCCCGGACATCCGCGCCCTGTCGAAACGCCTTGGCATCAGCGGTATACCTTTCCTTTAACAATTCCCTTGCCGCGGAAACCGGGGAGGGATCTTTGCTGATGCGGTGTTCCAGGTCGTTTCGGTCCACTTAGAAGGACTCTTCCGATCGTTTGGTCAGAATCTCGTGGCCATCGGCGGTCACGAGGATGGTGTGTTCCCACTGGGCGGACAGCTTGTGGTCCTTTGTGACCACGGTCCAGCCGTCCGGCAGCAGCTTGGTCTGGTACTTGCCCTGGTTGATCATCGGCTCGATGGTGAAGGTCATGCCTTCCTGCAGTTCCAGGCCGGTGCCCGGCTTGCCGTAATGCATCACCTGAGGCTCTTCGTGGAACACCTTGCCGATACCATGGCCGCAGTAATCCCGGACCACCGAATAGTGGTGCTTTTCGGCGTGCTTCTGGATCACGTTGCCGATATCGCCGAGGCGGGTTCCGGGCTTCACCAGTTCAATACCTTTATATAGGCACTCCTGGGTAATCCGGATCAGGCGCTCGGTGCCGGGCTTGGGCTTGCCCACGATCCACATCTTGCTGGTGTCGCCATGGTATTCGTCCTTGATCACGGTGACATCGATGTTAAGGATATCGCCGTCCTTCAGGATTTTCTTTTCGGACGGAATGCCGTGACAGATCACATGGTTGACCGACGTGCAGATGGACTTCGGAAACCCCTTATAATTGAGAGGCGCGGGAATGGCCTTCTGAACGTTCACGATATAGTCGTGGCAAATGCGATCGAGTTCCTCGGTGGAAACGCCGGGCTTGATATGCTCGTCGATCATTTCCAGAACTTCCGCCGCCAGACGGCCGGCTACGCGCATTTTCTCGATTTCTTCCGGGGTCTTTATCGATACCTGCATCGGGCTTCCTGTTGATTTGAACCAAACCAGCATTTTAAGGGTGCGGGAAGCTGCGTACAAGGAAGCTTCTTGGCAAAATTAATGGCGTTGTAAGGCCGATTTATGGTATAAACGCGCCCGCCGGAAACGAATCCGGCAAATTCACACACGTGTCGGCACGTTGTCCCAGGG
The DNA here is from genome assembly GCF_003315345.1 of Marinobacter pelagius. Lineage (GTDB taxonomy): Bacteria > Pseudomonadota > Gammaproteobacteria > Pseudomonadales > Oleiphilaceae > Marinobacter > Marinobacter pelagius_A. The sequence continues at coordinate 77,790 of NZ_QNRO01000017.1, forward strand.
TGCCTTCTTCTGTTTATACAGGAGCTGGTTGGGTCAATCGGACGCGTGGAGGCCTAACCCGAAGCTAAAAGGTAAATATCATGGCTCAGGTAAATATGCGTGACCTGCTCAAGGCAGGTGCTCACTTCGGTCACCAGACCCGTTACTGGAACCCGAAAATGTCCAAGTACATCTTCGGTGCCCGCAACAAGATTCATATCATCAACCTCGAGCAGACTGTTCCTGCCATGGAAGAAGCGCTGAAGGTCGTTCAGCAGCTGGCAGAGAACAAGAACAAGATCCTGTTCGTCGGTACCAAGCGTTCCGCCGCCAAGATCATCAAGGAAGAAGCTCAGCGTGCCGGTCAGCCGTACGTAAACCACCGCTGGTTGGGTGGTATGCTGACCAACTACAAGACCATTCGTCAGTCCATCCGTCGCTACCGTGACCTGGAAACCCAGAGCCAGGACGGTACTTTCGACAAGCTGACCAAGAAAGAAGCCCTGGACCGTACCCGTGAAATGGACCGCCTGGAGCGTTCCATCGGTGGTATCAAGGACATGGGCGGCCTGCCGGACGCCATGTTCGTGATCGACGTGGACCACGAGCGTATCGCCATCAAGGAAGCCAACAAGCTGGGCATCCCCGTGATCGGTGTGGTTGATACCAACAGCGATCCGGACGGCGTTGATTACGTGATCCCGGGTAACGATGACGCCATCCGCGCCATCCAGATCTACGTGAAGGCTGTTGCCGACACCTGCCTCGAAGCAGCCCAGTCTGCCGGCGCAGGCGCTGACGAGTTCGTAGAAGTCAGCGAAGACGCGGAAGGCGCCGCTCCGGCCGCCGAGTGACGCGTAAGTTTCACGTTTGAGATGTAAGGTATGCCCGCCTGTTTATCCGGGCATACCTCCCCACCGAATTCGGACTATTTAAGAGGATTGAACATGGCTGCAATTACCGCTGCAATGGTCAAAGAGCTGCGCGAGCGCACCGGTCTTGGCATGATGGAGTGCAAGAAGGCACTGGTTGAGGCTGATGGCAGTGTTGAAGCTGCGATCGAAGAGCTGCGCAAGTCTTCCGGCCTGAAGGCTGCCAAGAAGGCTGGCCGTACCGCTGCCGAAGGTGTTTCCCTGATCAAGATCTCCGACGACAACACCGTTGCCTACATCCTGGAAGTGAACTCCGAGACCGACTTCGTTGCTCGTGATGACAACTTCATGGCGTTCGCCAACGACGTTCTGGAAGTTGCCTTCGAAAAAGGCGAGACCGACGTTGCCAAGCTGATGGAAGGGGATCTGGAAGCCAAGCGCGAGGCGCTGGTTCAGAAGATCGGCGAGAACATCACTGTTCGTCGCATCGTGAAGGTAGAAGGCCCGGTTGTTGGCGGCTACGTTCACAGCAACAACAAGATCGCATCCGTTGTCGCTCTGACTGCCGGTGATCCGGAAGTTGCCCGTGACATCGCCATGCACGCTGCCGCGGTTAACCCGCGTGTAGGCAAGCCGGAAGATATGCCGGAAGAAGAGCTGGAAAAAGAAAAGGATATCATCAAGGCCCAGCCGGATATGGAAGGCAAGCCTGCTGAAATCGTCGAGAAGATGATGGGCGGCCGTATCAAGAAGTTCCTGGCCGAGAACAGCCTGGTTGAGCAGCCGTTCGTCAAGAACCCGGACCAGACTGTGGGCGAGCTGATCAAGTCTGCCGGCGCCGAGCTGGTTGGCTTTGTTCGCCTGGAAGTGGGTGAGGGCATCGAGAAGGAAGAAGTCGACTTTGCTGCCGAGGTTGCTGCTGCAGCCGGTACTGGCAAGGCCTGATCCTTCCTGACGGTGCCGGGGCTGGTCTCCGGCACCAACCTGAGTCTGCCACGTTAGTTGGGGAAGCCCGGCTCTCGTGGCGGGCTTGTATCTGAGATACCCCTTTTTTGAGGAGTATGTCAGATACAAGCCTGAAAACCGTTTATGCGGATAGCCATCAGACGAAAAGGGGATCACCATGCCGACATCTTCGAAAAACCAGCCCAGATACAAGCGTGTTCTGCTCAAGCTCAGTGGCGAAGCCCTGATGGGCGACCATGATTTCGGTATTGATCCCAAAGTTCTTGATCGCATGGCCCTGGAAATCGGCGCCCTCATCGGCATCGGCGTTCAGGTTGGCCTGGTGATCGGCGGCGGTAACCTGTTCCGTGGCGCAGCCCTGAACGCGGCAGGTCTGGACCGGGTCACCGGAGACCACATGGGCATGCTGGCCACTGTGATGAACGGTCTGGCCATGCGGGACGCCCTGGAGCGTTCCAACATCCGCACCCGCGTCATGTCGGCCATCCCCATGAGTGGTATCGTGGAGCATTATGATCGCCGCCGTGCGGTGCGTGATCTGAAAGAAGGCGATGTGGTGATCTTCAGTGCCGGTACCGGTAACCCGTTCTTTACCACCGATTCGGCCGCCTGCCTGCGCGGAATCGAAATTGAGGCGGATGCGGTCCTGAAGGCAACCAAAGTGGATGGTGTGTACTCGGCGGACCCCAACCTGGATCCGACCGCGGAAAAGTACGATCACCTCACCTATGATGAGGTGCTGGACAAGAAGCTGGGCGTGATGGATCTGACGGCTATCGTCCTGGCGCGGGATCACGGTATCCCGCTGCGGGTGTTCAACATGAACCGCCCGGGTGTGCTGACACGCATCGTGACCGGCGAAAAAGAAGGTACACTGATCGAATAACACGGTAAGCCGTCCCGCCAGATAAGGGTCGGCTCACGGAATGACCTGACGAATTGAGGATGCTGAAGTGATTAACGACATCAAAGCAGAAGCCGAGAAGAAAATGAAGAAGAGCCTCGAGGCTCTGCACTCGGCGTTCAACAAGATCCGGACTGGCCGCGCCCACCCGGCAATCCTGGACAGCGTGATGGTTAACTACTATGGCCAGGAAACGCCGCTCAAGCAGGTGGCCAGCGTCAATGTGGAAGACAACCGCACCCTGACTGTCTCCCCCTGGGAGAAGAACCTGGTGCCGACCATCGAGAAAGCGATCATGACCTCCGATCTGGGCCTGAACCCGGCCACCAGCGGCGATGTGATCCGTGTGCCCATGCCCATGCTCACCGAGGAAACCCGTCGGGAGATGGTCAAGCAGGCCAAGGCTGATGCCGAGCATGGTCGGGTCTCCATCCGTAATGCCCGGCGTGACGCCAACAACATGATCAAGGAACTGTTGAAGGAGAAGGAAATCACCGAGGACGACGAGCGCCGTGGTGAGGACGAGATCCAGAAGCTGACGGATAAGTACATCGCCGAAGTCGAGAAAATGCTCAAGAGCAAAGAAGAGGACCTGATGGCGGTCTGATCCGTCGCGGTTCTCAAAAGTACACAGACGGTCCGGAGAACTGACCCGGACCGCGCAGGGGATTTCATGACGGGAAATGTAACCGCGGAAATTCCGGTGTCGGCGGACAGCCGGCCCCGGCATGTGGCCATTATCATGGACGGTAATAACCGGTGGGCGAAAGCCCATCGGCTGACAGGAGTGGCGGGCCACAAGGCCGGCGTGAATGCAGTCAAGGCCGTGGTTGAGACCTGTGCCCGCGAGGGCGTCGAGGTACTCACCCTGTTCGCGTTCTCCAGCGAGAACTGGCGCCGGCCAAAAGACGAGGTCTCCGCGCTGATGCGGTTGTTCCTGATCGCCCTGGAGCGGGAGGTCCGCAAGCTGCACCGGAACAACATCCGGTTGCGCATCATCGGCGATCGCTCTGCCTTCAGCCCGGTGCTCCGGGAGCACATGGACAAGGCCGAGGAGCTGACCCGCAATAACACGCAGATGACCCTGGTCGTTGCTGCCAACTACGGCGGGCACTGGGACATCACCCAGGCGACCCGGAAGGTGGCCGAGAAGGTTCGTGCCGGTGAGCTGGCGCCGTCAGACATCACCGATGACATGATCCAGCAGCACCTGAGCATCGGTGACCTGCCGATGCCTGACCTGATGATCCGCACCGCCGGTGAGCAACGGATCAGCAATTTCCTGCTCTGGCACCTTGCCTACACCGAATTCTATTTCTCCCCGGTATTCTGGCCCGACTTCAAACACGAAGAGATGGGTAAGGCACTGGAGGCCTATGCCGGACGGCAGCGCCGATTTGGTCAGACGGACGACCAGATCGCGGCCAAGGCCGCACAACAATAATGATGCATAAGCGATTCCGACCGTGCTCAAGACCCGAATTATTACAGCCCTGATCCTGGCTCCCATCGCCATTGGCGGTATCTTCTTTCTTCCTCCCCTGGGATTCGCACTGTTCACCGGCGCCGTGATTACCATTGGCGCCTGGGAATGGGCCAATATGTCCGGAATTGAAGGGCAGGGCGGCCGCGTGGCCTACGCCGCGGTAACAGCGGCGATTCTCTACGGCCTGCTGAACGTACCAGCTGTGCTGGTGCTGTGGCTGGCCCTGGCCTGGTGGGTCATTTGTTTCCTGCTTGTTCGCAGCTACCCACAGGGTTCCGACCGTTGGGGCAGTCTTCCCATGCGTGCGGTGATGGGGCTGTTCGTGCTGGTACCCGCCTGGGTGGGCCTGAATCACTTGCGCACCGGCGGCTTCCAGTTCGGGGACGTAGCCAATAATCTATGGGTCATCCTGTATGTATTCTGTGTGGTCTGGGTGGCGGATATCGGTGCCTACTTTGCCGGGCGTGCATTCGGCAAGGCCAAGCTGGCACCCCGCGTCAGTCCGGGCAAATCCTGGGCGGGTGTCTGGGGTGGTCTGACCGCGGTCGGTGTCTTCGCCGTTATTGTCAGCAGCCTGGCCTCAGCCAGCCTCACGGAAACCCTGTTACTGGTCGCAGCCAGCCTGTTCACCGGCCTGGTGTCCGTGCTCGGCGATCTGCTTGAAAGCATGCTCAAGCGCTTCCGTGGGATCAAGGACAGCAGCCAGCTGTTGCCCGGGCACGGTGGTATCATGGATCGGATCGATAGTCTGACCGCCGCCATTCCCGTCTTCGCACTGATCATCACCCAGCTCGGCTGGCTGACCACCGGGCACTGGTAACCATGGCACAGCGTACCGTCACCCTTCTCGGAGCCACCGGTTCCATCGGACTGAGCACCCTGGATGTCATCCGGCGCCACCCGGAGCGGTTCTCCGTGTATGCGCTGACAGCCGGCACCCGGGCGAAGGAACTGGCGGTTCTGTGCCGGGAATTCCGACCTGCGGTGGCGGTCATGGCTAGCACCGAGGCGGCGGAAACGCTGAAAGAATTGCTTGCCGACCTGCCGGAAATCCGCGTACTGGCCGGCGAGGAAGGGCTTTGTGAGGTAGCTTCGGCACCGGAAGCAGACACCGTGATGGCCGCCATCGTTGGCGCTGCCGGGCTGCCGCCGACTCTTGCCGCAGTTCGTGCCGGCAAACGTGTGCTGCTGGCCAACAAGGAAGCCCTGGTGATGTCCGGCCAGCTGTTCATGGACGCCGTGGCCGAATCCGGTGCGGAACTGTTGCCCATCGATTCCGAGCACAACGCTATTTTCCAGTGCATGCCGGCGGACAAGGTTCGTGACCCCCGGGGCGCCGGTATCACCCGGATCCTGTTGACCGCCTCCGGCGGCCCGTTCCGAACCCATACCGTGGAGCAGCTACGCTGTGTTTCCCCGGCCGAGGCCTGTGCCCACCCCAACTGGTCCATGGGCCAGAAAATCTCCGTGGATTCAGCAACCCTGATGAACAAGGGCCTGGAGTTGATCGAGGCCTGCTGGCTGTTCAACACCACGCCGGCAAACATCGAGGTACATGTACATCCGGAGAGCATCATTCACTCCATGGTGGAGTACGCGGACGGCTCGGTGCTGGCCCAGCTCGGCAGCCCGGACATGCGCACGCCCATCGCTAACGGTCTGGCCTGGCCCGAGCGGATTGACGCCGGTGTCGCGCCCCTGGACCTGTTTGCCATTGGCCGCTTTCACTTCGAACGGCCGGATCTGGTGCGCTTCCCCTGCCTGCGCCTGGCCGCGGAAGCCTTCGTGGCTGGTGGCACGGCTCCGGCCGCTCTGAATGCCGCCAACGAGATCGCTGTGGCGGCATTTCTGGAAGGAACACTGTGTTTTGCCGATATCCCCGTTATTATAGAGCGGACACTGGCGGCCACCGAGGTGGTGCCGGCAGACAGCTTTGAGACCATCTTCGCCAAGGACGCCGAGGCCCGTCGGCACGCCAGGGAACAGATCGGCCTGCTGACTGTCTGAAATCGTCGGCGGTTTTGCTGCCTGGCTTGACTCACTAACCGGGAACGCTATGCAGATCATTGAGACCATTCTGGCCCTGGCGCTGACCCTGGGCATCCTTGTCACCCTGCACGAATACGGCCACTTCTGGGTTGCCCGGCGCTGTGGGGTGAAGGTTCTGCGCTTCTCCGTGGGCTTCGGCAAGCCCCTGTTCTCCTGGTATGACCGCCACGGCACCGAGTTCGCCGTCGCCGCCATTCCCCTGGGCGGTTACGTCAAGATGCTCGACGAACGCGAAGGCCCGGTTCCCGAAGAATTGAAGGACCAGGAATTCATGTCCAAGTCCCCGGCGAAGCGGATCGCCATTGCCTCGGCCGGGCCCATTGCCAATTTCCTTTTTGCCATTTTCGCCTACTGGGTGATAAGTGTGGTGGGGGTAACCGCTGTCGCGCCCATCGTCGGGGACGTAGCCCAGGGCAGCGTCGCGGATCGGGCGGGCCTGCAGGAAGGCATGGAGATCCATGCGGTGGACGGCCACCAGGTAACCTCCTGGCGCGACATCAGCATGCGCCTGCTGGAACGGACGGGGGAGCAGGGCGAGGTAACGCTCGAGGTTTCCGATGACGGCGCCCGGGGAACCGTCAGTGGTGAGCTGGATGGATGGTCTCTCAGCGACGATGCCCCGGATCCCATCGGTGAATTCGGTATTACCCCCTGGCGCCCGGAGATCCCCGCCGTGCTGGGCCAGATTGCCGAAGGCGGCCGCGGTGATATCGCAGGCCTTCAGACCGGAGACAAGGTGCTGAGCGTCGATGGCGAGCCGGTATCAGGCTGGCAGGCTCTCGTGGAGCTCGTGCGCAATGCGCCGGAGCGAACCCTGGAAATCACCGTGCTGCGCGACGGTACCGAGAGAACCTTCGAAGTTACCCCGGGCGAGCGCACCCTCGAGACCGGGGAAGTGATCGGCTTTGTCGGCGTGGGTGTGCAGCAGGTATCCTGGCCGGACGAGGTACTTCGCGAGATCAGTTATGGCCCCCTGGCGGCGATACCCCAGGCCATCGGCGAAACCTGGTCCGATACACGGCTGACCCTGGTCGCCATCAAGAAGATGGTAACCGGATTACTGTCGCCCACCAATCTTAGTGGCCCCATCACCATTGCCCGGGTTGCCGAGGCGAGTGTGAGCTCCGGGTTCGAAGATTTTGTCCGATTCCTGGCCTATCTGAGTGTCAGTCTTGGCGTACTGAACCTCTTGCCGATCCCGGTTCTGGATGGTGGCCATATCGTGTATTACACCATCGAGGCGATCCGCCGGAAGCCCGTTTCGGAGCATGTTCAGGCCATCGGATTACGGATTGGTATGGCATTGATCCTGACTTTAATGGTGTTTGCTCTTTACAACGACCTGATGCGGTTGTGAGAATTGCGGGCTCCTTACGCGCATTAACCAGGCGAAATATTTGAATGAGACGTTCTCTTCTAGGTGTAGCCGTTGGCCTCGCTGTGGCCTCTATGGGCATGAAACCAGCGCTGGCGGATGAATTTACGGTAGCGGATATTGAAGTCGAAGGCCTCCAGCGGGTCTCCGCGGGTAGCGTTTTTGCCGCCTTTCCGGTGAATATTGGCGAGCAGGTGGATGAGGCGGAGCTCGCCGGTGCCATCAAGTCCCTGTTCGGTACCGGCCTGTTCACCGACATCGAGGCCAGCCGTGATGCCGGAGTCCTCATTGTCACCGTGCGTGAGCGCCCCTCCATCAGCTCCATCGAGATCGAGGGCAACAAGAACATCGAAACCGAAATGCTGATGGATGCCCTGGCCGGCGCCGGCCTGCAGGAAGGCCAGGTATTTCGCCGCGCCACCCTCGAACGCCTGGAACTCGAGATTCTGCGCTCCTACATCGCCCAGGGCCGCTATAACGCCCGGGTAAAAGCGACGGCCGAAGAACTGCCCCGGAATCGGGTCGCCATCAGCCTCGACATCAACGAAGGTACCGTTGCGGCCATCCATCACATCAACATCGTCGGTAACAACGATTTCAGCGAAGAAGAACTGCTGGGTCTGTTCGAGCTGGAAACCACCAGCTGGTGGAACTCCATCACCAATTCCGACAAATACGCCCGTGAACGCCTCAGCGGGGATCTGGAAAGCCTGCGCTCCTTCTATCTGGACCGTGGCTATCTCGACTTCACCGTCGAATCCAGCCAGGTGTCCATCTCCCCGGACAAGCAGAAAGTCTTTATCGCCATCGCCATCAATGAAGGCCCCCAGTACACCATCTCCGAGATCAACCTGAGGGGCGATCTGATCGTCGGCGAAGAGGAACTGCGCAAGCTGATCCCGATAAAGGAAGGCGATGTATTCTCCCGCGCCCGCATGACAGCGATTTCCGAGGCACTGTCGTTCCGGCTGGGCAAGGAAGGCTATGCCTTCGCTAACGTGAATGCCGTCCCTGAGCCGTCGGATGATAATACCGCCGCCGTGACCTTCTACGTCGAGCCGGGCAAGCGCGCCTATGTGCGCCGCATTAACTTTGACGGCAACGTCTCTACCCGGGACGACGTTCTGCGCCAGGAAATGACCCAGATGGAGGGCGCTGTGGCGTCCTCGGACCGGATCGAGTTCTCCAAGACCAAGCTTGAGCGCCTTGGCTTCTTCAGCACGGTGAATGTCGAGACGGTTCCGGTACCGGGTACCGATGACCTGGTGGACGTGAACTACTCCGTGGAAGAGCAGCCTACCGGTAGCCTGTCCGCGTCCATCGGCTTCTCCCAGGATTCCGGGGTGATCCTTGGTGCCAATGTGTCCGAGAACAATTTCTTCGGTACCGGCAAGCGGGTGTCCTTCGGGGTGAATGTCAGTGATTCGGTCAAGAGTGCCAACATCTCCTACCTGGATCCGTACTACACCGTGGACGGTGTAAGCCGTGGCTTCAGCCTGTTTGCCCGGGAGACCGACTACGAGGAGGAGGACATTTCCTCTTATCTGCTGGACGAGTACGGCGGCCGGGTGACCTTCGGCTATCCGACTGACCAGATTACCCGCCTGAACTTCGGTCTGGGCTACACCCGTTCCAACATCAAGGAAGGGATCTTTACTTCCCAGCAAGTCCGGGATTTCATCGCTGAAGAAGGTGATTCCTTCGACAACTATTTCCTGTTCGGCAGCTGGCGCCGGAGCACCCTGAACCGGGGTGTTCTGCCCACCGATGGTTACAGCCACTCGCTCTCCATCGATGTGGCGGTGCCGGGCAGTGACCTGACCTTCTACAAGGCCACCCACAAGACCGACTTCTACTTCCCGATCGACGACGACAACCGCTGGGTATTCCGCGCCCGTTCCGAGATCGGGTATGGTGACGGATACGGTGACCGCACCCAGATGCCGTTCTACGAGCATTTCTACTCCGGCGGCTACGGCTCGGTCCGGGGCTACGAGGCCAATTCCCTCGGCCTGCGGGCAACCAACAGCGAGTTCGACCTGTCCGAACCGGATCCGTTCGGTGGCAACCTGCTCACCGAGGGTGGGTTGGAGCTGATCACGCCGACCCCGTTCGCGGGCGACAGCCGTTCCATGCGCACCTCGGTGTTCCTGGATGCCGGTCAGGTGTTCGATACCGAGCGTGGCTTTGATCCGGAACTGAGTGAAGTGCGCCTGGCAGCCGGTGTCGGCTTCCAGTGGATCACGGCGGTCGGCCCGCTGGCCTTCAGTCTTGCCCAGCCGCTGAATGACAAGGAGGGGGACGACACCCAGGTGTTCCAGTTCTCCCTCGGCCAGACCTTCTGATGGCCACTGATAACAACAGTAAAGGATGAAACACAGGAGAAACACCATGTCCCGTATGATTACCCTGCTTGCAGCGGCCCTGATGGCCGTCAGCCTGCCCGCCTTTGCCGAGACCCGCATTGGCGTGGTCGACCTTCGCCAGGCGCTGTTTTCCTCTGACGAAGCCAAGGCCTTCAGTGAAACGCTGCAGAAGGACTTCGCCGGCGAGGAAGCCAAGGTGAGGGCAGCCCAGGAGGAAGCGCGCAAGCTTCAGGAGCGCCTGCAAAAAGACGGCGCCATGATGAATGAGACCGAGCGCAATGAGCTGACCGGCCAGTTCCAGCAGAAGGTGCAGGAATTCAACATGCTCAAGCAGCGCCTGGATAACACTGTGGCTCAGCGCAAGCAGCAGTTTCTCGAGAACGCCCGCCCGGAAGTGGACGCAGCGGTCAAGGAACTGCTGGAAGAGAACGATCTGGACCTGATCCTGCCGAGCGAAGCGGTGGTCTACGTGAAGCCGGAAATGAACCTCACGTCCCAGCTGCTGGAAAAGCTGAACCGTTAACCGATGGGGGCACCTCGGCCCCGGATGATGCTCTGGAGTATGTCATGACAGAAAAGTCCTACCGGCTTGGTGATATCGCCAAGGCATTGGGGGCAGAGCTGAAGGGAGACCCCGAGGTGCAGATCACCGGGCTGGCGACCCTCTCGGCCGCGGGCCCCGGTCAGATCAGTTTTCTCGCCAACCCGGCCTATGGCAAATACCTGGCGGACACCCGAGCCTCCGCGGTGATCCTCTCACCGTCGGCCGCCCAGGATTGTCCGACCAATGTCCTGCTACTGGACAACCCCTATCTGGGCTATGCTCGCCTCAGTCACTGGTTTGATCCCGCGCCGGTACCGGCACCCGGGGTGCATGCCAGTGCCGTTGTGGATCCTTCCGCCCGGATTGCCGAAAACGCCAGCATCGGCCCCCACGCCGTGATCGAAGCGGAGGCCGAGATTGCCGAGAACGTCGTCATTGGCGCCGGCAGCGTTGTCGGTGCCCGCTGCCGGATCGGACGTGACACCGTGATCCGATCCAGGGTGACCCTGGCCCACGACGTGGTGGTCGGGCAGCGTTGCCATATCCTCAGTGGTGCGGTGATCGGCTCGGACGGTTTCGGCTTTGCCAACGAAAAGGGCGTCTGGCACCGCATAGCCCAGCTGGGAAGCGTGGTACTTGGAGACGACGTGGAGGTGGGCGCCAATACCACCATCGATCGCGGAGCACTGGATGACACCGTCATCGGCGATGGCGTGAAACTCGATAATCTCATCCAGATTGCCCACAACGTCCATATTGGTGAACACAGCGCCATGGCGGCCATGGTCGGCATTGCCGGCAGCACCCGGATCGGCCGTCATTGCGTATTCGGTGGTGCCTCCGGCGTGGCAGGCCATCTGGAAATCGCCGACCAGGTGCACCTCACCGGCATGACTCTGGTCACCGGCGACATCCGCGAACCGGGGGTCTACTCCTCCGGCACCAGCGCCGATACCAACCGGCAATGGCGCAAAAACGCCGTGCGCTTCCGCCAGCTCGATGTGCTTGCACGGCGGGTCAAAGAACTGGAAAAGAAATTAGAGGGCTGAGGCCGACCAACATGATGAAAATCAACGAAATTCTTGAATACCTGCCACATCGGTACCCGTTCTTGCTGGTGGACCGGGTGACCGAGGTTGAGAAGGGCGTCTCAATCAAGGGGTACAAGAACATTTCTTTCAATGAGAACTTCTTTCAGGGCCATTTCCCCGACAATCCGATCATGCCCGGCGTGCTCATTATCGAAGCTATGGCACAATTGTCAGGCATTCTCGGTTTTGTGACCGTGGGCCGGAAACCATCTGACGGCGTGGTACAATACCTCGCCGGGTCCAGCAAGGCCCGGTTCAAGCGCCCTGTGCTGCCCGGAGATCGCCTCGACATGGAAGCGGAGTTCCTCTCCGGCAAGCGCGGCATCTACAAATTCGAATGCCGAGCGCTGGTCGACGGGGAAGTCGTCTGCACGGCAGAAATCTTGACCGCTGAGAGAGAAGTTTGATGGCGACAAATGACTGGTCGGGTGTCCATCCTCAAGCGATTGTAGACCCATCAGCCAAGCTGGCGGACAACGTGACCGTTGGCCCGTGGAGTTACATCGGCCCAGGCGTGGAAATCGGTGAAGGTACTGAAATCCTTTCCCACGTGGTGATCAAGGGGCCGACCGTAATCGGCCGCAATAACCGGATTTTCCAGTTCTCCAGTGTCGGGGAAGAGTGCCAGGACAAGAAATACGCTGGCGAGCCCACCACTCTGGTGATCGGAGACAACAACGTCATCCGCGAGAACTGCACCATTCACCGGGGTACCATCCAGGATCGCGGCGAGACCCGCATCGGCAACGGCAACCTGTTGATGGCCTACGTGCACGTGGCCCACGACTGCATCGTGGGTGACAACACCATCCTGGCCAACTGTGCGACCCTGGCCGGCCACGTGTCGGTGGGTGATTTCGCCATTCTGGGTGGCGGCACTATGGTGCACCAGTTCTGCAACATCGGCCCCCACAGTATGGCCGCCGGTGGCAGCATCGTACTCAAGGATATCCCGGCCTACGTCATGGCCAGCGGCCAGTCCGCCGAGCCTCACGGCCTGAACGCCGAAGGCCTCAAGCGCCGTGGCTTCAGCAAAGACGCACTGCTCACACTCCGTCGCGCCTACAAGGCCATCTACCGCCAGGGTCTAACCACCGAGCAGGCGCTTGAAGAGCTGCAGAAGAACTACAGCGACGTGCCGGAAGTACGCCCGCTGATTGAATCCCTGCGCGGAGCACACCGCGGCATCATTCGCTGACCAACCGGAGCCTTCCGGTGACGGAAACCACCACATCGTCCATCGTCAGCGAGCGCAAGCTCATCATCGCCATGATCGCCGGCGAGGCATCGGGGGACATCCTCGGTGCCGGCCTGATCCGTTCCCTCAGGCGCCGCTATCCGAAAGCCCGGTTTGTGGGTATCGGTGGCGAGGAAATGATTTCTGAAGGCTTCCACTCGCTCGTGCCCATGGAACGGCTATCCGTAATGGGCTTGGTGGAAGTACTGGGCCGGATCCGGGAACTGTTCAGCATCCGCGCCCGGCTGTTTGATTACTTCTTTACCAACCGGCCCGATGTGGTCATCGGCATCGACTCCCCGGATTTCACCCTGGCCATCGAACGGCGCTGCCGGGAGGCGGGGATTCCGTCCGTGCATTACGTCAGCCCCTCTGTCTGGGCCTGGCGCCAGAAGCGTATCTTCAAGATCGCCAAATCAGTCGATCTCATGCTCACCCTGTTTCCGTTCGAGGCTCGCTTCTACGAAGAGCACAATGTGCCCGTGGCGTTTGTGGGCCATCCGTTGGCCGACAGGATTCCCCTCGAGCCGAATACCGGCAAAGCCCGGGAGCAACTCGGACTGGACCAGAATGCCCCGTTACTGGCGGTATTGCCGGGCAGCCGGGCAGGGGAGGTGGAGCGCCTCGGCAATCTGTTCCTGGAAGCCGCCCGCTGGCTGCAGGAGCGCCGCCCGGATATCCAGCTGGTGATTCCCTGTGTGAACCGGGATCGGGAGAAACAGGTTCAGGCCCTGGTGGAATCCCTGGAAGTAAAACTGCCGGTTACCATCGTGCGCGGCCAATCCCGGGAAGTGATGGCCGCCTCCGATGTGGTCCTGCTGGCCTCCGGCACCGCGACCCTGGAAGCCATGTTGCTGAAGAAACCCATGGTGGTCGGCTACCGCCTGAGCAACATGAGCTATGCGCTGCTCTCCCGCCTGGTGAAAGTGCCCCACGTTGCACTGCCGAATTTGCTTGCGAAAGAAGCTCTGGTTCCGGAACTGCTCCAGGACGATGCCACCGCGGAATCCCTGGGCGCGGCCGTGCTGGAGCGTATGGAGAACCTCGAAGAGCGGGAGCGGCTGCAGAAAGCCTTTACCGAGTTGCACCTGACCCTGCGCCAGAATGCCGACGAAAAGGCCGCTGAGGCCGTCTCCGGGCTGCTGGAGGAGAGAGCCGGATGGCAAAGGTAGAGTTACCCCCATTCGAATGCCGATACCAGGGCCGGTTGCTGGCCGGCGTCGATGAAGTTGGCCGCGGCCCGCTGATCGGTGCGGTGGTCACAGCCGCCGTCATCCTCGATCCGGACAAACCCATCGCCGGCCTCGCGGATTCGAAAAAACTCACCGAGAAAAAACGCCTCGCCCTGTACGACGAAATCATCGAAAAAGCCGCCGCCTGGAGTCTGGGCCGCTGCGAGGCAGCCGAGATCGACCGGCTCAACATCTACCAGGCCACCATGCTCGCCATGGAGCGCGCCGTTGCCGGCCTGGCCATCCCGCCGGAGTATGTGCTGGTGGACGGCAATCGCTGCCCCAAATGGCACTGGCCGTCAGAGCCCGTGATCAAGGGCGACAGCCGAGTCGCCGAAATCAGCGCCGCCTCCATTCTTGCCAAGGTTACCCGTGACCGGGAAATGGAAGAGCTCGAAGAGCGTTACCCGGGCTACGAACTGGGCAAGCACAAAGGCTATCCCACCCCCGTGCATCTCGAAGCGCTACGGCGCCTGGGAGCGACGCCGGAACACCGTCGTTCCTTCCGACCAGTACAGGAAGTGATCGATACCGTCGGGCTCTACAAAGCCCCAGGTAGAACGCCCGCCGAGGAACTCATCTTCCCCACGGATTTGTTCGAAAATTAACAATTGACAGACCCGCTCCCGGTCCTTAATATACGCGCCACGTTGATCGGGGCCAGCCCCGAAAGACAACCAGTTTTGATGCGGGGTGGAGCAGTCTGGTAGCTCGTCGGGCTCATAACCCGAAGGTCGTTGGTTCGAATCCAGCCCCCGCTACCATTATTGAAACAAGGCCCGCAGATGCGGGCCTTGTTGCTTTTGAGCGGGGGCTTTTGAGTCAGCGCTTTTTTTGGCGCTTCGCGCCGATTAGCCGCTGCCGCAGGCGCTCAATCGCGCCTGCTCCCCGCTACCACACAAGAAAGGCAGATCGGTATTCCACCGATCTGCCTTTTTTCGTTTGGAGCGCCGCATAATTCACAGCGGCAGAATGATAAAGAGGGTATACGGATTTAATGGTTGATGGGGCACCTTCACCCCATCAATCTGATACCACCCTCAGATGGTTGATAGATCGACTCCGTAGTTGAGTT
>NZ_QNRO01000018.1 GCF_003315345.1 Marinobacter pelagius
CTTGGTTAACTTTTTAAAGAGCGTTGAGCGTCTGCTCAATCAAGGCCGCGTATTCTACATCGAATCCCGACCCTGTCAACCGTTAATTTTCAGCGTTTTCAAATCTCTCAAACCCGCTAAAAACCGTCCGGCTTACTGCTTCAAACGAGGCGCGCATTCTACACTGAACCGCCACCTTGTCAACCGCTTTCTGAAGAAATCTTTAAACCATTTTCTTCAAAGCTTTCAAGCAGTTACTCCCTCGGGCCGCCCCTGTCTCAGTGGCTTGTCCCTCAGAAGTGGTGCGCATTCTACAGCCCTCAGGGAAACTGTCAACGACGAATCTGAAAAAAATGCAAATTCGCCGCTGCCCTGGTTGCAGCGCAACCAAATCGATCACGCAGTAATCAAAACCCTGGCAATTTTCTTCTTGCCGGCCTGGATGACGCAGTCATCACCTTCTACAAACATGCGGCCACCCTCGAACTGTTTGCCATCTACATAGACAGCTCCCCGTCCGAGGACGTCCCTGGCGGCAGCGCCATTCTTTACCAGACCAGCCAGACGAAGAACGGCAGCCATCGGGATTTCACCCTGCCCTTCGAGGGAGACCTTCACTTCCGGAACATTCTCGGGAATCTCACCAAGCTCAACCCGGTTACCGGCAGACTTGTGCGCCGTCTTCGCTGCATCCTCACCATGGAAGCGAGTGATAATCTCTTCCGCCAGCAATTTCTTGTAGTCCTGAGGATTGGCGCCACCCTCGACAGCCTTACGGAATTCCTCCACTTCAGCCAGCGGCCGGAAGCTCAGCAACTCAAAGTAGCGCCACAACAGCTCATCCGGCATGGAAAGAAGCTTGGTGTACATTTCACCGGGAGCATCATTTACACCAACGTAGTTGCCCAGGGACTTGGACATCTTCTGGACGCCATCCAGCCCCTCCAGGATCGGCATGGTCAGAATCACCTGCGGTTCCTGACCGTAATGCTTCTGCAGGATTCGCCCCATCAGCAGATTGAACTTCTGATCGGTACCACCAAGTTCGACATCCGCCTCGAGCGCAACAGAGTCGTAACCCTGAACCAGCGGATACAGGAATTCGTGAATGGCAATGGCCTGCTCGGCCCGGTAACGCTTGGTGAAGTCATCACGCTCCAGCATCCGCGCAACGGTGTACTGGCCCGCCAGCTTGATCATGTCGGCAGCGGTCATCTTGCTCATCCAGTCGGAATTGAAAACCACATGGGTCTTCTCGCGATCCAGGATCTTGAACACCTGCTCTTTATAGGAAACCGCATTCTCGCGAACCTGCTCCTCGGTCAGGGGCGGCCGCGTAGCACTTTTACCAGTGGGATCGCCAATCATCCCGGTGAAATCGCCAATCAGGAAAATGATCTCGTGCCCGAGATCCTGGAACTGGCGCAACTTGTTAATAAGGACGGTGTGGCCGAGATGAAGGTCCGGTGCCGTGGGATCGAATCCCGCCTTGATACGCAGGGGCCGACCTTGCTTCAGCTTCTCAACGAGCTCCTCTTCCGGAATCAGTTCGTCAACGCCGCGCTTGATGACGGCCAACGCTTCATCTACAGATGCCATGAACTACACGTCCCCGTTAATGTGGTGAAAGATTCAGACCGTTACAGACTTCAACAAAAGAAATCTGCGATTTTGCCGTGCACTTGCTAAAGTAACCGCTCAAATATTACACAGCCCTGAGTGAACAGGGCGGCGTATTATAGCAGTGACGTCACAAGAAATCCGGAGGATGGAGCAGCAACCGTAATGTTCCACGCTGTCCCGCATGCATTTTATACGGTAATCTGTTGGTCTATACTTGAACAACAGCTTTAATTAGGTAGTTCAACCTGCCGGAATACCGATTAAAACGGGTGCGATACGTGCTGAAAAAGTTTCCCAAGACCCATATTACCCTCGCCGCTGCTACAACCGTTGTGGTGACAGCTGCCGTACTGATGAGCCCGAGCAGCAATGTTGAAGCCAAGCGCATGTCCTATGCACTGGACCTTGAGCAGGGCACCGTATCAGAAGCGGAAGGCCAACTGGCAGATACTCCCAGCCAGGCCCAGTCGGTTACCTCTGCGCCGGCAAAACCGGAACTTTCCGAAGCATCGGAAGGAAAAACAGCGGAAGAATTGGTTGCCGCCGCGCCGGCAGAGCCGGAGCTGGACTGGCAGACTTTCAAGATCAAATCCGGGGATACGCTGTCATCGCTGTTCAAGAAAGCCGGTTTTGACGATGGCATTATGCTTTCCGTCATCCATGGCGATGGTGAGGCCGAGAAGCTGCAACGCCTTTATGCGGGTGAGACTATCCGTTTTGCCACCGATGAAGATGGGGCACTGGCCGGTGTCGAACTCCAGCGCAACCTGCTTGAGACCCTCAAGATCACCCGTAATGAAGACGGCTTCACCGGCAAAACCGACATGCGGAAACCCGAGGCTCGTCCGGCTTTTGCTTCCGGCGTGATTAACGGCTCCCTGTACCTGGCCGCTCGCGAGGCCGGCATGAATGACCGCCTGACCATGGAACTGGCTGGCATCTTCGGCTGGGATATTGATTTCGTGTATGACGTTCGCAAGGGCGATCGGTTCGAAGTGGTTTACGAGGAACTCTACGTCGACGGAGAGAAATTCGGTACCGGCCGCATCCTCTCGGCACGCTTCGTAAACCAGGGTGAAGAGAATCTGGCGCTGCTGTATACCGACAGCAATGGTGACAGCGACTATTACACCCCTGAGGGCAAGAGCATGCGCAAGGCGTTTCTGCGCACCCCGATAAACGCTCGAGTATCCTCGTCATTCAACTTGCAGCGCCGACACCCGGTACTGGACGTAGTTCGCCCCCATGAAGGTACCGACTACGCCGCACCTCCGGGCACACCGATCAAGGCGGCAGGCAATGGCACCGTTCGCTTTGCAGGCTGGAAAGGTGGCTATGGCCGTACGATCATTCTGCAACACGGCAATAACATCACCACCCTCTACGCTCATATGAGAGGCCTGGCGAAAGGCATGAAAAAAGGTGTCAGAGTCAAACAGGGCCAGACAATTGGCTATCTTGGCTCCTCGGGCATGGTTACCGGCCCGCACCTGCACTATGAGTTCCGCCTTAATGGCTCACCGCGTAACTCGCGCACCGTGGATCTCCCGGACGCCAAGCCGGTGCCTGCCTCAGAAATGGCCCGGTTCAAGCAGGTGACCGAGCAGCGGGTAGCCCAGTTCGACGTCTTCCGCGAAAACTACCAGCAACTGGCTATGGCTCGGGAAGACTGAAACCATGGAAGCCTGGCTCGGGCTGATGTCCGGCACCAGCATGGATGGCATAGACGCCGTGCTGGTGTCCTTCCGGGACCGCACCGTCCAGATTCACGCAACTCACTGTCTCAGTTACCCGGACGAACTCCGCCAGCGCTTGCTCAATGCCAGCCAGAACCAGGCCAGCCCGGATGAAATCGGGGAACTCAACACCCTGACCGGTCAGCTGTTCGGCCAGGCAGCCTCCAGAGCGATCGCAGATTCCGATCTGGCACCGGGCAGTATCCGCGCCATTGGCAGCCACGGCCAGACCATCCGTCACCAGCCTTCCGGTTCAGCCCCCTTCTCCTTCCAGATCGGTAACCCGGCTGTCATTGCCGAGGCCACGGGCATCCCCACCGTGGGTGATTTCCGCAGCCGGGATATGGCCGCCGGGGGCCAGGGCGCGCCTCTGGTGCCAGCGTTCCACAAGGCCTTCTTCGGATCAAAGTCAGAAAACCGGTGCATCCTGAACCTGGGGGGCATTGCCAACATCACCTGGATCCCGGCCCAAGGCACGGGAGTGGTTACCGGTTTCGACACCGGCCCTGCCAACGCCCTGATGGACGCCTGGTGCCTGGACCAGACCGGCCGGCCCTATGATGCGGACGGACACTGGGCGCTGGAGGGGAAGGTGGATCAGGCGCTGCTGGATGACATGCTTTCCGATGCGTACTTCAAGCGCACACCGCCCAAGAGCACCGGCAAGGAGAAGTTCAACCTCGGCTGGATAAAGACCATGATCGCCCGCCATCCGGAGCTCAAACCTGAGGACATCCAGAGGACTCTGCTGGAACTCACCGCGTTGACTATTGCTGACCAGATGCCGGAAACAGGCGTGGATACGGTCTATGCCTGCGGCGGCGGCACCCGTAACCCGGAACTGATGCGTACGCTGGCCCGAACACTGCCACCCGCACGCCTGGCGGAAACGTCTGAACTGGGGCTTGATCCCCAGTGGGTGGAACCGGTGGCATTCGCCTGGCTGGCAAAGCAGGCTCTGGAGGGAAAACCGGGAAACCTTCCGGAAGTAACCGGTGCAAATGGCCCCCGGATTCTGGGAGCCATTTACCCGGCCTGAATCAGATGGAAAAGGAGCTGCCGCAGCCGCAGGTTGAGGTGGCGTTAGGGTTCTGCACTACAAACTGGGAGCCCTGCAAACCTTCCTGGTACTCGATGGTCGCACCGATCAGATACTGGTAGCTCATCGAGTCCACCAGCAGAACAACCCCGTCACGCTCGATAACTGTGTCGTCCTCTTCCTGACTCTCGTCGAAAGAAAAGCCGTACTGGAATCCGGAACAGCCGCCACCGGTGACAAAGACGCGCAACTTGAGATCGGGGTTGCCCTCTTCCTCAATCAATTCACGTACCTTGGCAACGGCACTGTCACTGAAAAACAGTGGGGTAGCCATCTGTTGCTGAACTGCACTCAAGCTCGCCTCCGGAAACATCGTTTACAAAGTAGCGATTATGGTATTCCTGACTAAAACAATCAACTATTCGGACTTTCCACCATCTTCCACCGCTTCCTCTGCTATCTCGTCAGGCTGAGTGGCCGCTTCC
This sequence comes from Marinobacter pelagius, assembly GCF_003315345.1. Classification (GTDB taxonomy): domain Bacteria; phylum Pseudomonadota; class Gammaproteobacteria; order Pseudomonadales; family Oleiphilaceae; genus Marinobacter; species Marinobacter pelagius_A. The sequence continues at coordinate 4,863 of NZ_QNRO01000018.1, forward strand.
GAATGCCCGGAACGATCCTTGGTCAGCAGGCCCACTGGCTCACGCTGATGAACCAGATTGCCATTGACCGTAGCGCCCATCGCCATCTCGATCAGGTTGTAATAGACGTTGCCGTTAATGGCTGCCTTTTCCGCCAGTTCAAGGTGGTCGGAGGCGTAGACGTCACCGTTGACCGTACCATTGATAATGACATGGGGAGCGACGATATCGCCGGTGACCTCGCCAACTTCCGATATACGCAGTACGGCATCACTGCCTTCTTCGGCCACGACCTTGCCCTTGATCCGGCCATCCACATGCAATCCGCCGGAGAATTTCACATCTCCCTCTACCGTGGTCCGTGAGGAAACCAGGGTGTCAAAATGGCCAGTGGGCCGACGTGGCTTTTGCTGCTTTTTCTTACCGAGCATTTCAATTCTCCGTTAAATCATCCCAGTCAAAGGTTCGTTCTGCCTGCGAGGATTTGCGGCCCTCGGCTTGTGCCACCACCTGGACTTCGACTGGCTCGAAATCGTCCGGCAGCGCCAGGGTTCCCTCCACATTCTGGAAGAAGCGGAAACGGAATTTTACGCCAAGATCCTCAATATCCTGAGACAGATCACGCAGGGCAATGACTTCTTTCTCTTCGTCGCGCATGCCGATGACATTAACTGCCACCACGCCGGAAATGTAGTTCTTGTTATTGCCAACCTGGATCAGGACCAGCTTGAAATCCCAGACACCAGGCTGGTAGTCCGGAGCCAGGGTCAGGCTGTCCACCTGGAGGCCCTTGCTGGTTTCGGACGGCGCCATGATATTTTTATAGAAAGTCAGATCAGACTTCAGTGATGCGATGCGGGTTTCCAGCTCGACGATGGTTGTCCGTGCCTGTTTCAGCGCCTGGGCATCAATTGCCTTGCCCCGCTCCAGGTTTACCAGCTGCTGGCGCGCCTCCTTGTAGTTGCTTCGGAGATCATCGAGCTCCTCCTCCAGCACCTCGTTGGAGGCCGAGACATTGGAGAACCGGAAACCACCCTGCGCAAGCCCGGCCGCATAGCCGGCAAGCGCAGCGATCACCGTAAACGTTAACAGGATGGCGGTACGGCGAATCCGGTACCCGGGACGATGGCGGATGACCACATACTCTTCCGCCGGTTTGCGTGGTTCGCTCACGGATCGTCCTTAAGGCAGTAACGCCGGAGCTTCGAGCCCCATGGTTTCCCGGAAGCCGAACATGATGTTCATGTTCTGGACTGCCTGACCGGCCGCACCCTTAACCAGGTTATCAATCACCGACGAAACGATCACGATGTTGCTGTCTTCCTGGCGGTGCAGGGCCATCCGGCACTGGTTGGCACCACGAACGCTGCGGGTCTCCGGGTGGCTGCCAAAGGGCATCACATCAACAAACGGCTCGTCCCGGTAACGCTCCTCGTAGAGGGCCTGCAGACGGTCGAAACCGGAAGGATCTTTCAGCTCCGCATAAAGCGTGGCTTCGATGCCGCGAATCATCGGAATCAGGTGCGGCACAAAGGTGACACCCACCTGGCTGCCGGCGGCTCCGGTCAGGCCCTGGCGGATCTCCGGCAGATGACGGTGGCCAGATGCACCATAGGCCTTGAAGCTCTCGCCAATTTCACCGTGCAACATACCGATCTTGCCCTGGCGCCCTGCGCCACTGGCGCCGGACTTGGCATCGGCGATCAGGCGCGAAGGATCAACCAGTCCCTGCTCCAGAAGAGGCAGGAAACCCAACTGGACCGCGGTCGGATAACAGCCGGGGTTAGCAACCAGCTGGGCACTGCGGATCTCGTCACGGACCACTTCCGGCAGGCCATAGACAGCCTTTTCCGCCCACTCCGGGGTTTCATGGGGCATGCCGTACCACTGGGCCCAGACGTCCAGATCCTTGAGCCGGAAATCCGCAGACAGGTCAACGACGCGCACGCCTGCTTCCATCAGTTCAGGCACCATACGCATCGCTACACCGTGGGGCGTGGCAAAGAACACCAGGTCACACGCCTTGAGCACGCCGGCATCAGGCTCGGAAAACTCGAGATCGAAGTGCCCGCGCAGATTGGGGTACATATCGGCGACCGGCATACCGGCCTCGGAGCGGGAAGTTATGCAGCTGACAGTTACTTCCGGGTGAACGGCCAGGATTCTCAGCAGTTCCACACCGGTATAGCCGGTGCCACCAACGATGCCTACTTTAATCACCATTTTCTCCAGCGACGTCGAATCAGGAATTGGAAGTTTGGTGGTCTAGTCTACCATGATAAACCAACGACTTATTGCAGCGCGGAGGCCGACCGCTACAATGTTGTCACAAACCCGTTAACACACCGTCATACCTGAACCGGAATCCCTGCGATCATGCGGAATATCTGGCACCAGATCACCGAAAACCTGATCCCCGTATTCCGCCGCAGGCTTTCGGGTGTCGACGCGCTGCCGCAACTTGCGGTGCTGGGTCTTTTATCGGGCCTGATCACCGGCGGCGTAATTCTGCTGTTCCGGCTCGCCATCGAGTGGCCCCTTGAACACTTCCTGCCTGGTGCCGGTTCCGAATCTTTCGAGCAGCTGGATATCCTGACTCGCGGGCTGTTACCGCTCGCCGGTGCCCTTGCTCTGGGCCTGATGCTGCACCGACTGGCCATACACGACCGCAAGGTCGGTATTGTCCACGTGATGGAGCGCCTGAATTACCACCAGGGTTACATCTCGTTGCGCAGCGCCATCGTACAGTTTGTCTCCGGCGTCAGCACCGTGGTAACCGGCCAGTCAGCGGGCCGGGAGGGGCCCGCCGTGCATCTGGGCGCAGCGTTCTCCAGTCTGATGGGGCAATGGATGCGCCTGCCCAACAACAGCATCCGGACCCTCGTGGCCTGCGGCTGTGCCGCTGCCATCTCCGCCTCGTTCAATACGCCCATTTCCGGCGTGCTCTTTGCCATGGAAGTGGTGATGATGGAATACACCATTGCCGGCTTCACCCCGATCATCCTGGCCGCGGTGAGTGCGGCCATCGTCAGCCAGGCGGTCTATGGATCGGAGCCCGCTTTCAGCGTTCCGGCTCTGACCATGAACTCCCTGATGGAGATTCCCTGGATCCTCGCCATTGCAGTAATCATCGGTATTGCCGCGGCGCTGTTCATCCAGCTGGTGGACGCCATGGGCCGCCACCACCACCAACCGGTGCTTCTGCGTATCGGCATCGCCGGCGCCCTGATGGTGCCGTTCGCGGTGTTCATCCCGGAAACCATGGGCATCGGCTACGACACGGTCAACGCAACCATCAACGGTAACCTGGGGTTCTGGCTATTGTTATCTGCCGGCGTGGCCAAGCTGGTGATTACCTCCCTGAGCATCGGGCTCGGCATGCCCAGCGGCGTCATCGGCCCGACCCTGTTCATGGGAGCGACGCTGGGCGGAGCCATGGGCCTCGTGGGGGCGCAAATTGCACCAGACATTGCTTCTTCCGTGGGCTTCTACGCCATGCTGGGTATGGGGGCGATGATGGGGGCGGTGCTGCAGGCTCCCCTGGCCGCACTGATGGCGGTGATGGAGCTGACCCGCAACCCGAACATCATCCTGCCCGCCATGCTGATCATCACCACGGCCAGTCTGGTCACCAGCGAGGCCTTCGGCAAGAAGTCACTGTTCCTGACCATTCTCAAAAGCCAGGGTCTGAGTTACCAGAACTCGCCGGTCATCCAGGCACTTCGCCGGGTATCGGTCGGCGCCATCATGGACCGCAACATCCTGCGCACAGAACGGCACCTCTCCATTGAGGAAGCCCGCAAGGTCCTCAAGTCCGAGCCCAAGTGGCTGATCGTTGAAGGAAGCAATGGCCCCACCGCCCTGCTCCCGGCGGTGGACCTGGCCCGATACCTGGAAGATACCGAGGAAACCGCAGCCGAAGAGGGGACCGAGATGCCGGAATCCATCGATCTTATGGACATCCCCGCTAACCGTCGGGACGTTGCCCCGGTACAATACCAGGCGACCCTCGAGGAAGCCCTGAACGAATTCGATTCCACCAATGCCGAGGCCCTTTACGTGCAGCGGCACGTCGCGCCCATGATCCAAAGGGTGTACGGCGTGGTATTGAAGTCTGACATCGAAAGCTACTACCAATACCGACGGAGTTAACGGATGCTGTGGGTAAAAGCCTTCCACATAATTGCCATGGTGTGCTGGTTCGCCGGCCTTTTCTACCTGCCGCGGCTGTTTGTCTACCATGCTGCCTGTGAGGACCAGCCGGGGCGAGACCGCTTCAAGATCATGGAGCGCAAGCTGTATCGGGGCATTACCACCCCGTCCATGATCGCCACGGTAGCCCTTGGCATCTGGCTGATCAGTTACAATGTCTCCGGTTATTTCAGCCAGGGCTGGCTGCATGCCAAACTGGTGCTGGTTGCCCTGCTGATCGTCTACCACTTTTATTGCGGCCATCTGGTCAAGGTGTTCCGGGATGACATGAACCACCGAAGCCATGTGTTCTATCGCTGGTTCAATGAGCTGCCCGTCTTCGTCTTGCTTGCTGTGGTGATACTCGCTGTCGTCAAACCGTTTTAAGGAGCAGAGCCATCAAACGCTACACTCGTCCCCAGGTTCTTGTGCTGTCCGGACTAGACCCCTCCGGTGGCGCCGGCATCCAGGCCGATATCCAGGCCATCACCTCCCTGGGTTGTCACCCCCTGCCAGTACTTACCTGCCTGACGGTACAGGATACCCGTAACGTCTATGACGCCCAGCCTGTGGACAGCGCACTGATTCGCAAACAACTGGACTGCATTGCAGCGGATGCCCCCATCCATGCCATCAAGACCGGGGCTCTGGGGAATGCCGAGGTAGTCGACGTTCTGGTGGAATTCATCAAGGTCCGACCCGGAATTCCGGTGATCACCGACCCGGTCATCAAAGCCGCCGGCGGTGGCGACCTGGCGGACGAAGCCCTCATCACTGCCATGAAGGAACGCCTGTTCCCACTGGCCGAGATGATCACACCAAACGGTATTGAACTGGCCATGCTCGGTGGCAGCGAAGAACCGGAGCAGGCAGCGAAGCACCTGATGGATAGGGGCTGCGAATCGGTGCTGGCCACCGGCGGCCACGGTACCGGCCTGCACATCATCAATACCCTGTATAACCACAACCCGGGGCCCATGCGCTGGGAGATCGAGCGCGTGGGCGGCGAATACCATGGCACCGGCTGTACCCTGGCCGCGGCCATTGCCGCCGGACGGGCATCGGGGCTGTCGGCCCGTGCCGCCATTTCCCAGGCCCAGAATTACGTCAACCGGGCGATTCTCCATGCCCTGGACGTTGGCAAGGGCCAGCCCGTTCCGGACCGGGGTATCCTGTGGGAACGCTAGGAAAAGGTCTCCGTCCCGGCCTGTATGCCATTACCGACAGCAAACTCACCCCGCCTGATCGTCTGCGGGCATCCGTGGAAGCCGCACTGCGCGGAGGCGCCGTGCTGGTACAATACCGGGAGAAAGCCGCTCCGTGGCCAGAGCGGCTGAGCCAGACCCGGGACCTTCAGGCCATTTGCAGTAATGCCGGTGTGCCCTTGATCATCAACGATGATCCCCAACTGGCTAAGCGCATCGGAGCCGCCGGCGTCCATCTCGGTCAGGGCGACGGATCGCTGGCGCTGGCCCGCCAACTGCTGGGTGAAGATGCGATTATTGGTGTCACCTGTCATGCCAGGCTGGAACTGGCCCACCGTGCACTTGCCGAGGGAGCCGATTACCTGGCGTTTGGACGCTTCTATTCGTCCAGCACCAAACCGGATGCGCCCGGAGCAGATCCGGCAGTCCTGACCGAAGCAAAACACCTCGGCAAACCGGTCACGGCCATCGGCGGGGTAACAGCAGACAATGGTGCTCCTCTGATTCGGGCGGGAGCCGATTTGCTGGCTTCGGTCGGTGGCGTGTTCGGAGGCACACCGGAACAGATTGAACAGAAGGCGAGAGCCTTCGGGCGGCTGTTCGCTGCCCACCATCCACTTTTCTCATTATCGGATTAACAGGAGCCGAACCATGACACACTCCGAAACCTTGTTCGAAGAGGCGCAAAAATACATACCCGGTGGCGTGAATTCACCGGTAAGGGCCTTTCGCGGCGTGGGCGGCACCCCGATTTTCTTCAAGCATGCCGAAGGCGCGTACCTGTTTGATGAAGACGACCGCCGCTACATTGACTACATCGGCTCCTGGGGCCCGATGATCCTCGGCCACTCCGATCCGCGCATCAAGCAGGCCCTGCATACCCAGGTTGACCTTGGCGTCGGCTATGGTGCTCCCACCGCTATCGAGACCGAAATGGCCAAGAAGGTGTGCGAACTGGTGCCCTCCATTGATCTGGTACGCATGGTGAACTCCGGTACCGAAGCCACCATGAGTGCCATCCGCCTGGCGCGGGGCTACACCGGCCGGGACAAGATCGTGAAATTCGAGGGCTGCTACCACGGCCACGTGGATTCACTGCTGGTAAAGGCAGGTTCTGGTGCGCTGACCCTGGGTGTTCCCAACTCCCCGGGCATTCCCGCCAGCCTGGCGGAGCATACCCTGACCCTGACCTATAACGACATCGACGAAGTCCGGGATACGTTCGAGAAAATGGGTGACCAGATCGCAGCGATCATCGTGGAGCCGGTTGCCGGCAACATGAACTGCATCCCGCCGGTTCCGGGCTTCCTGGAAGCATTACGGGAGGTCTGTGACCAGCATGGGACTGTTCTGATCTTTGACGAGGTAATGACCGGTTTCCGGGTGTCCCTGGGCGGCGCTCAGGGTTACTACGGTGTCACCCCGGATTTGACCGCCCTGGGCAAGGTGATCGGTGGCGGCCTGCCTGTCGGTGCCTTCGGCGGCAAGCGAAAAATCATGGAGCACATCTCGCCCCTGGGGCCCGTTTACCAGGCCGGCACCCTGAGCGGTAACCCGCTGGCCATGGCAGCGGGCCTGACCACACTCAACGCAATTTCCGAGCCCGGCTTCCATGACCGGCTCACGGAAAGGACCAACGCCGTGCGCGATGGCCTGAAACAGGCGGCTGACGAAGCTGGCATTCCGATGACGGTACAGAGCGCCGGCGCCATGTTCGGTTTCTTCTTCACCGAGGAAGCGTCAGTCACCCGCTTCGATCAGGTGATGGCGTGCGACGTGGAGCGTTTCAAGAAGTTCTTCCAGGGCATGCTGAAAGAAGGGGTTTATCTGGCACCGTCGGCCTTCGAGGCAGGGTTTACCAGTGCGGCGTTGACCGACGACGATATCGAGCACACGATTGCCGCGGCCCGCAAAGTGATGGCGACACTGTAACTGCAGCACTCCGGGTCCGGCCGCTTGGCCGGACTCAGAGCACGCCCTCCAGCGTCACCATGAAGGTGTGGCGCTGGTAACTGTAACTGTCTATCTCACTGCTGTTGTCCCTGAACAGCCATTCTCCCCGCAGCAACCAGCGCCGGCTCAGGCCATACTCCGCAAAAGTTCCGGTTTCCCAACGCCGGTCCGTGCGCCGTTCAACCACCACCATATCGCCTTCCAGCAAACGGTGGGGATCCTGGTAACGGCTGTACCTGAATCCTCCCATGGCGCCCAGCACAAGATCTCCCCAAACACTGTAACGGGCGACGCCTTCAACTGCGTGATGTTGCGGTGAGACACTGACAAACTGGCTTCCCGATGTCAGATCGCTCCGGTCATTCAGTTCCCAGAGGTACTTTCCTTCCAGATTCCACGCTCCTAACCAGCGCCCCGCCCTGGCGCGCAGCCGGTACCACTGGCCGTCGTAGGCCTCGAACGAGCTTCCCCCGTCCACTCTGGCAGCAGCCAGGGACACATCGCAGTCATCGATCGGAAGCGCAACCGGGCACCGGGTCCAGGCCATAAGACCCTCCACGCCATAGCGTGTCTCGAACGCGTCTGGACCGAACCACGATTGACTCAACACCGCTCCCAACTGACGGCTCAGACCCGCATCCTGTTCTGACCAGGCGAGCTTGCCCTGAAGGAATTTGGTGTTGTAGTCATCGTCGTCCGGATAGTCCCGGCCAAAAAAAGCACCTTCCAGGTCCCAGCCGGAGCTCCTGTCACCGTGGAGGCGAGCACTACCAGCAACCACTGCATCCAGGAACAGGCCGCCCTCCCGGGTGGTGGCAGTCTCCGGGAGACCGGCAATGTTACTGTCGTAGCCACCCGATGCGGCCAGGTAAAGGCGACGGGGACGACGGTCGGAAACCGCCACCTGACGGCCCATATCTGCAAGCCTGGCCCGGGCCAGGTCCTGCAGTTTGTCAGGGCCGTCGCTCTCAATGACCGACAGGAAGTAATCCCGGGCGACCGGTTCGTCGTTCCGCGCCAGGGCAATCAGGCCAAGGTTATAGCGTGCCAGGGTTTCATGGGGAGAAGACAAGAGGCGAGCGAACGACTCTTCTGCGGCATCCAGCTGACCCAGTCGGTAATACACTACACCGAGGTTGTAATGGAGGGTCATGGAATCCAGACCGGCAGCGCGCGCGGCTTCCAGCCGTTGTCGTGCGGCCTTCAGGTCACCTTGCTGGAAAAGCTCGACACCTCTGCGAAAGTCGGCCTGCGCCGGCGTTTCCCCGGAGGTGTCCTGTGCCGGTGACGGCACGGAGACAAGCAGGAGTGAGCAACTTAGCAGCAGCTTACGGGTGAGGCAGGCAGCCAGCAAACAACACCTTCCCTTTTTTCCGGATCAGGGGGATGAATCGGCGGGCTGACGGCAAGCCAGCGTTACCGAACGATAACGCGACAAGTATAACAGGGAGACTGAAAAATGGCTGCCCGCCATGGCATGGCGGGCAGGAGAATCAATTGCGGGGTTTGGCTGCCTCGGGCAGGTTGTCCCGAACGTCCTGCACGTGTTCAGGCAACTCTGGCCTGTCCGGCTTTTCTCCGGCGGATTCGCGGACCTTATCGGCCATTTCCTGGCCAAATTCGCGGCCCTGCTCACGGGCATCCCGGGCCATGTCCATCCCCGGTGCCTCTCGGCTCTCTCTTGCCTGATCCGGACGTTCGACAGATGCGGGTTCAGGCAACTCGATCTCGCGGACGACGGATTCGGTCAATGTCCGCTCATCGAGCACCATGCGCATGGTGACATCAAGGTCCTCACGCGCATGGGCCTCGGACGCCAACAGCGCAACGAGCATTGCTACCGGAACATACCATCTCATGATGCCGGCACCTCCTGATTTTCAATCGAACCGGGAATCTCGACCCGGAAACTCTTTTGCTGCTCCCCCGTATTCAGGCGAGCGACCAATTCTCCCCTGCCGGGAAACAATACCCTCAACGGCAGGGAAACCACATTCTCGCCAGCATCCAGACTGATTTGCCAGCTCAGCTCCTGCCGTCCCGGCCATGGAGACAACTCCACATTCGGTGGCAGTTCAAGAGTCAGAGTGACATTGTCCAACGCCTGGCCCGAACGGAATGCCAGCTTCACAGTCTGCTCAACGGGCTCGAAAACCACAGGCTCCGGTGACTGTTGGCCGGCCAGCTGCTGCTGTGGTTCGGGAGAGGTTCCCTGGTTCAAAAACACACCCAGTGAAACCCCCAACGCCAGCGCCGCAGCGATAGCACCGCCAACCACCCGATGGCTCCAGCGCCCCTGCCGGTCCGGTTCTGTTGTTGCCGCTGACAGCACCCGGGATTCAAACCCTCGTGACGGCTCGGGAATGCGCTGGCGAACCTGCAGTTTCTCACCCAGCAGCCGTTCCGCCTCCAATGCCCGGCTACAGGCTGCGCACACAGACAGGTGCTCAGCTACCGTCTCCCGGTGCTGGGCTGGCAACTCATTGTTCAGGTAAGCTACAAGGCTTACGCGGATTTCCCGACAGGACATAGTTATCACCTCAGTTTTCCACACGCCCGGCGCTTGCTGTTGGTTCCAGCTGTTGCAGTAATTTTTTTCTCAGTGCTGCGCGGACCCGATGCAGGCGGGATTTCACGGTCCCCAGGGGGATATCGAGAATTTCGGCGATCTCATCCTGGCGCCAGCCATCCACATCGTGAAGGAGCAACAATGTACGCTGGTCTGGCTCAAGGGTGGCAATGACCCGGTCCAGCTCCGGACCCAGTCGCTCAAGCTCCAGCAGGGCCATTGGCCCGGTGTCTTCGGCATCAAGGCTGTCGAGCCAGTCGGCCTGGCTGTCAGCCTCCACCAGTTCACTCATGGGCCGATCACCCTGCCGGCCCTTTCGCCGCAACTGGTCGATGAAGTGCCGGTACAACACCCGATTCAACCAGGGGCGCAACTGATCCACCGACTCCAGCTCATCCAGACGGGGATACAGTTTGACCACCACATCCTGGACCAGATCCTCGGCATCCTGCTGCTGCCCCGCCAGCCGGAAGGCAAAACGGTACATGGGCTCAAGATGGGGCTGGATCAGGATCTCGAAACGCCGTTTTTTACCTGGCTTGAAGGAGAGAATCGACAAAACCGTTACTACCCGTGTGGTTCGCTGTTGAAGCGGCAAGTCTATAACAGACCGGCCCGCGGTTGCAGTTACGGAGCTGACCAAGCCGCGAGCCCATTACAGCCAGATGAGGAAAGGTTAACAAAATTTCCGGAACCCTCACCGATTTTGTGTCGTGGATTGAGGGAGATTCAACCAAAACCCACGGAGGTTGTATGAAGCGTTCAATCCAGATTTTTGCCGTATCTGCACTGGCAGCGGGTATTGCCGCTTGTGGTGGTAGTAGTGATGGTGGCACATCGACCGGTAGTGTTAGTGTAGGGCTCACGGACGCCCCGATTGATAATGCTGATGCCGTGAACATCGAAGTTGAGGCACTGGTGCTGCAATCACCCGAGGGTGACCGACTCCGGTATGAATTTGACTTCCCGCAGCCACTCAATCTTCTCGAGCTTCAAGGCGGTGCCGTAGAAGCCCTGATTCAGGATGAGGAAGTGCCGGCCGGCGAATACAGTTGGATGCGCCTGGAAGTTGGCACCAACAATACCATTGAAATTGACGGTGCTGTCTACGACCTCACCACCCCGTCAGCACGCGGCGTACAGACCAGTGGCTTCGTGGTTCCGGCCGGTGGAGAAGTTGCGCTGACCATCGACTTTGATGTTCGAAAATCCATTGTAAATCCACAGAATGACACAACCTATAAGCTCAAGCCTGTGGTTAGGCTCGTCGACAACTCGACAGTAGGGACGATCAGCGGAACCGTAACGGCGGAACTCATCAACGAGCAATGCACTGACGTTACCACCGTGGAGGAATCCTTCATTGGAAACATCTATGTGCATGAGGAGTTCGATCAGGCTCCGGATGATATCGGCAGCGCGAACGAACCACTCGTTGTAGTTCCCGTAACCAACAATGGAAGCGAAAGCACATACACGGCAGCATTCATTCCAACAGGGGACTACACAGTCAGCTATTCTTGCGGCGATGACTTCGTCGAAACAACTGATGGACAACCCGCCGATGACGACCTGACATTTGTGGGAATGCAAAATGTAGAAGTGGTTGAGGGCGAGACCGCAACTGCGAACTTTGATACCCAAGTAGTACAGCAGTAATCTTCCTTGGATAAAGGAAAAGGCGCGGTAGTGATCCGCGCCTTTTCTATTTCTAAAGCGCAGCAGCCCTCGCTTCCGCCTGATCCGCCCCGGCCACATTCCCCCGGGCCCGGCGAATATCCGCCAGCAATAACCAGCCCGCTCTCTGCAGACGGGTATTGTCACCAGCCAGCGACAGACCCTTCAGAGTGAACTGTTCGGCGCTGCCCAGGTTACCGGCTGCCACGTAGGCCTCGGAAAGTTTGAAATAGACCTCCGCCGAACGGGGTGCAATGCGCTGCGCCCGCTCCAGGCGGGAAATGGCTCCGGGGGTATTGCCCTGGGCCAGCAGGTTATCAGCCTCATTGACCAGGCTCTTAGCCGCCGGGGAAAGACTCTCGCCCGAATCCTGGTAGCTGGGCGCGGTGTCCCGGCGTTCCTCTACAACCGTAGGCTCCTCCTCCGGCTGTTCGCTCTTGCGCCACACCGGCTCCTCTTCCGGCTCGCTGGTGGACGTCCGGGGCGGCTCCGGGGCTCTGGTTTGCTCCCCGCCACCAATCGGCACGTAGATGGAGCCAGGACCGCTGGCACAGCCTGCCAAAGCGAGGACGGCGCCCAGGGCGCCCGCACGGGTCAACACAGATACTTTCATCGGAACAATCCTTCAAACCAGCCTTGAATTCGACGCTGCAGGTTACCGGAACAGGACACTTCCTGATCCGGCTCGCTGCCGGCTATGAATGGGACAAGGCGCGCATTTTCGCAGTATTCGTCGGTGAGAGCCTGCCTTTCGGCGTTGACCCAGTGATAGTTTACACCGTCCGGCACCACCGGTGAGAAACCATGCTGGGGTACGGCGGCCATGAACCGAGACCATATCGGCAGCGCCCCGGAAGCACCAGACAGGGACGTCGGGCCATTGTCATCCCGGCCTACCCAGGCAACCGCCAGCAGGTCACCGCTGAAGCCGGCAAACCAGGAATCGCGGCCGTCATCGGTGGTGCCGGTCTTGCCGGCAACGGTCAACTGTTCAGGGATGGTATAGTATGCCGAACGACCAGTGCCCTCTTGCATGACTTCCTGCATCGCATACTGCACCAGGTGTACCGCAGCCGGGTCAGCCACCTGATCCACCTCCAACGGATAGCGATTCAGTGGTTCCCCCTGTGAATCCGTCACCTCACGGATGGTGCGCAAGGGCGTGTTGAACCCGGAAGTGGCCAGCCCCTGGTAGATCTGGGCCACGGTGACCGGCGTCATGGAAATCGATCCGAGCAGCATCGACGGGTAGCGGGAGATCGACGACGTCACGCCAAATGCCTGCAGGGTCTCGGCCACCACATCGACACCGATATCCAGCCCGACCCGAACCGCCGGCAGGTTGTAGGAGTTGGACAGCGCCTCGTGCAGGGGCACCTCTCCGCGCTCCTCCTTATCGTAGTTTTTGGGCTCCCAACGCCGGCCATCATCAAACTCGAGAACAAAGGACTTGTCATTCACGGGCGTGATGAGGGTGTAACGATCCGGTTGCGACAGGGCGGATAGGTAGATGAACGGTTTGATCAGGGAACCAATCGGTCGCTCGGCATCCAGGGCCCGGTTGAAGCCTGCAAATCCGGGGTCCTTGCCGCCAACCAGAGCCAGCACTTCGCCGCTGTCCTTGGCAGTCACCACCAGGGCCGCCTCCAGTGCCTTCCGGACTTCACCGCTGGCGAGCCTTGGCATGGTCTCCTCTACCGCGTATTCGGCGGCATACTGGATGGCCGGATTCAGGGTAGTGAAAATCCTGAGACCTTCACTGCGCAAATCTTCCTCGCGGTAATCCCGGGCCAGGTGCCGACGCACCAGATCTATGTAGGCCGGGTACCGGTTCTCGGAGTAGGACGGCTTTTCGCTGACGCCCAGTGGCAATCCCCGGGCCCGGGCCGCCTGGCCCGGATCAATCAGCCCGGCCTCTTCCATTTCGGAGATCACCAGGTTCCGGCGCTCCGTGGCCCGTTCGGGGTTCCGGCGGGGATTGTAGTAACTCGGCCCCTTGACCATACCCACCAGCAGGGCAATCTGGTGAATCTCGATGTTCTTGAGGGATTCACCGAAATAGAACTGACTGGCCAGACCGAAGCCGTTGATGCTGCGGGTGCCCGCCTGGCCGAGATAAACCTCGTTCAGATAGGTTTCAAGGATGTCGTCTTTCTCATAATGCCATTCGAGCAGCACCGACATCAGTGCTTCATTACCCTTGCGCAACAGGGTCTGCTCCCGGGTAAGGAAGAAGTTCTTTACCAACTGCTGGGTCAGCGTACTGCCCCCCTGAACAATCTCTCCTGCCCGGAGGTTGGCCAGCATGGCCCTGGCGATGGACAGGGGCGCAATGCCGAAATGGTCATAGAAATGCTGATCTTCAACCGCCATCAGGGTTGCCGGCAGCAGCTCCGGCACTTTGTCCAGTTCGACCAGAATGCGGTCTTCCTTGTGGGTCGGGTAGATGCCACCAATCTGCGCCGGTTCCAGGCGCACGATCGGCGCAGGGTCGCCACTCAGGACCCGGAAGTTCTCGACCCGATCCCCGTAGATGCCGAAGGCAATCCGGCGGCGCGGCTCCTCACCGTCCGGGAAGCGGAAGCCCCGGGTGCTGATCACGAAGCGATTGCCATTGCGACTGTAGCTTCCAGCCTTGTCACCGTCCCCCCGGCGGAAACCGGAAAGTTCCAGCTCCCGTTGGAGGGCGGCCGTGCTGACGCTGGCTCCGTCATACAGTTCCAGGGGCCGTGCGTATACCCGGGAGGGAATCTCAAACCGGCGGCCTTCAAAGCGGGAGGTCACCACAGCATCCAGGTACACCATCCAGCCAGCGAGCAACACCAGACCGATCAGCGAGACCCGGAAAAACAGGCGCCAGAACCACGGCCGGCGGCTGGACTTCGGGGATTTGCGGGAGGATTTACGGGGAGTCTTTGATTTTGCCATGGCGCGATTATAGCGAAGGGACACCCCGGTAAGGCAGGCCCGCTGTGTGTTATTTCTGTAATCTGCCCGTTATGATAGGGCTTCAAAAATCAATGAGTTCAGGGAATGCGAGGAGAACACCGTGAACGAGACGTCCGGCAATACGCTGATTCAGGCACTACAGAATCCGGCGCTGTATGACCACCCTGTCCGGGATTTCCAGGTGATCGAAACTCACATTTCCCAGGTTATCCTCACTGGCGATTACGCCTACAAAATCAAGAAGCCCATGGACTTCGGATTCCTCGATTTTTCCACCCTGGAACGGCGCAAGCACTTCTGCGAGGAAGAACTCCGGCTCAACCGTCGCCTGGCCAGCAAACTCTATCTGGAAGTACTTCCTGTCACCGGCACCCCGGAACAGCCGGTTATCGGCGGAGACGGAGAACCCTTCGAGTATGCCATCCGGATGCGCCAGTTCGACCAGGACCAGCTCTTTGATCGCCTGCAGGAACGTGGCCAGCTGACACCGGAGCTGCTCACCAGCGTGGCCCGACAGGCAGCCGAATTCCACGAACAGCTGCCACCGGTGGCGTATGACAAGCCTTTGGGCACTCCGGAAGCGGTTTATGCCGCCATGCAGGAGAATTTTGACCAGATCCGCCCGCTGATCGACGACAAAACCCTGCTGACGCAGCTGGACAACCTCGAAGCCTGGACCGAGGCCACCTTTGAACGCCACAGGGAGCTGATCGCCCGGCGCCATGACAACGGCTTTGTCCGCGAGTGCCATGGCGACCTTCACCTGGCCAATATCACAGTGTACGAAGGCGAAGTCACCGTTTTCGACTGCATCGAGTTCAACGAGCCGTTCCGTTGGATCGACGTCATCAATGACCTGGCGTTCCTGCTGATGGACCTGGAATCCCGCGATGAAGCGGCCCTCGCCAACCGGGTCCTGAACACCTACCTGGAATATCGGGGCGACTTCGAAGCCCTGCCACTGCTGCCCCTGTACAAGGCCTATCGCGCCATGGTCAGGGCCAAGATTGCCCTGTTCACGCTGGGCAATCCGGATTTGGGTGAGAAAGAAAAGGCTGAACTGATGCAGCGCTACCGTAGCTACGCACAACTGGCGGAAGATTACAGCACCATTCCGAACCGGTACCTGTTAGCCACCACCGGCCTGTCTGCCAGCGGCAAGAGCTGTGTCAGCGCGGCCATGGCCGGGGAACTGGGACTGATCCGGCTGCGCTCCGACGTCGAGCGCAAACGCCTGCATGGCCTGGGGCCTCTGGAGGACAGCAAGTCCGACACCGGTGAAGGCCTCTACACGCAGGAGGCCACCACCCGGACCTACCAGCGCCTGGCGGACCTGTCAGGCCAACTTCTGGCCGCCGGCATTCCGGTGGTGGTTGATGCCGCCTCCCTGAAGCAGAGTGAGCGGGACCTGTTTGCCGCTGTAGCCGAAGACCAGGCCGTGCCCTTTGCCCTGCTGCACTGCGAGGCACCCGAGAACCTGCGCCGGCAGTGGATCCGGAGCCGTTCCGGGGATGCGTCCGAGGCCACCGAGGAACTGCTGGATGCCCAGCAAAGCTGGTTCGAGCCACTCACCGCGATGGAGAAGGCCCACACTATTCACCTGCACACCGATCAGGAACACGTAGCCGAAGCGGTGGCGGACCGCATCCGCCAGCATTTCGGTCTGCAGGGCCACTGAGAAGGCAGCGAGGGTTCCATGTCTGGAGGCAGCAATCCCTGGCAATCGGTCTGTTCCACCTCAGACCTGCAGCCGGGCCTGTTCATCGAGTTCCGGTTGACCGTCAAGGCCCGGGAACCGGAGGGAATGCCCCTGACTGGCTTCCTGTTTCTCGATGACGGCGAACCCAGAGCCTATCTTAACCAGTGCCCGCACATTGGCATCGAGCTTAACTGGATGCCGGGCCGGTTCATGGATTCGGACAACCTCTTCCTCCAGTGTTCCACCCATGGCGCCCTGTTCAAGACCGGCACCGGCGAGTGCATTGCCGGTCCATGCCAGGGTGATGCCCTGACCGCCCTGGAGCTTCGGGAAAAGGACGGCCAGTGGCAGATCAGGCTCCCAGATTGACCGGAACGGCCTCGGTGAGTGCCAGGCTGCCCGAAGGTTCACCCTCGCCATTCACCAGCGCGGCCCGATAGGCGACCACCTCGACGCCGGCGGCAACGGCCTCCCGGAGCAGCCGGCCATAGGTCGGATCAATGTGGTCGGCAGGCCGGACTTCGTCGATGCCGGTGTGGTTGACCACGAAAAACAGGACCCCGCGCTCGCCCTGCGCTACCTGCCCCATCAGCTCCCGCAAATGCTTCTGGCCACGGGTGGTGACGGCATCAGGGAAATACCCGGCCCCGTCCTCGTCCAGGGTCACGTTCTTCACTTCCACCCAGGCATCGGGCCGGCTGTCATGGCCGGACAGGAGCAGATCGATACGGCTTTTCTCCCCGCCATATTTCACTTCCGAGCGACATTCGGCATACCCGGCCAGCTCAACCACCACGCCGGCGTCAATCCCGTGCCGGGCCTGGGCATTGGGCCGGGCGGTGTTCACGCAGGCCAGGACTCCGGGCCGGGTCTCCACCAGCTCCCAGGTATACTTCAGCTTGCGCTTGGGATTGTTGCTCTCGCTGAGCCAGACCCTGGCGTTTTCCGGCTGGCAGCCGCGCATGGAACCGGTATTGGGGCAATGGGCCGTCACTTCGGTACCATCGGGCAGCCGCACGTCCGCAAGGAAGCGCTTGTAGCGACGAATAAGCCGGCCTTCGACCAAAGGTTCAGAAAACTTCATGTCATCTCCGCAAAAGTCAGTGTCACAAGGCTGGCACCCCCGTAACTAATCTGCTATTTTCCGCAAATTCCCGATTCAGGACGAATGCTTCATCCAGGGTACAATCGCACAGCCTCCGGGCTGGCACGATGGGAAGCAAAGCGTTCTTGTGAAGTACAAACAAGAGGCCGGGTTCAATGGCAAATACTGCAGAACAGTCACGCGAACGTTTTACCAACTTCACCCCCTATGAAATGAAGAAGGGTGAAGAGTACATGAGTGCCGAGATGTTGCAGCACTTCAAAGATCTGCTCCTGCAATGGAAACAGGAGCTGATGGAAGAAGTGGACCGCACCATGCACCACATGCAGGAAGACGCAGCAAATTACGCGGATCCCAGTGATCGCGCAACCCAGGAAGAAGAGTTCAGCCTGGAACTGCGTACCCGTGATCGTGAGCGCAAGCTGATCAAGAAGATCGACCAGACCATCGACCGGATCGACAAGGACGACTACGGATTCTGCGATCAGTGTGGTGTCGAGATCGGTATCCGCCGCCTTGAGGCTCGCCCGACTGCCACTCTGTGCATCGACTGCAAGACGCTCGCCGAGATCCGTGAGCGCCAGACAGGCATCTGATCCCGACAATAGCTGTCTGCCGGTAACCGCAAGGCGACCGGCAGACTGACTTTCCCATGGCCAACCCACGCTACCGGGGCCGTTTCGCGCCCTCCCCAACGGGCCCACTGCATTTCGGCTCCCTCGTTACCGCTGTCGCCAGCTATGTTGAAGCCCGGGTCCACCGCGGCCAGTGGCTGATTCGCATTGAAGACCTGGACCCGCTCCGGGAACCTCCGGAGGCCACCGGCCAGATTCTCCGAAGCCTGGAAGCCCACGGCCTGTTTCCGGACGAGCCAGTCCGGTTCCAGTCCCGGCGCCATGACGCCTACCACGACGCCATCGACCGGCTGCTGGCCAGCGGACATGCCTATCGCTGCCCCTGCTCCCGCAAGGAACTCCGGGCCAATGGCGGCCGGCACCCCCATCACTGCCGGGAAGCCAGGCTCCAGCCGGGCGACCGTCCTTTCGCGGTCCGGTTTGCCCTGCACGAGGAGCAATGCCATTGGCAGGATGAGCTGCTTGGCCCGCAACACCAGGTAGTTCAGGCAGAACTCGACGACCCGGTTATCCTGCGCAAGGAAGGCTTCTACGCCTACCAACTGGCCGTGGTGGTGGATGATATCGATCAGGGGATTACCGACGTGGTCCGGGGCTCAGACCTGCTCGACATGACCGCGCAGCAACAACAGATCTACCGGGCACTGGGTGCCGAGCCCCCCGGATGGCTGCACATACCGGTGATCCTCAATGAACAGGGACAGAAGCTCAGCAAGCAGACCCACGCGCCCGCCCTTGATGATGAACGGGCCGCCGAAAACCTGTTCCGCGCACTGGACGCCCTTGGCCAGGAGCCACCGGCGTCACTGCAGGCATCAGGCCCGGATGAGATCCTGGCCTGGGCCTGCCAGCACTGGCGCCGGCAGGCAATCGACCTGACAGCCCGCTAACTGGCGTGGTATAAAGCCCTTCTTACACTTCAGTGCGGACCTTGAGCCTGATGTACATCTACCGTCTGGTCTTCCTGCTGGTTCTGGCCATATACATTTTCTCTCCCAACATCCTGGATTGGTGGACTGCGCCGGGTAATGTCTGGTACAGCCCCTATGTCATCTGGGCGGGACTGATCGCCATCGGGTTCTGGCTTGAATGGCGACGGGATCCCAATGAGTTTTAGTGCCTCGGGACTGGTACTGGCCAGCCTGGTTTACCTGCTCCTGCTTTTCGGTGTGGCCTGGATTACCGAACAGGGCATGCTGCCCAAACAGTGGGTACGCCATCCCCTGGTCTACACCCTGAGCCTTGGCGTCTATGCCGGTATCTGGGCGGTCTATGCCGCCATCGGCATGGCTGCCGAAACCGGTTACGGTTTTCTGGCCTATTACCTGGGCATCAGTGGTGCCTTCCTGCTGGCGCCGGTACTGCTCAACCCGATCATGCGCATCGCGCGAGCTTACCAGCTCACCTCCCTGGCCGACCTCTTTGCCTACCGCTACCGGAGCCAGTGGGCCGGCACCCTGGTAACCCTGTGTTCCGGTGCAGCCATCCTGGCGCTGCTGAGCATGCAGATCCAGGCGGTGGCAGTCTCCGCCAGCATCCTGGCCCCGGACACCTCGCCCAAGGCCATGAGCCTGCTGTTCTGTCTGATCGTGTTGCTGTTCGCCATCCTGTTCGGCGCCCGCCGCAACCAGAACTCGGAAAACCACCAGGGGCTGGTGCTGGCAATCGCCTTCGACTCCCTGGTGAAAGTGGGCGCGCTACTGACGATTGGCGGAGTCGTCCTGTTTGAGGTCTTTGACGGCATGGAAGGGCTGGACCTATGGCTCGCCATGAACAAGGCCGCCACCGGAACCATGACCCTGGCCATCGACGACGGCAGCTGGCGGGCCCTGATGCTGATGTCTTTCGCCGGCGCCCTGGTATTGCCTCACATGTACCACATGACGTTCAGCGAAAATCCATCGCCCAAATCCCTGGCCAAGGCCAGCTGGGGCCTGCCGCTTTATCTCCTGCTTCTGGCCCTGCCGGTTCCCGTGATTCTATGGGGTGGTCAGGCTCTCGATGTGGGCACCGACCCCAATTTCTACGTCCTTGGTGTCGCCCAGGCTCTGGACAGCCCGCTGCTGTCGCTGCTCATGTATATTGCCGGCCTGTCCGCCGCCAGCGGCCTGATGATTGTCAGTACCCTGGCGCTGGCGGGCATGGTACTCAACCACGTAGTGCTTCCGGTCAAGACCCCCCGGGACCAGGCGGACATCTACCGGTGGCTGCAGTGGGTCAAGCGGCTGCTGATAGCGGTGATCATCTTCTTTGCCCTGCTGTTCCATGAAACCGTGGGCCAAGAGCTGGACCTGGCTATCCTGGGCGCCATTTCGCTGTCCGGAATGCTCCAGCTGCTACCCGGCGCGCTGGGCGTCATCTACTGGCCGGAGGGTAACCGGCGCGGCCTGATTGCCGGCCTGGTTACCGGGCTCGTGATCTGGCTGGCGACCCTGGTTCTGCCCTTCTCCCACACCATCAACCCGCTGGCCTGGTTCAACGTGCCGCTGGTTCCGGATTACAGCAACTGGCACATCTTCACGTTCATCAGCATCACCGCGAATGTGACCGTCTTCGGCCTGTTCTCCATCCTCAGCGCCAGCTCGGCGGAGGAAACCAGTGCCGCCCAGGCCTGCTCCATGGGCGCGCTGTCCCGGCCCCAGCGGCGAGAACTGCTGGCCAGCTCCTCCACCGAGTTTATCCGCCAGCTCGCCGACCCGCTCGGCTATGGCGTAGCCAGACGGGAAGTGGAACGGGCCCTGGCCCAGCTGAAACTGCCCAATATCGAGTACCGCCCCTACCAGCTCCGACGCTTGCGCGACCAGGTGGAGATCAACCTCTCCGGCCTGCTCGGTCCTTCGGTAGCCCGGGACATGGTGCACAGGCACCTGGGCTTCAAGCCGCTCGCCCGCGGCAACACCGGCCAGGACATCCGCTATGTGGAACGGGCACTCGGGGACTACCAGAACCGGCTGACCGGTCTGGCGGGCGAGCTGGACAACCTGCGCAGGCATTACCGTCAGACCCTGCAGAATCTTCCCATTCCCGCCTGCTCCGTCGGTGAGGACGGCGAAATCCTGATGTGGAACCATGCCATGGAAGAGCTGACCGGCATCACCGCCGACGATGTGGTGGGCGCCCGGCTGATGGCCCTGCCGGAACACTGGCACCTGTTGCTGGAGGACTTCAACCGCGGTGAGGAATTGCACCGGTACAAGCACCGGCTCGACCTGCGCGGCAAGCCGCACTGGCTGAACCTGCACAAGGCGGCACTGAGCGGCCCTGACCACACCGAGGGCGGCAGCATCATCCTGGTGGAAGACCAGACCGAAACCCGGCTGCTTGAGGACGAACTGATGCACAGTGAACGGCTGGCCTCGGTGGGCCGGCTGGCCGCCGGGGTCGCCCACGAGATTGGCAACCCGGTCACCGGCATCTCCTCACTGGCCCAGAACCTGAAGCTGGAGACCGACAACCCGGACATCCTGGACACTGCCGACCAGATCCAGCAGCAGACCAGGCGTATTTCTGCCATCCTGCAATCGCTGATGAATTTTGCCCGAACCGGCAACCATGCCCACGCCAACCGTTATGAACCGGTCTCCATCCACCGCTGCGTGGAGGAGTCCGTTAACCTGCTGTCGCTCAGTGACAAAGGCATGGGCATCCGGTACCTCAATGAGGTGCCCGAAGATCTACTGGTGCTCGGGGATGAACAGCGCCTGGTACAGGTGTTCGTCAACCTGTTGGCCAATGCCAGGGATGCCTCGCCCGAGGGTGGTACCATCAGGGTCAGTGGAAACAGCGACAGCTACTCCGCTATTATCGAGGTCATCGATGAAGGCTCAGGTATCCCGGAAGACCAGCTCGACCACATTTTCGAGCCCTTTTACACCACCAAGGCCCCCAACAAGGGTACAGGTCTTGGCTTGTCCCTGGTTTACAGCATCGTCGAGGAACACTACGGCAACATCCAGGTCGAGAGCCCGGCGAACACCGAATCCGGCACCGGTACCTGTGTACGCCTGAGGCTCCCGGCGTACCGGCCCGAAACCGACGATACCTCTGCCAGCCAGAACGAAAGGTCCTGAAACAGCTATGCCCCGCATTCTGATCGTAGAAGATGAAGACATCATTCGTTCCGCAGTGCGCAAACTGCTGCTGCACGCCGGCTATGAAGTGGCCGACGCCAGGTCGGTGGAGGAAGCCGAACAGAACCATGAACCGGATCAGTTTGACCTGATAATCTCCGACCTGCGCCTGCCGGGTGCGGCCGGCACCGAACTGATCAACCGTGCCCCCAACACGCCGGTACTGATCATGACCAGCTATGCCAGCCTGCGCTCGGCGGTGGACTCCATGAAAATGGGTGCCGTCGAATACATCGCCAAGCCGTTTGACCACGATGAAATGCTGGCTGCGGTCGAGAACATCCTGTCCCGCCAGGGATCAGGCGATACCGACTCCGGAAGCGATACGGGCTCTGGCGACAAGCCACGGGAAAGCGATCCGGCCAACATCATGTTTGGTCAGTGCGAGGCCATGCAGAAGGTGTTCACCCTGATCCGCAAGGTGGCACCGACGGAAACCACGGTGTTGATCCAGGGGGAATCGGGAACCGGTAAGGAGCTGGCCGCCCGAGCCCTGCACCTGCTGAGCCCCCGGGCATCGAAACCACTGATCTCGGTCAACTGCGCCGCCATTCCCGAGAGCCTGATCGAATCCGAGCTGTTCGGCCACGAAAAAGGTGCGTTCACCGGCGCGGTGTCTGCCCGTACCGGCCTGATTGAAGCCGCCGACGGCGGCAGCCTGTTCCTGGACGAGATCGGCGAGCTGCCGGCCGAGGCCCAGGCCCGGCTGCTGCGGGTGCTGCAGGAAAACGAGATCCGCAAGGTCGGTTCCACCCAGAGCCGCAAGGTCAATGTGCGAATGATCGCGGCCACGCACCGGAATCTCAAAGCGATGACCCGTACCGGCGAGTTCCGGGAAGACCTTTATTACCGACTGAACGTGATGCAGATCCGCATCCCGCCCCTGCGCGAGCGACAGAGCGATATTCTTGGCCTGGCCCGGAAGTTCCTCAAGCGCCAGGGCGAGAAGATGGGCAAGCCGAATCTCAACCTGAGCCCCGAGGCCATGCGGGTCCTGGAGCGGCACCGTTGGCCGGGTAACGTCCGGGAACTGGAGAACGCCATAGAACGGGCCACCATCCTGTGTGACGGGGATGTGATTACACCGTCCCTGCTCGACCTGGATAGTGAAGGCGGTGACGAGCACATTCCGGAAACACTGGTAGAAGGCAACAATGAACAGACCCCTACCCGGGATGCGGACTCCGCCAATGATCTGTCTCTGGAAGACTACTTCCAGCACTTTGTCCTCGAGAACCAGGATCGGATGAGCGAGACGGAGCTGGCGCAGAAGCTGGGTATCAGTCGGAAGTCACTTTGGGAGCGACGGCAGCGTCTGGGCATCCCACGCAAGAAAACCAGCAATTGATCGAAGGGGCCACTGGCCCCTTTTTTCATGTCGGCCCGGGCCAAAGGATGAACCCATACTCAGTTGTTACCCCATGTTCCCCACGGTAACACTCCCTTCGGAACAACTGTGATCTCAGTAACACTTATCGGGAGTACGGGGTAACACTTATTTCTTCCAAAACCGTAAGGTACTGTTAATCAACAATTTTCAAAAACTGGCACGCACTCTGCAATCTATTAAGCGCACAACAACAAAAACAAGAAGTGGCACACGCAGCGTCAAAACAAATACAAAAAGCTGCAGGAAGACGTTCGGTAACAAAAACAAAAACAGAACGTGAGCGAACTGAGTGTTTTGGGTACTTTGCTTTTTAGTGGTCCCACGGCACGTGTGAGTTGTAGATGTAGAGAAGAATCGCCTTCCAGACGACACTGCATCTGCTGACAGACTCGCCCGATGTCCCTGACCGCTCTGTGTATTCAAAGCTTTCCGTTTGCACTGCTGAGATCCTCCGTACTTGGAGGCACACAGTGGGGTACAAAAACGAAGAAAAATCCCGGCAACAATAAAAACAATGCAGATCGTCAACGCTTTCAGGGCGGATTCGTGAAAACGGATCCGCCTTTTGATTATCTGGCGTGTGCAAATCCTGCCCAAACCGTTAAACTCTCGGTTTTTGCTCACCGCAAATACGGATTTCAATGCCTAAACGACTTGTCGACAGAATAAAATCCTTCATCCCCGGCGGACGGAAAAAGCCTCGCACCTATCAGCGACGGGAGATCCCCCGGGACCAGCACAATGTTTCGCGTTCCGTGATCAGCGAGCCGGCCAAGAAAGTCCTGCATCGCCTGAACAAATCCGGTTACGAAGCCTACCTGGTGGGCGGCGGCGTTCGCGACATCCTGCTTGGCGGCAAACCGAAGGATTTCGACATTGCCACCAACGCCACTCCGGAAGAAGTCCACGACCTGTTCCGCAACTCGCGCCTGATCGGTCGCCGCTTCCGCATTGTCCACGTGGTGTTCGGCCGGGAGATCATTGAAGTCACCACCTTCCGCGGCAATGCCAGCGACGCCGACGATGACAGCACCGACGATGATCGCAGGACCAGCGAGCACGGCCTGCTGCTGCGGGATAACGTCTACGGCAGTCAGGAAGAAGACGCGCTGCGCCGGGATTTTACGGTTAACGCTCTTTATTACTGTATCCGTGACTTCACCGTGATCGATTTTGCCAATGGCATCGAGGACCTCCGCAACCGGCAGATCCGCCTGATCGGCGATCCGGAAACCCGGTACCGGGAAGACCCCGTGCGCATGCTCCGGGCCATCCGCTTTGCCGCCAAGCTGGACTTCGAGATCGAACCGGAGACCGAGGCGCCGATCCGCGAACTGGCTCCGCTGCTCAGCCATATCCCGCCAGCCCGGCTATTTGACGAAGTGTTGAAACTGTTCTCTGCCGGCCATGGCGAGAAAACCTACGACCTGCTCAATGAGTACAACCTGCTGGCACCCCTGTTCCCGGAAACGGTGAAGGCCATCGAGGCCGGCGAGCCGGACGACCTGATCCGCCAGGCCCTGCGTAATACAGACGCGCGGATCGCCCAGGGCAAATCCGTCACTCCCTATTTCATGTTTGCCGCAATGCTCTGGCCCGCCCTTCAGGCCGAGTGGCGTCGCCGCCAGGATAACGGCGACCCGGTACAGCCGGCGCTCCACGGCGCTATCGGCAAGGTCATCGGCCGCCAGGTACAGGCCACCTCCATACCCAAACGCTTCTCCGGCCCCATGAAGGAGATATGGGAACTGCAGATGCGCCTGCCACGCCGCCAGGGCAAACGGGCCTTCGGCACCATGGCCCACCCGCGGTTCCGCGCCGCCTACGACTTCCTGCTGGTACGGGAATCGGCCGGCGAGATCGAACCGGGGCTGGGGCAGTGGTGGACCGAGTTCCAGCAGGCGGATGAGCGCGGTCAGGAACGCATGCTGTCCCAACTGGGCAGCGACGGCCCGAAAAAGCGCCGTCGTCGTAAGCCGGTGAAACGCCAGGCCGCGCAATGACCACGGATGTATTCGTCGGACTGGGCAGCAATCTCGAGAATCCCGCTGCCCAGCTGGCCCGGGCGGTTGCCGAACTCGCGGCACTGCCACAAACCACACTGGTCGCCCAGTCCCCTTTCTATGCCAGTCGACCAGTCGGCCCCCAGGATCAGCCTGATTTCGTCAATGGTGCGGTATGGCTCAGAACGGACCTGGCGCCCCATGCCCTGCTGGATCACCTGCAAGCCATCGAGCAGGCACACGGCCGGGAGCGTCTGCGCCATTGGGGACCGCGCACCCTGGATCTGGATATCCTGCTTTTTGGACAGGAAACCCTGGACGACGAACGCCTCGTGGTGCCCCACCGCGAGCTGGCCAACCGGGATTTTGCCCTCCAGCCGCTGCTGGATCTCAATCCCGACCTGACTCTGCCGGACGGACGCACAGTAGCTGCGCTCAGGCAAAGCTGCCCGGACAACGGCTTGCGCAAGCTGCCGCCAATCCCGCGCGAACCCTTCTCCCCGGACTGAAACCCGGGCACCCCGACTCCGGCCACCGCGTGATACTATTGCCTCAGGCATACCCCCGGATTACCCTTAGCACCTGAATGCCGCAACCACGGCGCAGTCCACGCCCATCCACCCAAAAGGCTAGGATTCTATGGCTGTTACCATCAATACCCTGCGGGAATACAAGCAGAACGGCGAGGCTTTCTCTGCCCTGACCTCCTACGACGCTACCTTTGCCCAGATCGTCAGCGAAGCCGGCGTTGATGTGATCCTGATCGGCGACTCCCTGGGCATGGTGCTCCAGGGCAATGACAGCACTCTGCCGGTTACCATGGATCAGATGGTGTACCACACCAGCTGCGTGGCCAAAGGCAACCGCGGCTCGCTGATCATGGCCGACATGCCGTTCATGTCCTACGGCACGGTGGAGGCGGCCCTTGAGAACGCCGCCGAGCTGATGCGTGCCGGTGCGCACATGGTCAAGCTGGAAGGCACGGACTGGATGAAGGATACCATCAGCGCCCTGAGCGAACGGGGCGTGCCCGTGTGCGCCCACCTGGGCCTGACTCCGCAGTTCGTCAACAAGTTCGGTGGCTACAAGGTCCAGGGCCGGGATGAGAAAGCGGCGGAGATGATGATCGAGCACGCCTGTGAACTCGAGGAAGCCGGAGCCGACATCATTCTGCTCGAATGCGTACCCGCGCCGCTGGCCGCCCGCATCACCCAGGCCGTCAAGGCACCGGTGATCGGCATTGGCGCCGGTTCTGACACCGACGGTCAGGTGCTGGTGGTGCACGACATGCTGGGGCTGACGCCCGGCCGCAAGCCGCGGTTTGTGAAGAACTTCCTGGCGGAGACCGACTCCGTTCAGGAGGCGCTTGCCGCCTACGTTCAGCAGGTCCGCGACCGTACTTTCCCGTCCGAGGAGCATACGTTCAAGGCATGAGAACCATCCATTCGCTCAAGGAACTTCGCACCATCCTGCGCGGCTACCGCCGCCAGGACAAGACCATCGGGCTGGTCCCCACCATGGGGAACCTGCATGAGGGCCATATATCCCTGGTGCGCAAAGCGGCTGAGTCCGCGGATGTGGTGGTCACCACCATCTTCGTCAACCCGATGCAGTTCGGAGCCAACGAGGACCTGGACAAGTATCCGCGCACCCTCGCCGACGATCAGGAGAAGCTCGAAGCCGCCGGCAACACCCTGGTGTTCGCACCGCCGGTGGAAGAAATCTACCCCGAGGGCCTGGCCCAGCAGACCAAGGTGATCGTGCCAGAAGTCAGTGACGGCCACTGTGGCGCAAGCCGTCCCGGGCACTTCGAGGGCGTTGCCACCGTGGTCACCATGCTATTCAACATGGTGCAACCGGACCTGGCGGTCTTTGGCGAGAAGGATTTCCAGCAACTCGCCGTGATCCGCAAGATGACCCGTGACCTGTTCATGCCCGTGGAGATTATCGGCGCCCCCACCGTCCGGGAAGACGACGGCCTGGCCAAAAGCTCCCGCAACGGCTATCTCTCTGAGGAGGAACGCAAGATCGCACCGATTGTGTTCCGGACGCTGGAGGCCACCGTGGAAAAGCTCGCCAATGGTCGTACTGACTTCAACGCGCTGGAAAGCGAAGCTGAGCAGTCACTGAGCGCTGCCGGCCTGCGTCCGGATTATTTCAACATCGTGAACAGCCTGACGCTCAAGCCGGCCTCGCCGGACGACCATGAATTGACCATCCTGGTGGCCGCCTTCCTGGGCACCACCCGGTTGATCGACAACCTGTCGGTGACCCGCTGACTCTCACACAAGGAAAAGGATCCCCTGATGCCCGAACACCCGGCAGTACTGACCTCGAAACCCGAATGGCAGGCACTGAACGAGCGGCGGGACAAGCTGCGAAGCATCACCATGCGGGAACTCTTCGCGAAGGATCCGGACAGGGCCAGCCGGTATTTCATCGAAGGTGCCGGCCTGGCCCTGGACTTCTCCAAGAACCTGCTCACGGACGAGACTCTGACCGAACTGATGGCCCTGGCCCGCAGCTGCCGCCTGGAAGAGCGACGCGATAAGCTTCTCAGCGGCGCCACGGTGAACATCACGGAAAACCGGCCGGCCCTGCATACCGCCCTGCGCCACCCGGGGAACGAATCCATCCTGGTCGATGGCGTGGACGTAGTCGCCGAAGTTCAACAGACCCTGGACCGCATGGAAGCCTTTGTTGATGGTGTTCTGGATGCATCCAGAACCGGCTTCAGTGGCAAGGCCTTCACGGATGTGGTCAGTATCGGGATCGGCGGCTCCTACCTCGGCCCCAAGCTGGTAGGCGAATCGCTTCAGCCCTTCTGGCAGGGCAGCATACGGTGCCACTACGTGGCCAACATCGACGGCACTGATATCTGCGAAACACTCCGCCAGGTGAATCCGGAAACCACCCTGTTCCTGATCCAGTCCAAGTCTTTCCGCACCCAGGAAACCCTGGAGAACAGCAAGGTGGCGCGGCAGTGGTTCCTGAACAACGGCGGCGATGAAGTCTCCATCGCCCGGCACTTCATGGCGGTAACCGCCAACGTTCCGGCCGCCGAGGACTTCGGGATTGATGCCGACAATGTTTTCCCCATGTGGGACTGGGTCGGTGGCCGCTATTCCCTCTGGTCAGCTATCGGCCTGCCCGTGGCCCTCACCATCGGCATGAACAACTTCCGGGCCCTGCTGGCCGGCGCCCACGCCATGGACCGCCATTTTCGGGAAGCACCGCTGGAGCGCAACCTTCCGGTGGTCATGGGTCTGATCAGTGTCTGGTACAACAATTTTTGGGATGCCGAAACGCACGCCATACTGCCCTACGATCATTATCTGCGCAGCCTGCCGGACCACCTCCAGCAGCTGGACATGGAGAGCAATGGCAAGAGCGTGACCGAGGCCGGGCAACCCGTGGATTACCAGACCGGCCCGGTGCTGTGGGGTGGTGTCGGCTCCAACGGCCAGCATGCCTATCACCAGCTGATCCACCAGGGTACCCGGCTGATCCCTGCGGACTTCATCATTCCCCTGAAGACCCACAATCCGGTGGCGACCCATCACGCGGACCTGTTTGCCAATTGCCTCAGCCAGTCCCGGGCGATGATGGCC
Source organism: Marinobacter pelagius (assembly GCF_003315345.1). GTDB lineage: Bacteria > Pseudomonadota > Gammaproteobacteria > Pseudomonadales > Oleiphilaceae > Marinobacter > Marinobacter pelagius_A. The sequence continues at coordinate 33,959 of NZ_QNRO01000018.1, forward strand.
GGCAAGACCCTGGACGAAGCCCGGACAGAACTGGCGGGAGAAGGCCTGGATGAGAAAGCCGTTGAGGCCCTCGCGCCCCACAAGGTGATTCCCGGCAACAAGCCGAGCAATACACTGATCATGGAGAAGGTAGCGCCGGAAACGGTGGGGGCCCTGATTGCCCTCTATGAGCACCGGACCTTTGTTCAGGGCGTGATCTGGGATGTGGATTCGTTCGACCAGTGGGGTGTGGAGCTGGGCAAGCAGCTGGGCAAGGGCATTCTGCCCAAACTGCTGAGCCAGGACGCCATCAGCACCGCCGGTGACAGCTCCACCGACCAGCTGATCCGGAAATTCCGCTCAGCCAACGGCCTCTGAGATTTTCCGGCCCTGCCATGTGAAGTCCACCGGCCAAAGCTTCTGGCCGGTGTTGTACGACTGCCACAGCTCCTGGTAACGCTCGCCACAGACCGGGTGCACCGCATCCGGGGCGATATCCGCCAGCGGGCGCAGCACGAAGGCATTCTTCAGAATCTCGCCACGGGGCAGTTCAACGCCATCAATGGTACCAGTGCGGTCGCCGTAGGTGAGGATATCCAGGTCCAGGGTCCGGGCACTGAACTTCGGCACATCGCGCCGGCGGCCGTTCTCGGCCTCCAGCTGCTTGAAGCGCCGGGACAGCTCACCAACGCTGAGGTCAGTATCCACCCCGACCACCAGGTTAAAGAAGGGCGAGCCGTCAAAACCGACCGATTCGCTTTCGTAGACCGGGGAAATCTGCAGGTCACCAAACCAGTCCGCCAGGGCGTCCAGGGCCGCGGTTACATAACGCTCCCGGTCGATGTTGGTGCCGATACTGATGTAGACCCGGACTCTTGCCGTCATCATTTGCTTCCCCGTTCGATTCGCACACCCACTGACCGAGCCGCGGGTACCGCGCCGGGCTTGCGCAGGGTCAGCGTCAGCTGCCCCACCCCGAATTCCTTCATAAGAAGATCCGCCAGCACTTCAGCCGCCCGTTCCAGCAACTGCGGCTTCAGCTCCTGCAGGCAGCGGGTCACCCGCTCACTGACCGCGGCGTAATCCAGGGCATCGGCAACATCGTCGGACTGGCCCGGCGCACGGTTATCCCAGGCCATGTCGAGATCGACCAGGATCTGCTGGGTGACATCCCGCTCCCAGTCATAAACGCCGATGACGGTTTCCACCGCCAGACCTTCGATCAGGACACTGTCTGCCAAGGGGATCTCCCGGAGTCTTACACTCTTTGCTGATTGAAATGCACACAACCACCGGATACTGTGATCAGGCTGGCCAGAAACAAACGGGCCGGCATTTTCGCACAGATTGCACCGATTCGTCTCCGCCTCCGGACTGACACCATGGATCTGACCAGCCCCGCCGTCGCCACCGTTGCACTTTGCACCCTTGCCTACCTGTTCGGCTCGGTACTGTTCGCGCTACCGGTGTGCCGGCTGTGGAAACTGCCCGACCCGAGGGCCCTTGGATCAGGCAATCCCGGCGCCACCAACGTCTATCGTAACGGCGGCTGGGCGCCGGCGCTGGTCACCCTCGCTCTTGATGCCTTCAAGGGTTGGCTGCCGGTGTGGATCGCCCACGTTGGCGGGCTCTCGGTGATGGTTCAAGCGATGGTTGCCCTGTGCGCGGTCACCGGCCACATGATTCCACTGTTCTACCGGTTCAAGGGTGGCAAAGGGGTGGCCACCGCGCTGGGGGCGGGTCTGGCACTGGCGCCGGTCACAACCCTGATCATGGCAGCCATCTGGGCCGGTGTGATGTGGCGTTGGCGCATCTCTGCCCTGGCCTCCCTGGTTGCCATTGCCTTCGGACCGCTGATCAGCGCCCTGATCGAGCCGGAAACCCTGCCGCTGTTCGGACTACTGACTATCCTGATCGTGGTGCGGCACCGCAACAACCTCATCCGGCTCGCCCAGGGCCGGGAAGCCGGTTTCTGATCGCCTTTTCAGTCCACCAGCCCGGTGCGGCGGGCTTCGTTGATGGGTGGCAAGGTATTCATAGGCCACCTGGGAACGGCCACGATACGCTCGCCATCCTGTTGACCCGCCAGCATTCGCTGGGCCCCGGCATAGGCAATCATGGCGCCATTATCGGTACAGAACTCCGGACGGGCGTAGAACACGTGGGCCTTGAGTTTCCGGGCCATTTTCTCGAGGCCGGCCCGCAGGCGCTTGTTGGCACTGACACCACCGGCGATCACCAGGCGCCTACAACCGGTCTGCTCCAGCGCCCGGCGGCATTTGATGGTCAGGGTATCCACCACCGCCGCCTCGAACGCCAGGGCGATGTCGGCTTTGACCTGCTCTGAAAATTCCCCGGCATCAATGGCGGCGTTCACCGTATTGAGGGTATAGGTCTTGAGCCCGCTGAAACTGAAGTCCAGGCCCGGCCGATCGGTCATCGGACGGGGGAAGCGATAACGGTCAGGTATCCCCTTCTCGGCCAGGGCGGCGACACGGGGACCACCCGGGTAATCCAGGCCCAGCATCTTGGCGGTCTTGTCAAAGGCCTCGCCGGCGGCATCATCCACCGATTCACCAAGCATCTCATACTCACCGATTCCATCGACCCGGACCAGCTGGGTATGGCCACCGGAGACCAGCAACGCCACGAACGGGAACGCCGGCGGGTTATCCTCCAGCATCGGTGCCAGCAGGTGCCCCTCCATGTGATGGACACCCAGTACCGGCACACCCAGGGCAAAGCCCAGAGCATGGGCCACCGAGCCACCCACCATCAGCGCACCTACCAGTCCGGGTCCGGCAGTATAGGCAATGCCGTCGATATCCTTGCGGGTGCAACCGGCGTCCGCGATCACCTGGTCACACAGGGGCAGCAGCTTGCGGACATGGTCCCGGGACGCCAGTTCCGGGACGACACCGCCGTAGTCCGCATGCATGTCGATCTGGCTGAACAGGGCATGGGCCAGCAGGCCCTTGTCGGTGTCGAACAGGGCCACGCCGGTTTCGTCACAGGAGGTTTCAATACCGAGAATGAGCATAGAGTCAGGCCGCATCAGGTTGCCGTGAATGAGAACGGAGCGCATTTTAGCAGAAACCCGAAACCGGCAGGCAGTTTCATCGAACAAACATTGACCTTGGCATCGTCCAGGGGCTATCATTGCCGCCCTAAATTATGCACTGGTCGAGTTTTAGCCAATCTGACCAGGTATCGAGCCGCACAGGCATGGCCGTGCGGAGCAAATCAAAACCGAATCTATCAGGTAGGTGATTTTCGAATGCCAGCTGTTAAAGTGAAAGAGAATGAACCGTTTGACGTAGCACTGCGTCGCTTCAAGCGTTCCTGCGAAAAGGCCGGTGTACTGTCTGAAGTGCGTCGTCGTGAGCACTACGAGAAGCCGACCGCTGTTCGCAAGCGCAAAGCAGCCGCTGCCGTTAAGCGTCATCTCAAGAAGCTTCAGCGGGAACAGCGCAAGTTCGAGCGTCTGTACTAAGCTACAGCCAGACGCCGCTTGACTGCAAAGCACTGATTGCCTGTCAGCAACAGGCTGCACAGAGCGATTCAAAATGCCGCCGAGGCCTGGCTTCGGCGGCATTTTTGGCTATGGCCAACATCTGAAGTACCGGCACTGACGAGCCGGCAGACCTGGAGTCTCCATGAGTGGACTGATCCCTCAACGCTTCGTTGAAGACCTGCTGGACCGCATTGACCTTGCGGAACTGATCGGGTCCCGGATCACCCTCAAGAAAGCCGGCGCCAACTACAAGGCCTGCTGTCCCTTCCACGATGAAAAAACACCATCCTTCAACGTGAGACCGGACAAGGGTTTCTATCACTGCTTCGGCTGTGGCGCCCATGGCGACGCCATCAGTTTTGTACGGGAATTCGAAGGCCTGGGCTTTACCGAGGCGGTGGAAGAGCTCGCCAAGCGGGCCGGACTGGAAGTGCCTTACGACCGGGCGGCGCGGCAGGAAATGCAGCAGGCCCGGACCCTGACTGACGCGCTCGACTTCGCCAACCAGTTCTACCGTAATGCCCTGCGTAGCCCCGCCGGCAACTATGCCCTGGACTACCTCAAGCAGCGCGGGCTGGATGACGTGATCATCGAACGCTACCAGCTGGGCTACGCCCCCGGTACCGGGACGGCACTTTACGACGCGGCAGCCCAGGACCTGAAAGGCCCCTTGATCGAGACCGGCACGGTTTCGGACCGTTACGGGCGCCCGAGAGACCTGTTCCGCAACCGGGTGATGTTCCCGATCCGCAACACCCGGGGCCGGACCGTGGCGTTTGGCGGGCGGACCCTGGGGGATGACAAGGCCAAGTACATCAACTCGCCGGAGTCGGATGTTTTCCACAAGAGCCGGGAGATCTACGGGCTGTTCGAGGCTCGCCAGGCCATCCGCCAGCTGGACAAGCTCCTGGTGGTGGAGGGCTACATGGATGTCATCGCCCTGGCCCAGTACGGCATCGATTACGCCGTTGCCACCCTTGGCACCGCCACCAACCAGGACAGCCTGCAGGCACTGCTGAAACAGGTGCGGCATGTGGTGTTCTGCTTTGACGGTGACAACGCGGGCTTCCGGGCCGCGGACCGGGCCATGGAGAATGCCCTGGAACTGATGGCGGACGGGCTGCATCTGCAGTTCCTGATGCTGCCGGAGGGCGAGGACCCGGATACGCTGATTCGCAAGGAAGGTACCGAAGCGTTCCAGAAACGGATCGAGAGCGCCACGCCCTTGTCCCGCTATCTGTTTGACCGGCAGGGCGAGGGGCTGGACCTGCAGTTGCCGGAGCATCGCGGAGAATTGCGAGCACGGGTTGAACCGCTACTGAACAAAATGCCCCGCAGCACCCTCCGGGATGCCATGTGGCATGAAATGCTGCGCCTGTGCGGAGGCCGAAACCAGTGGCAGAACCGTCAGCCGCAGCAACGGGGCAAATGGCGCAATGGCGAGTACCGGGACCGGCCGACCGAAGAGCGGGTGGACGTCAAACTCAACAAGGACAGCACGCTCTGCCTGGCACTGGTGGAAGCACCGGAACTGGCCACCGAGGTCAGCGAACTGGCCCGACAATCGCGGCAGTTTCCCCAGGCAATGGGGCTGGCCACCTGGATCATGGAAAAGGGGATCCGGGACCGCCGCAAGCTGACAGGTGCGCTGGCGCTGGACCAACAGGCCAGAGACCGGTTCTACCATCTGTTTGATGGCATCGAACACATTCCCTCACGGGAAAGCACGCTGGCCTCGGCCCGCGAGCTGATCAGTCCGAGCGAGGAAACCTCGCGCCAGCAGAGATTGGCTACACTGCTGAGGAACTTTGCGAACCTCTCTGCCGAGGAACGCAACGAGCTTCGGGAGCTCAGCGGCGGTACTCAGGAATAACCGCACTTGAAACTTAACCGATTGGCCACAATCTAAACAGTCGGTGGCAGAGCAACCACGTGACAGCTATAATGGCTGTTTAACTTTTTTCCTTTTAAAAGCGAGTTCACAGGGTGTCTATGTCAGGCAATTCGCAAAAATCACGTTTGAAAGACCTCATTGCACGAGGCAAGGAACAAGGTTACCTGACTTACGCCGAGGTAAACGACCACCTCCCGGAAGACATCGCCGACCCCGATCAGGTCGAAGACATCATCCGCATGATTAACGACATGGGTATCCAGGTGTGCGAGGAAACTCCCGACGCCGATACCCTGTTGATGACCGAAGGTGATTCCACCGCCGACGAAGCCGCCGCAGCCGAAGCCGCCGCCGCACTCGCCGCCGTGGAAACCGACGCCGGCCGCACCACCGATCCCGTCCGCATGTACATGCGAGAAATGGGCACCGTGGAACTGCTGACCCGCGAAGGCGAGATCGTTATTGCCAAGCGCATCGAAGAAGGTATCCGGGATGTCATGGCCGCCGTGGCCCACTTCCCCGGCACCGCCGGCACAGTCATTCAGGCCTACGACCGCATCATCGAGAACGAAGGCCGCATCAGCGACATCGTTACCGGCTTTCTGGATCCGGATGACGCCGAGCCGTTCATGGGCGAGGAGCCCGCGGCACCGGAGGAAACCAGCACCGAAGACACGGATTCCGACGATTCCGATGACGACGACAGCTCCAGCGATGATGACAACGATAACGGCCCGGATCCGGAAGAGACCCGCCTGCGTTTCGAGCTGCTGAGAGAGAAACTGGACGCCGCCAACATGGCGCTGGAGAAGTATGGCCGTTCCGACAAGAAAACCCAGGACGCCCTGAACGAGCTCGGGCAGGTTTTCGCGCCATTCAAGCTGGCCAACAAGGCTTTCGAGGAGCTGGTCAACGTTGTTCGCTCCACCAACGATCTGGTGCGTGAGAACGAGCGCGCCATCATGCAGATCTGTGTGCGCGACTGCAAAATGCCGCGCAAGGACTTCATCAAGTCCTTCCCCGGCAACGAGGTCAACCTGGACTGGGCGGACAAAATCGCCAAGAGCAAGAAGCCATACGCTGCCGCCATCGGCGAGCGCCTGGACGAAATCGTTCGGCTGCAAAAGCGCATCCATAACGTCCAGACCGAAGTGGACCTGGACGTAGCCGACATCAAGGAAATCAACCGCCGCGTTTCCATCGGTGAAGCCAAGGCTCGCCGCGCCAAGAAGGAAATGGTCGAGGCCAACCTGCGTCTGGTTATCTCCATCGCCAAAAAGTACACCAATCGTGGCCTGCAGTTCCTGGACCTCATCCAGGAAGGCAACATCGGCCTGATGAAGGCAGTGGACAAGTTTGAATACCGTCGTGGCTACAAGTTCTCTACTTACGCCACCTGGTGGATCCGGCAGGCCATCACCCGCTCTATCGCGGACCAGGCCCGCACCATCCGGATTCCGGTGCACATGATCGAGACCATCAACAAGCTCAACCGTATCTCGCGGCAGATGCTGCAGGAGATGGGCCGTGAGCCGACGCCGGAAGAGCTGGGCGAGCGCATGGACATGCCGGAAGACAAGATCCGCAAGGTCCTGAAAATTGCCAAGGAACCGATCTCGATGGAAACCCCGATCGGTGACGACGAAGACAGCCATCTGGGCGACTTCATCGAGGACATCCAGGCCCTCTCCCCAGTGGACTCCGCCACCGCAGAAGGTCTGCGTGAAGCCACCCGCTCCGTGCTGGCCGGCCTCACCGCCCGGGAGTCCAAGGTACTGCGCATGCGCTTCGGTATCGAGATGAATACCGACCACACGCTGGAAGAAGTCGGCAAACAGTTTGACGTCACCCGCGAGCGGATCCGTCAGATCGAGGCGAAGGCCCTGCGCAAACTGCGCCACCCGTCACGCTCCGATCACCTGCGCGGCTTTATTGACGACCAGGGTAACGGATAAGCTCCACAACAGTAGCGGGCGCCACACCTCACCGGTATAATGGCGCCCGCTCTGTTTCCCCATCCGGAAACATCTCTCCAGAAAGCATTTCTGCACGGGCCTATAGCTCAGTTGGTTAGAGCAGGGGACTCATAATCCCTTGGTCGCTGGTTCGAGTCCAGCTGGGCCCACCACTCCTTTCAGTCGCGCCGGACCTCATCGGACTATTCCAGCCAGAAATCACAGATTTCTGTCGCTTCGCAGGGCGAAAGCTATGCTTCCGCTTCATCCTGTTTCGCCCAGCTGGGCCCACCATTACCCCTCCCCCGATACGATTCTCACCTGAACTTGTGCAATACCTATCTTTATCGACTAATTTTAAAGTGACCGGAGCACATCGCCGACCGATGGCCGACGACAGGCAGGAATTACCGGCCAAGGCTCGCTCGACACCGCGTCGAGCTTGACAAGAACCGTCCCCAGAGCCAGGAAATTGGATCGCTGATCGTAATTCCCCGAGGGAACAGATGAAGTCGTCAAAGACCCATGGAGAGGCATCATGAGGAGCATACTCGGCACCTTTCAGACCCTATTAACCCTTCTTTTCTTTGCTTTCGTTCTCAGCGCCTGTGGTGGGGGTGGGAGCGGGAGTCAATCTGTGACTGTGGAATCAACGGAGGATATTTCCCTTACCATAACCCCTGACAACCTGGAACTGGCACTTAACCAGAGTGCCACGGTAAAGGCGATTGCCACTTTGGCAAAGACTGGAACAACAGCTGATGTATCGGATCAGGTTAACTGGAGCTCGGATAATATCGCCATCGCTTCAATTACAAGATCCGGCAAGACAGTTACGGTCACCCCTCAAAACGGAGGATCGACCCGCATTACCGCTGAACTTGACGGCATTTCAGCTACTGCCTCCGTAACCATTGGCAACCCGTTGACCAAGATCGTCACTGATCCACCGAGCAAGAGCATCAACGATGGCTCGCTTACGGAAATCAGGGCAACAGGCACCTTCAGTGATGGAACCTCAAAGAACATAACAAACACTGTGACATGGACTTCAAACGACGAGACGATAGCGACAGTGGACAAAGGGCAGGTATCTGCGCTCAAACCAGGTGAAGTAACCATATCCGCAATTGCAGGGTCGGTATCAGGTAGCACGCAGCTTACTATAGCTGCCGCACCATATGCTCCGGGTAGAATGGAAATTGAAATTACGCCCAATGCTATTTTGGAGGATGAAGCGGCCAACGCATCTGTTCTGGCTAGGGTATTTGCCAACGATGAAAACAATGACTTATTGACCTCTTACACTGTGGTTTTCTCAGAACAAACTGGCTCTGTGAACTTCACGCAAGGGGAAATTACGATCGATAGCAACAACCCGCAAGCTGAAACCGAAGCCAAATCCACACTGGCTGGTGAATACATGGTTTCTGCCGCCGTCCCCGACACAACTGCGAGGGCGCAAGGTACTTTGAATGTGGTATCCAGCTTTTCCGAGGTTGTCATCATTGATTCATTCACTGCAGAAATTCTTACCAATAAAGAAACATCTTTTGATATAGAGACTGGGAGCAAATTCACGGCAGCAATCCTCAACACCAGCAATCGCAGCTTTAACCTCCTAAGGGCAGAGCTCGTTAATGGCCAAAACGTTCTAGATACAGCCGACCTTTCCGGAACCTCATTGGGTGAGGGGGGCTCAACCAGGATAGAGGCCGTTCTGGATAATCCAATTCAGGATGAGGGTGTAAGACTGGTTTTTCACCTTAACGACCCAGTTACAACACGTCAATTTACAGTCGAAAAGCAATTCACTTCACCTTGAGTGACCTGATTGAAGAAGTGTTCCCGAAGGAACTGTCAATTTATCTGACACTAGAAAGCCCGCTGCGATCAACGCAGCGGGCTTTCTCTATTTTACCTTTCCTATCAACTTATCTGGCGGTCAACTGGCTTTAACTCTACGAATTGCTAAAGCAAGAAGCCCCAATCCTAGCAATCCAAGCGTCCCTGGTTCAGGTACGGATACCGTTGTTGTACCGCTATATGACTTGTCGCTGCCTTCACAATCATCGGCATCGCCGGGAAGGAGATCGTCGCCTGTGCACAGAACTTGGGAGCGTATTGCAACCAAACCAAAATCACTCAAACCCAACTCGAAGTCAGCGGTGCTCCAGCTGAACGTTTGTTGTAAATCGGCGCCACCTGTTTCACCCAGTCGAAAGACCAGTTCCCATAGCCCGTTAGGTTCATCAGGAACAATAAGACTCCCTCCCGGGCCTCCGTTTAAATTACAACCTGTATCGCAGGAATCATCCGAAGTATTGGTAGCGTATAATTCGACACCACCCGAATCCTGAATCAGATCTACATCGCCGACAGTGTTATCTCCGAGATCAATGAAAAGACCAAGCGGGTCGGCATTCCAGGGATCCACTGTCAGGTTGTAGTTAAACCGCCCCCCTACTTCATCATGCTCTACAGTAAAGATGTAATTTCCGACGGCTCCATCATCCGGCAGCCAAGTATCATACGTAATCATCCCTGCCTGAGCCGCGCCGGCACCCGCAAGGCACCCCGCAGCAAGCAGTGATGGCAAGAACCTTCCTTTGAATTTCATATTACTTCCCTCCGTTTTACCACATGCAGTCCCGATAGAGGGATCAACTCCTCCACCACCAAGAACTGCACAGCCACTTTCTCTTCAGATATCAGCAAGAGGCGAGCCAAAAAGAAAAAACCCATATTTGCCAGCTGGTTACGAGTGGAGAGAAAAGCCTCTTCGGAGTAAGTCGTAAAATTTTTCGACATCGCGTCACGGCCCCTTACATTCCGTGACAATTGAAGATTTAACAATCGACCAAACACTGGTAAGAGCTTGTAGTGGCGGCAATTTTACGCCCTCCAAGCATATACGTGGTTCTACAGACAATGATCTGTGTCAAAAAAGCCAAAGTCCCGAAAAGACAAGCCACATACACTGCAACCCTGAACCAACGTGGCGCCACCTTCAGGAAGCACCGGCGCACGGACAAAAACAACGAGATAACGGAGTGTATCAATGGTAACCACCCCCCGGTTTTCAGTACGGGCCATGTCCCTTGCAGTTGCTGCGGTTTCCGCAGGCGTTTCACTGTCCGCCACTGCCAGCATGGGCAACCTCGGCACTACCTACGGTGTAATGCCGGTTGACGTTGCCACCGCCCAGTCCCTCTCCATGTTCAACGACCAGGTGTCCGCCACCTACTACAACCCGGCGTACCTGACCAAGGACACCCGCGGTGAACTGACGGCGGGCATCCTGCATGCGGAACAGGAGCTGCGTTCCGCCAATCCCAACGCGGACGGCGATGTCCTCTCCAATTCCCCGAGCCAGCATGTGCTGATCGGCATGAAGACGAATCTGGGCTCCCTGACCCGCTTTGATCATCCGATCTATCTCGGTTTCATTGCCGGCGTGGAGAAGTACGGCAAGGAAATGCTGGCGTTCAGCTCTGAAACCACCGAAACGGGCCAGTTCCTGCAGTACGGCAAGGAGCCGCTGTTCCTGAATATCGGCGGCGCCACACCAATCTGGCGTGGGATCTCTGCCGGGGCATCGGTTCGGGTGACCCTGGATGCGACTGCCAACCTGGATGCCGTCTCTACCCTGGGTGGCGAGACCAGCCGGGAGCGGCTCTCGGTCAACGCCGAGCCGGCGATGAAGACGATTCTGGGCACAAATATCGACCTGGGCAGCACCTTCTGCCCGGAGAGCGACTGTTTCCTGGATGGCTGGGAATCCGCGCTTATCTACCGGACCAAGTCCTCTGCCTCGACCACGATTGATTCCAACATCGTCGTCACCCAGACGATTCCGGAGCCGGGCCTGAGCCTTGCGGTGTCCACCATTGATTCCTTCCAGCCGGAAACCTACGGCATCGGCACCCAGTACCAGGGCGAGAACTGGCGCGTCGGCGGCAGCATCGAGCAACAGAACTGGTCCGAGCTGGAAGAGGAATTCGCCGACGACAGCATCAAGGACCAGGGTTCGGTGCCGGCGGCCAGCCGGATTGAGTTTGACGACATCCTGATTCCGCGTATCGGCGGCGAGTACCAGCTCAACAAGAACTTCGCCCTGCGCGGCGGGGTCGCCTACGAGGAATCCCCCCTCAAATCCACCCGCAATCCCGAGATCAACTACCTCGACACCGACAAGATCGTGATCGGCCTCGGCATCAGCGCCACCTACGACCGCACCCGCCTGCTGGCCTACCCGGTCCGGCTGGACCTGGGCTACCAGTACCAGCAGCTGCAGGAGCGTGATTTCACCCTGGTGGATTACGACGGCAACGAGACCGACGTGACCGCCGATGGCGATGTCCACGTGGTCAGCGGCTCCATCACCCTGAAGTTCTGAGGAGAGGATCAGCCATGAAGTACAACAAGACACTGGCACTCGTCCCCGCCATTTTGCTGGCCGCCTGTGGGGGTGAGGAACAGACGATGAAAGCGGAAGTCCCGGCGGGGTCAGTGATTTACTCCTACCCGGCCGATGGCCAGACCGGTATCAGCCCAACATCCGACATTGTCGTCCGGTTCTCCCATGCCATCAGCGAGGAAGAAGCGGATATCCGGAACAAGATCGTGGTGACTGACGGCACCAATAACATCGACTACGAGGTTAAAAAGGTGGATGGCGGTCGCAGCCTGAAACTTGAGCCTGTCGCTGACCTCACCACTGGTACCGAGTATTCCGTCACCTTCGCAGAACCCCTCGCCACCGCCAACTCAACGCCCATTGGCACTCCGAACGCCGAGGGGCCGGAAGGCATCCAGTTCGATACTCGGGGCGGGTTCACCGGCATTGCCGGGCTGGACAACCTGGCCTCGGAATTTGACGTTGCCCGGATGATTCCTTCGCCCGAGGGCGAATTTCGGCCGATGGATTTCTCCAGTTTCCGGTTGGTACTGACGCAACCGATCCATCCGCAGTGGAAGGTAATGGGAGGCACTATTCGGCTGGAAGACAGCAGTGGTAACCCGGTACCGGCCAGCGTCATCGTTGACCAGCGCCGGATTACGATCGATCCCTGCCTGACCGAGGATCCGGCCCGGTGCGGCACAAAAGCCGACGAACTCGCTTCCGGTGCCAGCTACACGGTTAAGATCTCAGGACTGCCCAGCCTGACGAATCCCGACGCCAGGCTGGATTTCGAAAAGAGCTTCACGGCACGTGAGACCGGACCGACCGTGGTTCTGTTCCAGGAAGTTATCGGCTCGGGCCTGCTCGAAGGCCAGAAGCCTCAGGTTTCCATACTCAACGGCCAGATTATCAACGGTGTTACTCTGAATTCTGTGCTTCAGGGTACTGCGGGGCCGTCACAACAAACCGGCGGACTCTTTGCCGAGCTTGCCTATGCTCCCGCTTTCGAGGCAGACGAGCCGCTGCCGCTCCGGGTTCCAAGAAGCAGCGTGCTGAACAGCAGCAGCCTGGACGTCAAGATCAATGGCCGGGTACCGATCATCAATCCGGAAACCGGCGACATTCAGCAAACCGGCAACATCAAGGTCACCATGCTCTCTGATGCCAGTGGTTACCTGCTGCCGAACCCCTACACCGATGACCTCAACGCTCCGCGCCATGTAAAGCTGTTCATGGACGTAGCCATGAACACCGAGGAGGCGCAGCCGAACGCGTCCCTCTCCCAGAACCTGCTTGGCGTGGAACTCAGTGGGATTGCCCTGGTTGAGGATGGCGTGCTGCAAATCGACGCCATCGGTGTTGTTGAACCCAACCTGCTGGGCCAGGAATTCACCGACTCAACCATTGCCTTCCGTATCGAGGCAGCTACTGACGCCGATTCCGCGCTGGATGCCGAAGACCTCTGGGAACCCGACACTACCAGCCCGACCCTAGTAAGTTGGATGCCGGGACCGGATTCGGCCATTCCGGGTGATCGTGACCAGATGCAGCGCCCGGGTGATCCGATCGTTCTGAACTTCAATGAGCCTATCGATCCCGAAACGCTCGGGGCCGGCTTGACGCTGGATGAAGGCGGCATTCCACTTACCCTTGGCGATGGTACGCTTGAAGCCTTTGTTGATGGCACAGCAGTCGTCATCAACCCGGTCGACGGTCTTGAGCACGGAGTGGATTATTCTCTGGATATCAGTGGTGGTCTTACCGATATTGCAGGCAATCCGGCTACCAGCCAGTCCCTGAAATTTGCTCTGCCCGCCATTGAAAATGAAAATGGAACCACAGCATTCACGTCGCCGTTTGCCCTGACAACCTACCCCGGCTTCCCATGCGTCACCGAGGGAGTTGACCTGGTCAACGGAAGTCATGGTATCTGCGTAGATGATGCGCCCGCCGGGTATTCCTCAGAATTGGAACGCGATCAGTTGCCGGTGACCACACTGCCAAAGGATCGGCCGATAGTAGTCAAATTTTCCCAATCCATGGATCTGACTACCATCAGTAGCTCAACCTTCATTGTCGAAAAAATTGCCGATCCCTCAGCGCCCGGAGATGTTGGAACTGAAGTTGCAGTGCCGGGACGTTTGGAGCTTGGCAATCAAAGGCTGAGATTCTTCCCCGATTCCAACTGGGAAGTAGGCGCAACTTATCGTTATACGATGACGTCCGCTCCGGGTGGCGACTGCGCAACCGGGGACCTCATATGCTCCAGCAAGGGACTGCCCTTGGATACAGATTTGCTGATGGGCCAGGGCGCGGGTCCCGGTGGACCAAACCTCTCGATCTATTTCACTGGCACCGAATCTGTTCAAAGTGTATTCACGCCGTTAAGAAATCTGCCCGTCCGCGACACTAACTCCAATTATGTGGTGGACTGCGGAACTCCCGGCGGCAAGGAATGCCTCGAACCATTCGATCATGAGACGGATGGAAACGGGGGTTTCAAGCCTTCTGCGAATGCCGCAAAACTAACGGTCGTTAACCAGACCGCCACGGTTTTGGGAGTTGAGGGAGCTGGTGCGCAAGTCGGCTGTGACGCTGGTGAGGATTGCGAGGAGAACAAGTTTATTTATCAGACTTATGGCCTGGACACCGAGGTAGTTGGCCCAGTATTGGATTCAGAAGGCCAACCGGCTGGCGTTCGAGTACTCCTCTATCCCACGTTGTTGATGACCACCAATGCCAGCGTCTTCCTTGATGGTCTCGGTGAGCAGCGGACTGGACCGCAGATTCTACGCATGACTTATGGTGAGCCGACCGAGGACAATCCACTCGGATTGGTTGAAGGTGTAATCACTGAAGGGCCGGACGGCCGTCCCACTTTCATGGCCACTGCGGATCTTACGTTGGATGCACCGGACCTGACCGTGCCTTTGGAGGGTGCCCTGAGGCACAACCTATACAGCTATCCGTTCTCCTTGGAACTCAAAGGCCCAATAACTTTCTTTGATGACGGCCGCATGCAGATCGAGCAACGTAATACGAATGTTCCTGAGCTGGACGTTCTGGTCACAACAGACAACGCCATCCTGGGCGGAACTATAGACTTTGCGAGCTGCCTCGGTGGCCTGCTAACCGGAGATACCACAGCTTGTGAGGAGCTCCTGAGTGGCACGACAGAATCGTCGGGGGCAGTGAAGATTCCACTTCAAATCCCCGAGCAAGGCGTATATCTGAACTTCATCTCCAACCCGATCAAGGAGATCCCGGCCAAGCAATAACCTGAGATGTCTCCGCCTTGGGCCAGTCTCCGGACTGGCCTTTTTTATACCCTTGTCCCATCCTGACTTTTCCCCTCCCCCGCCAAACCTGATAATCTGGTTGCACAACGAAACCTGCTGCCATAAAAACAATTCCCGGGAGATTCCATGGACAACGGCACTCATTACCGCACCTGTCACCTTTGCGAGGCCATGTGCGGCGTGGCCATTGAGGTGAAGGATGGCCACATTGCTTCCATCAAGGGCGATGAGAACGATCCCCTGAGCAAGGGCCATATCTGCCCGAAAGCCGTTGCCTTGCAGGATCTCCATGAGGACCCGGAGCGGCTGCGCCAGCCCATGCGCAAGACCGCGAGCGGCTGGCAGAAGATCGGGTGGGACGAGGCTTTCGACCTGGTCGCCCGGCGACTGGACCAGACCCGGAAGGAACACGGCCGCAACAGCATCGGGGTCTACCTGGGCAATCCTAATGTCCACAATCATGGGTCGCTGGTTGCGACCATGCCGTTCCTGCGTGCCATAGGCAGCCAGAACCGTTTTTCCGCCACGTCCAATGACCAGCTGCCCCATATGCTCGCCAGCCTGGAGATGTTCGGGCACCAGATCCTGTTCCCCATTCCCGATATCGACAACACCGACCTGTTCATCTGTATCGGCGCCAATCCCATGGCCTCCAATGGCAGCCTGATGACGGTGCCGGATGTCCGGGGTCGGCTGAAAGCCCTGAAACGGCGCGGTGGCAAACTGGTGGTGATCGACCCCCGGCGCACGGAAACCGCGAAGCTGGCCGATGAATTCCACTTCATCCGGCCGGGCAACGATGCCCTGCTGCTGATGGCCATGGTGAATACCCTGTTCGAGGAGAATCTGGTGGATCCGGGCCCTGCGGAGCGCCTGGTCAAGGATCTGGAGTTGCTGCAGCTGGCTGCAGTTCCCTACACACCGGAAGCAGTGAGCGGCCACACGGGCATCGAAGCCGAGACGATCCGTGACCTGGCCCGCCAACTCGCCTCTACCCGCAAGGCCGCCCTGTATTCGAGGATGGGCACCAGCACCCAGGCCTTCGGTGGCCTCGCCACGTGGCTCGCCTATTGCCTGAACATCCTGACCGGCAAGCTGGACACGGTGGGTGGGGTACTGTTCACCCAACCGGCTATAGATCTGGTGGCGCTGGGAGCCATGAGCGGCCAGAACGGGCATTTCGACAAGCGCCGCAGCCGGGTCCGCGACCTTCCCGAATTTGCCGGTGAATATCCCGCCAGTACCATGGCGGACGAAATCCTGACGCCGGGCGACGGCCAGATCCGGGCCTTTGTGACGGTGGCCGGCAATCCGGTGCTGTCCAGCCCCAATGGTCGACGGCTCGAGCAGGCGTTCGAGAAGCTGGATTTCATGGTCTCGGTGGACTATTACCTGAACGAAACCACCCGCCATGCCGATGTCATCCTGCCGCCCACTGCCGCGCTGGAGCGCAGTCATTACGACCTGATCTTCAGCATGTTTGCGGTGCGTAATTACGCCAAATACAGCGAGGCCCTGTTCGAGCCCCGGGAAGATGCGAAGCACGACTGGCAGATTCTCCTGGAACTGGCCCACCGTCTGGAGCAGCAGCGCAAAGGCGGCCGCTTGCCCCTGCGATCGGAACTGGGCTGGCGCGCGTTCAAGCAGATCGGCCCGGACCCGATCCTGGATCTGCTGCTGCGCTCCGGTCCCTATGGCGCCGATACCGGTCCGGCCAGGAAGCTCCTCCAGCCTGCCGTTGATCTGGTGATGGACATTCTGCCCGAGCGACACCCGCTGCGGGGTCTGGCGCGGCTGAGTCCGGTTAACCGGCAGTGGAATGCACTGCCCAAGGGCCTCTCCCTTTCGGCACTCAGGGACAATCCCCATGGAGTGGATCTCGGTCCGCTCCAGCCATCCCTGCCGGATCGGCTGTTCACCCGGGACGGACTCATCCACCTTGCGCCCCGGCGCTACCTGCAGGATCTCGGCCGCCTTCACAAGCATCTGGTGTCTGAGCCGGATAATCAGCTTTGCCTGATCGGTCGCCGGCACGTGCGCAGCAACAACTCCTGGATGCACAACAGTCGCCGACTCGTCAAAGGCAAGGATCGTTGCACACTGATGCTGCATCCGGATGATGCCGCACGCCTTGACCTTCAGGCCGGGGAATCTGCCGAGGTCCAGGGCGCCGATCAGACCATCGTGCTGCCCGTGGAGATTACCCCGGACATCATGCCGGGGGTGGCGTCCATACCCCATGGCTGGGGCCATGATCGTCAGGGCACCGGGCTCTCGGTGGCAAACTCCCATGCCGGCGCATCGATCAATGATGTGCTCGAGGACAACCAGATAGACCAGTTGTCCGGAACTTCTGTATTGAATGGCCAGTCAGTAACTGTCAGAGTCTGGCGTTCCGGAAAGCAACGCCATTCTGCCTGATCGAGAAAGGAGATGTCATGCCCCTCTGGCTGCAGTGGACCCTGATAAGTGCCGGCCTGGTTGCCATAGCCTGTTTGCTCTGGTTTATCCGCAAGCAGACGAAGCTGCTCGCCGAGGGACGCAAACGCCAGCAGAAAGCCGAGGCGTTTCAGACAAAGCGCCGTGAGGACATGATCGGCAGTATCCGGGTGATCGCCATGGCGGTTGAGGAGGACCAGATTGAGTACTCCGAGGCCTGCCTGCGTATCAAGGGCCTGCTGGACCACGTGGCTCCGCATTTGCTGGAGGAGGCCCCGTTCCGGGTTTTCCGGACCGTCCACGAGAAACTGGAACACATGCCCACGCATCGGGCCCGGCAGGCAACCGAAACCCGGTTCGTCGAAAAAATGGATAAAGAGCGCTTCGAAGTCGAAGAGACCCATGCCGACGAAATCCGCCGGGCGGCAACCGCAATTCGTCACCACCAGTTCGACTAGTCAGTCAAACCTTGAACTGGTCAGACCTCATTTTTGTAACAGTTTGTAACACAGGAAGTGGATAACCCGAAAGTTTAGTAAAGCAAATCAATAGGTTCTGAAAACCCATTAAACTGACGCGAGACTCACTCCTTCCCCTTCCGATCTGTTGACTTTTCTTTTTGTCTTCCTGATCTAAGTTAAAGACAGGGTGGTGCCAGAATCTGCGGCGGTAACACCCTACGTTGTTTTCTCCTGATAAGTTAGGACGACTCTGCAAAAAGCGGGTGAGCTTGCCGGCCATTGGGCCGGCTTTTTTTTGTGGTCAAAGGCCGGGCGGCGGTGTATCAGAATTCCCGGTCACGGCAAGGATGCTGTCTTTACCCTTCGACAGCTCCTGGAACTGTTTGATAACACGATCCGGTTGCAGGCCCAGCTCGTCGTAGAAAGCCTCGGGAATCTCCTCGGCAGCTCTGCCGGTAACCCCCAATGCTGCCAGCTGCTGTTGGCAGAGCCAGAGTAGTTTCGGGTAAACCCGGTGTGGCCCCTGGTAGAGACGATCGTTCTGGTGCCGGATCGCCAGGATCACCTCCTCCGGCATCCCCCAGCTCTCCATCAACCGGGCCGCGACATCATTCCGGCTGATGCCCAGCAGGTAATACTCGATGACCGAAGGATCAAAGTGGGGATTTACTTCCTGGGCCCGGGAAACCAGTCGGTGGTGGGGTGGGAAAATCTGGGCCAGCGCCAGCTCTCCGAAGTTGTGAAGCAGGCCGGCCAGATAGGCCAGGCCAAAGGTGGGGCGTGTGCCACGGGGCATCATGCTGGCCAGGACGCCGGCTGACTGTGCCTGCCAGAGTGCCCGCCGCCAATAGCCGGTGTAATTCTCGGAGCCATCGGTGGACTGCTTGAGCCCCCGCCCCATGGACAGTCCCATAGCCAGGTTCATGACCAGGTCAAAGCCCAGCACCCGGGAGACCGCATCATGGACTGACCGGACATGGCCGGCCGCACCATAGAACGAGGAGGAAGCCCAGCTGACCACCTGGGCCGCCAGGCTTGGGTCACTCTCGACCACATCCACCAGGTCGCCCATCACGGCATTGGGGTCTACCCGCAGGTGCACGATACGCTGGGCCGTTTCCGGCATCGGGGGCAACTCGAGGGTGTCCTCCAGGCGCTGCTGGATTCTCAGGGCAGTAAACTTCTTGATGCTGGAGTGAAACTGCTCCGCGCCACCGGTGGATTTTTTTCCGGGCGAAGGAATCAGGGCAGGATCCACCGCAAAGGAACAGTGCCAGGCTGCTTCCGCCAGGGGCCGGAAGTCACTGGCCGCCATCACAATGGCCAGGTTATCGCCGGCCAGCTCCAGTACAACAGTCTCCAGGTCACGGACCCGGAAATCCACGACCGTCGGAAGCTCGGTCAGGGACGGCAGCGCAGGCAGATCGGAAAGCCCGGTCCGCTCCCTGATGCGCCGCTGCTCCGGAAGCTCCATAAGCCGGAAGTCACGGCCTAGCTGCTGGTTAAGCTGCTCGAGGTCGATCAGATCATGCTTGCGACAGATGACCTGCAGGCTGCCCTGTTCGTCACTGAGCAACAGCATCCGCAGTGCCGATCGTGAATCGGCCTGGCGGACAGTCGTCAGTGACACGCGTTGGGCAGAATCTCCGAGAGCCTGCCGCACCGCGAGGGGTAGTTCCATAAAGATCTCCCTGGTTCAGACGTCGCCATACCGGATGCGTTCGCCGAGCCAGCGGCGAATCAATCCATTGACAACGTCAGCGTGCTTCATCAGCGACGGAGCCATTTCCCTGACCGGCTCAATCCAGCCCTTGTCCCTTTCAAAGTCGGCGAGCCGGAATTGCATCATGCCCGTTTGTCGTGTTCCCAGGACCTCCCCGGGGCCACGGATCTCAAGATCTTTCTCTGCGATCACGAAGCCATCCTGACTGTCCCGCAGCGCCTGCAGCCTTGCCTTGCCATTGGACGACAGGGGCGGATGGTAGAGCAACACACAGAAACTGGCCTGCTGACCACGCCCGACCCGACCCCGTAACTGGTGCAGCTGGGCCAGGCCGAGACGTTCCGGATTCTCGATGATGATGAGCGAGGCATTGGGCACATCCACCCCCACTTCAATCACCGTGGTGGCCACCAGCAGATCCAGCTCACCGGCCTTGAAGCGCTCCATCACCTCGGCTTTCTCCCGGGCTTTCAGCCGGCCGTGGACCAGGCCGACCTGCAATCCCGGCAGCCGCTCGGAAAGTTCCTGCGCCGTCACTTCCGCCGCCTGGCATTGCAGCGCTTCGGATTCCTCAATCAGCGTGCAGACCCAGTAGGCTTGGCGGCCATCCCGGCAGGCGCTGCGCACCCGCTCAATCACATCATCGCGCCGGCTATCGGAAATCACAATAGTTTCAATAGGTTTGCGCCCCGGTGGCAACTCGTCAATCACCGAGGTATCAAGGTCCGCATAGGCACTCATGGCCAGGGTACGGGGAATGGGCGTCGCGGTCATGATCAGCTGATGGGGTGCGAGGGAACCGCCGACGCCCTTTTCCCGCAACGCCAGACGCTGGTGAACGCCGAACCGATGCTGCTCATCGACAATCACCAGTGCCAACCGGTCAAACCGGACGTCTTCCTGGAACAGCGCATGGGTGCCAATCACCACGGGAGCATCGCCGGAGCTTACGGCATCAAGCGCTTCCTGCCTCGCCTTGCCCTTGACCTTCCCGGAGAGCCAGGCCAACCGGATACCCAAGGGCTCCAGCCAGCCACGGAAATTCTGGTAATGCTGCTCGGCCAGTATCTCAGTGGGCGCCATCAACGCCACCTGCGCGCCGGCACCGATTGTCTGCAAGGCCGCCAGGGCCGCCACCACGGTCTTACCGGAACCGACGTCACCCTGGACCAATCTGAGCATCGGGATGGGCTGACTCAGGTCCTGGCGAATGTCACTGACGACATGCTTCTGGGCCCCGGTCAGGGCAAACGGGAGGCTGTCGAGAAAGCGTGCGGCAAGATCCCCGGTTGGCAGAAGCGGCAATGCCTCCCGCGTCTGGATCTGTTCGCGCACCTGCAAAAGACTGAGCTGGTGCGCCAGCAATTCTTCCATCACCAGGCGTTGCTGGGCCGGATGCTTGCCCTCCATCAGCAGATGGACAGGCGCGTTCGCCGGTGGTGCATGGACCAGCCTCACCGCCTCGGTGATGCCCGGCAGCTGGTAATCCGCTAGGAGCCCTGCTGGCAGCCAGTCCCGAATGGGAAACCGGTCCAGGTAGGTCAATGCCTGCTGACAGAGATTTCTCACCCTTGGCTGCTGGATGCCCTCGGTAAGGGGATATACCGGGGTCAGGGTTGCCTGGCCTTCCGGTGGCATGGGCGGTGGGTTCACCTGATATTCCGGATGATAGAACTCGTAGCCGGCCCGGCCCGGCCTGACTTCCCCGAAACAGCGTACCCGGGCACCCTCGGCCAGCTGGTTCTTCTGAGCGGCGTTGAAGTGGAAAAAACGCATGACCAGGAAGCCACTACTATCCCTGAGCGTGACCTGAAGACTTCGGCGCCGGCCCATGACCAGATCCGCCTTCATCACTTCCCCTTCCACCACGGCCACATCGCCGATACGGAGGTTGCCCATGGGGACCACCCGGGTACGATCTTCATAGCGGTGAGGCAGGTGAAACAGCAGGTCCTGCAGCGATTCTATGCCCAGCTTGGCGAGCTTCTCCGCCAGGGCGCTTCCAACGCCCTTTAGCTGAGTGACGGGAATGTCGTCCAGTGCCGTCATGTGGGGCTCAGGCGGATTCGGCGACGGCCGGGTTATCCGTTTTTGCTTTCTCCACCACCCGGCACTGACTGGCCGCCAGGGACAGCACATCAATGGCCTTGGGCCTCGGGAAGGTTACCCGCCAGGCCAAAGCCACGGTCCGGAATGGCACCGGAGGGGCAAACGGCCGGACAGCGAGTATGTCCTCATGATACTGCATGGCCGTCGCTGCGGAGAGGGGCAACACGGTAACCCCGAGCCCCGAGGCCACCATGTGGCGAATGGTTTCCAGGGAGCTGCCCTCAGTCACCAGCGAGGGCGACCCGTTGTCCACCCGCTTGGTAATAGCCTCCACCATGGGCGGGCAGGATTCCAGCACCTGGTCCCGGAAGCAGTGCCCCGGGCCCAACAGCAACAGCTGTTCCTTTGCCAGCTCCTCGGCGGTGAGCTGCTCCTTCTTGGCCAGCGGGTGGCCGGCCGGGAGCAGCACCACAAAGGGCTCGTCATACAGCGGCAGGGTCAGCACTTCCGGCTCTTCGAACGGCAGCGCAATGATGATCGCATCCAGCTCCGACTGCCGCAGCTTCTGGCGCAGGTTGGCTGTGTAGTTCTCCTCGATATACAGCGGCATGTCCGGTGCCGCCCGGCGCAACTCCGGTAACAGATGCGGGAACAGGTAGGGGCCGATGGTGTAGATGGCACCGACCTTCAGCGGTGAACTCAGTTGGTTTTTGCCGTCCTGGGCCATGTCCTTGATGACATTCACCTGGTCCAGGACCCGCTGGGCCTGCTCGATGATGCGCTGACCGGTTTCTGTCACCCGGATACTGCTTTTGCTCCGTTCAAACAGGGGAATACCCAGCTCGTCCTCGAGCTTCTTCACGGCCACACTGAGCGTCGGCTGACTGACATGACATCGTTCGGCAGCCCGGCCAAAATGCCTTTCGCGGGCGAGGGTAACGACGTATCGTAACTCGGTAAGAGTCATGGTGAGCTCCGGTCAGATAGGTACGGGTCGAAGTTTCACTTATTTATGAGGTCAAGCATAAGGATTGAAATTGTCTATGGCAATCACTGAAAACGGGCATCTGCCGCGGATACTGATCGCCGGCTGCGGGAAACTCGGCGGCAGTATTGCCAGCGCCTTGCTCGAGAATGCCGAGGTGTTCGGCCTGCGCCGGAACGCAGGCAAGGTGCCCGAAGGAGTTACCGGGATCAGTGCCGACCTGACTCGCCCGGAAACACTGGCGGGCGCCCTTCCCGCCCGGCTGGACGTGGTCATATATTGTCTCACCCCCTCCAGCTACGACGAGGAAGGCTATCGGAACGCCTATGTCACCGGGCTGGCCAACCTGCTTGAAGCAATCGGGAATCATCCGCTGAAGCGGCTGATCTTTGTCAGCAGCACCAGCGTGTACGCCCAGGATGATGACGGCTGGGTGGATGAAACCAGCAAGACCACACCGGCACGATTCAGCGGCCAGCAGATCATCGCCGGCGAACAAACCGCACTCGAGAGCCTCCACCCGGCGACCATAGTGCGCTTCAGCGGCATCTACGGGCCCAGCCGTCAGCGCTTCCTCGAGGAAGTCATGAAGGGGCGTATGAATCCCCAGTCGCCAGCGCCGTTCAGCAACCGGATCCACGAAGTGGATGCGGCACGGGTAGTCGTTCATCTGGTGGATCGGGCCCTGGCGGGAGAGACACTGGAACCGGTATACATCGCCAGTGATTGCGAGCCGGTGAGGCTGGATGAAGTGGTCGACTGGGTCCGGCAGCAGATTGCCTGCAAACCACCTCAGGCAGATGCCCGCAAGGGAGGCAGGGCCGGGAGCAAGCGATGCAGTAACAGGCGGTTGTTGGAGAGCGGGTTTACCTTCCGGTACCCCGACTTTCGGGCGGGGTACCGGGAGATGATCGACAGCCTCAGCTGAGTACCATCACCGCTTCCATCTCGACCGGGACACCCTTCGGCAGTGCCGCTACGCCAACGGCGGCACGGGCCGGATACGGCTCCTGGAAGTAAGTCGCCATGATCTCGTTGACGGTGGCGAAATTGGCCAGATCCGTCATGTAGATATTGAGCTTGACGATATCCTTGAGTTCACCACCGGCCGCTTCACAGACGGCCTTGAGGTTCTCGAAGACCTGACGGGTCTTGGCGGAGAAATCCCCCGGAACCACTTCCATGGTTGCCGGATCCAGCGGAATCTGACCGGAAAGGTAGACTGTGTCCCCGGCCTTGACCGCCTGAGAATAGGTGCCGATCGCCTGGGGAGCATTTTCGGTCTGGATTACGGATTTGTTGGTCATGATCTCAGAATTCCTCTCTTCCAAAACGCCAATGCTCGCCGCTCATGGCCGCAACTGTCAACCGGCCTTTGGTCGAGATCCTAGTGACGAACACGGTTGATATGCGTCACTGCGCGGATGTTGCGAATACGGCGCATCACCCGTGCCAGGTGGCGGCGGCCATTGACATGCACCACCAGGCTGACGATTCCGAACTTGGCATTCTGGTCTTCCACGCTGATGCGTTCGATGTTGCCGTCAGCCATGGCCACCGCATTGGCCAGCTCCGCGATAACACCCCGTTGGCGTTCCAGCTCCACCCGGAGCTCAACCGAGAACTCATCGGTAATATCCTTGGCCCACTTGAGGTGGGTGAGGCGCGCCCTGCCCTCGTCGTCTTCCGGCAGGCGGGAACAGGTGTCGGAGTGAATCACCATGCCGTTGCCGGAGTCCATGACACCAACCACCGGATCTCCCGGAATCGGCTTGCAGCAGCTGGCGAACTTCACCAGCAGCCCTTCGGTACCGCGAATGGTGACCGGGCTTCGATCCGCCGGCCGCCCGGCTTCAACTGTGGCACTCTCTGCACCTTCGGCTCCGTTGACCAGCTGTCGCGCCACCAGGTAGGCCATACGGTTACCGAGGCCGATGTCACTGATCAGATCATCAAAACTGTTCACCTGGTTGTGATTGACCACTGCCTGCTTCTGGCCGTCGCTGATGTCGGCGAGTTTGGTGCCAAAACCCTTGAGTGACTTCTTCAACAGGGTGCGACCAAGCTCCAGGGATTCCGCCCGCTTCTGGGTCTTGAGGACATGGCGGATACTGCTGCGGGCCTTACCGGTGACCACGAAGCTGAGCCACGCGGGATTCGGCCGCGCCCCCGGCGCAGTGATGATCTCCACCGTCTGCCCACTTTGCAGCGGTTGGCTCAGGGAACCAAGATTGCGGTTGATCCGGCAGGCCACTGCCGCGTTGCCGATGTCGGTATGGATGGCATAGGCAAAGTCCACCGGTGTGGCACCGCTGGGCAGCTCCATGATCCGGCCTTTGGGGGTGAACACGTAGATTTCGTCGGGGAAAAGATCCACCTTCACGTGCTCGATGAATTCCAGGGAATCATCGGCACGTTCACGCATCTCCATCAATCCTTTCACCCAGCGGTCTACCCTGGCCTGGTTGACGCTGGTGACATTGGACGGTTCGTTCTTGTACATCCAGTGAGCCGCAATACCGTTGTTGGCGATGTGCTCCATCTCCTCGGTGCGGATCTGGATCTCGATGTTCACATGCATGCCGAACAGGGTGGTGTGCAGAGACTGGTAGCCATTGGCCTTGGGCATGGCAATGTAGTCCTTGAAACGACCCGGCAGCGGCTTGTACAGGCTGTGCACTGCCCCGAGGATGCGATAACAGTCGTCCTCGGTGTCAGTAATGATGCGGAAAGCGTACACATCCATGATTTCATGGAAGGATTTGTGCTTGAACTTCATCTTGTTGTAGATGCTGTTCAGGTGCTTCTCGCGCCCGAGAATCCGACCCGGCAATCCCCTTTCTTCCAGCTTTTCCTGCAGCCTGCCGCGAATCTCCTCGATGATTTCCCGGTGGCTGCCCCGCAGCTTGTTCACCGCCTTGGAGATATATTTGGCCCGCATCGGATACAGGGACGAGAAGCCCAGATCCTCAAGCTCGGTGCAGATGGAGTGCATGCCCAGGCGATTGGCAATCGGGGCATAGATATCGAGGGTTTCGGTGGCTATGCGCTGGCGCTTTTCGTAGGGCATTGGCCCGAGGGTGCGCATGTTGTGCAGCCGGTCCGCCAGCTTCACCAGAATCACGCGGATATCCCTGGCCATGGCCAGGGTCATTTTCTGGAAGTTCTCCGCCTGGGCTTCGGCCCGGGAGCGGAATTCGATCTGGGTCAGTTTGCTGACGCCATCCACCAGCTCCGCCACGTCCTCGCCAAACTGCTCGGCCAGGGCGTCCTTGGGAATACCGGTGTCTTCAATGACATCGTGGAGCATGGCCGCCATCAGGCTCTGATGGTCCAGCTTCAGTTCGGCGAGGATACGGGCAACCGCCAGGGGATGGGTAATGTAGCGGTCCCCGCTCTTGCGCATCTGCCCTTCGTGAGCCTGTTCGGCGTAATAGTAGGCCCGTCGCACCTGATTGATGCGATTGGTATCCAGGTAGGTACTGAGCTCCTGGGCAAGACCTTCAACCGTAGGCTCTGCCGACACCGCGCCTCCACACTTTTCGAATTTCAGGGACAAAAAAACCCGAATGCACGCATCCGGGTCCTTCCTGGTCCTTCCAGCAACGTTCTATAGACACACTATAAAACCGCGGGGACAGATTTCAATGGTTCTCACTTGCGCATAGGTAAATATCCTGCGCAGTGATCAATCCTCGTCTTCTTCTTTCAGAAGATCTCGGGTCACCTTGCCCTCGGCAATTTCGCGCAGCGCGATGACCGTCGGCTTATCGTTCTCTTCCGGAACCATCGGCTCAAAGCCCTTGGTCGCAATCTGGCGGGCACGCTTGGTAGCCAGCATCACCAACTGGAAGCGGTTATCAACGTTTTCCAGACAATCTTCAACGGTAACTCGTGCCATAACTTCCCCGACAAATAAAAATGACTGTTTCAGCAGACCGCGTAGTTTACTGCTACCGGCTCAATTTGTATACAGGAAAACCGCGTATCAGGCCTTGCCAGACAGCCCTGCCAGCAGATCCCTGTGCCGGACCTGCTGGACCTGCATGCGCAGGCGCTGGCTGCGGACAATCGCCAACAGATCCGCCAGTGCCACCTGGAAATCGTCGTTCACCACCAGGTAGTCGAACTCCAGGGCATGGGAGCACTCTTCGGTCGCTTCCCTGAGCCGGCGTTCGACGACGTCCGGTGCGTCGGTACCGCGCCCGGTCAGGCGCTCCCGCAGCACCTCGGCGGAGGGAGGGACAATGAAGATACTGACGCATTCGGGAATGAGCCGGCGCACCTGCTCAGCCCCCTGCCAGTCGATTTCGAGAATGACGTCCTCGCCCCGGGCCAGGGTCTCACGGACCCAGACCTGGGAGGTACCATAGTAGTTGCCGAAGACGTCGGCATGCTCCAGGAAATCCCCCCGGGCGATCATCGCTTCGAACTCATCGCGGCTGACGAAGTGGTAGTTTACCCCGTCCTGCTCCCCTTCCCGCATCGTGCGGGTGGTGTGGGAGATCGACACGCCGAGCTTCGCATCATTCTTCAGCATTTCTGCCACGAGGCTAGTCTTGCCCGCACCCGAGGGGGCAGAAATCACAAACAGGGTGCCCTGCTCACCGGCCTGACTCATGATTGAAAACTCCCGAACGTCGATGTGTTGCCCGCCCCTGGGGCTGGAAAAGCCGGTGATTATACGTGAAAGCCACAGGGTCGGCGAATGCGGGGGAATATGCAAGACGGGGTCAGATGAAGGCCTTCATCAGACCCCACTGCTGGTCGCCACCCTGATGCCAGTCTTTAGTCAGGAGTCAGATGAACACTTTCATCTGACCCCATTCCAGCCCATCACCCCGGAGTCAGACCCAAGCCCCAGGGGTCTGATGAACGCTTTCATCTGACCCCATTTTCAACTTTCTCCCCACCGTCATTCTGCCGCCACAGCCATTTCTCCAGCAGGATAATCAGGAACCCCGCAAACGCCACACCCGTGGACAGCAACCAGTCGGCGGCCTCCAGCGGCCGGGTATGGAAAAGCTGGTTGAGCGGCTCGAGATAGACAAAGGCCAGCTGAAGCACCAGGGTCACCCCAATCCCGAGATACACCCACAGATTGCCGAACAGCCCGATGCGCCAGAACGTCTGGGTGAGCGAGCGGCAGTTCAGCAAGTACAGCATCTGGAACAGGATGATGGTGGTTACCGCCATGGTCTGGGCCTTGCCCCGGGCGAGCTCAACAGCAGCCCCTTCGGAAAGATCGGCGGTGTACTCCAACAGGAAAAGCCCAGCGGCCCCACCGGTCATCAGGGCACCGACCAGGAAGGTGCGAACCACCAGGAACCGGCTCAGCAGAGGCTCCTTTGGCGGCCTCGGCGGTCGTTTCATCAAACCCGGCTCCCGGGCCTCCAGAGCCAGTGGCAACGCCAGCGCAATGGCAACGACCAGGTTCACCCAGAGAATCTGCACGGGCTCGATCGGCATCAGAAGATGACCGTCGGTCACGGGGAAGAAAAGGACCGCGACCAGGATGATCATTGCCTGCCCCAGACTGGTGGGCAGCACGAACGCGAGGGACTTCGAAAGGTTGTCGTAGACCCTTCGCCCTTCCTCTACCGCGGCGCTGATGGAGGCAAAATTATCATCCGCCAGCACAATGTCGCTGGCTTCCCGTGCAACCGCGGTGCCGTTGATTCCCATGGCAACCCCGATCTCTGCCCGCTTCAGCGCCGGCGCATCATTAACACCGTCACCGGTCATGGCGACAACCTGCCCTCCGGCCTGAAGGGCCTTGACCAGCCGCAGCTTATGCTCGGGCGCCACACGGGCAAAAACGTTGGTGGAGTGTACCAGTTCAAGCAGTTCGGCATCGGTTGCGGCCTCGATCTGCACTCCCGTCACCACCTGCGCACCCACGCCGTCGGTCTCCAGCAAACCGATGCTCTGGCCGATGGCCCGGGCAGTCTCCGCGTGATCGCCAGTGACCATCTTGACCACAACGCCGGCCTGCTGACAGACCCTGACCGCATGAATGGCCTCGTCTCGGGGCGGATCCGACATACCAACCAGACCAAGAAAACAAAGCTCGTCCTGCCAGCCGGAGGAGTTCAGGTCCACATTGGCGGCGGGCTTTGCCATGGCAACGGCCAGCACGCGCATACCCCGTGCAGCCAGCGCCTCCACCGCTTCATGCACAAGCTCCACGGCCATTGGCCGGCCTCCGGCGAATACCGGGCACATCCCGGCGATCACCTCCGGCGCGCCCTTCACACACACCATGTCGGCGCCATTGCCGGATTCGTGCAGGGTCGCCATGAACTGACTTTCCGAACTGAACGGGATCTCGTCCTTGCGGGGGAAAGCCGCCCGCGTCGAGTCTTCATCCAGCTCCGCCTTACCGGCTGCGACGACCAGAGCCCCCTCGGTGGGGTCGCCAACGATTCGCCAGCGCCCGTCCCTGCACTCCAGCTCCGCATCGTTACAGAGCAAACCCGCCAGCAGCAGATCGTGAACCGGCTCCGGCACCGGGGACAACGTCTGGCCTTCGGCCCGAAGCTCCCCTTCAGGCGCGTATCCGATTCCGGTCACCTCGACCTCCAGATCCGGCGTCCACATTGCCTCGACAGTCATTTCATTGCGCGTCAGGGTGCCGGTCTTGTCGGTACAGATGACAGTGGTACTGCCCAGGGTTTCGACTGCAGGAAGGTGACGGACAATCGCACGGCGACGCGCCATGCGCTGTACGCCGATGGCCGATGCGATAGTGATAACCGCAGGCAGACCTTCGGGAATGGAGGCAACGGCCAGCGTGATGGCGGCCAGCGCACTGTCGAGCAGCGAGTTGTCCCGCCACATGCCGACAAGAAAGATAAGCACCGCGATCACGAGGATCGTCAGGGAAATAACCCTTACCATGCTGGCGAGCCGGCGGGTCAGCGGAGTTTGCAGATCCTCGGTTTCACTCAACAGCCGGGAGATCCGTCCCAGCTCGCTGCCCGCACCAGTGGCGACCACCACACCGTCTGCGGTACCGGCAGTGACCAGGGTTCCTCCAAAAGCCATGGAATGGCGATCACCAATCACCGCGTCACTTGCCACAGGTTCTTCCTGCTTGGTCACCGGAAGCGATTCCCCGGTGAGTGCAGCCTCATCGACCTGCAGTCCATTGACCTCAAGCAGCCGGACATCCGCTGCCACCTGGTCTCCGGCCTGCAGTAACAGCACATCCCCCGGCACCACTGTATGGGCGGGAACCGATTTCGCGTCACCGTTGCGCAGCACCGTGGCATTCTGGGGCACCATCCGGCTCAACGCCTCGATGGCCTTGGTGGCGCGCATTTCCTGGACAAAGCCGATGATGGTGTTGAGCACAACAACGGCAAGCACCACAAAACTGTCAGTCACCTTGCCAATCAGGATGGCAAGCACCCCCGCGGCGAGCAGAACGTAAACAATCGGATCGGCCAGCTGATGCAGAAGAATTCTGTACCAGGGCCGACGACCATTTCGCTCAATGCGATTGGGGCCGCTGTCTTTCAGCCGGCGTCTGGCTTCTGATGCCGAAAGGCCCTCGGCCTTGGTATCGAGTCGATCGAGGACTTCCTTGGAAGTGCGAGCATGCCAGTGAAAATCATCCATGGGTCCGGGTATCCGCCTCGGGTCATCCGTTATTCGATGTTCTGCACCTGCTCGACGAATAAAAATTAAAAAGCATTTATAAACAGTTACTTGGTGTATTTTTCACAGCCATCGCCGCTCAATACTACCCATTTTACTACCCATGGATAGAAACTCTATCTCTGAGCAGTCCGCGTAGTTACTACCCATGATTATAAACTGGGATAATAGGGAAACTGGGAAGCTTGCCCGGAGATTTGTTTGTCGACAAAAATGATGTGGGTCACCCTAATTGCTGTGGTTCGTGCGTAAGGTACAGCTTTAGATGTGGGTCTACAAAGATTTCGCTCAGCCTGAATACAATGGTCAAGAGTGAGTGAGCCAACTGGCGTGGAGCAATCCAAGACGTGAAAAAGTTCATTAAAGCAGGTATTCGAGGCATCGCCGCTGCGATTGTCATTGGGCTGGGCGTTTGGGCTTGGTGGCATTTTCAACCGCAGGACTTGCCCGACGGATTCGCCGCCGGAAACGGCCGGATCGAGGCGGTCGAGATCGATATCGCGGCCAAGACCGCAGGCCGGATCCGGGAGATCCTGGTCAACGAGGGTGACTTCGTCCGCGCCGGCCAGGTCTTGGCGAAAATGGACACGGCCGTCCTGGAGGCGCAGCTCCGGGAGGCCGAGGCGCAGTTGCAACGGGCGCTCATCGGCATCGAGACCGCGCAAAGCCTGGTGACCCAGCGCGAGGCCGAGAGGCAGGCCGCCGAGGCGTTTATAGCCCAGAGGAAGGCCGAGCTCGACGCCGCGCAAAAACGGCTAGCCCGCACCCGGGAACTCGCCTCAAAAAATGCCGCCTCCGAGGCGCAGCTCGATGACGACCGTGCCGCGGCTGCGGCGGCGAAGGCTGCGGTCGGCGCCGCGGAGGCGCAGGCGGCGGCCGCGCAAGCCGCCATAGGGCGGGCCAGGTCGGATGTCATTGCCGCGGAGGCCTCGGTGGAAGCGGCGCGGGCCACCCTCCAGCGTATTCAGGCGGATATCGACGACAGCGTGCTGAAATCGCCGCGTGACGGGCGTGTCCAGTACCGCGTCGCTCAGCCCGGCGAGGTTCTCTCCCCGGGCGGCGTGGTGCTGAACATGGTCGATCTCACCGATGTGTACATGACCTTCTTCCTGCCGACGGAACAGGCCGGGCGGATCGCGCTCGGGGCCGAGGCGCGGCTCGTGCTCGACGCCGCTCCCCAATACGTGGTCCCGGCCGAAATCTCCTTCGTCGCGGACGTCGCTCAGTTCACGCCCAAGACGGTGGAGACGCAAGAAGAGCGCCAGAAGCTGATGTTCCGCATCAAGACGCGGATCGCCCCGGACCTGCTCAGAGAACACCTCCTCCAGGTCAAGACCGGCCTGCCTGGCATGGCCTATGTGCAGCTCGACCCGCGGGTGGATTGGCCGCCTGAACTGCAGACGAGACTGCCGCAATGAGCCGGGAGGTACATGCACAAATTGAGGATGGCGGGGGGGCTGCCGCGCCGGTTGCTCGCCTGCGGAATGTGTCCCTGTACTACGGTAGGGCGCGTGCGCTCGACGAGGTCACTATCGACATCCCGGCGAACTGCATGGCGGGGTTGATCGGTCCGGACGGGGTCGGCAAGTCGAGCCTGCTGGCGCTGGTCGCCGGCGCCCGCGCTGTCCAGACGGGACTGGTCGAGGTGCTCGGCGGCGATATGGCCGATGCGCGCCATCGCCGCGGAGTCGGCCCGCGTATCGCCTACATGCCGCAGGGCCTGGGGCGGAACCTCTATCCGACGCTCACAGTGTTCGAGAACCTCGACTTCTTCGGGCGCCTGTTCGGGCATGACGGCGGCGAACGGGCGCGCCGCATCGAGGCGTTGACATGGGCCACTGGGCTCAAGCCGTTTCTCGATCGGGCGGCGGGCAAGCTATCCGGGGGGATGAAGCAGAAGCTCGGCCTCTGCTGCGCGCTGATCCACGACCCGGACCTGCTCATCCTCGACGAGCCGACAACCGGTGTCGACCCCCTCTCACGACGCCAGTTCTGGGAGTTGATCGCCGGCATCCGTCGTTCCCGGCCCGGCATGAGCGTGCTGGTGGCCACGGCCTATATGGAGGAGGCGGCACGCTTCGACTGGCTGGCGGCGATGGACAATGGGCGGGTGCTGGCCAGCGACACGCCCGAAGGCCTGCTGCACAGCACGGGGGCGGAGTCGCTGGAGGCAGCCTTCATCCGGCTGCTGCCGGAAGACAAGCGCCGGGATTATCGGGCGGTCGAGATTCCGCCGCGGCCGGAAGACGATGGCGATACCGCCATCGAGGCCCGGGATCTGACCATGCGCTTCGGCGAGTTCACCGCGGTCGATCATGTGAACCTGCGTGTCCCACGGGGTGAGATCTTCGGTTTTCTCGGCTCAAACGGCTGCGGCAAGACCACGACCATGAAGATGCTGACCGGCCTCCTGCCGCCGAGCGAAGGCCGCGCCTGGCTGTTCGGACAGGAGGTGGATCCGCACGACCTCGCGACCCGGCGCCGCGTCGGCTACATGTCGCAGTCCTTCTCGCTCTACACCGAGCTGACCGTGCGGCAGAACCTGGAGCTGCATGCCCGGCTGTTCCACGTGCCCGCTGCCGAGGTTTCAGGGCGCGTGGACGAAATGGTTGAACGCTTCGACCTGGCGGCTGTGAGCGACAGCCTGCCGGGCCGGCTGCCCCTCGGCCACCGGCAGCGCCTGTCGCTGGCGGTCGCCATGATCCACAAGCCCGAGATGCTGATCCTCGACGAGCCCACCTCAGGTGTCGACCCGGTGGCGCGCGACGCCTTCTGGCGCAGGCTGGTCGAGCTGTCGCGCCGTGACGGGGTGACCATCTTCATCTCCACCCACTTCATGAACGAGGCTGAGCGCTGCGACCGCATCTCGCTGATGCATGCGGGCCGGGTGCTGGTCACCGACACGCCGGCGAATATCGTGCAGCAGCGGGGCGCGGAGACCCTGGAAGAGGCATTCGTCGCGCATCTGGAGGAGGCGTCGGGGGAGGGCGAAGGCGGAGAGGAGCAAACAGCGTCGCTCGATACGGTTAACGCGTCGGCAGGCCATGGCGAACCCCAGGGCTGGCGGCGCATGTTCGATCCCCGGCGCATGATCAGCCACGCCCGGCGTGAAGGGTTGGAGCTGCGCCGCGATCCCATCCGGCTGACGCTGGCGCTGCTCGGCAGCGTCATCCTCATGTTCGTGATGGGCTATGGGATCAGCCTCGATGTTGAGGATCTCACCTTTGCGGTGCTGGATCGCGACCAGACCACCGTCAGCCGCGACTATACGCTCAACCTCAGCGGCTCCCGGTACTTCGTCGAGCGGCCGCCGATCACCGATTATGCCGATCTTGACCGGCGAATGCGCGAAGGCGACATCAGTCTGGCGATCGAGATCCCGCCGGGCTTCGCGCGCGACATTGCCCGGGGCCGGCGGGTCGAGACCGGCGCCTGGATCGACGGCGCCATGCCGACACGGGGCGAGACCGTCCGCGGCTATGTGCAGGGGATTCATGCCCACTGGCTGGCGACCAAGGCGCGCGAGGCCGGCTACGGCGAGGCTTTGGCGGGGCTCGTCAATATCGAGACCCGGTTCCGCTATAACCCGGACGTCAAGAGCCTGGTGGCAATGGTACCGGCGGTGATCCCGCTGCTGCTCATGCTGATCCCGGCCATGCTCGCGGCGCTCAGCGTGGTGCGCGAGAAGGAGCTCGGCTCGATCACCAACTTCTACGTCACGCCCACTACGCGGCTCGAGTTCCTGCTCGGCAAGCAGTTCCCTTACGTGGTCCTGTCCTTCCTGAGCTTCCTGCTGCTCACGCTGCTCGCGGTGACCGTCTTCGGCGTGCCGCTGAAGGGCAGCTTCCTGACGTTGGCGGTGGGTGCGCTGCTCTATATTGGTGCCGCCACGGCCGTGGGGCTGCTGATCTCCACCTTCATGCGCAGCCAGATCGCGGCGATCTTCGGCACGGCAGTGCTCACCATCCTGCCGGCGGCGAACTTCTCCGGCATGATCGACCCGGTCTCGTCCCTGGAAGGGATGGGCCGGCTGATCGGCGAGGTCTATCCGACCACGCATTTCCTGACGATCGCGCGCGGCACCTTCTCGAAGGCCCTCAACTTCTCCGACCTGCATGGCGCCTTTCTCCCACTGGCGCTGGCCGTGCCGGTCCTGATCGGGCTGTCCGCCGCGCTGCTCAAGAAGCAGGAGCGATAGTCTATGCGCCTTGCCAATATTTGCCATCTCGGTGTCAAGGAGCTGCGCAGCCTTGTCCGCGACCCGATCATGCTGGTGCTGATCGTCTACGCCTTCACCGTTTCCGTCTACACGGCGGCCACGGCCATGCCGGAGACCCTCAACAAGGCGCCGATCGCGGTGGTGAATGAGGATCGCTCGCCGCTGTCCTGGCGCATCGTCAGCGCCTTTTACCCGCCGTACTTTGTTCTCCCCGAGGTGATCGAGCAGGCCGAGATGGACGCCCGCATGGATGCCGGCCTCGACACCTTCGCTCTTGACATCCCGCCCAACTTCCAGCGTGACCTGCTGGCAGGGCAGCGGCCCACGGTCCAGCTCAACGTCGATGCCACGCGCATGAGCCAGGCATTTACCGGCAGCGGCTATATCCAGACCATCGTCACCGACGAGGTGCGCGCCTTCGCGCAGCGTTATCGCGAGGTTCCGGAGTTGCCGGTCGATCTGGCGCTGCGGATGCGCTTCAATCCCCAGCTCAACAAGTCGTGGTTCGGCGCCATCATGCAGGTCATCAATAACGTGACCATGCTCTCCATCGTCCTCACCGGCGCGGCGCTCATCCGTGAGCGCGAGCACGGCACCGTCGAGCATCTGCTGGTCATGCCGGTCACGCCTTTCGAGATCATGAGCAGCAAGGTATGGGCGATGGCGCTGGTCGTCCTTGCCGCCACCGCCTTCGCACTGACTGCGGTGGTGCAGGGTTGGCTGTCCGTGCCCATCGAAGGCTCGCTCGCGTTGTTCCTGGTCGGGACTGCGCTGCATTTGTTCGCGACCACCTCGATGGGCATCTTCCTGGGCACCGTCGCCCGGTCCATGCCGCAGTTTGCCTTGCTGCTGATGCTGGTGCTGCTGCCGCTGCAGATGCTCTCCGGGGGCTCGACGCCGCGCGAGAGCATGCCGGAGGCCGTCCAGTACATCATGCTCGCCGCGCCCAACACCCACTTTGTAATGCTGGCCCAGGCCATTCTGTATCGTAGCGCGGGCCTCGCCACCGTGTGGCCGCAATTCCTGGCCATCGCCGTTATCGGGAGTACCCTTTTTGCCTTGGCCCTGACCCGCTTCCGGCGAACACTCAGCACCATGGCCTGACGGACCTGATGCATGGCAGCGTGGAGTTGCGCCGGGCACACTCCGACTAGAACCAGTTATTCAGCAGAATCCCCACGCCAAACCGCTCGATACGCTCGTTATAATCAATCAGACTCTCCCCATACCCGTTGTAGTACTGGAAAAAGCCCTTCATCGTATCCCCCATCGGGAAACTGTACCCGAACTCCACCGACGTCCGATTGGTAGAACGCATATTGTTCAAAAGCTTCAGCGAGAACGTGCGGTCCTCTGTCAGCTTGTAAACCGCGTGGTAACTACCATGTCCGAGATACTTCTCGATATCCGAGTTGTCGTCATCGCTGCCACTCTCCGGCAGCCGGAACCAGGGGTTAACCATAAACAGCCAGCGGTCATAGCTGTAAGCCGCGGTGCCCATGATCCGGTTCCAGCTGCGCGACCGGGGTTCTGATTGACCGTTAGACTGGTGATTGAAGCTCAGAGACACCGCACTCAGAGTGCCAGGCCCAAGATCCCAGTCCAGCCGGTGCCGGAAGAAAATCTCGGGCTCGTAGTTGGTTTCACGGAAGGGAGCGGAGTCTTTGGTGTTGTACACCTGCCAGTAGGACTGCTGGGTATAGCCAAACCAGAAGGTGGTTCGATCATCAAAAATGCCAGTCAGCAGTGGAATCTTGAAACTGATCTGGTATTTCGCCTCTTCCTCTTCCAGAGCGAAGTCATAGCCGGCGGGGCCCAGTCTCGGGCTGGTGGGCCTTGGGTTAGGGTCGTCCACATAGGTGAATGGCAGGATGTAGTTGGGGCGGTGGGTCACAAAACTGCCGGTGAATGAAAAAATTGCCTTCTCCGCGGTCAGGTAATTATCCACCAGGGCTGTCATCAGACCGGTGTCTGAGTCGTCCTCAAGAGCATCGCTGACGATCTGCTCCCGCCGGGCATCATCAGCCACCGGAATAGCGGCTTCCTCATCCGCCTGCTGTAACGTGTCTTCGTCCGCCGCTTTTCTGGCGGCAATGGGGTCATTCTGGGCGTCATAGCAGGCAAGTCGCTGGATGCCGTCCCGGATCAACGCACAGTTAACGGTTTCTTTCTGTTCATCCGGTGCAGCCTGAGCTGCCACCGTGGGGCTGGCCATCGCGAACATCAGCGTAAGCGCCCAGGCTGCTGAAAAACCGTAAGGATATCTTTTCATCGCGTCTTCTCAATTGGCAGCGGTCAGGCTGATCCAGGTGTTGGCAATGCTGCAAATCCGGACCCCAGCAGGCTCAATGCCAGCAGAAGAAAAATCAGCTTGTGCCGGATGTTAGCTTAACCGCTGGCTGACACAACCCAGCACAGGTACATAACGTCTGTTTCTTCGCCGTGAAGCAGGCTGCGAGCCTGGTGCATTTCCGGATCGCGTTTTCTGGCCCGGTTTTTCGTGGACGGCGATGCGGCAAGCAGCGTCGCGTCCACCACGGTGCCCTCGCGTAGCATCAGCCCCTGCCCAGCCAGATGAGCGTTGATCGCCTCAAACAGCTTGCCGGTGAGCCCTTCGCGCTCCAGCAATCGGCGACACTTGAGCAAGGTGGTCGCATCCGGTGCTGACTCCCGGCCAAGGTCAATGCCAACGAAACGCCGGATCGCCTGATTGTCGTAAATCGCATCCTCGATGCCTTGGTCCGAGAAGCCAAAGCACTGTTGGGGCCACTAACATACAGCCGCAACATTCGTCCCAGGCCCATGGGTGGGCGCCCCCGGCCCACCGCCTTTGGGGTAAAACGCTTCCAGTTACGCTTCCAGCGCATCCCACGGAGGCCTGCACGGTCCCCAGTTTGAGCGAACCGGCAATGTGAATAATGTCATCCCAGTGCTATTCGATCTTGTATTGACGCAACTCCGGGCCAGCTCATCAAAGAGTTCGACAACATGGGTGTGGCTATCCGGTTCCTCGACGATGGGATCAGCACCGAGGGGATCATGGGCAAGATGGTAGTCACCATCCTGTCGGCCGTGGCCCAAGCCCGAGCGTCAGCGCATACTGGAACGCACCAACGAGGGCCGCCTGGAGGCCAAGGCCAAAGGGGTCAAGTTTGGCCGTAAACCCAGGGTGGACAAGGATAGAGTCCGTGCCCTGCACAGCCAGGGAGTGGGGGCTACGGAGATCGCCAGGAGGTTAAAGATAGGCCGGTCAACAATCTATAAAATACTGGCATCTGACCAAACGCAGTGATTTTGCTAATATCTACAGCTTGACTGTATCGCATTTGAGATACAAAGTAGAGTTACGCATGACAAACGGAGAATTCATCATGGCTCACACTTCAATGCTGCACGTTCGTGTGGACGACGAGCTGAAGGCTGATGCAGCGGAAAAGCTCGCCAGCTTCGGCTTGACGGTATCAGATGCCGTCCGCATCCTTCTAACCCGCGTAACCAAAGAGGGCGGATTGCCCGTTGGGTTAACGGCTGATCCGGAAGCCCATGACGCCTGGTTCCGCGATAAAGTGAAAGAGGCCCTGGCTGATGCCCGACCTACCGTTCCTCATCAACAGGTAATGGATGAGGCACAAGCGTTGATCGACAGAAAGCGTCGCCGTGCCTGAACTGGAATGGCTGGAACTGGCTCGTACCGATCTGCTAGGGATTGTCGATTACATCTCTGATGACAATCCCGATGCAGCACAGCGCGTAAAAGATGATATCGAGATGAAAGCTGAAAAGCTGCCGGAGTTCCCCACAATAGGCCGCCCTGGTCGGGTTGAAGGGACCCGGGAACTCGTCGCCTGGTCGAACTATATCCTCGTGTACCAGGAGGATGCCTTGACGGTACGAATACTGCGCGTGTTACATGCTGCGCAGCAGTGGCCGCCAACCGATTAACACCTGAATCAAGGGCTTTCTCCTCAGCCTAGCCGGCGAAGACCTTGATGAAGACCCTGCGACATATTCCTTGACAACTACCGGTCCGCAACGGCCACCAGCAGGCTGCATGGCGCGTGGGCGAGCAGCGAAGCGCCGACGGAGCCGTGCCACCACCGGGCCATCGCGCTCTGTTCACGGTGACCGACCACGACCAGATCCGCGCCGACCTCGTGCGCCATTCGGCCGATCTCCTCGGCGGGGTTGCCCGCAGCGAGGCGCGTGTCGACGGAAAGCCCCGCCCGCCGCAGCGCTTCCGCGCCCTCCGTCAGCACGCGGCGCACTTCCTGATATTCTCGCTCCGGCAGGTCTGAGGGTGCCGCCGCTTCAGCGAGCGCGACACCCAGTTCATGGGTGACGACGGCGAGGAGATAGACACGAGCCTGGCAAAGCGAAGCCAGCTCGGCCCCCTGGTCCAGCGCCTCACGGCCTTGCCGGCTGCCGTCATAGGCTAGGAGGATCGTCCTGTACATCGTGGTGCTCCTTTCTGTGATCGGGATGGAACGCCTTTCCCGGTCCTCTGCTCTAGACAGTGCTGCCTTCGGGGCTACATCCCTCGCCATTTGATACTTAGCTATCTATTGATTATAGTACAGCTACATAATGATGCAGGCAATGAGATGACGAAGCCACTTCACGATCAGGAACAATTCGGCCTTCGCCTCGGGCTGGTCGCCCGGCTGTGGCGCGCCGAAATCGACCGGCGGCTGGCCACCTTTGGCCTCACCGAGTCCCGCTGGTTGACCCTGTTACATCTCTCTCGCCTGCCCCAGGCGGCAACCCAGCGTGAATTGGCCGAGGCGGTCGGGGTGCGGGGGCCGACCCTGGTACGCGCGCTGGACCGGCTGGAAGCGGAGGGGCTGATCGAACGCCG
Source organism: Marinobacter pelagius (assembly GCF_003315345.1). Classification (GTDB taxonomy): domain Bacteria; phylum Pseudomonadota; class Gammaproteobacteria; order Pseudomonadales; family Oleiphilaceae; genus Marinobacter; species Marinobacter pelagius_A. The sequence goes on from NZ_QNRO01000018.1 coordinate 73,398, forward strand.
CACGGAAGCCGCCGACCGGCGCACCAAATCGGTTCACCTGCGTGCGGAGGCTGCCCCTGTTCTGGAACGGATCGAAGCTACCACAGCGGCGGTGCGGGCGGAAATCTTATCCGACCTGTCCCATGCCGAGGTGGCGACCTGTCTGAAGGTCTTCGAGAAGATCGCCGACAAGCTGGGCGGCACCCCAAGGGCGATGCAGCCTGTGGACAAAAACTGATGAGAGCTAGAGCGTGAACCAGCATATGACCCACCGGGAACACCAGGACGACGATCAGGAAACCGATCTACGCACCGCCCCCGACAAGAAGAGGGAGGCTGAGTCAGAGACGGCTTTACCTCCTGCCCGCCCTCGGCCATGGCGATGGTATGGCGCGATCCTGGCGACGCTGATCGTTCTCGGAGGTGGCGGCTGGTGGCTGTATCAGCAGCTCACCCATGTCGTTGTGACGGATGCCCGTGTCGCCGCCGACATTGTTGCCATGAGCAGCCGGGTTCCCGGTTGGGTGACGGTACTTGAAGTGACCGATGGCGATGCCGCGCAGAGAGGCAGGGTTTTGATCCGGATCGACGACCGGGAAAGCCGTCTCCGTGTCGAGGCGCTTGACGCGCAACTCGCCGGGATTGCCCGCCGCCGCGAGGAGATCGAAGCGCGCATCGCACTCACCGACCGTCAGACACAGAGCCGCATTACCGCCAAACAGGCAGCGGTGAGGGCGGCAGAGGCCAGGTTGGCAGCAGCGGCAGCGCAACTCGATCTTGCCAGACAGGAGAATGACCGGGCGGAGAAGCTGGCGCCGAGCGGTGCCATCAACCGTGCGCGCCTGGACCAGACGCGGGCGGCGCTGGAGACGGCAAAGCAGCAGACATTGAGCGCCCAGGCGGACCTGGAAAATGCCCGCGCCGCCCTGGCCGAGGCTGAAGCCGCGCGCGGGGAACTCACGGTGCTGCGCACCCAGCTCGCCGAACTCGGCCCGGAGGAGCAGCGGCTACGTGCACAAAAAGCCCAGGCCGAACTCGACCTGGAAGATCGCACCATCGTCATGCCATTCGACGGCGTGGTGGACCGGGTATTTGTGGACAAGGGCGAATATGTCACCCCCGGCCAACGCCTGCTGATGGTGCATGATCCCGAGCGGGTGCGTGTCGAAGCGAACGTCAAGGAGACCGACATCCGCTTCTTCCGGCCGGGAAAGAGCGTGATGATCACTGTCGATGCCCTGCCGGGGCGGCGCTTTGAGGGCAGGGTCACGCGCGTCGGGCAGTCCGCCACCAGCGAGTTCGCCCTGCTGCCCAACCCCAACCCGAGCGGCAATTTCACCAAGATCACCCAGCGCCTGCCAGTGCGCATCGCGGTGCAGCAGGACGGCGGCGAACTCAAGCCGGGTATGATGGTGGAGCTGGAGGCGAGAGCCGATGACTAGCGCGCCCCGGCCGGACAGTATCGAGGGGCTATTCGCCCGTTTCGGCCCGTCCTATCGCTGGCTGGTCACAGCGACGGTCATGATGGGCACGATCGCCACTATCCTGACCGCCACCATCGTCAATGTAGCCCTGCCGGATATCATGGGCGCTTTCGGCATGGGCCAGGACAAGGCGCAACTTCTCTCCACCGGCTTCCTCGCCGCGATGACCGGGACCATGCTGCTCAATGCCTGGATGGTCGATACCCTCGGCCAGCGCGCGACCTTTATGTTGGCGATAACCATCTTTATCGCCGCCTCCATCATGGGTGGGCTCGCCCCCGCCGAGGGCGTGCTGATCCTGGCCCGTGTTTTACAAGGCGGCGCGGCCGGCATCCTCCAGCCGCTCGCCATGCAGACGATCTTCCAGGTCTTTCCGCCGGAGAAACGCGGGTCGGCCATGGGAATTTACGGCATCGGCGTGGTGCTGGCCCCGGCGCTTGGCCCGACGCTTGGCGGCATCATGGTCGACAGCTTCAGCTGGCGCTATGTCTTCTTCATGGCCGTGCCCTTCTGCTTCATCGGCCTGTTTATGGCCGCGATCTTGATGCCGGGGCGCGCAACCTCCGGTCCGCCGCGCAAATTCGACTGGATCGGCTTTGGACTGATGACGGTGTTTCTCGTGACCCTGCTCAACGGGTTGTCGAACGGGCAGCGTGACGGCTGGATCTCCGACCCCATCCTGCGCGACTTCGCCATCGCCCTGGTCGCGGGCATCGGCTTCATCGTCTGGGAGCTGCGCACGTCCGCACCCATGCTCAATCTCAAGCTCTTCACGAACCGGGTCTATGCGGGCGCCTCCGTCGTGGCCTTCATTTTCGGAGCAGGCATCTTCGGTTCGACCTTCCTGATCCCGCTGTTCGTCCAGACGATCCAGGGCTACACGCCGACCCGCTCGGGCCTGCTGCTAATGCCGGCGGGGCTGATTCTGGCCCTGGTCTTCCCCATCGCGGGGCGGCTGACTGACAGGACACCCGCCTATGCCACGGTCATGTTTGGGCTTGTGATTTTCGCGTTGTCATCGTTTCTTATGAGCAACGTGGATACCAATACCTCGTTCTGGCTGTTCGCCTGGTGGATCATGCTGGGGCGTATCGGCCTTGGTTTCATCATGCCGAGCCTGAACGCCGGCGCCCTCAAGGCGCTCCCCATGACGCTACTCAGTCAGGGCTCCGGCGCCATCAACTTCGTGCGCCAACTCGGCGGGGCGTTTGGTGTCAACCTGCTCTCCATCGCTCTGGAGCGGCGATCTCAGCTCTACGTAGACAGCTTCACGGCGGCACAGCATGCAGGCAACAGTGCAACGACCGCTATGCTGCACGAAGTAACCGGCTTGTTTGCACAGGCTGGCGTGCCGGAGGCGATACGCCAGGCCGGGGCGATGAACTATCTTGGCCGCGTGATCTACAGCCAGGGCAACATGCTGGGGTACCGGGACAGCTTCTTTATCGTCGGCGCGATCTTCCTGGCCGCCCTTGTTCCGGCGCTGATGATGCGCCGGAGGTCCACGCCTCCGGCGCTGCCGGCCAGCGAGGCCATGCGTCACCCGCCATCGTCGCAGAACGCGATTCAGCAGAGTCGGTGACGCACGTGTCAAGGGGCCACCTCACGAAACGGAAAATAGCGTACGTTAAGCCTCTCGCGGCGTGCGGAGCGGGCCACACCGGGCAATGACAGCCGGGAAGCGCTAGAGGGGTATGACCAGTGGCAGGAGGAAAGGGCCACTTGAAATATATAGATGCCTAATGTTTATACTATAAAGTTGTTTCACCCGATTCTGACCAACCAACCATGAGATACGCCCATGAAAATCGTTAAAGTTCAGGACATCATTGGTACCGAGCGTGAAGTCAGCGACAAGCAGTGGACCAGCCGCCGCCTGCTGCTCAAGAAGGACGGAATGGGATTTTCCTTCCACGAAACCATCATCAAGGCAGGCTCCGAGCACACTTTCTGGTACAAGCACCACCTGGAAGCCGTTTACTGCGTTGCCGGTAACGGGCGCATCAAGGACCTCGCCACGGGTGAAGTTCACGAGATTACCGACGGTACCCTCTACGCCCTGGACAACCACGACAAGCACACCCTGTACGGTGGCACCGAGGACATGCGCCTGATCTGCGCCTTCAACCCGCCGGTGACCGGCCAGGAAGTCCATGACGAGGACGGCGCCTACCTGTCGGACAGCAGCGATAACTGATCCGACTGACTGCCGATCTGATCGCTGGGACACTGCCAGAGCGACTGCTGGCGGTAGCGCTGTTGCTTTGACTGGTACGTCCATGCCGGCGAATCCAGATCATGCCTGGACACCTTTATTGATGACACCGTCCATAGCGATCTGCCAGATAAAATCACCAATGGCGTCGAGTGAATGGACTCCGTTCCGGTCGAACCAGGTTGCAACCCAGTTGAGCGCCCCAAGGCCGATCAGGCGAAGCAAACGGCCGTCAACATTCTGCCGGACCACGCCCTGCGCAATCATTGTTTCGAGGATACCGGCCCACAGGGACTCGTACTGGTCACGCAGTTCGATGATTTCCTTACTAGCCTCCGGGCCCAGCGCCCGCCATTCAAACAACAGCACGTAAACCGCATCCGAACCTAACAACAGGGCTCGCAGATGTGCGTTGATACAAAGACGCAAACGCTCAACCGGGTCGTCCGAGCTGGCGTAAGCCGACTCGACCTCTGCGGTAACCAGGTCGACTCCCCGGCGCATCAGCTCGACAAGCAGCGCTTCGGCAATCTACTTGAGCGACGTCCTTTCAAAACCTTTCTCACGAAAAAGCCTGGCTGAGTTAAAGACGATCTGTGGCGTCAAGAGGGCCAATGTTCCGAAAAAACAGTTTAAGTAAGCTTTTTTGCTGAACAGCATCTGACCGCCTCAACAAGCGCTGTATAGATGTACTGACAACAATAACGAGAAAACGGAGCATATTAATGCCTAAGACTCCCCTTTTTACTAAGGGCCCTACCTCTTGCCTTGCAATCGCAATTCTGTCCGCTGGGGGTTCTTTTCCCACTCAGGCCAGCATGGGCAACATCGGCACCACCTACGGGGTAATGGCAGCCGACGTGGCTACAGCGCAATCCCTGTCTATGTTCAACGATCAGGTGTCTGCCACTTACTATAACCCGGCTTATCTGACAAAAGATCCCCGGGGAGAGCTGACCCTAGGCCTGCTTCATGCAGAACAGGAACTGAGAGCGGATGGCCCCCTGCGGGATGGCGACGTACTCGCCGACTCACCGAGTCAGCATGTGCTCATCGGCATGAAAACAAATCTTTCTTCCTTGACCCGTTTTAAGCACCCCATTTACTTTGGCTTCATCGCGGGAGTAGAGAAGTATGGCAAGGAACTGCTGGCCTTCAGTTCAAACACATCAGAAAGCGGCCAGTTCATGGAGTATGGCAGGGAACCCCTGTTCCTCAATATCGGTGGTGCCACCAACATCTGGCGAGGTATTGACGCCGGAATCTCGGCAAGAGTCACCCTCGAAGCCACAGCCAAGCTGGATACGTTATCGAACCTGGCCGGTGAGACACGACGTGAGCGCCTGTCAGTCAATGCCGAACCCTCTGTAAAGTCGATTCTCAGTACCTCCATCGACTGGGGCAAAACTTTCTGCCCTGAAAGCGGCTGTTGGTTGAGCGGCTGGGAAACGGCCCTTGCTTACCGGGCAGAATCATCGGCTTCCACCAGTATCGACGCAAACGTCATTGTCGACCAGACGATTCCCGATCCGGGGCTTGCGCTTGCGGTTACCACGATAGACTCCTTTCAGCCGGAAATCTGGGTCGTCGGCACCCAGTATAAAGGTGACGGCTGGCGTATTGGCGGCAGTGTAGAACAACAGAACTGGTCAGGCCTGGAAGATAAATTTACCAGCGACACCATCAAGGATCAGAACAGCCTTTCCCCCGCTGCCCGTATGCAGTTTGAGGACACCCTGACTCCCCGCCTCGGTGGCGAGTACATGCTGAACGACAATTTTACCTTCCGTGCCGGCGTCGCCTATGAAGAATCCCCTCTGAAAACCACCCGAAACCCGGAAATCAACTACCTGGACACAGACAAGATTTCTGTCGGGCTTGGCTTAAGTGCCACCTACAACCGGACCCGTCTTCTGGCCTACCCCGTTCGCGTGGACCTCGGTTACCAGTACCAGATGCTGCAAGAGCGTGACTTCACCATTGTCGACTTCAATGGCAATGAAGAAGACGTTACTGCAGACGGCGATATTCACGTGTTCAGCGGCTCAATTACGCTGAGATTTTGAAGAGGTACGGCATGAAAAAAACCACTATTGCATTGATTGTCACCACAGCACTCGCAGGCTGCGGGGATAGCGGCGACCAGCAGACCGTTACCCGGGCTCCGACACCCGGATCGCTGACATTTACCTATCCGGCTGACAGTACGCCCCCGGGCGGCGATCAGCCCGGTGTCACGTCCACCGTTCCCACAACAACACCTGTCTTCCTGCGTTTCAACAAGTCCATCGACACACCGCTGACCGACATTCCTGACTCTCTGATCCTGAGGGATGCCACCGGGAACGAGGTTACCCTCACAGACGTGATGTTCACTGATGAAGACAAGATGGGGCTTGCGGCAAAGCCGGACAAGGCGCTTGCACCGGGAACCAGCTACACCCTGACCGCAGAGGGACTTCAGGTTGGCGGCGCACCAGTGTCCCTGACCGCGGACGGAATCAAATTCAAGACAGCACCGGCAACATCCGGCCCGCTTCTGAGCCAGACCGAAGGTACCGGATTTGAACTGGCGCGAACCATTCCGGACGGAGGGAACGACTACCCCGTCACGGACTTTACGACATTCCGGCTTCAGTTTACCGAGCCCGTCGACCCGCAATCGGTGGTTTACGGCCAGACCATCCGCCTGGCGGACCAGGCCGGCGAACCGGTCAATGCCGAAGTATACGTCAAGGACCACCGGGTTACGGTGGATCCGGAAGGCTACCTGGATCCGGCCCGAACCTATAACCTGACCGTGACCAGCGGCATAAAAAGCGCTCTGCTGGGTGACACCCTGTCCGAAGATCGCACACTGACCTTCAACCCGACCGACTCCCGCTCTCCGACTGGCAAGCGCCAGATCATGGCTCAGGTAGCTGAAAACATGCCAGGCCAACTGCCACTGACGGGTGCCGATTACAATTCGGTAAACCTGAGCTCCCTTCTTCTGGGCGAAGAGAACCCGACCAGTGTCGCCGGCACTGTGTTCGCGGAACTGGGTTTTATTCCCAAGTTTGAGGCGGCCGCTCAGAGCATTCCGTTGAGGATCGAACGGGGCACCTTGCTCACCGGAAGCTCTGTAGAAGTCAGCATCGCGGGGGCTGTGCCGGCCGGGTTCGAGTCCGAAGCCGTCGGGGTTCGCTTTCTCTCGGATGCCAATGGTTTCCTGATACCCAACCCCTATACCGATGCAGTGGATGCACCCCGGGTGCTCGAACTCTACATCGATATGGCCCTGAATACCGGGAACACCGTTACCAACGGCGCCCTTGGCCAACAGCTCATGCACGTGCAACTGGTGGGCACTGCCCTCGTCGAAGACGGAAAGCTGAGCATCGAAGCCGTTGGTGTTATTGAGCCGGACGTGATGGGCATTGACACAGCCTCAGGCCTGATTTCCTTCAAGCTGAACGGCTTCCGCAACGTCGAAGATGCCCCGCTACAGGCCGACTTTGCGGACACCGCAGCGCCCTTCATCAAGAGCTGGGTCCCCGGGGAACACTCCAACATACAGAGGCCTTCTGACCCTTTGATTGTCTATTTCTCGGAACCTCTCCTTCCGTCATCCATCAATCCGGACAATATCACCCTCATCGCCAATGACGGCACCACATCGGCAGAGGTTGCCTTTAAATCCCGGCTTGACGGTCCGGCTCTCGTTATCCGGCCAACCGAGCCGTTAACGCATGGCATCGATTATACCCTTACGATGGACGGCCTTGTTGACCTGTCGGGTAATCCGATGGCCAGCACAAGCCGTAATTTCAGGCTCGACCCAACGGCGGAGGTTCCGCCAGCTGACGTTGGTCCGATTGCCCTTACAACCCTTCCTGGTTACCCATGCGCCAAGACGGACCTGGATGCCCAGCCCGGAAAACAGGGGCGGTGTCTTGGTGGCATCACGAGCCAGACCCCTGCTTCCGCGAATTTTGGACAGCGCCCGCTGGATGATTTGCTGCCCATAACCGAGCATCCGGCCAGCGAGCCTATTATCGTGCGCTTCTCACAGGATATCGATCCGGACTCCATTGTGGCCGGCGAAACTGTTGTTGTGGAAAAGCAGGACGAGAACGGCAGCTGGCAGTCAGTTGAAGGTTATAGTCTTAGCCTCCTCAATGGTCGTGAACTGAGAGCCGTACCACTCGACAAGTGGGAGCAAGGAACAAACTACCGTTACGTGCTGACCGATGGTATTACCAATCAACAGGGTATCCCCCTGTACAGCAGGCTCCTGAGCCAGTACGCCGACCCGGGAAGGAGCCTCGGGGACCTTTCGTCAGGCGGACAACCGCTTGAAAACCGGTTTGTTGCCAGAGATATAACCAAAACCTCCGTGCTTCTGCCGCTGAAAAATCTCCCGAGCAGGGATGTGAATGCTAATCTGAAGCTGGACCCGGAAGAGCCTGATGCCATCAGCGGAATTCCTGAAAATTCCATGAAGCTTGCCATCACGGAGATCAGTAGCGGGGTGCTTGAGGATAACGGGCAGATAGGCTGTGAAGTAGGCACCGAAGCTTGCGATGAGTTCAAAAAATTCATTTTTCTGACAGCAAACCTTGATGTTGAGATAGTGGGTGAACCAACCGTTGCCGAAGATGGCAGCACGCGAGTGCCTGTGAAGTTGCATCCGTCGGTACTCCTTACCACGCCTAGCGACATCTGGGTCAATCTGAGCAGTCAGTTGCTCGCAGTACTTGCGACCAGTGATTTACAGACCTCTCAAGAGTTTGACACCGGACCCCTCGCCTTGCGTATGCGTTACCAGGGCGAAAACCGCGACGGCCTGATTGATGGTGTGATTCTACAAAAAGACGGTCAGCTGACCTTCGAGACCGAGCTGGATGTTTACCTTGATGCACCGTATCTGAACGTTAGGCTGAGCGGACTGGCGAACACCCGCCTTGAGGATAATCTGCGCAGCTATCCAATTAATGGATTGAAGCTCTCTGGACCGATAACCTTCCTTGATGATGGCAGGATCGTCATAGAACAACGAAATGTTGAGCCGATTGTGCTGTCAACGAGGCTTTTGGGGCGAGCAACTGTGGGCTTGCTTGAAGAGGAGTCTGCAATTTGTAGTATCGGAACAGGTCTTCTTTGCCGCCTATTGGGCGGGGTTGTTAATGGAGTAGTAAACTCAGTGATCGACGTAGATACTGAGCTCACAATACAAGTTGCACCGAATGAACTTCAGCTCAGGTATGTGTCTCCCTACACGCAAAAGTGATGAAACCTGACACAGGGCCAGTCTCCGGACTGGCCCTTTTTCCGTCGAAACCGAAAACAGATCACCCCGGGAAGATGCCCCCTGCCAATAGTCCGGTTCTGCAACCAGCAGAGCACCGGTTACTTTTCACTCACTATAAAAGCCCGCGCAGTCGCGCTTCAGTGACTGCCTGAACCCGGCTGGTTACTTCAAGTTCGCTGAAAATCCTTTTCAGATGCCATTTGACAGCATCCTCAGTCACAAGAAGCCTCTCAGCGATCGCTTTGTTGGTCATTCCGCTGCTTATACACTTCAGTATGGAAATCTGCCTGACCGTGATAACGGAGTCGGTATGTCCCGGTACTGGTGGAGCGCTGAGGTCTTCTGCCCGGACTTCCGGGTCCCTTGTAGTGGCCGCTTCAGCGGTGTCTGGCGGATCATCAAAGAGATTCCGGGCAAGGGGACTCAGAGAAAGCAGCGCTTCTTTTATCCATAGCGGTGTAAAGTGGCAATTCAGATGCTCCGCATGCAGGTTGGCATCAAGAATCAGGCGCTTCGCCGGTTTTGAGGAACCCAGGGCAAACGCTGCCAGGGCCTGGCAATACTGGGCGGCGACCCTGGTTCTGGCATCGGAGATGGCGCTGGCAGCCTGAAGCGCCTCTCTGGCATAGTTCCCGGCCACACCAAACTGCTTCCCAAGCCTTAGCCTGTACATTGATTTCACTAAAGCAATGCGCGCCTGAATGGCCCGGTTTTGATTAGGCAGAAATGACAGCTCGGATTCATCGGGGAGTATGGGTGGCTCCAATTCCTCGTTGTTCAGGAGGGTGAACTCAGCCAACTGAACTTTTGTCAGGATATTGAGGCGCGGGAGCTCACGCTCGCTGGCGGCCAGGCGAGCCTGCTCCAACAGGGCCATGGCCCTGTCCCGCAACCCCTGGTGGTACAGCAAACGGCTGCATGCCTGTGTGCATCCACACAGAATGTCGGTAACGCCATAATTCAAGGCGAAATCAAAGGATATCTGTGCAGATTCCGGGGAAACCTGGTGATGATCCTGTTCGAGCAGAATTTGTAACTCAAGAACACCAAGCATCTTGTTTAAAAAGCTTTTTGGTACGCCAATCTTTTCTGCGGTTTTATTCGCCTGACGCAACAGGTACATTGCCCGGACCATGTCGCCTTTGAACAATTCTGTCTGGATTTCCGCCGTTTTAAGCCAGATAAACGCGTAGAGTTGATTGGATGACTGGTTGGCCACCGCCGCTCTGTGCAATAGTTCTTCTAACTCTTCAAAGCGGCGATCGCTGGAGGCAATGAATGCCTGGCATGTAAGGGCCGCGCCTTTACCGACCATATTGCGATCGCCAAAGGCATCAATCCACTTTTCACAGAGCGTCTGGCTCTCCGACAATTCATCCTGTGTGGCTTTACCTATTGCCTTAACCAGTTCCCGCCAGCCTTCCTCATCAAGGTTGCCCAGCCCCCTGGAAATCGGATGGTCCGAACTGGCCAGCATTTCCTCTGCCTGCCGCGCCTGCTGGCTGAAATACAGGGTCCAGGCATATCCTATGCCTAAGGAAGCGATTTTTTTTATCGTGCGGACCGGCACCTTTTCAAACCACGTGCGAAGCACTTCAATTTCACCTTGCCGGAGCGCCACGTCCAGTATGATGCTGTCACTGACCACGCGCGCCCACCGATGGTCACTAGCCTCCAGGGCGACGTTGATTGAATGGAGGTACTCTCCCCTGCGCCAATGCCAGAACGCAACGCGTTTCAGTACATACGAACGACGCTCCCGTTGAGTGGCATTAAACACACTACGCAAATACCCTCTCAGCACAGGGTGCATGGCCAGGCGCTCGCCGGAGGAAACGGTGGGGGCTAAAAGTGCAAATTTTTCGTTAACAAACGAAATTTCCTGATCAGCCTGCTGCGTTTTATAGACATAGTCATAGCACTCCGCGCTGACCTCCTCGAGCATCGCGGCGTTGCAAACAAACCTTCGCGCATGTCTGGGTAGCACGGACAAGAGATTGTCCCTGAAATACGAGCGGGTTTCCGGCCAGGATTCGGGAGGCAGGTCCGGGTTCGGGGTTTGGCGCATCAGTCTGACGAGTGCGGGCCATCCGCCCGTGGCTTGTATAATGTTGCCTGCTTCGGAGCCACCTATACCCGTTACCTCACCAAGCTTCTCCGGCTCCTTTAGGTCCTCTTCTGTAAAGGCAAGCTCATCAGCACCATAGGTCACAACACCCGTCATCAGCGACAAACGCGGCAATGCCCCGGCGCTGCCGGGCGCAATAAAAAATTTTACATTGTCCGGTGTTTCACAGATCAGATCCTCAATCAGATCCCCGTTATCCGCCCCTTCACCGGGCCCGTCAAGGCAAATTCTTATGGTCTTTCTTGCATTGAACAAGGCGTCCCGAAGCGCTTCGATGGTGTCAGTGTCACTTTTCAGCGCTTCCCGGGATTCAGGTCCTTCAATCTGGTATAAAACCAACGCCGCAAACAGGCTGTCAGTGACTTCGCGCGGGTCCGGGTAGGATCGTCCATTGATATAGACGGCGCTCTCGTGTTCCGGATCACGACGGTTTGCTGCCAGGGCGACCTGTACAGATTTTCCGTAGCCCGGCGGAGCCCGGTACAGAACGACTTTTGCCTCAGGCGTCGCAGAAGCACCCAGGCGCTGGCGGTCTGTACAGCCTTGAGTGATGAAGCGCTGACGACCCCACATCCGGCCGGACATCCTTCGACACCAGTCTTCCAGGCTATGGTGTGTCATGACAGTCAAGTCTCCCGCTTTGCCAGCCCGGAACGCGAGCGCGCCAGGGCATGACGTATATCGACCGTTATCCGGCGCCAAACCTACCCGTTCGGGTAGTTGTTTGACCCCAACTTATAGCCAATCCTGTAACTGCGTACAACCGGCCCGCTCATCTGAGTGGCCCGTTGTGCGCGATGCAAAACAATACAATATGTAAAAAGATGATGAATCTAATAACAATAAGGTGATCCTCATGTCAATGTCAGAAAATGTACTAACAGAGTCCCTTCAAAGGGACCCTGGTGCCGAAAACTATGTGGACAGAAAGCGCCACCTGTGGATCCTTTCTGTGCTGTGGCCAGCAACACCTCTTATAGGCCTTTATCTGGTCGCCCAGACCGGATGGAGCATCTGGTACGGATTGGTGTTGATCCTTTGGTATGGCGCAGTTCCCTTGATTGATGCCATGTTTGGAGAGGATTTTTCCAACCCCCCCGAGTCGGCTGTGCCTCGGCTTGAACAGGATCGTTACTATCGGGTACTGACCTACTTGACGGTTCCTATTCACTATGCCGCCTTGATTGTCAGTGCCTGGTGGGTATCCACGCAACCAATGAGTGTTTTCGAGTTTCTGGCATTGGCCCTTTCCCTGGGAATCGTGAATGGCCTGGCTCTGAACACAGGCCACGAACTTGGCCATAAAAAAGAAACGTTTGACCGTTGGATGGCGAAGCTTGTCCTCGCCGTGGTCGGATATGGTCATTTCTTCATTGAGCACAATAAGGGGCATCACCGTGATGTGGCTACGCCGATGGACCCGGCGACATCCCGCATGGGCGAGTCCATTTACTCATTCTCACTGCGTGAAATTCCCGGTGCTTTCAAGCGGGCATGGGATTTAGAGGAACAGCGCCTCAGTCGTTGTGGAAAAAGTGTCTGGAGCCTGGAGAACGAAGTTCTTCAGCCTATGATTTTGACCGCTGTGCTTTATGCGGGATTGCTGGCGTTTTTTGGCCCGTTAATGCTGATCTTTTTGCCCATTCAAATGGCCTTTGGCTGGTGGCAGCTGACCAGCGCCAACTACATTGAGCATTACGGATTGCTGCGCGAGAAGATGTCGGATGGACGTTATGAGCGTCAACAACCGCACCACTCATGGAACTCAAACCATATTATGTCGAACCTGATTCTGTTTCATTTGCAACGACATTCCGACCATCACGCCCATCCTACAAGGTCCTATCAATCGCTTCGCGACTTCAAAGACCTGCCTTCCTTACCATCGGGATATCCCGGAATGTTCCTGGCCGCAATGTTTCCCTCATGGTTTCGGTCGATAATGGACCACCGGGTGCTGGATTGGGCTAAAGGAGATCTCGATAAGATTCAGATTCAACCCGGCAAGCGTGAATTCTATGTGCGTAAATTTGGTGGGACTGATTCTGAATCAGTCGATACCGCAGCGTCTAAATGATCGGCTAATTAGAACTTATATACGTCGTTTACTTTATTTACGTTGCAGAAAAAGAGCCTCTGACGTGCACCTGAAAGAGGGTGCGCGTCGGGCGCTACCAAAACAAAGACAATAATATCGTTTGAAAGGTGCTTTAAATGGCTAAACATCAATGCCCGGATTGTGGTTATGTATACGACGAAGTGGTTGGTGATCCGCACGAAGGCTTTCCTGCAGGAACGACCTGGGAAAAAATTCCTGAAGACTGGTCCTGTCCAGACTGTGCCGTCAGGGATAAGGTTGACTTCGTTGCGCTTCAAGAAGCGAACTCGGAACTTTCGGTGTCCGCAACCAATATAGCGGTCCGTACTGCCAGCCAAGCTAAGACCGAGGGAGCATCGCAGAAAGCAACGGACGCATCTACTCCTTCAGCTAAAAATAAAACAAAGCCCAAAGCGAAACCGAAGCCTACCTCTTCAAAATCGCCCAAAGACTCGACTCAAAAAGATACCTATCGGAAGTGGGTCTGCATCACTTGCGGCCATATCTACGATGAAGCTCTCGGAGATGAAGCCGAAGGCTTCCCTGCCGGCACTCGTTTTGAAGATATTCCAGACGATTGGTGCTGTCCGGACTGTGGTGCCACAAAAGAGGACTATGTCCTCTATGAAGACTAATAATCCGATTTAAAATAACAACAGTCTCGTTCGGAAAGAGGTGATTTTATAATGCAGATTGCTAGTCTGGCGGAGGTTGGGCTGCCCAATGTGTCAACCAGCGATACGATTGATTCAACGTTCGCGGCCCTAAAGCGGGCACAACTTGCGCGTCGCGGAAGTTTTACCTTAGAGGCTCGAATAGCGCAGCTCGACCAGCTGCGGGATTCAATTAAACGCTACGAATCAAACATCATTGCGGCTTGCGCGGCGGACTTTCGAAAACCCGCTCCAGAAGTCAAATTAACTGAACTCCTGCCGGTGCTTCAGGAAATTCGACACACTAAAAAACACTTGCGTAAATGGATGCGTCCGAAGCGAGTGGCTGCATCCATTGGTGTTTGGGGTACGAGGTCTTATGTTCGGCCAGAGCCAAAGGGTGTGTGTTTAATTATCGCGCCATGGAATTATCCTCTCAATCTTGCGCTCGGACCTCTCGTCTCAGCGTTGGCTGCGGGGAACGGAGCTATCATCAAACCCTCGGAAATGACACCCCACACCTCAAAGGTGATTGCCAACATTGTCGCCGAAACCTTCCCCCCCGATCTTGTTTCGGTGATTGAAGGCGATGCCGCTGTAGCCCAGAAACTGTTGGCCCTGCCCTTCGACCACATATTCTTCACTGGCAGCCCTGCGGTCGGCAAGCTGGTCATGGAGGCTGCGGCCAGGAACCTTTCCTCGGTGACACTGGAACTGGGGGGAAAATCCCCGACCATTGTAGGCCCGGATGCCAACATCAAGAAGGCTGCCCGATACATTGTCTGGGGGAAGTTTGCCAATAATGGCCAGACCTGCATCGCTCCGGACCATGTTTTTGTACACAGAAGCATTGCAGCCCCATTCAATGAAGCACTTAAACAGCAAATCGGGCGCATCTACGGGAAAACGCCGGAAGCCCGGCAATCGACGCCTGACTATTGCCGGATTGTAAATGCCCGTCATTTCCAGCGCGTGTCAAGCCTGATAGAAGATGCCAAAAGCAAAGGCGCAAACGTCTTTGAAGGCGGTATTACAGATGCTGAAGAAAATTTCATTGCGCCGACGTTGATTGCAAATATGTCCAGCGACATGGATATCTCACGTGAGGAGTTATTCGGCCCGATATTACCGGTTATTGAGTTCGATGATATTGATTCAGTTATCAACAAAATCAACGATAACCCCAAGCCACTGGCGCTTTACGTATTCGACCAGAACAAGTCTTTTGCCAGAAATATTATCGAACGAACGAGTTCCGGCGCTGCAGGGATTAACCTTACAGTCGTGCACTTCCTGCATCCGGACCTGCCTTTTGGCGGAGTGAATAATTCTGGAATAGGGGCATCCCACGGTGAATACGGTTTCCGCGCTTTTTCCCATGAAAAGGCGCTGATGGAGGATAAGCATTCTCTCATCCACCTGCTTTTTCCTCCCTATACACGCTGGGTCCGGCGGCTCATAGATGCTGCTGTTCGTATTCTGGGCTGAGCATAATCCAATAACAAGAGAGTCACTATGTACGATTACATTATTGTTGGCGCCGGGTCGGCTGGCTGTGTATTGGCTAACCGACTGACTGCCGATCCCTCGAAGCGAGTAGCGTTACTTGAAGCAGGGCCAAAGGATAAGAGCCCGCTCATACATATGCCTGTGGGTATTGCACTTCTTGCCAATAGCAAGCAGGTGAACTGGGCCTTCGAAACCGAGCCTCAGGAACATCTCAAGGGGCGCCGTCTGTTCTGGCCCCGGGGTAAAACTCTTGGCGGCTCCTCCTCCATCAACGCCATGGTCTACATCCGGGGCCACAAAGCCGATTATGAACACTGGGGTCAGGCTGCCGGAACCGACCTTTGGGGATGGGACCGCGCATTAACATTGTTTCGCCGACTGGAAGATAACGAACGTTTCGGACCGGATGCTTACCACGGCAAGGGCGGTGAACTCAGCGTAAGCGATCTGAGATCGGTCAATCCGTTAAGTCGGGATTTTGTTCGCGCCGCTTCCCATGTGGATGTCCCGGTGAACACGGATTTCAATGGCGAAACGCAAGAGGGACTGGGCCCCTACCAGGTGACACAAAAAAATGGTCGGCGCTGGAGTTCGGCGCAGGCGTTTCTGCGTGGCGCAGAGAAACGGCCTAACCTCGATGTGCTAACGGACGCTCGGGTAACCCGGGTGGTAATGGATGGCCAGCGGGCGGTTGGGGTGACACTGAACCAAGGGGGCGAATATCGCCAGCTCAGACTCAATAATGGCGGTGAAGTCATTTTGTCCGGCGGGGCGGTTAATTCACCACAGCTACTTTTGCTTTCCGGAATCGGTGATCGCGAAGAGCTTCGGAAACACGGAATCCCTCTGGTCCATCACCTTCCTGAGGTGGGCAAGAATCTGGTCGATCATTTGGATATTACGCTGATGCACGCGGCGAACTCACGTTTGCCTATTGGTGTTGCCCCCAGCTTCCTGCTTCGGGGAGTGAGCGCACTTTTTTCCTATATTTTTGCGCGACGCGGGTTTCTCACCAGTAATGTAGCCGAGGCAGGAGGCTTTGTTAAATCCAGCCCTTCGTGTGAACGACCGAATGTGCAATTCCATTTTTTGCCAACTTTTTTGAAGGATCATGGGCGAAAAGTGATGACCGGGTATGGCTACACCTTACACATTTGCGATCTGCTGCCCAAAAGCCGGGGTTTTATTGGACTGAAAAGCCCTGATCCATTAGCCGATCCGTTGATTCAGCCCAATTATCTGAGTGACCCCGAAGACATCAAGACAATGATTTCCGCCGTTAAATTCGGGCGACGAGTACTCGCGGCACCGACAATGGCTTTGCATAGTAAGCGAGAAGTCATGCCCGGAAACTCTGTGTCCTCGGACGATCAGATTGCGGACTTCATCCGGGAAAATGCAGAGACTATCTACCACCCCGTTGGCACCTGCCGTATGGGCGTGGATCCGGAGTCAGTCGTTGATCCAGAGTTGAAAGTCAGAGGCATTGAAGGGCTTAGAGTCGTCGATGCTTCGATAATGCCCAGTTTGGTTGCCGGTAACACCAACGCACCCACCATGATGATTGCCGAAAATGCAGCCGACATCCTCCTGGGAAATGTCACGGTTCAGGCTCGGGTTATGACGCCCACGCCCACCGCGGACACTACTGACGCCAACTATTCCGTCCCACGAGCAGTAGAAATGGAGAGGAGATAAACGTGCTTGGCAAAATGATGAACGTAGAACTCACCGTGAATTCTTTGATCGACCATGCTGCTCGCTACCATGGAGACGCTGAGATTGTGTCGATAGGAACGGATGGAAATCCCAGTCGATCTGACTGGGCAACTGTTTCGAGGCGGTCGCGACAACTTGCGTCGGCGCTTCGAACGGCAGGCTATGTCCAGGGGGATCGGTGCGCGACCATTTGTTGGAATAACGTGGGGCACCTGGAATGTTATCTTGGCATCTCTGGTGGCGGGATGGTGTGTCACACCATTAACCCGCGACTGTTTCCAGAACAACTCGTTTACGTTATCAACAATGCTCAAGACAAAGCCATATTCTTTGACAAAACGTTCCTTTCGATTGTTTCAAATATCCGTGACCGACTGGAGACGGTTGAGGAATTTGTATTGATGTCCGAACCGGACGAAGAAATTGCAGCGCAATTTCCAGGATTGTTGTTTTATGAAGAGTTTCTCCAGCGAGGAACGCCTAACGCGAATTGGCCTGAAATCGCCGAAAACCAGGCTTCAAGCCTCTGCTATACATCGGGCACCACTGGAAATCCCAAAGGGGTGCTCTATTCACACCGCTCCACCGTTCTGCACGCGCTGGTAGCTGCTCAACCTGACGCACTGAATTTATCGGCACGGGACGTGGTGATGCCGGTTGTTCCTATGTTTCACGTAAATGCGTGGGGGGTACCCTACATTACGGCGATGGTTGGAGCCAAACTGGTGTTGCCTGGTCCCGGCCTGGATGGACAAAGTTTGGTCAAGCTTATCGATTCAGAAAGCGTAACGATTGCGCTGGGTGTGCCCACGATTTGGCAGGGACTTCTTTCGGCTTTGGACGAGCTTGGCTCCTCGGCAAAGACGCTCAAACGGACGGTGATAGGTGGTAGCGCTTGCCCTCCCTCAATGATGTCAGAGTTTCGTGGTAAGTACGGCGTAGATGTTGTCCATGCATGGGGAATGACTGAAACATCACCGATCGGAACCGTCAATGCACTGCTGGCGAAACACGATACCCTTTTAGAAGGAGAAAGAAATAAAATCCGTGAAAGCCAAGGACGGCCTCCCTACGGGGTGCAGCTCAAAATTGTGGGAGAAGACGGCCATCAACTGCCCGAAGATGGCGTTGCTCAGGGAAATCTCCGTATCCGTGGTCATTGGGTGGTAGCCGACTACTTTGGTTTTGAGCCAAATCAGACTCTTGAGGAAGACGGTTGGTTCGAGACAGGTGATGTTGCTTCGATCAATGATGATGGGTTTATGACAATACGTGACCGCTCAAAAGATATTATTAAATCTGGTGGGGAATGGATATCGACAGTCGAATTGGAGGGAATCGCAATGGGCCATTCTGCCATCAATGAAGCTGCTGTGGTGGCGGCCTCCCATGATAAATGGGATGAACGACCGATCCTGTTGGCAGTAAAAATACCCGACGCAAATATTACGGAGGAGGAACTTCTTGCTCATTATCAGGGAAAAGTCGCCAAGTGGCAGACCCCGGATCGCGTGATTTTTGTGGAAGCATTGCCACGCAATGCCACTGGGAAAGTATTAAAAAACAAGTTGCGCTCTGAATATGGGGAAGTGTTAGTCAATAAACCGGCAAGCTAGGGAAGGTCTGAATAACTGCTGATATTTGCCCATCTTGGGTTTAAACGGCAAAAAATCGAAGATTCAGACACTATTTTCCCTTTATTTGTGTGTTT
>NZ_QNRO01000019.1 GCF_003315345.1 Marinobacter pelagius
CGGCTCTTTGAGCATGGGGCAGCCTCTGAAAAGTCGATACCCCAATTACAACAAACCCCCGCCGCGATGGCGAGGGTTTGTCAGCAATCTGAGCCACGCCCGAAGGCGTGGCCTTGAGGAGGGGGCTATCGGGTCATCAGGCAGCCCAATGGTCATCGGAAAATGCCATCAGGCTGTCCTTGCCGCTTTCGATGTCCCTGAGCAGCCAGTCGATTTCCGGCAGCAGCTTATGGAAGTAGAAGCGTGCGGAAACCTGCTTGCCTTCGAGCAATGGCTGGTTGCCCTCACCACTGGCAAGTTGTTCGCCGGCAACACCGGCCATGCGTGACCACAGGTAACCGATCACGGTCAGGGCCATCAGGCGCAGGTAGGGTGTCGCGGCCGCACCGGCCTGCTCGGGATCCTTGGGAGCGTTGCTGGCAAGCCATAGAGTGGCCTGTTCCAATGCCTTGATCGCACCTTTCAGTTCCTCGCGATGGGGTGCCTCCGGATTGTCCTTGAGGTAGTCGGTCAGCGTGCCAAACAGGGTACGCACCAGTTGGCCACCCTTGAGTGACAGTTTGCGGCCCACCAGGTCCATGGCCTGGATACCATTGGTGCCCTCGTAGATGCGGGCAATCCGGCCGTCCCGGACCAGCTGCTCCAGCGGCCAGTCGGTGGTGAAGCCGGAGCCACCGAGGACCTGCAAGCCGGTGTTGGCGTTGTTGAAGCCCTCGTCGGTCAGGAATGCCTTGACCACCGGGGTCAACAGCTGCACCAGGTCATCGGCGGACTCACGAACGCCGGCGTCCGGGTGCGCCACGGACAGGTCGAGCTGGTGACCGGTGAACAGGGCGAGGGCGCGCATGCCTTCGTTCAGCACTTTCTGGCGCATCAGCATGCGGCGCACGTCCGGATGCACGATGATCGGGTCGGCCGGGCCGTCCGGGTTTTTCGGGCCGCTAAGCGAACGGCTCTGCAGGCGCTCCCGGGCAAAGCCGAGGCTTTCCTGATAGGCCATTTCGGCGAGACCAAGGCCCTGCATGCCGACCATCAGGCGGGCCTCGTTCATCATGGTGAACATGGCCCGCATACCGTCATTGGGTTCGCCCACCAGCCAGCCTTTGGCGCCCTCAAAGTTCATCACGCAGGTGGCGGAGCCCTTGATGCCCATCTTGTGCTCCAGGCCGCCACAGAAGGCCGGGTTGCGCTCGCCCGATTCCGGCAGGAATTTGGGCACCACGAACAGGGAAATACCCTTGGTGGTATCCGGTGCGCCGGGCAGCTTGGCCAGCACCAGGTGCACGATGTTGTCGACCAGATCGTGCTCACCACCGGTGATCCAGATCTTGGTGCCTTCCAGGTGGTAGCTGCCGTCATCGTTGGGCTTGGCCCGGGTACGGATCAGGCCCAGGTCGGTGCCGCACTGGGGTTCGGTCAGGCACATGGTGCCGGTCCACTCCCCGGAGATCAGCTTTTCCAGGTAGGTCTGTTTGAGTTCCTCGGAGCCGTGGGCATAGAGGGCGCTGATGGCGCCGTGGGTCAGACCCGGATACATGCCCAGGGACAGGTTGGTGGAGCACACCATTTCATCCACCACGAACTTGAGGGTATGGGGCAGGCCCTGGCCGCCGAACTCCAGGGGCGCGTCGAGGGCAGTCCAGCCGCCTTCAACAAATTTGCGGTAGGCCTCTTTGAAGCCATCCGGAGTCGTCACACTCCGGGTTTGCGGATCGTACTGACAGCCTTGCCGGTCACCGGTCTGGTTGGTGGGCTGAATGACTTCCGCCGCCAGCTTGCCGGCCTCGTCAATCACCGCGGACATCAGGTCCGGGGTGGCGTCGGCGTATTTTTCCAGCTCGTGCAGCTTGTCAGCTCCCAAGACATCGAACAGCAGGAAGCGAAGGTCATTCGAAGGTGCCTGGTATTGCATGGACGCTCTCCTCGTCGTTTTCAGGTCAGTCAGCCTGGATGTGATAGGCCCGGGCGTCTCAGCCCGGTACCCGTCTTCAAACTGGTGATTCATACGGCTGTTTGAACGCTTTGGTCTTCACGAATCGGGTAAAAAAGTGGCGCAACTTCATAAAAAAAACGTATCGACCTGTTGGGTTCGATTAATGGGTTTTTCTGAAAACCCTTTGGTAATCTTTTCAACCAGTTGGAGCACATCATGAAGCAGGTTTTGATTGCAGGTGTCAGCGGGGCGATAGGCTCCGCCCTGGCCCGCCAGTTACTCGATACGGATCCCGAACGGACCGTTCTCGGGCTGTGCCGGAACCCGGAGGCACTGCGGGAGCAGATCCCGGACAATCGGTTGCGACTGGTCCAGTGGGACGCGGAAACCGGCAGCGTGGAAGAACTGGGTAACGGCCTGGCGGAAGGGCTGGGTCCGGATGGCGAGCTGGACACCGTAATCTATGCCGCCGGCTTGCTGCACGACAGCGAGATTTTTCCCGAAAAACGGATCGAGGATCTTGAGGCTGGAGCGATGGCACGCTGCTTTGCCGTCAACTGCACCGGCTTTGGTACTGTGATGCGCGCGACCATACCCCATTTGCGGCATCGCCGGTTCAAGCGGATTGCGGCGATTTCCGCCAAGGTCGGGTCGATCGGAGATAACCGGTTTGGCGGGTGGTACGCCTACCGTTGTTCCAAGGCGGCGCTCAACATGCTGGTCAGGAATCTGTCGGTGGAATTGCCAAGGCGATGTCGGCCGGTGAGCTGTGTTGCCGTGCATCCGGGAACCACCGAATCGGGGCTCAGTGAACCATTCCAGCAGTCACTGGCCAGTCTGCAGGTACATAAGCCCGGGGAAACTGCAGCCAACCTGTTGAGGGTGATCGGATCACTGGATGAGAGCAGTAACGGGCGTTTCTTAAGTTGGGATGGTAGCGAATTGCCCTGGTGAGGTTGGATTCTGTACCGCCCCGAAGGAAAGGGCGGCACAGAATAAGGGTAGTAACCTACCGGATGAACGGATTGAGAAGGCGAGTAAATCGTCCGGTCAGCTTCACCGGAGCGCTTAGAACGGACAGAGTAATGCAGTCCTCACAGCCAACCGCAACCGGTTTGTGTTCATCCTGCTCGTTGAGCACGACAAAGTCCCACTGATTGAACACACCATTCTGGTCCGCGAACGCACCCTGGAGAACAATCGTCGTTTCATTGCCCCGGTGGGTGTGAGCGGGCGCCTTGCCTCCGGCCGCCAGTTTCTGCAACACCACCTGTTCGCTCTGGCCGGGAAATTTCTCGCTGATGTCCAGCACGCTGACATCGCCCAGCTGTCGCTTCCAGGGCAGTTCGTTCAGGTTTTCCCCGAGCAGCTTCTGCAGTGCGCTTATCCTCGGCGGAGCCGGTTGCACCGGTTCTCCGGCGGGCTCACTGTCAATGCGGGACAGAATGCTGTCAAACATGCTCTCGGAGACGTTGACCTTGGGCTGCTCTTCCATCATCACCGCGCCCAGGCTGTCCAGGGTGTCTACACGGCTCCTGCAGTGCGGGCACTTATCCAGGTGGAGCCGGATACACAGGGCATGGGGCTCGCTCAGGTTTCCTGCGCTGTACTCCATGAGGGTCAGGCTATCGGGATGGTGCCGTGTCATACGTTCTGATCCTGCAAAATCACTTTCAACTTGTTCAGGGCCAGGCGAACCCGGCTTTTCACCGTACCAAGGGGGATATTCAGCTCGTCCGCAACCATCTGGTGGGACTTGTTCTCCATGTAAACCTTGGCAATCACTGTGACCTGCTCCTCGGGCAGATGACTCAGTGATTCGCGGATTCGCCGCTCAGACATAAGACGGTGCAGAGAGGTAACCGGTTCATCCTCGTTGTCGCCCGGGATCTGCCAGAGGTCTTCGGTCTCTACCAGCATCTCGGCGCTGGATCTCTGCATCTTGCGCAGCATGTCGATGCGCTGGTTACGGGCAATGGTGAAAATCCAGGTGGATGCCGCCGCCTTGCGCCAGTCATAGAGACAGGAGCGCCGCCAGATCGAGACAAATACTTCCTGCACCAGTTCTTCCGCGTGGCTCGCCAGGCCATTGGCCATGGCGTAATACTTGATCTGCGGACCAAAGTGCTCGAACAGCGCGTGGTAGGCCTCGCGGTCCTGGTGTTTGCCCACTTTGTTCAGCAACTGGCTCCAGGGATCCTTTCGGCCCTCGGCTTTTGCTGGTTTCGGATCCAGTGTTGTCACCGGACGCTCCTTGACAGTCGCATGGCTTGAGCTTGTTCTGGTCATCATTCTATGCACTCGTCGCGGGTTTGTCAGTCGGAGGA
This sequence comes from Marinobacter pelagius, assembly GCF_003315345.1. Classification (GTDB taxonomy): domain Bacteria; phylum Pseudomonadota; class Gammaproteobacteria; order Pseudomonadales; family Oleiphilaceae; genus Marinobacter; species Marinobacter pelagius_A. The sequence continues at coordinate 4,261 of NZ_QNRO01000019.1, forward strand.
TTTACGAGGGCATAAAGACACCGGATCAGTGGGACCACAAAAAATCGGAAAAGTTTTCCGTTGCGGCCGGGCCGGCCGCAACGGCCGCTATTCCTCCAGGTAGGTGTAACCTTCCAGTCCGGCGGCCAATTCAGCCAGCAGGGCTTTCTGCTGGCTTTCTGACAGATCGCTGGCGGAGAACTTCCGACGATAGGCGGCCAGCAGCTGCTCCGGCTCGAAATTCACGTAGCGCAGTACCTTGGCCACGGTATCGCCGGTGATGGGGTCACCGATGACATAACCGCCCCGGTCATCCAGGCGGACGTCGACGGAGTGAGTGTCGCCGAACAGGTTGTGCATGTCGCCCAGGATTTCCTGGTAGGCGCCGGTCATGAAGAAGCCCATCAGTAATGGCTCATTGGGATTCTCTTCCGGCAGGGGCAGGGTGGTCTCGATGCCCTGGCCGTCCACGTACTGGTCGATACGGCCATCGGAATCGCAGGTGATGTCCTGGATGACCGCCCGGCGGGTGAGGGGACGGTTCAGCCCGTTGACCGGCATCAGCGGGAAAATCTGGTCGATGCCCCAGACGTCGGGCAGGGACTGGAACAGCGAGAAGTTCACGAACAGTTTGTCGGCCAGCTTCTCGTTGAGCTCGTCAATGATTTCCCGGTGGGCGCGGTTGGCGCTGTCCAGGCGGCTTCTGAGTAGCCGACAGCACCGGGTGTACAGGGTTTCCGAACGGGCCCGTTCGGTCAGTGACAGCAGGCCGTGGGCAAACTGGCTGTGAACTTCGGCCATGGCATGTAGCACGTCGTGGTAGATCTCTGCCAGTGAGCGGGGGGATTCGTTGTCCTCAAGGCTGGCCAGGTCTCGCCAGAGATCGTGCAGGGGCGCCGGCGCCTCTGCTTCCGGTTCGGTGGGGGTGCGGTTGTCCGGCTGTTCCTGGTCAATGACGTTGGTGACCAGCACCGAGTGGTGGGCGGTCAGGGCTCGCCCGGACTCACTAATCAGGTCGGGGTGCGGAATGCCCTGGCGCTCGCACTCGGCCTGAAGGACGTGGACCACGTTGTAGGCGTATTCGGACACGCTATAGTTCATGGAACAGCTGCTGCGGGAACGGGTGCCTTCGTAATCCACACCCAGGCCGCCGCCGATATCCACGGTTCCGATGGGGGCACCGAGATCGTGCAGCTCGGCGTAAAAGCGGGCACATTCCTTCAGGCCGGTCTGGATATCCCGGATGTTGGCAATCTGGGAGCCCAGATGGAAGTGCAGCAGTTGCAGGGACTCCAGAGCGCCGGCGCCGCGCAGGGTGTCCACCACATCCAGAACCTGGCTGGCGGAAAGCCCGAATTTCGATTTCTCGCCCCCGGTGTTCTGCCAGTTGCCCTTGCCGATGGTGGCCAGGCGGGCTCGTACGCCGATCAGCGGGGTTACCTCAAGCTCCCGGGCCTGCTCCAGGATCAGGGGCAGTTCGGATTGTTTCTCCACCACGATAAAGACCCGGTGCCCCAGTTTCTGGCCAATCAGGGCAAGACGGATGTATTCACGGTCCTTGTAGCCGTTGCAGACAATCACGGAACCGTTCTGGCGGGACAGCGCCAGTACCGCCATCAGTTCCGGCTTGCTGCCGGCCTCGAGGCCGATCTGGCCGGCGGAGGCGGCGGGTTCTGCCGCCAGCAGTTCTTCCACCACCCGGCGCTGCTGGTTGACCTTGATCGGGTAGACCGCAGTGTAGCGGCCCCGGTAGCCCTGGTCCGCTGCGACACGGTTGAACGCATTGCAGAGCGTGTTGACCCGGTCATGGAGGATGTCGGTGAAACGGATGAGCACCGGTAGCTGCACTCCCGACTGGCCGAGGTTGCGGGTCAGTTCCGGCAGGTTGATGGCGGCCGGGGTGCGGCCCCGGTCCGGCCTGATCAGGACCTCACCCTGCGGGTTGACGCTGATGTAACCGTCGCTCCAGTGGGCAATGTTGTAGACCTTGTGGGCAGGAGTGCCGTTGGCTTCGCTCATGCTTGCTATCCTTTCAGGAAACCGGGCCGGACGGGTGCCGGAAATATGGGCGCCATTGTAGGGCCAACCTTCGTTGGCTGAAAGAACCGGATGTGGAAAATACGTGCTTCCGGACGACCATAAATACTTTGGCTGCCGGGATCCCGGCCCTACAATACGCCCCTTTCAACATAGCCCATGGTGCACAGCGGGAGGCAACAGATGACAGCATTGAACGAGGGATGGTTTACCGAGGTCTTTCAGGATCAGGGTACGGCCTTTTCCCTGCAGGTGAAGAAGAAACTGCACGAGGAACAGACACCGTTCCAGAAACTCGAAATCTACGAGACCGAAACCTTCGGCAACCTGATGGTGCTGGATGGCTGTGTGATGCTGACCACCCGTGACAACTTCCTGTACCACGAGATGATGACCCATCCGGCCCTGTTCACCCACCGGGATCCGAAAAAGGTGGTCATTGTCGGAGGTGGTGACTGTGGCACGCTGAAAGAAGTGCTGAAGCATCCGGGTGTGGAAGAAGCCTGGCAGGTGGAAATCGACGAGCGGGTGACCCGCATGTCCGAGAAATATTTCCCGGAACTGTGCGAGGCCAATGACGATCCCCGCGCCAACTTCTTTTTTGGTGACGGTATCCAGTGGATGCGCGACATTGAGCCCAACAGCGTTGACCTGATCATTATCGACAGCACCGATCCGGTCGGCCCCGCCGAGGGCTTGTTCGCCCTGGATTTTTACCGGGATGCCATGCTGGCGTTGCGGGAGGGTGGCCTCATCGTGCAGCAGAGTGAATCACCGCTACTGCACACCGACACCATCATCAAGTCCATTCACGAGGACATGCGCAAGGCCGGTTTCGAACACGTGCAGACCCTGCCATTCCCCCAGCCGGTCTATCCCACCGGGTGGTGGAGCTGCACCATGGCCAGCAAGGCCAACCCGCTGCGTTATTTCCGGGAGGAGGATTCCGCAAATCGCCCGTTTGTCACCCGTTATTACAATCCGGGCGTCCATCACGGAGCCCTGGCCATGCCGCAGTTCATGCTGGATGCCCTGGAGGATCAGGTCGTTCCCGGGGAAGCGTGACGCAAAATTAGACACTTCCCGAGTCTGATCTAGACTTTAGGCAGTGATCGTCTTTCGATCATCAGCATTGGATTCAGCCAGAGGAAGTTGTAGAGGAAGTCGTTATGGATGTACGCAAGGGAGAGCAGGAGCGTAACTGGTTCCGCAGTAAGCGCTTTGAAATGATCAACGGTCAGTGGTACTTCCAGACCCGGGAGGGAACCATCGAGGGGCCGTTCGACAGCATGCGGGAAGCGGAGATGGAGTTGCTGCTGTATCTGCGTCATGCCGACGATGCCCTGTTCCAGGGCGTCTGAATGAAAGAAGGGGTCAGATGAAAGCGTTCATCTGACCCCATGTTCACTTCCAGTCTGCGGTATCCCTCGGGGTCAGATGAAGTTCTTCATCTGACCCCTACTTCACAGCGACTTCACTGCTTGCCGCTGACAAACTCCGGATAGGCTTCCATACCACACTCGGACAGGTCCACACCTTCGTACTCGTCTTCCTCGCTGACCCGCAGACCGATGACGGCCTTCAGGATGCCCCAGACAACCAGGCTGGCCACGAAGACCCAGACGAAGATGGTGATGGCGCCGATGATCTGGCCGCTGAAGCTGACGTCACCATTAGTGACCGGCACCAGCAGCAGACCCAGCAGACCACACACACCGTGTACGGAGATGGCACCCACCGGGTCGTCGATGCGCAGCTTGTCCATGGTCACGATACTCAGCACCACCAGGACGCCGCCGATGGCGCCGAAGAGGGTGGCTGTCAGGGCGCTAGGCGTGGAAGGCTCGGCAGTGATCACCACCAGGCCGGCGAGGGCACCGTTGAGCAGCATGGTCAGATCAGCCTTGCCGAACATCAGGCGGGCCGTGATCAGGGCGGCAACTGCACCACCGGCCGCGGCGGTGTTGGTGTTCAGGAATACCATGGCCACGGAGTTGGCGCTGGCGATGTCACCCAGTTTCAGGACAGAGCCGCCGTTGAAGCCGAACCAGCCCATCCACAGGATGAAGGTACCGAGGGTCGCCAGCGGCAGGTTGGCACCGGGGAAGGCCCGGATCTCGCCGTTCGGGCCGTACTTGCCTTTACGGGCACCCAGCAGGAGAACGCCAGCCAGGGCCGCAGCCGCACCGGCCATGTGCACGATACCGGAGCCGGCAAAGTCACTGAAGCCGAGGTCGCCAAGGCTGTACATGCCGAATACAGAGGCACCGCCCCAGGTCCAGGCACCTTCTATCGGGTAGATGAAGCCGGTCATGAATACTGCGAAGACCAGGAAGGCCCAGAGCTTCATGCGCTCGGCCACGGCACCGGAGACGATGGACATGGCTGTGGCGACAAACACCACCTGGAAGAAGAAGTCAGAGGCGCCGGAGTAGATGGAGCCACCCTCGAAGCCGTCTTCACGGCCGGCGAAATCGCCCAGTACACCAGCAACGTCCACATCGGCAATGCCGGACAGGAACACGTTGCCGCCGTACATGATGGCGTAACCGCAGACCAGGTACATGATGCAGGAAATCGCGAACAGCGCGACGTTCTTGGTCAGGATTTCAGTGGTGTTCTTGGCTCGCACCAGGCCGGATTCCAGCATGGCAAAGCCCGCGGCCATCCACATGACTAATGCGCCGCACACCAGGAAATAAAACGTATCTATAGCGTATTGCAGGTGAAAAAGATTGCTTTCCATTTGAAGCCCTCCGCACAAGGCTCTTCAGGTTATAGGTTTTTTGCGTTGGCTGACTGGTTGGTCAGGTCAGGCTCAGACCGCTTCTTCGCCGGTTTCACCGGTCCGGATGCGGATCGCCTGTTGCAGCTCGGTCACGAAGATCTTGCCGTCACCGATCTTGCCGGTGTTGGCTGCCTTGGTGATCGACTCGATAACCTGGTCCAGCAGGTTGTCGCCGATGGCGATCTCGACCTTGACCTTGGGCAGGAAATCCACCACATATTCAGCGCCACGGTAGAGCTCGGTGTGGCCTTTTTGCCGACCGAAGCCTTTGACTTCAGTGACGGTTACGCCTTGAACGCCAATCTCGGATAGTGCCTCACGGACATCATCCAATTTGAAAGGCTTGATGATCGCTGTCACAAGTTTCATTGCTTTCTCCTTGGTAAAGCCGTCCCAACAGTGAGGGCCCGTCGGCCGATTGTTGAGTTCGGGATGCTGCCACCTCGCACACCAATTGTGCGGATTGCGTACGAGTGTTCTAGCATCGGGTATGCCAACGCAAAAAAAATATTTTAAAACAACAAGATATCTATTGCTTGTCCCAGATTGGCGCAAAAGTGCGCACCAAAACAGGGCGGCTCGCTGCCCGGCGGTCCATTTTGGAGCCATTCGCCGCACAGCGACGGCAGCCATTATATAGCTGACAGGCAACAGTATGGCAGGCCCACGTGTGTGATACACTCCCGGAACTGCTTTTTGGTGTCCGGCCCAGGCCGGAATCCGCAAGTTTGGGAACCAGTGAGGTAAAACGTGAAAGGTCCGCAGGATATACTCGCTCAGCTACAGGGCCAGTTTGGTCAGTTCGTCCCCGATATGGCCCGTGCCGCCCGGGAAGACTTTGAAACCCAGGCCCGCGCCACGGTGATGTCGGTCCTGTCGCGCCTGGAACTGGTGACCCGGGAAGAATTTGATGCCCAGCAGGCGGTACTGATGCGGACCCGGGAAAAGGTGGAGGCACTGGAATCCCGCGTGGCCGAGCTGGAACAGAAACTCCAGGGCAAGTAATGCCCTGTTGGTGGGCAGGATGCCCGCCCGAACGAACCATGGAAGGTGATTATGCTTGCCGTTGTCCATTCCCGCGCCAGCATTGGCGTGTCGGCCCCTGCGGTTACCGTGGAGGTCCATCTCTCCGGCGGCCTGCCCGCCCTGTCCATTGTCGGCTTGCCGGAAACCGGTGTCCGTGAAAGCAAGGAACGGGTGCGCAGTGCACTGCTGAACGCCGGCTTCGAATTTCCCGCCAAACGCATCACCATCAATCTTGCTCCGGCCGATCTTCCCAAGGAGGGTGGGCGCTTTGACCTGCCGATTGCCCTGGGCATCCTGGCGGCTTCCGGGCAGATTCCGGAGCAGAGTCTGGAGGGCTGCGAGTTTGTCGGCGAACTGTCCCTGGATGGCGCGCTTCGACCCCTCAAGGGCATTCTCCCGGCCGTACTGGCGGCCCGGAGTGAGGGGCGTCAGCTGCTGGTGCCCCAGGCCAACGCCGAAGAAGCGGCGCTGGCGAGCCGGGATGATGTGCTGGCGGCTGCTCACATCCTGACCGTAAGCGAGCATTTGTCCGGCCGGGCGCGACTGGTTCCTGTCCCCGGCGCGACCCGGGAGCAGGCCGCGGACGACCGCCAGCCGGTGGCCGATCTCTCCGAGGTGCGGGGCCAACGGGTGCCCCGCCGGGCGTTGGAGGTCGCTGCAGCCGGTGGTCATAACCTTTTGTTGTTTGGTCCGCCTGGGACGGGCAAGAGCATGCTGGCGAGTCGTTTGCCCGGCATTCTGCCCATGCTGACGGATGACGCCGCCATGGAAGTGGCGAGCGTACATTCGGTGGCCGGACTGCCGGTCCGGGAAGGCCGCTGGCGGGAGCCGCCGTTTCGCGCACCCCACCACACTGCTTCCGCCGTGGCACTGGTGGGTGGCGGCAGCAGCCCCCGTCCGGGTGAGATCTCCCTGGCGCACCGGGGCGTACTCTTCCTTGACGAGTTACCGGAGTTCGAACGGCGGGTACTCGAGGTGCTGAGGGAACCGATGGAAACCGGGGAAATCGCCATCAGCCGGGCGGCCCGGCAGGTGCGATTCCCGGCCCGTTTCCAGGTGGTGGGAGCGATGAACCCCTGTCCCTGTGGTTACAGCGGTCACCCATCCATCGACTGTCAGTGCACGCCTTCCCAGGTGATGCGATACCGCTCGAAAATCTCGGGGCCTTTGCTGGACCGTTTCGACCTGCACGTGGAGGTGCCGGTGCAAAGCGGCGAAGTATTGATGCAGTCGGGTACGGAAGAGGAATCGAGCGCCTCGGTGCGTGTCCGGGTGGAAGGCGCGCGGGCGCGTCAGCTGGAACGGGGGCAGCTCAACGCCCTGTTGTCCGGGCGTGCCCTGCATGAGGCCTGCCGCCTCGATGCTGATAGTGAGCGGATGCTGGCCGGCGCCATGGAACGGCTGGGACTGTCGGCCCGGGCGCTCCACCGTATCCTGAGACTGGCACGCACGCTGGCGGATCTGGAGGCGGTGGAAACGGTGTCCTACGCCCACCTTGTGGAAGCCCTGGGCTACCGTCAGCTCGATCGGCAGCAGGGCCGGCACTCGGTGGTATCCGCCTGAGCCGACGGACTCTGGTAAACTGTGGCCCAGATTGTTAACCAGAACCCGCAGCCTGCGGTTAAGGATTCCAGATGACCGACCAGAAAGAACCGCAAGACCAGAAGGATACCGCGGATTCCCCGGTAACCACCCGCCGCGGTGTCCGCAGCTTTGTGCTCCGTCAGGGTCGTATGACCGAGGGCCAGAAAAAAGCTTTTGACCGGGGCTGGGCCAAGTACGGCCTGAGCCGCGATGACGGCATGATCGATCCCCGTGAGGTGTTTGGCCGTGATGCCATGCTCAACCTGGAAATCGGCTTCGGTATGGGCAAGTCCCTGGCCGAGATGGCCGAGGCCGCGCCGGAGCAGGATTTTATCGGGGTGGAGGTGCATCTGCCGGGTGTTGGCGCACTGCTCAAGGAAATCGAGGACCGGGGCCTGGAAAATGTCCGCATCTACAACATTGATGCCAATGATGTCATTGACCTGTGTCTGCCGGATGCCTGCCTTGATCGGGTCATGGTGTTTTTCCCGGATCCCTGGCCGAAGAAGAAGCACCACAAGCGTCGGTTGATTCAGCCGGAGTTTGTCCAGCGTCTCCGGCACAAGCTCAGGGTAGGCGGTGTGCTGCACCTGGCGACTGACTGGGAAAACTACGCAGAGCACATGATGGAAGTGATGAGCGAATCGGAGGGCTTTGCCAACGCGAAGGAACCGGGGGAGTTCTCACCGCGTCCGGATGACCGGCCGATCACCAAGTTTGAAAAGCGCGGTGAGCGCCTGGGCCACGGCGTCTGGGACGTGCTGTTCCACCGCACCAACTGATCAAGGTGACCGGGTCAGCCGTGTGCGAGGGGATGTCGCCGGGCGGCCCGGATGATCACCAGGCCGGCCACGCCCAGGGTCAGACCGGTAAACTTGACCAGCGCACAGAGCGTGGCGGAAAGGCTGACCGCGTCCGTGGGCGGGTTGAAGTTGTTCAGCAGCAGGACGTTCTCGGTAACATCCGCAAGGCCCGCCGCAATAAACAGTGCCCGTACCCAGCGGGCAATCACCCTCTCCCTTACACCCGGCCGGTCCCGCATCAGGTGACGGGTCAGGTGCAGCAGGGCGAGCAGGTAGGCAGCTATAAAGACGAAATCGAGCCACAGGGAAACCCGGGCCCAGAACTGGCCGTCGGAGCGCCAGCTGCGAAGAATGGCATGGGTCTGGTCAGCGGTGGCGGCCAGCTGGAAGCTGACGATGCCCTGGGGCGCAGAACCGGTCTGCAATGGCTGGTTGACCACCAGCAATCCTCCCAGCAGGAGAGCAGCGGTGATCAGGCTGGTCTTCAGCGTTTTTGGCAGGGCTGCCCATCCGTGTGCCGGGTCCATCAGAGAAAACGCTCCAGCAGGCTGTTGAGATATCGCTGGCCAAGCTCCGTTGCCTGCAACCGGTCGCTTACCAGCAATCCTTCCTTCCGTAACTGATCAAGTTGTACCCTAACTGACTCGAGGGGTAAACCCGTTCGTTCCGCAAACAGCGATTCCGCCACACCGTCCTTGAGCCGCAACACATTCATCAGGAATTCCAGCGGCCGCTCGTCCGGTTCAATGGTTTCCACACCGGCGGTGCGGCTGCCGATGCGGTTGAGGTAGGCCTCGGGCTGGCGGGTTTTCCAGTAACGCCGGATGCTGCCATCGGCGAGGCTGATCTTGCCATGCGCGCCGGCGCCCAGCGCGAGGTAGTCGCCGAACGTCCAGTAGTTCAGGTTGTGCCGGGAGGCCCGTCCGGGCTGGCACCAGGCTGACACCTCGTAGTCCTCGAAGCCGTTCTCCCGCAACAGTCCGGCACCGGCCCGGTAGATGTCCCAGAGCCGGTCATCGTCCGGCAGGTCCGGCGGGCGGCTGAAAAATTCCGTGTTCGGTTCCAGAGTCAGCTGGTACCAGGACAGGTGCGGCGGCTCGTGGCTGAGCGCTTCGCGCAGGTCCGACAGGGCCTGATCCGGGGTCTGGCCGGGCAGCCCGTGCATCAGGTCCAGGTTGAAGTTGTCGAAGCCTGCGGTTCGGGCCGCTTCCACGGCACGGTGGGCGGAATCGCGATCGTGAATGCGCCCGAGCACACGCAGGTGCTCCGGGTTGAAACTCTGGATGCCGATGGAAAGGCGATTGATGCCAGCCTGCCGGAACGCTTCGAAGCGGCCCTGTTCCAGGGTGCCGGGGTTGGCTTCCAGAGTGATTTCCGCATCCGTCGCAAAGGCAAGCTTGTCCCGCAGGGCTTCGAACAGCTGGAAATAGAAATCGCCCGTCATCAGGGAGGGCGTGCCGCCGCCGATGAAGACTGTCTGGATCGCCCGGCCCTGAACCAGCCCCAAATCCTGCTCCAGATCCTCCAGCAAGGCAGCCAGGTAAGCCTTCTCCGGAATGTCGCCGCGGATCGCGTGGGAGTTGAAGTCGCAGTAGGGGCACTTGCGCACGCACCAGGGCACGTGGATGTAGAGGCTCAGGGGCGGATTCACCGCCACCGGGGTAGTGGCGGACATGGCCTCAGAGCTCCGCCTTCAGGTGTTCCAGCAGCTGGGCAAGGGCACGGCCCCGATGGCCGATGCGGCCCTTTTCGGCCCGGCTGAGTTCAGCGGCGCTGCAATCGTGTTCCGGCGCCAGGAAGATCGGGTCATAGCCGAAGCCGCCGTCGCCCCGGGGCTCGCGCAGAATCCGGCCCGGCCAGCGACCGTGGCAGATAATGGGCGTCGGATCGTCGGCGTGGCGCAGATAGACCAGTACGCAATGGAACTGGGCTCCGCGGTTCCCATCGGGGACGTCCTTGAGGGCATCAAGCAGGGCGTCGATGTTGTCCGAATCGGTTGCCTCCTCGCCGGAAAACCGGGCAGAGCGCACGCCGGGTCGGCCGCCCAGGGCATCCACGGCAATGCCGCTGTCGTCGGCAAGCGCGGGCAGGCCGGTCTCGCGGGCAGCGTGCCGGGCCTTCAGGATGGCATTCTCCACAAAGGTAACCGCCGGTTCTTCCGCCTCACCCACGCCCAGCTCGCCCTGGGCAACTGGTGCGAGACCCAGGGGGGCGAGCAGTTCGGTCAGTTCGGCAATCTTGCCCTTGTTGTTGCTGGCGATAACGAGTTGCTGTGACATGATTCAGTCGCTGAACAGGGTGTGGGCAAAACGGATCGACAGGTCCTGCTGGTGGCCGGTCGGGCGCGCGGTGATATTGAAGGTCATCAGCTCACCCGACGGATACTGGTACTCGGCGATGAAGTAGACCGCATCGCCTTCCTGGATGCGTCGGAACGCCAGGAAATTGACCTGCTGGATATCGTTGGTGACTTTGCCCTCTACCTGCCCTCCGACGGGTTTGAGGGTGCCGTTTTCCTGCTCCTGCATGATGGAAATATTGACGATGCCGATGCCCTTGCTGCGTTGCAGGTCGTTGGCCTTGGCCACTTCCGGTGACAGGAAGGTGCTCGGCAGCACACTCCAGTGCACCTGGTAGTCCCCGAAGTCCTTGGAGCCGGCGGCCTGGGCCTGCAGGCTGGCCAGGGCCAGGAGGGCGGTGGCCAGAACGGTTGTGAAAATCCGGAGTTGCTTGATCATTGCTCGTTCTCCCGTGTGATGCGGTAAATGGCGATTTCCCCCAACAGGTTAGGCCATAACCGGGCAGACCAGCTGTTCTGGTGCTGGCCGTCGACCACCCGGCGGCTCTTGATCCGGATGCCCTTCTGGCGGCACAGGGCCTCGAAATCCTTGAAGGTACACAGGCGGATGTTGGGGGTGTTATACCATTTATACGGCAGTGCCTCGGATTCGGGCATACGACCGCTCAACGCCAGGCCCCACCGCAGCCGCCAGTGGGCGAAGTTGGGGAAGGTGACAATGCCCTCCCGGCCCAGTCGCAGCATCTCGTCCAGCACCTTGTCAGGCCGGCGAACGGCCTGCAGGGCCTGGGTCATCAGTACAACATCGAACATGCCGTCATCGAAGTTGTCCAGGCCCTGGGTATCCAGGTTCTGTTCGATCACGGCCACACCCCTGTTCATGCAGGTGGTGATGTGGTCCGGGTTGATCTCCAGGCCGAAGCCGGTGGCCCGGCGTTCCCGCTGCAGGTAGTCGAGCAGGGTACCGTCACCACAACCCAGATCCAGCACGTGATGACCGGGTTTGATCCATTGCTGGATGATCTCGAGGTCAGGTCTCATGCGCCCACCTCCCTGGCTACCCGGTCCATGTAGGCGGTGAAGACGTCGGTATACCTGGGGGTGGGGATGAGGAAGGCATCGTGCCCCCAGGGTGCGTCAATCTCGGCGTAGCTGACTTTCTTGCGGGCAGAGATCATGGCGTTCACCATTTCCTCGGAGCGCTGGGGCGTGAAGCGCCAGTCGGTGCTGAAGGACAGCACCAGAAACTCGCACGTGGCCGCGGCAATTGCCCGGGACAGGTCGCCGCCGTGCTCATAGGCCGGATCGAAATAGTCCAGGGCCCTGGTCATGAGCAGGTAAGTGTTGGCATCGAAGGACTCTGAGAACCGCTCGCCCTGGTACCGCAGATAGCTCTCCACCTGGAACTCGGCGTCATAGCCAAACTTGTAGGCTTCCTCCCTCAGCTCCCGGCCAAACTTCTCACCCATGGAGGCATCGGACAAGTAGGTGATGTGACCGACCATCCGTGCCAGCATCAGGCCGCGGCGGGGCAGGGTGTCAAAATCGTAGTAGCGGCCGCCATGGAATTCCCGGTCGGAGGTGATGGCCTGGCGTGCCACTTCGTTGAACGCGATGTTCTGGGCGGTCAGCCTGGGCGTGGAGGCAATCACCACCGCGTGCCGGAGCCGGTCAGGGTAATCGAGGCTCCACTGAAGGGCCTGCATGCCGCCGAGGGAGCCGCCAACCACCGCCGCCCAGCACTCGATGCCCAGGCGATCGGCGAGCAGGGCCTGGCTTTTCACCCAGTCACTCACGGTAATTACGGGGAATTCGGGGCCAAAGGGTTTGCCGGTGGCCGGGTTATCCGAACTCGGGCCGGTACTGCCGTGGCAGCCCCCCAGGTTGTTCAGGGAAACCACGAAGAAACGGTTGGTATCGATGGGTTTGCCGGGGCCGATGCAGCTGTCCCACCAGCCGGGCTTGCGATCACCCATGCTGTGGAAACCCGCGGCATGGTGATGGCCGCTGAGGGCATGGCAGATCAGCACGGCATTGCTGGCGTCGGCGTTCAGCTCGCCGTAGGTTTCCACCACCAGGTCGTAGCTGCCCAGTTTCTGGCCGCAAGCCAGTTCGATGGGAGTGTCAAAGTGGTAAGACTGTGGGGTAACTATCCCGACAGAATCCGCGGGCAGGGAATCGGGCATCGGCGCGACAGGTTCCTGGTTCGATCCGTAAGTAACTGGAACGGCGACAGCAAAGCCATCGCCAGCCCAGCAGTTTATAGCCGGGTGGAGATGGCTGCAACCGGGAAGCAGGTGCCTGGGAACCGGGACTAGATCACCCCGGAAATATTCACCACCTTCTGCTGGATCAGGGTTGGCGCCGGTTTACGGATCTGGCGCTGCATGGCATCGGCCAGCTCAAGCTGGCGACGCAGGTCGGCAATGGTGGTTTCGAGCTTCTCCCGCTCGGCCCGGCCGTCCCGGTCGCTCCTGACCATGTCTCTCAGCCGGCGGATCTGGTGTTCCAACAGCTGCTTCTGCTCCATGGAATACTGCATGATGGGGAGCAGGGCCTCGTGGGGCCAGCGTTCTACATCCTTGCGTACCCGCTTGTGAAGGGTGCGGGCCTCTCCGACCATGACGTTGAAAAAGCGCCGCACCAGCAGGGATTGCTCGGTCAGCAAGTTTTTCGGGCTGATCCGGAAGCGCCTGGCTTTCTTGCGCAGCTCCCGGATGGCGATGACATGCCGACCGGCGCGCAGTGGAATGGGTTCCAGGTGCCGGGCCCGGGTGTCTTCGTTGTAGCGCCGGTAAATGGCGCCGACCATCTTCTCCGCCAGGTGACCCTCACTCATCAGGTTGGTGAGGTCGGCCTCCAGCAGTTCGAAGAAATGATCCATGGCCCGGTTCATGCCGGCGGTGGTCCAGCTCTTCGACATCGACGCCCGGATTTTCTCGGCATGCTCTTCGAAGCGTTGCTCGCTGACCAGTCCCTTGAGCGTCTTGCCCTGGGAATCCACCAGCCGCCGGCTGGAGCGCAGGGAGATGAGCTTCTTGTAGTAGAAGTCGTAATCCTTCTGGGCCCGCTCCGCTAGCCGGCTCAGGGCGTCTTTGTCCATGGTAGCGCCGGAGCAGGCCTGGAGTTCCTCTTCCAGGGCCTCGAGCCGGGTCTGCATGGCCGCCTGGCTGTTCTGGAGCATGCCCAGCAGATCATTGATCAGGCTCTGGGTAATCAGCTGTTCCTTGTGCATCAGGATGCGTTTGATGATCAGCTGTTCCAGCTGGCCGATGTTGGCTCGTTCGAACAGGTCGGCATCCCGGCGGACGCGGGCAATCAGGCCCTGTTTGGCCGACAGCGGAATGACGTCGTGCTGACGGATGCCCAGGTGATCAGCAGTGTAGCTGCGCACCCGTTCGATGGCGTCCCGGGTGTGTTTTTCACCCTGCAGGTCATCCCAGAGCACATCGATCTTGTTCAGGGCTGCAAACCGGCCGGCCCGGTGATCGGCATGCTCGGTGTCGATGTGTTCCTTCCAGATGGTCATGTCACTGGCGGTGACACCGGTGTCGGCGCTGAGTACAAAGATCACCGCGTGGGCCCGGGGCAGCATGCTGATAGTGAGTTCCGGTTCGGAACCGAGGGCGTTCAGGCCAGGGGTGTCAAGAATGCGCAGGCCGCGCTCGAACAGGGGGTGGCGGATGCTGATCTGGGCGTTACGCCAGGCCGGTACCAGAACATTGCCGGGATTGTTGCGGTCATGCTCGAGCATGGCCTCGTCGAAACCCAGGTTCCGGGCCTCGTGCGGTGGCACGCTCTTGACTCGGGCAACCTCGGCCAGGACTTCGCGCATGATTTCCGGGTCGCGTTCGTCGAGCTCGTGCTTGACCCAGCGTTCCGGCTGCTTGCGCAGTTGCTGCAGGGACAGTTCTCCGGTGCGGGTTTCGATCGGAAGCAGGAGCAGATAGTTCTGGTTGGCCGTGCGGTCAAAGAACAGCTCGGTCGGGCACATGGTGGTTCGCCCGGCCTGGGAGGGCAGCATACGCTGGCCATACTCCGAGAAAAACAGGGCATTGATGAGCTCGGTCTTGCCCCTGGAATACTCGCCGACAAAGGCAATCGTGAGCTCATCCTCGATGAGCAGCTCGAGCCCGTTTCGGATGCGGGTGCTGATGTCGTCGGAAAACAGGTCGTTATCCTGCAGCCAGAGGCGATAGCGCCCGATCTGCCGGATCAGTTCCTTCTTCCAGTTATGGTAAGCCTCTACCTGCTGCGACAGAGTTCCCTGCGGGTTCATTGGAGTTTCCTTCTGCGCGACTTCCCGGTATACCGGCGCCCGCCGCCTGCCGGGCGCGCGGACTACAGCAATTCATGAATAAGTAGTAATACTATCCCGTCTTCTGAATCCATGTGTACCTTCCCTTGGCATTTCGACGGACAGGTCACAATTTTTTGCAATAAAAAGCCGCAAAATCAATGAGATGATTTTGCGGCCTGGATTCATTGTTTTTCGTTTCCGGGTGTTACCGAATGTATATCCGAAAGACAGGTTACATGCCGAGGCCAATGGACCCGAGGCCGGCGGCCAGTTTCATGTGATCAATCACAACCGAGATCACGTTCAGGATCAGGAACACGATAATCGGGGACAGATCCAGCCCGCCCATGGCGGGCATGATGTTGCGTACCGGGCGCATGACCGGCTCGGTGATCTGGGCAACCAGCTGAATGGCCGGGTGGCCACTCTGGGGAGCGATCCAGCTCACCACCACCACCGCGATGACCGACCAGAAGTAGATTTTTACTATCAGGCTGAGCACATTGAGAACGGCCCAGACCAGCAGGGTGATCGGGTTGATCGCCGGAATGCCGCCGTTGAGTGCGATCAGGATGAAGAAGAAGGTGATGGCCTGGATGATGATCGCCAGCACCAGGGAGGCGCCGTCGATACCGCCCCAGCCCGGAATGAAGCGCCGCAGCGGGCGTAACAGCGGGTTGGTCGCCTTGACCACGAACTGGGAAATCGGGTTGTAGAAATCGGCCCGGGCCAGCTGCAGCAGGAAACGCAGTAGCACAATCGTCAGGTAAAAGGTGGACGCGATCAACAGGATGGTGATCAGGATGTCTGCCAGCATGAAGCTGTGTCTCCGTTATCGGTTACTGTTTGCCGGCCAGTTCTTCGGCCATTTCTTCCGAGCGCTTGAATGCGGCGCCATAGGCTTTCTTGACCAGGTCTCGCAGGCCGCCTTCCTCGAAGGTATTGATTGCCTGCTCGGTGGTGCCGCCGGGGGACATGACATTGCGCTTGAGCTGGGCAGGGTCGTGCTCGCTCCGGGCGGCCATTTCCGCGGCGCCGGCCATGGTCTGGATCGCCAATTCCCGGGCGGTGGCCGGTTCAATGCCGGCTTCTGTGGCTGCCGTCTCGAGCGCTTCGAGCATCAGGAAGAAGTAGGCGGGACCACTGCCGGACAGGGCAGTCACCCCGTGCAGCAGGTTTTCGTCATCCACCCACAGCGCAGAGCCGATACTTTCAAACACGGCCTGGACCATCTTCTTCTGGTCGTCTTTCACGTGATTGTTGGCGAACAGGCCGGCAGCGCCTTTTCCCACCAGCGAGGGTGTGTTGGGCATCACCCTTACCATGGGCAGCCCCCCGCCGAGCCATTCGTCGAGGGTGTCGGCAGTGAGTCCGGCGGCAATGGAGACCATCAGGGGGCGGGTGTTCTGTACCACCGGGGCAATATCGCGGCAAACGTCCGCCATGACCTGGGGCTTGACCGCCAGGATGACCATGTCAGCCTGCTGGGCGCAATAACGGTTGTCGGTGGTCACGCTGACGCCAAAGCGCTTGCGGATGGCCTGCAGATGACCGTCATCCGGGGCGCTAACCCAGATATCACCGGCTTTATAGCCGTTGTCCAGCATGCCACCGATAATGGCGCTGGCCATGTTGCCGGCTCCGATAAACGAGATAGTGGGCGATGTGCTCAAGGTTCACTCCAACGGTTGAACGGTTAACAGTTTGAACCGGATGATAGCAGGAACTGAGGGATTCAGCTCTGGGGCTCCTTGGGTGGCCGGGCTCCGAACACCGCGGTGCCAATCCGGACCCAGGTCGCGCCCTCGGCAATGGCCATTTCCAGGTCACCGGACATGCCCATGGACAGGGTATCCAGCGGGCCGGCCTCAGGACATTTCTGCTTCAGGGATTTGAGGGCGTTGGCCAGTTTGCGGAAGCTGGACCTGAGCTCCGATTCCGGCTGCTCGGGATCCGGAATGGCCATCAGGCCCCGCAGGCTGAGGTTGGGAAGTTCGCCGATTGCCGAAACCAGCTCGGGCAGCTCCTCCAGGGTACAGCCGGACTTGGTGTCTTCCTCATCGATATTGACCTGCAGACAGATGTTGAGGGGCGGTAGTGACGGCGCACGCTGCTCGCTGAGGCGACGGGCGATCTTCAGGCGGTCGACACTGTGGACCCAGGCAAACGATGCGGCGATCTGCCGGGTCTTGTTGGACTGGATCGGACCGATGAAATGCCATTCGATGCCGTCCAGATCCTCCAGGGCCTCGATCTTCTCGAGGGCTTCCTGCAGGTAGTTTTCGCCAAACGCAATCTGGCCCGCAGCGAAGGCTTCACGCAGGTCTTCCGGCGGTCGGGTCTTGCTGACTGCCAACAGGCGCACACTGCCGGGGTCCCGCCCCGCGTTCAATGTTGCTTTTTGTATGCGTCGGGTTACGCTCCCGATGTTGTCTGCTATGCTGCTCATACTGTGAGTTTGCCGCTTCTGGATTAAAAGAAAAAGCCCTCCGAGGAACCCTATGGATATTACTGAACTGCTTGCCTTTTCGGCCAAACAGGGTGCGTCCGATTTGCACCTTTCCTCTGGTTTGCCCCCCATGATTCGTGTCGACGGCGATGTACGCCGGATCAACCTGCCGCCGATGGAGCACAAAGAAGTGCACGGCCTGATCTACGACATCATGAACGACAAGCAGCGCAAGGATTACGAAGAATTCCTGGAAACCGACTTTTCCTTCGAGGTTCCCGGTGTTGCCCGTTTCCGTGTAAACGCATTTAACCAGAATCGCGGCGCCGGTGCCGTGTTCCGGACCATCCCCTCGAAAGTGCTTACCATGGAAGATCTGGGCATGGGCCAGGTTTTCAAGGATATCTCGTCGGTTCCCCGCGGGCTGGTGCTGGTGACCGGGCCCACCGGTTCCGGTAAATCCACCACGCTGGCGGCCATGATGGACTACATCAACGACACCCGCTACGAGCACATCCTCACCATCGAGGACCCGATCGAATTCGTGCACGAATCCAAGAAATGTCTGGTCAACCAGCGGGAAGTGCACCGGGACACCCTGGGCTTCAACGAGGCCCTGCGTTCGGCACTGCGGGAAGACCCGGATATCATCCTGGTGGGTGAGCTCCGGGACCTTGAAACCATCCGCCTGGCACTGACCGCCGCAGAAACCGGTCACCTGGTATTCGGCACCCTGCACACCACCTCGGCGGCCAAGACCATCGACCGGGTGGTGGACGTGTTCCCGGCCGAGGAGAAGTCCATGGTCCGGTCCATGCTCTCCGAATCCCTGCAGGCGGTTATCTCCCAGACCCTGATGAAGAAGATGGGCGGCGGACGGGTTGCCGCGCACGAGATCATGATCGGTACCCCGGCTATCCGGAACCTGATCCGGGAAGACAAGATCGCCCAGATGTACTCCGCGATCCAGACCGGCGGCTCGCTCGGCATGCAGACTCTGGACCAGTGTCTGGAGCGGCTGCTGCAGAAAGGCCTCGTTTCCCGTGAGGCTGCGCGCGCCAAGGCGAAGATGCCGGATAACTTCTGAGGTAAGTAGGTAACAAAATGGAATTCGAGAAACTGTTGCGGCTGATGGTGGAAAAGGGCGGCTCGGACCTGTTTATCACGGCAGGCGTGCCGCCGAGCATGAAGGTCAACGGCAAGGTTCTCCCGGTCACCAAGAATGCCCTGACCCCGGAACAGACCCGTGAACTGGTCTACGGGTCGATGAACGACAAGCAGCGCGCGGAGTTTGACGCCACCCACGAGTGCAACTTTGCCATCAGTGCCCGGGGTATCGGGCGTTTCCGGGTCAGTGCCTTCTTCCAGCGCAATCTGTGTGGCATGGTGCTGCGGCGGATCGAGGTCAAAATTCCGCAGATTGATGACCTCTCCCTGCCGGAAGTCATCAAGGACCTGGCCATGACCAAACGGGGCCTGATCATGTTCGTGGGCGCCACTGGTACCGGTAAGTCTACCTCCCTGGCCGCCATGCTGGGACATCGCAACCGGAACAGTCGCGGTCATATCATTTCCATCGAGGATCCGATCGAATTCGTGCACCAGCACCAGGGTTGTATCGTGACCCAGCGCGAGGTGGGGATCGATACCGAGAGCTTCGAGGTGGCCCTGAAAAACACCCTGCGTCAGGCCCCTGACGTGATCCTGATCGGTGAGGTGCGGACCCAGCAGACCATGGAATATTCCGTGCAGTTTGCCGAGACCGGTCACCTGTGTCTGGCGACCCTGCACGCCAACAACGCCAACCAGGCGCTGGACCGTATCATCCAGTTCTTCCCGCCCGAGCAGCACAACCAGATCTGGATGGACCTGTCCCTGAACCTGAAAGCCATCGTGGCCCAGCAGCTGGTGCCCACTCCCGATGGCAAGGGGCGCAAGGCAGTAATCGAGGTGCTGATCAATACCCCGCTGGTGTCGGACATCATCCGCAAGGGTGAGGTGCACAAGCTCAAGGAGCTGATGGCGAAATCCGGCGAGGCGGGAATGCAGACCTTCGACCAGGCACTGTACAAGCTGTACTCCGAAGGCTCGATCACCTACGAGGACGCCCTGGCCCATGCCGATTCGGCGAACGACCTGCGCCTGATGATCAAGCTTGGCGCCGATTCCGCCGGAGCCGATCAGCTCTCCACGTCGGTGGACAAACTGTCCATCCAGGATGACTGAACCACGATTCATGCCTTCAGACTAAAGTCGTAAGTAGTTAGGGCCTCGAACCAGTAGTTTTGGCATTTGAGGCCCTTGGCCCGTGCTGCGTATACTCCGCCCCGAATCAATCAAGGAGATACCATGCACAAGAATACCAACGCACTCGTAAAGGCAATCCGCCTTGCAACCCTGGCAGCTCTTGCCGCGCCAGCCAGCGTCATGGCGGGTGGTTTCTCGCTCAACGAACAAAGCGCCAGCGCCATGGGCGTGGCTAATGCCGGTGCCGCCGCCAATCCCGAGAATGCGACCACCGTGCTGTTCAACCCGGCCGGGATGAGCCAGCTTTCCGGGATGAACGTTTCCTTCGGTGCCGCGGTTCTGGATATTGATGCCGAGGCGAAAGAGGGCACTACCTCGGCAACCAACCAGCTCGACCTGCCAGTTACCGGCACTACAGGCGGAGACATTGCGGATCCTGCGGTCCTCCCCAATTTCTACTATACCCACGAGATCAGTGACACCATTGACGTCGGGTTTGGGATCCATGCTCCGTATGGCCTGGCCGCTGATTACGACAATGACTTCATCGGTCGGTACTTCGCGGACAAAACGGAGCTGACCGCGATTGCTTTCAGTCCTTCGATTGCTGTCAATAACGGCAAAGGGCTGTCCATGGGGGCCACACTGAATATCATGTACGCCGAGGGTCGTTTGTCTAAATTCCAGGACATTCGGGGTGGAGTTTACCAGCAGGGAGTTCAGCAATACCTGACGGCTAACAATCTCAACAGCCTGGACGAGTTGCCGGCTGCTGCCCGGCAGCAGGTGCAAGACCAGGTCAGTCAACAGACCGCGGCACTCGCTGATGCCTACGAGGCGAATTTCGGCGCACCCTACGCTGACATCGAGGGTGACGATATCGCGATGAACTTCCGCGTGGGCTTCCTTTATGAGCTCTCGGATAGAACCCAGGTTGGCCTCACGGCTCAAACTGGTACAGAGTTCAACCTCGAAGGAGACATAGAGCTATCCGGGTATCCCGTGCCAAATCCGGAATCCCCGATTGGAGTGTCTCCCACTACCCTGACGGAAGAGGTTCGGGTGCCATTGGCAATTCCCGAAAGCGCTACCTTCGGTGTTCGCCACCAGTTATCTGATTCTTTTACCCTTCTTGCTGGAGCGACCTATGCGCGGTGGAGTCGTTTCGAAGAATTGGATATTTACAGCCGGGAGGGTGATTCAGGCGAGGTCTCCAGTGCAATCGGTCGCACTGGAGACGCACCTATTACTCACATTACTGAAGAGTGGAAAAACACCTGGCAGTTCAATGTGGGCGGCATCTGGCAAGCCACACCGGAGTGGGCCCTGAAAGCAGGGTACGCGTGGGACGAGTCTCCGGTCGATAACTACGTCACTGCCCGGATTCCGTCAGAGGACCGTCACTGGCTGACCCTTGGTACCCAGTGGAAAGATGTTCAGAGCGGCTGGACCGTCGATGCCGCGGTTGGGACGCTCATTTTCGCAGACGATGCGAAAGTGGATGACAGGGAATACAGTCACGAGGATCCCACCGGTGAGCCGGTCAGCGCAGCAAGCTACCAGGGTGAATACGACCTGAGTGCCTGGAGTGCCTCAGTCCAGGTCAGCAAAGCCTTCTGATCTCGCTTTCAATCGGCACTTTGTGTGAGGCTGGCGGCCAGCGCCGTCAGCCGATCACCTGGCCCCGGTAGATCACCTGCTTCTTCCTTGCAGGCATTCCGCCATCCTGCGCTCCCTCCTCAGTCGATCTCGCGGGCCGATCATCGGCAATCGCCTGACCGCGATACATTCGCCTCGGATTTTCGTCGTCCGTGTTCCCTGAGTCCTGCTGCAATTGCGGTACCTGTGCCTTGAGCGCTTCCCACGTCCGGACCAGGTGGCCGGAGCGGCTTTTGCCCGCATAGTCTGCCAGTTGCTGTTCAAGATGCTGTTCGGTGAGATGAAGTTTGACCCCGAACTCGGAATGAATAAGCCGGCGGCACTGGTGTACCAGTTTCAGCAGGCTTGGGTTAAGGAGCCACTCTCTCTCGGATGCCAGAGTATCCATGGTTACGGCCTCGGAATGTATGTCACAACCAGGTTGCGGTTCGGTATGGCCCGAATCCGGCAACCGACACCGTTTTCGATGCGAATTTTGTGCCGTTCTTCGCAACATACCCTGTAGGCCACCAAAACAGCGGGTTCTCTGGGGCAGTGATGGGGCTGAAGGCCGGTTGTTAAAGTGGTTGCAGTGTCACTCGGCGGTGCAAGAGTAGGGAGTTTGCCCCGTTTTGGGGTAGGGGAGCCGGCCGGGACGGTTCCCGGCCGGCTGATCAGACAGAAATCAGTGGGCTTCGTCCCAGTTGTCACCGACTCCGGCATCCACCACCACGGGAATGGCCAGTTCCGCCGCCGCTGACATCCGTTTAACCAGCCCGTCCCGGACCTTATCTAGGGCGGATTCTTTTACTTCGACGATCAGTTCGTCGTGAACCTGCATGGTCATGCGGGCCTCGTCCGCATGTTCATTACGCAGCCAGTTGTCGACTTCGATCATGGCCCGCTTGATGATATCCGCTGCGGTTCCCTGCATCGGCGCGTTGATCGCTGTGCGCTCCGCCGCCTGTTGCATCTGCTTGTTGCGGGCATTGATTTCGGGCAGGTACAGGCGACGACCGAACAGGGTTTCCACGAAGCCATCCTCGTGGGCCTGTTTGCGGATGTTGTCCATGTATTTCAGCACGCCCGGGTAACGCTCGAAATAGCGGTCGATGTATTCCTGGGCCAGTTTCCGTTCCACGCCCAGTTGTCGTGACAGCCCGAACGCGGACATGCCGTAGATCAGACCGAAGTTGATGGCCTTGGCGCTGCGGCGCTGATCGGAGCTGACCTCTTTGAGACTGACGCCGAATACCTCTGCCGCCGTGGCCTTGTGGATGTCCTCGCCATGTTCGAACGCGTTGATCAGGCCCTCGTCGCCGGACAGATGGGCCATGATCCGCAGCTCGATCTGGGAGTAGTCCGCGGCCACCAGCTTGTAACCCTCCGGCGCAATAAACGCCTGGCGGATGCGCCGGCCCTGTTCGCTGCGGATGGGGATGTTCTGCAGGTTGGGCTCCGACGAGGACAGCCGCCCCGTCGCCGTGACCGCCTGGTGATAGGATGTATGCACACGCCCGGTGCGATGGTGGATCAGTTCCGGCAGGGTGTCGGTATAGGTCGACTTGAGCTTGCTCAGACTCCGGTGCTCGAGGATCAGCCGGGGCAGTTCGTGCTCGTGGGCCAGTTCCTGCAACACCGGCTCGGCGGTTGATGGCGCGCCCTTTGGTGTCTTTTTGATGACCGGCAAGCCCAGCTTGTCATAGAAGATGGCCTGCAGCTGCTTGGTGGAGCCCAGGTTGAAGGTTTCTCCGGCGACCTCGTGGGCTTCCTCTTCCAGTTCGGCCATGCGTTCGGCCAGCTCCTGGCTGTGCTGCCTCAGCACGCTGGCGCTAATCAGGGTGCCCCGTTGCTCCATGCGGGACAGTACCGGCACCAGCGGCAAATCGATCTCCCGGTAGACCGAGTCCAGTTTGCCGATTTCCCTGAGCCGGGGGCCCAGAGTCTGGTGCAGGCGCAGGGTGATGTCGGCGTCCTCGGCGGCATAGGGGCCGGCCTTTTCCAGATCGATCTGGTTGAAGGTCAGCTGTTTGGCACCCTTGCCGGCAATGGATTCGTAGGTGATGGTCTGTTCGCCAAGGTACTCCCGGGCCAGGCTGTCCATGTCGTGACGGGTGGCTACGGAGTTATAGACATAGGACTCCAGCATGGTGTCCTCGGCAATGCCTTCCAGGTTGATGCCGTGGTTGGCCAGTACGTTCTTGTCGTACTTGAGGTTCTGGCCCACTTTTTTCTGTTTCGGATCCTCCAGCAGCGGCTTGAGTTGCTCCAGAACCTCGTCGCGGTCCAGCTGTTCCGGTGCGCCCATGTAGTCGTGGGCCAGTGGGACGTATGCGGCTTCGCCGGCCTCGACTGCGAAGGACACGCCTACAATCTCGGCGTCGATGTACCGCAGGCTGGTGGTTTCCGTGTCAAAGGCGAACAGGTCGGATGCCTTCAGGCGCTTGATCCAGTCATCCAGTTCGTCCTGCTCGGTGATGACGCTGTAACGCTTTTCCTTCGGGGTGGCGGGGGCGTTGTTGTCAGTTTTTCCCTCCGCATCGCTTTCACTTTCCAGTTCGTTCACCCAGTTACGGAACTCGTATTCCTTGAACAGGTTCAGCAGCTGTTCGTCGTCCTGCTCCCGCAGCTTGAGGTCTTCCAGGCCGAAATCGAGATCGACATCGGTCCGGATAGTGGCCAGCTCCCGGCTCAGGGGCAGGGTGTCGATGGCTTCGCGCAGGTACTCGCCGATCTTGCCCTTGATTTCGTCCGCATGCTCGATGAGGTTGTCCAGATCCTTGTAGGTCTGCAGCCATTTGACGGCGGTCTTCGGGCCGCACTTGTTCACGCCCGGGATGTTATCCACCTTGTCGCCCACCAGGGCGAGGTAGTCGATAATCTGCTCCGGCGTGACGCCGAACTTTTGCACCACGCCTTCGCGATCCATCCGGGTCTCGGTCATGGTGTTGATCAGGGTGACATG
The DNA here is from genome assembly GCF_003315345.1 of Marinobacter pelagius. Taxonomy (GTDB): domain Bacteria; phylum Pseudomonadota; class Gammaproteobacteria; order Pseudomonadales; family Oleiphilaceae; genus Marinobacter; species Marinobacter pelagius_A. The sequence goes on from NZ_QNRO01000019.1 coordinate 28,376, forward strand.
GTCACTGACCAGCTGCGCCATATCCTTGTCGCCGGTGGACACGACCACATCAATGCCCTTGCTGGTGGCTTCGTCGGCCAGGGTGCCGATGACGTCGTCCGCCTCCACTTCCGGAACGATCAGAAGGGGCAGGCCCATGGCGCGGACGATCTCGTGAATGGGTTCAATCTGCATGCCGAGGTCTTCCGGCATGGGGGGGCGGTTGGCCTTGTACTCCTCGTACATCTCGTGCCGGAAGGTTTTGCCCTTGGCATCAAAGACCACCACCATTTTCGAGCCGGGAAAATCCTGCTCCAGGCGCCGGATCATGCTGATAACGCCCTTGATAGCCCCGGTCGGGTGATTCTTGCTGTTGGTCAGAGGCGGCAGCGCGTGATAGGCGCGGAACAGATAGGATGAGCCGTCGACGAGCACCACGGGTGGGGTCTTTTTGTCATTCATATAAATACGGATCCGGATTCTGATTGAAGCGTTGGTTGGCTTGTGCAACTCTGTAATGAACTGGAATTGACGAAAGGGTATCACGAAAATGAAGCGAATCGCTTACCCCGCCATACTGCTGTTTGGCCTGCCACTGGCAGCAGTGGCCCAGGAAGAGGGGGCACTCGACCAGACCCCGGTGGAGACTCCGAAAGAGCCGGTGGTGGTGACCGATTACCAGCCGGAGGCCGAAGGGCCGGCCATTGTTATCCGTCCTGGTGAAAACGAGGTGTTCTACGAGTACCGGGTGAACGGCCAGCTTATGGAAATCAAGGTGGTTCCTGAAGTGGGGCCCGAGTATTACCTGGTCCCTGCCGATGGCGGTGGCTGGATCCGGGAAACCGAATCGGATCTTCTGGTGCCTAGCTGGGTACTGTTCCGCTGGTAACCGGTTTTTAGTATGAACATTCTAATTTTTGCCCGTATCTTGGTCAGTGAGATCCAAAGAAGGCCCGTGATTTAAGCGGTTAGCGGGCCTGGCGAATGTTCACGAAACCAAGGAGAGTCCATCATGGGTAAACTCAAGTCTTACCAGGAACAGATTCAGGAAATCGTCGAGAAGGGTATCAACGCCGCGGAAGAGCAGCAGAAGAAAATCACTGCCAAGCCGTTCGAGTACGCCGAGAAGCTGGAATCCGAAGCGCGCGAGTACAGCGTCAAGAACCTGCGCAAGCGCTACGATGGTTACAGCGAGAGCCTGTTTGAGCAGCTGCGTAGCCTGAACTCCCGTTTCGGCAACTTTGCTGCCGAACTGGTGGCCAAGCTGGAGAAGGAAGCTGCTGAAAGTGCGGAAGCGGTCTCCGAAGCTGCCGAGGACGTGTCCGATGCGGCCCAGGAAGCCAAGAAGAGCGTTGAGCCGAAGAAGCCGGCCGCTCGCAAGACCACTGCCCGCAAGAGCACCAGCTCCGCAACTGCCAAGAAGAGCACTGCCTCTGCTTGATCGGAGTTGCCATGAAGATGGGGTCAGATGAAAGTTTTCATCTGACCCCTTTTTACTTCTGACCCCATTTTCATATCTGGCCTTAGTGCTCTTTAGCCAATTCCAGCGGCAACGTCCGTTCCTTGCCGGTAATCACTTCCAACCGCTCAATATCCGCCCGGTAGTTCTTTTTGAGCTCCGTAATCTCCTTGCGCTGGCTGGCGATATCCCGCTCGATTTCCTCAATCTGGGATTCAAGCCGGTGGATCTTGTTCAAGGTGGCCTGCGGAATGTCACGGCCTGCGCGCTCCATATCCGCGGCACGGCTCTGCTCGTTGTTGAGCTGGGATGAGATCACCTGGATGTTGCCGCGCTTGAGCTGGATCAGGCCATTCATTTCCCGCACCTTCCGGTGCATGGCTTCAACTGCCTGATCCGGGTGGCTATAGCGTCTGAGCAGTAGTTCGTCCTGCTCGCGCTGGCGTTCAAGCTCCTGTTGGCGTTTTTTCTCGGCCTTGCGGGCTGCAATCTCTTCTTCGGTCGGCGCCGGCGGGACGGTTTCGACCACCCGGCCGTTGCTGTCCAGGATGTCGTAGCCCCGCTTGGTGGCTTCCTGGGGAATGGTGTTACTGATTACTACCTGGCCCTGTGCGTCGGTGTAACGATACATCTGGGCATATGCCGGCAGTGAGGCGCCCATGGCCGCTACCAGCAGCAATGCCGAGAAATACACAGACAGACGATTGCCCATCAGTCAGACTCCGTATTGATCACGGTAATCGGCTACCTTGTCCGCGTGACCGGCAAACTCCGGGTTTGCCTTGAGGTAGTCGAGTACCTGTTCCAGGCGAATGATACTGACCACCGGAATGCCGAATTCCTTTTCCACTTCCTGGATGGCCGAGAGTTCGCCGTTACCTTTTTCCTGTCGATCGAGGGCGATCAGTACGCCTGCCGGCTCGGCACCTGCAGCCCGGATAAGGTCAATGGACTCACGGATGGCGGTGCCGGCGGTGATGACGTCATCCACGATCAGCACTTTGCCTTCCAATGGTGCGCCGACGATGTTGCCGCCCTCACCATGATCTTTCTTTTCTTTGCGGTTAAAGGCAAACGGTTTGCTGTTACCTTCTGTAGCCAGGGCCATGGCGGTAACCGTGGCCAAGGGAATGCCCTTATAGGCAGGGCCGAAAATGATGTCATAATCCAGCCCGCTGCGGCTGATAGCGGCGGCATAGGCTTTGCTTAGTTGCAGCAGGTCGTTTCCGGTGTTGAACAGTCCGGCGTTGAAAAAGTACGGGCTGGTGCGGCCGGATTTGAGTGTGAACTCTCCAAAACGCAACACGTTCCGCTGGATGGCGAATTCGATGAAATCTTGCTGATAGTCGTGCATGACAAGGCTTCTGGCGGGTGTGGATCTTTAATTAGTGCGTAAAAACGGTATCATACACACAAACCGAATCAGGGAACACGTATGCGGGTAGTATCAATCAGCGTCAATGGTCTCGCCCAGGCTGTTGATAAGGGCTTTTTTGACTGGCTGGCCGACCAGGACGCTGACGTGGTTTGCGTTCAGGATCACCGCATGCGCGCTTACGAGATTGAAGACTACAATCTCATCCCCGAGGGCTACGAAGCCTATTTCATTGACGGCGAGAAGAACGAGCACGGCGGCGTCGGCATCTATACCCGTCATTTTCCCAAGGCGATCATGTACGGCTTCGCCAATGAGCAGGCGGACCGGGAAGGGCGTTTCCTGCAGGCAGACTTCGACAAGGTCTCTGTAGCCTGTGTGCTGGCACCCTGCGCGCTCGGGCGTGAGGAAGAGCTGATCGGTGAGGATGACCTGACTGTCCTGGACCACAAGGACGAGTTCATGGATGCCTTCGGTCTGCACATGCAGAAGACTCTGCGCAAGCGTCGCCAGTTCATCTTCTGTGCCAACCTGCAAACCGCCCATCATGTGACGGATGCCTCTCCGCTTTATCACAAGTTCGATTTCTCCGGTTTCCTGCCCCATGAGCGGGCGTGGCTCGATCGGCTGTTTGATGAGATGGGCTGTATTGATGCCTTCCGTGAGGTGAACAAGCAGAGCAATCAGTTTACCTGGTGGCCGGAGCAGGCTGAGGGTGCCCGTCGGAATGCCGGTATCCGGGTGGATTATCAGTTGCTGACGCCGGGAATTCGCAAGACTATCCAGGATGGCTGGATTGATACTTCAACCCGGTTCTCGGATCACGCGCCGGTGATCATGGATTACGACATCGAGATCGGTTTTTAAGTCCCGGTTCTGGGGAAGGTCCCCATCACGACAACCATTCCCCAGAACCGCTACGAGCACATCCATGTGCGCTTGTTTCCGGCCGTCCATGGCCTCCAACATTCTGGGGAATGGTTGCCGCAATGGCTCCCCAGAATCTTGAATTAGCCTTCCAACGCTGTTTTCTGGATTTCAAACAACTGCTCGATGCCCCGTTTTGCCAGGGTCAGCATGCTGTCCAGTTCTGACTGTTCAAATGGTGCGCCTTCAGCCGTTCCCTGGATTTCGATGAAGCCACCCCTGTCGGTCATGATGACGTTCATGTCGGTTTCGGCCTCGGAGTCTTCAGGGTAGTCCAGATCGACTACCGGCGTTCCCTTGTAAACACCTACGGAAAGTGCCGCCACCATCTGCTTGAGCGGGGAGGCTTTAATGCGCTTTTCCGCCACCAGGTAGTTCAGAGCATCCACCAGGGCGACGCAGCCGCCGGTGATTGCCGCGGTGCGGGTGCCGCCGTCGGCCTGGATGACGTCGCAGTCGACGGTGATGGTGTGTTCGCCCAGGGCGGAGAGGTCGACGGCAGCGCGCAGGGAGCGGCCGATCAGGCGCTGGATTTCGACGGTGCGTCCGCCCTGTTTGCCGCGGGCGGCTTCCCGGCCCATGCGGCTGCCGGTGGAGCGGGGCAGCATGCCGTATTCGGCGGTGATCCAGCCTTTGCCTTCGCCGCGGAGGAAGGGAGGTACCTTGTTTTCGACGGAGGCGGTGCAGATCACTTTGGTGTCCCCGAATTCCACCAGCACGGAACCTTCGGCATGGCGGGTGTAGTTACGGGTGATTCGGACGTCTCTGGGTTGCTCGGGCGTTCTGCCGCTTGGTCGCATAGTGTGTCCTGTAGTTGAATCTGAATGTCCGGACTCGGGTCCGGGCGGGGGTAATGAAAGGACAGCGAGTATAACACGCTCACCGGATAACACAGGTGGATCGTTCCTGCCTCTTTGGTCGGGTTCGCCGCAACTGTTAAGAGCCTGTTAAACTCCGGTGATCTGCCAAACATGATGATTGGAGCCGATATGATCCGGAGTATGACTGCCTTTGCCCGGAAGGATGCCCGTGGAGACTGGGGCACCCTGACCTGCGAGATTCGCACCGTGAACCATCGTTACCTGGAGCCGTCGTTCCGGTTGCCGGAAGCGTTCCGGGAACTGGAAAACAAGTTTCGGGAGGGGCTGCGCAAGGGCCTGAAGCGGGGCAAGGTGGACATCTCCATGCGGCTTCAGTCCGCCGAGAACACCGCCCAGAGCTTCGAGGTCAGTGACGAGATGGCGAAAGCGGTGAATGACGCCGCCAACCATATCAACCGGATGCTGGATAACCCGGCCCACATCAGCGCTCTCGATATTCTTCGCTGGCCCGGTGTGCTGTCGGTGCCGGAGCAGGACTACAGTGCCGCACGGGAGGCAGCGGCAGAGCTGTTTGCCGATACCGTGGCTGAGCTGGTTACTGTTCGTGAGCGGGAAGGGGAACGGCTGCGTCCTTTGTTCGAGGACCGCCTGGAGACCATGGCCAGGCTGGTGGCGGATGTTCGCGCCCGGATGCCGGAATTGCTGGAAGCCCAGGAGCGTAACTTGCGGGAACGGTTCGAAAAGGCCGGTGTGGAGCTGGATCCTGACCGGATCGCCCAGGAAATGGTCATGTTGGCCCAGAAAAGCGATGTGGCCGAAGAGCTGGATCGCCTCGATGCCCACATCGGCGAAGTTTCGGATACTCTGAAGCGGGATGACGCGATTGGCCGTCGCCTGGATTTCCTGATGCAGGAGCTGAATCGGGAGGCCAATACCCTGAGCAGCAAGAGCATCGATGCCGATGTCACGCGTGCAGCTGTGGACCTCAAGGTGCTGATCGAGCAGATGCGGGAGCAGGTGCAGAATATTGAGTGATGTTCTTGGGGGTTCGACGTTGTTCTTGATGGCATTATAAATCAAATAGTTATGTAATTTTGACGCTCATAATGTTCGTGTAAGTTCTGCCAAGTTTGGGTAGTGATGGGTAGTAGATTGGGGAGTATTTTCTCGCTATATTGTATCGGCGAGATTGTACTCCCCAATTTTTTTAAGGCAGGAAAGTGGGCAAGCTACACGACAAGACCGTCAAGAAACTGATCAAAGAGAAGCCATCCGTGCGGCATGCCGATGGCAATGGTCTCTACCTCATGACCCCGAAGCGCGGCGATGCCTACTGGATGCTGCGCTATACCACCCCAGCTACCAAGCTCCGGCGCGAATACACCATCGGCAAGGTGGACGACTGGTCATTGGCCGACGCCCGTGATGAGGCGGCGAAGCTGAGGTTGGCGATCAAGCGTGAGGGTGCTGACCCGGTTCAGGAGCGGCAGAAGGTCAACCAAAACCCCTTCAAAACGCTCAATGACCTGTACGCGGACTACTACGAGCTTCGCAAACGAGAAATCGCGTCCCACCATAAAGAGAATAGCCTGTACGAGCGTGAGGTCGCCTGGCGCATCGGAAAGGTGGAACTTGAAAAGATCCGACCAGTGGATATCAGTGAAATCCTGCGGGACGTGGCCACTGGCTATGACGACAATAAGCCCCGCCCAACCCTATCAAATGATTTGATGCGCCTGCTGAGGAACCTGTTTGATCATGGCATCAAACTGGACGTCACCAGGTTCAATCCAGCCTCGCCATTCCGTCCCAGGGACGCCGGCGGGGAGGAGAAGGCCGCCAACTACCCAATGAATGAAGACGAAGTCACCGAGTTCTTCACCAAACTCCGGGTGATTCCGGCGCAGTTCAGCCGTGAAAACTACCTGGCCTGTGCTTTGTTGATTGCGACCTGTACGAGAAAAATGGAGCTGCTGGCAGCGCCTTGGTCGGAATTCGATCTGGAGAACCGTATCTGGTACCTGCCCGAGGAAAGGACCAAAAAGAGAAGGGCCATCGATATCCCGTTGGCGGAGCCCGCCGTGGAATGGCTGAATGAGCTGAAGGTACGTTCCTGCGGTAGTGAGTGGGTATTTCCAGCTCGCAGGATCAGTAAAAAAGCACGGACGCCGTTTGTGTGTGAAAACACGCTGAACCATGCGCTCAAGAAACTCTTTGAGAAAAAGTTCTTTTCGTTCGACAAGCGCCGCGTCCACGATCTGCGTGGCACGGCCAGGACGAAGCTGGGCAAGCTTGGTTTTGATGACAATCTGGCTCAGCGCTGCCTGAATCAACTGCCCGGCAACCGGACGGACCGGGTTTATAACAAGCATGCGTACTTTGAAGAGCGAAGAGCGGCTCACGAGGCGCTCTGCGAGTGGCTGGCGCCCATCGTGAGAGGTGAAGTCAGCTCTGGAGGGTAAAGGGGCCAGATCAGGCCCCTTGTTGCTCAATCCAGGCCAACAGATCCGACAGGCGCCAGGCCACTGAGTTGCATCCCAGCTTGAGTCGTGCCGGAGCCACTCGCTTTCGTTCCAAGGTCCACCACTGCGTCCGGCTGACGGCTGTAATCGCTCGACGGTCCGACTCCCGAACCAGCCGCTCACACTGTCCAGAACGAGCCAGCAGCTTGGCGCGCACCTCCTCCGAAGGCGGACTGAAGGTCTTGTTACTCATTCTCCGTTACCTCCGAATCAACACTGGGATAAGTGGGAAACTGGGAAAGTCCATCTCCATCCGGTAGCGCTTCCCAATACGCCTTGATGCGATCAGGCCACAGGGCGAAAAAACGCTCCGATCGATCCCGTAGCTTGATTTTCATGGTGCCACGGCTCTGTTCATTGGTTTCCAGGAAATCTCTCTGGATCAGCGGCTCAATTTCCCGGGTGTATCGACTTCGAAGGCCAAGCTCCTTGATAAGAGTATTTTTGGGTATCAGCCACTGCGTCTCACCGGCCACTTTGCGTCGCAGACCAATTGCTCTTCCGTAATCCCCCCGCTCTATGTCAACGAGACGGTGATTCCATTTGTAAATAGCATCGCGAAGGCGGGCCAACAGGCGGTACTCCTCCGAATTGAAGATGTGACCCCGGCTCCGAAGCCAGGCTCCAACGACTTGGTGTACTGCTCGAACCGACTCCGCTTCCGTCCAGGGGAGGAGATAGTTCCGACATGCCAGGCATAGTGCAGCGGTGATCAGTGCGAACCGCCTGATCACTCGGACGACTTGCGAAGCCATATGAGGGGTCTTCCATTGCTCCGTCAACCGGGCAACCTCATTCTGGATGTAGCTGGGTAGGTCATTCACATCTTCTGTAAGACGCTCGAGCCAGTGCCGGAACAGTGTGCCGTGGTAGTGCCCGGTACGGCTTTTCAACGTGTCCACGAACTCTTGGGCACTGTTGAATCCATGCAACTTGTCAAAGGCTCCAAACCTCCCAAAAATCGGAATCTCGACAAGTCGGGTTTCTTGGCCGGCTTTAACCGACTTGCCTATTTCCTGAAATACTTCCGATAGCCATACCTCACCGGTACTTAAAGCCAGAGTTCGCCAGTGCGTTTGTGCAGTAAGGTCCCCTGATATATTCGCACGCAACTTACTGGCACCGGTCATTATATGATACGTCGCTACATCGACATCTTCCGGGCGCGCCAGGCCAATTTCATCCAATGCCAGCAACATGTCATTGTGCTCAGCAGCCACGGCTGCCAAGCCATTGGCAGTCGATACCCAGTTCCGCACAAACGTTGGTGCACCACACACGCTCGCGGCCGCCTGCAGTAGTGTCGTTTTACCGCTGGAGCTATTGCCGCCGAAGTGAAAAGCCCCATTTTCAATCTCCGCATGCTTCAGCAGTGGTGCCGCAAGGGCTACCCCAATGCTGAACATCGCCAGCGGGTTGCCCTCACACAGCTTCCCCACTTGAGCTTGCCAATCCTGGAGAGAACCGTTTTCCTGAAGTAGAGGGGAGGTTGATAGCTGCCCGACGAAGTAGTGCTGCTCATCCGCCTGACCTGCCGTCCAGCTACTCGTCGCGAAGATGGGGCCGTGCCAACCTGTACGGTCGACGGTTGTGGCCGGCGGCGCCTTTGCCATTTCCTCAAGCAGGTAGCGTTGTAGTCGTGCCCAACTGATATTGCCAGGCTCCAGCGGATAGCCGCTGTCCACGAGCAGCTCCCGTATCTGTCGGGCGTTATCGCCGTTCAGGTTGCGCGCATACACCACCTCGCGGAGCAGGACGTTGTCCATATTTTTCCACTGCAGCAGCGCACCGTGACCGTGCTTCTTGTTGGAGAGTCGGGTTCTGGCAATAACCTCAATCCATCCACCAACTCTTTGCCATTCATCAGAGCTGAAGCAGTACAGGCCAGAGTCTCTCAATTGAAATTTCATTTGCCCCTCCGTCACAACCGATCCAGCCAGTTTCTAACATCCTGGATCCGAAACCTGACGGCTCGACCTTGCGGGTTTGGCTTGATGGGGGCGGGGAAGCGACCTGATCGGACGTATCGACGTAGCGTGGCTTGCGATAGCTGAGTGACGGCGCACACTTCTTCGTATGTGAGCAAGCGCTCGTTGGTCTCGCTAGAAAACATGTGTTTCATTATCTACTCCTGGTTCGTTGATTAACGGCAGGAGTGATTATTAGTAATCAGGAGTCAGGACCAGAACCGTGAAATTGGCCATTTTGGGCGCAAAGAGAAAAAAATTATAACTAGATGAAATTAAAGGTTAACTTCTGTCATTAAGGCGATTTTCATGGGAGCCTCATCGGTTTACGAGCAAAATCTGGCGAAATGTAAGCAATCGCTGTTACCCGCCACCATCACGGCATCATTTTGTGAAGCGGTAATGCGCATTGACTTTCACATGTGAAAGTCAATGCTGGACGTGATCAAAACAGCCTCTTAAAGAGCCTTTTCGAGGCCCTGTTATTTTACGGGGCATGTCCATATCACAACGGGGCTCCAAAAGGTCTCTTCCAAGCCCTTTGTAAGTGCCCCGAGGAAGTAGCGGGAATTGTCGTAGCGACGACAGTCAGTCCGGTTCCATCAAGCCACCGGATACCGGTGTTTTCACTGAGGTGGGAGGCCAGGGTCCCAAATAAATAATGGAGCGCGGATCCTTCAGCCCATGCGAGCTATTTCATGGCGCGTGGGAGCGCAGCGGCAAAGTCCCAAATCAGGTAGTCACGTGGACAGGAATTGGAAAGGTCCCATGGCTTGGAGGAAGGAATCTGCCTCCGCCCCCGCCTTTGTGTCCAAAAAGGACAAAAGCACATGGCAGCTCAAAGCACTCGACGGATTACGATTGTTGGCAAATCCATAGCGAGGAGCCAGCCATGAGCAAACGAATGACTCACCAGGAAATCTGCGAAGAGTGGGAGGCGGTCAGCCGAGCCCAAAATGTGAACCACCAACGTGGTATCAAAGCCGCCATAACGCAATGCCGTCAGTTTCTGACGGCGATTCACCAGCAAGCGGACGTGGAGCAAGCAAGGTACCGCTATCTGGCGCAGCGGCTCTGTGATCACTTCTGGTCCCACAACATGGCTCATCGTACCGACAAGACACCCGGCTATCCCGGGCACTTCGGCTGCCGCGTTCGACTCAGAAAAAGAAAACTGGAATTGTCCTGGTACTACAACCGCTTTATCCCGAAGAAGAGTGGCGAGGGCCGATCAGTTTTCAGTGAGTACATCCGCAAAGAAGGTCGGTTCCGCTATCACAAACCGGCCTTCACGCGGGCACAGGACTGGGAGAAACCGCTCATCATGGAAACTGAGGACGGTTTTGAAATGTTGCGAAGGCTCAATGCCAACCAGGCGGAGCTTTGTCGAATCGTGCGGAAAAGCGAGCGCCTCCTGAAAAATCTGGAGGAGCACCTCGGTGGACTGAAGGAGGCGACCAGCGGGAGTTCAAGCCCCTCCAACGAGGAGGGATGAGGGCTGTTGGCGGTAAAAGGCATGCCGCTCACACCGCAGGTGTTGATTGCGTGGGGCTATTGATGGGATCGCCCAGATTTCAGGTGGCTATATATGCCGTTCTTTGCTGGTCTATCCGGGTCAAATCGGTTGAATGCAGCGTGGTACCTCTATATATTGATCAGTCAATGTAGTGTAGGGCTGTTCCGCCCATGAGACCGTGCCGCCTCAGATAAGGTGGCAACACCATCGCCCATAGGAAGCGAAAACATGGCCGAGATGGAAGATCGCTGGTTATCCGTAGACGAAATTGGCAAGCACCTCGGTGTCAGCAATGACACCGTGTACCGCTGGATCGACAAGCACGCAATGCCCGCCCACCGCATGGGGCGATTTTGGAAGTTCAAAAAAGTCGAAGTGGATGAGTGGGTCAAGGGCGGTGGAGCCGCTGAGACGAGCAAAGGTGAGCGTTCCGAATGACCCAAGGCCGGTATCGCATCTCCTTCACGTCCGGCAGCCTGTATCACCGCGAATCGGTGAAGTTGGCCGAGCTGTACCTGTCGCTCCGTGACTGGGAAGATGTGCGGACTCAAGCTCTACATGACAACCTGCTACAGGCCAGAACAGAAAGCACGGCAAAGCGCACCTGTAGAGAGGCGATTGCACGCCTGAAGACGTTGACCGAAAGCGAACTGACTTTCCTGGCCGAGGCAAACCACCAGGACCAGGCTCACCTTCTGTGGGTTGCCGTGTGCCGCCTGTACCGCTTTATCGCGGACTTTGCGGTGGAAGTGCTACACGAACGGTTTGTCGCGATGAAGCTGGATCTCAGTTTTGAGGATTTCGATGCCTTCTATAACCGTAAATCGGAATGGCATGACGAACTGGATAATGCCAGCGCCTCAACGCGCGATAAATTGCGGCAGGTCCTGTTCAGAATGCTGCGGGAGGCAGGGTTGTTAGCTAAGGACAAAACCATAAACGCAGTTCTGCTCAGCCCCAGGCTGGTTGAGTTGCTGCGTCAGAACAATCCTGACGAGTTTTTCTACTTCCCAGTCTATGAATCCGATATCAGGGGGATGTCAGCTTGAAAAAGGACATTGCCAAAATGCCGATGCAGGAGCGACTACAGCACCTGTTTAGCGTGGTTTCCGGCCAGCGGTTCCTGAACAAACAGGGACTGGGTAATGAAGTGCCTTTCTTCATCTGTCCCTACCGGCCTGAAGAAGCGGTCGAGATGGAGCGTCTTCAGCGGCAGTTGGTTAACCGGCTGGAGCAGGCGGGCATCCGGATCCTGAGTATCAATCTGTACGACCTGGCCGTCGATATTTTGAAAGAAAGAGACATCTGGGAGCAGGTGTTGGAGCTCGAGCCCACGGTCTCAAAGGATCAGCTGAAAGAACTGCTACAGGGAGTGCTGGACCCGGAAGCCCATTTGGTGCCCGCTATTGCGGCAAAACTCCAGTCCGTTGAGTTTGACGTGCTGTTTCTCTCAGGGGTGGGCGAGGTTTTCCCCTACATACGCTCCCATAACGTGCTCAACAACTTGCAGAGCACCGCCAAAGACCAGCCAACGGTGATGTTCTTTCCGGGGTCCTATACCCACTCGCTGGAAACCGGTGCATCGCTGGATCTGTTCGGCAGGCTGCATGACGACAAGTACTACCGTGCGTTCAACATCTTTCATTACGAAGCCTGAGCGGACGATACGATTCGAGGCGTAATCATTAAGGGAAAGTACAATGACATTGAAGAATATTTTTCTAAAGCCCGTTGACCGCCCCATTGAAGGCGTTATCAAAGCCGACGATGAAGCCAGTCTTCGCCTCGAAATTGAAGAATACGTACTGACCAACGAAGTCGAGAAACGCCTCGAAGAGTTCCTGGACGCCTACAATAACTACGAAGGGGCGAACGGGGTCTGGGTATCCGGCTTCTTCGGCTCAGGTAAGTCGCACCTCCTCAAGATGCTGGCCCTTCTGCTTGAAAACCGGGAGATGGACGGTGCTACTACCCTGGACCTGTTCCTTCCCAAGTGCAGTGAGAATGAAATTCTCCGGGGCGACCTGAAGCGAGCTGTCTCAATTCCGGCGAAGAGCATTCTGTTCAACATCGACCAGAAAGCCGATGTCATCAGCAAAACCCAAATCGATGCGCTTCTGGCCGTGTTCGTTAAAGTCTTCGACGAAATGTGCGGCTACTACGGCAAACAAGGGCACATTGCCCAGTTTGAGCGCGATCTGGACGGCCGTGGCCTGTACGAACAATTCAAAGCCGAGTACGAGACCATCGCCGGCCGCCCCTGGCAGAAAGGCCGGGAGCAGGCCCTCCTGGAAGGCGCGAATATCGCCAAAGCCTACGCCGCTGTGACCGGTGGCGACCCGCAGTCGGCAGCGGGCATTCTGGACAAGTACCGCAGCGAATACCGAGTTTCGATAGAGGACTTCGCGGACAATGTGAACACCTATATCGAGAAGCAGGCAAAAGAGGGTGGCCACAAAGAGTTCCGCCTGAACTTCTTTGTGGACGAGGTTGGCCAGTACATTGCCGACAACACCAAGCTGATGACCAACCTGCAAACCATTGCCGAGAGCCTCGCCACCAAGTGTCGTGGGCGGGCCTGGATTATCGTCACCGCCCAGGAAGAAATGAAAAACGTGGTTGGCGAAATGGGCAAGCAGCAAGGCAACGATTTCTCGAAAATTCAGGCACGGTTCAATAACCGTATGAAGCTGTCCAGTGCGGACGTGGCGGAGGTCATCCAGAAGCGCCTGCTAACCAAGACCGAAGAAGGCGTCAATCAGCTGTCGGACGTCTATCACGCGCAGGCAAACAACTTCAAAACCCTGTTTGACTTCGCGGATGGATCGGCCACCTACCGGAACTTCCGGGACAGGGACCACTTCATCCACAGCTACCCCTTCGTCCCCTACCAGTTCGCGCTGTTTCAATCGGCGATCCAGAATCTGTCGCAGCACAACGCCTTCGAGGGTAAACACAGTTCTGTCGGTGAGCGCTCCATGCTGGGTGTTTTCCAGCAGGTGGCCATCCACATCGGCAACCATGAGGTGGGCCAGCTGGCCACCTTTGACCTGATGTTTGAAGGCATCCGCTCTGCACTGAAATCACAAATACAGCGGGCGATTATTCAGGCCGAGAACCATCTCGATAATGCCTTCGCTATCCGGCTGCTGAAGGCCCTGTTCCTGGTCAAATATGTCAAGGAATTCAAGCCCACGGTGCGCAACCTTTGCGTGCTGATGCTGGATGCCTTCGATCAGGATCTACCGGCACTTCGCACCAAGGTCGAAGAAGCCCTGAGCCTTCTGGAGCAACAGACCTACATACAGCGCAACGGCGACCAGTACGAGTACCTGACGGACGAGGAAAAGGACGTCGAGCAGGAGATCAAGAACACAGAGGTTGAGTCATCGGACGTTGCGGACGAGCTGGAAAAGATCGTTTTCGACTTTGTTATAAAACAGCGCAAAATCCGCTATGACGCCGGCTCCTCCCAAAACCAGGGGCAGGACTACTCCTATTCGCGCAAACTGGATGATCGTCTGCATGGGCGTGAATACGAGCTCTCGATCAATGTCATCAGCCCGTTCCACGAGCATACTGACAACGAGCAAATGCTACGCACAGCCTCGACCTACAAGGCGGACGAGCTGTTCGTGCTCATGCCGTCGGACGAGCGCCTGGTGCGCGATCTGCTCATGTTCAAGCGCACCGAGAAGTACATCAAGCAGAACATTTCCGTTACCCAGCAGGAAGCCGTTAAGCGGATCCTGAATGACAAGGGCTTCCAGAACCGTGAGCGCGAGGCCAGGCTCCGGCAGCAGGTTCAGACCCTCATGGGCAAGTCCAAGTTGCTCATTGGCGGCGCCGATGTGGAAGTGGCGAATGAGGACCCCCAGACGCGCATTATTCGGGGCTTCCATGAGCTGATTTCACGGGCTTACCCCAACCTCCGCATGTTGCGCGGCGTTTCCTACACGGAAAACGACATCAGCAATTGCCTCAACCGTACAGACGATGGCCTTTTCGGTAACGACGCCACGGCCCTGGCAGAATCCGAGCAGGAAGTGCTGGCGTTCATTCAGAGCAACAATCGGGGCGGTGTCCGCACCACCCTCAAGAGCCTGCTGGAAAAGTTCGAACGCAAACCCTACGGCTGGTATTACGCCGCGATTCTCTGCACCCTGGCCAACCTTTGTGCCCGTGGCAAGGTGGAAGTTCGTCTCGACGGTAACATCCTGGAGGACAGCGAGCTGGAGCGCGCCCTGCGTAACACTCACGGCCACGGCAACGTGGTGCTGGAACCACAGATTGAGTTCACCGCCTCTCAGGTCCGAGCCCTCAAGTCGTTCTACGAGGACTTCTTCGACAGCCCGCCCCGCAGCAGCGAAGCCAAGGCCCTGGGTAAAGAGGCCGGCGAAGCCTTCCAGGACATGTACCACGACCTGGATCGGCGGATAGCGCAGGTCGATCAGTACCCGTTTCTCAATGCCTTGAAACCTGCCCTGGTGACGCTGAAAGAGGTCGCCGGAAAGCCCTACACCTGGCACCTGACGGAATTGGGCAAGCAGGAAGACCAACTGCTGGACCTGAAAGAGGATGTCATCGATCCCATCCGCAGGCTTATGGGCGGCTCACAGAAAGACATCTACAACCAGGCTCGGTCCTTCCTGCAGAGTCAGGAGCCCAACTTCATCTATGTGTCCGGGGACGAGATCGAGCAGATCCGCACCATCCTGAACGACCCTAACTGCTACAAGGGGAATCGCATTCAGCAGCTCAAGGGCCAACTGGATAGCCTGCAGGAGCGCATCGATGAGAAAGTGCAGCAAACCCGAGCTCAGGCAGAAACCTCCCTGAAGACCATGCAGGAACGCATGCAAAGCATGGACGAATACCAGTCCCTGCCGGAACCGCGCCAGGATGAGCTCAATAAACCGTTCCGGGATCTGGTCGATTACATCGGACAGGAGCGCCTGATTGCTGTGATCAAGGACCGGACCCGGTACTTTGAAGAAGAGGGCTACCAGAAGCTGCTGGGCAAAATGGTGGCGCTGGCCAATCAGAAATCAGCACCGGCAGACGACCCCGATCAGCACCCAGGTAGCCAGAGTGAAGACCAGAGTGACGGGGGGACTCCCGAGGTCAAGGAATCGGCAGCCGACTACGTTCACACTCGCAACCTCCGTGTCGCGTTCGACAAGGCCTGGCTGGCCAACGAGGGTGATGTGGACCGGTACCTGAATGCCCTGCGCGAGGCCCTGCTGGTTGAAGTCCAGCAAGGCCGAAAGGTCCAGATCTAAGCGTGCCGAACCGTCTAACCGGTCGATGTTGGGGATAGCCATGCACGAAGCCGAACAGGAAATCCAGACGCTCATTCGCGGCGGCGAGAGCCTCGCCGTCGAGTTCAAGAGCGACGTCAAAAGCCTGCCGGACCGGGATCTGGTGGCCGCGGTGGTGGCCCTGGCCAACACCGAGGGCGGCGACCTGTTCCTGGGCGTTGAAGACGATGGCACCCCAACTGGGCTGCATGCCAACCACCGCAACCTCGCCGGCCTGCCCGCACTGATTGCCAACAAGACCATTCCCTCGCTGGCCGTGCGCGTTGAGGCCCTGGAGCTGGAGGGGCAAACTATTGCCAGGATCCAGGTTCCCAAGTCCCGGCAGCTGGTGTCGACCTCGGATGGCCTGCTGCAACGTCGGCGCCTGAGAATGGACGGCACTCCGGAGGCCGTGCCCTTCTACCCCCATGAGTTTGTTCAGCGCCAGTCCAGCCTGGGAGTAACGGACCCCTCGGCCTTGCCGGTGGAAAACCTGGCGGTTGAGGATCTGGACCCGATTCAGCGGATCCGCATCCGCAACGCCATCAAGAAATACGGCGGCGACCAGAGCCTGACGCCCCTGGCGGATGATGAGCTGGACGGCGCCCTGGGGCTGACCGTGAACGTGGGAGGCCAGCGTCACCCCACCGTGGCAGGGCTGCTGCTGCTGGGGAGCGACATGCAGCTCCGACAACACCTGCCCTCCCACGAGGTAGCATTCCAGGTGCTGCGCGGTACCGATGTGCTGGTCAATGAGTTCTACCGCAAACCGCTGCTGGAGACCTTCGAGGAGGTCGAGGTACTGTTCCGCGCCCGGGTGGAAGAAGAGGAGATTCAGGTCGGACTGTTTCGCGTGCCCATCCCCAACTTCGACCGCCGGGCCTTCCGGGAAGCCTTTGTGAACGCCCTGGTTCACCGCGACTACAGCGCCCTGGGCGCCGTGCACGTCAAACTGGACGATGACGGCCTGAGCATCAGCAATCCCGGTGGTTTTGTGGAGGGCGTCAACCTGGACAACCTTCTGGTGGCTGACCCTCGCTCCCGTAACCCCTTGCTGGCTGACATTATCAAGCGCATCGGCCTGGCCGAACGCACGGGCCGAGGCATCGACCGGATCTTCGAGGGCATGCTCCGCTACGGGCGCACTGCACCCGACTACTCCATGTCGTCCGCTCACACCGTCTCCGTGCGCATGAGCGCAGCGGACGCGGACGCCGAGTTCCTGCGCATGATCGTCGAGCGCGAGGAACAGACCGGCGCCGCCATGCCAATCGACAGCCTGATTATCCTGTCCCGGCTGCGCAATGAGCGGCGCTTGAGAACGGCGGACTTGGCCAAGTCGGTACAGAAGCCGGAAACCGTGGTCCGGGGCACCCTGGAGAAACTGGTGGAAGCCGGCATGGTGGAAGCCCACGGAACCGGCAAGGGCCGCACCTACACCTTGGGCGCCAAGGTATATCAAGGGGCGGGGCAAAAGGCCGCCTATGTACGCCAGGCAGGGTTTGATCCTATCCAGCAAGAGCAGATGGTCATGAGCTTTATTGATACGCACGGCAGCATCAAACGTGCTGACGTGGTTGAGCTGTGCCATATCAGCCCGGATCAAGCCTACAAGTTGTTGGCCAGATTGAAGAAAAGGGGAGAAATCGAGCAACTAGGCGAGCGTAAAGGGGCTATTTACAAGCGCACGCGTTAATTTATGCGCTCAGCGTAAATATATACGCTCATTTATGCGTCAGCGTATATCGCTCGGTCACGATCAAAACCAAGGCATGAATCGATGGAAACCGCAAAACTCAGAAAATTCGCTCAGTTCGCCCGCCGCAGCCTGATTGAACAGGTCGGCGCCAAGCTAAAACTGGTATTGGCCGAAGAAAGCCCCGCCCGGCGGGAAAGCTCATCGGCCATCAAAAAGCTGGAAGAGGCGATAGCCGAGCAGGGTAAAGAGCAGGTTGTCGAGCGGGTGGCGTATATCTGGTTTAACCGGCTCGTAGCCCTGCGGTTTATGGACGTGAACCGATATAACCGCATTGGCGTGGTCTCGCCTGCCGAGGGGCAGTTTCAGCCCGAGATCCTGGCGGATGCCAAGATGGGCCATATCGATGAAGAGATGGTCGTGGAAAATACCCGAAAACGGGTCTTCGCCCTGCTCGATGGCAAAATGCCCAGCCAGGATCCACAAGGGGAAGCCTATCGCTTACTGGTCGTAGCCGCCTGTAACTATTGGTACAGCGCAATGCCGTTCCTGTTTGAGCGCATTGACGATTACACCGAGCTTTTGATGCCGGATGATCTGCTCTCCGGCAACTCAATTCTGGCCTACACCCGCGAGGCCATGACGCCGGTTGCCTGTGAGGATGTCGAGGTGATCGGCTGGCTGTATCAGTTCTATATCTCCGAGAAGAAAGACCAAGTATTCGCCGATCTTAAGAAGAACAAGAAGGTTACTCCCGAGAATATCCCTGCGGCAACCCAGCTGTTCACGCCGCACTGGATTGTTCGGTATCTGGTGGAAAACTCGCTGGGACGCCTCTGGATGCTCAACCGTCCCAACTCTGGCTTGATCGAGCAGATGGATTACTACATCAAGCCGGAAGAGCCCGAGACCGACTTTTTGCGGATCAGTAGCCCGGAAGAGATCAAGATCTGTGACCCGGCCTGCGGCTCGGGACACATGCTGACGTATGCCTTCGATTTGCTGTATGCCATTTACGAAGAGGAAGGCTACGAACCTGGTGATATTCCGGCCAAGATTCTGACTCACAACCTCTATGGTGTTGAGATAGATGAGCGTGCCGGCGAGCTCGCCGCCTTTGCGCTAAGCATGAAGGCACGGGCTAAGCAGCGCCGGTTTTTCCGGAAGCCGGTGCAGCCGAATGTTGTCGTTCTGGAGAAGGTCACCTTTACTGACTCCGAGATGCAAGATGTAGCTGCTCTTGTGGGTAAAGATTTTTTTACTGAAGAACTGCGCGAGACGCTAAGGCAGTTTGGGCAGGCGAGAAACTTCGGCTCATTAATCGTGCCGAGGTTGCGCGAACCGGCCGAGATGCTGCGAGTGATTGAAGCTCGGGATTTTGGCGGCGATCTGCTGCTGAAGGAGGTGCAGGCGCGTGTCGTTTCCGTGTTGCGCATGGCTGAGGTTCTTTCCCAAAGATATCACGTAGTAGTGGCGAACCCGCCTTACATGGACATCAGCAGCGCGAATCAAGAGCTGAAAGCATGGGCTCTCAAAGAGTTTCCCGATAGTTCCGCGAATCTCTTTGCTCTCTTTATGGAGCGAGGGCTTCAGTCTTCACTGCGCTTCGGTATGCTGGCTATGATAAATATGCAGGCATGGATGTTTCTGTCATCATTTTCAAAGTTGCGCCGAAAGCTCCTCAGTGAAAACACACTGCTCTCGATGGTCCATCTTGGTGAAAATGCGTTCGATGCTATTGGCGGAGATGTAGTTTCGACCACCGCGTTTGTATTTGCTAACGCAAAAATCCCAAACAAGAAGGCCGAGTTCCTTCGGCTAGTTAATGGCAAAAGCGAAGCTGAAAAAGAATGTGAATTTGCGACTGGTAAAGATAAGCGCTGCGCTCCCTACTACTTTGTCGCGGAAGTAGACGATTTTTCTAAGCTCCCAGGCGCTCCATTATCCTACTGGGCAAGCAATGAACTTCGAGAAACATTTGCCAATTCAAAAAAACTCAGCGACTTTGCAAGCCCAAGGAAAGGGATGGTTACAGCTGATAATCCTAGGTTTATTAGACTGTGGTTTGAAGTTGAGCATTCAAAGTTTGCTAAGGGCTTGCCGGACCGACAGGCGGCACATGCCTCTGGAGCTAAATGGTTCCCATATCTTAAGGGCGGACCTTTTAGACGCTGGTACGGCAATGTCGAACATGTCGTCAACTGGGAAGACGATGGTTACGAACTTCTAAATATGAGGGGTAATGGCTATAAGGTAGGGTCAACTAACCACAACCTTGAGTACATCTTCAAGCCAGCGCTTTCGTGGACAAAGATTACCACCGGTTTAGTTAGCTTTCGCTCTACTGGAGAGGGATTCCTATTTGACGACGCATCCGGCCTTTGCCCGATACACGATCCATCACTGCAGGCGCAGTTCGCTGCTTTGCTTAACTCGCCAGTTGTGTACTCAGCACTTGGGGCTTTGAACCCAACACTCAATGTAAACCCCGGAAATCTTGCGGACATTCCAGTGTCCGTGCCAACTGGGGCTGGAGCAATTGCTGATAATTGTATTTCAAGAGCCAAACTCGATTGGGACATCTACGAGACCTCGTGGGATTTCACCACTATCCCACTGCTCTCGTTCACTCAACGCACGGATTCTCTGGAAGCCAGCTATGCCAGCCTTCGCAACCATTGGCGAGAGGCGACTCAGGAACAGCAACGTTTGGAGGAGGAAAACAACCGCATTTTTATCGACGCCTACGGCCTGCAGGATGAGCTGACACCAGATGTACCGCTGGAGGAGGTCACTCTGACCTGCAACCCCCACTACCGCTACGGGAACAACAAGAGTGAGGAGGCGCTGGAGGCGCTTCTACTGGCTGACACCATACGCGAACTGGTCTCCTATGCCGTAGGCTGTATGTTCGGTCGTTATTCTCTGGAAGAACCGGGGCTGATCCTGGCCAATCAGGGCGAGACCATCGAGGACTACCTGAAGCGGGTTCCGGAGCCGAGTTTTCCTGCAGACGATGACAACGTCATCCCCATGCTAGATGGCGACTGGTTCACCGACGACATCACCGAACGCTTCCGTGAATTCCTGCGCATCGCCTTTGGCGAAGAGCACTATGAGGAAAACCTCCGCTTTGTCGAGCAGGCGCTGGGCAAGGACATTCGCAAGTACTTCCTGAAGGACTTCTACAACGACCACGTGCGTCGTTACAAGAAGCGGCCCATCTACTGGTTGTTCTCCTCACCCAAAGGCTCATTCAACGCGCTGATCTATATGCATCGCTACCAGCCACACACCGTGGGCACGGTGTTGAAGTACCTGCGCGATTTCAAAGACGAGAAGCTAAAAGCCCGGAAAAACCATCTGGAGGCCCTGAGTATCAGCGCCGGGGCCTCCCAGGGTGAGAAGACCAAGGCCCTGAAAGAGATCGAGAAGATCAACAAAACCCTCGCCGAGCTGGATGACTACGAGCGGGATGTGCTCTACCCACTGGCCACCGAACAGGTGGAAATTGATCTCGATGACGGGGTGAAGACCAATTATCCGAAATTTGGCGAAGCTTTAAAGAAGATTACCGGCCTCTCTGGCTAGGAGCACAGGCATGCATATCAACAAACTAACCTTGCAGCGCTTTCGTGGCGCTCAAGATCTACCGCTGGATCTGGATGACAAGCTTAATGTGTTTGTCGGCATGAATGGCACGGGTAAATCCAGCATTCTGGATGCCTCGGCCATCATGCTGTCCTGGCTGGCGAATCGGATTAAGCATGCGGGTGCGTCTGGGCGTCCGATTGCCGAATCCGATATCAGGAATGGTGAATCCTCCGCCAATCTGGCCATTCAGCTATGTGATGAGGGTACTTCCTTCGGCTGGAACTTGGCGAAGGTGCGTAAGGGGTACAGCAAAAAGGACCTGGCCTCTGTTCTGATTTCTGCATCCGAAACGGCCAAGGGTATTCAGGCCGGCATCACCGAACACAACGGGAAGGTAAACATCCCCTTGTTTGCTTACTACCCGGTGAATCGCGCTGTGTTGGATATTCCACTGCGTATCCGAGAAAAGCATCAGTTCGGGCTTCTTTCTGCTTACGAGGAGTCGCTAACCAGTGGCGCCAACTTCCGTACTTTCTTTGAATGGTTCCGGGAGCGTGAAGACCTTGAGAACGAGAACCGCAAATACATAGATGATCTGATCAAGCCGGACGATTTCGAGTTCCCGGATTCGCAGCTAACGGCGGTGCGGCGGGCCCTTGAGATTTTCATGCCGGACTTCCAAAACCTGACCGTAAGGCGCCAACCGCTGCGGATGGAGGTAACGAAGAAAGGCCAGCGGCTGACGGTAAACCAGCTTTCCGATGGCGAAAAATGCTTGATGGCCATGGTTGGCGACCTTGCCAGGCGCATGGCCATAGCCAACCCGGAGCGAGAAGATCCGCTGCTGGGAGATGGCATTGTGATGATCGATGAAATTGATCTGCACCTGCATCCGAAATGGCAGCGCCTGGTGGTGCCCAGTTTGAGGGCGGTTTTCCCGAACTGTCAGTTTTTTATCTCCACTCATTCACCGCATGTAATTACCCATGTGAAACCGGAGAATCTGTTCCTTATGAACATGACAGATGCCGGGGAATTGGAGATTGTTCGCCCGAATGAGTCCTACGGGAAGACGGTGGACAGGGTACTTGAAGATCTGATGGGCCTTGAGACCACACGCCCTGACCAAGTGGAAGATGCTCTTCGAGCTATTTACGGGCAAATCAATGATGGCGAGCTTGATACTGCCAGAAAAGGCATTGCTGAATTGGAACGAGACATTGGCGAAGATCCGGAACTGGTAAAAGCCAAGGTGCTGATCAAACGCAAGGAGCTGATTGGCCGATGAAGTATGTGGAGAAGCGCCACGAACCTGAAGTTTTTACGCAATGGAAGGCTCTGGCCAATGTCAATGAAGACTGGCAGCCTACCTATGGCGACCTGAGGGGTGAGCCCAAAGCCTCGGTAAAGAGATCATTGATGCGGGAGCAGGGTTACATCTGCTGCTATTGTGAACGCCGGTTAACCGAGGGCGATTCCCACATAGAACACTTTCAGCCTCAGAGTGACCCGACTGTGGATCCGCTGGATTACGGCAATCTTTTGTGCTCCTGCCAGAATCAGATCAGAAAGGGTGAGCCCCGTCACTGCGGTAACCTGAAAGGCGACTGGTTTGACCCCGAGCTGTTGATATCTCCGCTGGATGCGAATTGTGAGCCCCGGTTTGGTTTTGAAGGTGATGGTTGGATTAAACCTGCTGACAATAACGACCGGGCGGCCTGTGAAACCATTACCCGACTGGGCCTCGACCTGCCCAAGTTGAATGAGTTGAGAGCTGGAGCAATTGAGCCTTTCCTGGATGATAGCTTGAGCCATGATGAGCTGGGTCAGTTCGTGTCGGGCTACTTAACCATGGGAGCAGACGGCCGTTTCGGTGAGTTCTGGACCACCATCAAATACCTGTTTGGGGACTATGCCGCCGCATGAGTAATCGAATTTCCCAGGCCTCTCATGAATATCCCAGGTCGCTCATGAAGGAGGGCTACCTATGAAATTGAAAGAAATTGCCGTTAAAGGCTTTAAATCCATCAGCAATCACGACTACGAGCGTATTGCCTTTAACGATGTCACGGTGCTGTTGGGGGCGAATGGCTCCGGGAAAAGTAACCTGATTTCACTGTTCCGGCTGTTGGGATTTATGACCACTGGTGCTCTGCAGCAGTACGTTGGCAGGCAGGGCGTCAGCCAGCTTCTGTTTTATGGCCCAAAGGTGACCGAATCGCTGAGTTTCAGCGTGAAACTGGAAGATGACAGCACCACGGACTCCTACGATGTAAAGCTATCGTATGGGTTGCCGGACCGGCTGTTCGTCAGCGGTGAACAGGTAAGCTATCACAAGGCCGGTCACCCCAGACCGCAGGAATACTTTCTGTCCAGTGGTGGCCCCGAAGCGGATCTGGGGCAGGATGATCGGCCCACCAGTAAAGTGCTTACCGGTCTGCTCAGAGGCATACAAACCTTCCAGTTTCACGACACATCCGACACCGCCCGAATCAAGGACCGGGTGTACGTTGATGATGTGTCCTACCTGCGCAGCGATGGGGGCAACCTCGCGGCCTTCCTCAAGATGTTGAAGGAGTCGGACAGCTATCGTCCTTACTACGAACGAATTGTCCGGCATATTCGCAAGATTATGCCGCAGTTCAACGACTTCGTACTGGATACCCTTCCTGGCAATGACCGTTTCGTGCGACTGAACTGGTCTGATACCTACCGCCAGGATTATCTTTTTGGTCCGGATCAGATTTCCGACGGGTCTCTTCGCTTCATGGCGCTGACCACACTACTGTTGCAGCCACCGGCGTTGCTTCCAAAAGTGATCGTTCTGGATGAGCCGGAGTTGGGTCTGCATCCGGCTGCCACGCTTGAGCTTGCCGGTATGATCAAACGTGCATCCCAGAAAACGCAGGTGGTCCTGGCCACCCAGTCCACACGGCTGGTGGATGAATTCCTGCCGGAGCAGATTGTGATTGTGGAGCGCGATTCAAAGACCGGCGCCAGCTCGTTCCACCGTCTGGAAGCGGAGGCGCTGGGTGAATGGTTGCAACGGTACAGCCTCTCGGAGCTTTGGGAGAAAAATGTGTTGGGAGGGCAGCCGTGATTCGACTGCACATAACCGCAGAGGGCCAGACCGAGAAAGCCTTCGTCGACCAGGTTTTGACACCCCATCTGGCGCACTTTGATGTCTACACCGACGCGCGCTGTGTGTTAACGAGCAAGGACAAACGGGCAGCCAAAGAATACCGGGGTGGCTTGATCAGTTACCAGAAGGCAAAAGCAGACATCGAAACCTGGATGAAGGAAGACGCCAACCAGGAATGCTGGTTTACCAGCATGTTCGATTTATATGCCTTGCCAGACGATTTCCCAGGATTTGACGAGGCGGAACGGCTGGAGCCTTATCAAAGGATCGAACGGCTCGAAGCTGCTTTTGGCAATGAAATGAACAAGCCAAACTTTATTCCCTATATCCAGTTGCATGAATTTGAAAGCCTGATTCTGGCTGACCCGGCCAAGCTGGATTGGGAGTACCTGGAGCACGACCAGCCAATTGGAAATCTAGTGAAGATGGTCGGCTCCCAAAATCCGGAGCTCATCAATGACGGTCGAGAAACAGCGCCATCAAAACGAATTCTCAAAGAGATACCGGAGTACGACAAGGTGACATCAGGGGTATCGGTTGCGGCTCACATCGGCCTCGGTGCTCTGCGGGCCTCATGCAAACACTTTGATGAGTGGGTGTCGCGCTTGGAGAAGCTCGGGGGCAAAGAATGAGCCAGCAAATCAATTATGCGCTGGGCAGGCTTTTCGATAAGCACCGGGTTGTGTTCTGGTACGACACCAAGCAAGAGCTGCGCAGTGACTTCGAGGCGGTTTCCATTCCGGACGTGGAGAAGCTGGAGATCGCCAACAACGAGTACGGCCTGAAACATCGCATCCTGCGGGAGGCACCGGAACAGAAATTCTTGCTGTACAAAGAAGGGCCACAACCGGAGGATCTGGACAACTGGTTGCTGGACGTACAGCTGGCCCACGGCGAGTTCCGGACCGACCAGGTGGCCATCTGGCTGTCCGAGTTGGAGTTGGGCCTGGAGTTCGCCGAGATAGCTCAGGCCCATACGGAGTTCTTTCAGGCGATCAAGCGCAAGGAGGCACTGAAGAAGTTGCTGAAGCCGGACGATACCGCCGGCCAGCTGCGCCTGAAGATGCTGGCCGTGTGTGCCGGTAGCGAGCCCCGTATGGACTCGGTGGTGGAAACCCTGCTGCAGCAACTGGCTGAAGACCGTGATGATGGCATCCGGCTGATTGAGCGCTGTGGTCTGGGCAGCTTCCTGTGGGAGCAACTGACCCGTTTCTACGGCTACGAGGCCAGTGAACCCAGCCTGCGCGATTTCGTGATCGAGCTGTTCAAGTCCTGCTACGCCATGGGTACCGATGGCGATGTCAAACTGACCGGCGACGCCCTGGTGTTCCTCAAGCGCTGGAAAGACAGCCGGCAGTTCGAGCAGGGGTTTGAAACCCTGTCTGCCGAGTGTGCCGAGGTGCTGGGCATTGAGCAGGATCTGGGTAAGCGGGACTTCCGGGACCTGGTTGAGCTGGATTACTTCCGGCTAATCGACCAGAAGATTATCAGTGACCTGGTGCGGGCGGTGGTAGGCCGCACGGTCACTAGTGGCGATGTGGCATTGTGGGTACGGCAGCGGCGCCAGGGCCACTGGTACGGGGAGTTCCGCCACCTGTATGAAGCCATTGAGTTTGCGGCCCGTTTTGTCCAGATGCTCGGTGAGGCTCGTCTCACCATGGACAGCCTCTCCGACGGCGTTCAGCGATACAGCCGTTCCTGGTTCCAGTTGGATCAGCTCTACCGCAAATTTACCTACCATGTGCGCATGTCCGGCCAGGCATCGTTAATGGGCGATCTCAGTGAGCAGGTGGAGAATTTGTATTCCAACAACTACCTGCTCAAGCTGGGCGACGGCTTCCAGGTTCACGTGGATGCCGCGCCGCGCTGGGAGGCCTATCCGGTCGTTCAGCAAACAGCCTTTTTCGAGCACTGGGTTCGCCCGTACCTGTGCAAGGACAAACGGATCTGCGTGATCATTTCCGACGCCATGCGCTATGAGATTGGTGATGAGCTGCTGGGCCTTATCCGGCAGGAAGATCGCTACAGCGCGGAGCTTGAACCGGCACTCTCGACCCTTCCCAGCTATACCCAGCTCGGTATGGCGGCGCTACTGCCCAACAAGTCCCTGGCAATCGCCGACAACGATACCGGTACGGTACTGGTGGATGGCCAAAGCTCACAGGGCACGGTCAACCGTACCAAAATCCTGCAGGCCGCCTTGGATGGTCGGGGCCAGGCCGTCAAGGCGGAGGATTTTATGCAGCTCAACCGGGAAGACAGCCGTGAGCTGCTCAAGGGTAATGATGTGCTGTACATCTACCACAACCGCATCGATCACACCGGCGACAAGATGCATTCAGAGGGGCAGGCCTTTGAAGCCGCAGAACAAACCCTGGATGACCTGATTCGACTGATCAAGAAGCTCACGGCGGCCAACGCCAATAACCTGCTGATCACCGCTGACCATGGCTTTATTTACCAGAACCGTGAGCTGGATGAGAGTGATTTCCTGGGCGATGCCGTTTCTGGCGATGATATTCGCTACCGGGACCGTCGGTTCGTGCTGGGTAAGGGGCTGTCCGCCTCTCCGGCCTTCCATCACTTCTCGTCTGAGCAGCTTGGGCTGGATGGCGATATGGAAGTGCAGATTCCCAAGTCCATCAACCGGCTGCGTCTTAAAGGCTCTGGCAGCCGCTTTGTGCATGGCGGCGCATCCCTTCAGGAGGTTGTGATTCCAGTCCTGAAGGTTAACAAGAAGCGCCAGAGTGATGTCAGCGCCGTTGAGGTGGACATCCTGCGTGGGGCCAGCTCGGTGATCACTTCCGGCCAACTGGCCGTCACCTTGTATCAGTCCGGACCGGTTACCGAGAAAGTACAGCCTCGCCACCTGCGGGCTGGGATTTATACCCAGTCAGGGGAGTTGATTTCGGACAGTCACGAACTGTCGTTTGACCTGACCTCGGAGAACCCCCGCGAGCGGGAGCTTCAGGTGCGCTTTGTGCTCAGCCGCAAGGCGGACGAGGCCAACGGCCAGGAGGTTTTCCTGAAGCTGGAAGAACAGCACGCCGGCACCTCCCACTACAAGGAATACAAGTCGCTCAGGTATTTGATGCGGCGGTCCTTTACCAGCGATTTTGATTTCTGAGGGTTATAGCCAATGAGTACGCTTGACCAAAAGATCAACGAACACTTCCCCGGGTTGGTGGTGCGCAAAGACCTGGTGAAAACGGTCAAGGGCAACGCCATCGTTCCCTCATACGTGCTGGAGTATCTGCTCGGCCAATACTGCGCCACTAACGACGAGGCCACGATTAAAACAGGGATTGAAACGGTCAAGGAGATTCTGGCCAAGCACTATGTCCACCGGAACGAGGCCGGACTGGTGCGCTCGAATATCAAGGAAAAGGGGCGCTACAAGGTTATCGACAAGATCAGTGTGGCCCTGAATGAGAAGACGGATGCCTACGAGGCGCAGTTTTCCAACCTGGGAATCAAGAAGGTATTGGTGGATTCTGGGACCGTCAAGGCCCACCCCAAACTGCTGGTAAGCGGCGTATGGTGCATTGCGGACATCGAATACGTATTTTCTGAAGACCAGAACGTCAGCCCCTGGATTCTGTCCACCCTCAAGCCGATTCAGCTATCGCACTTCGACTACGACGCCTACGTTGCCGCGCGGCAGCAGTTCAGCACCGATGAGTGGATTGACCTGCTGATCCAGAGTATCGGCTTTAACCCGGAGATGTTCGGACGGCGCAGCAAGCTGACGCAACTGGTCCGATTGATTCCGTTCTGCGAGCGGAACTACAACCTTATCGAACTTGGCCCCAAGGGGACGGGTAAATCCCACGTTTACTCCGAATTCTCGCCCCATGGGATCCTGGTTTCCGGTGGTGAAGTCACCGTACCCAAGCTGTTTGTGAATAACTCCAGCGGCAAAATCGGCCTGGTGGGCTACTGGGATTGCGTGGCCTTTGACGAATTCGCCGGTAAACAGAAGCGAGTCGACAAGGCCCTGGTCGACATCATGAAGAACTACATGGCCAACAAGTCCTTCTCCCGTGGCGTGGAAACCCTGGGCGCCGAGGCGTCCATGGTGTTCGTGGGGAACACCCGGCACACTGTTCCTTACATGCTGAAGCATTCAGACCTGTTCGATGAACTGCCGGACAAGTTCTACGATTCTGCCTTTCTGGACCGGATCCACTTCTATATTCCGGGATGGGAGGTCGACATCATCCGGGGCGAGATGTTCTCCGACGGCTATGGCTTCGTGGTGGACTACCTTGCAGAAATCCTGCGCTCGATGCGGAACTACGATTACTCCGACCAGTATAAGGAGCACTTTACCCTTTCTTCGGATATCTCGACCCGTGATCGGGACGGTATTAACAAGACCTTTTCCGGCTTGATGAAGATCCTGTTCCCCCAGGGGGGAGCGACCAGGGAAGAGGTTGAAGAAGTGCTGCGCTTTGCCATTGAGGGGCGCAAGCGGGTCAAGGACCAGTTACAGCGGATTGATACCACCTACGGCGAAGTACGCTTTTCCTATCAGGATCAACAAGGCCAGGAAATACTGGTCACGACACTTGAGGAGGAAGAGTACCCAGGCTACTACCACCAGACGGTCTCGACTCCTGATGACGAGGGAGTAGAACCCGAGCCAACAGCGGACGTTAAAGGTGTCGAGCCAGAAGAGCTGAATGCCCCCGAGCCAGTACTGGAAGAAAAGCACCTGACCTTCCAGGAAAATCAGAAGGGCATCTCATTCGACGGCTTGTTTGGCGCATACCTGAAAGGAGCCAGCAAGATCACCGTCACAGACCCCTACATCCGGCTTTTCTACCAGATCCGCAATTTCATGGAGTTTCTCGAAGCCATCGTGAAGAACAAGGCCGAAGAAGATGAAGTGGAGGTTCACCTCGTCACCGTCAGGGACGAGTTCAAGGGTGACCTGCAAGACGAGAGTTTTGAAAAAATCCAGGAATCCGCTCGCACCGTGGGCATCGACTTCACCTGGGCGTTTGACGAAAGCGGCACCATTCACGCCCGTCATATCGTTACGGACCACGGCTGGAAGATATCGCTGGATCGGGGGTTGGACATCTTCCAGCACTACGAGATGAATGAAGCCTTCGCGTTTGCCAACCGGTTGCAGCAGTTTCGGTCTAGCAAGGCCTTCGAAATTACCTTCATCAAACAGTCATAGATCCACCCGGCAGTGCAATGGGAGGCGGTGTGTCAGGCGCTCGCTTCCCACTCCCACCAGGACTGAAACAGCTCGTCACCACCCGGCACATAGGTGTGAACCTCCCGGCCATTCCAATCCAGCGCCAGAACCTGCAACGCAGCCTGTTGCAGCTCGGCATCCAAGGCCCTCAGCCGGTTCAGCTCGAATGGCCAGTGACTCGCGTTATATAGGCCAAGCAGGAATCGCCGGATATGCCGGGCCTGGCCGCCTCCACTATGAGCGGCGTCGATCAGTATTGTGAGAGCCGGAAGCCCCGCGTCCTCCCGCAGCTGCCTCCGCTTTTCTTCCTGTTCCAGCAAAAATAGAAAGCTTTCGGGAAGCATGGCTGTTTTGTCCGTCATGTGCATAACCTCATATCGACTTCACGATTATGCTGCCATGGACGACGCAGTAGGCACGGCTCTCAAACTGCCCGTTTTGGGCAAGAACACCGGTTTGCCCCGAATTTATTTCAGATCGCCATTGTGTCGGGGTGATTTTTTTCGGAACTTTCGCTCCAGGAACGCTTCCAGCCGGTCCGCGTTGCGGTAGGCCACAACGCAGATAAAAAGTACAACTGCGACAAAGCTCAGGAATGCAATCAGTGTGGCAGATAGGTTCAGCATATTCACGTCTCCAATAGTTGACTGCCCTTTGAGGGCAGTTTGTTGGTTTCAGGCCACAGCATCGGCCTGTCTTTGTTCTTTGGCGACAGACGCAATCAAGTGCCGCGAGCAACTCAGCATCTCCTGGATCTCGCTGTAGCTGTGGCCACTGCGTAGCAGGCTGGCGATGTGCTGTCTGCGCTTCAGGTCTGGTTGCCGCCCCTGGTACTTGCCCTCCGTTTTTGCTTTATGAATGCCCTGGAACTGCCGGCGCCGACGGTCTTCGTAATCTTTGCGGGCCACGGCAGCCAGCATGTCGAGCATCATGGCGTTGACCGCTCGTAGAATGGAGTCGGTGAATCCGGTGTCGTCTTTCTTTTCCAGAGCGAGCCAACTGGTTGGTAATTCCGGGGAGACGATGGCTAACCGCTTGGCGGCCAGCTTTTGCTTGAGGGAGTCCCAGTCACTTTTTTTGAGGCGAGCCAGCCGGTCGATCTGTTCGACCAGCACAATGTCACCCTCACCGGAATCTGTGATCAGCTTCATCAGCTCGGGTCGGTGCAAAGTAGCGCCGGACACGTTCTCCACGTAGAAAGCGGCAATACGCTGACCGTGGTTGGCTGCGAACTGTACCAGTGACTCCCGGGCTCGCTCCGCATTCTGTTCCTGCGTGGATGCCCGAAGGTAGGCTCGAATAAACATCGTCGGTTCCTCAGTCTGTTATAAGTGGTTCTCTCTGGCCGGTCTGGTTTAGGTGGTTCTGGTGGCCGTTACCGGGTTCGAACCTCTGGTTCTCCTGATCTGTACCCATAAGGAACCACCTCAAGAGTCGAGAAAATCCCCGAACGGATCGTCCGCTCGATAAATCTGGTTGATTCTGTCGTCATCGAAGAAACCCTCTGTACCGCCATTGCTCCCATTGCCGGAAGTTGCCTTGTTGCCCGCGCCGGTTGCCTCCTCATCACTGCCTCGACTGAACGACGCCATCTTTTGTTCGAATTCAGGAAACGTCATTTCCCCATCGGGTCCCTTGGCGAAAACCGTCTTGTAGGCATCGACTACGGCCAGTGCGAAGCGAATGAACAGTGCGACCACCCAGAGCACGAACAATAAATACCATGCGTAAAGCGCTGCATCGGTACCCCTAAAGGCGAGCTCCACAACGCCGATCCCGGCGAGCCCCACTGTTACGATTTTTGCCACTCTTACCATGGCCTCAGTCCCCGATAGTTCTTTACTTCGAAGCTACCAGAACCTGAGAAAATGCAAGTTTTTCCCGGCGTCAGGCCGCTGCGGCTTGCCCGGCCAGCCACGGCGGTTTCACCTTGCTGTAGGCATCGTTCGTCATCGCCCTCAAGTCCTGCTCGAGCTCGACCCAGCAATGGGGAGCGGTGGTCATTCGGCTCAGTCGGTCCTCCGCGTATCCGATCCGGCATTGATGGAAAATGCCTCGCTCGCTCAGGGCATTGCTGATCACAAAAGTCATGTAGACGCTATCGACTCTCAGGTCCTCCAGCGGCAGCAGTGCCAACTCAAGTTCATCGTGCCAGTCACTCATGGTCGGGCTCCCTGAACATCAGCTGTTGGCCCTGTTCATACAACACCGGATAGGGGAGCGGCTCGCCGTCCTGGATCACGGTGTTCGGTGGAAAGTACATCACTATCCAGGGAGGCATGCCGGCGCTGACAGCGCCATAGAATTCATCTACAGGAAAGGTACGTTCATGGCCGGACTGCCGAAATACCAGTCGGGAATATTTCTCGGGATGGTTGGCAGCGATGTTGTAACTGGCTGCTTCACGGCCGATGACATAGCTTGGTGTCTTCCAGTGATTCGGTTGTTGGATGTTATAGGCGATGATGCAGTTGCTATCGGCACAGCCATATCGCTCGACTGTTACCGACCACAGCATGAGCGGGTTCCCATCAATCTCCGGCGTCTTCACGTCTGTGAGCTTCGTTACATTTATCGCCATCGACTCGGCGGCCTGGGTGATGGCCTCATCTACAACGGCAACATAGTGGTCATAGGCGTCATCCTCGTTCGCCGCCAGTGATTCCGGCATCCAGCCCATCAGGCTGGGTCGCGCCGAAGGGTTGTCCGGCGTCATCATGATGTCAGTGGCGTTGAAGAACAGCGTCTGGGTGCCGGTAAGATGACGAAGCGGCGCATCTAATGAGGTGGCCAATCTGGCCAGGTCGAGGGCGCTTACCAGCAAACCCTTTCGATGCGAGCGCGTCCCGTCTGGTGAATCCCGCAGGTCCTGATCGTAGACGCCGCCGGCACGGGCCAGATTCAGTGCGCGGGATGATTCGTCGTCATAGTGTCGAGGCATGACAGCGCAACCCGCGAGCGCGGCTGTAGTTACAGCAAAACAAATGGTCTTCAACTTGGTCATTTTGAACTCCTGCGTTTTCTAAAATATTCGCACGAAGTTTCAAATATGCAAGAGGAAAATCAAAATAATATTTAATAAAATCAATGTGTTGCGCTGTCAGTACAAACTTCGGTGTATCCGCAGTGGTGCATCGGGAGTGCCGCTCTTGCTAGACTTGCCAGTAGGTTTTTTTCGGTTGAGGCGAGGTGTTGGTAAATCGGAAAAGGATCAGAAATTCCCAGTTTCCCACTTATCCCAGTTTATAAGCATGGGTAGTAACCGACCGGGCCAATAGAGAAAAAGTTTCTATTCATGCAAGAAACAGCGGGATGACGACTGCCTGAACGATACTGGTCTGCGCTTTAGTGCCGATGTGCCGGTGGAAGTCATTGAACACATGCCATCGGAGCAGATCGGGCCGGACGCCGACCAGTACGACATCCTCGGCACCAAAACCTCCTACCGGCTGGCCCAGCGGGCCTCCAGTTACGTGGTGCTGAAGGTGGAACGCCCGGTGTTCCGGCGCAAAGGGCACCGAGAAGCCTGCGACAACACCGGCTCTATTTAACGTGCTGCACAACAGCCTGGCCGATGTCAGCCTGCTGGTGGACAAGTTTCAGTCCCCCTGCCGTTGTATCGTCAGCACCAGCGCATCCAGCAATCCGGCATCACCATCAGCCGCAGTACCCTGACCAAGCTGGTCAAGCGAGCCATCGACCTGCTGCGCCCCATTGTGGATGCGCAGACCGACAACGTGCCGCGCAGCCGGTACTGGCCATCGACGAAACGCTCATCAAGGCCGGCCACCAGGGCCGGTCAGGCCCCCAAAAAGGCAAGATGAGATCCGGCTGGTTCTGGCGGCTGTCTGGCGATGCTGGCGAAGTGGTGTCATCCTGACCGACAGAACAAACAGCCCGAGGCCCCGTCGCTTGCGGTGGCCAGGATCCACCTTGCCGGCAGACTCGGCTTTGCAGTTGATGAGTCTGGCATAGGAAGCGAACTTCTGAACTGACTCAAAGCGCTGGATATCACCGATTTCGTAGAGAATGGTCAGCGCTAGGATGCGCCCTACACCGGGAATGGTCCTCAGCACACTCAGAGAAGTGGGATTATGTTGTTTGGCTTGCCGCTCCAGGTGTTCTTCAAGCTTGCTCAGCTCACGGTGATAGCACTCGATGATGGCCAGGTCGAGATTGATGTTGTGCTGGACATTCTGTCCGGCAAAGGCCGCCTGAACCTGTTCCCGGACTCCCACATTCTTAAGGTTTACCTTATTGGGTGGCGGATTGTATTGGCTGGTGGTGTTCACCACGTGGGTTTTGAGCATGGCCCCGTGCTGGACGATGCGGAAGCGTCGTCGCAGTAGGTCGCGGGTGGCCCGCATCTCGTTGGGATAGGTGTAGGCCAGCGGGAAGTTGCCGTCCTTTGATTTCCTTGTGTAGCAACACCTCCCCCTGCTGGTTGAT
Organism: Marinobacter pelagius; assembly: GCF_003315345.1. Classification (GTDB taxonomy): domain Bacteria; phylum Pseudomonadota; class Gammaproteobacteria; order Pseudomonadales; family Oleiphilaceae; genus Marinobacter; species Marinobacter pelagius_A. The sequence goes on from NZ_QNRO01000019.1 coordinate 62,335, forward strand.
GATACAGACGTACAGGCATGCAGCAGATTGATTCCACAATAATGATGGTAGGTGCTACGATAAAGTTTATTGAGTCTTCTCCCTTGTGGTGTTTGGTCGCCTTCCAGCTTAGCGGTCAACCGCTAGACTGGGGAGAGGGCTTAATAAGTATCAGGACAGTGACATGGACCCGCAAATCCCTCGGGATCAGTTTCCTTTCACCAGTGTCCGGTTAGCAAGGCGCTGGCGCAAGTTGCTGGATGAGCGCCTGAAAGACCTGGGGGCTACCCAGGCTCGCTGGTTCACCATGGTCTGCCTGCAGCGTGATGGTGGAGGGCTGACATAGCGGGAGATAGCCCACCTGATGGTCATCGAGAATCCGACATTGGTCCGCCTGCGTGTTTTTGAGTAGGTTATGGAAAGCGCGTGACCAGGAGGTGAAGCATGCTACCTAAGGATATCGTTGTCTTTCTTGAAGAGGCTCGGCCCTATGACCGGCGACTGGCGATCGCCGCTGACATCGCTGCGTGCTGGGATGCCTGCCTGATAGCGGTGTTTGTGGCAACGCCACTGAGAGCGATGCCTCATGCGTACGCTGTGGCCGGCCCCGCCATGCGCGCCTTGCTCGAACAGCATCGCGTGCGTGTTCGGGACGCAGAGACTCAGGTCAGGGAGCGGTTTGAGGCAATGGCTCGCGCAAGAGGTATTAGCGCAGAGTGGCGCTTGTCCGAGAGCGAGGTGGCGGAGGAATTAATGCTACACGCGCGCTATGCAGGGCTGGCGTTGGTCCCTCCCTTCGAAAGCTCCCCTGAACCTTCCATGACGGTCAGGATGGCCGAGCATGTTATCTTCGGGTCTGGACGCCCGACTATACTCATTCCTGACGAGTGGCCGGCCGGACGGATTGGACGACGTATCGTTGTTGGCTGGAACGCTAGCAGGGAGGCAACACGAGCTGTCGGCGATGCGTTACCCTTCCTGGCCCAGGCAGAAGCAGTGAAGGTGGTTTGTGTCTGCGATGAACCGGATGGCGAGCTGGAGTGTAGAGAAGATTTCGGCGCGGACCTGTGTCGCCACCTCGCGCGTTATGGCGTACAGGTAACACTGGAACAAGTCGACGGTGGTAAGGTCGGCCCGGTGCTACTCGAGCAGGCGCGGGCGTTCCATGCCGACATGCTGGTGATGGGCGCCTATGGCCATACGCGGCTCACCCGACTGGTGCTGGGTAGCGCTACTCGAACTGTACTCTGTCAAGCGTCAATCCCTGTGCTGGTGTCTCGTTGACTATAAACGAACGCGCTGGCGGGCTATTGACGGAGCCCTTCGGAGAAGTTCCTTAGTAGCTGGCCTGAGAACCTGCTTGAATTGCAGGTCGAATTGGCGCAAACCTGGTTAGTGCGTAACGCAGACTTGCCTCAATGATTAGCTTACGATTTACTGTTACTGAGTCAGCAATATCAGGACAGTGATATGGACCCGCAAATCCCTCGAGATCAGTTTCCCTTCGCCAATGCCCGAGTGGCAAGGCGCTGGCGCAAGTTACTGGATGAGCGCCTGAAAGACCTGGGGGTTACCCAAGCTCGTTGGTTCACCATGGTCTGCCTGCAGCGTGGTGGTGAAGGATTGACCCAGCGGGAGTTAGCCCATTTGATGACGATCGAGAATCCGACATTGGTCCGTCTGCTTGACAGCCTTGAAGAGCAGGGGCTGATTGAACGACGGCCCTGTAAGCATGATCGGCGCGTCAGGTTGCTGTACCTTACCAATACCGGTGAGCGCTTTTCGAGCGAACTGAATGAGCGGGCGAATCTCTTGCGAGAGGAGATGCTGAAAGGCATTGAAGACCAGGATCTGGAAGTCGCTCTGCGTGTGTTTGAACGGGTTATGGAAAATTCCGCCAACCCCAAATATTACTGAACCCGAGACATTTTTCAGACGCGAGCGACAAGATTAGGATTGGAGCGTTCCGCAAATTTCGCCGGCACAGGACGGTTCCATCACGGCTGGCGGTCCGTCGTTATGTGTGTTACGTTCAGTCCATGCTGAACGAAATGAACAAGTTTTGCAGCAGCCTTCCTATCATTGTTGGCGGAACACCGAATCAACTGGCACGGGAAAGTGGGGCAGCATCCGGGAGTATGGTCTTTTGCAACCGGTTCAACCCGCCTTGACAGAGGGCGCTTTATTGAAATCTCGACGTGGCAAAAAGTGTTATTGGAGTTGGTGCTCAGGTTTGTTGCTGGGCTTCCTTGTGACGTCAGCTTCCGCCGACGGCCTGCTGTCCCTGAAAGTGGAAAACGATGCCTTTTCCGCCGGTGGCGATGGTCAATACACCAACGGCGTAGAGGTGATCTGGGCCTTTGAGCCCCCGGATCGACATTGGGCCCGCCGTCTTGCGGACGTCATTCCGGGCTGGTCTGGCAGTACTCTTGCGGGCGTAACGTACCGGCTCGGGCAACAGATCTATACGCCCGAAGATATAGAGGTCGAAACGCTTATTAAAGATGACCGCCCCTATGCCGGCCTTTTGTTTGGTGGAATTTCGCTACTGAGCGAAAGGGAGCACGGTGGCTTGCGTTTGGCAGACAGCCTGCATATCGACGTGGGCATCGTAGGACCGGCTTCCGGTGCTGAGGTAGTCCAACGAAATTTCCACGATCTTATTGCGGCAGACAAGCCGAGGGGTTGGGACAACCAGCTTGAGAACGAGCCAGTGATTAATTTTGGTTATGAACGGGCCTGGCTTAAACAACAGGATGTCGCTGAGCTAAGCCTGGAATATGGACCGTCTGCCGGGTTTGCGCTCGGCAACCTGTATACCTACGCTTCCAGCGGCCTTGGGTTTCGTTTGGGAGAGGGGCTTGATCGTAGTTTCGGCATTCCGTCAGTCGCCCCCGCACAAGGCGGGCAATCTTCTTTTCGGCGGGATCGGGGCTTTAGCTGGTACGTCTTCGCTGCCGTAGAAGGGCGCTATACAGCACACAACCTGCTGCTCGACGGCAACAGTTTCGAGGACAGCCACTCCGTTGACAGTCGTGAGTGGGTTGGCGATGCTCAGGTGGGTGCGGCATTGACCTGGGATCGCTGGCAGATCGCCTACACCTACCTGTGGCGCAGCGAAGAATTCGAGGAAAAGGACGGCGTCGATCAGTTTGGATCGATCGTTCTGTCTACCTGGTTATAAGTGAAGGCATGAATTGAACGGTTTTTGAGTCTTTTGCCCATTCAGAGGTTAGTTATATGCAGACAGAGAAGAGTTTGATGGTGCGGCTATTTGGGGTCCGCATGTTGCCAATGTGGTTGGCGGTTCTTTTGCTGGCTGGTTGTGACAATTCCTCCGGTCAGGCAAAGGCTGAACGGTCAGCGCCGCCGCCTCCGGAAGTCGGGGTTGTTGAAATGCAGCCGCAGCGTGTGAACCTTTCAATGGAACTGCCGGGCAGGACCGCCGCTTACCGTATCTCGGAAGTGAGGCCGCAAGTCACGGGCATTTTGCAGGAGCGCTTGTTTGAACAAGGCGCCCAGGTCAAAGCAGGTGAGGTCCTCTACCAGATCGACCCCAACCGATACCGTGCTGCCCATCAACGGGCCCAGGCAGAACTGGAGCGCGCACAGGCCGAATTGCGACAGGCTCAGCGGGAGTGGGCACGTACGTCAGACTTGTTTGAGAAGAATGCGGTCAGCAAGCGTCAGCGTGATGAAGCGCTATCGGCCTTGGAGGCAGCCCGGGCGGATGTCTCCCGATCCGAGGCGATGGTCGAAACGGCGGGTATCGAGCTGGCGTATACCGAGGTCAAGGCTCCCATCGCCGGGCGCATTGGCCCGACACTGTACACGGAGGGTGCACTGGTAACCGCCAATCAGCCCCAGGTCCTGGCGCGCGTGGTTCAGCTTGATCCCATGTATGTCGATATTCAGCTACCGGTCGAAAAACTGGCTCGAATTCGGTCGTCTCTGAATGAGGGCGCGGCTTCTAAGCCCGGCCTAAATGAAGCCGAGACTGTTTTGTTGCGCGATGACGGTACTCTCTATCCGCATAAGGGACGCGTTGACGTTGCGGATGTTACCGTCAACCAAAGCACCAGTTCGGTCACTGTGCGGGCGGTTTTCCCCAATCCTGACGAAGACCTTCTGCCTGGAATGTACGTGCGCGTTCGCCTGAGCGAGGGGGTGCGGGAGAACGCCCTTCTGGCGCCGCAGCAGGGCGTGAGCCGTAATCCGCAAGGCGAGGCCACGGCGTTGCTGGTCAACCCGCAGGGAGAAGTTGTTGCCCGCCAGTTAGAGGCAGAGCGGGCCATTGGCGCTTTCTGGCTGGTGGAGAACGGGTTAGAGCCGGGGGATCGCCTTATCGTCTCCGGTCTGCAAAAGGTTCGGCCAGGGGCCAAGGTGAAGCCGGTTGAGGCAGATGTTCCATTACATCCCACCCAAAACCAGCAAGCCAGTGGCAAGGATAGTTCACAGAAAAGCGCCTCCGACGACGAGGGCCCCGCACAATGATTAATTTCTTCATTTCCAGGCCCGTTTTTTCCTGGGTTCTGGCCATTGTCGCCATGTTGGCGGGCATCATGGCGATCTTCGTTTTGCCGGTCCAGCGATACCCGTCGGTGGCGCCGCCGGCGGTGGAGATTCAGGCCGATTATCCTGGCGCCTCGGCGGACACCGTGTCCAATACGGTGGTTCAGGTCATTGAACAAGAGATGACCGGCCTCGACAATTTGCTCTATATGGGGTCAACAGCGGATTCCTCAGGCCACGCTACGGTTACTCTCACCTTTGCGGCGGGCACCGATCCGGACATTGCCCAGGTCCAGGTGCAGAACAAGCTCAAACTGGCGGAACCGCGGCTCCCGGAGGTGGTGCGCCAGCAGGGGATCAGCGTCGAGAAATCCAGCACCAGTTTTCTGATGGTAATGGCATTCGTCTCTACCGACGGTCGCCTCAGCAAGCTGGATATCGCCGATTTTATCAGCTCCGAGTTAGCCGAACCCATTGGACGGGTAACTGGTATCGGCAGCGTGCAGGTTTTCGGCTCTGAATATGCGATGCGGATTTGGCTGGACCCTTCGGCGTTGACCAATTACGGCCTGACCGTCGCCGACGTGAGCGCCGCCATCGAGGCGCAAAACGCCCAGGTCACCGCCGGCCAGCTCGGCGGGCTGCCCGCGGTCGAGGGTCAGCAGCTCAATGCCACGGTCACCGCCCAGACCTTGCTCACCTCAACCGAAGAGTTCCGCAACATCCTGCTCAAGAGTATGCCCGACGGGTCCCGGGTGCGCCTGGGGGATGTTGCCCGCGTTGAGCTGGGCGGCGGTGCAGTCCAGATTGACACTTTCTACGATGGCGAGCCGGCAGCCGGCCTTGGCATCAATCTGGCGCCGGGTGCCAACTCGCTTGCGGTCACAGAGGCTGTTAAAGCGCGGCTCCAGGAGCTCGAGCCGTATTTTCCGGAAGGGGTGGAGATTCGGTATCCCTACCAGACGGCCCCCTTCGTGGAGGCCTCCATCGACGCGGTGGTCACAACCATCATCGAGGCAATCGCCCTGGTGGTCCTGGTCATGCTGGTATTTCTCCAGAGTTGGCGGGCTACCCTGATACCAGCGATCGCAATCCCGGTGGTGCTGCTGGGCACCTTTGCGATCATGGCGGCCTTCGGCTTTTCCATCAACATGCTCACTCTCTTCGGTCTCGTATTGGCGATCGGCCTTCTGGTGGATGACGCCATCGTGGTGGTTGAGAACGTCGAGCGTGTGATGCATGAGGACGGCCTGAGCCCGATGGAGGCGACGCGCAAGTCCATGGGGCAGATAGCCAGCGCGCTGATTGGCATCGGCGTGGTGTTGTCTGCGGTGTTTATCCCGATGGCCTTCTTTCCGGGCTCCACCGGGGCAATCTATCGGCAGTTTTCCCTGAGTATTGCTGGTGCCATGGTGCTTTCGGTGCTGGTGGCTCTGATTCTGAGCCCCATGCTGTGTGGTCGGATCCTCAAGCCCACGCATGAAAGAACCTTGCTGCAAAAACTGTTCGGCTGGTTTGAGGCAGGCCTGGGGCGACTGACCCGGGGCTATGTCCGCCTGGTTGGCCATACGGCGCGCCACGCCTGGCTCTACACACTGGCGTTCCTGGGCATCGTCGGCCTGGTGGCCGTTCTCTTTGTGCGGTTGCCCGGCGGGTTCCTGCCCGCGGAAGACCAGGGGTTCGCCGTGGTGCAGTATCAGTTGCCCGCCGGTGCGACCCAGCAGCGCACAATCGATACGATTCAGGTTATCGAAGATTACTTCATGGACCAGGATGAGGTGCAGGGCCTCTTCACAATCGCTGGTTTCAGCTTCGCTGGCCGGGCGCAGAACGCGGGACTGGCGTTCGTCAATCTCAAGCCATGGAGTGAGCGCGATCCCGAGACGCAAAGCGCCGACGCGATCATTCAGCGGGCGAACCGGGCGCTTGCCGGGCTGGTGCGTGATGGGCGGGCTTTTGCTTTCAATTTGCCACCGATACCGGAATTGGGGCAGGCCCTGGGCTTTGAATTGCGTTTACAGGATCGGGGTGCCATCGGGCATGAAGCGCTCATGGCAGCGCAAGGTCAATTGCTGCAGTTGGCGGCCGAAAGCCCCGTGCTGACGAGTGTGCGCCCCAACGGTTTGGCGGACAATCCCCGCTACAAAGTGGACATTGATTACGAAAAGGCGCAGGCCCTTGGCATAGAGCCGTCCGAGATCAGTCGACTTCTGTCGGTGACCTGGGGCTCGCAATACGTTAACGATTTTCTCCATGAGGGGCGGGTCAAGCGAGTCTATGTTCAGGGTGATGCCCCTTTCCGGATGCTGCCTGAGGATTTTGAGGCGTGGTATCTGCGAGCCGCTAACGGAGAGATGACCCCGTTGAGCGAAGTGACGAACGGACGCTGGGAGTATGGCTCACCGCGCCTTGAGCGTTTCAACGGTGTTCCGTCCCGTCAGATTCAGGGTGAGCCGGCACCGGGCTACAGTACCGGTGAGGCCATGGCGGAGGTCGAACGTTTGATCGCTCAACTCCCGGACGGTGTGGCCGGCGCCTGGAGCGGCCTGTCCTATCAGGAGCGCCAGGCCGGTGCCCAGGCATCCCTGCTTTACGCGCTGTCGGCACTGGTGGTGTTTCTGGCGCTCGCCGCGCTCTACGAAAGTTGGACCATACCCATTTCCGTGATGCTGGCGGTGCCCTTGGGCGTACTCGGGGCGGTACTTGCAGCGATGGTTCGCGGGCTTCCTAACGACGTCTTCTTCCAGGTTGGCATTCTGACCACCGTTGGTGTGACTGCGCGCAACGCTATACTTCTGGTGGAGTTCGCCCGCTCGTTAGAGGATCAGGGAATGAAATTGATCGAGGCAACCAAGGAAGCGGCGCGAGTGCGCTTGAGGCCGATTCTGATGACATCGGTTGCTTTCGGCATGGGTGTGTTGCCGCTTGCTTTCGCCAGTGGTGCCGGTGCAACCACCCGTATTGCGATAGGAACGGCGGTTCTTGGCGGCATGATTTCGGCAACGATACTGGCGACGTTCTTTATTCCACTGTTCTATGTGGTCGTCCGCCGTATCACGGATTTTCTGAGTGGCTCCAGAGACCAGGATGACTCGGCTGCGGCCGCTCCCGGACGGGCAAATGGAGGTGTGGCTGATGACCGTTAAGGTATTGCTGACCACTTTGATGGTGTTGTCACTTGGTGGCTGCTCACTCGCGCCGACTGTTAAGAAGCCCGAGCCGTCGATGCCGGAAAACTGGACGTCCGCACGACTTTCGGCGGACGAGAAACTCCCTCTGGACTGGTGGCGTGGCTATGGCGATCCGGCACTTGTCACGCTTGTTGAGGAGGCACTTGATGCCAACAACGATCTGCAGCTCGCCGCTGCCCGGGTTGCCGAAGCAAGGGCGCTCCTTACCGGACAGCAGGCAGAACGATACCCACTTCTGGAGGTGGAGGGCTCCGCGGTGCGCCAGGGCCCGAGTGAGGAGTCCGTCAACAGTACTGGTGGTCAACCCTTCAATGATATCCAGGTTGGCGGTGTTCTATCGTACGAGCTGGATCTCTGGGGGCGGCTTGCCAATGCCAGCGAAGCAGCCCGGGCACGGCTTCTGGCCAGTGCAGCGAATCGCGAGGCCGTGCGACTGGCCGTGATTGGTGAGGTGGCCAATGGTTACTTCAATTTGCGTGCGCTTGATCGTCAGATCGACATCGCGGAACGCACCGTGTCGTCCCGCCGCGAATCGGTCGCCCTGCAACGGGCCCGGTTTGAAGGAGGCGAGATTAATGAATTGGCCCTGCGGCAGGCAGAATCCGAGCTTGCGGCCGCTGAATCCGAACTTCCGAGGCTTCGCCAACAGCGCTCCCTTCAGCGAAACGCCTTGGCAGTGCTTCTGGGGCGAGATCCACAACGGATTGTACGTAGTGATATTTCCGTAGCGAATACCATTGGTGAGATGGATGTTCCGGCCAGTATCCCTGCAGGCCGACCAGCAGATCTGATGGTTCGGCGACCCGACATTGCCGCAGCCGAACAGGAATTGATCGCGGCCAACGCCGAAATCGGTGTTGCCCGGGCGGCGTTTCTGCCCAGGATTTCATTCGAGGGGCTGCTGGGCCTGCGAAGTGCGTCCGGTGGCGACTTGTTCCAGGGTTCGGCATCCACGTGGCAGTTGGGCGGCTCGTTAGTCGGCCCGTTGCTGGACTTCGGGCGTTCCGAGGCACTAGTCAATCAGGCGGAGGCGCGTCAACGCCAGGCCCTGATTGCGTATCGTCAGGCCATTCAGGTGGCGTTTCGGGAGGTGCTCGACGCGATGGCCGGGGTGCGTGGTACCGAAGATCGCCTGGAAGCGCAGGCCCGGCAGGTAGCAGCACTGCGAAGCACGGCTAAACTTGCGCGATTGCGCTTTGAGGGTGGCGCGTCCAGTTACCTGGAGGTGCTGGACGCTGAACGAAGCCTGTTTACAACCGAACTTGATCTCGTGGAAACGCGGCGCGATCACTTGCAGTCGACGGTTAATTTGTATCGCGCGCTGGGCGGGGGTTGGCAGAATTCATTGCAATCTTCTGATTATGAAAACACTGACTGAATCAGACAGGCGTTTTATTGAGCGCCTCGGTCTTCAGGCTCAATCTGAAGGCTTTTCCCGCATCGCTGGGCAACTTTGGGCGACACTGATCGTGTCGGATGGTCCCGTCAGCTCATCGCAGCTTGTGGATACGTTGCGTGTCAGTAAGGCGAGCGTCAGTACGAATACGTGCTTTCTTGAAAGACTCGGCATTGTTGAGCGTCGAACAATGCCGGGTGAGCGCCAGGACTTCTTCGCGATTCGTCCCCATCCCTACGCTGCCTTGGTGGAAGGGCAGATAAAACGGCTCGAGGCCAGAAAGGAGGTGATCGCCGAAGCCAAGGCAACCATTACCAATGAACAAACGCTTGCCAAGCTGGCTGATCTGGATCAGTTCTACACCCTGTATTATGAGAGCTCCAAAGACCTTCTAAAGCAGCTGAAATCTCAAATCCATGGACATAAAAAATAATAACATCAAAGGTTTAACCTTGGATTTAATCCGGGCCTGAAGGAAACGCGGGCTATGTCAGAGCAACCCTGGCTGGTGTTACTGCGAGGAGGCCTGAATGGTTTTTGCCATCTGGAATGTCTGGTCAGCGGCTCAAAGCAAAGCAGACTAATTAAATTGCCTCTTGCGCACCTATCTACTGATAGGTAAATTAAACGTCGTATGCTTAATGACCAACAGAGGTAACCAATGAAAATTTACGACACTGAAGGCTTTCCCAACCCGCTGCGCGTTCGCATTGCCCTTGCCGAGAAAGGTGCCACCGATAAAGTGGTGTTTGTCCCGGTGGATGTCATGGGTGGTGAACACCGTACCACTGATTTCAGGGCAAAGAACCCCGATGCCACCGTGCCGGTACTGGAGCTTGATGACGGCACCTGCATTGCACAGTGCAACGCCATCACTGAGTACCTTGACGGTGTGTTTGACGGGCCCTCCCTGACGGGCGCCTCGCCTAAAGAGCGTGCGGTTATCGCGATGATGAATATTCGTGCCGAATCCGGTTTGATGAATGCGGTGGGCGCGTATTTCCACCACGCAACCCGGGGACTGGGGCCCGACCTTGAGACATGGCAATGTCCTGACTGGGGTAATAAGCAGAAAGAGGTCGCTCAGTCCACGATGGCCTATCTCAACGAGGTGCTTGCGGAAAACGAGTTTCTTGCTGGTGACCGTTTCACTGTTGCGGATATCACGGCTTATGCCGGACTGGTGTTTGCAGAGTTCGCCAAGGTTGACATTCCCGGTCACCTGGATCATCTCCTGGCCTGGCGTGCCCGGGTCGCGGCCCGTCCGTCGATTACCGGCTGATGCCCGGGCCTTTTGGCTTGGCGGACTGATTAACCGGAGGACAGAGCATGGAAATCAATGCAGATTTCACAAAGCCCGTGGTCATTGATACTGACCAGCTTGAGTGGCGCCCTTCACCCATGAAAGGGGTGGAGCGGCGAATGCTGGATCGTATCGGTGGCGAAGTGGCCCGTGCCACCAGTATTGTGCGGTATGCGCCAGGCAGCCGGTTCTCGGCGCACACTCATGACGGTGGTGAGGAATTCATCGTACTTGACGGTGTGTTTCAGGACGAACATGGGGATTATCCTGCGGGAACCTATGTGCGGAATCCGCCAACCACCTCTCATGTACCAGGCTCTGCCGAGGGCTGTACGATTTTTGTCAAGCTCTGGCAGTTCGACCCGGCGGACCGCACCCAGTTCAGCAAAAACATGGAAGCGGAACTGGGTGCTCCGGTGGAGGGCATTTCCACCTCGCTCCTGCATGAGGACGAGCGTGAAACGGTCACTCACCGCAAGCTTGAGCCCGGTGCTAACTTGACATCAGAGGCGGCCGGCGGGATCGAGGTGTTGGTCCTGGACGGCGATGTCACGGTAAACGATGAAGTGCTGGGCAGGAATGCTTGGCTGCGTCTGCCCGAAGGAGAAGCATTGTCCGCAACGGCCGGAGCCCGTGGGGCGAAAATCTGGATGAAGACAGGGCACCTTCGGTTTGTCAGGACCCCTGAAGTGTAACCAGCAGGAGCCTGAACATTTCTGGGCTGCCAAAGAGCCAAAAAGGGCTTGATCAGGGGAAGGAATCGTAACCTTCCCCTGATCAAGGTGCCATACACGGCAACTGCCTGAGTGAACGACGTTAACCATTGACTAATTATGAACCGTGACACAAGAACCGCCCTGTTAGACTTCGCAGAGCGCACCGCCCGATCAAGAGGGTTTGACGGATTCAGCTATGCGGATCTCGCGAAGGCCATTGGCATCAGAAAGGCTTCCATTCATTATCATTTTCCGACCAAGGCGGACTTGTCGGAGCGTTTGATCGAGCGGTATCACACCAGCCTGAAAGAGCGGCTGGTTGAAATAGAGGCGGCCTGTTCCAGCGCCGGCGAACGCCTGAGTGCTCTCATCGCTGTGTACCGAAGTGCCCTGCATGACGGCCAGACCGTCTGCCTGTGCGTTGCCTTTTCAATCTGTCGCGAAAGCCTGCCCGAGGCGGTTGTCAACCGGGTGGGTAGCGTTCGGGCAATGGTGCTGGACTGGACCAGGGCAACCTTTGAACTGGGCCTGAGGGATGGGTCAATTTCGTCCATTTCTGATCCCTCACAAGAAGCCTGCGCAACCCTGGCCACGCTGGAAGGCGCCCACCTGGCGGCACGCACAGCACAAGACCCAGCTCCATTTGATGCGGCTACACAACTTTTAAGGGCTCGCTGCCAAAGTGCTTCGGAAGGGAACAACACTGGCGCTTGAATGGCAGTGAATGAGACGCGACAGAAAGTCGTGACATTAACCTGTTATCAGGAGGTGCAACATGACCCCTCACAACCTGCCAAGATTTGATCACAATCCGTTACGCTACACAGCACTCGGAAACTCGGGCTTGTTCGTCTCCGAACTCTGCCTGGGAACCATGACCTTCGGCGGTGATGAAGACATCTGGGGCCTGATCGGCCAGTTGCAGCAGGAACAGGCCGACGAACTGGTGAAGATCGCTCTGGAGGCGGGAATCAACTTTATCGATACCGCCAACATCTATGGCTTCGGGGCCAGCGAGCGCATCGTCGGCCAGTCCCTGAAGAACCTCGGCGTTCGCCGGGAAGATGTCGTGCTGGCCACCAAGGTGCTCGGCCCCATGGGCGAGGGCCCCAATGCCCGTGGTGCTTCCCGTGGCCACATCATGAGCGAATGCAAGGCGAGCCTGGCGCGATTGCAGACCGATTACATTGATCTGTACCAGATCCATGGCTTTGATCCGGCCACCCCGATCGAAGAAACCCTGGAGGCACTGAACACCCTGGTGCAACAGGGCCATGTGCGTTATGTGGGCTTGTCTAACTGGGCCGCCTGGCAGGTCATGAAGGCCATCGGTATCACCCGGGCCCGCAACCTGTGCCCGGTAACGTCTCTGCAGGCGTACTACACCCTGGTGGGGCGCGACCTGGAACGGGAGGTGATCCCCATGCTGGCGTCGGAAAAGGTCGGGTTGATGGTGTGGAGCCCGCTGGCCGGCGGTTACCTTTCCGGCAAATACGAGGATCCGGACGTATCCGAGGAGAACCGGCGCACTAAGTTCGACTTCCCTCCGGTTAACCGCGAGCGGGGCAAAGAGGTTATCAAGGTCATGCGTGAGGTGGCTGACGGAAAGCAGATTGACGGCGAACCCGTCACCGTGGCCCAGATCGCTCTTGCGTGGCTACTGCACCAGGAACCTGTATCCAGTGTTATTGTTGGTGCCAAGCGACCAGATCAGTTGAAAGCCAATATCCGGGCCGCACAGATCCGATTGTCTGATGACGAGCGTAAAGCTCTGGACGAGGTGAGTCGTATCCCGGAGGAGTACCCGGGCTGGATGATGGCAATGATGGCCGGGTACCGAAATCCTTCCGAGCCTTAATCCGATAGCGACCCACTGCACACATTTCGCTGCGCCTTGGCTGCGCAGCCAAACAACGGGAAAACTCGTCTATGCTGTCAAAAGTTAAACGTCCGTGGCTACTGGCCACATCGACGACGCTGTTGGTTGTTTCAACCCCGGGCCTGGCAAACTCGGCGTGGGACGCCAGCCTGGGTGCGGGTGTACTCTATACTCCGGACTACCTTGGCAGCGACGATTATGAAACCAGGGTCTGGCCGACGATCAATGTGAGCTATGGTGACCGTTTCTACTTTAACATTCGCGATGGTCTTGGCTGGAACCTGATTCGCCACGGCAACTGGAAGCTGTCGCCCTTTATTGGTTACATTCCGGGGCGCGACAATGACGAGGATCTTGAACGCCTGGACAAGATTGATGGCGGCGCGATCGCCGGCTTGCGCGTTGCTTACAACCACGACGCATGGTCGTACAGCGCAGCCGTCCAATCTCCCTTCACCGGCGATGTCGATGGCTATCAGGTGGTGCTTAAGGCACGATGGCGGAACCAGTTCAGCGATCAATGGTTTGCCTCCCTGGGGCCGAACCTGACCTACAGCAGTGATGACTGGACAGACGATAGGTTTGGTATTTCCGATACGGAAAGTGCCCGCTCCGGCTTGGCCTCTTATAGCCCTGATGGCTATGCCCGGTATGGCCTGACAGGCAGTTTAACCTACTCGTTGTCTGCGCAATGGTCGGTCACCGCGACCGCTGGGGTGTCACAATTAACCGGCGATGCCGAGGATAGCCCGATTGTCAGTGATATCGGGGAGGCTACCCAAGCCTACACCGGTGTTTTTATGAGTTACCGATTCTGAATGTCTTCGGGGACCGGGGCAATTCTTGTCACGGGAATGGGCAAGTAACCCCTGAATCTCCCGGTTCTGGCTTCGTCGGCTATGTAAGGATTACTTCGGAGCTCAAACACCTGGCTCACTTTTCCTTTAACCGAAACCAGAGTGCGTAAAGCGCCGGAACAAACAGTAGGGTGATCAGAGTGCCGACTGCTACGCCCCCTATAAGTACATAAGCGAGCGGCCCCCAGAACAGGTCAAAGGTCAGAGGTACAAACGCCAGAACGGCCGCCAGGGCAGTGAGTACCACGGGGCGAGCGCGTTGGACGGCTGCCTCGACCACGGCTTCCCGAGCAGCCATCCCAGTTGTGAAGTTGTCCTGCACCTGCTGCGTCAGAATCATGGTGTTTCGCATCAGGATACCGCCCAGGCCAATGAGCCCCAACAACGCGGTAAAGCCAAAAGGTTGATTAAACAACAGCAAAGCCAGCACAGCGCCAATGAGTCCCAATGGCGCGGTGGCCAGAACGGTCAAGGTGCCGATAAATGAACGCATCTGAAGCATGATGAAAATCAGCATCAACGCCAACATCACCGGTTGTAAAGTCTGAATGGAGGCGTTGGCTTTGGCGGATTGCTCCACCGTACCGCCAATTTCAATACGATAACCGTCCGGTAACCGTTCACGCAGGCCTGCCATCGTACTCCAGATCTCTTTGGTGACATCCGGTGGCTGGGCGCCTTCCACATCCGCCTGAACGGCCAGGAAGGGGGCGCGGTTGTAACGCTTTATAACCGGTTCCTCATAACGAACCTGCCACTGCCCCAGTTGTTTTACGGAGAGTTTGCGGCCGTCGCGGGTTTTGATTTCAAGATCTTCGGGCATCATGATTTCACCGCGGGCATTACGCGCCACCAGTTGAACGCTCCTTATGCCCTGGCGTAACTCGGTAACGGCCACGCCGCGAAGCTGGAACTGGAGTTGCCGTGCAACCTCTGCCGGGGTCAGGCCCATCCAGCCCAGGTTTTCCGGGTCCAACTCAAGATAGAGCGTGGGCACACGCTCATCCCATTCGAGGTGCGGCATGACGATGTTCGGATGCCCGGTCATGAGAGTCCGAATCTGGTGCGCGATCTCTCTGAGTTGATCGGGTTCCGGACCCAACACTCGAAAACTGACCGGCCAGGCCACCGGCGGGCCGTACAGCAAACGCGTTACACGCACTCTCGCCTCAGGAAACTCACCCGCCGCGATTTTGGCCTCCAGCGTCGAGATGATGTGATCGCGCCCTTCAACGTCCTGCCCGATGGCAATCAACTTGGCAAACGCCGGGTCCGGCTGCTCGGGGTTTGCCGATACGAAGAATCTGGGTGCACCGGCACCGATGTAAGCGGACAGGCTTTTAACCTCCGGCATGTCCATCAATATCGCTTCGAGGCGTCTGACGCTTTGATCCGTGGTGGCAATAGCGCTCCCCTGCGGAGCATAGACACTGATCAGAACCTCGGGGCGATCAGAACTGGGAAAAAACTGCTTCTGTACCTGGGCTGCCATACCGAAAGCACTGAGAGCCAGTAAACCCACTGTGAGAAAAACGACGGTTTTCCGGTACCTTACACACGCTGCAATCACCCCACGCAACCGCTGATAAAAAGCGCTTTGATAAAGGTCCTGGCCAGTATGCCCGATGTAATCGGGCAATAGCTTGACGCCCAGATAAGGCGTAAAGGTGACCGCCACCCCCCAGGAAATCAGCAACGCAAAAGCCAGCACCCAGAAGATGTTACCGGTGTATTCCCCGACACCCGACTGAGCAAAGCCGATGGGGACAAAACCGGCCACTGTTACTAGCGTTCCAGACAGCATGGGCGCGGCTGTGACGCTCCAGGCATGACTGGCTGCCCGTACCCGGTCCCAGCCACTCTCCATCTTCACAATCATCATTTCAATGGCGATGATCGCATCGTCCACTAACAGGCCCAGTGCGATAATCAACGCGCCCAGGGTGATGCGGTCCAGGTTAATGCCCGCTATTTTCATCAATAAAAAGGTCAGCCCGAGAGTAACGGGAATCGCAATGCCCACCACTAAACCCGCACGCAGGCCGATCGCCAGAATACTGACGCCCATTACGACGACCAATGCCACCAGAAACTTGACCTGAAAAAGATCAACGGCCTGAGTGATGGCCTCAGCCTGGTTGGTCAGGGTCTGTATTGACATCCCCAGGGGCAGCCTGGCCTGTTCAGTGCTGACAAACTTACTGAGCCGTTCACCAAACTCCAGGCCATTTTCGCCCGCCTCCATGACGACGCCCAGGAGGATCGCATCCTCACCGCTGGAACGGACGATGTAGTTCAACGGATCTTCATAGCCCAAACGCACCTCGGCCAGATCAGACACGGTGATAACTTGGTCTCCGATACGCAGAGGTACTGAGGCGAGGCGCTCAAGGTCAGACAGGTCAATGTTGCTGCGGACATAAACCCGCGGGCCGGCAAGATCAACAAAGCCCAGAGGCTCAAGGCGATTGTTGGCCTCTATCGCCTGCAACACTTCTTCTGCCGACAAGCCGAGATTGTTGAGCCGGTCCTGATCAAACTCGAGATACACCCGCTCAGGACGCTCGGCCAGGATCTGTGCCTTTTGCAAGCCGGGTAGCCGTTGCAGGCGATCTCGTATCGCTTCTGCCTCGCGGGTCAGTTCACGCATTGGCATTCCCGGTGCTGTGAGGGCCATCAGGGAGAAATACACGTCTGAGAAATCATCGTTAACGATGGGGCCGATGACACCACGGGGGAGATTGGGGCTTTCATCGGACATGCGCTTGCGAACTTGATAGAAGAGATCGGGCATTTTTTCACTAGGCGTATAATCCTGGAACCGGATAAGCATGGTGGCCTGTCCGGGCCGAATGGTGGTTTCAACAGTGTCGAAATACGCCACTTCCTGTATTCGTTTTTCCAGGCGGTCCACCACCTGATTCCGTAGCACCTCAGGGGTTGCTCCTGGCCAAACCACAGAAACCACCATTGCCCGGACAGTGAACGCAGGGTCTTCCGCCCGACCAAGGGATGAGAACGCGTAGAAGCCCGCAACAACGGACATCAAAAGAAAAAAGAGGGTGACCGAACGCTCGCGCACTGCCAGTGCGGAAAGATTAGGCAGGCTCATTGAGCCAGCTCCCGCACCGCCATGCCAGGCGTGAGCAGGTGTGTCCCTAATGCGACGATCGGCGTAGTCGCGTTGATGTTGGCCCGGATCTGCGCATACTCCTCACCCAAATCGATAACCTCGACCGCAAGGGGGGTCACCATGCCGTCGGAGACCAACCAGACCTGCGGCGTTTCTCCTCTCTCATCAAGGGCACCCAGCGGTACACGATGGCTGGCCGTGGTTTGTTTCTGCATCAGCCGGACACTCACCACTGAACCAAGCGTTAAAGACGAAGGGTAGGGCCCCTCCAGGCTGTATCGGGCACGCCAGCTCCGGCTTCTGGCGTCGGCAGCCCCGGCAATCTCTCTCAGATTCACCGCAAGCTGTTCGCCATTGGGTAAAGGAACATAACCTTGCCGGGGCGGGTTGCTGCCCTGAGGTAAAAAGACCTCGACTTCCAGGGATTGATCTTCAGCCAGAACGGCAAGGGTTTGACCGACACCCACAACCTGGCCGGGCTCAACGATGACCTCGGTGATCACGCCTGCATTGGCGGCTTTTAGTTCCGCATATCCCAGAGCATTCTGAGCCTGCTGATTTCGTGCAGAAGCCGTTTCCACCTGGCTGCGTGCTTCACGCTCCGCCAGTTCAAGGCGTTGCAGGGTTTGTTCGCTGACAAACTGACGTCCTACCAGTTCCTGCTGTCGCTGGAGCTCATTAGTGGCAATGGCCAGGGCCGCTTCTGCACGCCTCAGATCTGCGGCGGCCCCCTCCGCGGTTGCGATAAGGTCTCGTGAATCGAGTTTGAACAGTAAGTCGCCTTTTTCCACGCGCTGACCGGGATCGATGAAACGTTGTTGAATCCGGCCGGCGATCTGAAAGGCCTGGGGAACTTCGTGGCGGCCTCGCAGGGTTCCTGAAAACCTCTGAGATGTTGGACCTGCCTCCTTCAATTCCACTGTTTTTACCCAGGGAACAGGGGGGCGGGCCTCTGGAGGCGTTTCCGCGGACTGCTGACAACCTGACAGAATGAGCAGCGAGATAAACAGGGTCAGCAGAAAGCGCATGGCAGATGTCTCGATCGGCAAGATTAAGGTGTGGATATCAGTTCTCGCGGCATCCAGATAAAGCTAGTTGCAGGATAGCATCGCGAACGATGTCCTTCTGCTCCATAGGCAGAAAATGGGTCGTGCCCTCAAGAACCCTGACGTCAGCCGAAGGCAGCAGGGCCTTCAGGCGTTTTTGTGCCTTTGGTGAGAAGGTTGACCCGCGTTCCGCGGCCAGTGCTATAACCGGGCACCGCAACTGACGAATACCGGGCCAGGGGTTGTGTTCGGTATGGGCAAAGGTGGTGCTCTCCCATTCGGGCGCACACGCCAATTGAACTTGGTCACCCTGCGGCACGAAGGCGTGTTGGACGTAGGCGTTCAGCCATGCTTCGGGCCAGGTCTTGAAGCCACCGCGGCCACGATAGTTGTCCAGCGCAGCAGCGTGCGAATCAAATACCCTGCGCCGACGTGCCGCTCCGGCGGCCAGCGACAACCGATGTGACTGACGCAGCAGCTTGGCCAGCCCCAACTTCAGGCCCTGCACCGGATCCATGATCACCGGTTCCGCCAGAATCAGACCCAGCACTTTGTCAGGCCGCCGGGCAGCGGCCATGATGCTGGTGGTGGCACCGATGGAATGGCCGGCAAGCCAGACCGGTTCGTCCAGGCATTCCAGCAGAGCGATCAGGTCGCGATAATAGGTTTCCCAGCCCCGGAATGTCGACAGGTTGGCTGCACCAACGCTGGCCCCGTGTCCTCGCATGTCCCAGGCCAGGACATTGACGTCCGTGGCGAGCTCGTCAAGCAGTGGATGGTACAGGCGGCCATGGAAACCCGTGGCATGGGCCCAGTGCAGTGTGGGTCGCGCTTTGGATTGCGGCCAGCGCCACAGTGCGATATCGGCGCCATCCGTCGCCCGGAATTCGTCGCGTTCAGGTGTGTTGTGCTTAATGTCCATGACGGTCTTCTTGTTGGGCGGCCATTGTCGGGAGCAATAACTGAACCTGACCAGTGGCGATCGGTTTTTTATCATCGCCTTGCCAGCAGGTCACCTGGACCAGGCTGGTGCGCCTGCCTTGCCGAATAATGTCGGCCCTGGCGAACGTCGATCGGGCCTTCGCGGAGCGGAGGTAATTGATGTGGCTGTCGAGAATGCGCGGGCAACGTGTCTCTGCATCCTGGCTTTGCGCAGCCACCCGCGCGGTGAGTTCGATCAGGGCTCCAAGCACGCCGCCATGGAGGGCTGGTAGCATGAAGTTGCCAATCAGCGCTTCACGACACGGCAAATGAACCAATACGCCTACATCACCGCGCTGAACCTCAAGCCCGAGGTGCTGTGCATAGGGAATGCGCTCCAGAAGAGCCTGCCAGTCAGCACATTCTTTCGCACTTTCCGCAGTGCCTGAGATTTGTGGGGCCGAATCGCCAGTCGTGCTCATGCGCTCTCCTTTCCTGGTCCACCTGCATGCAATTGCTGTCCCTGGGTGTTACGCATGAAGGTGGCGTTTGCCGTCGCTAGTAACTCGCGATTTCCCTCGCTAAGGATGTCACAATGAATAAACGCGACATCGTCCGATAAATGACGACAGGTGGCCACCGCTGACAGGGCCCGGTCGCCGATGGCAGGCCGCAAATAATCCATGCGCAGATCCAGAGTGGCAATGGGCATCAACTCCAGGGCACCCGCGAATACCGCCAAGCCTCCGGCGGAGTCTGCCAGCGAGTAAAGTACGCTGGTGCAGATTTCTTTTGTATCCTTATGGGCGAACATCCATGACTGCGGGGTTAGCCGCATACAGACCTGGCCCTGGTCTACCGAGACAACTTGCATGCCCAGATCCCTGCCGTGAGGAACCTGTTCGGTGAACTGCCACGCCGTCGTCACAGCGTCACTGTGCTGAAGTTTGTTCAGATCGTTCATCAGATCCGCCCAGTCTGACATGCATTTCGCGCAGGGGCGGAAGTGTAGAGGACCAGTGGATTGTCATAGGTCATTGCCATGGCGTTCTCTTGTGAGTAGCATTGTTTCCAAAGTTTGGTTGGTCAACCAACCAAAAGTCAACACTTTGTTAATCCAAATGGCACGGCACCGGTGTAATGGCGTGCGATCAGTGAAACGAATCGAATGATGGCTGCTCTGATGATTAATAAACGGGATTGCTCAGGAGATGGTTAAGCCATGGTTGACAGACAGATTACCCCTGCAAGCAAATTAGGCGATCAGGGTAACGTTTTGTCTAACGCCGCCCGGCTCTTTCGAGAGAAAGGTTTTGAAAGGACGTCTCTAAAGGAGATTGCCGAAGCCTGCAATATGCTGCCCGGAAGTCTGTATTATCGTTACAGCAGCAAGGAAGCGCTGCTCGTTGAGCTGATGCGTCGGGGAGTAGACCTGGTTACAACAGAGGTTGAAACCGCGTACGCCAGCTCGGACGATCCCGTGGAACGATTGCGTCTTTGTATCAACGCACATTTGCACGCCCTGCTGGTTGATTCGGATACGGTTTACGTACTTTTGTTTGAGTGGCGTTCACTGAGCGCGGAGGCCCGCGGGGACATCATCGCTTTGCGTGACCAGTATGAATCCCTTTGGGCCGAGATCATCGAAACGATGATTGAGCAAGGCGTGATTCGGAAGGATGTCAATGCTCGCCTGCTTCGCCTAATCGGCCTCGGGGCGCTCAACTGGGTCGCAACCTGGTTTGATCCGAAAGGTGTCTATACACTCGACGGCATTGGTGATTTTGTCTGGAACGTCATCATGGATGGTGTAATCAGGAAAAGTGTACGAACATAGGCACTGGCTCCCCAAGCGTAATTAGCGCCGGTTTATGTTTGTTAATCACGTGTATAGATGGTGTGTGATCTGACGTTTAGCCTGAATTGCTCAGGTGGCTGGCCAAACCAGCGTTTGAAGGCGCGTCTGAAATTGGCACTGTCGTGATAATTCATCAACGCGGCAATGGCCTCGATTGACAGTTCGCTGTCACGCAGGTATAGCGCTGCCTGCTGAGACAGAATCTCGTCACGGATTTTTCGAAAACTGCTGCCTTCATGGTTGAGTTTACGCGCCAGGGTGCGTTTGCTGATGAACAGAGAAGCAGCCGCTTCCTCTTCACTGAGCGTTCCCGGCGGCCGGGACAACATCATCTTCTTCAGCCGGGTCTGGTAGCTTGGCTTATCGGACTGAAGTTGCGCAAGCATGGCTTCACACTGTCGCATGGCCAGATGATAGTTTTCATGATTGGCAGAGGCGTTTGGTTCCCGACACAAGGCCATCGGCAAGCTGAGTTTTAATTGGCTGCAATCAAAGTGAATCTGCCCGGACAAAAAGTCCGAATACGTTGCGTGATACTCGGGTTTCGGATGGGCAAAGCATACTTCAGCCTCGCGCAAAGGGCGGCCAACCATGAACTCGCCGAATTCGAAAAGTGCCTTGACCATCGCATCCGACAGGCAACGCTGTATGTCATCGTCTAATGGCCCCAGGTACTGCAGAATACATTCCAAACGCTCACCGACTTGCTGCAAGTGCAACTGGATGAAGCTCGCGCGCGTGGGCAGGAATGTCCGAATCGCGTGTAGAGCAGTGAGGAGGTCGGGGCTGCTGTAAGCCACGAACCCCATTGCTCCGTGGGTTGCCGGAGTCATTCGTTTACCCAGCCTTAACCCAAATTCTGGCTGGCCGGACAGATCCATTGCATTACGCAGGATCTGTATCTGCTGAGCCACAGTAAGCAGTCCGTCCTCGCTCAAAAATTGCGTCACCCCAAGTCCAGTGCCCCGCAGCAGACGCGGAAGTTGTCTGGCTGTCAGATTCAGCTCACGTGCAACTAGCCGTGAGTAATTCGATGGAATATCCGGACCGGGACTTTGCAACTCCTCCATTTTCTTCCGCGCCGCCATCATTGATACCCCCCTTCCTAAAGTTTCGCCATTTTGTCTTCAAATGACCCCTGCTTGTCAAGAAATGACCTGAAAAATATGCTGGCAGACAGGCAATATCTGTCAATCATCAATGCTGGTAGGAGAACAACATTGGGCAAAGTTACGTTTATCGAACATGATCAAACTGAACATGTCGCAGAATTCAAAGCTGGTTCCTCGGTAATGCAAATCGCTGTTGATAGCGCCATTCCCGGTATCGACGGGGATTGTGGGGGGGAGTGCGCCTGCGGTACCTGCCACGTTATCGTCACGAACGAATGGTTCAGCAAGACAGGCACGCCTGGCAATGAGGAAGAACAAATGCTGTCAATGACACCGGAGCGGGCGAGCACTTCGCGCCTGGGCTGCCAGGTGGTACTGACTGATGAAATGGACGGCATGACCGTGCATTTACCCGAGTTCCAGATGTGAACACAGGAGGACGCATGCCAACACTGCCCAGAACATTTGACGACATTCAGTCCCGACTGATTAACGCCACCTCCAGGGTGGTGCCGATGCAGAGGCAAATTCAGGGACTGAAATTCTTAATGAGCGCCAAGAGGAAGACCTTCGGCCCACGCCGACCGATGCCCGAATTCGTTGAAACACCCATCCCGGACGTTAACACGCTGGCCCTTGAGGACATCGATGTCAGCAATCCGTTTTTATACCGGCAGGGTCAGTGGCGCGCCTATTTCAAACGGTTGCGTGATGAGGCGCCGGTCCATTACCAGAAGAACAGCCCTTTCGGCCCCTTCTGGTCGGTAACTCGGTTTGAAGACATCCTGTTCGTGGATAAGAGTCACGACCTGTTTTCCGCCGAGCCGCAAATCATTCTCGGTGACCCTCCGGAGGGGCTGTCGGTGGAAATGTTCATAGCGATGGATCCGCCGAAACACGATGTGCAGCGCAGCTCGGTGCAGGGAGTAGTGGCACCGAAAAACCTGAAGGAGATGGAGGGGCTGATCCGATCACGCACCGGCGATGTGCTTGACAGCCTGCCTACAGACAAACCCTTTAACTGGGTACCTGCTGTTTCCAAGGAACTCACAGGCCGCATGCTGGCGACGCTTCTGGATTTTCCTTACGAGGAACGCCACAAGCTGGTTGAGTGGTCGGACAGAATGGCAGGTGCAGCATCGGCCACCGGCGGGGAGTTTGCCGATGAAAATGCCATGTTTGACGACGCGGCAGACATGGCCCGGTCTTTCTCCAGGCTTTGGCGGGACAAGGAGGCGCGCCGCGCAGCAGGCGAGGAGCCCGGTTTCGATTTGATCAGCCTGTTGCAGAGCAACAAAGAAACGAAAGACCTGATCAATCGGCCGATGGAGTTTATCGGTAATTTGACGCTGCTCATAGTCGGCGGCAACGATACGACGCGCAACTCGATGAGTGGTGGCCTGGTGGCCATGAACGAATTCCCCAGGGAATTTGAAAAATTGAAGGCAAAACCGGAGTTGATTCCGAACATGGTGTCGGAAATCATCCGCTGGCAAACGCCGCTGGCCTATATGCGCCGAATCGCCAAGCAGGATGTCGAACTGGGCGGCCAGACCATCAAGAAGGGTGATCGAGTTGTCATGTGGTACGCGTCGGGTAACCGGGACGAGCGCAAATTTGACAACCCCGATCAGTTCATCATTGATCGCAAGGACGCACGAAACCACATGTCGTTCGGCTATGGGGTTCACCGTTGCATGGGCAACCGTCTGGCTGAACTGCAACTGCGCATCCTCTGGGAAGAAATACTCAAGCGTTTTGACAACATCGAAGTCGTCGAAGAGCCCGAGCGGGTGCAGTCCAACTTCGTGCGGGGCTATTCCAGGTTGATGGTCAAACTGACACCGAACAGTTAATTAACCGATTGACCAGGATGGCATCCGAACGTGTGGAGAGTCCAATCCCAGGGCACAGCGAAAGAGATAGCCTATGGTAAGCAAACGTAAAGAGAGGACGGTCATTGTTGGCGGTGGGCACGCAGCAGGTGCCCTCCTGACAGCCTTACTCCAAAAAAAATATCAACATGAGGTCGTTCTGGTGGGGAATGAACCTCATCCGCCCTACCATCGACCGCCGCTGTCCAAGAATTACCTGACAGGAGACGTTGATCAGGAGTCGCTGTACCTGAAACCGCGCTCGGTATACGAGAACGCAGGCCATCAGTTGCGGCTCGGTGTGCGCGTCGAACAAATTGATCGGGACAGTAGCACCATCAGCTTGTCGGATCAGAGCAGGCTGCAATACGATCGACTGGTCCTGGCCACCGGGTCACACCTTCGACACCTGAACGCGCCCGGGGCTGACTTAAATGGCATTCATTACCTGCACGACATAGCTGATTCAGAGGTACTGCGTGAACAGTTAGTTGCTGGAAAGCGCCTGGTCGTCGTGGGTGGTGGTTACATCGGCCTTGAGGTGGCGGCCAGTGCCAACAAAAAAGGTGTTAATGTCACGGTGCTAGAAGCCGCCGAACGTCTTATGCAGCGCGTTACGGGCCCGGAAATATCAGCGTTCCTTTACGACAAACACCGTGGCGCCGGCGTGGACGTACGTCTGAACACAGCGGTAACCGGCTTCGAAGCGGGCGATCAGGGGCATGTGGCTGGCGTGACGTTGGCGGACGGAAGCACCGTACCGGCCGACATCGTCCTTGTGTCGATCGGCATTATCCCGGAAACCGCTCTGGCTAAGGACGCCGGCCTGCCCTGTGATAACGGTATTATTGTTGACGAATTTACCCGTACCGAGGACCCCGCCATCTTGGCGATCGGTGACTGCACCCGGCACCGGAATCTTTTCTTCGAGAAGATGCAACGACTCGAGTCTGTCGCCAATGCTGTCGATCAGGCTCGTACAGCCGCGGCAACCCTGATGGGTGAGGAGAAACCCTATGATAGCGTTCCATGGTTCTGGTCAAACCAGTACGATGTTCGTCTGCAGATGGTAGGATTGTCGCAAAATCATGATCAGCGAGTGGTTCGAGGCACCCCCGAGGATAAAGGATTTGCCGTGTTCTATCTCCGCGAAGGCTGTGTTATTGCTGTTGACGCGGTCAACCTGCCCCTTGCTTTTTTGGTAGGCAAGACACTCGTTCAACAACGCAGAACGATCAACCCGGAACTAATAGAGGATCCGGATACTGAACTGAAATCTTTGGTGAACGGAAGGCTCCAGAGTTGAAGGCAATATGTTGCGTGGCAACCGAAGCAGCCAGTCACCGGAGTGAGCCAATAAATATGAACTTGATCCTCTTAACAATAAAAGGGTATACGGATTTAATGGTTGATGGGGCACCTTCACCCCATCAATCTGATACCACCCTCAGATGGTTGATAGATCGACTCCGTAGTTGA
>NZ_QNRO01000020.1 GCF_003315345.1 Marinobacter pelagius
GGAACTCAACTACGGAGTCGATCTATCAACCATCTGAGGGTGGTATCAGATTGATGGGGTGAAGGTGCCCCATCAACCATTAAATCCGTATACCCAAAAAAAGGAGGTTTTCAATGAGCGCCTACACCGTGTCCCGGCTGGCCCTTGATGCCGGGGTGAGCGTGCATATCGTGCGCGACTACCTGCTGCGCGGATTGCTGCGTCCGGTGGCGTGCACCCCGGGCGGCTATGGCCTGTTCGATGATGCCGCCTTGCAACGGCTGTGCTTCGTGCGGGCGGCCTTCGAGGCGGGCATCGGCCTGGACGCGCTGGCGCGGCTGTGCCGGGCGCTGGATGCTGCGGACGGCGATGAAGCGGCCGCGCAGCTTGCCGTTCTGCGCCAGTTCGTCGAGCGTCGGCGCGAAGCGTTGGCCGATCTGGAGGTGCAGTTGGCCACCATGCCGACCGAGCCGGCACAGCACGCGGAGAGTCTGCCATGAACAGCCCCGAGCGCTTGCCGTCCGAGACGCACAAACCGATCACCGGCTACCTGTGGGGCGCGCTGGCCGTGCTCACCTGTCCCTGCCATTTGCCGATTCTCGCCATTGTGCTGGCCGGCACGACGGCCGGCGCGTTCATCGGAGAGTACTGGGGTATCGCAGCCCTCACGCTGACCGGTTTGTTCGTCCTGTCTGTGACACGACTGCTGCGGGCCTTCAAAGATCGATCATGAGCGCTTCCCATTGAGACAAACCACGCTGTCGCTACGTTGCCTCATGCCGGCATCAAATTCGGCTGAGTAGCTTCTCGCCATCTGGACGTAGCTCACCCTTGGGTGAAACATGCCGATACAGGGTCTGCCGCGTGACGCCAAGTTCCTGGCACAGGTCGCCGACCTTGGTCTCTGGCTGACCCATTGCCGCCATCGCCAGCCGCAGCTTGGCGGCGGTCATCTTGAACGGCCGGCCGCCTTTCCGCCCGCGCGCGCGGGCCGAGGCTAGGCCGGCAATCGTGCGCTCCGCGATCAACTCGCGCTCGAACTCGGCCAGGGCGGCGAAGATGCCAAAGACCAGCTTGCCGGCGGCGGTCGTGGTGTCGATGGCCGCGCCGTGCCCGGTTAATACCTTCAAGCCGATGCCGCGCCCAGTCAGGTCGTGCACGGTGTTGATGAGATGTCGCAGGTCGCGTCCGAGCCGATCCAGTTTCCACACGACCAGTGTGTCGCCAGTTCGCAACGCCTTCAGGCAGCTCGTCAAGCCGGGCCGATCCTCGCGCATGCCGGATGCCTGGTCCTCGTAAAGATGTACTGGATCGACCCCGGCGGCAATCAGCGCGTCGCGCTGCAAATCGGTAGCCTGGGAGCCGTCCGCCTTCGATACCCGCATGTAGCCTATCAGCATGTCGTACCTGTCACATATACGTTCGATT
This sequence comes from Marinobacter pelagius, assembly GCF_003315345.1. GTDB lineage: Bacteria > Pseudomonadota > Gammaproteobacteria > Pseudomonadales > Oleiphilaceae > Marinobacter > Marinobacter pelagius_A. Next base: position 1,408 of record NZ_QNRO01000020.1, read on the forward strand.
ATGTGACAGTGTGAGCCAGAAAGTTCTCGCCGTCAAAAACTGTCACTTAACCCGTCATTTAGTCTAAGACCTGCAAACGGCCATTCAGGCTCGTAATGTGACAAAAACTCCGGCGGGATGCCCTCCTTGGTGAACGTGGCGCGCAAACGTTCCAGGGATTCGGGGTCGCGTCGCCCGTAGGACGCCAGTGTGAACAGCAAGCGGGCCGTCTCCGGGTTGTGTCGCGCTTCAATGATGGCCTCATCGATGGCCTGGGCTGCTCGTTGCCAGTGGTTGATGGGTTCCGGCTTCGGCACCTTCGCCGGCAGGCCGTTGGTGAAACCAGTGTGCGGCTCCGTCTGAAACAGCGCGGCCTGTTCCCCGCGCGGGATCAGCGCCTTTGACTCGATCAGCGTGATGGCGGTGGCCGCCGCCTCCAGCATCTGCCACTGCACCGCCGGGGCCAGAATCTCGTAGGGACGCCACAGACTCTGCCCGGCGCGCAGCGGATGGCCGCAGCGCTCCCAGACATGGCGGATGCTCGCCGAGCAACTGCCGCAGTGCGAGAGCGGCGTGTTCAGCTCATCAAGCAGGGTGCGCAGCAGCCGGAACCACAAGCCGGCGTGGACACGCCGACGCGGCAGCTCCACAAAACCCGTCGTCAGCGCCTGCCAGGTGCGCCGGTCCATGCAGGCGATTGCGTCATCGGCAGGGCGCGGCGCAGCATCGGCGATTTCCCACTGAAGATACCGGCCGGGCATGCCCCAGTAGGACTCCAGCCAGCAGCCATGCTGCGGGCAGCTCAGCATCAAGGGGAGCTGCCAGACGAGTAGCACAGCTTGATTCGTTGGATCGTTCAGACACTGCGGACACGCCCGGCGAATCGTCTGGCTCGGTAGCCAGGCACGCCAGCGAGTGATGGACCGCACCTTGCGGGTGCGCTTGGGCAGGAGCACCGCGCATTGGAATGTATAGGTTTCCAAGGCTGCTGGTACCGAATCGTCGAGACTGTCGAGCAGCCACGGCACCCAGCCTGCAAGACTCATGCTGCGCAACCGCTCCAGCTCGACGCCACTGCGCTGGCAGAGCGCCGTCAGCAACGACAAGGATGGTGCGGTATCCAGGTCATCAAGTTGGCTGTGACCAAGATCGTGGGCCAGCAGCTCGTGCACGTCCATCTGGTAGCAGGCGGCGACCCGGTTGAGCCATGAGGACAGGGCTTCGCCTTCCTTGGGTGCCGGATGCAGCGGCCAGCGCGGCGCGGACTTCACATCAGTTCCCGCTCGAACTGTCGCCGCCGCTCACTGGGGCCGATGTAGTCGGCCATGCTGAGCGTGCGGTGGTTGATCGCTTCCTCGCCACTCTCCACGGCGGCGACGGCCGCCGCCACCAGCAGATGTGCAAGCTCGCCGATGGTGCCTTCGCTCCGGGTGAGCAGGTAGCGGGCCATGTCCAGCGTGGCAATCGGGGATGGCCGCCGTAGCGGGAGTGACGCCGCGAAGCTGGCCAGCAGCGAGCAGCAGTCCTCATTGGCCTCCCACGGCGGCAGCAGCATCGGCTCGAAGCGGTTTTCCAACTGATCGTCCGAACGGATGGCCAGGTACGCCTCGCGCGTGCCGACCCCGACCAGGGGGATACGCAGCTCGTTGCCGAGGAAGCGCAGCAGGTTGAGGAACTCGCGCCGGTTAACGCTGTTGCCAGCCAGTACATTGTGCAGTTCGTCGATCACCAGCATGCGCACGCCGACCTTGCGCAGCAGGGCCAGCGCCAGTTGCTCCATTTCCGGCAGCCGTGGGCGCGGGCGCAGCGGCGCGCCCATCGCAGCCAGCAGCGCGACATAGAAGCGGATCACCGATGGCTCTGACGGCATCTGCACGACCAGCACCGGGATATGTTCTTGGTCAGCGTCGGTGCCGACCGGGTGCGCCCGCCGGAATTTCTCGACGATCATCGACTTGCCGTTGTTGGTGGGGCCGACCAGCAGCAGGTTTGGCATGCGTTGCTTGTTCGGCCACGCATACAGAGTTTCCAGCCGGTTCAGCGCCTCGACCGCGCGCGGGTAGCCGATCCAGCGGTCGGCGCGAATGCGCTGGATGCGCTCGTCTGCCGGCAGCCTGGCCAAACCCTGTGCCGCTGGCAGCAGGTGGGACAGGTCAATGACGGGATATTCGTCCACGGCTACCACTCCTCGATCTGATCGAACGGTTTGGCCGGCGGCAGGTTGTCTGCCTGCGGGTCAGCCATGTCCACATCCGGCGGTATGGGCTTGGCCGGTGGCTCCGACGTCTTGAGGTGCTGGCGGCGATCAGCGTCGCGCCGCGCCTTGCGCGTGGCCTTCTGGGCGGTGGTCACGATCTCGCGCATCTGCCCGATCATGCGGAACAGCGCCGACTCGTCCACCTGCTCGCGCCCGAGCTGACGCAATTTGGCCAGCGCCTGGCGTTGTTCCCAGAGGGTGACGGCCGGATGGGACAAGGTGCGGTAGTGGATCTCCAGATAGTGCTGACCTTCCGGTTCCAGTACCCAGATGCGGCTGATGTCGCGCGGATCGCGCCGGATCAGGAAGGCGGGCAAGCGCTCGCGCCGGGCAATCCACGGCTTGAGGGCGTCGGCGTAGTAGTGGATGTGGTCGATGACAAAGCCGGTGCGGGTCAGGGTGCGGCGGATCACCGGCAGGAAATCGACCAAAAACGCGGTGGGGCGGGTAACGACGGCCGGGACGCCAACGCGCTCCACGGCCTCGGCCCAGCGCGCGGCCGGCGGCTGGAGCAGGCCGTTGTGCACGGAGCCGTGATAGGTGCCTACCGCCAACGCGAGCCAGCGCTCCAGCTCGCGCAGCGTCAGGGTGGCCATCTTCTCGGAATCGTACTCGCCGCGCTGGCCGGGATTGGAGAAGGTCGTCCCCGGTAATTCGTCGTGGATCATCTGCATCGCCGTGCCGATGATCCGTTCCACGATGCCGCCGTAGTGCGGCTGGCCTGGTGGGCGATAGTCCAGCCGGATGCCATGCTGTTCGCAGCCACGGCGCAGCGCTTCGCTTTTGAACTCGGCCGCGTTGTCCAGATAGAGCAGCCTGGGCTTGCCGCTCATCGGCCAGTCCATTTCCACATTCAGCCCTTCCAGCCAGGGCCGCTTGTCGCAGGCGGCATGCGCGAGGCATAGGCCGACCGAGACGGCGGACGGCGCTTCCAGCGTGACCACCATGCCGAGTACGCAGCGCGTGAACACGTCGATGGCGAGGGTCAAATATGGGCGGCCAATCGGTTGCCGGTCGCGCTCGTCGACCACGATCAGGTCGATGACGGTGTGGTCGATCTGCACCTGTTCCAGCGGCATGGTGACTTCGGGCGGAATGCCACCCGCGCCTTGCAAGGGACGGGCAGCGTCCTGCCCGCCCCGGCTGCGGGCTATTTTCGCCGGGTGTAGTCCGGCAATCCGCTGGGCCACGGTGTTGCGCGCCGGCACCGGCAGCTTCTGGGTTTTGCACGCCTGCGCGACTTCGCGGTGGAACGCCGCCAGGCTGCGTTTCTGCTTGGTCAGGAAGCGCTTTTGCAGCAGCTCGCGGATGATGCGCTCGACCGGTTCCGGCAAGCGCCCCTTGCCTTTGCCGCCGCCGGATCGGCCGGGCGTCAGGTCTGTTACCAGGCCAGTACCCTGCCGGGCGCGACGGATCAGGACATATACCTGTCGCCGGGACAGGCCCAGCGCTTGGGCTGCCTCATCGGCGGCTTCATGCCCGACCACCTCAAGCGCTGCCAGTGGCCCGATGATTTCCGTCCGGTGCCGGGCTTGCGCCCATGCCTCGTCGGGCAGGGTGGCCACGCCTTGCGCGGCAATCGGTGGAGTGTCTGATGTCATGCCCAAACCTCGCTTTGGTGCACACGAGTATTGAGCATAGTCGAGATTGGTGCAGACGACTCCTGATATTGGGCTGTCAGGAGCCGTATGCACACCAGGCGTTACATCCAGTCAGATGGTGCGGTCGTCTTCTGAAAACGACATTTGGGCGTGGCGGATGAAGCGTCCAACAAACGACCCTTTCTTTTATTCAGGGGCAATTCCCGGTTGAGACGGAACCTAAAATATATTCAAATTGCACCGGTTTTCTTTGGGAACCCAAAGCCTTAATCAGTCGCGTATCAAAAGACGCCTAACCCCGCCTCCACTTCCGTCTTGGCAAGCGCAGCACTGGCCGACTGTCTAGCCGTTGGTGACATCCAAAAGCTTGATTAGGTTTGATGATGAAATTTCGACACTCCCATATTCGTATGGTCTTCTATCATCAGCTCTATCTAGCTTGAGGTTTGAAAAGTCGAACATGGAGGAGTCGGCAAGCTGGCTAGGACTCACGTTACAGATACTGTTGAAAATGCTTTCCACTCGCTTTGGGTGAGATTTATCCCATTCGGCCAGCATACCTTTAACCATTTTGCGTTGTAGATTTTCCTGGGAGCCACACAAGTTACACGGAATGATAGGATAGCTCTTCATCTCAGCGTACCGTTCGATATCCTTCTCGCGGCAATACGCCAAGGGCCGTATAACAATATTTCGCCCATCATCGCTTAATAATTTTGGCGGCATGGCTTTAAGCCTGCCATTATTGAACATGTTCATAAGAAGAGTCTCGACAATGTCATCCATGTGATGACCAAGCGCAATTTTCGTTGCACTTATCTCTTCTGCAAATTCGTAAAGCGAGCCGCGACGTAATCTCGAACAAAGGGCGCAAGTGGTTTTCCCTTCTGGAACCTTTTGCATGACGATCGAGTAAGTGTCCTTATCTATGACGTAATAATCGATACCTCTACTTTCGAGATATTGAGGTAGCACATGCTCAGGGAAGCCAGGCTGCTTTTGATCCAGATTTACGGCAATCACCTCGAAATGAATCGGAGCAACTTTTTTGAGGTGCAGCAACAAGTCCAAAAGCACGAAACTGTCTTTCCCCCCCGATATTGCACACAAAATGACATCGCCATCCTCAATCATATTGAAATTGTGGATAGCCTTTGACGCTAGACCGCGTAGACGCTTTTCTAGCTTCAACTGATTTTTCGAAAACTGCTCTTTCATTAGATTTGATCTTCCGGTCTATTAGAAATCAGTAAGTCAATGTTGCCCTTGAGAGATGGGATTTCCGCAGCATTCTGGAGGATTCGTTGCAAAAACCTTTTTTGCTCGTTTATCGTTTTCCGTGCGATCTCAAGCTCTGTTTCAAGCCTCCGCACCTTATCCGCGAGTTCCACGCCAGAACCCGTTATCACTCGCTCAGGTTTGTTATCACCACAACGCAACATTTCTTTTTTTTGTTTATACGCGGTGTAGATCCCAACATAATCCTCAAGTGTTTGCCGGGTTACTCTAATGCCAAGCTCTATCTCTATCCGTTGAACTAGAGCGTTCCACGTGAGCTTTCCTTCCCACAGTCGTATCATTCGTTCAATACTGAACTGAATATTTTCAGTTATTTTTAATCTTGCAGGCATCTTTCTCTTAACCCTAGCTCTGTTCAACCTGAATCCAAGAAAATAACAGCCTAGACTCTGCCCTCTCTCGCTACGCTCGATTAACCCTAGGTATTTAAGGACCAGCGATGATAGTTTAACATCAAGGTGGGGTACAGGCTGAGGAGCCGATGGCCGCGACCGGCGATTAGGGGTATCTTACGCTAACATCAGCCAACCCCCGAGCCCCTTTCCCCTCTAGGAGATAGTCTTTCAATTCACTCGCTCGCCTGTTGGCATTGCTCACTGACTTCGTAATCGAAGCAAAATCGGTGGCTTTTCCCACGATATGAACTTCGGCCTCTGCGCGAGTAACGGCGGTGTAGAGCCTTGCATGGCCTGAGATACGAACATTTTGGAGCGCGACCACGACTCTAGGGAACTGACTACCTTGGGCTTTGTGCAGCGTTATAGCGTCACCAAGCTCCATGCAGTCGAAGATTTTTTCCGTGATGGGAATTTGCTCCCTGGTATCCATCTTCACCACCCCATAGTTGTCCTGGTCGCCCTGTTAGCCTCGTTCGGTCGAGGACAAAACCCAAAGTGACCCATTCTGGTGCCAATGTTGTAGTTGTTCTTGGTGAAAAGAATCGGGTCTGTCAGCATCTAAAAGACCTGACCACAACGCTTGGGCCTCGCTCCCAGGATTGCCACCCGAGTTTTCAGCTCAGTATTTTCCTGCTCCAACACGGAGTGTCGCTTCGACTCCAAAGAGCGCTCATTGGCGATGGTGTCGTATAGCTTGGGAGCATACTTATGATTTTGTGTGGTCTCCCTCAGCAGTGGGATAACACCGATCACGCAACTCCTGAACAAGTGTCTCAAGGGCCGCTGTGATGGCCGGATTGTGGCGCAAAGCGCTCTTGCCTATGCCACTCGCCATTGCGACCTCACCCCAATTTAGCTGACCTCGATGAATAATTTGCTTGAAGTCGTCGTCTGTTTGCGTGGCCGCCCAGCCCTGAAAGGCTGTGAGATTTTGCTGTGATTTTTGTGCCCCGTTCTTCAATTATTTCCCACGCCAAATGAAGCAAGAATAGACTTCATGCTCTCTGGAACCCCTGCACTTTTTGTTTCCTCGGTCTCCTCTAATTCTTGCAAAAGCACTTTTTCAGAGGGCAACCTCGTAGCCTGTCGCAAAACCGCTTTTGTATCTTTGTCAGTGATGAAGATATGTCGACGATCGGCTGAAATTCGAACCAAATCGCCAAATTTACCTGTTCTCAAAATCTCAATTAACTGCCCCATCAACGAAACACCAATGGAGTGCGTTATCCACCATTTTTTTCGCGCTTCGGAGAAGAATTGCCCACGTTCACCGGTCATTCGGTGAAGGCGCACAACCTGGAACTCATAATCCTTTTCTAACAACTCGATGGCTTTCAGATCACCACAGACATAGCAAGAACTCTCACATCCAAAGCATCCGCTTAAAAAGTCATTAATGTAATTACAAGGAGTAACACTTAATTCCTGAACACAAACCCCGGTACTTGTCGTGCTGGCGGGAAGCCCCCCTTCATTTGTAAGAGTCTTTGCGGATATGACACGGATGTCCCTGACATCTTCGTCAAGATCCAATGTGGAGATTAACCTTTCTGCCTTCTCCTCCTCGGTGGTGTGAACGTATTCCAAGGTTTGCTTGATACTCGTTCTTCCAGACCAAGACGCGATAACAGAGAGAGGAATCCCGCCTTTTTCGGCATTGGTATTCGCAAAATGTCGGAGCGAATGAAGCCTCAAATGTTGCATCCCGTAGCCATACTTATAAAAGATGTTACGTATATTAGGACGAAACCTATTTCCACCTGAACCAAGCGATGTTACGAAATGCACTTTTACTTTGTTCAACGGAAAAATTATAAACTCACACCCCATATTATGCTTTGGCGATGGAAAACCATGTTTTGAGAAAGCAATACAAAAAAGAGCTTTTTCTATATCAATACTCTTATCACCATCGCAATAATCGAAAGGAAAATTACCAAACACGCTACGTTGATACCGCACAATGGAATCTTGTATCGTTCCTGCCTCTACAACAACATTATCTGAATCAAGGCCAATCTGCTTGCGCATCGTTTCATTAATACCAGAAATATTAAGCAACTGTAAGACAGTATGAGAGCTTTGAACACTGCTATCTTTCTTAATAAAAACTGTATTGTTAATAACACAATCTTCCGGATCAATATCGCAAATAAACTTCTCAACGATTAAATCTGACCTATTAGTATATCGCTTTAATTCAGGAATCCAGCGTCTCCTAAAGCGATAGCGTCTGGGGTGTCCAGGATCGTTAACCTTGACGTCCTGTTGTGGATTCTTTATTACTCCCACTTTATGGTCTACGGGATAAAAACCAAGCGCGTAGGCAACAGAGAAGAGATTGGGTTTTTTTGAGAAATCTATTCGCGACTTTATTTTTCTATCAACAACAAATCCTTTAAGGATAGCCTCCCACCCACAAGAGGTATCCTTATAAAATCTCAACAAATGTCGTTCCGGCTTAAACTGATAATTAAGAAACGCTACTGCTTTGCTGACTTCCGGAGCAAGCACACTTAATATATGGTTTTGATTATCTGAAAAACCTTTGCTCCCAGGCCAATCGAGGTAGGAAACGGGCTTACCAGATTCCGAGTGAACCGTTTTAACCAACTGGTTCGGCAGTAAAGGTACTTCAGCATTCGTTCTATTAGGCGAAGCTAGCCCCAGAACTGCAACCGTAATAGAGACTGCATCAGGAACATCTATGGACTCTCCTTCTTTCAAGCGCCCCTGATCATCTACCCCTGAAAAGACCGTGTTAAATATACCGCCAAGAGCATGGATTAAAGACTCAGGAGTCATTTTTAGAACGCCCGCACTGCGTTCCGTGACGCTATCTGCACTTCTTTGTCGGTCTTTATGGGTTGGTCTTCGACCAGAGGGTATAAGCCTGTGTTTACGCGCGAAATCCCAGAACTTATTCGATTCTTTTATATCATCCCAGAATTTAATTGGAACCCTCTCTATTCCGCCCAGGCGGTCCGCTTCGGTGAGTATTTTGGACGCTACCACGACGCGATATTGCTTGCTGTTATTAACGATTGAAAGATTTTGAACATCGATTGCATAAATCTTCAAAAGTTTTTCGTGCTCGACTGACAGTAATTTACCTGAATCAATATTTTCCCTTTTGCAGAACCGATCTTTGGTCAGCCTCTTCTTTCCTTCGACATGAGCTATAAATATATATCTGTGCAATGTTCCTAGCGTGGGATCTTTAAAATACCAAACAAGATCTACCCAAGTTGCTGGTGTGTGCTTGTCAGGACTGAATACTGTGCGAGCAGACTCAAGAGAATAAGACTCAATAAGACTCTGGAGCCGTTGCCTATATGTATTAATTGCATGCATTAGAATCACCGAGCGGATACTTGCGATTTTTCATTTCATCACAAATTTCGATTGTAGCTCGAATGTATCTTATCGCTTTATCCAGTCTTTTTATCGATCCGTCGTTAGTGGAAGTTTGTCCACTATATTCAATTATAAAATCGCGCTTCGCTTGAGCCTTTTCCAGTTCAGCATGATGATCAGCTTCCAGTAGAGGACGGAAACTTACGCAACCATAACAAGGAATAGGTCGAACCATGCGAAGCTTGTGATCACATGTGTTGCAATTTGACTCTTTTTCAACACCTACAGCCTCACCCAATTCGTTCTCTATTGCTATATCATCATTTTCTACGAATGGCTTCGGCTCAAAGGCTTTTCGTAAAAGGGCATTAGCTGCATAGTGTTCATCAATAAACTGTCGTTCCTTTAAGCCTAGTTGTAAGTATTTCCTGGCCGCGACAGTCGTTACGTTTGTAATTTTTGCTATTTCGCCTAAAGGCTTTTCCGAAAGAGCTGCATTACACAGCCATGTGTGCCTTAACCTATTATTGGTACCAACAACAAAATCCTGTCTGTCGGAGCTTCCTTTTCCGTAGACCCGAGCCGCGGAAGAAATAGTTTGTTCGCCCACATGAAAAGCCTGAGTATTAGCGTTGTGTAACTCTTTGACGATATCTTTATCCGCCCAGTCAGCAAGAAAGAGTTCAACATCAGGTATTAGTGGGCAATTAATTAACACACGTTGGATCCCGTCCTCCGTTATCTTAGACCCTGACTTTTTTATCGCAAGCCTTAATCCGTTTTCGAATAACATCCTGTATTTTAATAAAATTTTGGAGAATTCCGGCGTAACTGGAATTGACCATTTTTCGGGGTATGCACGAAAAGTAGACTCGGCGCCGCCTTGCTTAACTTTGAAACTTCTTATATGAAGATGGTCAACACCCATATAAATTGGCGGTTGATGGCCGTCTGAAAAAGAGTGACCTACAGGTAAGATGTCACGCCATTTCAGCATTGCAATTTGAGCTGGCCTTCTAGCAATTTGAGCCATCAATCGATAGGCTACGATTTTTCTTATTGATATAAAGCGCAGTTCAGATCTAGCTTGAGTTGAAAAATACTCCAGGTCATTTATTGGCGAATCTGGGATCTGATTACAATAGTGCCTGAGATTCTCTAATATTGAATCCAATTCATAATCACTCAGACGCCCTTTCGTGGAGTGAAGAGCGGAGAATTCGTTTTTATACTGATAGTTCTCAACCTCAAACAAGTACGGTTTTAGTGTCTGATTTTGTAAGGTATTAACACAAGTATTTAGGAAGCCTCGCAAAGTCTTTTTAACTGGTTCTTTCAACCCGATCCATAAATGCTTAAATTCGTCAATTGACATTGACTCTTTATCAAAAACTTCGCGCAAAGCAAAAACTTTGGTGCACACTGACTTTGCTGCCTGAACCTCACTTATATGGATCAGTCCTTCCATTATTGCGAAACGAAGCTCTGACTCATGACTCAATTCGTGAAGCCAGGTAAGATCTACCGTTCTTCCTTTTCCGGTGATAGCCAGTTTCCACTTGGTTGATGAGGTATCGACAAGAAGCCCGGCCTGAGATGTAAAGCTGCTTGGAAGCTCTTCAACTACAGCTGCCCCGCCTTTATTTTTTTGTTCCATCCACTTTTTCCTGATGCTCGAGCATTAGATTGATAGCTGCCATTTGCTCAAATTTGTCGTTATAGATCCGCCCCATATCTGACTCGGGATGCCACCCCATTGCATTTCGTCGCATATCCTCCATAAAATCTCGGTCCAGGCCCTTCTCGCGGCCTTTCTCACTAAAACGTTCGTTCCATTTGTGCCTTAATAAGTGTGGATTAATATCAAAACCAGTTTTCCGAGACACTTTCGCTGAAATGTAATTGACCATTTCTCTTGTAAGCGGTTGACCAGCTGTTTTTTTGCTATCCTTTTCAGCCACAAACAGGAAGTCATGCTGTCGGGCTTTCTCGAAATTGTTCCTTACATGCTGCACGTAAAACGAGATTTCCCCCATCAGTTCCGGCTTGATTCCCGAAAAATGAGATCGTCCCGATTTTTTGTTAGGCTTGTTTAACCTCGAATCAGTAGGATCATCAGGGGTAGAGTAAACCCTGATCAGTGTTCCAGAACCATGGAACAAGCAGTCTGAAATCTTGATTTTGCAAATTTCACTCCTTCTCATTCCTGTTTGATTCATGATGGATAGGATTAGGTAATTTCGGAACTTACTGGCTTTAAAGGGGTTATCTTTACTTGAAGGCTTAATCACTTCCAGGAAACGTTCGTAATACTCATCAGGTATAACTTTCTCCGACAGTTCAACAGAAGAGAAAGTTGTTTTCGTAGCTTTGGCTGACTTATATCGCTCTTTTGCCTTCAAGCGTGCCACGAGCCTATCTTTTCTGTATCTCAGTTCCTGTGAGGCTCGGTCACCGTGGAAATAGTCTGTGAGGTAGGTGATGTACTTCCTGAGAGTTCTAACCCGACCAGCTGTAGTTTCCACATCTACTTTGTTGTTTGTAAATTGAGACGCTGCCACGGCGTTGCGAAATTTTTTGCTATCTAACCTTATTGAAATCACTGATATTTTTTCACGAATCTCAAATGAGTCTCTTCTTAACCTCATGACTCCATAGAAAGAACTGATTTCAGAGGGCGTAAGAAACTCCCCAGATGCTACTCGACCTTCCACATCGATTGAAACTGAATCGAAGTAATCCAGTGTGAGTTTTAGTTCCTGAGCTACACGCAGTTTTGTGGAGAAGCTTGCACTCAAAAACTCATCGTAAATGAACGCATTGGCAAGCGCCCTCACGGGAATCTCATGCTCACCGACTAATGCAACAAATCGTTTCGCACCAACCTTATATTGACTCACCTTCATAGTTTACAATTCTTTTTAGGCAATTAAGTTTTGCACTTAAAGATAGCAAACTTTACAAAGTAAGCAAAAATATAATGGAAATCTGACTTGAAAGACTAAGTTGGCGGGAGCTAGCGACTAGCGATACTCGATTTGATTGGTTACAAAGTGGTTTTTGAACACAACTTGCCACCGGACAGGCAGCACATAACCTTGTCACCGGCTTCAATCATCGAGAAATCAGCAATCGCCTGCCCCATTTCACGGCGCAAACGTTTCTGCAGTTTGTTCAGCTCCAGTTTCTGGCGCCGATCCTGCTCGGAAGCGGGCAACTGGTCAGCGGATTTGGCGATCATAGCTTCGGACATAAAAACCACGTTCGTAAGGTCAATGAGGGTGCGATTATACGCATCACCGAGTATCAGGGACAGGATACCGGATAAGGAGATACTGCAACCCGCGGTCACACGGAGGCTCCCGGAGACCTTCCCTGAAGCCGCACTCTCCCCTACCATAGCCTCCATGACAGATACCGCCCTGACCGATCACAAGGACACCGAAGCGTCGCATCGTTTGCTCGATCACCAGGTCCAGCACCTGCTCGTGGCAGTGGAGCACGAACTGCGCAAGGCGCCCCGGGGCACCAGTGAACTGGCGCTGATCCGCGCACTCCAGGCGCCTCCCTGGGAACTGATCGGCGAGGTCAGCTTCCGCGACCCTGAAAGCCTCTATCCCGTTCACTTTCTGCTGTTCCACGTGCTCTACCGGCTCCGGGACCAACTGGCCGGGACCGGGGAGAGCCTGGAAATCTCGCCGCTGGAAATCCGGCTGAAACCACAAACGGTCGTTTCCGGCACCGGCCCGCCGGATCAGGAAGACGGGCTACGCCGCTTCTATCTTGATCTGGACCAGTACCGGATGTCCGGAGACCGCATCCGCAGAATGATGGATGACTTCTGGGCAAGGCGCCCTACATGCTCTCCGGAGTCGTCCGAGCTGCTACGGGCGGCAGAGGTACTCGGTTTCGACTCCCTACCGGGCGATTTTGCCACCGTCAAAAGTCGCTTCCGACGGTTCATTATGGCCGTGCATCCCGACCGCGGGGGCGACACCGCCTCAGTGCAGGAACTCAACCAGGCCTTCTCCGTGCTCAAATCCCACTTCCGGCTGTCGGCCTGATCCACCGCAAGACCAGAGGAATCCATGCTGACCAAAAATCTTGTCTTCGCCTTGCTCACGTTTACGCTCAGCACATCGGTGCAGGCCGATCTGGTGGTATTGCAATACCACCACGTGAGCGATGCCACACCTCCGTCCACCAGCACCTCAGTTTCCCTGTTTGAGGGGCAATTGCAGATGATCGAGGACCTCGGGCTGGAAGTTGTTCCATTGCTGGCCGGAACCCGGGACGCCCGGGAAGAGAGCAGGAAAGAAAATACCGTTGCCCTGACCTTCGATGATGCCTACGAATCCGTTTATACCACCGCAGCACCGATGCTGGCGGACCGGGGCTACCCTTATACGGTTTTCGTCAACACCAACGCCGTCGGCCGCACCGGTTACATGACCTGGGATCAGCTGGAAGAACTGGCGAGCCGCGAAGGTGTGACCCTGGCCAACCACAGTACCGATCACGGGCACCTTGCCCGGAAACCCGATGAACCGGCAGATCAGTGGCAACAGCGGATCGAACACAGCCTGGATGGCGCCCAACGGGAGCTGAAGCAACGACTGGGGGTCGACACCCCGATGTTTGCCTACCCATACGGGGAATTCGATTCCACGCTGGAGGAGCAAATCTCGGACCAGGGGTGGTACGGCTATAGCCAGCATTCCGGGCCCATTGGCGTCCATTCCGCCCCGACCCGGCTGCCACGGTTTCCCATGGCCAATGCCTACGGACAGCTCGGTAGCCTGAAGAACAAATTGCTCAGCCGCGCCTTTCCCGTCGAGACTGCCGACCTCCCGGATGGCGTCATCACCAGCAATCCGCCGGTGCTCGAATTTGCCTTGCCGGAGACCATGACCCCTGACCGGCTCACCTGTTTCGCCTCAGGCATGGGAAGGATCGAGATCGAAACTGTTGAGGATGGAATGGTCAGAGTCCAGGCGCCGGAAGCGTTCAGCAGCCGCCGCTTTCGCTACAACTGCACCCATCCCGCCGGCGATGGCCGGTTCTACTGGCTGTCCCAGCCCTGGCTGGACCTGAGCCAGCCGGAGAACTGAGCAGCAACCTGGCTAATCCTCGACAACCAGTTCGAGCCCAAGCTCGCCGGTGCTGACGTGGGGGATGGATTGCGGGCCCTGCCCGGTTTCCAGCACAGTCTGGCCATCGAGGTCCTGGGCGCGGGTGAAGATGACCATCCAGCGTTCACCCCGGGCCGGGAAAGCCGGGATCCAGGCCTGCAGATAGGCGCGGGAATGCCAGCTTTCGGGTTCAAACCCCATTGCCATGTCGGTCACCACCCGGACAGGCCGCAGCTCCTCATCCAGGAAGGCCAGTGACGGCACAAACAGTCCATCGCGGGCAAAAGAGCGCAGTCTGAAGACAAAATCCGGGTACTGCCGGGCATCGGGCAAGGCAACAAGGGCGAAGGGGCTGGTTCCGGTGGCAAAATCATGGCGCTCCGACGCGTCACTGATATCCACTTCAAACTCGCGGCCACTGATCCAGGAGTGGCGATCCCGTGTGCTGAGGTTCTGACAACAGCTGCCGGCAAACTGGCTGAAAAAGCTGGCTTCCTCTTCCACGCCCAGAATGGCCATGGCGTCCGGATCGTAACCCTCCACGGGCGTCTCAGGTACCGGAGCGGCACCGGGCTGATGGATGGAGGCAGGGGTGATTTCAACGGGCGGCTGCACCCGCCCTTTCTGGATATCGGTGCGGGTATCCGGCGTGTAGTAGCTCACCCGGATGTTGCCTTCGGCATCCCGCCAGGTGAAATAGGGCCGGCGCTCCCCGGGCCGGACATAGCCGTCGCGGGCCAGTTGTTCGGCGTCGGGATAGTTTTCCAGGGTATATTCCTCCTCCGGCTGGAGCGCCGGAGGCGTGGCCGGCTCCTCCTGGCCGGACGAATCCTCGGGCGCTGCCGCTGACCCGGCTTCGCTATCCCTGGCCCCGTCGGATGTTTTTTCCGGAATCGGCGAATAACGCACCTGTCCCTGCTCATCCACCCAGGTGAAGTAACCCTCCCGCTCACTGACCGGCGCACCGCCAACCTGGCACCCGGCCAGTACGGCGATGGCAGCAGCAACAATCGGAATCCGGTACCAGGGTCTTCGGGTCACAGGGCTTACCTTTCGGTGTCCACACGGTTAATCAGAATTTCGTACGGAAACTCAGACCGGCCATCACAACGCGCAGCGAGGTCTTGATGTCGAGACCGGCGTAAGGGTTGTAGATGATATTGGTGATGTTATCGCAGTTCACGTTACAGCTGGTATCCGCCGGAATGGTCTCGATGGAGTGCAGGTAACTGAGATTCATGTCGATCTCGGTATCCTTGTCCCACTGGTAGCCCAGGCCCACGCTGTACAGGTTCGCACCACCGAACGGCGCCATCACCTGACGCTGATCGTCGGGAATAACCGAATCCCGGATCTCAACGCCGGCTCGCAGGTCCAGCCGTGAAGAGACATGCAGCTCGGCACCGAAGGCCCAGTTCCACTGACTCTTGAAGCCCAGCGGCAGGCGCAGGGTGTTGGGTGTGGCGTTGTCCGGCGACAGAATCCGCGCGGCATTCAGGAACTCCAGATTCCGGTCGAAACGGAACACGAACGCATCCCACTGGGCGTAGTCAGTCCAGCCGATGTCGGCATTGAGAGTGAGCTTCGGGTGGACATCCACACTGATGCCGGTCTGGAAATGCTGGGGATAGACCAGATCCATGCTGACGTTACCGGCCTCCCGGGGCGCACCGGATGGCAGGCTGAGAATCGCCGAGGTGATCGCCCCCAGGACCGAGCCGTTGACACTCTGCCAGAATCCCGACCAGTCGTCGGTATACTCGATCTCGAAGGTGCCCTTCATGTTCATTTCGGCTTCGGAGGTGTAACTCGCCCCCCAACTGAACCAGTCCGTGGGCTCCCACATCACCCCCAGGGCATAGGTGGGTGACAGGGTCTCCTGAACGTTGATATTCAAAGCACCGATATCGTCCCAGGGCCCGACATTACCGCCACACAACGCCAGCCAGGGCTGGAGGGGCTCGTCCCCGCTCTCGCAGTTGAAGGCGTCCTGCAATATTTCGGCAACCCCGAGCAGCATGTTCGGTGCCCGCATGTACTGGTCGGCGGCAATCCCCATATGGGACAGATGGATTCCGGCACCCACCGACCATTCGTCATTGATCTCGTAGCCAACCGTCGGCGACAGATAGGTCGTCCGCTGCAACGCGGTGGCCTGGGGCTGATAGCGGCCCGGGTCGTCCTTGTCACGATAGAAGCCGGCCGCCAGGGGCAGGTAGAAGGCGTTGGCAAAGGTAAGTTTAGACCCCGGCGGGTTGACACTGATTCCGGCCGAGGGCGCGATGGCCGGCCCCGGGGGTGCCCTGAGAATCCCGTAACCGGGCAGGTACAGGGCAACGTTATTGGTATGACTGTGGGTATTGGCGACCGGATCACGCTGTTCACCGGTCAACGGATCCGTTTCCAGGCCATCGATACCGAAGATCTCATAGCCTTCCGGGGCCGTGAAATCGGCATCAATGTCCAGGTAGACGCTCATCAGGTTCACTTCGAGCTGACGACCGTCCAGCCTGGTAAGGCCCGCCGGATTATAATGGATGGCCATCACGCCCGGCGGATCGGCCGTGACCGCATTGCCCAGTGCCAGCGCCTTGGGGTGAATAGTCAGATTCTGAGCCAACTGGGCCTGGGCGCCAAACGAGATGGTCGTGGCAATTACCGCCCCGAGAATCTGCCGTTTATGGCTGTTATGTCCCATGAATTCCTTCCCTTCCCGTGGTTCGTGGACCGCAATACTCACTCTTTGAGGCCAGAGAAGTTGATGGGCAGGGATACCCCGATAGAGAAGTCGGGCGCGTCTTCGGTAAGGCCGATGCCCAGACTGGTATTCACGATGGTGGTATCACTGACCCGGGTACCAAGCGACATGCTCAGGAAACCGGTCATCTGGTCCTGGGCCACGGCCTGTTCACCGTTTGAGAAGGTCAGGATGGTTTCGTCGCTATAGCTCAACTGGGCAGAGATGCTCAGGGAGATGTCGTAGGAAAGCGAGTAGGCAAAACCGGCTGAACCGGACAGACCGAATCCGGGCTCGACCTCAACCAGCAATCGGGCGCCCCGCACCTGGTTCAGATCCTCGGCCGGCAGGTTGTAGTTGGCACTGACCGACCCGAAAATCACAACCGGATCCAGTACCTTGGAGAGGCTCACACCGCCACCTGCGGAATAGTATCCGCTGCCCGTGGACAGCTGTTCCTTGATGTCGATTTCGTAGGGGCTGACCCCGGTCTTGGTGGTCAGTGTGCCGAAAAAGGTGGTCGACATCTTGCCCGGCACATAGGCGAATGGCTGCCAGCGACCGGTGAAGGAGACGTCACCGAAATCGTAGATGCTCAGCTCATCCTGGGTATCATATTTGACCACCAGGGGGATACGGGTGCCGATGGTCAGGTTATCCAGCAGACCGTAATCGTAGGAAAAGGCATTGGTGAAGTCATGGGTGGCCGACGGCACCACATCCAGATTGCGCACCGAACCATTGGTGATCGCCAGGTCCAGGCGCTGGTCCGCGGTGTAGGAATAGTCAAACGAGTAGTTCAGCGAGTGGGTGCCCTTCTTCTGCAGAGAGTAGTTCTTCTCGGCAGCCTGAAACACTTCTTCCAGCTGTTTGGAGGCGTCTTCATCGCCCTCCTGCCTGGCCAGCGCTTCCCGCGCCTGGTCCACGCTTTCCTCCTGTGCCAGCACTGTGCCTGGAAACAGCGCTGTGGCGGAAACAAGGATAAAACCTCGCACAAACCAACGATTCATCCTGACTCCCTTATTTTATTTGTAGTGATTCTGTGCCGGGCCTTGCGCCCGGAGAATTAGTTACGGCGGTAATGCAATTGTTTTCGGGTGTTTTCGACACTACCGTCCGGATTGTTTTTCTGGCGTTCGAGCAAGTTGTTGATGCGTCTCTCCGTGGCTTCGTGGAACACCGGAATTCGTTCCAGAGCCAGCAGGGTCATTGTCTGGTCATCGATGAAGCGCAGGTCTTCCTCTTTCAGCTCGAGGTTATCGAGGGGTTTATCGCTACCGGGAAAGACAATGAACAGCACGTTGTCGTCCCACTTCTCCTCGAACTGAGCGAGGGTGAAAGAGATGTTGCCCACCGAGGGGTCCGCCAGGTAAACCCGGCCATCCCGGATGGTGCGCAGCACTACGAAGTGCTTGAAACCGGCGTGATGGATCGGAACGATGGCCGGGTGATCCAGGTCGGCCAGATCCTCGATGGTCGCCCGGAAGCCGCCGGACGGATAACCCAGCGCCGTCACCAACCTTTTCATGTCCAGCATGGAAAAGGCGCGGCGCTGAACGATCCTTTCACTTTCGCCGTAATGCAGCAGCCCTTCCATCACCTGCCGTTCCGACAGGGTACGGCCGAGGTAGTAATTCAGCACGGTGGTCAGGGCCGCACTGCCGCAGCTGTAGTCGTAGGCCTGCCGGACGATGTTTCGGTACTTCTGCTCAACCAGGGGCTCTATCCGGAAATCCGAGCGCAGCTTTACGGGACTTGCATCCACGTCCTGCTCGATCACAATGGAGCCTTTCTCGAACGGCTCGACCAAGGTTGCTTCCTGCACCATGGCGAATGTAAGAATGGATCCGGCGAGCACCAGCAGCATGTCAGATGAAGTCCCTGTTTTTATGACCCGCAGCAAGCATCGGGTTACATGTTGTTACGGTAAGATACCGAAATACCGGGCCCCTTAAAGATAACTGTGCCTCAAATCTGCCTCTGCAGAAGCTTCCTTGAAGTAACGTCTTGAGACCTGGTTCATGGCAGGAACAGCAACGCCCCCGGAGGCCGATGAGCCTTCCAGGGGGTGCTCAGCAAGGTTCAGGGGGAAAGCATCCCCCGGATTGTCAGAGGGTAAAGACGATCCCCAGCAGGGCGTAACACAACAGCGTCACCACCACGATGCCCATCAGGTTGAGGGCGAAGCCGGCACTGATCATGTCGCCGATCTTCATGTCGCCACTGGAAAACACGATGGCATTGGGCGGCGTTGCCACCGGCATCATGAATGCGCAGCTGGCGGCAATGGCGGCCGGCACGGTGAGCAACAGCGGTGACACGCCCTGAGACATGGCCAGCGCCCCCAGCAGCGGCAAGAAAGCCGCAGCCGTGGCGGTGTTGCTGGTCACCTCGGTCAGGAAGATGATCACCCCTGCGACAATGGCAATCAGTAGCAGCGTCGGCAGCGTCCCGGCGGCACCCAGGGAGCCGGCAATCCACTCGGCGAGGCCCGAACTGCTGATAACACCCGCCATTGCCAGGCCGCCACCGAACAGCAGCAGAACACCCCAGGGAATGCCCTTGGCGGTCTCCCAGTCCATCAGGAACTGGCGTTCCCGGGTATCTACCGGTATCAGGAACATGGCAATCGCCGCCGCAATTGCAATGCCGGTATCGCTGAGCCAGGGCATCGGCCCGTCGGATAGCAGGGGCCGGAATATCCAGGTGGCTGCGGTGATCAGGAACACCGCCCCGATCAGTTTCTCGCCTTTGCCCAGCGGCCCCAGTGCTGCCAGCTCGTCGCGGATGAGGTCACCGCTGTCGCCCTGATGGGCCAGACCGAAATCACGTCGGGTCAGCCACCACCACGCAAGCGCCAGCATGACGACCGTCACCGGCACCCCTATCAACATCCATTGGGCAAAACCCACCGAGATGCCCTGATTTTCGCTCAGGTAGGCCGCCAGCAAGGCGTTCGGCGGTGTCCCGATCAGGGTTGCGATACCACCGATACTGGCGGAGTATGCGATGGCCAGTAACAGCGCCGTGGCGTAACGCCGAACACCGTCGGGGTTGGAACCGTCGGCCATGGCAATCACGGAGAGGCCTATGGGCAGCATCATGATCGCAGTGGCGGTGTTACTCACCCACATGCTGAGAAATGCGGTGGCAAGCATGAACCCGGCGATCTGGCGCTTCGGCTTGTCGCCGACCGCTTTCAGGGTCAACAGGGCAATGCGACGGTGCAGGTTCCAGCGCTGCATGGTCAGGCCGAGGGTGAAGCCACCGAGAAACAGGAAAATAATCGGATGGGCATAGGGCGATGTGGCCGCCGAAACCGACCCCAACCCCAGCGCTGGCACCAGCACGATGGGCAGCATCGCCGTGGCGGGGATCGGAATGGCCTCGGTGCTCCACCAGGTGGCCATCAACAGCATAAGGCCAAGAGCAGCCCAGGCTTCCTGGCCCATGGTTTCAGGGGCCGGGAAAAACAACGTCATCAACAGAAACAAGGCACCGACCACCAGGCCAATCAACTGACTTTTCGGCAGTCCCCGGGACTGGTTCGCGCCGTTTCGGGATTCAGACATAACAACAGGTTTCCGTCAGGTTCAATACAGGTCAGTTTCAATCGGGTTCAGGAGGCCACACGGGCAAGCTGCCGGTCATGGACACGGCCAAGCAGCACCAGCGCCAGAATGGCGCCGGACAGGGCCCAGGCCATATCCGACTGGGTATCCCAGACATAACCCTGGGTACCCAGGAAGGCCTCGGCCGCCTCATCACTCAGCAGCGCCACCCACCATTCGATCAACTCGTACAATGCACTGACGGCAAGACAGAAGCAGACGATGAAGAACGAGGACCAGCCGGACCGGGCGAAGACCTCCAGCCTGAGGACCACCTCGCGGGCAATCATCGCCGGGATGAAGCCCTGGGCAAGGTGCCCGAGTTTGTCGTAATTGTTGCGCTCCCAGCCAAACCAGTCGCCCAAGTGATTGAACAGGGGCACTTCAGCATAGG
The DNA here is from genome assembly GCF_003315345.1 of Marinobacter pelagius. Classification (GTDB taxonomy): domain Bacteria; phylum Pseudomonadota; class Gammaproteobacteria; order Pseudomonadales; family Oleiphilaceae; genus Marinobacter; species Marinobacter pelagius_A. The sequence continues at coordinate 22,173 of NZ_QNRO01000020.1, forward strand.
TGTAGTGACCACCCACCATCAGGATGACGGCATGCACCAGGATCAGCCAGTAAGCCAGTGAGGTCAGGGGAAAGCGGAAATAGCACCAGGCAACAAGTATGAAGCCGATGGCGGCGGGCAGCACTTCCAGGACCCAGGTCGCCCGGTCCTTGGGGCCAATACCCGACCAGACGAATACTGCCAGAAAGATTCCCACCCAGGCCAGAACAGCCATCGGTTTCTGCGCCATACACTGCACTCTCTTGTCGGTATTTTCGGGTTTATGGTCGCATTGTACGCCCGCAGCCTTAAAAATCAGTGCTGCCCGGCCCGCTCCAGTGACATCACCGGCTCATCCTGCTGCTGGCTCTCGTATACCAGTTTCAGGAATCGCAATGGCAGATTATAGAAGGCCATGTTTCGAATGTGGGCGCCGGCAACGGCGACAGCGTGGATTCGGCCATCACGGATGCCAGCATCCGCGATGCGGGACGGATTCGGGCTGCCATCAAAATAGCGGCCTCCCACAATCAGGGTATCGTACTGACTCACGGCAGGGGCTCCTGTCCTGTTCTTGTTGTTGATCCCAGCCTAGCCCACAACGTGACAACCAATCATCTTTTGTCTTGTCAGCGGGCACGGATCCGGACACCCTCCTCCAGTTGCCGGTCCGGGTGCCTTACCACCCGGTCGCCAACTTTCAGGCCATCGAGAATCCGGGTTTTCAGCCCGTTGCTCTGGCCGGTCTGCACCGGCTGACGATGGACGGTATCGTCCCGGGCAAGGAAGACCCAGCTCTGGCCTTCGGAGCTGAAAATGGCGGATGACGGGGCCCATAGCACGTCTTCGTCAGACCAGAGTATGAAGCTGGCATCCACCCGGTAGCCGTCACCGAGGGATTGCCACTGCTCGATAGGACTGGTGATATCTGCCACCACCTGCACCCGTTGCTCCTCTACCCCCAGGGCAGAAATATCCTCGAACCCTACCGGCTCTACTCGCCGGACCACACCCTTCAGCTCCGGCCCGCCCCAGCCGCTGAAGCGAACTTCTATGCCGGGCTGCAGTTTCACCGCGTCAAAGCTGAGCACGTCAATGACCACCTCCAGGGCCGCCGGGTCTCCGACCTCGGCAATGGGACTCCCCGCCTGAATCACACCTTCACTCTTGCGCACGACCGAAAGCACTGCACCGGCGACCGGAGACGTCACCGCCACCCGCTCCTTCGGCTGTTCACCACTGCTGTGGGCGGCTGACACTTCCAGTCGGGTACGCGCCGCTGCCAGCTCGTGGGCCATCACTTCCTGATCAAAGCGGGCGGAGCGCAGAATGGCCTGTGCCCGATCCGCTGTGGCTCTCGCCTGTTCAATCTCCTCCTCGGAGACAAAGCCGTTTTCACTCCTGGACCGCAGTGACTCAAGGCGCTCCAGCTCCTGGCGGGCAAAACGGGCCTCGGCCTCAGCCGCCTCAACCTTCTGCTGCGACGAATGCAGCGCAGACCGGGCCGATTCCACTTTCGCCTCGGCTTCAGCCCGGCTTCTGGCATCCAGGATGGCCGAGGGCATCGGATCCACTTCGGTCAGGGTCTGCCCTGTTTTTACAGAGTCACCCACGTCAGGCAAGACCCGGTGCAGATAGCCGGAGACCGGTGCCGAAATCAGGTACCGGTCCTTGACCCGGGCCTTGCCCTCCTCGGTGATGGAGACCTCCAGCGGTCCGCGACTGACCTTCGCCAGATCCACCCAGACCGGATCGGGCCGGAAGGCAAAGGCGATCGCTGCCACCGCCAGCACCGCTACCAATCCCCAGAACAGCCATTTTCCCGACAACCGTTTATTGCTCACAGCACCCCGCCCGAACGTTGATCCATCTGATGTTCTCCTGATTATTATTCACGGGTTTTGAGGACCGCTATCAGGTCCAGGTTGCGCAGACGCCACCAGGCGATCACACCCGAAGCGATAGCAGAAACCACAACCACCGCCGAAGAAATCGCCAGTGTCTGCGCAGTGATGGTCAGCGGCACCCGGTAGAGCTCGGTCTGCATTGCCGTAATAATGGCCCAGGACAAACCATACCCCGCAAGCCAGCCCAGCGGGATTCCCAGCACCAGCATCACCGCCACTTCCGCCAGCAGAATATGATTCACCTCATTATGGGTGTATCCCAGGACCCGCAGGCTTGCCAGCTCCCGGCCTTTCTCCGCCAGGGAAATCCGCACGGTGTTGTAGACCACGCCGAAGGCAATGATGCCGCCCAGCATGCTGATGAAAAGGGTAAACGTCAGGAAGGTTTTTGCCAGTGTTTCGTAAAAACTGTCGAGCATCCCCTGACGAATACTGATGCCGAGTATGCGGGGCGTTTCCCGCAGTTCGCGGTAGGTTTCCTGAGCTCGCAGGGGGTCAATGTTCAGCAGAATCTGATTGACCAGTTGCCCCTCACCCAGCGCACGGTTCAGGGACGCCAGCCGCATGTAGGCCCCCACCCCGAGGAACTCGCTGGTGATACCGGCAACCGGCAATTCGACGCGGCGGCGATCGCCCTCGAGAATTTCGATCTCAAGCGTCTGACCCGTGCTCACATCCAGTCGTCTGGCCAGAAAATCCGTCAACAGCAGCCCGGCCTCCGGCAGGGAAACCGGCTCCAGTTCCTTGTCGATCACAAACTGGAGGCTGGCCTGATCAGGCATGCCGGTGATTGCGCCGCGCCATTCCCTGTGCCCGTTCACCAGCCGAGCGGTTACCACCCGACGTCCCTCCGCGTAACGGATACCCGGCTGCCTCTGCAGGTCATACACCGCCGGTGAATTGACCGGGTCAATCAGGGTAGCGGTGACATCCTGTTGCTGGACCCGGGCAAATTGCGAATGCACCATCAGGGATACTGCATCGAACTGGAAATTCCCCACCAGGACGATGGCGGAGGCCATGGCAATGCCGCTGACCGACAGTAGCGTTCGCCCCGGTCGCCGAAACAGTTGCCGGACCACCATCCGGGAGGGTTGGCTGAAACCGCGGGGCGCGAAAAACCGTTCAGCGGCGGTAACCCGAAAGCGGGCCGGGCCCTCGGGACGCATGCCCTCGGCGGGCGGCAGTGCGGCAGCGCGTCGGATAGCCTGCCAGCCCCCCAGCCAGGCCACCAGCAGGGTAACGACCGCAAGCAGCAGGAGCCAGGCCGGATCCAGCCGGAACAGCAGCGACGGGAACCGGTAGTAATCCATGTAGATCTCACCCATGGCCCGGCCCGCCCAGACACCCAGGGCCACTCCCAGCAACAGGCCGATCACCGAAATGGTCAGGACCAGCTGGCTGTAGTGCCAGCCAATCTGCACGTTGCTGTACCCGAAGGCCTTGAGTATGGCAATGATGTCCCGCTGGGTGCTGATCAATCGGTTGATGACCACATTGAGCAGGAACATGGCCACTGTCATGAAGATCGCCGGGAAAACCGTTGCCATGGTGCGGAGCTGGGCAAGCTCATCGTCCAGCATCTGGTGGGAGAAATGATCCTCACGCCCGTAGGCGCCGGTACCACCATAGCGGTCCAGCACCCGATCCAGGCTGTCGATAACCGATGCCACCGGCACCCCGGGCTCGACCCGGGCAACCAGGCTGTTGAAGGCCCCTTTCATGTCCATGGCCGCCGCCAGTGCTTCCCGTCCCATCCAAAGCACGCCATAACGCGGGTAATCCGGCAACATGCTTCCCGGGGCAAGCACATAGATGAATTCCGGCGCCTCCGCGATGCCGGTAATCGTCAGCTGCTGGCGCCGGCCGTTGATGATCCCGGTAAACCGGTCACCGGGTTCCAGCTGATGGGCCTCGGCAAAGCCCTGGATCACCACCACTTCATGGCCCCGGCCCGCCTGCGGCAGACGGCCTCGGCGCAGGAACAACTGGTTCACCTCGGGTTGGCCCTGTTCGGGCAATGACACCAAGCGGGCGGACACCGGATCTTCGAACCCCGGCATCTCCAGTTTTGCGCCCCCTTCCACCCGTGCACTGAAACGGGAAATCCCGGGAATGGCGGCAATCTGCTCGGTGACATGCAGGGGTGCCCGCTTGAGCGAGGCAAACACTTCGGCAAACTGGTAATCGTCGTAATACACCGCGCGCGTGGACACCAGGGACGAATAGTTGACGAGGGACAGCACACACACCGCCACACCACCAGCAATCACGAGCGCAATGGCCAGCACCTGACCCCGCATCTGCCAGAGCTCCCGGCGAATCTTGGTGTTGAGTGAGGGGGTGGTCAGGGCCATGGCGTCATCAGGTCACCGGCGTATTCCACACAAAGCGTGGTGTATGGCAGCACCTGCAATCTGCGCGGATCGATTTCTTCCCCGCAGGATTCGCATTCATCACCGACTCAATCGTTGATGCGATCCAGGAGAAATAAACACTTACAGTAAAGCATAAGCTGAACCCGGGATTGATGCTTGTCAAAATTGCGTCATCACCGCTCAGGCAGAATAGAGCTTCATTCAACCTGTATGCAAAGGAACTGTAACCATGACCAACGATCTGTTTGAAAAAGCCAACCGTCTGAATGAAACCCTCTTCGAGCAGTTTGGCAAGGCCGCGGAAATGCAGATGAACGCCTTCCGTCGTTATGCGGATGTCACCATGGAGCAGGCAAAAAAAGTGTCCGAAGTCCGTGATCTGGAGAGTCTGAAAAGGCTGACCGGAGACCAGGCGGAAACCCTGAAATCCCTGAGTGAGCAGTTCACCGCTGACTGGAAAGCCTGGCAGGACTACTTCAGCGAAAGCCGCGAGCAGATCCAGAAGGTGTTCGAGAAAGAGCCGGAAGAAACAGCCAAACCCGGCCCGAAAGCCGCCAAGTAAGGGAAAACCATGTTCGGTCTGGATACTCTCGGTAAGGCTGTCGGTCAGCTCGTTAACGGTTTCGAAACCAACGTTCGTCAGGGCCAGCAGCAACTGGAGAAATTGCTTGGAGATACTGGCGTTCTGGATGATGCAACCCTCTCCACGATAACGGAAATGTCGGATGCCTACCGGACGATGGCAGAGGACCTGCTACTCCACCCGCTGCGGTTCGCTGGAGCCGAGCTGGATCTGGCTCGCAAGCATGCCGCGCTGGGGTATTACACCCTCGCCCGGCTGGTGGGCAGGGATAAACCGCCCGTAGTCGAACCGGAACCCGACGACCGACGCTTCCAGGCCGAAGACTGGCGCAAACACCTGCCTTTCGATGTTCTCCATCAGGCCTATCTGATCAATTCCCGCACGTTCCTGGACTGGGTAGCTGCCATGGAAGGGATGCCGCAGGCAGGGCGGGACCAGATGCTGTTCTATGCCCGGCAACTGACCAGTGCGCTGTCGCCCTCGAATTTCCCGGCTACTAATCCGGAGGTGCTCCGGATTACCTGGGAACGTAAAGGGATGAACCTGGTAGACGGTGGTCGGCAGCTGATCGAAGACCTGCGTCAGAACCCGTCCCTCTTCAACGTTGGAATGACCGACCGCTCCGCTTTTGAGGTGGGACGTAACCTGGCAACCAGTCCCGGCAAGGTGGTGTTCCAGAACGAGCTGATGCAGCTGATCCAGTATTCGCCGACAACGGAAACCGTCAGCAAACGCCCGTTGCTGATTGTTCCTCCCTGGATCAACAAGTATTACATCCTGGACCTGACCGCCAGGAACTCCTTTATCCAGTGGCTGGTGAACCAGGGCCAGACCGTGTTCATTATTTCCTGGCGCAATCCTGGCCCTTCGCTCCGGGACAAAGGCTGGGAAGACTATATGGAGCTGGGGCCACTGGCTGCCATGGAGGCGGTCACCGAAGCCACCGGCGAAAAACAGATGAATGCGATCGGTTACTGTATCGGTGGCACCCTGTTGGGCTCAACGCTGGCCTGGCTCAAGAAAAAACGCCGCAACCCGGTGGTCAGCGCGACCTATCTGACCACCCTGCTGGACTTCTCGGACCCGGGCGGCATCGGTGTCTTTATCAACGACCATTCAATCCGGGGTATTGAACGGATGCTTGAGCGCAAGGGCTATCTCGATGGCCGAGCCATGGCGTTCACCTTCAATCTGCTGCGGGAAAACGAGTTGTTCTGGTCGTTCTGGACCAATAACTACCTGAAAGGCCAGAAGCCGGCGGCTTTTGACCTGCTTTACTGGAACACCGATGGCACCAACCTGCCGGCCAGGATGCACAGTTTTTATCTGCGGCAGATGTACCTGAACAACCGGCTGGTGCAGCCGGATTCCCTGAACCTGCTCGGTGAATCCATCAACCTGTCCGAAATCGATGTGCCCTCTTTTTTCCTGTCTGCCCGGCAGGATCATATCGCCAAATGGAAAACCACGTACAAGGGAGCCCTGGCCCACGGTGGCGATGTCCGCTTTGTGCTCTCCGGCTCCGGGCACATCGCCGGCGTGATCAATCCGCCCTACAAGGAAAAATACGGTTACTGGACCAATGACACCCTGGTGCCGGACGCTGACGCCTGGTTTGAAGGTTCGGAACATCATTCCGGGTCATGGTGGCCGTATTGGCTGGAATGGATTGCTGCGTTCACTGAAGAGACGGTTCCTGCCCGCACCCCGGGGGACGGAAATCTGCCCGTGCTTGAAGAGGCACCCGGCAGTTATGTCAAAGTCAAAGCTGCGGACGCTGCGAAGTTGTGAATACCGGAAAGTCCATGGGGCGGCGAGGCAGGTCGGGCGAAATCTGTTCTGGTCGTTCAGCTCTGCTGTTGCTGAGGAGGTAGTCAGAGCCATGGTGTCACCAGGTCAGTGTCTTCGGGTCCTGCCGTTCGGCATTGCGGGACTCGCCGCTGATCCTGCCGTCAGACATGGTGATCACCCGGTCTCCCATACCGGCGATAGAGGCATTGTGGGTAATGATGACGGTGGTGGTCCCGGTTTCCCGGTTGGCCTTGTCCAGGGCTTCCAGCACCAGCACGCCGGTGGCCGAATCCAGCGCTCCCGTGGGCTCATCGCAAAGCAGCACCTGCGGGCGCTTGGCGATGGCCCGGGCAATGGCCACCCGTTGCTGCTCCCCACCGGAAAGCTGGGCGGGAAAGTGGTCCATCCGGGATTTAAGCCCGACCAGGCCCAACGCTTCGTCGGGCGCCATGGGGTCTGAGGCGATCTCGGTGACTGCCGCGACGTTTTCCCTCGCCGTGAGGCTCGGAATCAGGTTATAGAACTGGAATACGAACCCGACATGCTCCCGGCGGTAGCGGGTCAGCTCGGCATCACTGGCACCGCTCAGGTCATGATCCCGGTAACGCACCTCACCGGCGGTAGGTACATCCAGTCCGCCCAGAATATTGAGCAGGGTGGATTTACCGGAGCCGGAAGCACCCAGCATGACGACGAGCTCACCGGCATAGAGATCCAGGTCGATGCCCCGGAGCGCATGCACCTGTACCTCACCCTGGTCGTAAACCTTGGTCACACCCCGGGTGTGGAAGACCGCTTCCTTGCTCACAGTTGGAATACCTGCCTCTGCTTCCGGGTGATTCAATCGCCGGCGCAGTCGACACAAAGCGTGGTGTACGGCAGTACCTGCAATCTGCGCGGATCGATGTCTTCCCCGCAGGATTCGCACTCATCGCCGACACCATTATTGATGCGCTCCAGGGCATGCTCGATCTGGACGAGCTCGGCACGGGCCTCCGATTCCAGAGAGTCGACCACTTCATCGTTCTGGGTCTGGGTCGCCTGTTCTTCAAAGTCTTTGTCCAGGGCGCCGTCTTCTCGGTTCTGGTGGGCGTGGTATCGATTCAGGCGAGCCTGAACGTCGGCTTTCAGGGCTTCCAGTTCGGATTTACGGTCAGTCATGGCGGGTTACTACTCCTTTGAGCTTCCATGGGACATTAACGCCTACCCTAAAGCATAAGCTGAACCCCGGATTGATGCCTGTCAAAATTCCCGTCCGACAAACGACTGAACGTTGCCCCCCAAACTAATTCTGACCCGGCCCCCTGGCGAGGTCCGGGTCAGATTCATCTCCGCGTTGATTTCTGACTTCAGTCGCCCCGATCCGCGATGTAATCGGTAATGGCGGCATAGAACTCCATCTCGTCGAAGTTGTCCGGGCCCACGCCAATGACATCCATATGATCCTGGTTGATCACGTAGCTGGACGACGTCATCTGGGTACTGTTCGGATGGTTGATGTCGCTGACATAACCCAATCCACGCTGCTCCCAGGCATAATCCAGACAGCCCCAGCACTCATAGAACTGCATCCTGTAGCCCTGCTGCTGGCTGTTGATGCCAACCAGACCATCGTCATCCCTGTCACCGCCGTAGCCATCGCCCTGGCCGGCTGCACCGTCGCCGTTGCAGTCGTCGTAGCAGTAGCCGTCACCATCGATGTTGTAGATCAGTTCGGACAACAGCCACAGGGCCGGATTCACCCCGCTGCCATTCTGCGCCGTCATCATGGACACCGAGTTGGCAACGTAACTCGTGCTGGAAGGATACTTCTGGTTGAAGGCCTTCATGCCGGTGGTCACGCCATCGTTGGGATCGTAGTCGTTGTAAACCAGCTGCTTGGCACCGGCGATGGCGTCGTTGCCACTTCCGTAGACCACGTTGCCGTAGTAGTTGGCCAGGGTTTCAGTGATCGAGTTGATGTAGTGATCCAGAACATACTTGGCGACCGGTGATCCCCGGTGCGGCGATGAAACACTGACATGGGTCTGAACAACTCGGTAACCCTTGCGTTCCCGCAGCAGGCGAGCAGCCTTGCGGGAATCGATACCGCCCTGGGAATGAGACACGATATTCACATGACTGGCACCGGAGGTGGCCATGTAGCTTTCGATGTTGTTTGCCAGCTGATAGCCGCGTACCTCGGAGCTCTGGAACGGAGTCACCGAGGAGACAAAACTGCGCTGGTCATCATTGATGTCGCCGTTGCAGTTCGCTTCCAGGAACTTGTCACAGGGGTCGAGTACATAGGTGCCGTAGTCGTCGCCCCAGTAATCGTATCCGAGGATGTCATCGAACCCGGCCATGCCGTGAGCAAAAACCACCGGGTATTGGGTACGGTTGGCATCCCTTGCCAGGGTCGCAGGGGCGATCACCATCCCGGTGACCAGGAGCATGACTGCGCCCACCCTTGTCAGGGCACTTTCGTTCTTCATGGTATTAGCCTCTTGTTTTTTTTGTGAGCCTGACCACGGTACTGCTACCTGATCCACCCGGACACAGGTAACCGGGGCGCCTAAAAAACAGGCAGCCCATTTCTAGCCCATATCCTTTTGTCCCGTTGTGAGAAATGTCACATCTGCAACAAATAGGTGATACCTTCTCATTTTTTTGTAGTGGCTCACACTGCAAACAACCGGAGCCTGATAGGTTTGAAACCGGTTCATGACAACAACTCAAAACAACAAATGGTGACCGGTGTGAAAGTAAAGCCAATCCCGGTGCTGATAATCGGCTCGGCACTGATCGCGGTCGCGGCCTATCAGTGGGCCGGGAGTGAGATGACCATAGCCACCACCCCGGATGTATCCTCGCCACAGGAAATCAGGAAGTCGGAACCGGAAACGGCTCCAACACTGGCTACTCCGACACAGGAAGAGCCTGCCGTGAATGATGACCTTGAGGCCTTTCGGGAACGTTTGATGGCCCGGTTCGAGGGCCAGCTTGATCATCCCGGGGGGCAGGTAAGGTTGCTGGGCGAATTGATGCGGTATCTCAACCAGTTCGATCCGGAGCACTGGCGAGAAAGCCTGTCGGCGCTGCTGCTAAGCTGGTTTCCGGATCGTGGCGAGGAGCTTCTGAACAGGGCCGAAGCGATGATCGCCTACCAGGATTTCATGGAACAGCAGCAGTACACCCTGCGATCCATGGGGCCGGACGAACGCCGGGACTTCATCTGGGCCAAACGCCGGGAACTGTTCGGTGATGCCGCCGATGACATCTGGCAATCGGAGCTGCGTAATTATTCCCTGAGCCAGTCACTCAAGAACCTGGACCAACAGCCCGGCCCCACCCTCGCCAAGGCCGAGGCCTACACCCGGGCCATTCAGGACGCCTACGGCGACGAGGCTGCCCGTGTCATGGAGCGACGGCGCCAGGAACTGACCGATCGCTTTCTTTCCCTTACCTCCGTTCAGCAGTCATTACACGAGCAGGCGCCGGAACAGCGTTATGAAACGCTGCGCGGGATCCGCCAGCAACTCGGCATGGAAGAGCAGGCCCTTGATCGCTGGGATCAGCTTGACCGGAGCCGGGACAACCGCTGGTCCCAGGGTGAGAACTATGAAACCAAGCGGCAGGCCATCGTTGAAAAATACCAACCGGGACCCGAGCGGGAAGAAGCTCTGGACAGCCTGAGCCAGGACATTTTCGGAGACGAAATGGCGGCGATTATCCGGGACGAGGAGGCAGCCGGCTATTTTCGATTTCAGGAAAGCCGCATTTACGGTCAAAACTAGAGGAAAAGACCCCGGCCCGACATGAACCAGTCAGCTATTGAATCCAGCGAAATGTGTGGCAACCTTGAGCCTTTGCGCAAGCTCGCGTGGTCATCGCCTTCGGGAGGAAATAATCATGACTTCACAGGCCACCGGTTATCTGGCCAACACACCGCTGATACTCGGGATGATGCGTCTGCTGGATCATCCGCAACTGCATGCTCCCAAAACCCTGGCGGCATGGATTGAAAGCCAGCTCGAGCGCGGCCTGGATGTTTTCGATCACGCCGACATCTATGGCGACGGTGAGTGCGAACGCCTGTTCGGCGAGGCTCTGGCAGCCTATCCGGGCCTGCGTGACAAGATCCGGATCGTTACCAAGACGGGGATCGTGCTGGCCCATCAAGACACCAGTCAGTGGCAGACCAAACACTACCGGGCCGAGGCGAAACACGTATCCGGGGCCATCGACCGGGCTCTGGGGCGACTCCGGGTTGAGCAGGTGGACACCTTCCTGATCCATCGCCCGGATCCGCTGATGGACGCCGAGCCCGTGGCCAGGGTGCTGGAAGAAGCGGTCAGTGCCGGGAAGGTCCGCCACATCGGGGTGTCCAATTTCCGCCCGGAACAGTGGCGGTGGCTGCAGAAAAACACCGACCTGCCACTGGTCTGCAACCAGGCCGAATTGTCACTGACTCACGCTGAGCCTTTGTTTGACGGCACCCATGAGGCCCAGCTCAGCGACCGCTTGCGCTGGCTGGCCTGGTCCCCCCTGGGCGGCGGCAAGCTGGCCGGGCACCTGCCCGAAGATCTGCTGGAAACTGCCCGGGAACACACGGGGCTGTCTGAAACCTCGCTGGCGATTGCCTGGATCAGTCAGATTCCGGGACAGCCGATCCCGGTGCTTGGGAGCATGAACGACGACCGGATCAAGGCGGCGCTGGAGGGCTGCAACTCGGTTTTGCCACGCACCCTGTGGTTCGCACTGCTTGAAGCGGTTCGTGGCCGGCGGGTGCCCTGACCCGGACCGATCACCAATATTTGATATACATCAACCGCCTACAAACTGTTACGGAATTTTCCACCTTAGTCCCATTGTTGGCTTTATGATCTGCGTTGACACTTACGTGCGCGTAAAAACAACAATCAGAAATCATCTTTCACCGTACCGGTGATATTGCTTCTGGAGGCCAACTTCCATGACTTTGAGAAAAGTCCTGTTTTCGGCGTGCCTGCTCATGCTGGCAAGCTCTACTGTCTATGCTGAAACCCTAAAGATCGGGCTGAACTACCCTCAGACCGGGCGCTACAAGGACCAGGGGCTGCAACAGCGGCTCGGCGCCTTTCTGGCCGTGGATGAAATCAACAAGGCCGGCGGCGTGATGGGACAGCCGCTGGAGCTGGTCATCCGCAACACCCGGGGCGAACCCAAGCAGGGGGCGGAAAACACCGCCGAACTGATTGACCGGGAAGGCGCGAAGATGGTGTTCGGTGGCGTATCCAGTGCCGTAGCCATTGCCTCGGGCAAGGCTGCCCGCGACCGGGATACGATCTACTTCGGCACCCTCACCTACTCCAATGCCACTACTGGCGCCGAAGGCCACGAGTACATGTTCCGTGAGCCCTACAACGCCTGGATGACCGCCAAGGCGTTGAGTCAGTACCTCAGCCGTAACCATGCCAATGAAGAGTACTTCTACATCACCGCCGATTACACTTGGGGCTGGTCCGTCGAGGAATCCGTGCGCAAGTTCTCAGGCACCGAGGACACCAACGCTCACCAGGGCGTGAAGACCCCGTTCCCCCGCGCGCTGATCTCGGATTTCCGCAGCGCCTTGGAGCAGGCCATGGCCAGTGACGCCAAGGTCCTGATGCTGGTGCTGTTCGGTGATGACATGGTCCGGGCCCTGAACGTGGCTTACGAGATGGGCGTTCTCGATAAAATGCAGGTTGTGGTGCCGAACCTGACCCTGGGCATGGCACGGCAGGTTGGCCCGACCATCATGTCCGGTATCGTCGGTGCATCACCCTGGGTCTGGAACCTGCCGTACGAGAAGAACTATGCCCGTGGCAAGGAATTTGTCGAAGCCTTCTCCCAACGCTACGAGATGCGCCCGTCCACCTCTGCCGCCTCGGCCTACAGCATCATTTACCAGTACAAGGACGCCGTGGAGCGTGCGGGTACTACCGACAGCAAATCCGTCATCCGGACCCTCGAGGGGCACCGCTACAGCCTGCTGAAAGACGAGCAGTACTGGCGCGAGTTTGACCACCAGAATGTCCAGACCGTGCACGTGGTGAAGATCAAGGACCGGAACACCATTGTGGCGGATGAGTACAGCTCGGATTACTTCGATATCATTGACTCCATGCCCGGAGACGAGGCCGCCCAGACCCGCGAGGAATGGGAAGAGCGCCGCCGGGAGGCCGGCAAACCCACCAGCCTCTGAATCCGGGACTGATTCTTTCCCCGCAACACCTCATCGGACGGAGCACCAGCTCCGTCCGATGCTCCCGCACTCCCCCCCCCCGCTCGATATTCCGTTAAGTCGTTAAAAAGCTGCAGAACACTTCCCGAACCACTAAACTCGTTGCAGGTAAGATAGGTTCAAAACGCAGGAGGCTCCGGAATAATGACAAGGAAGCAGGATGACTTCGATGTGGTGGTCGTTGGCGGTGGCGTCAACGGTACCGGCATCGCCATGGACGCCGCCGGCCGGGGGCTGACGGTCCTGCTGTGCGAAATGAACGACCTTGCCTCGGCAACGTCGTCCTCCAGCAGCAAGCTCATCCACGGCGGGCTGCGGTATCTTGAACACTACGAATTCCGCCTGGTGCGCGAAGCCCTGGCAGAGCGCGAAGCCCTGCTGCGGAACTCGCCCCACATCATGTGGCCCATGCGCTTTCGCCTGCCCCACCGGCCCCACCTGCGCCCGGCCTGGATGATCCGTACCGGACTCTTCCTGTACGACCACCTGGCCAAGCGGGAACTGCTGCCGGGCTCCCGCGCCATCAGCTTCGATGTCAGCGATCCGCTCAAACCGGAGATCACCCGCGGCTTCGAATACTCCGATGGCTGGGTGGATGACGCCCGGCTGGTGGTCCTGACCGCTCGCAAGGCACAACAATGCGGTGCCACCATTCTGCCCCGGACCGAATGTGTCAGGGCAGACCGGGGTGCTGACCACTGGAACGTCATCCTCCGCAACACCCTCGATGGAAGTGAGCGCACGGTCACCGCCAGGGTGGTGGTCAACGCCACCGGCCCCTGGGTCAGCCGGCTGTTCCGGGAAACCCTGTCGATGCAGGCGCCGAAAATGATCCGCATGGTCAAGGGCAGCCACATCGTGGTGCCCCGGCTCAACAAGGACACGGAGGCCTACATCCTGCAGAACGAAGACGACCGCATCGTGTTCGTCATCCCTTACGAGGACAAGTTCTCGCTGGTGGGCACAACGGATGTGGATTACGAGGGTGATCCCCGGGAGGCGAAAATTTCCCCGGAGGAAACACGCTACCTCCTGAAAATCGTCGATGATTATTTCAAGCGGCAGCTGTCGCCCGAGGACGTCGTCTGGTCCTATTCCGGGGTGCGGCCGTTGATGGACGACGAGCAGGGAGACGCCCAGAAGGCATCAAGGGACTATTCCTTCGAGGTGAACCGCGAGAAGGACCAGGCTCCCCTGATTTCCGTCTTCGGAGGCAAGATCACGACCTACCGGAAGCTGGCCGAGGCGGCTACCGACAAGCTGTGCCAGTTCTTCCCGGATGTTGGAAAACCCTGGACCCGGAACGCGGTGTTGCCAGGTGGTGACTTCGACAATCACGAATCCCTCAGCCGAAAACTCCAGTCCGACTTCCCCTGGCTGGCACCGGACATTATCAGCCGTTATGTGCGGACCTACGGCACGGCCGCCTACCGCTTCCTCAGTGACTGCCGTTCCATGGAAGACCTCGGGGTATGCTTCAGCGGAAACCTCTACCGGGTCGAGGTGGACTACCTGGTCCGGGAAGAATGGGCCATGACATCAGAGGATATTCTCTGGCGCCGGACCAAACAGGGCCTGTTTGCCAGCGAAGCGGATGTCCAGGTACTGGAACAGTACCTGAGCCAACAACGGCAGGAACAGCAAGTGACGCAGACGTCAGACCAGCCGGTACCTGCCGGTCACTGACCGTCATCGCTGCCGAGCACCTCGGCAATCCGTGCCTGCATCGCCGGCACCACCTCCTGCTCGAACCACGGGTTGTTCCTCAACCAGCGATTATTGCGGGGGCTGGGGTGCGGCATGGGGATGATCTCGGGCCAGTGTTGCTGCCAGGCCCGGACATTCTCCGTGACTGACCGTTTTCGGCTGCCAAGGTGCCAGGCATGGGCGTATTGCCCGATCAGGAGGGTGAGCCGGATGTCCGGCAGGCGGGCCAGAAGAGCTTGCCGCCAGGCGTCAGCACACTCCGGGCGCGGCGGCAGATCGCCGGATTTGCCGGTGCCCGGATAGCAAAAGCCCATGGGCAGGATCGCCATTTTCTGTTCGTCGTAGAAGGTATCCCGGGTCACTCCCATCCATTGCCGGAGCCGGTCCCCGCTGGGATCATTGAACGGCAGGCCGGTTTCGTGGACCTGCCGCCCTGGCGCCTGGCCGACTACCAGAAGCCGCGATGATTCGCTCAACTGGATCACCGGCCGGGGGCCCAGTGGCAGGACATCCTTACAGATGGTGCAGGCACGCACTCGCCTGACCAGCTCATCAAATGACAATCTGTCCAGATCCTCCGCCATGTCAGCCGCCTGTTATCCGAATAGGGTCAGACCTCCGGGTTACCCAACGCCTCGGCGGCCCCGAGCAAGCCGGTGTAGGGCTCCGTCACCACGTATACCGGCGTGTATTCGAGTAACGGCCGCATACGGCCCTTATCCTCGAATCCGTTACGGAACGGGCTCTCCAGAAAGAAGTCCAGGAATCTCGGCAGTATGCCTCCGCACAGATACACCCCGCCCAGGCTGCCCAGGGTCAGAACGCCGTTGCCTGCGGTACGGCCCAGGATCTCACAGAAATGCCGGAGCGTTTCCCGCGCCAGGAGTTCGTTGTCACCCGTGGCTGCCGCCGTGATTTTCTCCGGAGCATCCAGCGGGGCAGTAACCCCCCTTATCTCGGCGTGGGCCTGGTAGAGGTTGAGCAGGCCCTGACCGCACAGGATCCGCTCCACCGAAACCCGTCCGAAGCGGGCCTTGAGAATACGGAGAATGTCCATCTCGAGATCATCCGTGGGGGCAAAATCTACGTGGCCGCCCTCGGTCATCAGCGGCACCCATCCCTTCTTGATCGGTACAAGCCCTGACACCCCCAGACCGGTACCCGGCCCCATCACCAGGCGCGGCCGGCGTGGATCGCCCGGGCCACCGCACACGTGCACCAGGTTGGCCTCGGACACGTGGGGCACACCAAGTGCCATGGCGGTAAAATCATTGATCACCTTGAAGGCGGACCAGCCGAACTGCTGGCGAACTTCTTCGGTATCAAACCGCCAGTGGTTGTTGGTCATCCGTATCTGCGTGCCTCGAACCGGCGAGGCCACAGCCAGGCAGGCCTGGCTGACGGATTGGACACCGACCTTCTGCAGGTAGTCAACGACCGCCTGATCAAGGTTATCGTAATCGCCGCAGGCCAGAACTTCGATGGCCTGCGGCCGGACATCGCCCTGCTCCACCAGGGCGAAACGCGCGTTGGTACCCCCGATATCGCCAACCAGGGAATAGTGTTTTGCCGTCATGCGTCGTGGTTCCAGAAAAAGCTTGCGCCCTCTTCGGGGGTGCTGGCCGAGCGGCGCAACCAGCCAAACAACTCCCGTCCATAGCCGTAATGATACGCGGACAGGTCCGCTTTTGCAGACTCCCGGGCAGAGAATTCCTGCTCATCCACCCGGATTGACAGAGAGCCCTGCTCGGCATCGAGACAAATCACGTCGCCGTCACGAACCCGCGCGAGCGCTCCGCCATCCAGGGCTTCGGGGTATACGTGGATGGCCGCAGGCACCTTGCCGGAGGCGCCGGACATACGGCCGTCGGTCACCAGGCCAACCTTGTAACCGCGATCCTGAAGCACACCAAGATAAGGCGTCAACTTGTGCAGCTCGGGCATGCCGTTGGCTTTCGGGCCCTGGAACCGGACCACCACGATGCAGTCCCTGTCCAGCTCACCCGCGTCGAAAGCGGCTTTCAGATCATTCTGATCGTTGAAGACCACCGCCGGTGCCTCGATCCGGTGATGCTCCGGTGCCACTGCCGACACCTTGATGACACCGCGGCCCAGGTTACCGTCCAGGACCTTGAGCCCGCCATTCGGCGCGAAGGGTTCGGAGGCGCTGCTGAGCACTTCCGGCCACTGGCTTTTCTCGACCGCCGGCTTCCAGACCAGCTTGTCGCCATCCAGCTCCGGCATCTGTGCATAACGTTCCAGGCCGTGGCCCACCACCGTCTCGACGTCGTTGTGCAGGTAGCCCCCATTCAGCAGTTCGCGGATCAGGTAGGGCGTGCCACCGGCCTCGTGGAAGGCATTCACGTCTTCCTGGCCGTTCGGATAGATCCGCGTCATCGACGGCACCACGGAGGACAGCTCCGCATAGTCGTTCCAGTCGATGATGATCCCGGCGGCACGAGCAATGGCGATCCAGTGAATGGTGTGGTTGGTGGAGCCACCGGTCACCAGTAGTGCCACCAGGGCGTTGACGATGGATTTCTCGTCCACCATGTCACCCAGGCCCAGCTCGCCACCATGGGGCTTGGAAAGGCGGATCACCTGTTCCGTGGCCGCCCGGGTGAGCGCATCCCGCAGGGGCGTTCCGGGATTGACGAACGCGGCTCCGGGCAGATGCAGGCCCATCACCTCCACCAGCAGCTGGTTGCTGTTGGCGGTGCCATAGAAAGTACAGGTGCCGGGGCTGTGATAGGACTTGCTCTCGGCTTCCAGCAACTCGTCCTTACCGACTTTCCCCTCGGCATACAACTGACGGATCCGCTGCTTTTCCTTGTTGGGCAGACCGGAGGGCATGGGGCCCGCCGGCACCAGGACGGTAGGCAGGTAACCAAAGCTCAGCGAGCCGATCAGCAACCCCGGAACAATCTTGTCACAGATACCGAGCAGCAAGGTGGCATCGAACATGTTGTGGCTGAGCGCCACGGCGGTGCTCATGGCAATGGTGTCCCGGGAGAAAAGACTGAGCTCCATGCCGGGCTGACCCTGGGTCACGCCATCACACATGGCCGGCGTACCACCGGCAAACTGGGCCACCGAGCCCATGCCATGCGCAGCCTCGCGAATGATATCCGGGAACTTTTCATAGGGCTGGTGGGCCGAAAGCATATCGTTGTAGGCAGACACCATGGCCACGTTGGCCTTGTTCATGAACTTGAGGGTGTCCTTATCGGCCTGACTGCAGGCGGCGAAGCCGTGGGCGAGATTGCCGCAGGACAGGGAGCTTCGATGCGGTGACTGCGCTTTCAGGGCATTCATCCGGTCCAGGTAGTCCTGCCGGGTGGCGCGACTGCGCTCGATGATTCGCTGGGTGACCTTGTCAATGGTGGGATGCATGGCGAACTCCATTGCTTCATATATACGGTTGTCATTTATGGATGTAATTTTACTTACTTTTTTTGATCATTCCACCCAACAACGTTCATTTATCATTTTTTTGTTGTTATATTTACTACATCTCAAGGAGCAATCGAACAACAAACAGACAGAACAGGAGTCAAAACATGACTATCCGCATCGCTATCAACGGTTTCGGCCGCATTGGCCGCAACGTGCTCCGCGCACTTTATGAAAATAACTACCGGAATCAACTGCAGGTAGTGGCCATCAATGACCTCGGTGACGCGGAAACCAACGCCCATCTCCTCAAATACGACAGCGTACACGGGCGCTTTGACGGCGTCGTCAGCCACGACGCAGAATCCCTGACCGTGAACGGTGACCGGATTGCCATAACCGCTATCCGCAACCCGGAAGAACTGCCCTGGAAGGACTTCCACGTGGACGTGGTCTTTGAATGCACCGGGCTGTTCACCAACCGGGACAAGGCCGCAGCCCACCTGAGCGCCGGTGCCCGCAAAGTGATTATCTCGGCTCCCTCTCCCGATGCCGATGCCACAGTGGTTTATGGCGTGAACCACAACATCCTCGAAGCCGGGCATGATGTGATTTCCAATGCATCCTGCACCACCAACTGTCTGGCACCCGTCGCAGAGGCCCTGCACAAGGCCGTCGGTATCGAGAGTGGCCTGATGACCACGATCCACTCCTACACCAATGACCAGAAACTCAGCGACGTGTACCACAGCGATCTGTACCGGGCCCGTTCCGCCACCCAATCCATGATCCCTACCAAAACCGGCGCCGCAGCTGCTATTGGTAAGGTGATTCCGGAACTCGATGGTAAACTGGACGGGCTGGCGGTCCGCGTTCCTACCATCAATGTATCACTGGTGGATTTCGGCTTCATTGCCGGCCGGGACACCTCGGCTGAAGAGATCAACGAAGCGGTGCGCTCGGCAGCAGAAAGTAACCCGATTCTGGGCTTCAACACCGAAAAACTGGTCAGCATCGATTTCAACCATAACGCGCTATCGAGCGTGTTTGACGCAAATCATACCCGGGTGCTTGGCCGTCATGTAAAAGTCATGGCCTGGTATGACAATGAGTGGGGCTTCTCCAACCGGATGCTCGACAACGCCATCGCACTCGTCAAAGCCAGTCAGTAACCGAAACAAAGGAACAGATACCATGCTCAGGCGTACCAAGATTGTCGCCACCCTAGGCCCTGCCACGGATACCCCGGAAGCCCTGGCCTCCATTATCAAGGCCGGCGTTGACGTGACCCGACTCAATTTCTCCCATGGCAGCGCCGATGAGCATATCGCCCGGGCCCGCCGGGTTCGCGAAGCGGCGGCCTCACAGGGGCGCTTCGTCGCCCTGCTGGCGGACCTGCAGGGACCAAAGCTGCGCATTGCCCGCTTTTCCGACAACAAGGTGTTCCTGGAAGCGGGCCAGAGATTCGTACTCGATGCCGCCATGGACAAGGAGGCAGGCACCTCCGAGCGGGTCGGCATTGACTACGAGCAGCTGATCTCGGATGTCGCCCCCGGCGATATCCTGGTGCTGGACGATGGCCGCATCGAAATGGAAGTGGAATCGGTAGACGATCACAGCATTACCTCTACGGTACTGATCGGCGGCCCGCTGTCGAACAACAAGGGGCTGAACAAGCGCGGCGGCGGCCTGTCCGCCGAGGCCCTGACCGAGAAGGACAAGCAGGACATCGTCACTGCCGCCAAACTGGGCGCGGATTACGTGGCTGTCTCCTTTGTACGCACCGCCGAAGACATGCACATCGCCCGCAGGTTGCTGAGCGAGGCCGGCTCCGATGCCGGCCTGGTCGCCAAGATCGAGCGCGCCGAACTGGCCCATGACGAAGCCGCGCTGGATGCGGTGATCGAGGCCTCCGATGCGGTCATGGTGGCTCGTGGCGATCTGGCAGTGGAAATCGGCGACGCCGAGCTGGTGGGTGTACAGAAACACATCATCAACCGGGCACGGTCCCTGAACCGGGTCGTCATTACCGCCACCCAGATGATGGAGTCCATGATCACCAGCCCGATGCCGACCCGCGCCGAGGTATCGGATGTGGCCAACGCCGTCATGGATTACACCGATGCGGTCATGCTCTCGGCCGAGACCGCGGTGGGCGACTACCCCACCGAGGCCGTCGAGGCCATGGTGCGAATCTGCCTGGGGGCGGAAAAACACCCTTCCATGCACCAGTCCAAGCACCGGATCCACGAAAGCATGGAACATGTCGACGAGGCGATTGCCCTGTCCGCCATGTACGCCGCCAACCACCTGAACGGCGTAACGGCGATCATCTGCATGACCGAAACCGGGGCCACCCCGCGACTGATGTCCCGTATCAAGTCGAGCCTGCCGATATTCGCCTTCTCCCGCCACCACACCACCCAGCACCGGGTGGTACTGTTCCGGGGCGTCCAGACGGTGCCCTTCGATTCCGCCAGGATTCCGAACGAACAGACCAACGCCCTGGCCGTGGCCCAGCTGGTCGAGCGAGGCGTGGTCAATGACGGGGATCTGGTGGTGATCACCAAGGGTGATTACGTCAATGCCCAGGGTGGCACCAACACCATGAAGATCGTGCGGGTCGGATCAGACATTCGCTGATCACCCGCAGACACAAAAAAGCCCACCTGGACACGGTGGGCTTTTTAGTGGGCCAGCTCCAACTCAGAGGCCGGCCAGACTCTGCCGGGCAATGTCGGTCACCCTGCCCCAGTCCTTTTCTGCGATCGCATCAGCCGGTGTCAGCCAGGAGCCACCAACCGCCTTCACGTTATCCAGGGCCAGATAATCCTTGGCCGTCATGCGATTGATCCCGCCGGTCGGGCAGAACATCACATCCGGGAAGGGGCCGGCGAATGCTTTCAATGCCGGCCGGCCTCCGGCCACCTCGGCCGGGAAGAACTTGAATTCCCGGTAGCCAAACGCGTAGCCCATCATCAGCTCGGAGACGGTGGCAATCCCGGGCAGAAGCGGCGCCTGGGAGGTAACACCAAACTCCAGGATTGCCTCGGTCACACCCGGCGTGATTACGAACTGGGCGCCCGCCGATTCCACCTGACGGTACTGGGCAATACTGGTGACCGTCCCGGCCCCCACCCAGGCATCAGGAATAGCCTTGCGTACTTGCTCGATGGCGCGCACCCCGTGCTCGGTGCGCAGGGTAATTTCCAGCACCCGGATTCCGCCGTCCACCAGTGCCTGGCAAAGTGGAATGGCATCGTCCGGGTCGTTGATCGCAATAACGGGCACCAGGGGGCAAGCATTGAGAACGGCCTGAACCCTGTCCCGGTGATAGTCCGATAGTTGATTCATCTGTTATCTCCAGAATTCTTGCAAGACGGGATGTCAGAGCCGTCACGGGCTCCAGAAAATTTGCAGCCCCGATTTCAGAAAGCCTCGAATCGGCATGGCCATCACCTCATCCGGCTTTGAGACAGCCTTTTCCAGCGTCTCCAGCTTGTCCGCACCCTTGAGGTGCAAGGCGGTGAAGCGGGCTTCCGCCAGCACCGGGTAGGTCAGCGTGATCCGCCGCTGGGCTTGTGAGGGCGGCGTCATGGGGGCCACTATCTCGGGATTGGAAGTGTCCATGGCCCGCGGTAGTTCCGGCGCGTCCGGGAACAGCGAGGCAGTATGGCCATCGTTCCCCATCCCCAGGATCAGCACATCGATCGGCAGGGCCAGAGCCCGCAGCTCACGCTTGACGGCCTCAAGCCCCTCCTCCGGTGTTTCGCCCGGCTGCTTCAGGGACAGGAACCGCGCCCCGGCGGCGTAATTCTGAAGCAGATGCTCCTTGACCAGGGTGGTGTTGCTCGCCGGATCGCCTTCCGGGACCCAGCGCTCATCAGCCAAGAGGACATCCACCCGGCTCCAGTCCAGCGGCTTCTCCGACAAGACCCGGAAAAAAGGCAAAGGCGTGGAGCCGCCGGAAACCACCAGACTCGCCCGTGGCGCCTCTGCCAGGCGCTGCTCCAGAAACCGGCTCACCGCGTCTGCCAGCGACACGGCGACTTCCTCCGGCGTTTCACCGAAGCAGGACTGGACTCCTTCTGGAAACTCGATCTCAGGCATCTTCATACCAGCTCCTCCCGTCCCTGGTGATCATGGCAATGGAGGCGACCGGCCCCCAGGTACCGGCGGCGTAGCGCTTGGGGGGCTCGCCACTGTCCTTCCAGTTGCGGATGACCTGGTCCACCCAGCGCCAGGCGTACTCCACCTCGTCCCGACGGACAAACAGGTACTGGTTGCCCTTCATGACCTCCCAGAGCAGGCGCTCATAGGCATCCGGGATCCGGTCGGTTTCGAAGGTCTCGGAAAAGGTCAGCTCCAACGGGCCCTGGCGCAGGCGCATGCCTTTGTCCAGACCCTGATCCTTGGTAAGGATCTTCAGGGACATACCCTCATCGGGCTGCAGCCGGATGATGAGCTTGTTGTTGGCCAGGTGCTTCTGGTCCGGATCGAAGATGTAGTGTGGCGCCGGCTTGAAGTGGATGATGATCTGGGAGAGCTTCTCCGGCAGCCGTTTGCCTGTTCGGATATAGAAGGGAACACCGGACCAGCGCCAGTTCTCGATCTCGGCCTTGAGGGCCACAAAGGTTTCCGTGTCACTGCCCTTATTGGCGCCTTCTTCTTCCAGGTAGCCGGGCACCGGCGTGCCGTCACTGGTACCGGCAGTGTACTGGCCGCGGACCACGTAGCTTTCCATGATATCCGGGGTAATCTGTCTGAGCGCCTTGAGTACCTTGACCTTCTCGTCCCGGATGCTGTCTGCGGACAGGTCCGCCGGAGGATCCATGGCGATCAGGCACAGCAGCTGGAGCAGGTGATTCTGGACCATATCCCGGATCTGCCCGGCCTGGTCGAAATAACCCCAGCGCCCCTCGATACCCACGCTCTCGGCAACCGTGATTTCCACGTGAGAAATGTGATTCTGATCCCACTGGGAAGCAAACAGGTTGTTGGCAAAACGCAGGGCAATCAGGTTCTGAACCGTTTCCTTGCCCAGGTAATGATCGATCCGGAACAACTGGTTCTCGTTGTACACCGCGCCGAGCTCGTCGTTGATGACTTTCGACGACTCAAGATCATGGCCGATCGGTTTCTCGACCACCACGCGGGTCTTTTCATTGCAGCAGCTGGCCGCTTTCAGATTCCGGGCAATGACGCCGTACATCGAGGGAGGCGTCGCCATGTAGACAATGAGCTCGTTGGCCGGAGTATCTCGCCAGTCTTTCAGGGCTACGTAGCCTTCCGGATCATTGAAATCCAGCAGCTGATAATCCACCCGCTCCAGGAAACGGTTGGCAACGTCAGCGTCGAACTCCGCGTCCTTTACATGGTGCTTCAGCTTGTCGAACAGCTGTTTACGAACGGTCGGCGTATCCGCCTCGGTACGGGCAATTGCCAGCACCCGGCTTCCCTCCGCCAGCAATCCGGCCCGCTCCAGCTGATAAAGTGCCGGGAACAGCTTGCGCTGGGCAAGATCCCCCAGGGCGCCGAACAGCATAAGGTCACAACGGGTATTGATATTATTGACCATTGGTTCCTTCTCTCTGGTATTGGACAGCAGTCACAGCTTTAGCAACTCCGACCACCTATGTAGTAATTTTAAACAAATAATGACAGCTGAAAATCGTTTTTCCAAGGAAAAATTGGCTTAAATGATATTTTTACTACCCCAATCCCGGACGAAAAGCGGTATAATCACCACGATTTTCTTATAACCATTGCACCAGATGCAGGGAGTATCGACACCATGGCCGCGAACCAGTCGCACCGTGACGACAATCTGCTTGAAGATATACAGGCCCGGCTGGACAACCTGAATAAATCCGAGCGCAAGGTGGCCGAGGCCATCCTCCGGGATCCCAGCGCTGCCACCCGCTACAGCATCGCGGCCCTGGCCCGGGCCGCCGACGTCAGCGAGCCCACGGTGAACCGCTTCTGTCGCGGCTTCTCCGCCACCGGCTTCCCGGACTTCAAGATCCGCCTGGCCCAGAGCATCGCCACCGGCACGCCCTACGTCGGCCAGAACGTGGAACCCGACGACACCGTTGCCGAGTTTGCCGACAAGATCATGCTCAGCACCATTGCCAGTCTGGACAAGGCACGCCAGTCCCTGGACCCCAAGGCCCTGGCAACCGCTATCGACTACCTGATCCAGGCCAAGCAGATCAACTTTTTCGGAATGGGCGGCTCCGCCTCTGTGGCCCTGGATGCCCAGCACAAGTTCTTCCGCTTCAACATTCCGGTCATGTCCTATGATGACGCCCTGATGCAACGCATGGTGGCCGCCGGCTCCCAGGTGGGCGATGTGATCGTACTGATCTCCTACACCGGCCGGACCAAGGAAACCGTCGAGATCGCCAAGGTTGCCCGGGAGAATGGTGCCACCGTGATCGGCATCACAAATCCGGAATCCCCCCTGGCGGAGTGCTGCACCGTGGTCCTGGGAGTCACCGCACCGGAAGATACCGAGGTGTACATGCCCATGTCGTCGCGGATCATCCACCTGACCGTGATCGACATCCTGGCCACCGGCGTCACTCTCAAGCGGGGCGCGGATTTCCTCGGCCATCTCAAGAAGATAAAAGAAAGCCTCAAGGCGACCCGTTTCCCCCAGAGCTGAACGTCCAGCCAACCATTTTCAAGTTAGCAGACCCAGACGTTACAGGAGCATTAACCTCGAATGCCGGGCACAAAAAAAGGGGAGCCAAACCACTGGCTCCCCTTTTTTTGTTTCAGTACCGGTATTACGGGCGCTCGACTTCCGCCTGGTCCCGCAGGTACTGCTGGTACGCGGTGTATTCGCGCTGGCCTTCCAGTGATGCCAGGAACTGACGGAGTTGCTCGAACTCCTGGCTATCCCGGTCAGCCTCGCCGGAATTGACCGCATCAAGGGCCACCACAGCGGCCTGCCGGGCATTCACGGTGCTGCCATAGCTGACGCCCCCGTCATCCGGACGCGGCAGGGAGAAGGCTGTCTGCATGACCGCCGGAGCAATGCCCCCGGCGTTACGACCCTGCCCCTCATAGGACTGCCATTGGCCCACTTCAATGGCTTCTGCAGGCTCACCCTGTTCAAGGCTCGCGATGATCGTATCAGCTCGCTCAGCCAGTGCCCCACGGGTTTCCTGCGCCACAAGACGCTCACGGATCTGGTCGCGAACTTCGGCCAGGGGCAGCTGCTGCGCCTCCCGATGCTCACGGACTCGGGCAACCACAGACAGGTTGTCGCCGACATCGATCAGTTCGGTGTTGTAACCACCGTTAAGAACATCATCAGAGTACAACTGCCGCACCAGACCGGCATGGTCAAACGGTGCCGGGCCGCCATCGCGGGTTATACCGCTGATCTCCCGAACTTCCAGCCCCAGCTCTTCGGCAGGGCCGGCAAGGTCATCGGCAGCGTAGGCCGAATCCGCCAATTGCGAGCGCACTTCAGCGAAGCGCTCTTCAGCTTTTTGCCGGGCCAACTCGCTACGCAGCTGCTCTTCCAGCTCTGCCAACGGCGGTACCTCGGAACGACGAATATCGTCAAGTTTGATCAGGTGAACGCCAAAACTGGTTTCCACCGGCTCGGAGACCTCCCCCTCTTCCAGGGCGAACAGAGCCTCTTCAAAGGCCTCGTCATAGACACCTCGGCCAGCATAGCCAAGGTCACCACCTTCCTCTGCGGTGACGGTATCAATGGAGTATTCCTCGGCCAGCGCCGCAAAGGATTCGCCCGCGGCCAGACGCTCCTGAATGGTCGCCATGGTCTCAGCGGAGTTCTCACCATCCTCGATCAGGATATGGGAAGCACGACGCTCCTCCCGTGCCAGATCATCGGAACGCTCCTCGTAGTATGCCTGCAGCTCCTCGTCGGTGACTTCGGTGCTGTCAGCAAGGGAACCAAGCGAGAGCGCGATATAGGCGGCATCAATCTGTTCCGGCTGCTGGAAGGAACTTGCGTTCTCCTCGTAGAATGCCTCGATCTCCGCGTCGGTAACCTCTACCTGGTCGGCAACCGCGCTGGCAGGAACGGTCAGCACCCGGAAGTCACGGGTCTGGTTCTGGATCTGCAGCAGCTGGGCAGCATTCTCCTGGGTGGATATGCCACTTTGCACGATACCCGCACGAATCTGGTTAACCACATACTGTTTGCGCATGGCTTCGCGGAATTCGCCCACACCCATGCCCATGTTGCGTACCGTTGCCACAAACCGGTCCCGGTTGAACTTGCCGTCCACCTGGAACTGCGGCATCTGCGTGATCAGCGCATCGATGTCAGCGTCAGAAAGAGCCAGGCCCTGGTTGGCAGCATCCTGGGTCAGCACCGATTCCTGGATCAGGGATTCCAGGACATCTTTGCGGATCTGATCCTCATTCAGCAGGGACGGATCCGGAGTTTCCATCTGAGACAGGCGACGCTGGCTTTCAAGCTGCACCAGGCGGAGAAACTCGCGCTCGGTAATATCTTCGCCATTGACCGTGGCTACCTCCGGCTCACCGGAGAAACCGCCGATGATGGCGTCCATTCCCCAAATGGAGAGGGATACAATCAGCAGCCCGATGATGATCTTGGCAATGGTGCCCTGGGCATTTTCCCGAATATCTTGAAGCATGTTACTCCCGAATCCCCGTCGAGGTCGTGCAGTGTTGTTACAACGTAAAAAGGCGCACCCTGTCCGGAATGCGCCTTCAATTCTTCTGGGCGGCTGGCACGAGGCTGGCCGCCGGAGAAAGAACCGTTACTTGACGGCGTCTTTCAGGGCCTTGCCTGCCTTGAAACCAGGCACTTTGGAGGCCGGAATCTTGATCTCGGCACCAGTCTGCGGGTTACGACCGGTACGAGCAGCACGCTCTTTGACAGAGAAAGTACCAAAGCCGATCAGGGTAACCTGATCACCTTTTTTGAGGGCACCGGTGATGGAGTTGGTCATTGCGTCCAGAGCACGGCCAGCGGCGGCTTTGGAGATATCTGCGGACTCTGCAATTGCATCGATAAGTTCGGACTTGTTCACACTAAACCCCTTCGATTTCAGGTTGAAGATGTTATAGGTTGGTTTATTTTTTCGCGGACGTTCTCGACTATCGCATAAGCGTTCCGAGAATTCCATTCTTCAGTTTTATTATTCCTTGCGGCTGTTAACCGGTGTTCGGAATAGGCACTTACTGCGCGGGAGCCCTTGGTATTGGCTGCTTCACGGCGAAACAGTTATACCAACGGGCTCTCAGGCATGTCAACAACTCATCAAGCCTTTAATGTGTATTTATGCGCTCGGCAGCATCGCCTTCTTCGTCCCGGGGTTTCCCGGAACCGGTTTCACCGGACGCCGATTCGGCATGAGCCTCGGGCGGATAAGCCAGGGCAATATCCAGCACCTCATCGATCCACTTGACCGGCCGGATCTCCAGCGACTCCTTGATATTCTCCGGTATCTCCTTGAGATCCCGGACATTTTCATCGGGGATCACAACGGTCTTGATGCCGCCCCGATGGGCTGCCAGCAACTTCTCCTTGAGACCACCGATCGCCAGCACACGGCCCCGCAGGGTGATCTCACCAGTCATTGCCACGTCGGCCCGGACGGGAATCCGGGTCAGAGCGGAGACCAGCCCGGTGCACATGCCGATACCCGCACTCGGGCCATCCTTCGGCGTGGCACCCTCGGGCACGTGAATGTGCAGGTCATGCTTCTCGTGGAAGTCAGCGGGAATACCCAGGCCTGCCGCGCGGCTGCGAACCACGGTGAGGGCGGTCTGGATGGACTCCTGCATGACATCACCCAGTGAGCCGGTCTTCACCACGCGGCCCTTGCCCGGTGTCAGGGCACATTCGATGGTCAGCAGCTCACCGCCCACCTGGGTCCAGGCAAGGCCGGTCACCTGGCCGATCTGATCGCTTTCCTCGGCAAGACCATACTTGAACTTCTTGACCCCGGAATAGTCTTCCAGCATCTCCGGTGTCAGCGTTATCGACGCCTTTTCACCGGCTTCCACGTGCTCTCTGACCACCTTGCGGCAGATCTTCGCGATTTCACGCTCGAGGCCACGGACACCGGCTTCCCGGGTGTAATAGCGGATCAGGTCGCGCAGGGTCTCTTCCGGTATCTTCAGCTCGTCCTTACGCAGACCGTTGGCCTTGATCTGCTTCGGCAGCAGGTAACGCAGGGCGATATTCACCTTCTCATCCTCGGTGTAACCCGGGATGCGAATGATCTCCATCCGGTCCAGCAGGGCCGGCGGGATGTTCATCGAGTTGGAGGTACACACGAACATCACGTCCGAGAGGTCGTAATCCACCTCGAGGTAGTGATCGTTGAAGGTGTGATTCTGCTCCGGGTCCAACACCTCCAGCAATGCGGAGGCGGGATCGCCACGATGGTCCATGCCCATCTTGTCAATCTCGTCGAACAGGAACAGCGGGTTCTTGACCCCAACCTTGGACAGCTTCTGGAGCAGCTTGCCCGGCAACGCGCCAATATAGGTCTTGCGGTGGCCGCGAATCTCGGCCTCATCCCGCACACCACCCAGGGCCATCCGGGTATATTTGCGGTTGGTCGCCCTGGCAATAGACTGACCGAGCGAGGTTTTACCCACCCCGGGAGGCCCTACCAGGCATAGCACCGGCCCTTTGACCTTCTTCACGCGGCTCTGGACGGCCAGGTATTCGAGAATGCGCTTCTTCACCTCGTCCAGACCGTAATGGTCGCGATCGAGGATCTCACGGGCTTTCTCGATGTCATGGCGAACCCGGCTGCGCTTCTTCCATGGCACCGCCAGCATCCAGTCGATGTAGCCACGCACCACGGTCGCCTCGGCGGACATGGGTGACATCATCTTGAGCTTGTTGAGCTCCGCCTCGGTCTTCTTGCGGGCCTCTTCCGGGAGTCCGGCTTCCTCGAGTTTCTTCTCGAGCTCTTCAAAATCGTTATTGCCTTCACCGAGCTGGCCCATCTCTTTCTGGATGGCCTTCATCTGCTCGTTCAGGTAATACTCCCGCTGGCTGCGCTCCATCTGCTTTTTGACGCGGCCACGGATGCGCTTCTCAACCTCGATCAGGTCGATTTCGCCATCCAGCTTGCCCAGCAGCAGGTCCACGCGCTTGCGCACGTCCAATGCTTCCAGCAATTCCTGCTTCTCGGGAATGCGCATCTCGAGGTGTGCCGCCATGGTGTCAGCCAGGCGCTCCACCTCGTTGATGCCGGTCAGGGAGTTGGAGACCTCGGACGGCACCTTCTTGGAGAGCTTCACAAACTTCTCGAACTCGTCCATCAGGGTCTTGACCAGCACTTCCTCTTCCCGGGCGGGAAGGGATTCCTCTTCCAGAAGCATGGCGCTGCCGGTGAGGTAATCGGCCTCGTTGATGTTACTTATGGAGGCCCGGGCGTTGCCCTCTACGAGTACTTTCACGGTACCGTCAGGAAGCCGCAGCATCTGCAGGACAGTCGCCAGGGTGCCCATTTCGAACACATCGCCGGCGCCGGGTTCGTCGGTGGACGCATCACGCTGGGCCACCAGCAGGATTTCCTTGCTGCCCTCCATAGCCGCTTCCAGTGCCTGGATGGATTTTTCGCGGCCGACAAACAGGGGCACTACCATGTGCGGGAACACCACAACGTCCCGCAACGGGAGCAGCGGGTATTCTTGCACGGTATCTTCGGGTATCAGGGTCATAGGACTTCCTCTGACGGTATTTCTTTCAGCATATCACCCTTCATTGGGGCGCTGATTAAAATTGCAATCTTTTTACGGGGGAAAAACGGATTGGGATTCGAGTTCACGTGGAGGTGAAAATGGGGTCAGATGAAGGCCTTCATCTGACCCCGGGTTCAGGGGTGAAGGTAGGGTCAGTCCTCGGGCACAGCCTTGGCGTGGTCGCTGCTGGCGTAGATCTTGAACGGCTCGGAATCGCCGCTGATCACGCTCTCGTCGATGACCACCTTGGTGACGTCATGCTCGGACGGGATCTGGTACATGGTATCCAGTAGCGTGGCTTCCATGATGGAACGCAGGCCCCGGGCACCGGTCTTGCGCTCCATGGCCTTGCGGGCCACTGCACGCAGGGCGTCTTCCCGGAAATCCAGCTCAACCCCTTCCATATCAAACAGCTTCTGGTACTGCTTGGTCAGGGCGTTCTTGGGCTGGGTCAGAATCTGTACCAGGGCATCTTCGTCCAGCTCGGTCAGCGTGGCCACCACCGGCAGACGACCGACAAACTCGGGAATCAGGCCGAATTTCACCAGATCCTCGGTTTCGACATCCTTGATGACATCGCCGGCACTCTTGGCATCGTTCTGGCTCTTCACCGTGGCGGAGAAGCCAATGGAGCTGCGCTCGGAACGTTCCTGGATCACCTTCTCCAGACCGGCAAAGGCACCACCACAGATGAACAGCATGTTCGTGGTGTCCACCTGCAGGAATTCCTGCTGCGGATGCTTGCGTCCGCCCTGGGGAGGAACCGAGGCAACGGTGCCTTCGATCAGCTTGAGCAGCGCCTGCTGCACGCCCTCACCGGATACATCCCGGGTGATGGAGGGGTTGTCCGACTTGCGGGAGATCTTGTCGATCTCATCGATGTAGACAATGCCGCGCTGGGCCTTGTCCACGTCGTAGTCGCACTTCTGCAGCAGCTTCTGGATGATGTTCTCGACGTCCTCACCCACGTAACCGGCTTCGGTCAGCGTGGTGGCATCGGCGATTGTGAACGGAACATTCAGCATGCGGGCCAGGGTCTCGGCGAGCAGGGTCTTACCGCTACCGGTCGGGCCGATCAGCAGGATATTACTCTTGCCCAGCTCGACGTCGTTCTTGCCCTCGCCATAGCGCAGCCGCTTGTAGTGGTTGTAAACCGCGACGGACAGCACCACCTTCGCACGATCCTGGCCAATGACATACTCATCCAGAGTTTCCCGGATTTCCGCAGGTGATGGCAGGCGATCACTCGCCTCCTCCTGGGAATTCTCCTGGATTTCTTCCCGGATGATGTCATTGCAAAGATCTACGCACTCGTCGCAGATGAACACCGAGGGCCCTGCAATGAGCTTACGGACTTCATGCTGGCTCTTTCCACAAAACGAGCAGTACAGCAACTTGCCGTTATCGTCGCCTCTGCCGTTTCTTTCATCTGCCATTGAATTACCTCTGTTCGTCAACTGCCGGCGTTACTGGCAGGTACGCCGGCCAAGGTTGATGCGATTACTTTCAGTATTATGTATTCGGTACGCGCTTATCAAGTACCGAATCGATCAGGCCGTACTCTTTGGCCTGGTCCGGATCCATGAAATAGTCGCGGTCCGTGTCCTTCGAGATGGTCTCCAGATCCTGGCCAGTATGCTTGGCCAGAAGGGAGTTCAGGGTGTGACGGATCTTCAGGATCTCACGGGTGTGGATCTCGATGTCCGTTGCCTGGCCCTGATAACCACCCAGCGGCTGGTGAATCATCACACGGGAGTGCGGCAGGCACGCCCGCTTGCCCTCGGCACCACCCGCCAGCAGGAAGGCGCCCATGCTGGCCGCCTGACCGATACACAGGGTCGCGACGTCCGGCTTGATGAACTGCATGGTGTCATAGATGGACATGCCGGCAGTCACGGAGCCACCCGGGCTATTGATATAAAGGTGGATGTCCTTGTCCGGGTTCTCGGATTCCAGGAACAGCAACTGGGCCACGATCAGGTTCGCCATGTGGTCTTCGACCGGCCCGACCATGAAAATCACCCGTTCCTTGAGCAAGCGGGAATAGATATCGAAAGAACGCTCGCCACGGGCAGTCTGCTCGATAACGATTGGCACCAGGCCGGAATTGGTAACCATTGCGGGACCATCAATTGGTTTCTGCGTCATGTGCGCCTGAACTCCTTATGGACAATGGATCGTGGACTCGCCCCACGACATTTTCTGATGTCTTTACACACCTTACTGTGCCACCAGTCGGCCCAGATGAAAACAGCCGGACAAGCCGGCTGTTTTCTGGTTCGGCCAACGCGACCGGCCTCGCGAACCGGTCACGGCTGATCAGCGCTGTGGCTGACCCGCAGCAACGGCCTCTTCGTACTTCATCTTCTTCTCTTTGACCTTGGCCTGTTCCAGCACATGGTCAACAACCGCATCTTCCAGTACGGAAGACTCGATCTGGGACTTCTGATCCGGGTTGCTGTTGAAGTGTGCAACAACTTCCTCAGGCTGTTCATACGTAGAAGCGATCTCCTGGATCTTTTCCTCTACCTTGGCCTGATCGGCTTTCAGATCGTTCTTCTTGACCACTTCCTGGAACAGCAGGCCGGTCTTGACGCGACGCTTGGCCTGTTCCTCGAAGATTTCCTTCGGCAGCTGCTGGAAATCAACCTGGCCACCGAAACGCTGCACCGCGTCCTGGCGCAGGCGATCGATTTCCTGGTCCACCAGGGCCGCCGGAACGTCCAGCTCGGTGGTTTCCAGCAGGCCGTCGACCACGTCGTTCTTGACCTTGTTGGATACCGCCTGCTTCAGCTCGCGCTCCATGTTCTTCTTCACTTCCTCACGGAAAGCGGCTTCGTCTTCGGCTTCGATACCGAACTTCTGGAAGAACTCGGCATCCAGCTCAGGCAGCTGCGGCTCTTCAACCTTGTGAATCGTGATCTGGAACTTGGCCGGCTTACCCGCCAGGTCTTCGTTCTGGTAGTCCTCTGGGAAGGTCACTTCGATTTCCAGCTCTTCGCCGGCCTTGCCGCCAACGATGCCCTTCTCGAAGCCCGGGATCATCTGGCCGGAACCCAGGGTCAGGCGATGACCTTCGGCGGAACCGCCCTCGAATTCTTCACCGTCGATGAAGCCCTTGAAGTCGATGGTCACAACGTCCTTGTTCTTGGACTTGCGCTTGACTTCCTTCATGGTGGCCTGCTGACGACGCAGGTTATCGATCATGGTGTCGATATCCTTGCCGGTCACTTCGGACTGGGGCTTTTCGATTTCGATCTTGCTCAGATCGCCCAGCTCGATTTCCGGCAGCACTTCGAAGGTAGCCACGAATTCGAGGTCCTTGCCCTCTTCCATGGTCTTCGGCTCGAACTGCGGCCAGCCTGCCGGGTTGATGTCCTGCTCCTGCAGTGCCTTGATGTAGTTGTCGCGCATAACCTCGCCAACAACTTCCTGGCGGATGCTGTCACCGAAACGACGCTTGACCACGCTCATGGGCACCTTGCCAGGGCGGAAGCCGTTCAGGCGCACAGTCCGAGCAGTTTCCTGCAGGCGTTTCTGGACCGCCTGGTCGATTTCCTGGGCGGGCACACCAATCGTCATGCGACGCTCGATGTTGGAGGTCGTTTCAACAGACACTTGCATGGAAGATCCTCAAATTACAGGTTCGGTATGTGAATGAAATCTATAACAAAAGTCCATTTCCAGGTACTTCGCCCCGGAAGGACTGAAAATTAAAAGCCGGTAGTTTATCACGGTTTGCACCGCCGAGAGAATCACCTGTATGGCACGGGCTCGGAGGCGCGGATCACAGCTTTTCAGATCAGCCGAAGATATGGGGATGAAAAACAAAAAAGAAAGGGGTGGTGCGAGCGGAGAGACTCGAACTCTCACGGGTTGCCCCACTGGAACCTAAATCCAGCGCGTCTACCAGTTCCGCCACGCTCGCATACACAACGCTGAACGGAGGTCGAAAACCCTACCAAAGTTCAGGCTTTGCGGAAAATCACTTCAGGGGGAAAAGTGGGGTGGACGAAGGGGTTCGAACCCTCGACCGCAGGAGTCACAATCCTGAGCTCTACCAGCTGAGCTACGTCCACCACATTGGGAATTGCCTTGCGGCATTTTCGACATTTTCGTCGAAATTGCAACCTTGCTGATCACGGTGACCCCGGAACCGTCCTTACCGACGGCTTTATGGCGCGCCCGGCAGGACTCGAACCTGCGACCCACGGCTTAGAAGGCCGTTGCTCTATCCAGCTGAGCTACGGGCGCCTGACCGTTCGCCCACCTGAACACACAGAAAATGGTCGGGGTAGAGAGATTCGAACTCCCGACATCCTGCTCCCAAAGCAGGCGCGCTACCAGACTGCGCTATACCCCGTCTGTCTGAACAACTAGTGCCTCAGCAAAGTTGGCGCGCATATTACCGGCGCCGGGCGGTGCCGTCAACACGCATTCTAAAAAACCGATGGAATAGGCACTGAAGAAGACCCTGCCCATGATGAAAAGTTCCCCTCCCCTGGTCCAATTGGAGTTCGGGCGGAAGCATGAGACAATTGCCGGCCTTCATTTATCGATGCCCAACCGACAAGACGGAAACATGAGCGCCAAACTGATTAACGGAAAAGAAATTGCCGCCCAGGTGCGACAGCAGGTCGCCGCCGGTGTTGAAGCCCGAAAGCAGAAGGGCCTGCGTGCACCTGGCCTGGCGGTGGTACTGGTCGGCAACGATCCGGCCTCCCAGGTTTACGTTGGCAACAAGGTCAAGGCTTGCGAGGAGGCCGGCATCCTGTCCCTGTCCTACGACCTGCCGGCAGACACCTCCCAGGAAGCCCTGGAAGCCCTGGTGGACGAACTCAACGAGAATCCTGCCGTAGATGGCATCCTGGTCCAGCTACCACTGCCGGAGCACCTGGACGCGGATCCGATCCTGATCAAGATTCGCCCGGACAAAGACGTGGATGGCTTCCACCCCTATAACATCGGCCGCCTGATGCAGCGCAAACCAACACTGCGCCCGTGCACACCGGCAGGCATCATTACCCTGCTCGATTCGATCGACACACCTTACAAGGGCCAGCACGCGGTGATTGTGGGCGCCTCCAATATCGTGGGCCGCCCCATGAGCATGGAACTGCTGTTAAAGGGTGCCACCACCACCGTGTGTCACCGATTCACACCGGACCTGGCCAAATTTGTGGGCGAGGCGGACATCCTGATTGCCGCCGTGGGCAAACCCGGACTGGTCAAGGGCGAGTGGATCAAGCCTGGCGCCACCGTCATTGATGTCGGTATCAACCGGATGGAAGACGGCAAGCTGAAAGGAGATGTGGAGTTTGAGGCTGCGGCCGAGCGGGCGGCGTTCATTACGCCGGTGCCCGGGGGTGTGGGGCCGATGACGATTGCTACGTTGTTGCAGAATACGCTTTATGCAGCGGATGTGCTGCACCGGGTCTGACCCCGCATGGGGTCAGACCCCATTTTCAGCCTTCAACAAAAAACCCGCGGGAAACCGCGGGTTTTTTGTGTCTAGCGAGAGACTTACTGGCCGTACTTGGCCTTCGCCTTCTGACGGTACTCGTGCAGAAGTGGCTCGGTGTAGCCGTTCGGCTGCTCGCAGCCCTTGAGGACCAGCGCCATCGCCGCTTCGAACGCGACGCTGTCATCGAAGTTCGGGGCCATGTTGCGGTAGGCCGGGTCGCCAGCGTTCTGCTTGTCGACCACGGCCGCCATGCGCTTCATGGTTTCCTCGATCTGCGCTTCGGTGCAGATGCCGTGATGCAGCCAGTTGGCCAGCAGCTGGGAGGAGATCCGCAGGGTGGCACGGTCTTCCATCAGGCCGACGTTGTTGATGTCGGGCACCTTGGAGCAGCCCACGCCCTGATCGATCCAGCGCACCACGTAGCCCAGGATACCCTGTGCGTTGTTGTCGAGCTCCTGCTGGATGTCCTCGGCGCTCAGGGAGGACGGATCCTCCATCACCGGCACGGTCAGGATGTCTTCCAGAGCGGCGCGCTCACGCTTGGCCAGCTCTTTCTGCACATCGAACACGTTTACCTGGTGGTAATGGGTGGCGTGCAGGGTCGCGGCGGTCGGAGACGGAACCCACGCGGTGTTGGCACCGGCCTTCGGGTGGCCGATCTTGGCTTCGAGCATGCCCGCCATCAGGTCCGGCATGGCCCACATACCTTTACCAATCTGGGCAACACCGGAGAAACCGGTTTCCAGGCCGATGTCCACGTTCCACTGCTCGTAGGCGTTGATCCAGGTCGCCTGCTTCATCGGGCCCTTGCGGATGAACGGACCCAGCTCCATGGAGGTGTGGATCTCGTCACCGGTGCGGTCCAGGAACCCGGTGTTGATGAACACCGCACGCTCTTTGGCCGCGTGGATACAGGCCTTCAGGTTGACGGTGGTACGACGCTCTTCGTCCATGATACCGACCTTCAGGGTGAAGCGCGGCAGACCCAGTGCATCCTCGACGCGACCGAAGAATTCGTTGGTGAACGCCACCTCTTCCGGGCCGTGCTGCTTGGGCTTGACGATATAGACAGAGCCCTTGGTGCTGTTCTGGAACTGGCTGTTGCCCTTGAGATCATGGATGGCGATCAGCGAGGAGATCAGGCCGTCCATCAAACCCTCGGGGATCTCGTTACCGTCGCTCAGCAGGATGGCCGGGTTGGTCATCAGGTGGCCGACGTTACGGATGAACATCAGGCTGCGACCCTTCAGCGCCAGCTCGCTGCCGTCAGCGGCGGTGTAGGTGCGATCCGCGTTCATCTTGCGGGTCATCTGCTTGCCGCCTTTCTCGAAGGTTTCCTCGAGGTCACCCTTCATCAGGCCGAGCCAGTTGCGGTAGGCCAGGGCCTTGTCGTCGGCATCCACGGCGGCAACGGAATCTTCGCAATCCATGATGGTGGTCAGTGCGGACTCCATCAGGACATCCTTCACATGGGCACCGTCGTCCTTGCCGATCGGATGGCTGGCATCGATCTGAATCTCGAAGTGCATGCCGTTCTTGACCAGCAGCACGCCGGTGGGGGCATCTGCGGCACCGGTGTAGCCCACGAATCCGGACTCGTCTTTCAGGCCGGTGGCCTCGCCGTTCTGCAGCTTGACGACCAGCTTGCCGCCGTCAACGGAATATTTGGCGGCGTCCTTGTGGCTTCCGGAAGCCAGCGGCGCGGAGCTGTCCAGCAGATTGCGGGCCCACTCGATAACCTTGGCGCCACGAACCGGGTTGTAACCCGGGCCCTTGTCGGCACCGCCTTCCTCGGAGATCGCGTCAGTGCCGTACAGGGCATCGTACAGGCTGCCCCAGCGGGCGTTCGCCGCGTTCAGGGCGAAGCGGGCGTTCATGATCGGAACCACCAGCTGCGGGCCGGCCATGGTAGCCACTTCCGGATCAACGTTGGAGGTGGAGATCTTGAAATCAGCCGGCTCTTCCACGAGGTAGCCGATGTCCTTCAGGAACGCCTTGTATTCGGCCATGTCCAGCTTCTGACCCTTGTGGTCACGGTTCCAGCTGTCCATTTTCTCCTGGATCGCGTCACGCTTTGCCAGCAGTTCGCGGTTGCGCGGGGCCAGTTCGTTCACGATCTTGTCGAACTCTGCCCAGAATTTGTCAGGATCGACTCCGGTACCCGGAATCGCTTCGTTGTTTACGAAATCATACAGATTCTTCGCGACCTGAATGCCGCCAATTTGTACGCGTTCTGTCATCGTTGTCTGCCTCAATGCGTTTGAATTCCCGACTCACAGTCAGTCGGAGCCTGGATCCCTGTTTACCCGCGGCGCCAGGTCGTGCCTTCCCTGGAGTCATCCAGAATAATGCCCTTCTCCGCGAGTTCGTCGCGAATCCGGTCAGCCTCGGCAAAATTCTTTGCCTTGCGGGCGTCAGCCCGGGCCTGAATCAGAGACTCAATCTCCTCGGCCGTCAGCTCACCCCCGGTATCGGCCTGGAAAAAGGCCTCCGGGTCCTGCTGCAGCAGCCCGAGCACCGCTCCCAGACGAACAAGGACGGAAGCACTTTTCTTCGCTTCTTCCTCGTGACCGTCACGACGATACTGATTGATCTCGTTCGCCACACCGTGCAACACAGCAATCGCCCCGGCGGTATTGAAGTCATCGTCCATGACTTCAATAAATCGGCGGTCATGCTCCGTTTCGGGCACATCCGCCTCTTTTGCCGGAACTATGCCTCGCAGGGCGTGATAAAGCTTGGTCAGCGTTCGCCCTGCCTCGGCCACGTTGTCCTCCGAGTAGTCGACCTGGCTGCGGTAGTGGCTCGATACCAGGAAGTAACGCACGACTTCGGCCGGATATTTGTCCAGAATCTCGCGGATTGTGAAGAAGTTCCCCAGGGATTTGGACATCTTCTCCTTGTTCACGCGAATGGCGCCAGCGTGCATCCAAGTATGAACGAACTTGTGCCCGGTAGCGCACTCCGACTGGGCGATTTCGTTTTCATGATGCGGAAACAGAAGGTCCGGACCGCCGCCGTGGATATCAAAGGTATCGCCCAGGCACTGGGTCGACATGGCGGAACATTCGATATGCCATCCGGGACGACCATCGCCCCAGGGCGACGGCCAGCTGACCTCCCCCGGCTTGGCGGCTTTCCACAGAGCAAAGTCCGCCGGGCTGCGCTTGGCCTCCTGCACATCGACCCGGGCACCGGCCACCAGGTCGTCCAGCTTTTTCTTGCTCAGCTTGCCGTAATCCGGGAACGACTCCACCGCGAAGTAAACGTCGCCGTTATCCGCGGCGTAGGCATGACCACTGGAAACCAGCCTGTGGATCATGGCAATGATCTCGTCAATGTAGGCGGTGGCACGGGGCTCCTCGTTCGGAGAGAGTACGCCGAGTTTGGCCTCATCCTCGTGCATGGCCCGGATCATTCGCCCGGTCAGGTCCGAGTAGACCTCGCCATTCTCATCGGCCCGGCGCAGGATCTTGTCGTCAATATCGGTGATGTTACGAACGTAGTGAACGTCGTAGCCCCGATGACGCAGGTACCGGGTGATCACATCGAACGCCACCAGCACCCGGGCGTGGCCCAGGTGGCAGTAGTCATACACGGTCATGCCGCAGACATACATGCGCACCTTGCCCGGTTCAATGGGCCGGAACTCTTCCTTTTGCTGCGTGAGCGTGTTGTAGATTCGGATCACTTGCCCCCCTTACCCCAGGAATCCCGCAGAGTGACGGTACGGTTGAACACCGGGTGACCGGCGGCGGTGGTCTGCTCCTGATCACAGAAGAAATAGCCTTCCCGCTCGAACTGGTACGGCAGGTCCGTGCGCGGGTCCGCCAGCCCCTTTTCGACGCGGGCGCCTTTGAGCACCACCAGGGATTCCGGGTTCAGATGGTCAATGAAATCGCCATCCTTGTCGCTGTCCGGCGACTCATGGTTGAACAGACGATCGTAAACGTTGATGTCCGCCTCGACACTGTCAGCCGCCGAGACCCAATGGACCACGCCGTTGGGCTTGTAGCCTTCCGGATTCACACCCAGGGTATTCGGATCGTACTCACACTTGAGTTCAACGATCTCACCACTGTCGTCACGGATAACCTCCCGGCAGGTCATGACATACCCGCCACGCAGGCGTACCGCCTGGTCCGGTGCCAGTCGCTTCCACTTGCGCGGCGGCTCCTCGGCGAAATCTTCCCGGTCGATATACAGAACCTGGCTCCAGGTGACTTCCCGCTCGCCCATGTCCGGGTTCTGCGGATGCACCGGCAAAACCAGGGTTTCGGTCTTGTCTGCCGGATAGTTGGTCAGGGTCACCTTCAGCGGGCGCATGACGCACATGGCACGTGGGGCACGGGTGTTCAGATCCTCCCGGATGGCATGCTCCAGCATTCCCACATCCACGGTGCCGCCGGCCTTGTTCACGCCGATCATGTCGCAGAAGCTGCGGATGGACTCCGGCGTGTATCCGCGGCGGCGCATACCGGAAATGGTGGGCATGCGCGGGTCATTCCACCCATCCACGTAACCCTCGTCCACCAGACGCTTGAGCTTGCGCTTGGAGGTGATGGTGTAGTTCAGGTTCAGCCGGGCAAATTCGATCTGGCGCGGATGACACGGAACGGAAATGTTGTCCAGCACCCAGTCATACAGTGGCCTGTGGTCCTCGAACTCCAGGGTACACAGGGAGTGGGTAATCCCCTCCAGGGCATCGGAGATCGGGTGGGTATAGTCGTACATCGGGTAGATGCACCACTTGTCACCGGTCTGGTGGTGCTCGGCGTAACGGATCCGGTACAGGATCGGATCCCGAAGATTGATGTTCGGAGACGCCATGTCAATTTTCGCCCGCAGCACCAATTCACCGTTCTGGTACTTGCCGTCCCGCATGTCACGGAACAGCTGCAGGTTTTCATCCACCGGGCGGTCGCGGTACGGGCTATTGCGGCCGGGTTCCTTCAGGGAGCCCCGGTACTCGGCCATCTCGTCCGCGGACAACGCACAGACATAGGCCTTGCCGTTGCGGATCAGCTCCTCGGCAAAGTCGTAGAGGGCATCGAAGTAGTCGGAGGCATACCGCACCTCACCGGCCCATTCGTAACCAAGCCACTGCACATCCGCCTTGATGGCATCGATGTACTCCTGGTTTTCCTTCTCCGGGTTGGTGTCGTCAAACCGCAGGTTGCACTCGCCACCAAAGGTCTCGGCAATACCGAAATTCAGGCAGATGGACTTGGCATGACCAATGTGCAGATAGCCGTTCGGCTCCGGCGGAAAACGGGTGACGACCTTGCCGGTGTGCTCACCTTTGGCAATGGCATCTTCGATCAGGCTCTGGATAAAGTTGTGGGCTTTCTTCGACTCGGCGCTCATACAATCTCTGTTGGACAGGGGTTGAATCTTAAACCGCGTATTATACTCACAAATCCTTTCCGGACTCATGCATAGCGCAAAACTCTTGAGTACAATAGCGCCCTGAAACCTCTATAAACCTGTACAGGAAACCCTGATGATTCTGCTGCAAACGAATTTCGGTGATATCAAGCTCGAACTGGACTACGACAAGGCCCCGGAAACCGCCAAAAACTTTGAACAGTATGTTCGTGACGGTTTCTACGACGGACTGATCTTTCACCGGGTAATCAGCAATTTCATGATTCAGGGTGGCGGCTTCGAGCCGGGCATGACCCCGCGCAAGACCCGGGAGCCGATCCAGAACGAAGCGGACAACGGCCTCAGCAACATGGTTGGCACCATCGCCATGGCCCGTACCATGGACCCGCATTCCGCCACAGCCCAGTTCTTCATCAACGTGGAGAACAACGGCTTCCTGGACCACACCGCCAAGAATGCCGAGGGCTGGGGTTACTGCGTATTCGGCAAGGTGGTTGATGGCATGGAGACCGTCAACAAGATCCGTGCCGTACGCACCACCATGCGCGCCGGCCACCAGGACGTTCCCGCCGAGGACGTGATCATCGAGAAAGCCGAGGTTCTGGAGGACGCGTGACCACGCTGTTTATCTCCGATCTACACCTGGAGGAGTCGCGTCCGGACATCACGGAGGCGTTTCTGGCCTTTCTGAAGGACAAGGCCATGGGTGTGGAGCGTTTGTACATCCTGGGGGATTTCTTCGAGGCCTGGATCGGCGACGACGAGCGCACGCCCCTGCAGGAAACCGTTGCCGCTGCCCTGAAGGAAGTGAGCGAGACCGGTACCGACATCTTCCTGATGCACGGTAACCGGGACTTCCTGATCGGTGAGGATTTCTGTAACCGTGCCGGAGCCACCCTGCTGGATGATCCCACGGTGGTGGATCTTTATGGCACCCCCACCCTGCTGATGCACGGCGACAGCCTGTGTACCGCCGACGTGGAGTACCAGAAGTTCCGCGCCAACATGCGCAACCCGCAGTGGCAGCAGATGATCCTCGCCCGCCCCCTTGAGGACCGCCAGCAGATGGCCCGGCAGTTACGGGAAATCTCCATGGCGAAGAACCAGGGCAAGGCCGAAACGATCATGGATGTCACGCCCGAAGAAGTTGTAAAAGAGATGGAGGCCCACGGTGTCCAGCGCCTGATCCACGGCCATACCCACCGTCCGGCCGTCCACGAACTGCAGGCCAACGGCCAGGATGCCCGCCGGATCGTCCTGGGTGACTGGGATCAGTACGTCTGGTGGCTGGAAGTGGAGCCGGGCAAGGAGCCGGAGCTGAACAAGGCCCCGCTATGAGGCCGGGACTTCGGACGGCTCGCGATAGGTCTCGAGCCGTCTGAGCCAGCCCGGCAGCCAGCGCTCACGCTCGATCGGATTCTCGGCATTCTCTGCACGGCGGGTGAGTACGTCTCCGGCCGCAGATCGGAAAGCGTCCAGCGCAGCCTGCTCCTGTTCGGGATTCATCTCCAGCAGAACCTGCAACAGGCCCCAGCCTTCGCCGTCGTAACGCTCGGATTCGGCCAGCCCCTCGCCCTTGAAATTGACGTAGTCCATGAGCGCGTAGACCCCACCAGGCGTCGCACTCAGCTGCGCCAGATATTCCGTAACCCGCTCCCGATGCTGCTCAGGCGCTGCGGCAATTACTTTATCCAGCGATTCTCTGGCCCTGCGGAAAATGAATTCGGCCTGAAGCCCCTGGGAACCGGCCAGAAATTCCCGGAGTTCCGCAACACGGGTGGAATCCTCCGCCTCCATGAAAGCTTCCCGATCCGGCCAGGGTGCATCAAACGGCTCAAGATTCACCAGCCAGTCCGGCACCGATGCCTGGTGCTGCGTCATATACTGGATCAGCTTGGGGAAACTCTCGACAAAGCGTCCATCCACCCCTTCCGGGTACCAGATGAAGTGCCCGATCCCCAATGACGGGAACGCCTCTCCCTCGTTCCAGTGCACCAGGCACTGCAACTTGCCCGCGCACTCGTTCTGGAAAATCTTCTGGCCTACCCAGTCCATCTCGGCAGGTTTGAGAGCCAGGGAAATATCCGCGCCGGATGCAGGCGCGGCAGCTTCGGGTTCCTCAGCTGGCGGGCTGGATTCAGCGATCACCTCCTTTTCCTGGCCGGCATCACAACCGGCCAGGATGAGGGAAGAGAGAAGCAGAATCAGCGGGAAGAATCCTTTAA
Source organism: Marinobacter pelagius (assembly GCF_003315345.1). Taxonomy (GTDB): domain Bacteria; phylum Pseudomonadota; class Gammaproteobacteria; order Pseudomonadales; family Oleiphilaceae; genus Marinobacter; species Marinobacter pelagius_A. Next base: position 64,953 of record NZ_QNRO01000020.1, read on the forward strand.
CCAATCAATCACCTCATAGACATGATCATCCGGCGGAAACACCGGATAGAACACCTTCTGGATTTCGCCATCTTTGGCAATGAGCGTCACCCGCTTGTTCAGGGTGACGCCTTCAACTGTAAAAAGCGGAAGCTCCAGCGCCTGTGCCAGCGCCAGGTTCTCATCACTGAGCAGTTCGAACGAAATACCCAGTCGATCGACGGCCTCTTGCTGATAGTCAGAATCCTGGGTACTTACACCAAAGACCTGTACGCCCAGGTCAGTCAGCTCCCGATGATGATCCCGGAAGGCGCAGGCCTGGGGCGTGCAGCCCAAGGCTCCCGGAATTTGAGCCCACCCATCCGGGGATGGCCGGTCCGGGCGCCCGGTGCGGGGATAGAAGTAAAGCACCACTGTGCCCGCCAGTCCGCCGACATTTATCGGGCGGCCCTCAGAACTGGTCAGCGTGACATTCGGCAGGACCTGTCCTTTCAGGTGATCACAGGCACCGTCGTCCACTGGCGCCGGGGTATTCTCGGGGATTCTTGTCATGGTTGTTGTCTCCTGTGGCATGAACCCGGTTATACCACGGTGGCCGACGTTTGGTTCAGCAAACGTCATTATGAAGCACCCGCCTGCCAGGGGTAATGACCACCCGCTTAACATTCCTTCAGATTCCCGGGGTTCCCGCGTCAGTTAGCGAGCGTCATTTCTGTGAGCCATTTCAAAATGTTACGAATGTATTACCGATTTATGTCGTTTGCTTATATAAAGTCTGCGCTCCGGCACCGGTCCCGCCCGGTCCGGACGTCAAAAATCAAAATTAAAGGATGTAGTATGAAGAACGCATTGATTTGCTCGGCTCTATGCGCTGCCCTGGCTTCCGGCGTTGCCCACGCAGACAACCACGGCACCTCCGGTTCCAACGGCCTGACCACCAACGATCTGGTTGCAAACGGTTATGCCGAAGCGCGCCTGGGCTTTGCCGATATGGGTCTGAGTGATGATGCAATTGTGGTTGCAGGCACCTTCGGCACTGCCTTGGACCAGATCCTCCCAGGCCTCGGCGCGGAAGCAGAGCTGACGTTGACGGCTGCGGATGCCGAAACCAGCTATTTTGGACAAACACTCGAAGCCAGCTACTTCGGCCTCGGTGGCTACGCCACCTACACTTTGAGCCTGGATCAACAGGTCAAGGGGCTGGAACTGCTGGGCAGGGCCGGTCTGGTTTACGTGGATGCTGAAGTTGACACTGCATTCGGCTCCGCCAGCGATTCAAGCATCGAACTCGGCGTGGGCATTGGTGCCCGCTACAACCTGCAAAACAACCTGGCCATCGTCGGCCGCTTCGACACCTACGACATTGATGTCCTGAGCATCGGTGCCACCTACCGGTTCTGATCAGTCTCCGGAACCGTCGGGCCCTGCTTCAGACAGGGCCCTGAATACCCCGTCATTCCATAACGTGCTCGGCCAGCTTCGCCTTGATTTCGTCCGGAATCGGAACCGACTTCTCATGCTCATAGTCGAAATGAATCAGCACTGAGACACCGCGAGCAATCTTCTTCCCGTCCTGCCAGGCTTCCTGGATCACCCGAAACGAGCTGTTGCCAATCTCACCGACACCGGTGCGAATCTCCACGGGCATGTGCCAGTAGCTCTGCGCCAGCAGATCAATTTCCAGGCGGGCCAGGATCAGAGGCCAGGTTTTCACTTCCAGCGTTGGGTGGAAGATCCGGAAGATCGGTGTACGGCCCTGCTCGAACCAGACCGGCAATGACGTGTTGCTGATATGGCCCAGGGCGTCGGTATCGCTGAACCTGGGCTCAATCTCGATTGTGAACATCCTCGTTTCCTGTCTTTATGTCTCTGTGCGGGTTATTCGTGCCGCAGCGCATCGATGGGGTTGAGCAAGGCGGCTTTACGCGCAGGAAAATACCCGAAGATGACGCCGATCGCCACGGAAAAGGAAAAACCCACGGCCATCACGGTCGGCGAGATCACGAAAGGCATGTTCAGCTGCGAGGTGACCAACCAGGTACCACCCACGCCGATAACAAGACCGATGAGGCCGCCGAGCGTGGACAGAGCAATGGATTCCACCAGGAACTGGGTGAGCACATCCCGGGCCCGGGCCCCGATGGCCAGCCTTATTCCGATTTCCCGGGTACGTTCGGTGACCGACACCAGCATGATGTTCATGATACCGATACCGCCCACCAGCAGACTGACAGCCGCAATGGCGCCCAGCAGGATGGTCAGGGTATTGGTGGTACTTTCCAGGGCCTGAGCGATGTCCTGGGTATCCCGCACATAGAAATCATTAGCGCCACCGTTGACCGGATTCCGGCGCTGGCGCAACAGGGACTCTATCTGGTCCTGCACCAGTCCTGTGGTGCCGTCGACCAACGCGGACACGTAGATTGCGCTGACATCCAGCTCACCCACCAGCCGGCGCTGAACAGCCTTGACCGGCATGAGAATGGTCTTGTCACGGTCCTGGCCCATGGACTCGCCTTTTTCTTCCAGCACACCAATGACCCTGCAAGCCGTTCTCCCGACCCGGATGTTCGCTCCCAGTGCTTCCTGCCCGAGGAACATCTCCTCAATCAGGGTCTTGCCGATAATGCACACCGCCGCTCCTGAAGACAGTTCGCCGCCCTCAAACTCGCGGCCGTAATCCAGGTAATGGTTCCGCACGGAGAAGTACTCGTTGGTGGTACCGATCACCGGTACGGTATCGTTGGCATTACCGACAACCATCGTGGCGCTGGTGGTCAGCGCGGGGGCTACCAGGATTCCGTCCACCTCGTTGCGGATGGCTTCGACATCGGCCAGTTCAAAGTTTTCTGCAGTAGTACGCAGGCCGCCGGGGCCCCGTTGAGCGGTCCCCGGCATGACAAACAACAGGTTGGAGCCGATGCTGGCAATCTGCTCGGTCACGCTGCGGGTCGCAGACTGCCCCAGATGCACCATGGCCACCACACTGGCCACTCCAATGATGATACCCAGGGTGGTGAGAAACGAACGCAGTTTGTTGCGGGCAATGGCCTGCACCGACATGCCCAGGGTATCCAGGGCTCTCATGGGATTACCTCCGCTGGCGAGCCGTCCCGGATCAGCTTGCCATCGGTGAAAAACAGCACGCGATCCGCATACCGAGCGATATCCGGCTCATGGGTCACCATCAGAATGGTGATGCCCTTCTGTTCGCGGATGGATACAAGCTCCTTCATGATCTCCTCGGCCATGACAGTGTCCAGGTTGCCCGTGGGCTCATCCGCCAGCAAAACCGGTGGTTCGGTCACCAGGGCACGGGCAATCGCCACCCTCTGTTGCTGACCCCCGGAAAGCTGGGCAGAGATCGAATGGGCCCGATCGGCCAGGCCAACGGTGGCAAGGGCTTGCATGGCCAGCTCATGACGCCGGGCTGGCCGGACTCCCTCGTAAATCAGCGGCAGTTCAACGTTACTCAGGGCACTGGTGCGAGGCAGCAGGTTGAAGCTCTGGAACACGAAGCCCATGAAATTACGACGCAGCAGGGCCAGCTCATCCCGGTCGAGGCCACCGACCTCAACACCCCGGAACCGGTATTCCCCGGAGGTGGGCACATCCAGGCAACCCAGAATGTTCATGCAGGTGGACTTGCCGGAGCCCGAAGGCCCCATGATGGCGACGAACTCGCCTGAACGGATACTCAGGCTGACACCATCCAGGGCACGAACCTCCGTCGCACCGCTGCCATAGATCTTGTAGATGTCGCGCATCTCGACCACGTACGGCGGGGGCCGCGATGTGGCCGACCTACCGACATTACTCCCTTCAGTCATGGTTGCTCCGCCACCTGCATGCCGGTAATCACCGCATCGCCCTCTGCCAGCTCGTCACCGGGCAGTTCCGTGTATCGGCCATCGGAGGCTCCCGTTTGCACCACCACTCGGGAAGGTTCCCCATCACGCAGCACCCATACCGTGTTGGAGGGTCCGACCCGGTTTCCGCCGGCGCGCGCTCCGGGATGACTGAAAAGCCCGCCACCGCGGCTATCCGTCGCCGGCGGGGTAAAACGGAACGCCATATTCGGAATCCTCAGGACGTCCTCTCGCCGGCCGGTTTCGATGGTCGCGGTGGCCGTCATGCCCGGCTTGAGCAAACCGTCGCTGTTGTCCACGGAAAGCACGGTGGTGTAGGTAACCACGTTGTTCTCGACAGCCGGGTAAAGGTGAACCTTGAGTACTTCGGCAGAAAACTCCCGGCCGGACCACGCATCCACGGTAAAGGTTGCCGACTGCCCGGCCTCCACCAGCCCGACATCCGCCTCGTCCATGGATACATGCAGCTCCATGGCATTCAGATCCTCTGCCAGCAGGAACAACACCGGGGTCTGGAAGCTGGCAGCCACGGTATTGCCGGGTTCGATGCTTCGCTGCAGAACCACACCATTGATTGGCGAGGTAATCACCGCTTTTTCCAGCCGGGTCCGGGCCTGAAGAACCGAGGCCTCCGCCTGCCTCACCGAGGCACGGGCATAGGCCAGTTTGGCTTCAGCCCGCTTGCGGGCGGCCATGGCAGCATCCAGTTCTGCCTGGGCCGTAGTGCCCCGCTCACGCAACGCACTGATCCTGCGCTCATCCACCTGCGCTTCCTGCAGCGTCGCCCCGGCCTCTGCCACCGAAGCCCGTGACAGGGCAAGCTGGGCTTCGGCCTGTTCAAGCGCCACTTCCAGCTCATCAGTATCGAACAGAGCCAGTACCTCGCCTTCGGTCACCTGGTCATTCTCGTCCACCAGAACGCGGGTGATCAGACCCGATATCTCAGCCCCCACCGTAACCTCGCTCTTGGGTTCAAGGCTGCCAGTAGCCGTTGCCGTCAGCACCATGTCGCCCCGGTCCAGGACATGGGTCTGCCACTGCACTTCACCATCATCCGGCCATAGCCACCAGGCAACAAACGCCAACAGTGCTGCGAGCACCAGCAGCCATATCAGCCGCCCGGCCCTCCCCCGCTTGCGCTCCGAGCGGATAACCCGATTGACCTCGTCCGCCATCTCCTGCCGGGACGTCTCGTTTCCCTGTTGCATCAGATTCTCCTTCCAAACCGGCATACATTTACCACGGACATCAGAATATCAATATGCAACAAGGCTCCGCTGCAGGGCCAATGAAAAACCAGGAGAATCAGAATTGCTGACAGGAAGAAGGAACGTGTTTGATATCCCCGAGGTCGCCAATGTCCAGATCCGGCAAGCATGGCCACGAAGAGCTGATTTCCAGTACGGCAGAGTTGGCAAAAAGCCGGACAGCAGCGGCGCGTGTCATTGAAACTCCCCTCATGAAGGACTCTCTGGGGGCGAAAGAATATTGACGGGGAAACACACTGCTCTCTAGAGTTTAGACAAGTTACAACATCTGCCAATGAAAGGGAGTCTTCAAGAGATGCCACCCCCCAATCTTGAACCCGCCGAAATCGGTTTTCGTACACGGCTTTTCAAGTTGCTTTTTGAGTCCGACAGTCGTGCGGCCCGGGCTTTCGATATCGCACTGGTCATTCTGATCTTCCTCAGTGTTGGCATCATCATGCTCGACAGCATTGAAAGCTACCATCAACGCTTCGGTGACCTGTTTTTCTATATAGAATGGGCCATCACCATTGCTTTCACGATCGAACTCGCGCTCAGGATCTATTGCCTCCAAAAGCCCTGGCTCTACCTGAAAAGTTTCTATGGCGTTATCGACGTGCTGGCGATCATGCCGTCGTGGCTAACCCTGATCATACCGGGCTCCCAGACGCTGATTGTCGTCCGACTGCTGCGTGCGCTCAGGTTGTTCCGGGTTCTGGACATGATGGTTCTGGAGGGGGAAAAACGGCTCCTGCTGGACGCGATGATCCGAAGCAGGCATCAGATCCTGCTGTTCCTGTTCAGTGTTCTGCTCCTTGTAACGATTTTCTCGTCCCTTCTTTATCTGATCGAACCGGCGGAGGCCGGATTCACCAGCATTCCAACCGCTATCTACTGGGGCATTGTCACGCTGACCACCGTCGGTTATGGCGACATAACGCCTGTTACCCCTCTCGGACAATTCATATCGGTGGCAATAATGCTGTCCGGTTATTCGATCATTGCCCTGCCAGTGGGGATCTTCTCCGCCGAGGTGATCCGGGCCCTGCGTGAGGAGCGCTACTCCCATGAGGCCTGCCCCGGCTGTGGCAGGGATCATCATGAAAGAGATGCCCGGTACTGCAAATTCTGCGGAACCTGGCTCGATGAAGACACCATTGATCCGCGCAACAGAAGAAAAAGCCCCGAGGCCTGAGACCCCGGGGCTTTCGTGGGCGAGTTTGCTGAACCGGGAGCTTATTACTGCTCCACAAACGCTCGCTCGATTACATAATGGCCCATGTCGCCGCCCCGGGCCTCACGGAATCCCATTTTATCCAGGATCGCACAGGTGTCCTTGAGCATGCTCGGGCTGCCGCAGATCATGAAACGGTCGGTGTCAGGATTGAAATCCGGAAGTCCCAGATCCCGCGTGATCTTGCCGGATTCCATAGCGTCAGTCAGGCGACCCTCGTTACGGAACGGCTCGCGGGTGACGGTCGGGTAGTACAACAAATTGCCCTTGACCATCTCTCCAAAGAATTCGTTCTCCGGCAGCTCCTCAATCTCCTTCTGATAGGCCAGCTCGGAGATATAGCGCACACCGTGGGTCAGGATCACCTTATCAAAGGCCTCGTAGACTTCCGGATCCTTGATGATGCTCATGAACGGCGCCAGGCCGGTACCTGTGCTGATCAGCCACAGGTTCTTGCCCGGCAGCAGGTTGTCCAGCACAAGCGTTCCGGTCGGCTTCTTGCTGAGCAGGATCTCGTCGCCCGGCTTGATCTGTTGCAGGCGCGAGGTCAGCGGGCCGTCCGGTACCTTGATGGAGAAGAACTCCAGCTCTTCCTCGTAATTGGCGCTGGCGATACTGTAGGCGCGCATCAGCGGCTTGCCGTCGGTCTCGAGGCCAATCATCACGAAATGACCGTTCTTGAACCGGAAGCCCGGATCGCGACTGGTCTTGAAGCTGAACAGGGTGTCGTTCCAGTGGTGGACGCTGGTGACCGTTTCTTTCATCAGGTTGCTCATGTAAACCTCGTACCTGCGCTCAAGCAAAAAGCGTGAATCGTCTGAATATCAATTGCCTGAAGTTTAACCCACGTTTAACCTATCGATGAAATGGGATATACCCATAACCTTATTCGACAAAATCGATTTATGGCGCTTCCTTATGAAATTCAGTTTCCGTCAGCTTGAGGTCTTCCTCGCCGCTGCCCACTTCCAGAACATCACCCGGGCCGCCGATTCCCTCGCCATGTCCCAATCCGCGGCCAGCAGCGCCCTGAAGGAGCTGGAAAGCCAGTTCGATATTCAGCTCTTTGACCGGGTTGGCAAACGCCTTCAACTCAACGAACTCGGGCGCCTGTACCGGCCCAAGGTGGAATCGGTGCTTGCCCAGGCCGGGGAACTGGAACAGGCCTTCAGTAAACATTCAGAAGTAGGCGCCCTCAAGGTCGGCGCCACATTGACTATCGGTAACTATCTGGCCGTCGGCGTCATGGCCCAATACATGAATACCCCTACCCGGCCTCGGGTCTCCCTGGAGGTGGCCAACACCAGCACCATTGCCCGGCGGGTGAAGGATTTCGAGCTGGATATCGGTCTGATCGAAGGGGAACTGCAGTCCTCCGAGCTGGAGATGATCCCCTGGCGGGAAGACGAGCTGGTGGTGTTCTGCTCCCCTACCCACCCATTGGCCAGCAAGGGCAAACTGACCGACGACGATCTGCGGGAAGCCACCTGGATCATGCGCGAACAGGGCTCCGGCACCCGCCAGAGCTTCGAACGCGGCATGCACGGCCTGCTGCCGGATCTGAATGTGTTGCTGGAACTGGAGCACACCGAAGCGATCAAGCGGGCGGTGGAAGCGGACCTGGGCATCGGTTGCCTGTCACAGGTGGTCCTGGTCGATGCCTTCCGCCGTGGCAGTCTGGTGCCGCTGGAAGTGCCGGAGCACCGGCGGTTTGACCGGCAATTTTACTTCATCCTGCACAAGCAGAAGTACCGGAGTGCGGGGATTGATGCGTGGATGGAGCTTTGTCGGGGGTTGGAGTGAAGATAAAGACGGGGTCAGATGAAAGCTTTCATCAGACCCCAATTTGGGGCCGAACTCGGGGTCTGAAGAAAGCCTTCTTCTGACCCCTCCTTGGGTTGAACCCCCTAGCCCACCGGCCCACTATGGAAGCGAAATTCACTGTCCGGCGCCTCGATCAACTCCTTCTCGATCGCCAGAAACTCCCCCAGCCGCTCATCCACGGGCCCGCCATTGGCCTGCACCGCCAGCTTCAGGTAATCCTGGTAATGCCGCGCTTCGGACTTCAACAGGCCGTTATAAAAATCCGCCAGCTTGTCATCCAGGAACGGCGCCAGTGCGGCAAAACGCTCGCAGGAGCGGGCCTCGATAATCGCACCGACAATCAGCACATCCACCAGCCGCTCAGGATCCTCAGTGCGCACGGCCTGCCGAAGCCCGGCGGCATACCGTGCAGGCGAGAGGTGGCCATAGTCCACGCCGCGCTTGTTCATGATCGCCAGCACCTGTTCGAAATGGCGTAACTCTTCCCGCGCCAGCCGGGACATCTTGTTCAGCAGGTCGCTGTTGTCCACATAACGGTACATCAGGCTCAGCGCCGTTGAAGCCGCTTTTTTCTCGCAATGGGCATGATCGATCAGCAGCAGGTCCTGGTTGGCCAGAGCGTTGTCGATCCACTTCTGGGGGGTGCGGCACGGGAGGAAATCGTGAATCTCTTGCAGGGCGTCAGTCATATCGGATTTTGGGGCTGAAAATTGGGGAGGCCGGAGTATAACGCACCTAGCAGACTTCTCCGACCTCTGTCCAACTTAACTTTGTAAGGGGTTTCCTATAGAATGCAGCGCCAGTTTAGGGAGTCTCTGAATAAACCCTGAATACCCCGACCCAAGATTTCAGGCATTATTCAGAGGCTCCCGTGGCCTTTTCGCCATAAAACTCCCGCCAGGCATGATGCCTACCGCGGGACATTCCAACTGATGAGGGTCCATATCGTGTTAGAAGCCTATCGTGAACACGTTGCCGAACGTGAAGCCCTGGGTATCCCCCCCAAGCCCCTGAACGCCGAGCAGACCGCAGCCCTGGTTGAGCTGCTGAAGAACCCGCCGGCGGGTGAAGAGGAAACCCTGGTATACCTGCTGGAAAACCGCATTCCGCCGGGCGTGGACGAAGCTGCCTACGTCAAGGCCGCCTTCCTGTCCGCCATCGCCAAAGGCGAAGCTACCTCCCCGCTGATCAGCAAGGAATACGCTGTAAAACTGCTGGGCATGATGCAGGGTGGTTACAACATCGAGACTCTGGTTGGACTGCTGGACGACAGTGAACTGGCCGAACTGGCTGGTGAGCAGCTGAAGAAAACCCTGCTGATGTTCGACGCCTTCAACGACGTGAAGGAAAAGATGGACGCCGGCAACGCCGTCGCCAAGTCTGTTGTTGAGTCCTGGGCCAACGCCGAGTGGTTCACCAACAAGAAGAAGGTTCCCGAGAGTACCAAGATGGTGGTGTTCAAGGTTACCGGCGAAACCAACACCGACGACCTGTCCCCGGCTCCGGATGCCTGGTCCCGCCCGGACATCCCGCTCCACGCCCGCGCTGCCTACAAGATGGAACGCGACGGCCTGAAGCCGGAAGAGCCCGGCGTAACTGGCCCGATGAGCCAGATCGACGAAATCAAATCCAAGGGCCTGCCAGTTGCCTTCGTAGGTGACGTGGTCGGTACCGGTTCTTCCCGTAAGTCTGCCACCAACTCTGTTCTGTGGTTCTTCGGTGAAGACATCCCGGGTGTGCCGAACAAGCGTGCCGGCGGTGTCTGCATTGGTAACAAGGTTGCCCCGATCTTCTTCAACACCATGGAAGATGCCGGCGCCCTGGTCTTCGAAGCCCCGGTCGACGACATGAACATGGGCGACGTGATCGAGATCCGCCCGTACGAAGGCAAGATCCTGAACGAAGCCGGCGAGACCATCTCCGAGTTCAAGTTCAAGTCCGACGTGATCCTGGACGAAGTGCAGGCCGGCGGCCGTATCCCGCTGATCATCGGTCGTGGCCTGACCAACAAGGCTCGCCAGGCCCTGGGCATGGGCGCCACTGACATCTTCCGTCTGCCGAAGGATCCGGAAGCCGGCACCAAAGGCTTCACCCTGGCACAGAAGATGGTCGGCAAGGCCTGTGGCCTCGAAGAAGGCAAAGGCGTTCGTCCGAACACCTACTGCGAGCCGCACATGACCACCGTCGGCTCCCAGGACACCACTGGCCCGATGACCCGTGACGAGCTGAAAGACCTGGCGTGTCTGGGCTTCCAGGCCGATCTGGTCATGCAGTCCTTCTGTCACACCGCTGCGTATCCGAAGCCGGTTGACGTTGAAATGCAGCACACCATGCCGGACTTCATCCGTACCCGTGGCGGTGTTTCCCTGCGTCCGGGCGACGGTATCATCCACTCCTGGCTGAACCGCATGCTGCTGCCGGACACCGTCGGTACCGGTGGTGACTCCCACACCCGCTTCCCGATGGGCATCTCCTTCCCGGCCGGTTCCGGTCTGGTAGCCTTCGCTGCTGCCACCGGTGTTATGCCGCTGGACATGCCGGAATCTGTTCTGGTTCGCTTCAAGGGCGAGATGCAGCCGGGTATCACCCTGCGTGACCTGGTACACGCGATCCCGCTGTACGGCATCAAGCAGGGCATGCTGACCGTCGAGAAGAAGGGCAAGATCAACGAATTCTCCGGTCGCATCCTGGAAATCGAAGGTCTGGAACACCTGACCGTCGAGCAGGCATTCGAACTGTCTGACGCCTCTGCCGAGCGCTCCGCGGCCGGTTGTACCATCAACCTGTCTGAAGAGTCCGTGGCCGAGTACCTGCGCTCCAACATCACCATGCTGCGCTGGATGATTGCCGAAGGTTATGGTGATCCGCGTACCCTGGAGCGTCGCGCCCAGCAGATGGAAGAGTGGCTGAACGATCCGAAGCTGATGCGTGCCGACAAGGACGCGGAATACGCCCACGTGATCGAGATCGATCTGGCCGACATCAAAGAGCCGATTGTTTGCTGCCCGAACGACCCGGACGACGCCAAGTTCCTGTCCGAAGTCGCTGGCGACAAGGTGGACGAAGTATTCATCGGTTCCTGCATGACCAACATCGGTCACTTCCGGGCCGCTGGTAAGCTGCTGGAGCAGCACAAGGGCGCCCTGAGCACCCGTCTGTGGATGTCTCCGCCCACCAAGATGGACCAGCAGCAGCTGATGGAAGAAGGTTACTTCAACACCTACGGCACCGCCGGTGTTCGCACCGAAATGCCGGGCTGCTCCCTGTGCATGGGTAACCAGGCACGTGTGGCTCCGAAGTCGACCGTTCTGTCCACCTCCACCCGTAACTTCCCGAACCGCCTGGGTGATGGTGCCAACGTGTACCTGACCTCCGCGGAACTGGCAGCTGTGGGCGCGGTACTGGGCAAACTCCCGACTCCGCAGGAGTACATGGAGTACGCCAAGGACCTGAACAGCATGTCGAAAGAGATCTACCGTTATCTCAACTTCGACCAGATGGAGGAGTACACCAAGAAGGCGTCCGAGGCCAGCGTTGCCTAAGTCGCTTTTGGAGTAACCTCCAGCAAAAACGCCAGCTCTCGGGCTGGCGTTTTTTTATGCTCCCTTCCCCGCTCCCTGGCATCAGTAAAGGATCAGTCGTACCAGGATCGCCGCCACCATGACCAGCGTCAGCCATTTCACCCATTGAGCGCCCCGGCTGCTCAGATTGACCTTGACCGCCAGGAAGGCTCCCACGATGTTCCCCAATGCCAGTGTCAGACCCATCCCCCACCGCACCTGATCGTTGAGTGCGAAAATCAGCAATGCCGGCAGGGTATAGAGCAGGATGATCGACACCTTGAACACATTCACCTGGGGCAGGTCGATTTTCAGGATCCGGTACAGCACCACCAGGAACAGTGCCCCGACCCCGACCTGGATAAACCCGCCATAGAGACCGATCAGAAACATCGCCAGGTAGATGACCGGCCCGAGCCGGTCCGTGGTGAGTGGCCGGGTATCCAGTTTTGGCTGCGGCAACAGCATGAACACCGATACGCCGATCATGGCAAGGATGAGCACCAGCTCGAAAACGGCATCCGGGACCCAGGTGGCGATCCAGGCCCCGAACAGGGAACCAATGACGGCAGGTACCGCGAGGTAAAGGCTGACCCTCAGGTTACCGTGCCCCATACGGCGGAAACCGCTGACCGCAGTGATGCTCTGGAGGGTTATTGCCACCCGGTTCGTGCCATTGGCCACCTGGGGTGGAAGCCCCAGGAACATCAGCAACGGCAGGGTCAGCATGGAACCGCCGGCCGACAGCACATTGATAAACCCGGCGATGCCTCCGATGGCCAGAAGAGCCAGCACTTCCGAAATGGTCATGGACGCAGCTCCGTCATGCTTTTGCCGTGGCCGGCACGATTCCCCGGCCCTGGCGGCTGCTCCAGACAAACACCAGTACGAAAATTACCAGGCCGGCGGCATCCAGCATCACCTGACCATGGGGCCATAGCATCAACGCGCCGATCGGGAACATCACCAGCCGCACTACCGGGTTCAGCGGATGCTCCAGATACCCCTCCAGGCCCGCAATGATGGCGTAGATGCCAAACAGCGCGAAACAGAACACCCGGATCATCTCGGTGAAGTCGCCGGTAATCAGCGGCGAATAGGCAAACAGCAACGGCACGATATACAGGCCCTTGGCCAGCTTCCAGGCGGTAAACCCGGTGCGCATCTGCGGTGTGCCGGCAATGGCTGCGGCGGCAAAGGCAGTCAGGCAAACCGGCGGGGTGACGTTGGAATCCTGGGACAGCCAGAAAATGATCATGTGTGCCGCCACCAGAGCCATGGACAGGGTCGCCGGTGACAGCGCCTGTTCCAGCAACTGGCTGCTGAAGGTGTCCGGTACCACTGCCAGCAATTCCATGGCGGTCGCGCGATCCATTGGCGCATTAAGCAGTTCCATCTTGTCCGGTGCCGCCAGCATGAAAATAGCCTTGGCCTGCTCGGGCAGGTTGCCGGCCATCACCATTTCCAGCAACTGGCTCTGGGCAATCAGCTGGTAGATCGCCGGAGCCGACAAAGTCGCCAGGACAATATAGGCGGCTGTCACCGGCAACCCCATACCCAGGATCAGCGAGGCCAGGGCCACCAGGACAATGGTCACCAGCAGGCTGCCACCGGCCCAGTTGGTAATCATCAGCGAGAAGGTATTGCCGATACCGGTGGTGGAGACCACCATCACGATCAGTCCGACGGTAATCAGCAGGATGGCGGTGGTCATGATGTTCCGCGTGCCCATGGCCAGGGCATCGAGAATATCCCGGAAGCCCATGGGGTGCTTCGACAACCACGAAGCCACGATTACTGACAGGATAGCGATACCAGCCGCGTAAGTCGGGGTAAAGCCATAGATAAGCGCCGCCACCAGAACCACCAGTGGAAGCAGGAAGTGCCAGCCGTCCTTGAGCACCTCGGCCAGTCGCGGTGCCTGATCGTCCTCGAGCTTGACCGCATGGCTACGCTTGGCCTCGATACGCACGAACATGGCAACTGACAGGAAGTACAACAACGCCGGCAACGCCGCCACGCCAATAATCGTCAGGTAGGACACCTGGGTATAAGAGGCCATGATGAATGCGCCAGCCCCCATGACCGGTGGCATCAGTTGCCCACCGGTGGAGGCAGCTGCCTCGACTCCTGCCGCAAACCGGGCCGGAAAGCCGGCCTTGCGCATCAGAGGGATGGTAATAACCCCGGTGGAAACCGTATTGGCCACGCTGGAACCGGACACCGAGCCCATCAGGCCGGACGAGAACACCGCGACAAACCCCGGCCCGCCGACAAACCGCCCGGCGGCACAACGGGCCAGTTCGATAATGAAATCCCCTGCCCCGGACTTCACCAGGAACGCCCCGAACAGGATGAACATGAACACGTAGGTCCAGGAGATGCGCGCAATGGAGCCGAGCATGCCCTGGCCGCCGATGTAGGAGCGGAACAACACCGTTTCCCAGGTCAGGCCCGGGAAATTGAAGATGCCGTCAACGTACTGCCCCCACCAGGCGACATAGGTCAGTGCGACAATGCAGAGTGCGGGAATGAACCAGCCGACCGTCCGGCGCGCGAACTCCAGAACCAGCACCACCGCTGTAACGGAAACCAGCCAGTCCGTGGTGTTGAAATTGACGCCACGCTCGTACAGGGCCGTCTCGAACGCGATCAGATAGAACGCGCACGCCAACGCCGCCAGACCGAGGACAACATCAATCCCGAGCACCAGCCGTTGCCCGGTTGCGGAACGGACCCGCAACATCGGCGTGGTCAGGGTGCAGATCAGACCGAACAACCCGAAGTGCAGCGCCGAAGTCCAGAGCTCGGACAATGTGGAGATGGTATTGAAATACAGGTGGATCAGTGAGGTCACAATCGCCAGGCCAAAAATCACCGGCCCCAGAAGCCGGTGATCGAGCCGTTCGCTGGCCCCACTGACACTTTCGTCACGGATCCCCTCGGGGGATCCGTTCTTTTCCGTTTCAGCCACGGTTATTTCGCGATCAGTCGATCAGGAATGGTCAGACCCTGCTCCTGGTAGAAACGGGCCGCGCCCGGATGCAGCGGCATGGGCAAGCCGGCAATCGCCTTCTCCAGCGCCATGGCCTTGGTTGCCGGGTGGATGTTGTTCAGGAACGGCAGGTTGGCGTAGATGGTCTTGGTGATCTCGTACACATCTTCCTCCGACACATCGGCCCTCACAGCCAGAATGTTCGGCTGGGCGATGGTATTGATGTCCTCTTCCTGGTTCGGATAGGTCCCGGCGGGAATGTTGTACGGGCTCCAGAGCTCAAAATCGCTGTTAACCTTGGCGAGCTGTTCTTCGGTGAAATTCAGGGTGGTAATTTCATCACCCATGTTGGCATAGGCACGGGTGACCGCCGAGGCCGGCACGCCCGCCGGGATGTTCATGCCATCGATGTTGCCATTCTGCAGGGCGTCGGCACTCGGACCATAACCCAGATAGGCCATATCCATCTTCTCCAGCTCTACGCCCAGATTGCCAAGGATGAAACGGCCCGAGCCTTCGGTCCCGGAATTACGAGCACCGATGGAGAAGGTCTCACCGTACAGGTTGGTAATATCCTCAATGGTACCCGTCTCCGCCAGCTCATTCCGAATCACAAAGTGCTCCACGTTCTGCCACAGCATGGAGACCGAACGCAGGTTCTTGTAGGCCTTGGGAACCGGGCCGGTGCCGTTCCAGGCATAGGCACCGTAGAGACCCTGAAGAATACCGAACTGGATCTGGCCCTCGTCCATGAGTTTCAGGTTCTCACCGGAGCCGGCGGAGCTGATGGCAGAAACGGAAATGCCAGTCTTCGGCTCAAGCTTCACCTTGATCAGCGTGGAGATGGCGACACCTACCGGATAATAGGTTCCACCGGTCGTGGCCGTACCCATAACATAGTTGCCCTCGGCGTGAGCCGTGAGCGGAGAAAAGGAAACCGCTGCGGCTGCGGCCAGCCCCATGGCGGATTTCAGGAAGTTTCGCTTGTTCATAAACCGTTGCCCCTTTTGGTTATTTTTACTGGTCAGGTGGACTTTAACCTTCTCAACATAGTCGTTAGATCATCCGGTTTCCACCCCCAAGGCAAACATAACTTTCTGTTACGGCACAAAAAAGCCCCCGGCACTGGTGCCGGGGGCTTGTTGTATCCGGGATTATCTCCCGGCCACAGTCACTGCCTTACGGCAGGTTGTGGTACCGCGCCTTGATGGCCTTGTCGAAGCCGGCCAGGATATCGGCATGCGGCTTGTCGCCGATCTTGGACACGACCACGATGGCGATGGTGGCGAAGATGAAGCCCGGGATAATCTCATAGAGATCCAGGATACCACCGGACATGTTGCCCCAGACTACAACGGTCACACCGCCAACGATGATACCGGCGATAGCACCCGCCTTGGTCATTTCACGCCAGAACAGGGAAAGGATCAGGGCCGGACCGAAGGCGGCACCGAAGCCTGCCCAGGCGTAGGACACCAGTTCCAGAACCTTGCTGTCCGGGTTCAGGCCCAGGATACAGGCGATGATCGCAATACCGACTACGGCAAAGCGACCTACCCACACCAGCTCGGCCTGGGACGCGTCCTTGCGGAAAATCGCCTTGTAGAAGTCCTCGGCCAGGGCGGAGGAGGAAACCAGCAGCTGGGAGTCCGCAGTACTCATGATGGCGGCCAGGATGGCAGCCAGCAGGATACCGGCAATCACCGGATGGAACAGGGCATCGACCAGGAGCATGAAGGCACGCTCGCCGTCTTCCAGCGGGGTTTCGAAGTAGCCGATGGCTGCAAAACCAACCAGCAGCGCACCCACCAGACCCAGGCCACTCCAGATCACGGCGATGCGGCGGGCAGTAGGTACGTCATCTTCGCTACGGATGGCTTTGAAGCGGGCCAGGATGTGCGGCTGACCGAAGTAACCCAGACCCCAACCCAACAGGGACAGGATCGCCAGGAAACCCAGGGGCTTACCGTCAGTACCACTAAAGGCACTCATCAGTTCCGGATTCTTGGCTTCCATGGCGCCCATGGTTTCGCCCCAGCCGCCGGCCACATTGATGGCCATGATCGGCACCAGCAACAGAGCAGCGAACATCAGCAGGCCCTGCACCACGTCAGTCCAGGAAACCGCCAGGAAGCCACCGAAGAAGGTGTAGGAAACCACCGCGATGGTACCGACGACAACGGCAACGGTGTAATCCAGGCCGAACACGGTTTCAAACAGCTTGCCGCCTGCAACCAGACCGGAGCTGGTGTAGAACAGGAAGAACAGCAGGATGAAGAACGCACACACAACGCGGAGGATCCGGCTGGTGTCGTTGAATCGGTTCTCGAAGAACGACGGCAGCGTGAGCGAGTCACCGGCAGCGAGCGAGTAGGTGCGCAGGCGGCTGGCAACAAACAGCCAGTTCAGCCAGGTACCGACCAGCAGGCCGACGGCAATCCAGATGGCCTCGAAACCGGCGGCGTAGGCATAGCCAGGCAGACCCAGCAGCAACCAGCCACTCATATCGGAGGCACCAGCACTCAGTGCAGAAGGCAGCGGGCCGAGGGAACGGCCGCCGAGTATGTAATCAGAGAGGTTGGAAGTACGCTTCCAGGCCACATAACCGATGCCCAGCATCAGCAGGATGTAGGCGATAAAAGTTATCGTGACCCCTACGTTATTTCCTATCATTTCGGTTTTCTCCCCGTGCGCTTTTTGGGTTGCTTGTTGTTGACTTGCAACGGCTCTCCTTCTGCACCCTGGGTCCAGGATGAGAGGGACAACCCTGATCCGGGCACGTCACCGCCCGAATTCAGTGAGACATCCATGTCTTCTGTTCTTATTGATCCTTATACCTTTTCGGGTATCCGGAATTTCTGGTTGATAAAATGCCAAAGATGTAAAGAAGAAAATCTTTCTCAGCGGATTATCTGATTGATCCTCTTCAGCCTAC
>NZ_QNRO01000021.1 GCF_003315345.1 Marinobacter pelagius
GAGTAGGCTGAAGAGGATCAATCAGATAATCCGCTGAGAAAGATTTTCTTCTTTACATCTTTGGCATTTTATCAACCAGAAATTCCGGATACCCTGATTTTGCTGCCGTTGTTTCTGCTGACCGTCGTGCAGGTGGTGGTGTCTGCGTGGCGGTGGCGCTTTACCTTGTCGCGGTTACGCCTGTCGTTGCCGCTGGGGCAAGCCGTTCGCGAATATTACCTGGCGACCTTCCTCAACCAGATTCTGCCCGGTGGCGTGGCTGGCGATATAAACCGCGCCTGGCGCAGCAGCCTGGAAACGCGCCAACGGCTGGCGGCGGTCCACGGGGTGGCCATCGAACGATTGTCCGGGCAGGTGACGCTGGCGCTGGTTGTGGCGGTTTCCCTGGCCGGCCTGGTCCTTTCCGGTTCTTTGCAAGTCCCCGCGACCGGGGCGGGCAGCGGGAATGTCCTGATATGGGTAGCGGTGAGCCTGGTAATTCTTGTGCCGGCCGTCTGGCTGATCCGTTCGGGAGGCAAGGTGGCGGCCTATCTGGGTCGCCTGGCCGAGCACCTTCGGCTGGCCCTGTGGCAATGGCCGGCATTGCCCGTGCAGGTGCTGAGTTCGTGCCTCGTGCTCGCCAGCTACCTGGCGGTATTCCTCGTGCTGGCGGTCAGTGCCGGGTTTGTCACCGGAGTCCTGGATTTGTTGCTCTGGGCTGCCCTGGGGAGTTTCCTGCTGCTGAGCATGGTCATCCCGCTGACCGTCGCCGGGTGGGGTGTCCGGGAAGGGGCCGCAGCGGTGCTCTGGCCCATGGCCGGTCTGCCGGCGGAGCAGGGCGTTGCCATCAGCGTGGGCTACGGTGTGGTGGTGCTGATTTCAAGCTTCCCCGGATTGCTGGTATTGGCGACGAGCTCAGACATCAATCGCTGAAGTCGAGATCGAACAGCATGTCAGTTCCGAGGTTCACGAGCTTGGCTCTGGGCCGAAGCGCATCATCGAGCAGGTCAATCTCGGGCAGGGAAAAGGCGGGCCGGCCACTGCCGATAATCATGGGCGCAACCATCACATGCAGCCGGTCCAGCAATCCGGCCTTGAGAAACCCCGATACGGTCACGCCTCCGCCTTCAATGAAGACCTTGCGCAGCCCGAAATCATTCAGCACCCCGAGAATCAGTCGCGGATCCACGGGCTGATCGCTGTCGGTATCACCGAGACAGGGGACTTCCTGCACGCCTTTGACGGGAATCTCGCAGGCGCCTTTATGGTAATCGCCGGCAACCAGTCGGAGCGTGGGAGCCTGGCCGTCAGTAAACAAGTGGTGGGTGTCCGGCACGCGGCGGTGACGGTCGATTACCACCCGCACCGGATTTCGTCCGTTTACCCGGCGGACCGTCAGGCGGGGATTGTCGGCAACGGCCGTTCCGGCACCGACGACCACGGCGTCGGAGACAGCCCGGATTCGGTGCAGATGGGTAATACCGTCGTCACCATTGATAAACCGTGAACAACCCGTGACCGTGGCAATCCGGCCATCCAGGCTCTGGCCAAGCTGGCCAATCACTCGCGGAACTGCTCCTTCACTGACCGGCCTACACAGGGGCAGGAACAGCTCGAACAGTTCCCGGGCATCACGGGTCGCGTCGTTCAGCAACTGCCAGCCCTGACCATTGAGTTTGATCGCAGGTTCGTCGCTGCCGGGCCGAGGCAGGGTGACGTTGCTGCGGTTTACCGCATCCAGTACCAGTTGCCAGGCAAGGTCCGTATCGAGGTGCTGCTCCGCCATAATCTTCCCGTCACTTTTGTCGTTTATCCAGTATAGGCTCATTGTGCGTATAGCTATTTGTACGATACATTTTTGAATTGATTCACTGTGCGGTCTGCGAAACTGGATCGGATGCCAGCAGTAAGGGTGAGAGGAAATAACTATGCGGTACCTTCAATCGTTCAACCGTCGGCTGCGGCAGCTCCGGGAGCAGGGCCGGCTGTCCTGCTGGGATGTGGCGGAAATGTGTGGTGTGGACGAGGCGAGGGTAATCAGCTGGGAAGCCACGGATGCCCGCCAACGCGGTTACCCGGGTGTGGTCGAGTTATTGGATCTGTGCCTGAAGACCGAGACACCGCTGGAATACCTGCTGGATCTGGAAGCCCAGGGTGAGGGTGGCCAGCTGGAACTGCCGGGCCTGGCGTTCAGCAACAGTGATGACTTATCGGTGGCGTTGAAGGAGCTGGAGCAGGAACTCGAGCGCATCCAGCTGACGGACGAGGAAAGCGAACTGCTGCGCCGGTTCCGCAGGACCTCCACGGAAAACCGGCGTATGGCGTTTCAGCTGCTGGGCCGCTGAGGGCCCGTACCCGCCTTATTTTTTCTTCTTGTAGATGTTCTCGTAGACGTAGTTGGTGGCCTCGACGAACCCGTCGATGCTGCCGCAGTCAAAGCGCCGGCCCTTGAACTGATAGGCTAGAACGCAGCCATTCCTGGCCTGCTCGAGCAGGGCATCGGTGATCTGCACCTCGCCATTCTTGCCCGCCGGGGTGCGTTCCAGGATGTCGAAGATATCCGGGGTCAGGATGTAGCGGCCGATAATGGCCAGGTTACTCGGCGCGTCCTCGGGGGCGGGCTTTTCCACCATATCGGTAATCCGGAACAGCCCGTCCTTCATGGATTCACCGGCGATCACCCCGTACTTGTGAGTCTCATCCTCGGGGACTTCCTCGATCGCCACAATGGAACAGCGGAACTGGTTGTACAGTTTCACCATCTGCTCAAGCACGCCTTCGCCGTCTTCGGGACCAAGGCAGAAGTCATCCGCCAGGACCACGGCGAAGGGGTTGTCGCCCACCAGGTTACGGCCGGTCAGGATGGCGTGGCCCAGGCCTTTCATCTCGTTCTGACGGGTAAAGGCAAAGCTGTTGTGGTCAATCAGATCGCGGATGGAGGTCAGCAGGTCTTCCTTGCCGGAGCCGGCAATCTGGTGCTCCAGCTCGTAGCTGATGTCGAAATGGTCTTCGATAGCGCGCTTGCCCCGTCCGGTGACGAATCCGAATTCATGGATCCCTGCTTCGGCGGCTTCCTCAACCCCGTATTGCACCAGGGGCTTGTTGACTACCGGGAGAATCTCCTTGGGCATGGCCTTGGTGGCTGGCAGGAAGCGGGTACCGTAGCCGGCAACGGGGAACAGGCATTTCTTGATCATTCCAGTCGTCCTTAAGAGTTGGTGGTGATCCAGTACAAACACAAAGTGTGCCGAGTTTAACCCAATTCAGGGGGCAAAATGCAGTTGTAGAGAGAATGGATATGAAAATCCGGAGGTTACCGTCGAGTAAGCAACAGGATTGTTAAGATAATGTGTGAGGTTTTGTTTATATGGCTCTGATTACAGGATTAAAATTGTAAAGTTTGGCAACATCGGCTGTAAGAAAACCCGCCTCTCTTATATAACGGAACTGTAATTTTCTGCGTTATCGAAGAGGGCCTGGGTTTGCGAGCACTGAACATTGTTGCACTGGTTTTGTGCGCGTTGGTGCCCTCCATTGCCTGCGCGGCCCAGGACCGAGGCATGGCTACAA
Source organism: Marinobacter pelagius (assembly GCF_003315345.1). GTDB lineage: Bacteria > Pseudomonadota > Gammaproteobacteria > Pseudomonadales > Oleiphilaceae > Marinobacter > Marinobacter pelagius_A. Next base: position 3,550 of record NZ_QNRO01000021.1, read on the forward strand.
CCTGGGTATACCAGGCCACCAGCATGCTCGACTCGGTGACTGACTACCTTTCCAACCGAATCGAAGTTTCCGGAAACTCCAGCCAGAATGACGACCGTTCCGCCGGCCAGCTGGCACTGTCGGGTAACGGCATTATCTGGTCCCGCCATGAGCTGGGCCTTAGATTCCGGGATGCTGCCTCCCGTAAGAAAGGGGAAGGCGAGCAGTCCCTTGCCCTGCGCTATGCTATGCCTCTGATCGGCAACCAACTGCAACTGGAAATCGAGGAAAGTGAGTTTCGGGGAGTGCTGAACGAGCTGGGTCAGCAGCGGGATATCAGTGGCAACCGGAATTTTTACCGGTTAACGGCGACCCGGTCACTGGGATCGGTCCTCGGTCTCGACATGGACCAGGTAATACGGCACACCGGCAGCACCCGGAGTGTCTACGAGGAGTCCGAGTGGGTTCGCGATTCGTCGCACCAGCTCTCGAGCGTCGGCCTGAAATGTTCCAGTGTCCAGGAGCTTTACGGCGGCCTCCGGGCATCGACGCAGCTGACTGCAGTCGGCGGGATGGAGTACCAGAGCACGGAACACGCCGAGGGAGAGACTGAACACCGCACGCAGTTTCACCGTGTCGAACTGGCGGCCTTGCTGCAAAAGCAGGTGATGGAGTGGCGCCTGGATCTAGGAGGCCGGTATCAGTTTGCGCCGGAGGACCTGCCCGGATCGGAGCGGATTACCGTTGTTGGCTCTGCGTTGATGTCCGGTTTCAACGGCCAGTCGGTTACCAGTACCGAAGGCGGTTGGCTCAGGCTGGACGCTGCCAGTCCGTCCTGGGCCATCCCCTTTGCTTCGCGCTTCCAATCTTCCCTGTCCCTGTCCGTGATGCGCGGTTGGGCGCCAGATGAAACGGATAACGACCAGAGACTCTCGGCCGTCAGCGCCGGCGAGATCTCGCTGAATATCCACTCTGAAAGGTTCCGGGCCAATATGACCGTTGGCCGTTTACTCGATTCCGGCCGTACCGACGTCGTGGTTCCTTCAGCTCCGGATGTTGCTCTGTCCGTGCAAATGGGCATCTGAAAGTCCTTAAATCGCCGTTACGAAGATGTCACTTGTGGCCGTTTGTGCCACAAGTGTTACATTCAAGGGACGGAAAACAGGGAGTTTTCAGAATGGTCCGCAACCGGAACACCACGCTTGCATTCACCGTTTTCGTACTGTTTGCCCTCTCGGGGCCGGCCGGCGCATTCGGGTTTGACGATGTAACCACAAAGGCAAAGGCGCTGGCGGGTGAGGATTACAAGGCCCCTGAGCCAGTGCCGGACTTCCTGCAAAATCTCGGCTATGAGCAATACCAGTCCATCCGGTTCAGACCCGAAGCCAGTCTCTGGCGCGGCGGGCGTTCCCGGTTCCGGGTGATGATGATGCCCACCGGCAGTTTCTACCGGCACCCGGTTGCCCTGAACGTGATTGATAGTGAAGGTGTCCATCCACTCGGCTTTGATAAAACCCTGTTCGATTACCCGTCAACGGAACTGGCCAAGCGGGTACCGGCCGATCTTGGTTACGCCGGTTTCAAACTCACCTATCCACTGGCCGACCCGGAAGTCTATAACCAGTTCCTCGTTTTCGGTGGGGCCAGCTATTTTCGCGGTGTCGGGGCAGGGCAGCGCTTTGGTTTGTCCGCTCGCGGGATTGCGATCGACACCGGGTTGGCCTCCGGTGAGGAATTCCCTGTGTTCCGGGAGTTCTGGCTGGAGCGACCGAAAGCCGGCAGCGATTCCATGGTGGTTTACGGCCTGCTGGATGGTCCCAGCCTCACCGGCGCCTATCGATTCGAGGTCCAGCCGGGGAAGGTGTTGAAGCTTGATGTCAGCGCCCGGCTGTTTTTCAGGGCGGAAGTTGACCAGCTGGGGCTGGCGCCGCTTACCTCCATGTTCTATTACGGTGAAAACACTTTGCGCCCCCGGGGGCAATGGCGGCCCCAGGTTCACGATTCCGACGGGCTGCTGATCCACGATCAGGAATCCGGAGAGTGGTTGTGGCGCCCGTTGCTGAATCCGGCACAACTTGAACTGGCGTTCCACCAGGTCCGCACTCTCGGTGGCTTTGGTCTCATCCAGCGTGACCGCGAGTTCGCCCGGTTCGAGGACAGCGAGGCCAGGTATGATCTCAGGCCAAGCGCCTGGATCGAACCGGGTGAAGACTGGGGGAATGGCGAGGTGGTGCTGGTGCAGATTCCGACTGACTCCGAGGTGAATGACAACATTGTTGCGTTCTGGAAACCGCGCCAACAGGTTGCGGCGGGAGACAGCCGGTACCTGACCTACTCACTGACGTTCGGGCCACCAGATATCAGCGGGAACCCATTGGGTCAGGCTGGGAGAACTTTTGTCGGTGATGGCGCGCAGCCAGGTGGGGGCGAGGTTGAAGGGGCCTACCGCTTCATTGTCGATTTCCAGGGCGGAGCCATGGACCGGCTGGATCGTAATGCCGCTGTGGTGAGCGAAGTCAGTGTCAGCGGCGAGGGCGAGATCATCGAGCACTTCGCCGAATACATCGAGGCCCGTCATGGCTGGCGACTGTCGGTACTGGCCAGGCCCGAAGATGGAAAGCGCCTGGCGCTGCGGGGTTCACTTTCGGCAGACGGCAAACCCGTCAGTGAAACCTGGACCTATCAGCTTGGCCCTGCCACAGGGCTGAGGCAACAGCAGCAATAGCTAATTCCAGGGAGGAAGCAAGCCATGACGGAGATCTCCTTACAGGCCGTTTTTAACCGGGCCTTCACTTATCTCCGGGCCTCCGGAGTGGAAATGACAGTGGAGAGGTACCGCACCCTCCTGCATCTGATCGAGGAGTCCGTTGCCTCGGTGGGTGAGGGCGGGCAAGGGGACGAGCTCCTCGAGTTAGTCATGGAGCGTATCGCCGGCTATTTTGATTTGCCGGAGACGATCCCTCCCAAAGCGAACCCTGAACTGTGCCGGGGCAGTATCGGGTATGGACGTGATGTCTGATCTGTGTGAAGCCCCGGCTGCAGCCAGCTATACGCGCTGGCGGCTGGTTGCAGCCATACGCCGGGCGTTTCTGATTACTCTGGTTTTTGGTCAGACCCTGGTGGCCTGCTATTACCTGCTGTGGGTTCTTCCGTACCATGGAGGAACCTGGCTGGAACTGGCGATACTCGGCCTGTTTGCCGTGCTCTACGCCTGGATTGCCGTGGGCTTCTGGGTTGCGGTTTTCGGGTTCGTCTTCAGGCTCAGGGGTGGTGACCGGTACTCGCTGCTACGGCGTCATCGGGAGCGGGACCTCGAGTCGGTTCCCCTGGCGCGGACCGCCATCGTGATGCCGGTCTACCATGAGCCGGTGCACTGGACATTCAGCGGCCTGAAAGCGGTCTACCGGGATCTTGAACGGAGTGGCCAGCTCGATCATTTCGAGTTCTTCATTCTCTCGGACAGCCGCGATCCCGATACCTGGCTCGCGGAGCAGGCGGCATGGCAAAGGCTGGTCCGGGAGTTGGGGGCCGAGGGCAGGCTGTTCTATCGCCGCCGCCCGGTGAACCTGAACTACAAAAGCGGGAATGTGGCCGATTTTCTGCGCCGATGGGGCCGACGCTACGAGTATATGGTGGTGCTTGATGCCGACAGTCTGGTCAGTGCCCGTACACTGGTAAAGATGGTGCGGCTTATGGAACTCGAGCCGCGGGTTGGCATTCTGCAGACCAATCCGAACATCATCAACGGCCAGTCCCTTTTTGCCCGTCTCCAGCAATTCGCCAACCGTTTCTATTCTCCCTTGTTTGCGACCGGATTGGCCGCCATCCAGATGGGGGATGCGGCCTTCTGGGGGCATAACGCGATCCTCAGAATCCAGCCTTTCATGCGCTATTGCGGCCTGAGAAAGCTGCGAGGCCCCAGCATTTTCGGTGGCCCCATCATGAGCCACGATTTTGTCGAAGCTGCCTATATGGGCCGCGCCGGGTATGAGGTGTGGCTCGAGCCGGGGTTGAGTGGGAGCTTCGAGGAGTCGCCGCCGACGTTGTCCGATGAGCTGGTTCGGGACAACCGCTGGGCCAAGGGCAACCTCCAGCATCTGTGGATCATGCTGACGGCCCCCGGGCTCCGATTTGCCCACCGGATGGCCTTCCTGAACGGCATCATGGCCTATCTCGCATCCCCATTGTGGCTCCTGTTCCTGATCTGCACCACCGTCGAGGCGGCCCGGATGACCCTGGCGCCCATTGATTACTTCCCCGATGGGCACCAGGGACTCTTCCCGCTCTGGCCCGAATGGCGACCGGAGTGGGCCCTCGCGCTAGCCCTGAGCACGGCGGCGCTGTTGTTCCTACCCAAAATCCTGGCTCTGATTGATGCCGTTTGGCACCGTTTGGCAAAAGGTTTTGGCGGCCTGGTCCGTCTGACAGCCAGCGTGCTGATCGAAATTGCCGTGTCTGTCTTGTTGGCCCCACTACGTATGCTCGCTCACAGCCGCTTTGTGTTTGCCGCGCTGTTCAATGTCTCCCTCAAATGGGCAGGGCAAAACCGGACAGAGGAAACGACATGGTTCGAGGCGCTCCGGACTCAGTTGCCGGGCATGATTATCGGGATCGGCTGGTCGGCTTTTGCCTGGTCCCTGGATCGCCTGTTTTTTCTGTGGTCTCTCCCGGTTGCCTTGCCTCTGGTGCTGTCAGTGCCAACCTCTGTTCTGCTTAGCCGGGTGTCCATCGGCCAGAGCCTGAAGGAACTGAGTCTGTTGACCATTCCCGAGGAAGGAAAGCCCCTGGCAATCCTGGAGGATGCCCGTACGGCCCGCGCTCAAACGCCCTCAGACAACGGACTCCGGCCGGTCGATCGCGCCGTTCTGAGCCCGGATCTCAACCGCATTTATTGGTCACTGGCCAGAGATCATCGAAAGGCCATGCGTGCTGAACACCTTGAGTCCGTCGTAACCCGGTGTCTTCAGGGCGGGCCCGACGCGCTCTCTGCGGCAGAACTCAGTCAGCTACTGCAGGACCGGGATTCGCTCGCGGAATTACATCGCAAGGCCTGGTGTGCGCCGCCGTCAAGCTACTGGGGGAGGTGTATTCAAAGACTGGCCCGGGACAACGATTTGTGAACGATTAAATTGTAGGGGAGGAGAATGTTGTGGACAGGAGAACCTTGCTCAAGGCGATGCTGGCAGCAGCAGGAAGCTACGGGCTGACGCCCCTGGTATTTGCGGCGCCTGAGGGCCCGGGCGTGGCCGGTGAGGCCGGCGGGAAGCTCTTCAATTATGCCTGGCTCAAGGGGCAGGCTCGAGCCTTGGCCAGTCACTCCTACAAGGATCACGAGGGGGAGATTCCCGAGGTCCTGAAAAACATTTCCTGGGATGATTATCAGGCGATCCGGTTCAGGGAAGATCATGCCTTGTGGAATGGGACGGAGTCTTCATTCCAGGTCCAGTTATTTCACCTGGGCCTGTTTTTCCTGGCCCCGGTCAGAATCCATGAGGTGCGGGAAGGCAAAGCAACCGAGCTGGCTTACAACCCGGATTACTTTGACTATGAGGGAAAACAGCCGCTCGGGGATCTTCCCCCGGACCTGGGATTTGCCGGCTTCCGGATTCACTACCACACCAACTTTCAGCTGGACGTCGCTTCCTTCCTTGGTGCGAGCTATTTCCGGGCGGTGGGTGCGGAGATGCAATACGGCATGTCGGCCCGGGGGCTTGCCATCGACACGGGGACCGGGAAAGAAGAGGAGTTCCCGAGGTTCACGGCCTTCTGGCTGGAGCGGCCGGTCGAAGGCCAGCGGGTAATGAGAGTATGGGCATTGCTGGATTCGCCGAGCACTACCGGCGCCTATGCATTTACCATTGATCCGGGGCGCAACCTGGTCATGGATGTGGATGTGGCGCTATACCCTCGCAAGCAGATGGACCGGGTCGGGATAGCGCCATTGACCAGCATGTACCAGGTCGGGGAAAACAGCCAGCGGATGGATTACGACTGGCGGCCGGAGATTCATGATTCCGATGGTCTGGCCATGCTGACCGGAGCCGGAGAGTGGCTGTGGCGCCCGTTGAGGAATCCCCGACGGCTCGCTTTCAGCAGCTTTTCGGATCAGGATCCGAGGGGCTTCGGCCTGCTCCAGCGCGATCGGAACTTCGACCACTACCAGGACGATGGAGTGTTCTACGATCGCAGGCCCGGTGTATGGGTCGAGCCCCGGGAAAGTTGGGGAAAAGGTAGCATTGATCTGGTGGAGATCCCGACTGTCGATGAAACCTTCGATAACATCGTGGCCTTCTGGCACCCCGAGCAGCCCCTGGAGGCGGGACGGGAATACCTCTTTTCCTACCGGCTTCACTGGGGAGAGCGGGCGACGGTTCGGCCCTACGAACTTGCTTCGGTCGTAGCAACCCGGACCGGCCTGGGTGGCGTGGTCGGGCAGGAGCGCAAGTACTTCTCCTGGCGATTTGTGGTTGATTTTGCCGGTGGCCCGCTGCGGATGTTGGCGGAGGAGGCCGAGGTCACTCCTGTAATCTCAGTCAGCCGGGGCAGGGTGGAGATCACCTCGGCACGGCCCTTGTCTGCAATCGACGGTTATCGCGCCATGTTTGATCTGGTGCCGGATGAATCCGAGGATCCGATCGAGGTGCGGATGTATCTGAGCCTGAATGGCGAGCCCATCACCGAGACCTGGCTCTACCAGTATTTCCCACCTGCCCCGGGAGACCGGAAACTTTATTAGATTTCAGGGATATGTTAACAATCGAGCTTCGGTCTGGGGTATTTTGTTGACAATAAATGGCTCTGGGCGTAGATTTATGCTCATTCTAGTAACTATTGTTGACAAGCTATGGCTGAAGCTACTCTCCAATCCCAGACCCGAGCGGACGAAGCGTTTGATTGTTTACAAACGGCTATCGTCACAGGCGAGCTTGCTCCCGGCGAGAAGATCGGCGAAGTTGAGCTCTGTTCCCGGTTCAATCTGACCAGGGGACCGCTGCGCGAAGCGCTTGGTCGCCTGGAGTCTCGTGGCCTTCTGGTGCGCCGCCCCCATGCGGGCGTCAAAGTGGTTTCCGTCAGTGCGGCCGAGTTGCTGGAGCTGTACCGTATTCGTGAGGTGATGGAGGGGCTCGCGGCTCGCCAGGCGGCCGAACGGATGACCGACGAGGAAATCGCCGAACTGCAGGCAACCCTCGATAGTCACGAGAAGATGATCGAGCAAGCCCAGGGCCAGGCCTATTACCAGGCCGAAGGGGATTACGATTTCCACCACAGAATTGCTACCGGCAGCCGCAACGCCAAGCTTGCCCAGATGCTGCTGGGTGACCTTTACTACATGGTCCGGATGTACCGGTACCGACTGAGCACTTCCGCCGGGCGCCCGCACCTGGCGCTCCGCGAACACCGCCGTATCGTCGAGGCCATCGCCCAGAGGGACGGTGATCTCGCGGAATTCCTGATGAAACGGCACATTAATGCCGCGCGCATAAACATCGAAAAGAAGATCGAGGAAGGCGTCCTGACAATTTAAAGGGGTCTGACCCCGAACGGGGTCAGACCCCATCTTCACGAACCCAACAGAAAATTTGTGAACCAGACGAGGCCAACACCATGTCCAACAAACTCTCCCCGGGAGCCCGCTTCCGCAAGGCCCTGAAAGACAACCAGCCCCTGCAGATTGTGGGTACCATCAATGCCTACGCCGCGATGATGGCGGAGAAAGTCGGCCACCAGGCCATCTACCTCTCCGGTGGTGGTGTCGCCAACGCTTCCTACGGCCTGCCGGACCTTGGCATGACCACCATGAATGACGTGGTCGAGGATGTGCGCCGGATTACCGCTGCTTCCGAGCTGCCGCTGCTGGTGGACATCGATACCGGCTGGGGTGGCGCGTTCAACATTGCCCGCACCATCCGCGAGATGGAACGTGCCGGCGCTGCCGCGGTCCATATTGAGGACCAGGTTGCGCAGAAGCGCTGTGGTCATCGCCCGAACAAGGAGATTGTCTCCAAGGAAGAAATGGTCGACCGCATCAAGGCTGCCGTTGACGCCCGTGAAGACGACGATTTCTTCATCATGGCCCGTACCGATGCTTTCCAGAAGGAAGGTCTGGATGCAGCCATCGATCGCGCCAAGGCCTGTATCGAAGCCGGTGCCGACGGCATTTTCGCCGAAGCGGTACACGAGCTGGACGACTACAAAGCCTTTGCCGAGGCCCTGGATGTGCCCATCCTGGCCAACATCACCGAATTCGGCGCAACCCCGCTCTACAACAAAAAAGAGCTGGCCGACGCCGGCGCCGGCATGGTCCTGTACCCGCTGAGCGCCTTCCGCGCCATGAACAAGGCCGCCCTGACCGTTTACCAGAACATCCTGGAGAAGGGCGACCAGAAAGACGTGGTTGACCTGATGCAGACCCGGATGGAACTGTACGATTTCCTGAACTACCACGACTTCGAGCAGAAACTGGACCAGCTGTTTCAGCAGAGCAAAGGCTGAAGATGAAGTAAGGGGTCTGATGAAAGCCTTCATCTGACCCCATCTTAGACATTGAGCAAGGGGTCTGAAGAGCGCCTTCTTCTGACCCCGGAGTTGGGTACCGACTTATAAAGGGATTGGGCTGAAAACGGGGTCAGAAGAACGCGTTCTTCAGACCCCAGTGCAATCCCCTGAATTAAAGGGGTCTGATGAAAGCTTTCATCTGACCCCATCTTCAAGATCAAGATGAGAACGAGGGAGAACAACAATGGCTGAAGCAAAGAAACTCGGTGGCGCCGGCCTGCGTGGCCAGGTTGCCGGTGAAACTGCCCTGTGTACCGTAGGCAAGTCCGGTACCGGCCTGACCTACCGTGGTTACGACATTACCGATCTGGCCAACAACGCCCAGTTCGAGGAAGTGGCCTACCTGCTGCTGCGCGGCAAACTGCCGAACCAGCAGGAACTGGATGCCTACAAGAAGAAGCTCGTAAGCCTGCGCGAACTGCCCGAAGCGCTGAAAACCGTGCTTGAGCAGATCCCCAAGGACGCACACCCGATGGATGTGATGCGTACCGGCTGCTCCATGCTGGGTAACCTGGAGACCGAGCAGGACTTCAGCGAGCAGGACGACAAGATCGACCGCATGCTGGCGGTGTTCCCGGCCATCATCACTTACTGGTACCGCTTCGTCCATGAAGGTGTCCGCATCGAGACCGCGAACACCGAAAGCGACTCCATCGGCGGTGTCTTCCTGGAGCTGTTGCACGGCAAGAAGCCGAGCGAGCTGCACGAGCGCGTGATGAACGTTTCCCTGATTCTGTACGCGGAGCACGAGTTCAACGCGTCAACCTTCACCGCTCGTGTGTGTGCCTCCACGCTGTCCGACATCCACAGCTGCGTCACCGGTGCCATCGGCTCCCTGCGTGGCCCGCTGCACGGTGGTGCGAACGAGGCGGCCATGGCACTGATCCAGAAGTTCCAGACCCCGGAGGAGGCCGAGAAGGGCCTGATGGGCATGCTGGAGCGCAAGGAAAAGATCATGGGCTTCGGCCACGCGGTCTACAGCGAATCCGATCCGCGCAACGCCATCATCAAGAAGTGGTCCGAGAAGCTGGCCGAGGAAGTGGGCGATACCGTGTTGTACCCGGTTTCGGTCCGCTGCGAGGAAGTCATGTGGCGCGAGAAGAAGCTGTTCTGTAACGCCGACTTCTTCCACGCCTCCGCCTATCACTTTATGGGCATCCCGACCGAGCTGTTCACCCCGATCTTCGTGATGTCCCGGGTGTCCGGCTGGACCGCCCACGTGAAAGAGCAGCGCGCCAACAACCGGATCATTCGCCCGAGCGCGGACTATACCGGTCCGGAGCATGCTGAGTGGCTGCCGATTGATCAGCGCGACTGATAAGACGGGGTCTGACCCCTCGGGGTCAGACCCCATTTTCACGTCCAAACTCCGAGATTAAAAAGGGGTCTGACCCCATTCGGGGTCAGACCCCAACTTCCAACACCGAGCCGCCGACCATGAACACTGAATACCGCAAACAACTCCCGGGCTCCGACCTGGACTACTTCGACACCCGCCAGGCGGTCGAAGACATCCAGCCCGGTGCCTACGACAAACTTCCGTACACCTCCAAGATCCTGGCCGAGCAGCTGGTACGCCGCTGTGATCCGGCGATGCTGACTGATTCCCTGAAGCAGCTGATCGAGCGCAAGCGGGACCTGGACTTCCCCTGGTATCCCGCCCGTGTGGTGTGCCATGACATTCTGGGCCAGACCGCTCTGGTGGACCTGGCGGGCCTGCGTGATGCCATCGCCGAGAAAGGCGGGGATCCCGCCAAGGTCAACCCGGTGGTTCCCACCCAGCTGATCGTGGATCACTCCTTGGCCGTTGAGCACGCCGGTTTCGAGAAGGACGCATTCGAGAAGAACCGTGCTATCGAAGACCGCCGCAACGACGACCGTTTCCACTTCATCAACTGGACCAAGACCGCGTTCAAGAACGTGGACGTGATCCCGCCGGGCAACGGCATCATGCACCAGATCAACCTGGAGAAGATGTCTCCGGTGGTTCAGGCGCGGCCGGATGGGGAAGGAAAGCGTGTGGCGTTCCCGGATACCTGTGTCGGCACCGACAGCCACACCCCGATGGTTGATGCCCTGGGCGTCATTTCTGTGGGCGTGGGCGGCCTGGAAGCCGAAAGCGTCATGCTTGGCCGTGCGTCCATGATGCGCCTGCCGGACATCGTGGGTGTCGAGCTCACCGGCAAGCTCCAGCCGGGCATTACCAGTACCGACATGGTTCTGGCCCTGACCGAGTTCCTGCGTAAGGAGCGGGTGGTTGGCGCTTATCTGGAATTCTACGGGGAGGGCGCAGACAGCCTGACCGTGGGCGACCGTGCCACCATCTCCAACATGACGCCGGAATACGGCGCCACCGCCGCCATGTTCTACATTGACGGCCAGACCATCGACTATCTGAAGCTTACCGGCCGCGAAGACGACCAGATTGCCCTCGTAGAGAAATACGCCAAGGAAACCGGTCTGTGGGCTGACAGCCTGAAGAACGCAGAATATGAGCGGGTACTGAAGTTCGACCTGTCCAAGGTCACCCGCACGCTGGCTGGCCCGTCCAACCCGCACGCGCACCTGCCGACTTCCGAGCTGGCCAAGCGCGGCATCGCCGGCGACTGGGAACTGGAAGAGGGCAAAATGCCGGATGGCGCGGTCATCATCGCGGCCATCACCAGCTGCACCAATACCTCCAACCCGCGCAACATGGTGGCGGCCGGCCTGATTGCCCGAAACGCCAACAAGCTGGGCCTGACCCGCAAGCCGTGGGTGAAGAGCTCTCTGGCACCGGGCTCCAAGACCGTAAAGATGTACCTGGAAGACGCCAACCTGCTGCCGGAGCTGGAAAACCTCGGTTTCGGCGTGGTGGCCTTTGCCTGCACCACCTGTAACGGCATGAGTGGGGCCCTGGACCCGAAGATCCAGCAGGAAATTATCGATCGGGACCTGTATTCCACCGCGGTGCTGTCCGGTAACCGGAACTTTGACGGCCGGATTCACCCCTATGCCAAGCAGGCATTCCTGGCGTCTCCGCCCCTGGTGGTTGCGTACGCCATTGCCGGCACCATCCGTTTCGACATCGAGAAGGATGCCCTGGGTTACGACAAGGATGGCAATCCCATCACCCTGAAAGACATCTGGCCGAGCGACGAGGAAATCGACGCCATCGTGAAGCAGTCGGTCAAGCCGGAGCAGTTCCGCCAGACCTACATTCCGATGTTCGACGTCACCAAAGAGGCGCAGGCCGCGAGCAGCCCGCTGTACGAGTGGCGCCCGCAGAGCACCTATATCCGTCGTCCGCCGTACTGGGAAGGTGCGCTGGCCGGTGAGAAGTCCCTCAAGGGAATGCGCCCGCTGGCGATCCTGCCGGACAACATCACCACTGACCACCTGTCGCCGTCCAACGCGATCCTGGCCAGCAGTGCGGCCGGTGAGTACCTGGCGAAGATGGGCCTGCCGGAGGAGGACTTCAACTCCTACGCGACCCACCGGGGTGATCACCTGACCGCCCAGCGTGCCACCTTCGCGAACCCGAAACTGTTCAACGAGATGGTTCTGGACGAGAACGGCAACGTGAAGCAGGGCTCCCTGGCCCGCATCGAGCCGGAAGGCAAGGTAACCCGCATGTGGGAAGCCATCGAGACCTACATGGAGCGCAAGCAGCCGCTGATCATCGTTGCTGGTGCCGACTACGGGCAGGGTTCCTCCCGTGACTGGGCCGCCAAGGGCGTCGCCCTGGCCGGTGTGGAAGCAATTGTGGCCGAGGGTTTCGAGCGCATCCACCGTACCAACCTGGTGGGCATGGGCGTGATGCCCCTGCAGTTCGAGGAAGGCACCACCCGCAAGACCCTGGCCCTCGACGGCACCGAAACCTACGACGTGGAAGGCACCCCGTCGCCGCGCGCCGAGCTGACCCTGGTCATCCACCGCAAGAACGGCAGCACCGAACACGTGCCCGTGATCTGCCGCCTGGATACCGCGGAAGAAGTGTCTATCTACAAGGCCGGTGGCGTGCTGCAGCGCTTTGCCCAGGACTTCCTGGAGTCCGAAGGGGCGGCGTGAGTGAGTGAAGGAGGGGTCAGATGAAAGCTTTCATCTGACCCCATGTTCATAACCTCCGAGGTCAGCGCCCAGGAAAGGGGTCTGATGAAAGCCTTCATCTGACCCCATGTTCACGACCAGCTCCATCTTCACAGAAACAGAGAGCAAAACCATGACCCATGCTCCCCAAATCAAAGTCCCCGCCACGTACATGCGTGGCGGCACCAGCAAAGGCGTGTTTTTCCGCCTGCAGGACCTGCCCGAAGCTGCCCGGGTTCCCGGTGAGGCCCGGGACAAGCTGCTACTGCGGGTAATCGGCAGCCCCGATCCCTACCAGAAGCAGACTGACGGTATGGGCGGCGCCACCTCCAGCACCAGCAAGACCGTCATCCTGGCCGCGCCCACGCAGCCGGACCACGACGTCGACTACCTGTTCGGTCAGGTCTCCATCGACAAGCCGTTCGTGGACTGGAGCGGCAACTGCGGCAACCTGACCGCCGCCGTAGGCGCGTTCGCCATCAACGGGGGTTTCGTGGCCAAGGAGCGGATTCCTGAGAACGGCATCTGCACCGTCCGTATCTGGCAGGCCAATATCAGGAAAACCATCGTCGCGCACGTACCCATCACCAACGGGGAAGTGCAGGAAACCGGCGATTTCGAGCTGGACGGCGTCACCTTCCCGGCGGCGGAAGTGCAGATCGAGTTCATGGACCCGGCCGATGGCGAAGGCGCCATGTTCCCCACCGGCAATGTGGTGGACGATCTGGACGTGCCGGGTGTGGGAACCCTGAAAGCCACCATGATCAATGCCGGTATCCCGACCATCTTCATCAACGCTGAAGACATCGGCTACAAGGGCACAGAGCTGCAGGACGACATCAACAGCGATCCGAAGGCCCTGGAGATGTTTGAAACCATCCGCGCCCACGGTGCCGTGAAGATGGGCCTGATCCAGGACATAAGCGAGGCGGCCAACCGCCAGCACACGCCCAAGGTCGCTTTTGTGGCGAAACCGGTGGATTACGTCGCCTCCAGTGGCAAGCAGATCACCGCCAGTGACATCGACGTACTGGTCCGCGCCCTGTCCATGGGCAAGCTCCACCATGCCATGATGGGCACCGCAGCCGTTGCGATCGCCACCGCATCAGCGGTGCCGGGCACACTGGTCAATCTTGCGGCCGGCGGCGGCGATCGTACCCACGTAACCTTCGGCCACCCGTCCGGAACCCTGCGTGTTGGCGCCGAGGCGAAGGAAGTGAATGGTCAGTGGACCGCCACCAAAGCCATCATGAGCCGCAGTGCGCGGATTCTTATGGAAGGTTGGGTGAGGGTGCCGGGGGATTCATTCCCGGGTTGAGCCCCTGAATCAAGAATGCCCCCGAGCTGTATACCGACTATCTTTCAGGTAGATGGTAAATGGCCGGGGGCATTTTTATTTGCCCGGGAAAACAATCAGGAAAGGAGGCAACAGCATGTCTGCAACTTTCGACGTCAACGTTCGTCCGGATTATGACGAGGTGCTCCAGAAAATCGCGGATTATGTCCTGAACTACAAGATCGACAGTGCCGAGGCGTGGGATACGGCCCGCAACTGTCTCATCGACACTCTCGGCTGCGGCCTGCTGGCCTTGCGTTTTCCCGAATGCACCAAACATCTTGGCCCCATTGCAGAAGGGACCGTTGTTCCTCACGGGGCCCGGGTACCCGGCACCCAGTTCCGGCTCGACCCGGTCAAAGCCGCCTGGGACATCGGCTGCATCGTCCGCTGGCTGGATTACAACGACACCTGGCTGGCAGCGGAATGGGGGCATCCTTCCGACAACCTGGGGGCCATCCTGGCGGTGGCGGATTACCTGTCCCAGAAACGGGTGGCCGAAGGAAAGGAACCCTTCGTGATGAAGGACGTGCTGGAAGCCATGATCATGGCCCATGAAATCCAGGGCGTGCTGGCGCTGGAGAACTCGTTCAACCGGGTCGGGCTGGATCATGTGGTGCTGGTAAAGGTCGCTTCAACGGCTGTAGCCGCCAAACTGATGGGCGCCAATCGCGAGCAGATGCTGTCAGCCCTCTCCCACGCCTGGGTGGACGGCCAGGCACTCCGGACCTATCGTCACGCCCCCAATGCCGGCTCCCGGAAATCCTGGGCGGCAGGAGATGCCTCCTCCCGAGCGGTTCGCCTCGCCGATATCGCCATGCGCGGTGAGATGGGCATACCGGGGGTACTGACCGCGCCCCAATGGGGTTTTTACGACGTCCTGTTCAGCAAGACCAACAAGGACCAGAAGCTCAAGCCCGAGGAGCAGCGGCAGTTCTCCCTGCCACAGGAGTTCGGCTCCTACGTGATGGAGAACATCCTGTTCAAGATCTCCTTCCCGGCCGAATTCCACGCCCAGACCGCAGCCGAAGCGGCGGTCACGCTGCACCCGCAAGTGAAGGATCGCCTGGATGAGATCGACAAGATTGTCATCACTACCCACGAGTCTGCGATCCGCATCATTTCCAAGGTGGGCAAGCTGGCCAATCCGGCCGACCGGGACCACTGCCTGCAGTACATGACGGCGGTGCCGCTGATCTTCGGTAGTCTGACGGCAGAGCACTACGAAGACAGCTTCCACGATGGCCATCCGATCATCGACGAGCTGAGGGACAAGATGGAAGTGGTTGAGGAACCCCGCTACACCCGGGAATACCTGGAACCCGAGAAACGGTCCATCGCAAATGCGGTGCAAGTGTTCTTCAAGGACGGCTCCAGTACCGACCAGGTGGCCGTTGAGTACCCGATCGGTCACCGCCGGCGGCGCGAAGAGGGAATTCCTCTGCTGGAGGAAAAGTTCCGGGCCAATCTGACCACAAGGTTTCCGGGGCAGCAGTGCGAGCGGATTTTCAGTTTGTGTAAGGATCAGCAGCGGCTTGAAGGGGTGTCGGTTTCCGACTTTGTAAGCTTTTTTGTGATCTGAGGGAAGAAAACGTCAGTATTTTTTACACTGCTTTCAAATACATTTTATAACTGCATGAAAGATTGTAGAAAATAAAAGTTGGCTCCTTGTTTGCTTTGAGTGAGAGCGTGGATATACCCACAATCATTGTCAAAGGAGTGAGACATGAAATTGGCTCTAGCAAAGCAACTAACGGGGATTGCGCTTGCATCTGCATTTTCCGTTTCAGTAGCGAATGCCGCCATGATCGACGTGACCGTCAGCGGTCCGGGAGTCGCGGAGGCTGAGGCTGCAGAGACAGATTTTCTGGCGTTCCTCAAGGATACGACAACTGAAACCTTCGAAGGGTTTACCGCAGCCACCGGCTCGGCGGACCAGACCACTACCATTAACACCAGCGTTGGCGACTTCACACAGTTGCAGCCTGGCGGAGATTATCCGTCCGAGGCCTGTAACGATGGTGGCTTCAGCTGCGCAGGTGGGCTGGCCATCCTGAACTCGGACACCAGTCCGTTCAGTGGCCGTTACCCCATGCCGGCTGATGCTGATAACCAGAACTGGCTCGACAGCATGGATTCCCAACAGATGCAGTTTTCGCTTGCGAGCATGTACACCGCCGTGGGCTTCTATCTGACGGATCCCAATGACGTGGGCGGTATCATGAATATCCTGTTCGCAGATCAGACGGAAGGTACGCTTGATCTCGGCGCGGTATTCGATCCCAGCCTCGCCAGTGGCTCCGCCTTCTATGTCGGCATCATGAGCGACGTGGCAATCAGCTCGCTGACCTTCTACACCAACGATGAGAACGATGGTTTCGGCATCGACAACGTGACAGTCGGTACCGTTCCTGAACCCGGAACCCTGGCTCTGCTGGGTCTCGGACTTGTCGGATTGGGAGTCATGAAGCGGCGCAAGTCATCTGACACCGCCTGTTAATTTTCCATATCAAATCAATCCAGAAACGAAGGCTCCGCGAGGAGGCTGGGGAAATTTTTTGCCGGCTTTCTCGCGGACTTTCCGTAACACGGTTTGTTGACGGAATGTAAAAACAGGTTACACTTTGTAAGTAAGCTATTGCCCGGTTGAGACCGGACCAGGTGCTCAGGAAAGAGTTAAAAGCCCTGACTTCCGGTGTGGCAAAGTTGTGGTTGTTACGTGAAGAACACAAGGAGTTTATGTGGCTCACGTCAGGTTTTTTCGGCATTACATTCATCTACCCTTCCTGATTCTGGGATTGATCGATTGTCTGATCCTGATTCTGGCGTTTTGCCTGTCGGTTTTCTTTGCCTTTTTCGGTGACGCTTCGTTCTTTATCAGCCAGATCTGGTTCGTTGTCCCTTCCGCGGTTGTCTTCGCCCTGCTGAATCTGTTTGTGATGGTGGCCATTGCGGTACACCAGGCCCGCCTGGAAGAGGGCATGTCCGGCATGATGCTGCGCACGCTCCTGGCACTGATTATAAGTCTCCCCCTTTGCGGTCTGGCGTACCTTATTGGTGGCGACTGGATGTGGTATCTGGGTCATACCAGCGTTCTGACCACCGCTGCTGTTTTCGGGCTTTTCCTCCTGGGTCTGGTGAGAACCGTATTTTTCGCCCTTGTGGGCAAGGACGCATTCAAGCGCAGGGTGCTGGTGCTCGGGGCGGGGCCAAGGGCCAGCCAGTTGCTGGAGGATCTGAAAACGCCTTTTAACCGAAAAGGTTTCACACTGACGGGTTTTGTACCTATGCCGGGTGAACCGGTGGCTGTGAGTGACGGGCTGTTGGTTACCCCGGCGGTGGCACTGCACAGGTTTGTTCTTTCCCACCGGGTTCATGAGATCGTGGTGGCGGTTGAGGACCGGCGCAAGGGGCTGCCCATGGAGGATCTGCTGGAGTGCAAGATGCAGGGCGTCAAGGTTGTTGACGGTGCCACCTTCTACGAACGGGAATCCCGCAAGGTCGCCCTGGAAATGATTACCCAGGGATGGCTGGTGTTCTCTGACGGGTACAACGTCGCCTCGGTCGCAGGCTTCTGGAAAAGGACACTGGACCTGGCGTCATCCATCACCCTGTTGCTGGCGACCCTCCCTTTGATGTTGCTGACGATGCTCGCGATCAAGTTTGAAGATGGCTTTCGTGCCCCGGTTATCTACAGCCAGGAGCGGGTAGGGCTCAATGGCAAGGTGTTCCATGTGCACAAATTCCGTTCGATGGTGACCGATGCGGAAAAGAACGGCGCCGTCTGGGCGAGCAAGGGCGACACCCGGGTGACTCGGGTGGGTGGATTTATCCGGAAGTTGCGCATCGATGAATTGCCACAAATCTTCAATGTGCTCAACGGGACCATGGCGTTTGTAGGACCCCGTCCGGAACGGCCGGTCTTTGTCGAGAAACTGGCAGCGACGATCCCGTTTTACAACGAGCGGCATCGTGTAAAGCCCGGAATTACAGGCTGGGCGCAGCTGTGTTTCGCGTACGCTGATAACGAAGAGGACAGTCGCGAAAAACTCAGGTATGACCTTTACTACATCAAGAACCAGAGTCTGCTGCTGGATCTTCTGATCATCATGCAGACGGTAGAAGTGATCTTGTTCAGGAAAGGTTCAAGGTAGCTTCGGAAGAGGGCGCAGTCTTCGAAGCCGAACTCAAACAGGGATTTCAGAGAGGAATAACAATGTCACGGATGTTCAGGTTTTGGGGCGTAATTGCGACCCTGGTGGCGGTAGCGTTGTCTACAGGCTGTGCCGCACCAACCGCTTCGTCTCCCGACGCGATAAACAGGGCGCTGACGGTCGATACCACCACAAGCGTTGATGAATACATTCTCGGGCCGACCGATACCGTTCGGGTCTCGGTGTGGCGAAACGAGGATCTGAGTATTACGGTTCCGGTCCGCCCGGATGGGAAGGTGTCCGTCCCCCTGGTTGGAGACGTCCAGGCCAGTGGAAAAACGCCGGAAGCTCTCGCCAGTGATATCGAAAACCAGTTGGGCTCCTACATTCGCCAGCCCCAGGTCAGCGTTGTCGTGACCAGCATGGGCAGCCATGAGTTTATCGACAGGGTCCGCGTTACCGGCGCCGTGGAACAACCTCTTTCGATGCCCCATCGTGCCGGTATGACTGTTCTGGACATCGTGCTTCAGGCAGGTGGCGCCAATCAGTTTGCCGCCGAGAACAACGCCATGCTTTACCGGAAGGTGGGTAACGACGTGGTGGCCATTCCGGTAAGGCTCGACGATATCCTCACCCGGGGCGACGTGAAGACAAACTATCCATTGCGCCCTGGCGATATTCTCAGCGTTCCCGAGCGGGTCTTCTGATAAAGGGATTTTCAAGGTAGCAACCCCCGGTATGTACCGGGAAGGAACAGTGTCATGACCCTCCCATTCTCACAATTGCCGGCCGAAATGTTCCGGGAGATCAAGGCCCACAAGTGGCTGGCATTGATGATCTTCGCTGCCGTCAGTTTCGGGGTGCTGATCGCCGGTTTCGTGTGGCCGTACAAATACGAATCCGAAGTCGTTATCTTCGTGGATGACCGCAATATCATCCGTCCGTTGATGGAGGGCAGCGCGGTGACGACACGGGTCAGTGACCGCACGTCCGCCGCCAGAGAGTTGCTCTGGAACCGGAATATTGTCGAACCCATTGCTACTGATCCCGAGATTTTCGGTCAGGAGGCATCCGGATTGTCCCCGGAAGCACTTGAGGGCCGAGTCGCCGCTATCCGGGCAAACCTCTTCGTTCGGCCGAGGGGCGACAGCTACTTTAGCGTCGGATACGCATCGGAGTCTCCTACCGAGGCCTTCCAGGTGGCACAACGGCTGGGCCAGCTTTTCATTGCTGAAACAAATGAACGAAAACGCAGTGAAAGCCGCAACGCCTACGAGTTTATCGATAAGCAGGTCAAAAGTTACGAGCAACAGCTGGCCCAGGTTGAGGAACGAATGAAGCAATTCCTCTCCGAGAATGTGGACGGCACCGAGGGTGAGGCCAACCAACGTATGGCTAATCTGCGCAGCCAGATCGAACTGGCTGAACTGGAGCGCCAGGAACTTCAGTCGCGGGCTGCCTCTCTGGAGAGAGAGCTGCTGGGTATGGCGCCGGTCATCCAGCAACGCGCAGTGGATCAGTATCAGCAGCGTATAAATGGCCTCCAGGACAGACTGGATAACCTGAGGCTGCAGTATCACGACACCTATCCCGATATCGTGATCCTCCGCGAGCAGATTGCGGAGCTCGAGCGGCGCCGGGCCCAGGCTCTGGAGGAGGGCGGACCGTCAAACGTGGTTTCCGGCGGCGATGCCGAAGCCAACCCGGTCTTCCAGGAGGTCAGGAGCGCACTGGCAGAAACTCGCGCTGATATCCGGACCAAGGACACCCGGATTCGGGCCCTTAATGAATTGCTGTCTGAGCACATGCTCCGCATGGAAAGAATCCAGGAGAACAAGGCCGAGTATTCGGAACTCACCCGTGATATGGAAGTGAATAAGCAGATTTACGATGATCTTCTGAAGCGCCGTGAAAGGGCCCGAGTGTCCATGCACCTGGATGTTGAAGGTCAGGGGCTCAACTATCGGATCAGCGAGAATGCGCAGTATCCAAGGGGCGTCAAGGGGCCTAAGTTTTCAACCTTCGCCTTTGCCGGATTGTTCCTGGGAGCTATCGCGCCTTTCGGCCTGATCGCGGGATTGCTGCAGATCGATCCTCGGGTACGCGCGCGCAAGCAACTGGAAGAAACCATTGGTCTGCCGGTTCTCGCCGAATTACCGCACGTTAAAACTCCCTATGAGCAACGCCGGGAACGCCGCCTGACCACACTGGTTGTGATCTGCGCCTTGCTTGTTTGCGGGGCCTACGTAGCCCTCGCGGCGGCATCAATGATGGGAGTCATCGGATGACTGAGCAAAGCAAGCACGCCAAGGCCAAGGATCGCACTGTCAATCCGGACGCCGACCAACAAAACCGGGAAGGTCGTTTCTGGGAAGTGCACAAACAGGCACCGGAGGAGAGCGATGCGGAAAAAGCCCTGAAGGGAGAGGGCGTTCCCTATTCGGAATGGGATGATTCCCGCATGCTGGTGCCCAGCTCCCTGGAGTTGGGGCCGGGCGCAGTCGATCGCTATGTCATCAGCAAACAGATCGTTCGGATGCAGGAGCCAAGGCGGCTCAGCCATGATGATCTGGATGAGCGGCGCATCATCTATCCGGAATCGCCCAACCGGCAACTGGTGAACCGGTTCCGGGATTTGCGCACCAAACTACTGGAAGCCTCCGGCGGCAACAACTTCACCCTGGTGGTCAGTGGCGCCAGCAGCAGTGCGGGCAGTTCCTTTGTGGCCTTCAATCTCGCGGCGGCCTTTGCCTTTGACCAGGCCAAGACGGCGGTGGTTATTGATTGCAATCTCAGGGAGCCAAGCCTGCACTCACTGGTCGACGTGGCTCCGGAATACGGCTTGACCGACTTTCTCGATGATCCGGACTTCGATGTCGCCAGTATCCTGTATCCCACCGGTATTCCGAGGCTGAGACTGATTCCGGCGGGCAGTCGTCGGGAAGTGCCCGCAGAGTTTTTCACATCCTTCCGCATGAAACAGTTTGTGCAGGCCGTGCGCCGGCGCTATCCGGACCGGTTTATCATCTTCGATACCGCCCCGATCAGCGAGTCGCCGGACGCCCGGATCCTCGGTGAACTGTGCGACTATGCCATGCTGGTGGTTCCCCATGGCCGGGTGAGCCCCACAACAGCCGAGCAGGCAGCGCTTGCATTCCATCCGCAGAAATTTGTAGGGGCGGTGATCAATGGTTGAGCGAAAGGTACTGGTATTGGCAATCGCAACCACAGGGTTATCGACCGCTGTCGCCGAGCCGCTGCGGATCGATGGTTCCCTGGAAGGGCGATTCAGTGACAACGTGGAACTGTCGGCCTCGGATGAAACCAGCGATCTGGAAACCCGGGCCACCATCGGCATCGGATACCGTACCGATCCGGGCCGGTGTATCGCGGATCTGAGTTCAAGATTCGGTTACGGCTACTGGATCGATGATACGTATGATCCGGAAGTCTACAGCAACATGACCTTTCTGGGTGATTGCGAGATCAATGACAATTTGAGCTGGGAGCTGACCGATTACCTTCGTGACGTTACCCAGGATTCCCGGGCCGGAGATACCCCTGAGAACCGTACCCGAAAGAACCTCTTCCGTACCGGCCCGGTGCTGAGCTTCAGGCCCTCCTCTGTGGACGAACTGGTGTTCCGTGCTTCCTATGAGCAGACGGACTACAGCGAGCCTGTTGAGCCGGACAGCGAACGCTATATCGCATCTGCGGCATGGAATCATCTGTTCAGTCCAACTCTGACGGCAGGTCTGTTTGCCGAGGCCGACCGCGCGGAACTCGACACTGTAGGTGAGGATGTCGACCGGGATACCCTGACGGCCACCTTCAGTAAACAATGGGTTGCCACCCGGTTGAGTGGTTCACTCGGTGTGAGCCAACTGGAAAGCCGCAGGCCAAACAGTGAAAGTGAGAATGAGGGGGTTGTGGGCAGCCTCAGGCTCGAGCGCGAAATCAACCCCACAACCATGCTCACCGTCGCCGCCAATCGTGAACTGACCGACCAGACGACGGATCTCGATATCCGAATCGGCTCCTTCGTGTTCAACCTGGAACAGACGGAACCCGTTGAAGTAACGGCGTTTCGCGCGACGCTGGATAAGGGTTTCAGTGACGGCAGTTCTGTGGGACTTACCGGCTACGGCAGCCAGACCGATTACCTCCTGAGCGACCTGACTGACTACCGTTCAGGCGTCAATGCCCGCTACCGCCGACCAGTAACCGAGTATATGGGCTTCAACGCGGGGCTTGGCTGGGACTTTTACGACTACGGCGGCGAGACCGACTCCAATGATCATGTGCTCGACCTGAGGGTTGGCCTGGACTACCAGCTCAGCCGCAAGCTGACCGCGAACGGCAGTATCGGTCATGAGCGCCGGGAGAGCGAGACCGCCTCCCGTGAATACGACGAAAACTGGATTTTGCTCGGCCTGAGTTACCAGTTCCGTTGAACGGCAACTGACAAACAGGGCCAGGGAAGGGCTCAATGAACCGCATTCGCAATGCTCTGACAATTGACGTGGAAGACTACTTCCAGGTGGCCGCGCTGGCTGAAGCGGTGCGCCGGGATGACTGGGATTCCATGGAGTATCGGGTAGAGGCCAACACCGATCGGTTGCTGGGACTACTCGATCAATTCAACACAAGGGCAACCTTTTTCACCCTCGGCTGGGTCGCGGAGCGTTCCCCGGAGCTCATACGTCGTATCCAGAAAGCCGGCCACGAGGTGGCGAGCCACGGCTATAGCCACCAGCTGATCTACAATCAGACTCCGGATGTTTTTCGCGAAGAGACCCGCCGGTCCAAGGCGATTCTCGAGGACATCCTCGGCGAACCCGTGACCGGCTACCGGGCTGCCAGTTATTCCATTACCGCCCGTTCCCGATGGGCCCTCGATATACTTGCCGAGGAGGGCTTTACCTGGGACTCCTCCATTTTTCCGGTTCACCATGACCGCTATGGCATGCCGGACGCCCCCCGTTGGCCTTACCGCCTGATAACCGATAACGGTTATGAACTGGCGGAATTCCCCCTGAGTACCCTGAAGTTGCCCGGTTATACCCTGCCGATCGCCGGCGGCGGGTACTTCCGGCTGTTTCCGTACTGGTTCAGCCAGTGGGGGCTTGGCTCCATCAACCGCCAGGGGCGGCCGTTCGTGTTTTACCTGCACCCCTGGGAAGTGGATCCGGAGCAACCAAGGCTCGAGGTGAAATGGCTGTCCAGGTTCCGCCACTACAACAACCTGGATGTGTGTGAGGCACGCCTGAACAGGCTGCTGCAGCGGTTCGATTTTGCACCGATGGGCGACGTATTACAGGAAGCAGGCCTGCTCGACACGCACAGCCTGAGCCCGGAATCACCAACCTATTCTGACGGCCAGGAACAGGCCATCAGCGCCAGGAAATTCGTAAGGACGTTATAGAACGTCAGGGAAGATTGACCATGCTCTACGCGCTGTTCTGGTTGTCGCTGCTGCTACTCGGCTATATCTACATCGGGTATCCGGTGCTGGCAAAACTGATGGCGAATTATGTTGCCGCGCCGGCTCGCAAGGACGACAACGAGACGCCGACCGTGTCTGTACTGATTGCCGCCTACAATGAGGCAGCCGATATCGAGGCGACCCTCCGGAACAAGCTTGCCCTCGATTACCCAGCAGACCGGCTGGAAATCCTCGTCATCTCGGATGAATCGGACGACGGAACCGACGACATCGTTCGCCGAGTGGCCGCAGAAACGAAAGTGTCTGTCCGCCTGTTCCGCCAGACTCCCCGCCAGGGCAAAACTGCCGGCCTCAACACGCTGGTCCCCCACGCCAGCGGCGAAATCCTCCTGTTTTCCGACGCCAACTCCCAATGGGCACCCGATGCGGTGCGACATCTGGTCAGCAACTTTCGTGATCCCGACATTGGCTACGTGACCGGCAAAATGGTGTACGTCAATGAGGACGGATCGATGGTAGGTGACGGTTGCAGCGCCTACATGAAATACGAGAACTGGCTGCGGGAGCAGGAGACCCTGACCGGATCCATCGTTGGCGTGGACGGCGGAATCGATGCCATGCGCAAGGCCCTCTACCAGCCCCTGCGGCCCGACCAGCTACCGGACTTTGTGCAGCCATTGAAAGTGGTGGAGCAAGGCTACCGAGTGGTGTTCGAGCCCCGGGCGTTGCTCAAGGAGCCGGTACTCAACGACAGCGGCAGCGAATTCAGCATGCGGGTTCGTGTCAGCTTGAGGGCGCTATGGGCGCTGAAGGACATGGCAGCACTGATGAACCCCTTCCGCTATGGCTTCTTCGCGGTTCAACTGATCTCCCACAAGCTGCTGCGTTACTTGGCGTTTATACCGCTGGCGACCTTTACCCTGGCGACCTTGTTACTGATGCCAC
The DNA here is from genome assembly GCF_003315345.1 of Marinobacter pelagius. Classification (GTDB taxonomy): domain Bacteria; phylum Pseudomonadota; class Gammaproteobacteria; order Pseudomonadales; family Oleiphilaceae; genus Marinobacter; species Marinobacter pelagius_A. The sequence goes on from NZ_QNRO01000021.1 coordinate 28,034, forward strand.
GAGGTGGAATCTACCCGCTGGCATTCCTGGGCCTCGTGGCGCTTTATGGGCTGGCCTGGATCGGCCGAAAGAATGAGAGCGAAGGCCGCAATTTCGGGCCGCTTTACTCCGTGCCTTACTACTTCCTGCTGCTGAATGCGGCATCGCTCAGGGCGGTGATGGCGTTTTTGCGGGGGGAGAAGCGGGTGGTTTGGAAGCCGAGGAAGGGGTGAGGGAAGACTAATGGAAACCACCTCAATAAAAAACATTGAATTTCAGGATCTATCCAAGTCTGAGAGAGTTTTTATTGATCGTATCCGTGGGTTATCCATAATCAGAGTGGTGCTCGTACATTTGGGCTTATCTTGGATCTATACCCCCTATTCTCAGTTTGTTCATAATTTACTTCCACTTCTATTCTTTGTGAGTGGTGCCGTTTCATTTTATAGTCTGAGTCGCTCAAACGGGTTCGGTTTATACCTTATAAAACGTCTGCTTTCGATTGTTGGGCCTTTTTATGTGATAGCTTTGAGTGCCATGGTCGTGTTCTGGATTTATAATTACCAGTTCCCAACCTTTAACATTAAAGAGATTGTCAGGTGGCTAACCATTATTCCCGAGAGCTCGGACACTCCATTCCCAATGGGTCAGATCTGGTTTGTTCATGCAATGGTTATTATTGTACTTATTACTGTCCCTTTTTTAGTAATGGCTAGAAGTTCAAGTTTACCATTGTTATTTCTAATTGTTTTGTCGATAGTTCTTTCAGTGTTTCACCAGGCAATTGGTGTTAGTAATAACTTTAGTATTCTTGGTCACAACTTTTATCAAGGATTGGTTAATGTAGGTTTCTTTGTATTTGGTGCTCTGTATTACAAAAGGCTGGAGTTTTTTGATTTCAAATGCTTGTTTGGGTTGCTAATAGTTTCAATAACAGTAGCTTTGACTAACGTATTTTGGCTTAATGTGGATGTGAATATGGCAAATCACACATATGCACCGGATACGTATTATTTGTCTGGTAGCTATTCTGCCATTATTTTCGTTCTATTGTTAAAAAGGTTGATTAATAAAATTCTTGATAATTGGTCGCTTGCCGACAGTGTAGTGTTATTTTTCAGCAAGCATGCGTATTCAGTTTTCATAGTTCATAGCTTTTCTATATATTTTTTGGAAACAAAGTTTGGGTTAGTGAATGTCATAGATAATCCAGCTCTTGCGGCTGTAAAAGTTGCATCAGTGTTCATAATAAGTGCAGCAATATCTGTGCCAGTAACATGGGTCACGAATTGGGTTACAGGAAAGGCAAAGGAAAAAATTCAGTCATTTTTTAGTCAAGATTTAAAAGGTTGCGACCGATTACAATCGACTCGCCCATTAGATTAAAGGTTTTATCATTTTGTTTTGTTTTTATTTTGTGGCTAGCAACTTTTAGATATTGAGAATTTGTGTTTATTAGAATTGAACGTGCGTTAGCGTTTATAGGTTTCCGTTTAGGTTAATTTAATATATGAAAGTTCTTCATTTAATTGATAGTGGTGGTCTCTATGGGGCAGAGAATTTGCTGCTCACCCTAGTTCGAGAGCAAATGAAGAGCGGATTGTCTCCTATGATTTTGAGTGCAGGTGACCCCCGGCTAGGTGAAAAAGAACTTGAAACGGAAGCGCGCCATCAAGGTTTACCCGTCATGTGCTGGCGAATGAAGCCTGGATTAAATCTTCTGGATGCGCGAAAAATTTACAGGTGGGCGCAAAAAGAGGGGTTTGAAGTCATGCATTCCCATGGATACAAGTTCAATGTATTGATGGGAATTTGGCCAGAATCAATCCGTAAGATTCCTTTAGTGACTACGCTACACGGTTATGTCCATGCACCTTTCTTCACCAAGGCTTGGTTTTACGAAAGCGTTGACCGGTTGGCATTGGGCCGAATGAGACAAGTGGTGCTTGTGTCTAACGCTATGAAAAGCCAAGTTCCGGGAGCCATTGGCCGCTCACCCAAGGTTACCGTGATACCAAATGGCTTGGATGCAAGCCGAATCATTGCGGACGCGAACGCCGCACTCCCCGAAAATATTCAGGCCTTCATAAGAATTTATAGCCCGCTGCTGCTAGGAGTTGGGCGGCTTGCAAGGGAAAAGGGATTTGACTGCCTGATCAGTGCGTTCGAAGAAGTAAAACGGTCTTTTCCCTCTGCTGGATTACTGCTGATCGGCGAGGGTTCTCAGAGGGCTTCACTGGAACGTCAAATCCATGAACTTGGTCTCGACGATGCAGTAATGATGCCGGGATATCTGAGCAATGTTCCCAGCATCATGCAGCGTTCAAATGTGCTCTGTATGCCTTCACTCACCGAGGGCTTGCCGATCACATTGCTGGAAGCGATGACCGTGGGCTTGCCAATTGTCGCCTCAGATGTGGGGGAAATCAGTAAAGTCCTTGGTGCCGGCAAAGGCGGTAGGGTCATCCGTGCCGAAACTCAGGGTTCGCTGGCCAAGGAGGTGATCTCTGTACTGCAGGAGTCCGAACAGAATGCAGATCGAGCGCGATGGGCCAGACATCGGATCGAAAAATACTACTCCAGCCATGCCATGGCAGAAAAGTATCTACAGGTCTATCAGAGGGCTGTGGCATGAAGCTCTGCATCGTCATGGACCGATATGAAAACCCTTACGCAGGGACTGAAAGTCAGGTACTCAAGCTGGTTGAGGGGCTCATCCAAAGGGGATGGAGCATACGGTTCGCAGTCTTCAGATCGAGCGACTATAGCCGTAGCAATGCTTTCCCCGTTGCGATTGAGGAGCTGAACATTGGAAGCATCTCAAACCCCCGCAGTTGGTGGGCGGTTTATCACTATGGACGGGTGCTGGCCGCTGACGGGTTCGGAGTGGTTCATGTCTTCTTCAACGATGCCTCAGTTATTTGCCCGCCAATGATGCGGCTCGCTGGACTGAAGACCCTGATATCGCGCCGTGACATGGGGTTCTGGTACTCAGGCGTCTACCTGCGGGCCCTGCGCCTGACCGACCGGTTTGTCCATGGAGTAGTCTGCAACAGCAAGGCGGTGGCTGACATCACCGCACAGCTTGAAGGGGTTCCCGAATCCAAACTTCATGTCATCTACAACGGATACCCCGAGGGCACCCAAGAGTGTAGTTCAAGCGGAGACGAGCCTGATACTCAGCAGAACCGGACACAACCACTCATCATCGGCATAGTTGCCAACCTGCGGCCAATCAAACGGATTGATGACCTGATTGAAGCGGTGGCGGAAATCAACCACTCCGGCAGAAAGGTAGAGCTGCGAATAGTCGGAGGCGGCGACGACGCTCCCTACCGTCAACAAGTCGAGAAGCTGGGTCTCTCTGGCCACGTCAAATTCCTTGGTAGCCAGCCTGATCCTGAGCGCCATATCCAGAACTTTGATATTGCCGTTCTATGCTCTGAAACCGAAGGCTTCTCGAATGCGATCATCGAATACATGCGTTGCGGAAAGCCTGTGGTATGCACCGATACGGGCGGCAACCCGGAAATCGTTGACGATGGAGTCAATGGCTATCTGGTTAGCGTTGGGGATGTAGCTTCATTGGCTGACCGACTCGAAGTCCTGATCGATGAACCGGACAGGCGATTGGCCATGGGACGACTAAACAAAGAGCAAATGGTCAAGCGCTATTCACTGGAAAGTATGCTTAACCAACACATTCGTTTATACCACCAGGTTGAACCAGGGATGGCTGAAGCATGATGGAGTCACTTTCCCGGCACGTTTTCTATCCCCTTTGGGACTTCAAAGACCGAAGCCAGCGTCTTAAAGAGTGGCAAGCGCTGGAGGAGCAGCAATGGTGGCCGGCTGATCGACTGCGAATGTTGCAATGGGAACGATTACAAAAGCTGCTGGCTCACGCGGCCGAACACAGTCCTTTTTACCGGGATATCTTCGATAAACACGCTATCACACCAGCCAGTATTCAGAGCGAAGACGACCTGCTCAGTATTCCGATAACGACCAAATCGGACATTCGCAACAACCTGGAGCGTTTCATCAGTGACCAGTTTGATCGCAACAAATTGGTGAGCGCAAAAACTGGTGGATCAACAGGGTTCTCGCTCCAGCTCTATTTCGATGAAGCCTGCCAGGAGCGACGAAACGCAGCCCAGCTGATGGCAGACCGTTGGGCTGGATGGGATCTGGGAATAAAGAAGGCCGCAATTTGGGGTAACCCTCCTGTGCCGTCAACGATGAAACAGAAACTACGCCATCATCTTCTGGATCGAACTATCTACCTGGACACCATGAACCTGAACGAAACCTCCATGGGCGATTTCGTTAAGCGGTGGCGTACGGAGCAGCCCGGAGCAATCTTCGGGCATGCTCATTCAATCTACATCTTTGCCCGCTACCTCCGTGATCACGAAATAAAAGATCTCCGCCCAAGGGGAATCGTCGCTACCTCAATGATGTTGCTTGATCACGAGCGTAAGGCAATCGAGCAAGTCTTTAATTGCCCCGTTACCAACCGTTATGGGTGCGAAGAGGTGGGGCTGATCGCTTGTGAATGTGAGGAACATCGTGGGATGCACCTGAATCTCCCTCACTTATTTGTGGAGTTTTTGGATAGGGATAACAAACCAGTCAAGCCCGGTGAACCGGGCAAGATTGTGGTTACCGATCTCAATAACTTTGCGATGCCCCTCATCCGCTACCGGGTAGAGGATGTTGGGAGCTTTACCGATGAACCCTGTGCCTGCGGACGTGGGCTGCCCATTCTACAAAGGTTGGAAGGACGGGTGGCGGATTTCCTTAAGCTTCCGGATGGGGGGCAGGTGGCTGGGATTTCTTTGATCGAGCGAACGCTGACGAAGGTGCCAGGAATAAAGCAAATGCAATTGGTACAGGAAGATCTTACAAGCTTGAAAATCAACCGCGTGAAGGGGAGCGATCATAAGCCTAATACGGACCGGGCATTAATTTCTGAACTACAAGAAGTTTTCGGTGACTCCGTTTCCATCACTATCCATGATGTATCGGAAATTCCCCAGGAATCCTCTGGGAAATACCGGTTTGCCATATGCAAGATTTGACGATGAAAGACGAACCTCTGGTGAGCGTTGTAATCGCCACCTACAACATGGGGCAGTATCTGCCAAGTGCTGTGGAATCGGTTTTGAACCAGGATTGGCAGAATCTTGAGGTGATCGTGGTGGATGATGGTTCGCTAGACAATACCCCTGAGAGTATTTCGCGGTTTAAAGATGACCCCAGGTTTCGATATGTACGGACCGATAATCAAGGACAGCCGAAGGCAAAAAATCGAGGACTGGCCGAATCGAGAGGCGAATTCATAGGCTTCTGCGATGCCGATGACCTTTGGCATCGGGAAAAACTCAAGGTTCAGATGCCCATATTTCAGAATTTGAAGGTCGGGGTCAGCTATACGGAAGTGTCTTATATAGATCAGTTTGGAACGGAAATAAATAAACCTCAGCCATATTCGCGGTACAGCGGCAACGTCACAAACCAGTTAGCCATCAAAAACTTCATTCCTTTTGGTACCGCTTTGTTTCGTAGAGCCTGTGTCGAGCAAAATGGCTCATTTGATGAGGACCTGCCTATGGGAATCGATTGGGATCTATGGCTCCGATATTCCCTAGATTGGGAGTTTAAATACATTCCTGAAAAAACGTATATCTATAGGCTATGGCCGGGACAAATGTCAAAGAACTACCGAGGGCGTTATGATAATGCTAGCCGCATTCTTACCAAATTTTTGAAGCAATACCCGAATATACTCCCGGAATCAGTGATTTCGAGAGCATGGGCAGACATGCACGTTAGCCGGGCTATGGCTATTGCTAATGCGGAAAAAACATTCAGAGAACCTTTTAAAGATATTCTGGCGGGCCTTCGAAAAGACTATGCATATTGGCCGGCTTGGCGATCGCTTGCGAAGTTAGTGGTAAGGAAATTTTAGATGTCTAAGGTCAAGCAGACTGTATTCCAACTGGCGCGTCCGTTTGGTGCCTTGAAGGTTTCCAAGTATTTATCGAGGCACCATCCAAAGATTCTAATGTACCATCGGGTAAGTGATAACATCAACGAAAGGGCTCTTGCAGTTGAGCTGTTTAGAAAACATATTAATATTATAAAAAAAGACTTTCATCCAATGACACTTAGATCATTGTTGGAGGCAAACGAGAATGGGGCCATTCCAAACAATGCAGTAGCTTTGACCTTTGATGATGGTTACTCTGATTTTGCTGAACAAGCATTTCCTATTTTGAGGGATGCGAAAGTACCCGCAACATTATTCGTAACTACTGGATTTGTGGATAGGGATATTTGGCTTTGGCCAGATCAGATTAGATACGCCATTGATAATACAAACAAACACGTACTAAATCACCCGGCTTTTCATGAACAGTTCTACGTTAAGTCGAATCCAAAAAGGATTTGGAATATCTTCGCTGATTACTGTCTGAAGATTCAAAATGACGAAAAAATTGACCTAATCGAAGAGCTTTTCTCATCGCTAGAGGTACACTTTCCTGAAAAGGCGCCCAAAGAATACGAAGCCGTTTCATGGGACCAAATAAAAAGAATGGTTGCTGATGGCCTTGATGTAGGGAGCCATTCTAACAGCCACCCAATACTAACAAAAGTACATCAAGATCAACTGATCTCCGAGCTAGAAACCTCTAAAAAAATTCTGGAAAAAAAATTGGGAAGAACAATAGATATTTTTTGTTACCCAAATGGTCAGGACTCCGATTTTGATGAAAATATAAAGAGTGCCATCCAAAGCTGTGGATATAAGTATGCTGTTTGTGCGTATCCAGCAAAGTATCCTTTGCAAGATAAGATGAATATAAATAGGTATCCAGCAGGAGAAAGTATAGATGCCTTTCAAAAACGGGTGTATGGACTGAATTTCCTTACAATGAGATATTAAGATGCAAGGCCCCTTCGTTAAAAGCCATTACGTTAGATTTTTCATCGCAACAGTATTTCTTCATTTTTCTGGATTGAAATTTAGGAAGTGGCGTAAAGAAATTGAAGAAATTTGGAGTATTACTCCTAGCGAGTATAAAAAATATTTAAATCATATGATAAAAGTTAACAAGCTAATGGATGGCGCTGGAAATGTTGTTCAGTCTCTTGATGAGCTTCCAGAAGCAATTCCAACATCAAAGAAAATTTTAAATTCTCGATTAGATCAAGCTCGCTCTTCAGGTAAAATGTTTTCACGATTTACCTCGGGCACTACCGGCACAAGAACAAAAGTATTCCTAACCAAAAACGAAATTGGTCGACTTTTAGCGGTACGTGATTATTGTCTCTGTCATCACGGAGTAAACCTAGGAGATCGGGAAGCACGTTTTTGGGGAGGAAGAGCTAAAACTCTTTCTACCGTTATTAAAGATTTTGTTCTAAACAGAAAGTCATTTTTCGTTAGTAATAATAATTTAATGCGTACTTTGATTGAGCTATCTAACTGGAAACCCGACTATGTTTACGGTTACTCATCATACCTTATTTTACTATCAAAATTTATGGTTGATAATGATATAAAAATTCAGGGTGTAAAGCTTGTAGTCTGTACCGCAGAGCAGATATTACCGGAACAGAAAAAGATTATCGCTCAAGCGTTTGGCTCAAAAGTGGTAGAGGAATATGGCTCTACGGAATTTGATATTATTGGATTTGAAGATGCAAATGGCGATTTGAGAATCGCGAATCCCTGGTTGTTAGTAGAGTCATGTGAGAATTCCATAATGATCACAGATGTTTATCGGAGAAGCCAAAGTTTTGTTAAGTATGAAATAGGAGACGCTGCTAACGTAAACTTTAAACTGTCGAAAGGTTTCGGCGGTGAATATATAATAAGTAATCTTGAGGGTCGAAATATAAATCAGTATGCATATGATCTTAATGGAAATGGTTTCCGTGCATCTGAGTTTTCCCTGGCTCTTAACAAGTATTTTGATAAATATTCAGATATTTTTGACTTCGTTATTGTACAAAGAAAAACTGGACATTTTGAGTTTTACTGTAGCGCAGAACCGAGAGTAGGCTTTGGTGAATTTTGTGTTTGGCTAAAGCAGTACATAAATACTAAGACTAAAATGCAAGTCGTTGTGCTTCCAGCAAAAATAGGGCCATTAGATGAGTTCGCTGGAAAGCGAAGCTATTTTATTCGGTGTACTTAAATGAATAACTAAGTAAGGTAAATTTGCTGTATCTTTGAAAGTTACTAGGTAATATTTAGAGCTACTATTGAATTTTTTTTAGAAAATAAGTGATTTTTAATAATCCATTCTATGTGATATTTCTAGTTCTAGGGAGTAATATGAAACCTTTTGTCTCTATTTTGATCCCAGCACTAAATGAAGAAAAGAACATAAAAAAATGTCTAATTAGTACACTTTCTCAAGACTACCCTTCTGAACGTTTTGAAATAATTGTTATGGATAATGGATCAACGGATACTACTAGAGAGATCGCCGAATCTTTCGGGGTACGAGTAATTGATGCTCAGGATCTTCGCATTGGAGGCGTTAGAAATATTGGTGCTAAATATAGCAAAGGCGAAATTTTGGCATACTTAGATGCGGATTGCGTTGCAGATCCAGACTGGCTTATCAACGGAATAACATTACTTCTGGCTTCACAATCAATTGGTGCTGTTGGAGGGCCATGTCACGTTCCAGATCAATCGACTTGGGTACAGCAAGCTTGGGGATGGAAACATAAAGATCTAGGTACTAGCGCGGTAGACGCTTTAAGTACGGGTAGTTTCTTTATTCGGAGAGACGTTTTCGATAACGTCGGAGGATTTAACGATAAAATCGTTGCGGGTGAAGATACAGAAATTTCTAAGAAAATTAAAAATACTGAAAAAACCTTAATTCTCTCATCGAGTATCGCTGTTGTACATATGGGCTATCCTGTTTCGTTGCTAGACTTTATAAAAAGGCAGGTTTGGCAATCTCGGGATTATATAAAAACAAAGAAAAATAAAAAAGATCCAGTTTTTATTTTGGTTCATTTGTTTGCAATTAGTATCGCTCTCGGGGGTGTTTTAACCATTTTTGCTAAAAATAGATATTCATTTGGTTTGTGTTTAGGTGGGTCTATAGTTCTTCCTGCTGCGCTTGCATTTTATAGGCATATAAAGCTGAGGCGCGGATGTAATTTAACTATTCTCATTCAATCTTTTTTTCTGAACTTTTTATACCTTTTAGGGAGAAGCATAGGTTTAATGATAAGTTACGTGAATACACTAGCAAGATTCTTGAGGTTAGTTTAGCTCCAGTGAAGGGCTTTTAGGGCATTGTGGACAAAGAGCAAATCCTTCACTGTTCACGTTCCCTGAACTATCTATGACATAAAAATAAAGATTATCTTCTTCGGAAAATTGACCTAAGTTTATGTTGACTTCTATTTTCTTTGAAGTCCAAGAAGAAAATGGCTGAATTTCGCGCCTTTTGCCAGTTCCGGCCCAGGTAGCACTCGTTGAAAGCTCAACACGAGCAGGGGAGCTCGCTACAAAGATATCGTCTAGGCGTATCTCTAGATTTTTATAAACATCATAGTTGGGATCAAATCCAATTAGCCAAACTGTCATACCATCTGAGACGCTTTGTTTTTCATAATTGGATACAGAATGGATTTTCCTTCCATTGGTCCAAGTATCAATTGTACCTTGGTCCGCATTAGCATAGATCTCGAGCTTATTCCAGGTTCCAGCTACCCCACCCCAATTCGCCCAAGAAGCATCGCCGTATGCCCCTAGCAGGACTTGTGTCCAGGAAATTCTCGTTTGGGTTCCATCTAAATCATCCCAGATTCGTATTAACTTATTGTGTCCTTCGTATTGGTCAATATCATAACTGGAATAGAACCACCAACTTACATAAATATTTCTGTTTGTGCTATTGTTAAAAGCCCTTGGAACTCCGATAAATGCTTTCTCCTTACCGAAATAATGTGCTGAAGTGTAAGCGTGACGATGGCCAGTCTCCTTAGCAAGGCTCATCGGGTTTGCCCAAGCGCTTCCGTTTCTAGACCAGGGGCCTTTGTCCTCCGGTACTGGAGTTCCGTCAGGAAGGTCATTAAACACAGTTTGGTTATCCACAGTATCCCACAGCGAACGATAGTCGGATGGGAGCTCCCCGAACTCGGAACCTTGGATGGTTATACTGCTACCGTTGCGAATTTCACCGTCAATGACCGCAATTTTAGGTGCAGAGATACTAACCGAGGAAAATGTTAGGGCCGTAACCAATGAGATCGAAAGTGTATTGAAATACTTGGGGAAATTCATAGATCACCTTAAAAATGTCAATGGGTGTGAACATATTAAAGCTAGGTGTTTTTCATCCTCTACTGTCTACAATATCGTATTAGGTGCTCGGAGCGAATTATTTTTTAGTAATAATGGGGCGCCTATTAGAGCAAATCTTTGAATCTATGTTGCTTTTTTTATTAGGAACCCTTTACTGTGGATGCTAAATTAGCTTAAATGGAGATTGCTCTTATGTTGTTAGATTATCTTTTTTCTTTCATTAGAAAGGGTTTTGTGCTTCATAGTTTATATGACTAAAGGTAGTTAGAAAAAGAAGCTTTCTTTGCTTACCTTTTACTTTTTCCTTATTTAGCTAGTATTCTTATTCGGTTTTCTGCAGGTCGGTTCCCTTGATAAGACAGGAGCAACAGGAAATCGGACGTAAGGAACTGGAATCATTTTCACATTTGTGCCTTTTACTGCTGATTTTTACGGGACGATGAAGGGCAGTGACTTCATAGCTATGGCATCAATATCGCTCAGAGGCTTGTCCATTGCAACCAAGGAAGCTCTTTGGCCGGGGTGCCGCTCGTTGGGGCCACTGTATTGGGCTTCGCGAAGTTTTGGAACGCAGGGCGGTCCTACGGGTGTTGGCTGGAGACCTGATGAGTTTGACAGAATAAATAAAATAGTTTCGAAAAGAGAGGAAACCTTTTGAGAAACTTTCCTTGGTGGCTACAGAGCAGTTCGATGTGAAAAAAAAGGTCATTGACGTATTCGAATTTTATGAAAAGGTGATTTGATGAATTCTTCTTTAGATTTCGTCCCCGCAAGTTCTTCTAATGCTAAGGTGAGTGAGAAAGACACTAGGGTTGCGTTTATTTTATATTCACTTTACCTGGTTAGCTTCTTTATGCGATTGCCCGCGCGAATGCCGCTTCTAGGTGCAATAAGATTCGATCTCATCCTGGTGGCAGCAATTTGCTACTTGGTTTTAACTTCTAAATCTACAAAATCTACGAGGTTGGATTCTGCTTCGCAATATCTTCTCGCGATTTTTATATACGCTATAGTCACGTTACCATTGGTGGAGTGGCCTGGGTCGGTAATAAATAATGGGTTAGTTTCGTTCATCAAGGGAGCTATATTTTATTTCTTTACCGTTAATCTAGTTGTTAATAGTTCTAGATTGAAAATAATTATTTCAATTTTTGTTGGATGCAATATTATAAGAATAATGGAACCTTTGTTTCTAAATATAACCACAGGCTATTTGGGGTCTGCCACATATTTGGGTCAAGGCGATTTCGCCGGTCGATTGGCGGGAGCTCCGGCAGATGTGATTAACCCTAATGGTCTGGCCTTTGTAATTGCTACTGTAACTCCATTTCTTCACTACGTATTTGCAACGACGAATAAGAAAGCATTTGCCCTTTATCTTCTTTTAATGCCGCTACTGCTATACACGATGGGCCTGACGCTATCCAGATCGGGAATGCTGGCTCTGGCGATTATCGCATTAGGTATTTGGTGGAAGAGTGCACACAAATTTTTGTTGTTGGTGCTAGGGACTGTTGGTCTGACGGTTATTTTTCTGAACCTCAATGATGTCCAGAAAGATCGATATCTATCTATAATCAGCGACGATGCTCGTCAATCCCTTTCAGCCCAAGGCCGGATAGAGGGCTGGGCTGAAGATTTTAAGGTTGCGATGAATCGTCCCATCATTGGTCACGGACTGGGAACTTCTCGTGAAGCCAACTGGAATGTCGCCGGAAAAGATCAAATTTCACATATTTTGTGGATGGAGATCTGGCAGGAGATTGGCCTTATAGGATTAGTATTATTCATTCTCTACCTTTCGGCGATGATCAGGAATTTCCGGGAAGCTTCAAAGCTGATAAAGAAGAAGCTTTCTAGTAACGATTTTCTTTATCGAAGTTGTCAGGCTATGCAGGTTTGGCTTCTAATGAATCTGTTATTCAGCCTGGCGAGTTATGGTCTCAAAAGCTATGAGTGGTATTTGTTCGGTGGACTTTCAGTCGTACTGCTGAGGGCTGTTCGGTCTCGAATAGCTGAGATCTCTGCTGTCTCGGAACCGGAACGAGTTCCTGAACAGCGTGGCTGGCGGTTTGGTTTAGCTCGCAGGATAAACCGTTTGTGATCACCGTGTTTTTTCTTGAGAACCGCCGTTGGTGGTGTATTGCCACAGAGCCTTCAAGCCTTGCCGAACGTCGTGATTCAGGTCTGAAAATGACTTCGGTGGGAATGTTTGCGGATATAGTTTTGCCGCGTCGTATAAGCGGCTTTTGTTGACCAGGCAGGCTTGAAGGTCACGACGGTAACGTTGAACTCTCTTTCTGAGTCGATCCTGGAGTCTTTGCTCCAGTTCATAGTTGATCAAGTCGAGGCGGCTCTTTATCAGGTTCTTTATCATTCGCTCGTTGTCGCTACTCATGTTGAGGTCATGTAATCGCCGTTCAAAACCGACTTTTGCTGATACGGTTGCGCCGCCTAACGTCGCTGCGCGGTAAATAAGATGGAAATCCTCACACGCTGTGAGTGATTCATGAAATCCCCCTAGCTCGTTCAGAGTATCTCTTCGGAACAGTGGCGCGGATGCGATAGTAAAGTTTTCATCGATCAGTATTGCTCGGCACTGTTCGGGAGGCAGGAAAATACCACCCTTGATAGATGGGTCGATTATAGCTTTGAGCTTCAAACAGGTTGAAAAATGATCTGTGGAACGCTCTGATTCCGAGAAGTTGCGGTAATTGGTAACACTCATTACTGCTGTCGGCTCCGCAATGAGTGCTTCGACTTGGCTAGTAATCTTGTGCGGAAGCATGATGTCGTCCGCATCAAAGAAAGTTACGAACTCCCCTTTGGCTTCCTTCAATCCGTAATTGCGGGGTGCCGCGCAGCTCCCGCTATTTTCCTGGTACAGGTATTTAACGCGGGGAGCGTAGTATTTGACGATTTCAGCAGTGGTGTCCGTGGAGCCGTCGTCCACGACGATTATCTCAAGATTTCTATAGGTCTGAGCCAGGATGCTTTCCAGGGTCTCAGCAATGAAAGCCGACGCGTTATAGGCGGGGATTATTACCGATACTAATGGCTGATCCATAGGTGGCTCCTTCCACTAACGACAGATCGTGATTGTCAGATGAGATATTTGAGTCTCTTTCCCGGGACAAGTTTCCGTAGCTCTGACTTTTCTGAGGGGGAGAAAGCGAGCTTTATTCCTGTTGCTGCACAAATTATAGACATGATTGTCGCGAATAGGATGATATCTGTATAGCCGGTGATTTGAGCGTTCCTCTGGATCCAGAAGAAGATAAAGGCTAAGGGCAGGCAGATGACTAGAATGGGCCTTGCCATTGAAAGGTAGTAATCCTTGACCGGCATTTCGATAGCTCGGCAAGCGAACAGGGGGAGCACGAAAAGTCTTAGCAGCAGGAGAGGGATCATCGTTCCGAGAGCTACCCCGATCAGGCCCAGGTATTGGACGAAGATCAGGCTGAGCACCAGGTTGAATCCGACTTCCACCATATCGATCTTTGCCACGATACTGTGTTTGTTAGCGGCATACATTGCTGAATTCAGTGGATGATTGGCAAAGCCCACCATCCGGCCTATCAACAAAATCACCATTACCCAATAAGCGTCGCTGTAATTGGGGCCCATCCATCGGGAAATGAAGGCCTGACCAAAAATCACCAGTCCACCGCCCGCTATCAAAGCGAGTACAAGGTTGATTCTGGTGACAAGCAGGAGCTTTGAGTGAAGTTCATCGTTATTTCCCTGGGCGTGGTAACCGGTAAAAATCGGCACAAACATGTTGGTTGCCTGGCTCAGGAACTGGGCAACGTAGTCTACCAGACGAAGCCCGATGGCGTAGTGGGTCACGCTTGCTGCCGAGAGGAAACCGGCGACCACAAAGTTATCCACGTTGTTTCGTAACTGGTAGGCGATAGCAATTACGAAGGACCAGGCGCTGTACTGGAAAAGCTCTTTACTCGACCCCCAGGATGCTAAATGGCGTGAGAATTTCAGAGCAGGGAAGGCGGACTTGCAGATGAGCAGGTAAAGGAGGTTTGAGATTCGTGCGGTAACGAAGGTGATAACAGCGACTGCTAGAACACCGTAGCCGTGTGAGATGAACCACCAGGTGAGCCCGGCGCCCAGGAGGGTCATTGCAATTCGGGTCAACGCTACCTGGTGAAAACGAAGTTTGGCATTCGCTACGCCGGCCAAGGCGTTGAACGGAAACTCCAGGGCGATGGATATGCCAATGATCAGCACCAGCAATTGCACAATATCTTTGTCTGGCGGGGCATCAATAAACAGGCGACTGGCATAACTGGCGCCCACACTGACGAAAATAATCGCGGCCGCAATGGCTACGTAGATAATCAGCGCCGTGTTGATAATCGAATTGGCCTGGTGGTCGTCTTTGAGGCCGAAAGCGCGGCTGACGTAGCGGGTGACGGCGCTGGCCATGCCCATATCGAAGAGGTGGTAAGCGGCGGCAAGGCTGCCTACTACCGTCCAGATGCCATACCAATGGTCGCCCAGTTCATGGATGAGAAAAGGCATCATGAAAAAGGCAACAATTATGCTCACAAAGGTTTGTGAAACCCTGGTGACGGAGCCCTTCAGGAGCGCAATGGCGGTAGACACGTCAGGTGCTTGATGGTTGCTTGAATTGTTTTAGTTGAGCAATCACCCTGGCGGGTAGCAGTGACAGGATTAGATAAAACAGTGTGCGCTTATCCACCCCTTTACTGAGCGTTCGGATGAATGCCCGCCTCGCGTCTCCCAGCTTGTATTGGGAGAAATAGGAATAGCCTGCTTCGAAGTGCAAACGACGGATTCGTCGGTCCAGCTGCCTCAATGCTTCCGGATCGTGCTGATGGTAATGCTTCATTTTTTCGGTACAGGAAATCAGTCCTGGCGCTCGTTCCTCAATGGCCCTTGATGAGATATTTCCTGATCGGTTTCGATAATGATGAAGAACCTCGGGGATATACAAAAAGTCATACTGGCTCGCGATGGCCTGCCACATGAGGTAATCATCTGAGTTACGGACCTCTTCGTCAAAATAGCCCACTCGCTGGAAGATTTCTCGCCTGACGGCAACGCCTGAAGTCCCAAGGAAGTTTGAGTATGCGAGCCCGCGTAGCGCCACCTTCGAATCGATCAGATGAGCTTTGTTTCCAATGGTGGTTTTGGGCAGGGAATGAAGAGTTCGATAGGAAGCAAGAAAGTCAGGGTTGATGATCTCGCCGCTCTCATCAATGCAGCCAAAACCAGTGAACGCAAGACCGGCGCGTGGAGCCTGATCGAGGCACGCCATGGTAGTGGCAAGTTTTCCGGGCAGCATGATGTCGTCCGCGTCGAAGATGAAGATGACATCTCCGTTGGACTGGTCGATCGCCTTGTTTCTGGGCGAGGCGGGTTTGCCACTATTCGCCTGGTAGAAGTACCTGATCCTGCTGTCCGAGTGGTGCTGAATGATGGCAGCGGTGTCGTCCGTTGAGCCGTCATCGACAAGGATCAGTTCAAAATCAGTAAACGATTGATCCAGTATGGATTGGATGGTTTCCCGAATGTAACGCCCGGCATTGTACACCGGGATAATCACGGAAGCCGTTGGCATATACGCGTCCCTGCCAAAATAGTCATTCGATCAAGTAGTGATCAGTATAGCTGAGAGGGCATGGCTTCTGGTAGTTAATCGGCAGATTAGGCAGGGCTACCGGACCGGTGGGATTTTTGAATCCACCGGTCCGGTAGCTTTTCGTCAAGTTCACTAATACTTCATCGCTTCCATGGAGCTGGTGTAGGAGGAGCCGGAGGTGATCCCGCCTCCCATGATGTAAAGGGCTCCATCAATGGTGGCAGCGGCGGCGCCATGCTTCGGTGTCGGCACCTTGGTCAATGAGCGCCAGGTATTGGTGGCCGGGTCGTATTCTTCATTCTGCTCGAATACGCCTGAGGTTGTATTCTCATTGAACTCCCCGCCCGCAATTTGGGCCTTGCCATTGATGCTCCCGACACTCATGGCCCTGCGGCCGGTTGGCATTGGTGTCATTTCCAACCAGGAATTGTTGGCTGGCGCGAACATTTCCACGGTCCTAATGGCACCTTCAACCGTGTTGCCGGTGGCTTCCCGATGGCGCCCGCCAAAGACGTAGATCTTGCCGTCGAGGACTGCAGAGCCCGAATTGTCCCGTACATAAGTCAGCGAGGGTGCTGTCTGCCAGGAGTTGGTTGACGGATTGTAGACTTCAACCTCGTTCAGCGATGCGCCTTGATCACTCATGCCACCTATGACGTAGATGAGGCCATTCAGTGCCTGTGCAGTCACGCCACCCCGGGCAGTGGGCATGTCGGCCAACACGGTCCAGCTGTTCGTGGAGGGGTTGTAGACGGCGGCATTATTGACGGCGCCGGAGAAGGGTCCGGTAGAGCCACCGAAGACATAAAGCTTGCCATTCAGCGACACTGCGGCGGGGTTCTCGACTGCTTCACCGGGCAGGTTGGCACCCTGGCTCCAGCTATCGCTCACCGGATCATAGATGAACAGGGTGTTCAGGTGCCCACTGCTGTTCTTTCCGCCCACTGCGTACATCTTGCCGTCAACTTCGGCACCGGAAGCGTCCAGAACCGCGATCGGCGCAGGAGCTTTCGACGCCCAGCAACCCAGGCTGATCGGGCGTAAAGCGGTGAGTTTGCTACCGCCGAACTGCCCTACAAAGAGCGAACCTGCGGGGCTCTTTGTCATCGGTAATGGATCATTCAGGCCTGTGACAAGCGGTTTACCCTCGAGAGCCGTATTTCCGGTCTCGTCCAGAGTGACCAGATAAATATCGTCACCGACGGAGTAGTTGGTGATCAACAAGTTTCCATTGAGATATTCACCAACACAACCCTCGCCGCCACTGTACTCGATAATGGCGTTGGAAGATTTATGCTCGCCGAGATTGAACAGGGGCGGCTCATAATTGGGCAACGGGGCTACTTCCTGGTAACTGCCATCCTTGAATACACACTCATCGCGGTAAGGGTTCGGATGACCATAGTACTTGCCTTCCTGAATCAACAACAACAAGTCAGGCTGCGTTCCGGGGTTATTGCCGCCATCCAGATAACTTGCAGTATTACCCAAACCTGTGCACACGGGCTCGGGTTGGGGCGGGTAGGTGCCGGTGACGCCCAGGCCGTTATCTGTGGCATACACATTGCCGTTGCTATGGAATACGAAGTCGTAGCTGTTCCTCAGGCCGGTTGCGTACGGCACAACATCACAGGGCGGTGGACCATACATGTCTGAGGTGTTGGCACAGGTGCCGTCAAACGAGGCCGAGAAGACATCGGCAACCACAATAGCAGCACTTAGTGGCTGCTCTGCACGTTCACCAAACTCTGAGGCGGAGTCGTTTGGTGCGCCAGCACCGGTATTGCCACCAACTGCAATGTACAGCCGATTATCGGGACCAAAATGCAGTGAGTTGATGGAGTGATTAGCAATGGCTCGCGGTAGGCCGGTGATGCGGTGCTCAACGTTAGCAAAGTTGGTTCCGCTGAGCCGTGTGACTATCCCGGAATTGGCTTCGCCATTATCAATGGATGGGCTTGAATGAGCCACCCACAGGTCGACATTGCTTGCGGTCGCATCGGGGGAGACGGTAATACCCAACGTGAGCCGTGGACCGATATCGTTCACCAGCGAATTGATTATCTGGTCGTCGATGACATTCATATTCTCATCGAATGTCAGGGCATGAATCGTGCCGAACAGTTCGGTCACATACAGGCGGTCATCAGGGCCCCAGACCATCGAGGTCGGGTAACTGATTTCGTAGTTGCTACTGATGAAATCGACCGCACTCTGCGGAGCAAGAGCACCATCGCTGGCCTGCAAGGTAAACTCATCAAACAGGTAAGTAACCGGGCTTGACGCATATCGATGGGTTGCGAAGATCCCGGTGAAACTGCGGGTCCCGATCTCCGGATCAATGCCAGCGGCATCGAAACTGAAGAATTCATCAGGAGGAGTTAGCGTGGCCGCATGTGTGGTGGCGCTTCCTTCAATCTGGTATTTCAGATCTACCGTCCGTTTATAGGGGTCGACGATCATCGAAAAGGTGATATCTGCGCCAATCAGGCCCGGAACGGACAGGTTCTTCTCGACCTCCACCACGCCCGCGAGCTCCATCAGATAATGGAGTTGTTCACCGCTTGGCGTGGATATGGCAACGAGCTTGATGTAGTTGTCCTGATCTAAGCCAAACCATAGACCGGCCTGCTCATAGTTTCCGGTGCCTGCCGGCAGGTCCAGAATTTGGGTAGAAATCTGGGTAATCTGGTTTGGCGCAGCGAAACCAACGCCAAGTGCATTGTCCTGGGAGTTGTTGCCTTTGAATGAAATGCCGGAGGTTGTGGTATATCGGAGCACCCCCTCCAGGAAGTTCATATCCAGGTTGTCAACGATATACCCGGAGCCACTGGCCGGTTCATCGATCCAGGTAAAGCCCGTTCCCCAACCATTGCGGTCCGGGTAATAGCCTTGCCCTTCGGTAAATGTCAGCTGATAGGGCAGGTCCACCCGCACGTCACTGCAGGGTACCGGCGCGCATTTGTCGTCGCTCGCAAGAACCATTGTCACAGGGACATCGATGGCGGACCCACTGTCAGGCGTCAGGGTAATGATGGCGTCATAACTGCCACTGGCAAGCCCGGAACTGTCCACCTCTACGGTAAGGCTCTCGGGGGTGGTTCCAGTCGTGGGCAGAACCGACAACCAGGGCATACTGGTGCTGGCTGTAAAGTCGACGCTGTCACCGGCGCTGTGAGATACATCCAACGTCTGGCTCGCAATTGTGGTATCTGGCTCCCCGTTGAACGTCATCGAGGTTGGGCTGGCAAGAATCCCCTCTGATCCGGCAGTGATTGTCAGAGTGTAGGTCAGCTCTGCGGATGTATAGCCTGATGCGCTGGCCGTCACTTTACCTTTGTAGGTGCCCTCCGTTAGTCCTGCAGGATCGGCGGTAACGGTTATAGTGGCTGGAGTAGTTCCCGAGTTTCCGGTTGCGGTCAGCCAGGGAGCATTTGATTCAAGCGAGAAGGTGGCTCCTGAGTTATCAGAAGAGCTGAGATCAACCGTGGCTGTGAGTGGCTCGGGGTTGTCTACGTGCCGCGAACCGGAAAGAGTTGCGGGATCAAAGGCGAGTGCTGCCATGTCGTTGGCAACAGTGAAAAATTCAGTCACTTCGTGAAGATCACCATCCGCCTCTTTTACCACTGCGGTTACGGTGTGACTGCCGTCAGCCAGCACATTGGTATCGAAGGGATAGGCCGTATCGTCTCGTGCTGTGCCAGCCATGTCGTAAGGCGCAACACTCTCAGTCTGGCTCGGGGAGCCGGCTTTCTGGGGGTTGTCGATATAGAACTTCACCTGAGACATGCCGCTTTGTGCAGGCACGAACACGTAGATATTTCCGGTGACCGTCGAACCATTCAGACCACTGGCCGAGGAACGGTCGGAGGCGGTGCTGACCATGAGCGAGTAGGCGCTATTCGTTGGATCTACAACGGTCATTTGCACGCCCAGATAAGCGGTTGTAACGCCATCGCCGGTTGCTTCCACCGTCGCCGAGTACTGGCCGGCAGCCAGGTTGCTCGGGTCTGCCGTGATGCTGATGGATTCTGGTACGGTTCCGGTAGTTGGTTGTACCGTTAGCCAGTTGGCGTCATCTGATATAAAGAATGTCTCACCGCCCGCAGTTGAAGAGGACAGCGTCACTTGTTGTGTCTGGGAGTTGCCCCCGGTCTCCATTGAAAACGACAGGTCGGTTTCACTGAATGAGAACGCAGGTGCCGAGTTATTAACTGTAAAAGTTGCTGACAGCAGCTCACTGGTTCCATCGCTGTACGTAGTCCGCGCGTAAACACTGTGTTGGCCATCTGGAATGGAGTTGGTGTCAAAAGCTATTGCCGTGAGATCGGCCGCTGTCCGGTTGAAATCAAACGGCGCAAGCCTCTCCGTCACTCGTGGTGGGGCAGGGGGAGGATCATCAAGGTAAAAGTCGACCTGTTTGATCCCCGTTTCCGGTGCCACAAAAATGTACACCAGATCATTGAGTTGGGCACCGCTGAGTGCAATGGGAGCAGTTCGCTCCGGGGATGTACTCACTAACAAACCTGGTGCTGCCTGAGCGGCGAATGCAGTCAAAAACAAACACGCTGCCAGAATGAAACGCAGGGTATGACAAAGCCGGAAATCACGCATGCCTGGTGCCTCCCTCAAGACTCTCGGTAATTCCTTTTTTCTCCGGCAGTACCGGAGCATTTTCCCTGCCAGCCGCGCACTTCAGGCCTCAATACAATGTGATATGCTCAGGCGTAATCTGCCTGTGCCAGCGCCTTGTAAGGTTTATCGACAGGCGCTTTGTCAGCGCTTCACTCAAGGACGACGCAAACATGAATCTCTTTCTGACCAGAGCCTGGCAGGACGCCTGGTGGAAGCACTGGGGTTCGACCCCGGGTTTTGAGCTCGTGAGTGAAGGTCGGGATTGCTCGGGGCTTTATCTGGACCACTACAGGTACAAGGCCGTTTTGCCGGTAACCTGTCTGCAGTTCATCGGCACGAATTATCGCCGGCTCTCCACGCCCCGTACTGAGTACAACCGCCTTCCTGCTGCCAGTCCCGGTGAGATCTTTTCTGTGGGATGGAGTGAGGCGGTGCTCTCTGACATGGCAGAGGACTCACCGGGTGTCCGAACTCTTCTGGATTTGGCTGGCCAACACCGGTGCCTGGTTCGACGAATTGGTGAAGATGTTGCCTACTCCATTCGTGCAAAAGGCCTTTTCAGCGATTACCTGGCGGGCCTGGGTCGTGGTACACGTTTAAGGCTGTTCAACCGTCGTTCGGTCCTGGAGCAGCTTGGTAGCGTGACCATCGAGAACTGGTGGCCGGAGAAACCTGTCTCATTTTTTGAGTGGCTGAATGAATTCCATCGCGAACGCTGGGGTCATCCTTGTTTCAACGAGACCAGTCTGTCGTTTCATCAGGAGTTTTTGAAAAATATTGAGCACGAGGGTGGTAGGCCGGATCTGTCGGTGCTTTGCGTTTCGGGCAAACCGGTTTCTGTGCTCTACAATGTCCTGTATGGAAATGTGGCATATAACCTGCAGGCCGGGTTTATGGAGGGTTTCCATAAAAAACTGGCCTTGGGTACCCTGCACCTGGGATACAGTATCGAAGCGGCGTTCGAAAATCGCGATGTTGGAGCCTTTGATCTGTTGGCGGGTGGAGGAAAGAATGAAGACTATAAGGCGAAACTCGCAACCGATCGAACACCCCTGGTATCGCTGATGCTGGTGCGTAGTCCGTTCTTCAAACTGCTGTACCGTATCAAGGACTCGAGGTAGATATTCCGGACATGGACCGTTCCACACTTCAAACGCATTCCCCATGGCTATTGCCAATTATACTTCTGGCTGGAACCGGGGTTGCTGTCTGGCCATCTCTCCAGGTGCTGTTCAGCCGCTGGCAGAAGTTCGATGAATCATACTCCCACGGCTTCCTCGTTCTGATCGTGTGCGTAGCGCTCTCCGTGCGCAAATGGTGGATTGTTCGTCCGGTCAACGGGTTTTATCCGGCCTGGTTATTTCCTCTTGCCCTGGCAGCCGCTGTTTATCTTGCCGGCAGTATCCTTCTCGTGGAGGCGTTCCAACAGATAGCCATGGTCCCTTTGTTCCTTGGTTTGCTGTTGTTGATTTGGGGCTGGAGACAGGCGTCTGCGTTCTTCCTCCCGGTTGGTCTGTTTATTTTCGCTATTCCGGTATGGGATTACCTGTCCTGGCCACTGCAACTGATCACTGTCGCGGTAAACCAATTGCTGCTGTCAGCACTTGGCATCAATTTCACCGTTGAAGGCGTGTTTGTTTACTTCCCGGGTGTGGGGGCCTTTGAGATCGCCCATGGCTGTTCCGGCCTGCGTTATCTCCTGGTTGGCCTGACGATTGCCACCATCTACGCGGAACTCAGCTATCATCGCCTGACAGAGCGAGTGATCCTCCTCATTGCAGCTGCGCTACTGGCGATGGTTGCGAACTGGATCAGGGTGTTCGTAATTATTTATGTTGGCTATGAATCCAACATGACGTCCTCGCTGATCTGGGAGCATGACTATTTTGGCTGGTGGGTCTTTGCCGGAACACTCGTCCCGTTGTTTGTGTTGGCAAGGTACCTGGAGCACAGGCACGTGCCTACTGCCGAGAAGTCCGCTGGCACGGCTGCTACCGAGAGCAGTGGCGGACTGAAAGCCTGGATGTCACTGGTTCCGGCGTTGGCTTTCGTAACCCTTGCATGGGCGGTCGAATCTTCTAAGGCAGCGGGGGATTATCAGGGCTCAGGCAGACATGGCTTCGAGCTTCTTCCGTCGGAACAATGGTTACCTTTGTTCCAGGGTTCCCTCGGTGGATGGCAGCCGGCGATTCAGCAGCCGGATCTGGAATCGTCCGGAGTGTTTGTTGAGAGGGACGAATTGCAGTCAGGTCAGGCTCAGCCTGAATACTATGTCGGTCTCTTCACCTATAACCAGCAACGCCCGGGCAGCGAAGTCGTCCAGTATGCAAATCGCCTTTATGATGCCGATATGCTGATTCCGCAGCAGACCTTCGCAGTTCCGGCCGGAGGGGATACAACCTTGAACGGCCTTGCACTGAAGTACAGGCAAAGCGAATCCCGGGTCTATCTTGCTTATGGCTACTATGTGGAGAGTTTCTGGCAGGCCGATGAGCTGAGGGCCAAGCTTGCCCAGTTACCCGGAATTTTCAATAACCGTTCTGATGCATCGTTGCTGGTGATTGGCGTCCGGTGCGACGCCTGCGATGGAAAGGCCAGCCTGGAACGGCTGGCCCCCCTCGTCCGCGAGCGGGTCGAGAGCCGCCTGGATGAGCGGTTCGGGGCCGCCGGGACCAACTGATAAAAGGCAATTCTTTCGCTTCAATCACGGCACCTCAGCGGAAACCGGCTCAGAGGGGGCACTGCTCAGTCCATTGGTATCCACCACCCGAATCGTGAAGTACCAGGTTCCTGACGCCAGGTCGGTAAACGTGTAATCATCCTCCGCACCATCCACGTTGACGCTCTGGCTCAGGTTGGCCACGTCCTGCCCGTAATTGATGACATAGTAGTCGATCTCCGAGAGGTCGATAGAGGATCCGTCCATGCGTGTAGAGGGTGCTGTCCATGTCAGGGTGACGGTGCCTTCGGTTTCCGTTGGCGCCGGCTCACTGGTTTCGGGTGCGGTGGTCTGTGATGAGTCGTCCGAGACACTGGTCAGTGTGTACGGATCAAGCCCGCTCTCGTAAGCTTCGAGATTGGTAATGCCCGAATCGTTGTTCACGCCTTCGGCATCAGGCACCCAGGCATTCAGGCCATACTGAAGTTCCCAGGTGTCCGGGATGCCATCGCTATCGGAATCGACGCTGGCCATTTGGGTCATATCCGGCGAGACCACAGTGCTGGCGGTATCGATGTTGGAATTGGTACTGAGATTTCGAGCACTGTACTGCGCCACGGCGGTGCCCGTGCCTTCATAGTACTCGATGGTGAGCAGCAGCTCCTCGCCAGCGTTCAATGACTGGTTATAGGTAAAGGTTGTGGGAGCATGGGAAGTCCAGTCGTTGATTACAAGTTCTCCATTCGCATAGAGGCGGACGCCATCATTGGTACGGACCGAGAACTCATAATCATTCGTTCCACTTGAGTGAGGTGCCGTAAAAATACCGCTCCAGCGGACGGAGAAGTTATCACTGGGGCTTTCCGGGATTGGAGCACCGTTGCCCCAGTTGAAATCGACGGTTTCATCGACTTGCACCGCGAGCAGGCGTTCAAAGTTGGTGCCGGAAAAGTATTGCCCTGTGAAACCGGTCACGTAGGCGATTTCACCGGTCTCTGGTGCTGGTTCGGGTTCCGGCTCCGGTTCCGGAGCAGGGCTGTCCTCTGGATCATTAAGGTCCGTTCCCGCAACATGTTCTTCGAGGTTGGTATACCCATCATTGTCGAGGTCCCCGGAGGCGTCGTTCGAATCGAGAGGATCAAGCCCATAGGCGTACTCCGCGCCATCCGGAATGCCGTCGTTGTCGGAATCCGGATTTCCTTCTGCTGTGCCAATTAGGAACTCATCCGCGGCGGACAGGAGATCCTGGTCCGGGTCGCTGGTGGCGTCCGAAGCATTATTCGGATCGAGTCCGTGTACGATCTCCCAGTTGTCGTAGAGGCCGTCCTGATCCTCATCCAGTGGTGGGTATGATGGCTCGAAGGCCAGGCCCTCCGAGCCGTCGAGGAACCCGACTCGATAACCGAGATTGTAAGCCTCCTGGGTAGTCTGGCCTGTATCTGTTTCTGGCTGTGCCCAGCTGTAAATATAGGAACTGCCCACCACTTGTTGTGAGATCTCTGGCCCTTCCCAGGCAACCGCAAAGTGATCGCTGCCGTAGCCCTCTTTCTGCAAAACTTCGAAATAGTAACGCTGATCGGAGTCGAGGGTGATATAGCGGGAGGTTTGTGAGGAGTACTTGGTAAATTCGTTGATATTGGTCCAGCCAGGAACCAATGAGATCAATTCAATGTTGTCTGGAGAGTCTGAGGTGCTGAGCCAGAGCTCGGCCTCATCGTTTCCACTCAGGAAGAATCGGTACTCTCCCGAGGCTGGCGGGCTTATGAAACCCCTTACATAGGATCCATAATAATCCGCTCTATTCGCAGGATCTTCCAGACTGGATAGCTCTGAGACCTCATCCGGATTATCCGGGAATTTGGTGGACGAAGTCATCGTCTCAATTTTGGTGCCATCCAGGTTGTCAAAGTACCGGACCTCCACCTTTCCGGGCTCACTGGTCTCCGGAACTGCGGCAGTAGGAGGAAGAGACTCTATGTCACGGTACTGCCAACTCTGGCAGCCCGTCACGAACGCTATGGTGCATCCCAGCCCAAGAACCTTGCCCACAGACACAGTCATCCACCTTCCTGGTTAATGAAAAGATCTGTTAAGTATGGTTCTCGCCGGGTAGGGCGCCAGCATGCCCTTGGATCGTTTTGCTCTTTGCGCCTGAAGCTTATATCGCTGGCTGCTTACAGTTTCTCCAGCAGGGCGTCCGCCTTCTCTTGTTGCCCTGTGGCCTTGTAGGCTTCCGCCAGATGCAACGCGATCTGTTCTCCCGGTTCAAGCTCATAGGCTTTCTCGAGAATCGGAAGGCTATCCTCGTGGAATCCCTTGTTGAACAGGATCCAGCCATAGGTATCCGCCACAGAGCCGGATTGCGGTGCGAGTTTATAGGCACGCTCGGCCAGTTGCAGTGCATCCGGATGATCCGACTCGAAGTAGAGCCAGGCCAGGTTGTTCAGGGCCAGAATGTTGTCACTGTCCAGCTCGAGGGCCCTCTTGTACGCCTGTTTTGCCTTGTCCGGCTGCGTCTGATTTTGCGCAAAAAGAGCGAGGGTCAGGGGCAGGCGTGGATCGTTGGGCCAGGTTTGCATTGCCTGTTCGAGAGCAGCGATGGCCGCTTCCGGATCGCCGGCTCGATTCAGTTCCCTGGCGTGGGCCAGTTCTGTAACCACACGGCTCTGCTTTTCCAGCGCCAGCTGATACATGCGGGCAGCCGCCTTGTGATTTCCCTCATTGGCAAGGTATTCCGCTTCGACAACTAATGGGCGGTCGGACTCGGGATGTGCCAGGCGGGTTTCCTCGACGATCCTGCGCGCTTGTTCCGGCCGCCCCTGTCGGAACGCAAGGCTGGCGGAGGCAACGGCTATGTCGAGTTGATCGGGGAAGAGAGCACGGCCGCGATCCAGCAGTCGTTGAGCTTCCGCTGTGTTGTCTTCTGCCATCTTGCGCGCGGCCGTGTCGTAGTAGAGCTTTGCCACCAGGGGTTCCGCTTCGGCGGGCTGGTTCTCGGCAGTGCGTTCCAGGAGGATAGCCGTCAGTTCATCGGCCCTGGTGTGGTTTTCGGCCAACAAGGCCTGCTCAAGCAGCACCATTCTCGGTGCGATGGCGTCCGGCTGCCCGGCAAGAATCTCTTCCATATCCGCTGCAAGCTCTTCGGGCGTCAGCAGTTCCGAGAGGCCCCTGATCGCCTCGGTGGTGTTCGGTTCGGTCGCCAGGGCTTCCCGGTAATGGGCAATGGCAGCGTCCCTGTTTTCCCGGTAAAGGGATAGCCGGGCCAGAGCGACAAGGGGCGCGGCCGTTTCGGGCGCAGTCTCTCGGGCCTGTTCAAAGTAGCGTTCCGCCGCGTCGGGCTCTTCGTTTTGCAGCGCCAGTTCGCCGCGAACCAGCAAGGCCCGGCTGTTTTCGGGCTGCTTCTCGATCCATTGCTCCGACGCTGCCACCGCCTGGTCTAGCTGACCGTTGGATGCGTAGGCCTGCACCATCAGTTGCCAGGCATCGTCCCGGAGCGCCGGTACGTCGGTGAGCATCCGGATGTGCTCCAGGGCGTCTTCAGTCCGGCCGGCCTGCACGAGGTAGCGGGCATAACGCAGCCTGAGAGTGTGATAGTCAGGCTTATTGGCGAGAGCCGACTCGATAATCCGCTCACCGGTTTCCGAATCCCCGCTGGCGAGGGCCGTGATTCCCACCAGTGCCATGACGGACGGATCACTCTCATTTCCTTCCAGATCGGCAATCGCTTCCCTGGCACCTTCGATGTCATTCAGGCTCAACCGGGTGGCGGCGAGCAGTTTGCTTGCCGCTTCCAATTCGCCGGTTTCTGCGATGGGCGCCAGCAGGCTCTCGGCTTCTTCGACGCGCCCCTGTCTGAGGCGAATCAAGCCCAGTAACAGGGCGCCTTGCTGATGTTCCGGCGCCTGCGCCAGGATCTCTTCGAGATAACCCGCGGCGGATTCCAGGTCATTCTCCTGCAGGGCTGCCTGTGCCGCGGTCAGGTTGGCCTTGATGGTTCCCGGTGCGGACTTTGCGAGAATCTCCTCGTAGACAAAGGCTTCTTTGGCTTTGCCTTGCGCCCGCAGGACATTGATCAGAGCAGAGATGGTCTCGTATTTCCGGTAGGTCATTACGTCGTACTGGCCGATGTCCTCCAGGGCGCGAATATAGGCGGTTTCCGCCTCGCCCCATTGTTCGTTAGCTTCGGCTATCCTGGCTTTCAGCAGCCAGAGTTCCGGGTGGCTCTCGTCAATCTGGCTGGCGGTATCCAGCAGTTCGTTTGCCTGTTCGGGGTCGCCGGACAACCAGGCAACCCGGGCGAGGCCAATAACCGGCATGATGGCGTTGCCGTTGGTGTCACGGGCCTGCCGATATACCTCGCCGGCCTGCTCGAGTTGCCCGGAATCAATCAGGATGCGGCCCTTCAGCAGGTCGGCCTCAAGCTGCTCTTCACTACCCGGCGAGTCGAGCTGCTCCAATGTGGCGAGTGCCTGCTCGTGTCTGCCTTTCATTAAAAGGGCTTCGGCCCGGATGAGGTGGGCGCGGTTACGTTCTGTGCTGTTGAGCGACTGATCGGGGATGCGCTCCAGAAGTTCATCCAGTTGTCGCTCGGCGTTGACTGCATCGCCGGCGATTAGCAGGTTGTTGATAATCAACAGATAGGGTTCGGATCGCTGCGGTTGAAGCTCGATGGCGCTTCGCGCTTCGAGGGTACTCGCCTTGAGTTCTCCCTGTTTCTGGAAGAAGCGGGCCTGGTCAAGGTGGCTGATGTATTGCAGTTCTTCCTGGGTCATCTCCGTGTCGCTGCCGCATCCCGCGATGCCCAGAACGATTGCGGTTGAGAGTAACGTTACCCGCAAAACCTCTGCTAGTTTCATGTCTGACTTCCTTCGCATGTTCCGGATTTTATTATTGATCTGGCTCAGGCATTGTCGGCGAACTCGGATGTCTCGATCCTGTACTTGTCGGTCAGGTTGTAGAGCGTCGGGCGAGTGATTCCGAGCAGGCGAGAGGCCTGAGCCATGTTGAAATTGCAGGATCTGAGTGCCTGGGTGATTGCCCGCCGCTCGGCGTTCTCCCGAACCTGCCGGAGGTTCAGCTGAGTGTCTGAAGGAGTTTGCTCTGCGGGCAGGTCAAGATCCACAGCCGTTACCCGTTTGCCATCGGCCATGATCGTTGCCCGTTTGACCTTGTTGATCATCTCCCGAACGTTACCGGGCCAGGAATAGGCGGTGATGGCGTTCACTGCATCCTCGGTGAAGGTCAGGTTTGGCCGGTCCATCTGTTTGCCCAGGGACTTCAGGAGCGATTGGGCAATGACGAGGGCGTCTCCATCCCTTTCCCGGAGTGGTGGGATGTCGATAGTGATTTCACTTATGCGGTAGTAGAGATCCTCCCGGAAATCACCGCCTTCGATCAGCTGGCGAACATCACGGTGGGTGGCGCACACCACGCGTACATCCACCGGGATGGGCTTGACCGATCCAACCCTGTCGATAACACGCTCCTGAAGAAACCGCAGCAGTTTGGCCTGCAGCGCCATCGGCATATCGCCAATCTCGTCCAGAAAAAGAGTGCCGCCGTTTGCACTCTCGATCTTGCCTTTCTTGCTCTGTGTGGCGCCGGTGAAGGAGCCTTTCTCGAAACCGAATAACTCGCTTTCCAGCAAGTTCTCGGGAATGGCGGCACAGTTGATTGCTGCAAAAGGCTTGTCCGCTCTATGGCTGAGATCATGGAGTCCAAGGGCAAGAAGTTCCTTGCCGGTGCCGGTTTCGCCAGTAATCAGGGTAGTGACATCGGTGGGTGCGATTTTTTCCAGCGTCCTGCAGATGGTCATCATCTGCGGGCTGGCGGCGACGATGCCTTTTATGCTGGTGCCGTTCTTGTGTTTGGAAAGGTCGCGGTTCTCCCGTTCGAGTTCCGTTAAACGGAAGGCACGATTGACCACAAAGGCAAGAATATCGGCATCCAGTGGTTTCTGGTAAAAGTCCGAAGCGCCCATGCCTATGGCCCGGACGGCGTTCTCCTTGTCTTCACGGCCGGTCACGACGATGACCTTGGTCAGAGGGGAAAGGCGGAGGATTTCCTCGAGCAGATGAAACCCCTCCGTGGCTCCACCCGGATCGGGCGGCAGGCCCAGATCCAGTGTCACGACTTCCGGTTCGAGTCGCCGAAGCGCTGTGAGGGCTGATTCGCGGTCCGAAGCGACGGCAACTTCCAGATCATCGCTGAAACACCAGCGCATCTGGCTTTGCAGGCCCGGGTCATCCTCTACGATCAGGAGTCGTTTGTTTACAACCACAACACGTTCCTTGTCATGCTCGCTACAATTTGCCGAAACGGAGTGTTTCGCAGTGTCCTTACATCTGATTCTTAACCGAACGTTGACACTTTTCAATCACTGTGTACATTCAATTTACGAACCGCCATTTAATTGACGTTCCGTGCCGGGTTTTCGGTGTTGAATTCTGGCATCTCCTTATCTCGTGGCGCGGCACCTTCTTTTTCCCTGGCTAACGGAATCCGCACTGAAAAACACGAGCCAACCCCGGGCTCACTGGTCACATCAATATTTCCACCGATCTGCTTGATGTATTCCCTGGCCTGGTAGGCGCCAATCCCCATCCCGGTAAGGCCCTTGGTGCTCTCGAATGGCTTGAACAGGGATGTGTTGATGAATTCCTCGCTCATGCCGCTGCCGCTGTCCTGGATAAACAGCACAACATTGCCCCGGGCTATCTTCAGGTTGAGGGTGATTTCCCCATCCGGTGGCGTGGCGTCCTGGGCGTTCTGGATCAGATGGCCCAGGACACTGCGAAGCTGCTCGTAATCCGCACGGATCCGGGCACTTGGCAGATTTCCCGTCAGCCTGGGAATCGGGCGCTGATGGCTGTGATGGCTGACCAGGCTACGAGCCAGTTCGGCCAGGTCGATGTCCTGTAATTGAGGGTTCGCAACGCTGTCGGGCCTGCGGATGTGGTCCACCAGGTTCGACATTTTTCGCACTGCATGCTCGGTGGTGTTGATCATGTCATCGATAAACGCGGGGTTGTGCTTGTGCTTGGGCGCGTTCTTGACGAGCAGCGAGAGCTGGGCGATCACGGTTTTCAAG
The DNA here is from genome assembly GCF_003315345.1 of Marinobacter pelagius. GTDB lineage: Bacteria > Pseudomonadota > Gammaproteobacteria > Pseudomonadales > Oleiphilaceae > Marinobacter > Marinobacter pelagius_A. The sequence goes on from NZ_QNRO01000021.1 coordinate 58,368, forward strand.
TCGTGAACCATGAAGGAGGACGCCTTGCTAACCGCCTCGAATTGCATGGCCCGGGACAGCCGGTGTTGTGCGTCAGCCTGGGCCAGCAGGTTACAGGACTGCCGCGCAACCACCTTGATCAGGTCAAAGTTTTCCCAGTTCAGTTCAAGCCGGGCGAAGGGGTTGCCCACCATGGCGATGCCGTAGAGGTCGTTGTCCAGATACAGGGGAATCACCAGCCACGCGTCCGGGCTCTGAGCAATGGCGTCGGGTATTTCCAGCAGGTCATAGCTGACCGGGTCATTCCGGTACTCGTGCAGGTCGACAATCCATTCCCGTTGCCTGAACAGGCGAACCAGATCCGAGTCTGCGTCGATCACGGTGTATCTGGGCATGGCCATATTGACCGAGCCTTTGAGCGTGTAGGCCCCGTGTTCGTCACGGAGCCAGATGGCGCCTGCATTGCTTTCCACCAGCCCGGAAAGAATGTGGATGACGCGGATCGGCAGGGGAGGATCATCACCGAGATTGGCCATTTCCCGGGTCATTTTCAGCCATTCTTCCCGGTAGTCGTACTTGTAGTCGAAGAAATTCTGGCTGATCCGCACCATCAGTCGTGCCCGAATCCGGCGGGACAGCAGCAGGGTGACGAGGAAGGTGAGGGAGATGGTTAAAAACAGCACCCTCAGGGCATCGCCCCAGTCACCCCCGAGGATCTTGACGTAATACCCGCCCAGGGCCAGGAACAGCAGGTAGCCGCCGGCCAGGACCAGGGTGCCGGCATGGAACACCGCGGATCGGGATAGCTGGAAATCCACCGGTTGCTTGCGGGTGTTCAGTACGTTGACGGCAAACAGCGGCACCAGCAGCGCATTGACCAGGCCGCGGGCATTCCAGAAGGATTCCGATACCTGACCGAACAGCAGGGCGTCGGCGTACATGAAGAAGTCGAAGGCGAAGATGGTGGCAATGCCGATGCAGATGTACTTGATGCTGGAGCGGCCGAAATTCGGGGAATTGCGCCAGATCTGTTCGACTAGGGACAACCCCATGAGGGAAAGGGCGATCTGCCCGAGTACCCTGGTTTTCCCGTTCAGGACTTCCCAGCCGAAGGTGAATTCGAAAATTCCGAAGGCCAGCAGGGCAAAGATCAGGGTGAAGATTGAGGCACCCAGGATCCGCTTCATCTGCCCGTGAATAGTGCCCTGGCGGGAGGCGTTGCGAAGCAGGGCGAATAACAGGGTAATCCAGGCGCCGTCCCGGAGCAGTTCAATAATATAGCGGGGGATGAATCCCGGCGTACCCCAGAGCGATTGCGACACCAGGGTGCTGGCCCAGAGGGTGGTCGCCAGGGCGGCGACAAACAATGCCCTGTCCACGTCCCGCCTGAGATAGCGGGTCGCGACGAGAATGGTCAGCAGGCCAAAGGCAATGGCCGCTGCGCCGTGGCTGATCAGGCTGAGATCACTTAGCATCCCTCGCTTCCTGCGTTGCTGCCTCGCTCCGTGACAACAGGGCGATGGTTACACCGGTCGCTTGTTCTCCCGGTAGAACCGGAAAATTTCCTTCAGGGGCCGTTTCGGCTTGAAATCGAACTCCCTGGCAAATGCTCTGCCGTCGATAACGACAGGATACTTGAAAAAGGCGGTCAGATACGAAGGGAAACTTTTCAGCTTCAGGGTTTTCAGGATCAGGTTCGGGACCACCGGCGGAATGGACGGAATCGGAATGCGCCGGCAGCCGCAGAGTTTGAGTGCGTGCTGGTAGGCCACCCAGTCCTCCGGAGCCACGTTGAAGACCCCGCGAACCGGCTTCTTGTAGGCCCTGACGATGGCATCCGCCATGTCGTCGATATGGATGAATTGCATCATGGGCGAGAATCCCGCGAGTACGGGCGCATTATCACTGGACAGCAGGGAGCTCATGGTGTTTCGCACCCCGGGCCCGACAATATTGCAGGGGCGCAGAATGGTGATGTTCAGTTCCGGATAACGCCACAGGTAAATGTTGGCCAGGTTCTCCAGCTCTACCGAATCCACCAGGTCCGCGCTCAGGCCGGCGGCTTTGAGCGGTGCGGACTCGTCGATCAATGCCGGGTTATAGGCCACCGCGCCATAGACGTGATAGGTGGAGAGCACCACAACCCGTTTGATGCCGTATTTGTGGCTCAGGTCCAGCAGCTTCTGGGTGCCCAGCACGTTGGCGTTGTACCGGCGCATCCGGGTCAGCTGGCTGGACTGGATCCGGCCGAGGTGGATGACGCCGTCAAATTCGTAGCGGCGGAACAGGTCCTCGAACACCCGTTTGGTGAAGTCGATGCAGTAGCTGGGAATGTCGTCGCCCAGGTAGACCTGCTCCCGGAAATCCACCGCGACCAGATCGCAATGATCCCGCAGCTGATTGATGACCCGCTGGGCCAGGGCGCCGGCAGCACCGGTAACGAGGATGTGGGGTCTGCGTTGCTTGGTCATCAGAACAGCTTTTTCCTTTCGCTCAATCCCTTGTCGATGAGGCGGCTTATTTCCGCTTTCACCTGCTCGACCCGTTCGGTCACCAGCTCCTCCGGAATCTCCAGGTCATCAAAGTACATGGGTGGGCCAAAATTCAGGTGCACCTTGGCGGGCAGCACCACCGGCATGGCAACTGGTGCGTAGGGAATCCCCAGCGCCTTGGCCAGTGGCTTGATGTTGGCGATGGCGGGGATGGTCTCCTCGCAGCCAACCACGCCCACGGGCACGATCGGTGCCTTGTACTTCATCGCCAGGTGCATAAAGCCGTTGCCGAAGCGCTTGAGCTGGTAGCGGTCCCGATAGAGCTTGCCCGAGCCCCGGACGCCCTCGGGGAACACGATGACAGCTTCGTTATTGGCGAGCATCTTGGCGCAGTTGACCGGGTCGCCGAGCACCGCGCCGAATTCGTTCAGCAGGTTGCCCAGCCAGGGTACAGTGGGAAAGAAACGCTCGATCATGGCCCGGGGAATGCGGGGCTGTTGTTCTCGGGAGGCCAGGGCATAGCCAACCAGGAGCCCGTCGATCGGGAGCTGCCCGCTGTGATTGGCGATGATCAGCACCGGGCCTTCGGCCGGCACGTTCTCAACCCCGAGGGCCTCTACCCGAAAATACTTCTCGTAGATCTGACGGGTGAGGCTGAAGCCGTATTTCATGACTTCGTTGTTGTAGCCCCAGGGGTCATACCCCAGCGAGCCGATGGGCTTGCGAATTCGATTGATGTGCTCGTTGATATCTGCAGGTATCAGTTTCGATTTCAGGTAACTGGCCAGGCTCATCCGTTCTCCCCGGTTATTTGCGTCCGATCAGCACACCCAGGGTGTGGCTCTGGCCGGTATTAAGCACTCTGTAGTCACTGGCGGCATTGGCGGTTTCGACACACAGCATGGTCGTCCAGGCCTCATCGGGGAAATCCGACAGCCGCGCCGCTTTTTCCGGGCCCGGATTCCAGACCACGGTGGAGTCGCTGCCCACGGAGGCCAGTTTCCGGCTGCCTGACGGCGTGACAATGGTCAGGGGCTCTCCGCTCTCGTAGATGCGGTCCGTCTCTCCCTCAAAATACACCGGGCCTTCCTGGTTCTTGTACTCCCAGTCATCGAGGGTGTCGATGTACTGACTGTAGCCCAGACCCAGTACCCTTGACCGCGTTACGTCGGAGGTTGGCAGGTAGGTGTGCAGGGCCTGGCTGAACGCCATTGCCTCTTCGCCCAGGTTGGTCGTGGTCAACGCCAGCTGGCAGCCACGTACGGAGAAGTGGAAGGTGATCAGTGCCAGCGCGTGGCCGCTCCAGACGTCGGCAAAATCTTCGTTCGCGTCCAGGGAGAGGCTGATCTCCACTTCGTGGGCATTCTCCCGAACATCCTCGAGTTTCCAGAGCGCCGTGCGGGCAAAGCCGTGGGCGCTGTTGGTATGGATGCGCTTGCGAACGGCTGGCGGATTCTTTCCGGGATCGCCAAACCAGGGCCAGCATATTGGGATGCCGCCGCGGATCGCCCGGCCTGGCTCAAACCGGGCGTTCTTGCTGAGCCAGAGCCAATCCGGCTCGTCGCTTGGCATGAATTGTGTCAGGTGTGCCCCCTGGAGAAACAGGGTGGCGCGAAACAGTGGGTGATGGACCTCCAGGGCTTCCAGTTGGCCGATTGTTTTCCAGCGGGTGAAGGACCACTGGCCCGGAGAAAGGGATCGGGGCGGTCTGTGACTGCTTTCTGACATAGACGTATTGGATCAGGTGGCGGTTAAGTGTATCTGCTTATCATCAGAGTAAATTAAAACTGACCGGCCGGCGAGATTTGTGCCTAAAATAGCGCCGATTTCCCGAAGAGGCCCGCCCATGGACAATCCGACAGTCACTCCGATCAGAGACCCTCGCTCCTTTACAGCCAGTCCTGAACTGGATGTTGTTGCTGGCAGTGACATTACGGTCGTTGGCGCAGGGCAGGCGGGTGCTTCAGATGTCTCGGATGACTGGCTGGATCAGCTGGCGGACGGCCTGAGTGAACACGGCTGGATGTCTCTGGATGTCCGTGACCGGCTGGGACCTGTTCTGCTTACGGCGCTGCGTGACGAAGTGGCCATTCTCGATCGCACCGATGCCATGAAAACGGCCGGCATAGGTCGGGGCTCGGACCTGGTCCGGGATCGCGGCGTGCGCCGTGACCGCATTGCCTGGTTGCAGGGGGGTACGCCGCCCCAGGCGGAGCTTTTCCGTTTTCTGGATGGCATTCGATGTGGTCTGAACCAGCGCCTGTTCCTGGGGCTGAAACGGTTCGAGACCCACTACGCGACCTACCATCCGGGGGACTTCTACAAGAGGCATCTGGACAGTTTCCGTGGCCGTGCCTCAAGAGTGGTCAGTCTGGTTCTGTATCTGAATGAGGATTGGGCTCCGGAGGATGGCGGTGCCTTGCAGGTGTTCAACCGGGATAACGAGAACGAGGTGTGCGGAATGGTCATTCCAGAGGCCGGCCGGATGGCCCTGTTCCTGAGCGAGGAAATTCCCCACGAAGTACTGCCGGCAAATCGCACCCGGTACAGTCTGGCCTGCTGGTTCCGTCAGGATGAGGTACCGCTGCCGCTGTGAATTTCCCGGCTGGCAGATTTCCCGTTGTAGTCTGCAGGTCCATTTGCTAATATGCGCGCCGCTTTCGGGGGAAACCCCGGAACGTCGTTATGGTGGCCCCATTGGTGCCTCCGCAACATGAAACCGTGAACCCGGTCAGGCCCGGAAGGGAGCAGCCGAAGCGGTGGATTTGTGTGCCGGAGATCTGCTGGTGGGGTCACCCCCAGTTTCCCCCTTCCGATGTGTTAATCCCCTGATTCTTCGCCCGTAATTGTGCTTCAGTCCCGGTGACCGAGTGCCAACTTTGCTTCTTATCAAAGCGGGTCCATGCTATGGTTAATCGCATTTTCACAGCAGTTGACGGAACATGAGCTACCAGGTACTCGCCCGAAAATGGCGCCCCCGCACCTTCGAGGACATGGTGGGCCAGGAACACGTGCTTCAGGCGCTGATCCATGCCCTGGAAAACCAGCGTCTGCACCATGCCTACCTGTTTACCGGGACCCGCGGTGTGGGCAAGACCACCATCGGCCGTCTGCTGGCCCGTTGCCTTAACTGCGAAACCGGTGTCACTCCGAACCCGTGCGGGGAGTGCACCAGTTGCCAGGAGATCCAGGAAGGCCGGTTTGTTGACCTGATCGAGATCGATGCGGCGTCCCGCACCGGCGTCGATGACATGCGGGAACTCACCGACAATGTCCAGTACGCGCCGACCCGGGGCCGCTACAAGGTGTACCTCATTGACGAGGTGCACATGCTTACCAACCAGTCCTTCAACGCGTTCCTGAAAACCCTGGAAGAGCCGCCGGAGCACGTCAAGTTCCTGCTGGCCACCACTGATCCCCAGAAGCTTCCGGTAACGGTGCTATCTCGGTGTCTGCAGTTCAATCTCAAGCGCATGACTCCGGAGCACATTGCCGGCCACCTCAAGCATGTGTTGACCGAAGAGGGGATTCCCTTCGAGGAACCGGCACTGTGGCTGCTGGCCCGTGCCGCCGACGGCAGTATGCGGGATGCCCTGAGCCTGACCGATCAGGCCATTGCCTTTGGGAACCAGAAGCTCGCGGCCAGTGATGTCAGCAACATGCTGGGCACCATTGACCAGCGGGACATCGAACGGATTGTTACTGCCCTGGTAGAACGTGACGGCCCGGGCCTGCTCTCTGAAATTGCGAGAATCTCGGAGTTCGCCCCGGATTACAGTGTGATCCTGGCGGATCTGCTCTCCCTGTTCCATCGCGTCACCATGGAACAGGTGGTGCCGGGCAGTGCCGATAATGCCCTGGGTGATGCCAACCAGGTCCAGGAACTGGCCCGGAAGCTCAGCGCCGAGGATGCCCAGCTGTTCTACCAGGCCGCCCTGATGGGCCGTAAGGACCTGGATATCACGCCGGATGCCCGCATGGGTTTTGAAATGACCCTGCTGAGGATGCTGGCGTTCCGCCCGGGTACTGATCGGAGGGAACCGCCGACGGTGCGTTCCGGTGGTGACTCGACCGCGGGCGAAGCCCGGGATGAGCCCGGGCCTGCGGCTGCGCCGAAGGTATCGGAACCCGCGCCCCAGGCACCGGCGGCAGCCACACCCGCGTCCGAAGCAACTCCGGTCACAGCTCCGGAGCCGGAACCGGTTCCTCAGCCAGAGCCGACGCCAGAACCGGCACGTGTCTATGAGGAGCCACCGCTGCCCGAAGAGCCACCCGAGGTGGAACCCGATTTCGGATACGAGCCGGAACCACCCGAGGCTGGCCCCGGGCCGGAAGCAGACATAGAAACAAAACCGCAACCCGAACCTGAGTCCGCGCCCCAACCGGTTGTCGAGGAACAGCGTGGCGACTTTGTTTGGGAACGGGATTTCCGGGACCTTGGTATCGTGGGTATGCCCGGTAACCTGGCCAGCCAGACCGCCATGGTTCGGGACGGCGATTCCATCGTACTCACTATCGATGATGGCCATGCCCGCCTGCTCAATGCCCGGCACGAGGAAAAAATCGCCACCGCCTTGAGAAACCGCTTTGGCGACTCCATCGAGTTACGCATAGAGCAGGGCGAACCCGGGCCGCATACGCCAGCCGCGTATGAGGAACGGCAGCGCCAGGCACGCCAGCAAGCGGCGGAGGACGCCATCCGCAAGGATCCGGTGGTCCAGTCCATCGTTGAACGATTTGAGGCGCGGATAGTCGAAGACAGTATCCGGCCCATCGAGACCAGCAGGAGATAGAGCATGTTTAACGACATGGGCGATCTGATGAAAAAAGCCCAGCAAATGCAGGAAGAAATGAAAAAGGCTCAGGAAGAGATCGCCAAGGCCGAGGTGACTGGCGAGGCCGGAGCGGGCCTGGTGAAAGTCACCATGAACGGCCGCCACGATGTGAGCAGGGTTGAGATCGATCCTTCGCTCATGTCCGAAGAGAAAGAGATTCTTGAAGACCTTCTCGCCGCCGCGGTGAACGATGCCGTTCGCCGGGTCGAGGCCAACCAGAAAGAAAAGATGTCCGGAATGATGTCGGGAATGGGCATGCCCCCCGGCTTCAAGATGCCGTTCTGATCCGTTCGTCTGTTGTATTCCGAGGATAGTTGATGGCTTTCAGTCCACTGGTTGATGAACTGGTCGAATCCCTGCGCTGCCTTCCGGGCGTGGGCCAGAAAACGGCCCAGCGCATGGCGTTCCATCTTCTTGAGCGCGGCCGCTCAGGGGGCACCCGTTTGTCCGAGGCCCTGCGCACGGCGATGGACGGCGTGCGTCGCTGCGAATCCTGCCAGAACTTCGCCGATACCGAGATCTGCGGGATCTGTGAGAACCCGACCCGCAAGAACGGTACCCTGTGCGTGGTGGAAAGCCCCTCCGATCTGCTGGCCATCGAGCAGGCCGGCGACTACAAGGGTGGTTACTTTGTGCTGATGGGCCATCTGTCACCCATCGACGGCGTCGGCCCCGAAGAAATTGGTATCGAACGCCTGCTGAGACGCGTTCAGGACGAAGGGGTGACCGAGCTGATTCTCGCCACCAACCCCACCGTCGAGGGCGAAGCGACGGCCCACTACATTGCCGACCGACTCGATGGCCGGAACATCCTCATTACCCGTCTTGCCCATGGCATCCCGGTGGGTGGCGAGCTGGGTTATGTTGACGGCTTCACTCTGACCCACGCCTTCCGCGGTCGAAAACCACTCTCCGAATAGGCTAACCAGGCTTCCCTATGGCATCTTCCTCACCGGCCGTGGCCGTTCCCCCGGCCCCCGAGATCATTCACTGGATTGAGACTCCCCAGGAACTGGACAGGTGGCTGGCACCGGCATCACCTGACCAGCCCCTTGCCCTTGATACCGAGTTCGAACGGGTCAACACCTTCTATCCTATCCCCGGGCTGGTCCAGCTGGGCCTGGGCGATCAGTACTGCCTGGTCGATCCGGATGTAGCCGAGGCTTCTGCACTGTTCCGGGAGGTGCTGGCGAACCCCGAGGTTCCCAAACTCCTGTACGCCATGAGCGAGGACCTTGAGCTGTTCCGCCACTGGCTCGGAATCGAGCCAAAAGGTGTGGTGGATCTCCAGATTGGTGCGGCCATGGCCGGCTCCGGCTTCTCCCTGGGCTATGCCCGCCTGGTGGAAACGCTGTTCGGCGAAACCCTGGATAAATCCGCTACCCGTTCCGACTGGCTGGCCCGACCATTGAGCGACGCGCAACAGCGCTATGCCGTGGACGACATCCGGTTTCTCGAGCCCATGTATCATTGGGTAATGGATTCCCTCAGGCCCCGCGGCCTGGTCGAGGCACTGTTCGAGGAATCGCAGCGGTTTGCCTCCGAGCTTGCCGCCCAGGACGATCCGGAGCAGCATTACCTCAAGTTGCGGGGTGGCTGGACTTTGAACCCCGAGCAACAGGCCGTTCTGAAGGAACTGGTACGTTGGCGGGAGGGGGAGTGCCAGCGCCGGGACATGCCCCGTAACCGGGTGTTTGCCGATGCCCTGTTGATCCTGGTTGCCGAACGGTTGCCGGAATCGATGCATGCGCTGAGGGATATTCAGGGCATACCCTCGGGGGCAGTTCGCCGTTATGGTGAAACCATACTCAAACTTGTCCGCGATGCCCGTGGTGCCGATACTTCCGGGCTTGAGCGGATTGCACCACCATTGAGCCGTGACCAGCAGGCCGACTTCAAGCAGTTGAAGCGTACTGTCAGAAAAGTCGCGGAAGCTGCTGATATTCCGATGGAACTGGTTGCCCCGAGGAAGCGTCTGGAGAAACTGATGCAGGATCAGACGTTGGAAGGCAACCCGTTTTTCCAGGGCTGGCGCGGGGAGTTGCTGGCGCCGGTACGAAGCCAGATCGAGGACATACTGAAGCAATGAAAGAGCGGGAATTTATCTCCGTATTCAAAAGCAGCCGGAAGGCGGACACTTATGTATTCGTGCGCCGGGGGCAGGACTGGGATGAGCTCCCCGAGGGCCTTCGCGGCATCTTCGGCGCGCCGATCCATTCCATGGACCTGCTGCTGACTCCGGACCGCAAGCTGGCCAGGACCACCGGCCAGCAGGTTCTGGAAGCCATCAAGGAAAAGGACTTCTACCTGCAGATGCCGGAAGAGCAGGAAGGCTATGTGGTCGAGTTCAAGCGTAAGCTGGAGCAACACGAAAAATGATTGCCCAGATCCCGTTCTGGCAGCGTAAACGCCTCGACGAGATGACTCCTCAGGAGTGGGAATCCCTGTGCGATGGTTGTGGCAAATGTTGCCTGGCAAAGCTCGAGGACGAGGACACCGGCGAGGTCTACCATACCGATCTTGTATGCCGGTATATGGATCAGGACACCTGCCGGTGTACGGTGTATTCGGAGCGCCTGCAAAAAGTGCCAGGGTGCACCGTCATCACGCCTGACACAGTCGAGGATTACTACTGGCTGCCGTATACCTGCGCCTATCGCTCACTCGCCGAGGGGCGGGGGCTGGCTTCCTGGCATCCGCTGAGAAGTGGTGATCCGGAATCGGTACATGAGGCCGGTGTCTCGGTGCGCCACAGGGTCATCTCCGAGGAACAGGTGCCCGAAGAGGACTGGGAAGAACACATCATTCATTGGGTATTGTAATGCTAGACGCCGATACACAAATGGCCTACGGAATTTTTTGGGCCGCTTATGCCATTGCCTTCGTAATATTCTTCTACATGATGAAGCGGCTATTCCGCTTCATTCCGCTGTACGGCGCACGCACCCTGCTGCTGTCGGCGTTGATGGTGCTTCTGCTGACACCGGTCGAGTCGCCGGAGGTGGCCGGCTGGTGGATGCCTGCCTGGCTCTTTGGCGGATACGAGTTGATCCTCGGGAACGTCGAGACCGCCAGTATGGCGTGGTTCAACTTTGGTCTCGCGGGCCTGGTGATGTTGCTGGTATGGATCCTGGACCTGGTGCGCTATCGCCTGGTGAAGCGTTGAGAGCGAACTGGCCCGCTATTGATCAGAAACATGAAAAGTAATCGACAGGAAACGAGAACATGAAGTTTACCGGTACCGAGAAGTATGTAGCCACCGATGACCTGCAAATGGCCGTCAATGCGGCGATCGGGCTCCAGCGACCATTGCTGATCAAGGGCGAGCCCGGCACCGGCAAGACATTACTGGCGGAGGAGATGGCGGCGGCCCTGGGCATGAGGCTGATTCCCTGGCACATCAAATCCACCACCAAGGCCCAGCAGGGTCTGTATGAGTACGACGCGGTCTCCCGCCTGCGTGATTCCCAGCTGGGTGACGAGAAGGTCAAGGACATCAGCAACTACATCGTCAAGGGCAAGCTCTGGGAAGCCTTCGAGTCCGAAGAGCAGGTAGTACTGCTGATCGACGAGATCGACAAGGCCGATATCGAGTTCCCGAACGACCTGTTGCTCGAACTCGATCGCATGGAGTTCTTCGTCTACGAGACCCAGCAGTTCGTCAAGGCTAAGCATCGTCCGATCGTGGTCATCACCAGTAACAACGAGAAGGAACTGCCGGATGCGTTCCTGCGCCGGTGTTTCTTCCACTACATCAGCTTCCCGGACCACGAGACCATGCAGAACATCGTGGACGTGCACTTCCCGAACCTGCAGCAGGAGATTGTCCGCGATGCCCTGGAGGTCTTCTTCGATGTGCGCAAGGTGCCGGGCCTGAAGAAAAAGCCGTCCACCTCCGAGCTGATCGACTGGCTGAAGCTGCTGATGGCCGACGAACTGACCGCCAAGGCGCTGCAGGAGAAGGATACAGGAAGCGCGTTGCCACCCCTGTATGGCGCCCTGGTGAAAAATGAGCAGGACGTGCACCTGTTGCAGAAGCTGGCGTTCATGGCACGCCGTCGCAACTGATTTCCGGCAAGAGTTCCGCTTTATGTTGATTGATTTCTTTCTCGAAGTGCGGCGGGCCAAGGTTCCCGCCAGCCTGCGCGAATTCCTCGATCTGCTGGAGGCCCTGCAGAACCGCTTGGCCTTTGCCGACATGGAGGAGTTCTATTACCTGGCGCGCCTGTGCCTGGTGAAGGACGAGCGCCACTTCGACAAGTTCGATCGTGCCTTCCAAGCTTATTTCGAAGGCATCCAGAACCTGGATGACCTGCTGGAAGCCCTGATTCCCGACGACTGGCTCCGGGCAGAGTTCGAGAAGCACCTGAGCGACGAGGAAAAGGCGAAGATCGACTCCCTCGGTGGTCTGGAAGAGCTGATCGAAACCTTCAAGAAGCGCATGGAAGAGCAGCAGGAGCGCCATGCCGGGGGCAACAAGTGGATAGGCACGGGCGGCACGTCGCCTTTCGGTGCCAATGGCTATAACCCCGAGGGCTTCCGCATCGGCCAGAAGAATGGCCGGCAGGGCCGGGCGGTGAAGGTCTGGGAGAAGCGGGAATTCAAGGATCTGGACGACAGCATCACCCTGGGTATCCGAAACATCAAGGTAGCCCTTCGCCGGTTGCGCAAGTTTGCGCGCCAGGGTGCAGCGGACCAGTTGGATATGGATGACACCATCCGCTCCACCGCCCGCAATGCCGGTTACCTGGACCTCAAGATGGTGCCCGAGCGCCACAACGCGGTGAAAGTGCTGATCTTCTTTGACGTGGGCGGTTCCATGGACCCCCACATCCGGGTCTGCGAAGAGCTGTTCTCGGCGGCGCGGCTCGAGTTCAAGCACATGGAGTATTTCTACTTCCACAACTTCATTTATGAAAATGTGTGGAAGAACAACGTCCGGCGCATGAACGAGACCACCAGCACCTGGGATATCCTTCACAAGTACACGCCGGACTACAAAGTGATCTTTGTCGGCGACGCCACCATGGCGCCCTATGAAATCTCCCATCCCGGCGGTTCCATCGAACACTGGAACGAGGAAGCCGGTGCCACCTGGTTCCAGCGCGTGACCGATCACTTCCGCAAAGTGGTCTGGCTCAACCCGCTGCCGGAGAGTTACTGGGGTACGGGCGGTTCACTGGGCATGACCCGGCAGCTGGTGAATGATCACATGTATCCGTTGACTATCGATGGCCTTGAGTCGGCGATGAGGCAGCTCAGCAAGTGAAACCGGGGGCCGGTGTGAAAATGGGGTCAGATGAAAGCTTTCATCAGACCCCGATCAGCCCCAGGGGTCTGAAGAAAACCTTCTTCTGACCCCAACTTGGAAGGCTGTTACTTGACTGCGGCCCAGCCTCAGGGGTCTGAAGAAATCCTTCTTCTGACCCCAACTTAAACAAAAAAAGCCGATGCGGTTGAGGGCATCGGCAAAAGCTCGGCATATTTAGCGGGTTTACCTTGCCGGCACTCCCGCCGCGGTAGGTAATGCAACTGCCAGGCCATCTAAAAAAACTACCGTAAAATCAGACCGGTATTAATGCCCGAACGCTCCTGCCATACTGTCCTGCCTGTCCCTTCCCCCCGCTCCTGTCAAAAAAACCGACATTTCCTGTTTCCCATTTGGTGATCTGGATACCGTTCTTGCCGGTTACCAGGTGTTACGCTTCCTCTCACTTTGTAACGGAATATTGCCGGAATTGTTCGGGACAGGAGAGGTATGTTCGGCTCACAAAAACCACAAGGACGCCGACGGAATAACTGGTTGAACGACGTCTTCATCAGGCTGCTGGCTGTGCTGTTCTTCTGTTCCGGAGCCGCTGCCTCAGCCCTGGACGACGACATTGCCGCATTCACGGAAGATGCTGGCGGACAATCCGCAAGCATCGAGTCCCTTGAACGCAATCAACTTCGGCTACTCGGTACCCGACTGACAGTTTTCCTGACACATGATTCCGGCGGCGGGCTCGATCTGGATTCGCTTCACCTGTTTATCGACAGCCGGCCGGTTGCCTCAAAGGTTTACGCCCTGCAGGAACAGCCCGTTCTGAACGCTGATGGGGCGGAACAGCTTTACGTCGGCCATGTGGCGAGGGGTGACCATGAACTGAAGGTGGTGGTTACCGCCCGTTCGGCTGACGGGGATTTTGTCCGTCGGGAGGCTACCCACCTGTTCACCAAGCACTCTTGGGCCCTCGCCGTTCGCCTGAACCTGAGCGCCAATGCACCGGCTTTCGAACCTCGGGTCTCCTTTGATGTAAAGCAGGTCTCCGAGGAAGAAATTGCTTTTGATGATCCGGACGTCAACCACGCCCACGATCGCGAAAGCTCATCGTCCCGTACCGAGGCACATCGCAAAGCCCGGTTCGATCTGGCGGAGAGTCATCGAAGCGCAGGCAGGCTCCAGAAGGCCGGAGAAATCCTCGCGGCCATGCCGGAAGGGTATTGGGCGGCAGCGGGATACCTTAACCTCGCTAGTGATTTTGCAAGAGAAGACCTCGATCCGTCACGGGCACTGGTGGCCCTGAGAGTGGCGATGGCCATGGCGAAAGCCGAGGATGGCGACGAACGCAGCCGTCAGCTGCATGATCAGGCCTTGCTACGGGCGGGCTACCTGGCTTATCGAAACCGCGAATTCGAAAAGGCGATCGGGTTCCTTGAATCGGTCTCCCTCGATGGCCCCAGCACCCCACGGGCACTTTACTTCCACGGGCTTGCACTGACCGAGCGAGGCAATCACCGGGCCGCCATGCAGAGCTGGCACCGGGCCCGGAAGTTTCCGCTGGCCTATCCCGGCGCGGCCGAAGCCTGGATCGGAATGGGCCGGGGTTACGACCTTGCAGGTTATCTCGGCCAGGCCGGGGAAGCCTATCTTGCGGCCAATGCCGCCTATGAGAGTGAGCGGGTTGTGCTACGGACCCTCAGGGACCAGGTCCGCACTGAGGGGGCTTACCAGGCCCTGGTTGCCGATGCCAAAGCCTCCGACCTGGAATGGTTCCTGGCAGACAGCCGTTCCATGCAGCAACCCAGGTTGGCTTATCTGCTGGAATTCCTGAAACAGCCGTCGGCGCAGCGAGCAGTTGGCCGGGTTGCGACGCTGGCTGCCCTGGAGAAGCGACTGACAACCCATTCCTACGATCTGGAAGTGTTTGCCAGTGCACTTAAGTCATCTCAGGCTTCGGTTCCAGGGACGGCCGTTACCAAGGTGTCCCAGCTTCAGGGGTCGAATGATCGCTACCTCGAGCGCCTGGCAGATTTACGAAACACCGCCGAGAAAGAGCTCGACCAAAAGGTGCTCGCGTTCCTGGATCATCAGGACCAGCGGATGGTCTTCGCACTGAACAAGACCGAGCAGCAGATAGCCCACCTTTATGAGTATCTGGCCCTGGAAACCCTGGAAGGGAGGGGCCAATGAACCTGTCTTCCCGTTTTCTGTTCCTGGCCGTTGTGCTGGCAGCGCCTGTCGAAGCCCAGGAAAGCTTCCGCGTGGAACTGGGCCGTGATGGAAGAACTATCGGTGACATGCGGCCGGTGTTCCTCAAGTTCGAAAGCCGGCCGCTACCTGCCATCTCGCCTGCGGAAGTGGCCCGCCGTTACCAGCGTCTCTTTGAAACGTCCAACGAGCCGGAAGTCCGTGTGGATGCCCTGAACCGGTTGACGAATATCCGGGATCGCTCGGGCCAGGACGTGGGTTATTCGCCCGAGCAGGAACCGGAAATCTATGAGGAAGTCCTGGGCAGCTACGAAGCCATTCTCGCCCGTGGTTCTTTCTCCGGGCGCCTCGATGAACTGCTTTACCAGATGGCCAAGGCCCATGCGCTGACTGGCGAGGCGGGAGAATCCATTCAGCGTCTGAAGCAGCTGGTAGGCCTTTATCCGAAGTCACCACTGGTACCGGAAGCAAGGTTCCGCATCGCCGAGTCTGCGTTTGCCAACGGACAGTTCGCCGAAGCCGAGACCGGCTACCGCGCATTGCTCGGAGGCGAGGGCGGAGAGGCTCTGAAAGCCAAGGCCCGATACATGCTTGGCTGGAGCCAGTTCAAGCAGGGAGAAGGTGCGTGGGATCGCGCCGCGGATACTTTTCAAACTGTGCTCGACGGCTTCTTGCCGACCGCCGAGAGCATCCGGCAGGTACCCGAATCCTCGGTGGAGACAATTGATGACACCTTGCGGGTTTTGGCTCTGATGGCCTCCCGCACCCAGGGATTGGCCGCTCTTGACCAGTGGTTTGACTCGGGCTCGGTGCGCCCCTGGGAACCATTGGTCTTTGACCGGCTGGCGGATCTGTACGCGATTACCGGGAAGTATGAGGCCAGCGTGGCCGTAAACGAGGCGTTTCATCGTCGATACCCGCAACACGCCAGCAGTCCCCGCTTTCTTGCACAGATAGTGGAGGTCTGGCAGATGGCGGGTAACGACCGGAAAGTGCGACAGGCCAGGGCCGGCTATGTTGCTGCCTATAGTCCTGCTCCCACGTTCTCTCGGCTGGAACCGAGGGAACAGTCACGCTGGCGTGAATACGCCCGCTGGCTGGGGGACACCAGCTACGAGGCAGCAACCGGGCTTTCCGACAGGGGCGAGCTTGAGGCGTCGCGCCCGTTGTTTGCCGAGGCTGCGGGTTATTACGAAACGCTGGCGCCAAGGGCGGCGAATGCCGGGCCGATATGGCGCCTGGCGGGCGATGCGCGTATTCAGGCCCGGCAGCGACACGAGGCACTGGAGAATTACAGAACGGCAGCCTATGAAACCGGTAACTACAGTGAAGCCGCCGATGCCGGCTGGGCAGCGGTCGTTCTGCAACGGGATCGGGTGATAAACGAGGCCGGCAAGGAATTGGAGCACCTGGCTGCTGAAGTGGACCAGTTTGCCTCCGCCTTCGAGACGGATGCCCGAGTGCCCGGTGCCCAGGCGGACCTGGCCGCCCGGTGGTTGGAGATGGAAAGCTATGACCACGCAGTGGCCTACGCCAGTGCGGTTCTCAAGCGCGGCGATGCCGCGATCAAAGAGCAGTACGCGGCATGGCTGGTCACAGCGCGGGTGCGCCAGGCGCAACAGGAGTTCGGCCTGGCGGAACGGGCCTGGCGGCAGACCCTGAGGCTGGTCGATTCCAGTGAACCCGATGTTCTGCGGCCGGATGATCGGGATCTGATCCTGAAACAACTGGCGACCGCGGTCTATCGTCAGGGCGAGAGGGCGGCCGAAACCGGCAAGGTGGCAGAAGCGGTGGCCCATTTCCGGCGGGTAGGACAGGTCCTGCCGGACGCGGAAATTGCCATACGGGGCCGGTTTGATGCCGCCAACACGCTGTTGAAGGCATCCGAGTGGCAGTCGGCGGTGAATGAGCTGCAGTGGTTCCGGCGTAATTACCCGAATCATGACCTGGCCCGGGATATTGGCAAGAAACTGGTGTATGCCTACAGCCAATCCGGCCAGCCAGGCCGTGCGGCGGATGAGTTGCTCACATTGGCTTCTGGCCAGTCCAACCCCTGGCCGAATAAATTGCGCGCAGCCGCTCTTTTTCACGAAGCCGGGGACACCGGGCAGCGGGATGATCTCTACGTTGAATACCTCGCCACCGGGCCGGTTCCCGCCCGTGCCGAGGATCACATCCGGCTCCAGACCATGCGCCATCGTCTGCTGGCCTCGACCAGCGATCGGGACAGGGTTCGGGCCGCGATCGTGGATGCAGAGCTGGCCAGCGAGTGGCACTCGGCGGACACACTGCAGTGGAGTGCTGCCAGCGCAATCGTTCTGGGCACCCATGCGGCTGAAGTCTTCGCGGACATTCCCCTGAACCATCCCCTTGCCGAGTCGCTTGATCGCAAACAGTCTGCGCTTGAAGCAGCACAGGCCCGGTTTGCCCAGGCAGAGCGATTCGGTGGTGAAGCGGTGCGCTCGGAAATCCTTTACCGACGGGCCGAGCTATACCGCGAGCTGGCTCAGGACCTGATGGCCTCCGAGGTGCCAGCAGAGCTCAATGAGATGGAAGCGATGCAGTACCAGATGCTTTTGGAGGAGGAAGCCTATCCCTTTGAGGAGAAAGCCCTGAACCTGCATGCCGAAAACCATGGGCGCATTGCCGAAACCGGCTATGACGACTGGATCGGTCGAAGCCTGGAGGCGTTGGCCCGGCTGCACCCGGGGCGCTACGAACGCTCGATACGCTGGATGAGCGGGAATGCCCCGGAAGTAAATAGGGAGGAGGGTGATGATGCCTGATTTCCGCCTGTGCCGGTTGTTGGGTTTGCTTGGAGCTCTCTGGCTGGCCGGCTGTGCCGGTCCCGCCGTGGAGCAGCAAGCCGAAGAGCCCGAAACCAATCCTGCCCTGGCCGCCGAGTACGCCAGGCGAGCCATGAGCGCATGGGAACAGGGTGACCGGGGGGCGGCCGTTGAAGCCTGGCGTCAGGCCGTAGCACTCAATCCGGAAGACCCGGTGGCGGTCAACAATCTGGCCCTGGCCCTGAAAGAACAAAACCGGTTCGCCGAGGCGGCGGATCTGCTGGAGCAGGGTGTGACCAGGTCGCCCAGGGTAGCCGAGTTGCATTACAACCTGGCGGTGATCTCGGAACTCTATCTGCTGGAGCTGGACAAGGCGCTGACTCACTACCGGGTCTACCAGGATCTGGCCGGTGAGGAAAACGCCGAAGTGGACGGGTGGATTGCGGATCTTGAACGGAGGCTCCAATGATGAAACGGATTGCCGACTTGGCCAAAACGCTGGTTTTGCTGATCGTGTTCGCCGCCACTGCTCTCGCCGGGGAATACAAAACGCCGGAGAAAGAGCGCGCAAGCCTGGAGATTGCCGGTATATCCGCCACCACCGGTGAGGATGAACCTCGAATTCTTTTCATTCTGCCCTGGCAGCCCCCCAGCCTGCCTCGCAGGCTCCGGGCAGAACTTGCAGACCAGGCCCCGGAACTGGAACAGCCCATCGATCCCATGGCGGTGGAACGCCATCGCAGGTTCCGGAACACCCTGGATCCCATGACCCTGGACCCACAAGGCATTCAGCCTTAACCGAGCAGTAAAAACGGGAGAATAACAATGCTGGAAACAATCGTTCGTTTTTTTCAGGAAGGCGGCCCCTTCATGTATCCGATTGCGGTGGTATTGGCCCTCGGGCTGGCAATCACCCTTGAGCGCTTCATCTTTCTGGCCTCGGTGGGCCGGAAAAACCGTGTCACGTTCGAAAAGGCCATCCTGCCGCTGTTACAAAAACGGGATTACCAGCGGGCGATGAAAGCCGCGAGCCACTCCAACAGTGCCATAGGCTCGATCATGGGGGCAGGCCTTGGCCGCCTCGTCAGCAACAGTCGACGGGAGGATATCGAGTACGCCATGGAAGAAGGGCTGATGGAAGTCCTGCCCAGGCTGGAAAAACGCACCCAATACCTGGCCACGCTGGCCAACATCGCCACCTTGTTGGGGCTGTTGGGCACTATTATCGGTCTGATCTCTGCCTTCACTGCGGTAGCTGCCGCCGATCCCGCGCAAAAGGCCAGCCTGCTTTCCGAGAGTATCTCCGTTGCCATGAACACCACAGCTTTCGGCCTGATGTCGGCGATTCCGCTGCTGATGTTCCATGCCCTGCTGCAGACCCGCACCAATGAAATCGTGGACAGCTTCGAGATGGCAGGGGTCAAGCTGCTGAACCTGGTCTCCGAGCCGGCACCGACCCGCGCCAGCGGCGCGGCGGCATGAGCCTGCAAGCCGGTGTGCAAAAGCATTGCAGAGGAAATGGACCATGAGACGGCGACATCGTCGGATGACGAATTCTCCGGAACTCGATATCACCGCGTTCCTGAACCTTATGATCGTGCTCGTACCGGTGCTGCTGCTCGGCATGGTGTTCAGCCAGGTGCGCATGATCGAGCTGAATTTTCCCGGCCAGCAGGAGGGCGAACCGCTTGAGTCGGAGCAGCTCGACCTGGTGGTCACCCTGATACCCGGGGGCATCGAAGTGGCGGATTCCAAACGTGGTCTGCTCCGGGTCTTGCCGGCGACTGACGGCAAGCAAGATTTTGATGGCTTGAGAGCCCTGCTTCGGGGGATCAAGTCCCGGGTACCGGACAAGACTGACGTGATTCTTGAGGTGGGTCCCGATATTGACTACCAGACCCTGGTTACCACCATGGACACCGTCCGTTCCTATCCCGCCGTGGTGGCCGCCAGTGTCGTGGAGGGTGAGCTGTTTCCGGATATTTCCCTGATGGATGCGCCGGAGGACCGGGTGCTGGCTGATCTGGCGGCGCCTGCGGGCGGGGAGGGCGCATGAAAAGCTCCCATCGTTCCCGGCGGCTGCGCCGTCACTATGGCCGGATGCACAAGGCCGGTGGCCTTAATCTGGTGTCGCTCATGGATATCTTCACGATCCTGGTGTTCTTCCTGATGGTGAACTCGTCCGATGTGAAAGTGATGCAGAACTCCACCGACGTGCCGCTGCCGGTCTCCAGCGCCGAGCAGCGGGCAGTGGAGAATTTGACCGTCCAGGTCAGCGGCCGGTCGATTCTTGTGCAGGGTCGGGAGGTGGCGCGGCTGGACGGCATCGAGACAGGTGATCGTCACATCTCCGGTTTGTCCGAGGAACTGGCCTATCGCCGTGACCGCCTGCAGGAAATCCCGGAACAGGGCCTGCCAATCACCATCATGGCTGCCCGGGATACCGACTATCGCCTGCTGCGCAGGATCATGCAGACCTGCGTTGACCAGCAATTCCGCCATGTAAGGCTGGCGGTGGAGCGGGAGGTGCGCAATGGCTGACACTTCCGCGCTGCAGGATTGGCAGAGCCCGAGGCTGCCCTGGTCCCGGACGCCGGGTGAGCGCGGGCGGTTTGTTGGGATTCTGGTGTTGACGGTGCTGGTATTTCTGCCGCCGGCGCTGTTGATACCGACTATGGAGTTGCCGGAGCGGGAGCGGACGGAAGTGGAGGAGGTGCCGGCGAGGCTTGCGCGGCTGGTGGCGGCGCCGGAGGTGAAGAAGGGGTCAGAAGAACAAGTTCTTCAGACCCCGGAGTCGGCAAAGGGGGCTGATGAAAGCCTTCATCTGACCCCACCTTCACCCCCCGAGGTCGCCGACGTGAAAAAGGGGTCAGAAGAACAAGTTCTTCTGACCCCGGAGGTGGAGCAGACCCCGGCGTCGCCCCCCAAGGTTTCGGACAAAAATCAGGGGTCTGATGAACTCGTTCATCTGACCCCAACTTCACCGCCACCCCCCAAGGTCCCGGCAAAGCAAACCGCCGAACAAGCCCGCGAGACCGCCAACCGATCGGGCTTGCTGGCCATGAAAGACCGGCTCGCGTCACTCCAGGAATCGTCATCTGGTCGGGCTCCGGCAATGGCCGCCAATGTCGGACAGGAGTCACGGCCAGTGGTCACGGAACCTGCCCCCTCGGAAGTCCTGAACGGCAGTGGCGGCGTCGAAGCAGTGGAGAACCCGGTAACCGAGGTTGCAGTCGCTGACCACAAGGTCAAGAAGATCGCGCCCAAAACCGAACCGGCGGAACAAACCATCGCCCGGGCGGATCCGGCTCCCGGGAAGCCTTCCGCAGGAGAGCGGGCCATGAGCAATATCCGCAAGGTGTTTGATGCCCAGAAAACCGCGCTTTACTCCCTGTACAAACGGGAGTTACGCCAGGATCCGACCTTGGAGGGCAAGGTTCTGCTTGAGCTGGTGATCGAGCCGGATGGATCGGTGTCCGCCTGCGAGGTGGTGAGTTCGGAGCTGGAAAACCCGACCCTGGAGCAGCGTATTGCCATGCGTGTGCGTATGTTTGACTTTGGCGCGGACAGTGTTGAGCAGCGGAAGGTACGTTTTCCGGTGGATTTCCTGCCGGGCTGAGTCCCGGCAGGAAACGTCATATGCCGCAGCGGGCAGGGTGCCGTCTAGCGGTCGATAGTGATCTCGGGCAGGTTCGGTTTGTTCAGCTTCACCTTGTCCTTCGGGGCAATCACCTTGGCTTCGCCAACTACCACTTGCTGGTCGTTCTGGTTCCGCACATCGCATTCCACGACAACCCGGTTTTTCGGCTCCTTTCTCAGAACTTTCAGCTTCACCGTGATAGTGTCATCCAGCTTGACCGGCCGTTTGAAGGCGAGGTTCTGTTCCAGGTAGATGGTTCCCGGCCCGGGCATCACGGTCGCCAGCGCGGCCGAGACCAGGGAGCCGCTCCACATGCCGTGGGCGATGCGTTCCTTGAACATGGTATTGGCCGCAAATTCGGCGTCCAGGTGTACCGGATTCACATCACCGGAAACCGCTGCGAACAGGTACAGGTCGTCCTCGGTGAGGGTCCGGGTGAATGTGGCGGTGTCGCCCTCATTGAGTTCGTCATAGGTGACATTTTCCAGCGTATCCAGGGTATCGTTCATCGAGTGCTCCGCACATTATTGAAAGCAAAACAGTTGTTCGGTGTGATGCCTGAAACCTACCTCATCGATTACAAAACTGCTATTCTCTCTCCACTTTTTTTCGGCTGATACTTTTGTCGGGTTGATTTTTTGGGTATACGGATTTAATGGTTGATGGGGCACCTTCACCCCATCAATCTGATACCACCCTCAGATGGTTGATAGATCGACTCCGTAGTTG
>NZ_QNRO01000022.1 GCF_003315345.1 Marinobacter pelagius
AGTAGGCTGAAGAGGATCAATCAGATAATCCGCTGAGAAAGATTTTCTTCTTTACATCTTTGGCATTTTATCAACCAGAAATTCCGGATACCCGATAAAGACCCATTGGTTGGTTGAGAGATCAAATGAATTCAGTGTCGGGATCTGGCGTCTTCCTTTTGTCCGCAGCGCTTTCAGCCATCTTCATGGGCACCATCGGCGCCATTTCATTTTACGCAGGCGCGGGTGCCGAGACCGTAACCTTCTATCGCCTCTTCATCGGCGCTCTCCTGGTGGCGGTGTACCTGCTGGCAACCCGGCAACACAGCAAGGTCCTCATTTGGCCCGGCGCGAAGGTACTCGTGACCGGTGCATTCCTCGCCGGATTCGTGATGTTCTACATCCTGGCGATGGGCTACACCAGTATGGCCAACGCCGTGATGGTGATGTACCTGGCGCCGGTTACGGCCTCCGTGATTGCACATTTCTTCCTGGGTGAACGCCTCACCACAGCGAGCGTCGGCTTGATTGGTCTCGCCTTGCTGGGTTTCGCCATGATGATGGAGTTCAACTTCAACCTGAGTGGCCGAGCCGAGGAAGCGATTGGTCTGGCTTATGCGCTTTGCGCCATGCTGTGTTACGTGGCCTTTATGCTCACCAATCGTATGATCGACGACCGAATTCACGTGGTTACCCGAAGCGGGTATCAAATGCTTGCCGGAGCCCTGTGCATGTTGCCGCTTATGCTGCGCGAGGGTGAGGCAATAGCCGCGGCGCAATGGAGCTGGTTGATTGCCGCCGGCGTGATTCCCGGTTTCCTGGCCATCATGCTGGCCGTCATTGCCCTCAGATCCTTGCCGGCGGCCACCTTTGGTACCCTGGCTTATCTGGAGCCGATTACCGTTGTTGCACTTGCCTGGGTTCTGTTCGACCAGACCCTGAACGGTCTTCAACTGTCAGGGTGCGCGCTGATTATTCTTGCGGGTATCGCCCAGGCATTGTTGCTTAACAGGCGGCCTCTACCGGAAAGGGCTGTCCCAGTAACGTCTTTAGCAGGTTTCAGCGCAGCTATACCTTGCGCGCCACAAACTGCACCACCGCGCCAACACCGGTGTGAAACAGGCCCTCATTAATCTCCCTCTCAATCTCCCGGGCCAGGACAATCTCATCGCCGGCAAACACCTGCTCAAGCTCCGCCTGGCTGAACATCATCTCCGGATTACCGGGACCACCTGTGCCGCGGCCGATCTGATCCTCGGTATAGCCTTCCAGAATCAGATAGCCTCCAGGCTTCAGCGCTTGCCTTGCCATTTTCAAGGAGTGCTGCCGCACCTGGGGCGGAGTATGGGCAAAGATCATCACCACCGCTGCAAAGGTGTCCGGCTCGGGGGTATATGCTCCCAGATCCGCATGCACAGTCTGAATGTTCACACCGCGCCGCCCGGCCAGCTGTTCGGCCTTGTCCAGACCAACCCGTGACAGATCCACGCAGGTCACCTCATGCCCCAGATCGGCGAGGTGTACCGCATTGCGGCCTTCCCCCTCGGCCAGGCACAGAACGGGGCCGGATCGCTCGGCTAATTCGAGCTCCTGCCAGAGCTGAGCGAGAAAGGTGTTGGGTTCCTCGCCGTAGACATAGGCGTCCTGATTGAATCTTTCGTCCCACATGGTTTTTCCTGAGGTTTTCAGGTTGAGGTTGGCTTAAGGTTATAAAAGATTGACAATATCAAAATCAGTCGGTTATGGGCTTATTGATTAATGCTATAACCGCTTTAAACAGTTATGGTGGTGTTCCGAGATGCTGCGGAGGTAAGAATTCGCCAGTAGGCAGCTATCATTTTGAAAGTCACGATAGGCGTTCTGCTTTCGCTAAGGGGAGAGAATAAGAGTCATGGATTCACTCGAAGATTTGAGGAATGAACTCAAACAGTTCGCACAGGATCGGGACTGGCGTCAATTCCATTCCCCTAAAAATCTTGCCATGGCGCTCTGTGGCGAGATCGGGGAACTGGCAGAACAGTTCCAGTGGTTGCGTGAGGATGACTCAAGGAACCTGAGTGAAAAAAAGCTTGCCGCTGTTAAAGGAGAAATAGCTGATATTCAGTTGTATCTGATTCTGCTCGCTGACTCACTGGGAATCGATATAGTTCAAGTGTCGAATGAGAAAATTGCATTGAACGCCGAGAAGTATCCGGTAGAGAAGTCAAAGGGTCGGTCAGATAAATACAACGAGCTTTGAGGGGCCGGACCTGTGATAGTTTATTCTGCTTCCAAGGCTGAGTTTGTTGAGCACGTTAAATTTAACGCTATCGAGAAACTGATCGAAGAAGCCGTTTATAAGAAACTTAAGCGGCGAACGGGCAAGTCAGAAGTCCAGTCCTGGAAGAATTCACTCCAGTATATGTTCAATATACTAACTGATGAGAGCATTCCTGCGTCGGCCGGCGTTGCGGTTGAGTACAACATTCCTCTCACAAGCAGGCGAGTTGACTTCATACTCACGGGAAAAGATAGATCTCGGAATGACACGGCAATTATTGTTGAGTTGAAGCAGTGGAGCACAGCTCAGGTGACTGAGAAGGACGCCATCGTGAAGACTTATCTGAACGGTGGTATCCAAGAGACCAACCATCCCTCCTATCAAGCTTGGTCATATTCTGCATTGATTGAGGACTATAACGAGACGGTGCGGGATGAACACATTGGGTTGAGACCTTGTGCCTATCTGCACAACATGGAATGTGGGGCCGCCGTCAATGATTCCCGATATGCCGAGCACACCGACAGAGCCCCTGTTTTCATCAATAGTGATGCCAAAAAGCTCTCGGATTTTCTCAAGCGGTATATCAAGTACGGCGATACCGACGACATCATGTACAGGATTGAACATGGTGTTATCAAGCCATCCAAGACTCTTGCCGATAGCCTCGCATCCATGCTGCGAGGCAACCGGGAATTTATCCTGCTCGATGAGCAGAAGTTAGTTTATGAAACGGCTCTCGAGCTTTCCGAGAAAGGGCGTGAAAACCCAAAACAGACCCTGATTGTTAAAGGTGGTCCGGGTACTGGTAAATCAGTGGTAGCTGTAAACCTTCTAGTTGAGGCAACCAACAGAGAGATGCTGGCACAGTTCGTCAGTAAAAATGCGGCGCCGAGAGAGGTTTTTAAAACTCGCCTGACCGGAACCATGCGGAAAACTCATATCGATAACTTATTTCGTGGCTCCGGCGGATACACAGAGACCGAGAGCAATCGGTTTGACCTCTTGATTGTGGATGAGGCCCACCGACTGAACGAGAAATCCGGTCTTTACGGGAATTTGGGCGAGAACCAGATCAAGGAGTTAATAAAAAGTTCCAAGACCTCGATCTTTTTTATCGATGAAGATCAGCGAGTAACTCTTTCGGATATCGGAACGATAGGAGAGATTCGCGACTTCGCGCGCAAGCTGGGTTCGAAAGTGACTGTAATGGAGCTTTCCTCGCAGTTTCGTTGCAATGGCTCTGACGGCTACCTCGCATGGGTCGACCATGTGCTGCAAATCCGGCAAACGGCAAACGCAAATCTGGAAGGCATAGATTACGATTTCAGGGTATTTGATGATCCTAATCAGTTGAGGGAAGTAATAGAAAAGAAAAACAGGCGAGCCAACAAGGCGAGACTGGTTGCTGGATACTGTTGGGATTGGAATAGTAAAAAGAATCCCGAGGCATACGACATCGCTATTCCCGAGCATGGTTTCAAGGCGAGATGGAATCTCGATAAACATGGTAGTAAGTGGCTTATAGCGGAAGACTCCATCAGTGAAATCGGGTGTATTCATACCTGCCAGGGACTGGAACTGGAGTATGTCGGAGTCATACTGGGCGATGATTTCCTGATACGCGATGGGGTTGCTGTAACCAATGCTTCCAAGCGATCTAGATCCGACCGCTCTGTTCGTGGTTACAAAAAAATGCTCAAGGAGGATCGAGAGAGCGCCCTTGCTATTGCCGATATGATTATCAAAAACACGTATCGCACCCTTATGACTCGGGGTATGAAAGGGTGCTACATCTACTCGTCCGATCCGGAGACTCGGGAATATTTCCGTTCAGTCTCGAGATCATGGGTTGAGGAGAAAGACGACGAGATGTTGCTGCATGCCTTGCCTTACGACGTGGTGGATTATGAAGCAGCTAGGCCTTATGAGGGCTATGTGCCGCTTTACGATTTGCAGGCAGCAGCCGGCGATTTCAGCGAGTTCCAATATCCTGAAGAATCCCAATGGGTGCACCTCCCGGAGCATTTCCACACCAAAAAAGGTCAGTTCGTCGTTCAGGTTGTAGGTGAGTCGATGAACAAGCGAATTCCGAACGGCGCATGGTGTCTTTTTAGTGACAATCCAGGTGGAACTCGAAATGGCAAGATCGTTCTGGTTCAACATCGGGCCATCGAAGATCCCGATCATGGAGGGAGCTACACGGTTAAGCTCTACCGGAGTGAGAAGACCTTTGTGGATGGTGACTTGGTCAACCAGAGGGTCACTCTCTCGCCTGTAACAAGCTCCGTAGGCTATGCAGATCTTGTGTTTGATGCAGATGATTTGGACGATTTGCATGTAGTGGGGGAGTTTGTTGCGGTTTTGGCTTAAGGGGGCGATTTCCTGAATAACGCAATTTTGATTGTGGACCTTGAAGCTACCTGCTGGCAAAACAGCCTCACCCCCTCCGGTGAGCGCCAGAACATCCACAACATGGAAATCATCGAATTCGGCTGCGCCCTCGCAACGCGGGCCGGTGAACTTCTGGATGCTCGTTCTTTCCTGGTCCGGCCAGCTCGTAACCCGGTGCTGAGCGAGTTTTGCACTTCCTTGACCAGTATCTCCCAATCAATGGTCGATGAGGCCTCAATCTATCCGGATGTGGTAAGCGCACTAAATAACTGGCTAGGCACCCCAGAGGAATCGCTCATCTGGTGCAGTTGGGGAAACTACGATCGGCTGCATATCCTCGCCGAGAGTGAGAAACACGGCCTCCTGCCGTCCTTCATGGCGTACCCGCACCTGAACCTCAAACGAATCTGGCGGCTGAGTACGGGGCAGAAGAAAAAAAATGGTTTGTCGAATGCTCTGATTTACCACAACCTGGCATTCGAGGGGCGGCAGCATCGAGGCGTGGACGACGCCAGGAATATTGTTCGTTTATTGCCTGTCATGGACTGGTCGTTGGAGTCTGAACTGCTTACCCATCCCTAGACTTGAGCAGAGTCGGATCAGAAGCTTCATCGGGTCTCAGTGCGGTGCCGTATACGCTTTCGGTGAACTCGGTATAAGCACCTCTCGGCAATGAACGGAAAAATGTTTTGGAGATCCCCCGAATGGCATTCATGCGAAAAACAAAACAGGAGCTGGAAGCCGCTCTTGAGAAACTCGAGGCAGCGGAAGCCCGGATTCAGGAACTGGAAGCCAATGTCCGCGCTATCGAGCGCGTTGCCGGCGTGATGGTTCTGTCGCCGGATGGCCTCATCGAGAGCGTCAATGACATTGTCCTGGACGGGTTGGGGTATCAGCGTTATGACCTGATCGGTCAGCATCATCGGGTGCTGTGTGACGAGGAGTACACCAGAAGCGAAGACTACATACGATTCTGGCGCGAGCTTGTCACCGGCCATACCAGGCAGGGCCGCTTTGAGCGTGTCCATGCCAACGGCCACCGTATCTGGTTGGAAGCCTGTTACTCGCCAGTGATGAGTGACAAGGGGCTCTCCAGACGTGTCATTACCCTGGTGAGTGATATCAGTGAAGGATCACCAGGGTCCTGAGCCTCTTTGCCGCGGGTGCCGGCCTTCTCGGCCATTGTTTGCATACCTTTCTACGGACATGATCTGGATTCATGCGAACCATCAACAATCAGGATGATCCCATGCCCCCATCGCCCCTTGCCCAATCCCTGAAACTCCCCTGCGGCGCCGTTCTGCCCAATCGTCTCGCCAAGGCTGCCATGACCGAAGGCTTGTCCGACGACCACTTACACGCCACCCACCGGCACGAAACGCTCTATCGCCGCTGGTCCGATGGCGGAGCCGGCTTGCTGATCACGGGCAATGTGATGATCGATCACCGGGTACTGGAACGGCCGGGCAACGTGGCCATCGATCCGGCACCGGCGGAGGGTGAGCCTGAGGGTATGGCGGAGTTGCGCGCCTGGGCCAGGGCCGGCACCCGCAATGGTAATCACCTGTGGATGCAGATTTCTCACGCCGGTCGGCAGTCGCCGCGCTATGTGACTTCGCGGCCGATGGGGCCTTCAGCGGTCCAGCTGTCACTGATGGGCAACTATGCCCGACCGAAGGCGCTGAGCGAGCCGGAGATCCTCGATTTTATCCAGCGCTTTGCCAACGTCGCCCGGATTGCCAGGGAAGCGGGCTTCACCGGTGTTCAGGTGCATGGGGCCCATGGTTATCTGCTGTCGTCTTTCCTGTCTCCGGTCACCAACCAGCGGACGGATCGTTGGGGTGGGTCGCTGGAGAACCGGGCCCGTTTCCTGCTCGAGGTCGTTCGGGCGACTCGTGCGGCGGTGGGCCCGGAGTTCCCGGTGGCGGTCAAACTCAATTCCGACGATTTCCGGAAGGGTGGATTTACCCTTGATGAGTGTGTGAATGTGGTTCGCTGGCTCAATGAGGAGGGGATCGACTTGCTGGAGGTGTCGGGTGGCACCTACGAACAACCGCGATTGCTCGGATACAGCGGTGATGCGGAAACCGCGAGCGAAGGGCCGGCCATGCGGGAAAGCACCCGGAAGCGGGAGGCCTATTTCCTCGATTACGCCCAGAAAATTCGCGAAGTCTGTGATTGCCCGCTGATGGTCACCGGTGGGTTCCGGACCCGCGAGTTTATGGAAGAGGTGGTCGCCAATGGCGAGACGGATGTGATCGGCCTGGGTCGCCCGCTCTGTACGGACCCGGATACTCCCAAGGATCTGCTCGAAGGGCGCATCGAGAAGACGGTTTGCCATGAGGATCACATCAAGCTTGCACAGCGCGGTTTCTTCTCACCGGCCAGTCCGCTGATGCCGCTCAAAGTGATTAATGTGCTGGGTGGCCAGGCCTGGTACTACCAGCAGATTTTCCGGCTGGCAGACAATGAAGAGGCCGATCCGGAGCTGGGTATCCTCAAGGCTGTCGGCGCTTACCTGAAGGATGAACTCACCCGGGCCCGACGGGTGAAGAAAGCCCGCCGGCACCGGAGTCTCTGATTACCCTTATTACATCGCGATGGGTTCTAACTGCCTTGATAGAGGGGGCCTGCCAGTAACCTGATTGACGTTTCTAGGCCATTAAATCCGAGAACACCCTGGCAAACTCCCGAAAGTCGCCAAGATGGTTCCTGCAGATTGAATACACAATCTCCCAGTTCACATCGTCGTAATTGTGAACCATCACGTTTCGAAAACCGACTGACTTTCTCAATCGAACGGCAAGCTCGGGGTCGATAACGCCGGATTGGGCCAGGGCCTCGAAGGCTTGGCCCATCGTTTTCGGTGCCGTGGCTTCGGTGTGCTCTGCCAGCCAATGAGAAGCGATGTCCACACACATTTGCACCGCGCGCGTGAGGTTCAGAGAAATAATATCCTGGGCATCCAGGTCATCCAGCAGCGAATCCAGATTTTCGGGAAGTCGTGATTCCACACGTTGAATGCAGCGTCTGAGCGATTCCAGTTTCTGAGCTACGAGTTGTTCATCCATGCGCGCCGTCGTCCTTCGAGTATGCGTTTCTGGTAGGGCACAAAGTCTTCATTTTCCATGATATTGCGGTAGATCAGATCTCCCCACTGGTGGCGCGTGCCGATTACCTGGATTCCGTTATGGACTATCTGATCCAGCAACGGCTGACCTGCTGTACGCAAATCCACAAGATCCACCGCACGGTTGAAGGCCAATGCGATCGCTTCGGTGATGGCGATGCGTTCATCCGAGGTGAGTTCTTTATCGGCTTGCACTCCAACATCGATATCGCTGTCCGGGCGTGCTTTGCCGCTAGCCATGGAACCAAACAGGACAGCAAGCCGGATTTGCGGAAATTTGGTCAGTAATTCTCTGAGTTTGAGAATGGCCGGATTTTCAGACGATTTGGATGTCATTTTGTTTGCCCGGTGAAGAGTCAATCAAAGTTTATCAGAAAGCCTGGTAGTAAGGGTCAGGTTGGCGACGCTCGAGGCTATCGCAACTATCAGGGAGATCCGACAGTCCAGTTAAGCACCGCTCTATGAACCATTTTTACTGGAAGGAACTCCTGTTCCAGCCGGCCGCGGTCCGACTGACGCAGCAGGTGGTAGAGGCCGGCTTCGCTCCCGGTCAGCTCTGGCGGGACGACAGCCGGTGCTGCCTGAGGTTCCTCAACAGCACTTTCGGCGGCAAACCTCTCAAAGGTCGCCCTGTCCATTAATAATGGTGTGAGCTGCGGGAGATGCTCCCTGGCGCGGCCAAGCATGGTCAGACCCCAGGTATCCATGTCACCCCAGTAAGCCACGGCTCGACTGGATAACCAGCTTGCCTGCAACCAGGACAGGTTCAGTCCCGAGCCTAGCACCGCGATAGTATCGGGCGTGGAGGGCAACTGGTGAAGGCAGCGCTCGTTTTCTACCAGGATCAGGCGCTGGCCTGGCAATGGGGTTCTTTGCAGTTCATACGCCCGGACCCGCATTTGTGAGAAGGGCAACAGTGAGCCATCCAGATCTGCGATCAGTAGCCAGTGGTGGCCCTCGTCTTCGGCGCCCAGGAAGGTTTCCAGTCCGGTCTCGCTGGCCCGGCCATCGAACAGGATATCCAGCATCAGGGTAACCAGCTGGCGGTTGCGCTCGAAGAATTTGCTGTCGCTACCGGCGACAGAAAGCGCCCTGAGGGGCTTGCCATCGGCGCAGCCCGGCTGGAGCTGAAGGGCAACTTCACCGCTCAGAATGACATCGCGCTCTGATTTATCCATAACCAAGCTTCGCCGGCGTACGATCAGTGAGTGAAAGCGCGGGTCCAGGGCAGATGCGAGGCGATTGAGCATGCTATATTCCCGCTTGATGTCACTGCTGCCGGTGGCCTGTACCCACTGGCTGGGGGACTCCAGCATCCAGTGGGTTGGTATGTTGATGGCCTCGCTGGTGCTTTGAAAGCGGACAGGCTGCCACTGGACTTGCCCGATCGTAACCTCCCGCCATTGCTGGAGGTGTTCGCGAACCTCTCCGACCTGATCCCTTACCACGGTGCCAGTGGGCTTTCCGATAGTAAGGGTCAATGGCCAGCTCTCCGGCCGGAGCAGGCGTTGCTCGCGCAGGTCTGCATTTTGCCATTGCCGGGTCAGGCGACTTGCCAGTTCATCCGGAGATTTCATGGGCTTTCCGGGCTATTTTTTCTGCGTGGGCTTCCAGCTCTTCCCAGCTCAGTGAAGTAAGGGTGGCGCGCAGGTCTTTGCGGTGCACCAGGATGGCCGAGCGGGTATGAGCCCGCAGCAGCCGCATCTCTTTGTTGGGTGTGACGAATAGTGGGTGCAGGCCAAATTCGTTGAGGGCCGAGATGATGCGACCGGCCACCGCGTGGGA
Organism: Marinobacter pelagius; assembly: GCF_003315345.1. Lineage (GTDB taxonomy): Bacteria > Pseudomonadota > Gammaproteobacteria > Pseudomonadales > Oleiphilaceae > Marinobacter > Marinobacter pelagius_A. The sequence continues at coordinate 9,549 of NZ_QNRO01000022.1, forward strand.
GCTTTTGGAGAACGCTTCGTCCAGCACGATAGTGCCGAACAGGGGCTGGGTGGCGCCGTCCGGGCACAGGGCATAGCTCAGGGAGGCCGTGAGGATATAGCTGGCTATGATTTCTTTTTCGCCACCACTGCCGCCCTGGGAGCCGGTGCGGGTTTCGATCACCGTGCCGGACTCCCGGTCAAGAACCGAGACTTCGAACTGCAGTCTGTAGCGTGGGTCCAGCAAGGCTCGGGCACCTACGGTGCGTTTGTTGTCTGCGGCATCCCGCAGCAAGGCCACCATGTTCTGCAGGGCCTTGAAATGGCTTTCGCCCTGGTCGTCTTTCAGGGCGTCAGCGCGGAGCTGTCTCTGGGCCCGCTCCAGGGTCCGGAGGGATTCGTGGGTAACCCTCCGTGGCTCCAGGCGCAGGTAACGGCCCGGCTGGAAGTCGACCCGCCGCAGGGTGGCGTTCAGGTCGGATATACGTTCCTCAATGATGGCTACCTGGTTCTGGATATGGGCTAGCAACTGGGTGACCCCCTGATCCGATGACTGGTTCAGGTAACTGAGGAAACGCTCAAGTTTCTGGGGGAGGGCCTCTTCTTCCAGCACCCGCAGGCGTTCGAGGTATTCGGGAATGTCCCGGATATCGCTGCCGGTTTCCGTGAGCGCCCCGGTATCGATGGTGCGGGCTTCTCCCATCAGTCGGGTCAGGTTGAGTTCGTAACCCTGAATCTGTTTGCCCAGTTTGCCGATGGCCCTATCCAGCTGTTCGCGCTGGTCCCGCTCCAGGGCTTCCAGACGTTCGTACTGGTCTGCTCCCGGGGTGCGGAAGTGCGCAGCGGCCAGGGTTTGCTGGTCGTCTGTCAGGCCTTCGTCAATCCGGTCCAACAGTTCCGTGCAGCGTCGGGTGGCCTGGGTACGCTTCTCTTCCAGGAGCGCCAGAGTGGTTTCCTGCTGCGAGAGCTTTTTCCGGCTTTGCTCCAGTTTCTGGTGAACCGATTCAAACTCCCGCCGGGCTCTTTCCACATCCGAGTCCGGAGCGGTGAGCGCCTCCAGTCGGCTTTGAAGGGCATCCAGTTCCCGCTGTGCGCTGGGCAGGTCGATGGTGCTGAACTCGGTTTCGCCAAGGAGCTCGTAGAGCTTTACCTGGTCCTGGGTGTCTTTCAGCTTTCTACGGGCTGTTCCGAGTTGCTGCTCCAGGGTGTCCGCTTCCTGGCGGGTTTCTGTCAGCTCTTTGTTAAGGGCAGCGAGGCGGTCACGGTTGTTGAACCCGGTCATCCACCCCTTGTCGAGCCGCTGATTGTCCCGTTTTTCGAAATAGCCCTTCTTGCCTGACATGAGGCCTTGTTGCGTCATCCCTTGGGGTGTCTGACGCAGGGTCTCCGGCGAGTCCACGCAGTGCCGGTCGATTCCGGCCAGCAGGTGTTTCAGGGCTTCCCGGTGAGGATGGTCCTTGAAATTCAGCTTTCGGGTGAAACCGTCATCCATGAACCGGGCCGGGGCCTGGGGGGGCTGGGCCTCCAGCAGACGAACGTGAAGCCGGTTGTCACGGCTGTTTACCCTGTCCAGCGCAGATTGCATGGCCGCCGGGGGCACCAGCAGGCGCAAGCGGTGCCCGCCAATGGCCCGTTCGATCGCGCCGCGCCAGTCGCTTTCTTCGGCTTTGACTTCCACCAGTTCTGCCACGAAGGGCAGGCTGCCCTCATCCAGGTTCAGCGCGCGGGCCAGTTCGCTGCGGAACTCCTGGTAGCGGCCGTCTATGTTGGACCCCGGGCGGGCCTTGATGCGGTCGATTTCTTCACTGAGTTCGGTCAGCGTTTCATTGAGCTTGCCGTGACGGATACGCAGGTCCAGCAGGGATTTGTCCTGCGTGTCTGCGAGTTCGGACAATTCACGCAGTTTTGTCTCGCCGAGCTGGCGGTTCCGAGCCAGAGCCTCGGGCGCCAGTGTACTGTCCAGATCAAGCTTGCCAGTCAGGGTTTGATAATCCCTGGCGTGCCGCTCCCGTTCTTCCACCCAGCGCTTCTGCTGGGAAATCTGCTCTTTGAGTTGCTCAATGCTGGCGCCGCCGGCCTGCAGGTAGATATCTTTCAGGGTGTCGGCTTTGCTGTTCAGTTCCCGGACCGTCTCATCCAATGAGACGAGGGCTTCCCGCCCCTCTTCCAGTTGCTTTTCAAGTTCCTGTTTCCGGCTGTTCCAGAGCTCGTAACCGGTTTGTGCGAACCACACTGGCAGGATCGCTTTCAGGGCCAGTTGCTGGTCCAGCTCGGCTACGACGGCCTGGTGTTTTTCGTGGGTTTCCGCAATGGGCAAGAGCGACTGGTGTTGTTTGCGAGCGGTTTCCAGTTCGCTGTGGATGGCGGCCAGGTCGTCGAACTCACTGGCAACTTCAGCGGCTCGGTCGAATGCCGAGTGGTCGTCCAGCACCAGTTCCCGGAAGATTTCGTCAATGCTGTTGAGTTGTTTCAGGCCCGCGGCGCGGTTGAGCAGTGTAAAGGCATTTTCACCCACTTCGAAAAAACGACGTATCTGGGCCAAATAGGCTTTTTTACTGTCGTTGGTTTGCAAGCCGGGGTTATCCCTTGCGTGCTGTTTGAGCTCCCGGGCCCCGCCCTCATGGTGGATGGCCAGCCAGGTATCCAGGCTCTGGTCATCCCGCTCAGAGAACAGCCACAGGCGCTTAAGGTCGCTGGCGGCAGAGCTGCTGCCGTCTATCCAGAACAGCGCGCCAATGCGAATGGCCTTGTCACCGTTGGAGAAGCGGGCGCTCACAGCGGTAACGGTTTTGCCGGGACGGGCAATGTGGCTGTTGTCACCGCTGTTGTTACCGGCACCGGATACGCCCCGGATGTAGGAGATCAGGTCACGGTCGCTTTCATGGCCCCCGGTGGAGGCCAGGTTGTACCGCGGCTGATGGGTGAGCAAGGTCATCAGCGCATCCACCAGAGTCGTTTTGCCGCTGCCGGTGGGGCCGATGATAGCGGTGCCTTTGGGGTCGATTTCGGCGCAGTGCCGACCGCCGAAGGGTCCCCAGTTGTAAAGGTCCAGGTGGGTCAGAATATAGGCCGTAGGCGGAATAATTTCAGCGGCAAAGAGGTCGGTCTGGGATTGGCTCATAGATCCTCTCCGTCAGCTTCTTCCGGGGCGGATTGGCCGGCCACGCGCCGAAAATGGTGCAACAGGTTCTGCAGGTTCTCAGGGTTTGCCAGATGGGTGATGATCGGGCGGATGATAACCTGATCGTTGGCGTCAATGTCCGAGACGATGCCATGGTTTTTCAGGTTGTCGAGCAGGCTGCGTAGGCGTTTCTGGTCCCGGGTGTCGCTGCCGGTGTCGCCCAGGTACAGCTGTAGTTGAGGCAGTAATTCATCCAGTTCTACTGTAGCCTCAGCGGCTCCGAGCCCGGCTTCCTGTTCGTGGGCGATGAAGTGCTGTCGCAGTATGGCGACCAGCAGGGACTGTTCCATGGTCAGACGCTGGCGACGCACCAGGGGGTGGGACCATTCGTCATCCTTTTCTTCACCCTCTGTGAATAGCTGTTCAGAGACCACCAGAAAGGCCAACCCGCGCACGTCGTCCACCTTCAGGCGCAGGTCGAACGGCTCCAGGACCTCGTTTATGGCGGCGGTCTGGGTAATGGCAACCTGGTAGAGTTTGGGCTTCCGGTCCGCTTCAAGCAATCCGTATTTAAGCAGCTCCTGGGTGGTGGCTTTCACACTGCCGGGCGTGTAGTGGCCAGCCTCTGTCGGCGGCCTTTGCTGAACTGCATCGTCCGGGGCCTCTGACGATTGTTGCGGTTCTTCCGTAGCTTGTTCCTTTTCGGCCTGGCGTGTCAGGCGGTCAAAATAGTCAGACATGCGGCTTTACAGCTCCCAGTCGATGGATTCTGCGTCTTGTCGGGTCAGCGTCAGTTGCGGCACGTAGAAGCGCAGCCGCTGGCCATTGCTGTCGGTAATGTCGACGGCTTCCCGGTCTTCAGTGATCTCCACTTCCGCCTCACGGGCCATCGCCAGCCAGAGGGCGATGGTTTCCAGGTCGTGGGTGGGCGGCAAATGAGTGGCCAGGTCGCCAATGGTCATGGGGCGGTCGGTGACTTTCAGTAACTCCACCGTTTCCTCATAGAGGGCTTCCCTGTCGAGACCATCAAAAGCACGCCAGAAGTCTTCACCGACTTCGTCCAGATTAACGCTCTGGTCAGCCAGCTCCAGGCTTTGTTCCTGTTCTTCGGTGGCCGATTTGAATCTCAGCCGTTCAGCCAGCGGCAGGCTGGAAACCGCCACGGCAACCGGTGGTAGGGGTGTCTCGCTTTTGCGGACCCTGTGGCTGGACCAGTCAACGTTGAGCGCAGTGTTCAGTATGCTGTTGAGCAGTTCGCCAACCCTGTGGTTCTCGGCCGCCAGCCCGGTTTTGAGGAAGCCTTTGACATCTTTTTCGCTGCGGGCCCGTGCCCGGATAACGGCAGCGGATTCCTGAATCAGACGGATGACCAGCCAGCGTAATTCATCCTGTTGTTGCCGGGACAGGGCGTGGCGGGTCGCCGGATTTTTCAGGATAGTCCGCAGCCGGTGTTTCATGTTGTCCAGCTCGGTGGACCGGCTGAGTTGCTCGTTGAAGTTGTGGAAGACCTTGCCTTCGGCGGTTTCCAGCAGGGTATCGTGCCCATCCAGCAAGCGGTCAACAATTTCGCCCCGGTGATGCTGTTCGCTGACGATGGACTGGCGCAACTGCCGGTCAGCCTCCCGGTAGGAGTCCTCCACCCGGCGGAAGTCGGCCCGCAGGCTGGTGGCAAGGTTGTAGACTTCGCGGATGCCTTCTGCCGCTTCGGCACCTGCCAGCACTTTGAAGCGACCGGCTTCCACTTCCGCCAGCTCGTGCTCCAGATCTTTTATCTTGCGGCGTATATGGTCGGCACGGCTTTGGGCATTCGGGTTCAGACGGGTTTCCAGGTTTTCAATCTCCCGCTGCACCGTAGCCAGGCGTGAGGCCGTGGACGTCATGATTTTTTCATCCAGGCCCTCAACAAAGGCGAGGGCCTTTTGCAGGGCATCTGTGGCCATCAGGCGGCCGTCCCGCTCAACAATCAGCCCTTTGCGAATCCAGGCGCGCAGCTCTTTTCTGGCATCAGCCGCCGGGTCGTCAGTGGATAGCTCCAGGTCATCGCTGTTGGCATGCTCCCGCAGGATATCTGTCAGCATTTGTTGGGCATCCTCGAACAGGATTTCTTCCCGGTTCTGCTCCATTAACGCCTGCAGGCAGCTGAGCACCAGGGGGCCTCTGGTGGCTGAGAGCAGCTTCCATGCCGGATGCTGGTGTCGGGCGACCAGGTAGGCGCGGGTTCTCAGGTGGGTTTGTTCGTCCATGGGCAATCGGAAGTACCATCTGAAAAGGTTGGGCGAGAATGATAACCCCTATAGTAATCGTGGGGCGGTTCCCGCTACAACGGAATAGTCACCAGTACGCCCGAGCGGAACTTTGCAGGCTCCGGTTTCGGATTCCCCGTGTCTCGTTAATCTGGCATTTGTGGTAAATTCCGCCGCCCGTTCAATCCTTTCAACCGGAGCCTATGATGTCCAGCGGGCAAACCACGTTCTTCCGTCCCCTTCTGCAGTTGGGTCTGATTCCCCAGATCATGCTCGGCATCATTGCAGGGGTAGCACTGGCACTGCTTTCACCTGAAACCGCCAAATCATTTTCGCTACTCGGTCAGTTGTTTATTTCAGCACTCAAGGCCGTCGCGCCTATCCTTGTGTTTGTGCTGGTGGCAGCCGCTATCGCGGCCCATGAAAAAGGTCAGCCAACGCATATCCGCGGCGTACTGGTGCTATACGTTGTTGGTACGCTCATCGCTGCACTGGTCGCGGTTGTTGCCAGCTTTCTATTCCCGACGGAGCTGACGCTGGACCTGCCGGAAGTCAGTGGTGAGCCACCCGGGAGCATCATCGAAATCCTGAGAGACCTGTTGCTCAGCATGGTGGCCAACCCGGTAACTGCGTTAATGGAAGGCAACTTCATTGCCATTCTGGCCTGGGCTGTGGGGCTCGGGTTCATGCTTCGCCAGGCCAGTGATGCCACCAGCAAGGTGTTGAAAGACCTGTCAGACGCGATTTCCGATATTGTCCATATCGTGATTCGCTTTGCGCCTCTCGGTATTCTGGGGCTGGTCGCCAACACATTGGCCGAGACCGGCGTTGGCGCCTTGCGGGAGTATGGTCAGCTTCTGGGCGTAATCGTGGGTTGTATGCTGTTCGTGGCGCTGGTGACCAACCCGCTGATTGTTTTCCTGAAAACCCGCCAGAATCCTTTCCCGCTGGTTTTTGCCTGCCTTCGGGGCAGCGCCGTCACCGCCTTTTTTACCCGCAGTTCTGCCGCCAATATTCCGGTTAACATGGAGTTGTGCAAGCAATTGGAACTGGACCCGGATACCTACTCCATTTCTATTCCGCTGGGTGCGACCATCAACATGGCTGGCGCGGCCATCACCATTTCTGTGATCACCCTGGCTGCGGCGAATACGCTCGGCATCCCCGTGGATTTCGCTACAGCCATGTTGCTGTGCGTGGTGTCAGCGGTTGCAGCTTGCGGGGTGTCAGGCGTTGCGGGCGGGTCGTTGCTGTTGATTCCGCTGGCCACCAGCCTGTTCGGTATTTCAACGGAAGTGGCCATGCAGGTGGTGGCCATTGGCTTTGTGATCAGCGTGGTTCAGGATTCCACGGAAACCGCCCTGAACTCATCCACCGATGTTTTGTTCACCGCAGCCGCCTGTCGCGCCGCCGAGCGAAAAGCGGGGTAACCAGTCGATGGCTCGAAACCTGGTCTTTATCGGTATGCCCGGCAGCGGCAAAAGTACTGTTGGAGTGCTGGTCGCCAAGCGACTGGGGCTGGGCTTCGTGGATACCGACCTGCTCATCCAGCAGGAAGCGGGGCGCACACTGCAGGAGATCGTGGACCAGGACGGCTACCAGGCTCTACGGAAGATCGAGGAGCAGGTGTTGCTGAACCTGACCGTCGAGAACCACGTTATCAGTACCGGCGGCAGCGCGGTCTACAGTGATGTAGCCATGCGCCACCTGAAAACCAATGGAACCGTGGTTTTTCTGGATATCCCGCTGGACGTGGTGATCGAACGTATTGGCGACTACAGCCTGCGGGGCATTTCGCGCCGACCGGATCAGTCGCTGGCCGAGTTGTTTGACGAGCGTTTTGCGCTGTATTCCCGTTATGCCGATGTAACGGTGAAGGGGGCTGGCCTCACTCACGATGAGGTGTGTGAGGCGGTGCTTTCGGCGGTAAGTTAAGAAATCAGGAGCTACATCGCGCGTGCAAACAGCTTGAACGGCAGCGCCTTGATCACGTAGCTGAGCGGCGTCCACGGCCACCAGGGCACGTAGGCGCGGCGTTTTTCCTTGTCGATGGCGCTGACCAGGGCGGCGACACCGGTGTCAAGGTCGACCCGGAAGGGTGCATTCTTGGTGCTGCGGTTGATGTCGGTGAGGATGTAGCCGGGCATGATGTTGGTGACCCGGATGGGTGTGCCTTCGGTATCCAGCTGCAGGCCCTCGGCCAGGGAGGCCACGGCGGCTTTGGTGGCGGCGTAGACGTTCATGGCGCCCCGGAAGCCGCGTACGCCGCTGACGGAGGACATCAGCACCAGATGGCCCGCGTTCTGGGCCCGGAAGATCTCCATGGCGGCTTCGCATTGGGCGATGGCTGCCACAAAGTTGGTCTCTGCCGCCTGGCGGTTGGATTCGAAGTGGCCCTGGCCGATGCCGTGGCTGCTGGCCATGCCGGCGTTGACCACGATGCGGTCGAGGCTGCCCAGCTCTTCTTTGAAGCTCTGAAATACCTCCGGTACCCGGTCGTAATCGCACACATCCAGAGCCTGGATGACCACGCGGATGTTCGGGTAGCTTGTGGTCAGCTCTTGCTGGAGCGCCTCCAGATTCTCCACGCGCCGGGCACAGAGGGCCAGGTTGCAACCTTTGGCCGCCCAGGCCCGGGCCATGCCCATGCCCAGACCACTGCTGGCCCCGGTAATCAGGATGTTACGTCGCATTCTCCACTCCTATTATTGGCGCCGGCTTAGCCGGGGCTCTTTATGTAAACCACATTTTTATCGCCAACCCGGATCTCGAACAGCTCGCTGGCCTTGATCAGGTCGCTCAGTTTCTTGTAACCGTAGTTTACCGGGGAGAATGAGCTGTTGTTGGAGATGTATTGGCCCACCTTGCCAAGGTGCGCCCAGCCATCGTCATCGGCGGTTTGCTCAACGGCGGTGCGCAGGGTTCTGACAAGCACCGAGTCGCCCCGGAGCTGATTGCGGCCCCATTTCTTCTGGGTTCTGGCGGCCGGCTCTGTGCCGTTGTCACCTTCCTCTTCGTCCGCCTCGTCCCGGAGGTTCTCGGTATAGATGAACTGGGAACAGGCGTTCACGAAGGGCAGGGGTGTCTTCCGCTCGCCAAATCCGAACACGGGCAAGCCCGCTTCCAGAATGCGCATCACCAGCGGCGTGAAGTCGCTGTCACTAGTCATCAGCGCGAAGGCGTCCACGTTGCCGCTGTATAGCAGGTCCATCGCGTCGATGATCATCGAGGCATCGGTGGCGTTCTTGCCGGTGGTGTAGGCGAACTGCTGGATGGGGCGGATGGCATTGGGGTGGAGTTTCTCAATCCAGCCGCCCAGTTGCGGGCCATTCCAGTTGCCGTGGGCGTGCCGTATGTTCACGGCACCGTACTTGGCCAGTTCCTGGAGCACTCCCTCAATAGCTTGGTGGCTGACGTTGTCACAGTCGATCAGCAGGGCAATTCGGTAGTTGGAGCTCATCTTCCTTGAGGTTTCCTTTTGGTTGGGATCGGAATAGGCAAGTAAATCAATTAACTGATGTTGCCAATTTTTACAAAGTTGGCCTTCAACTTTGCACCAGAGTTGATCATTATTCCATTCATAACAGATGTAACTTTCTCAAAGCGACAACGGATGTCTGCTCTCCTGAATAACATCCCTCCTCAAAAACCGTCGCTGAAGTATCCCGAAGCCGGGAAATGTGCCGTGCGTTTTGCGCGTCACTGACCAGGGCGCACCCGATTTGCGTCTGCAAGGAACAACCAAAAAAATGAAAAAGGAGCTAGTGATGAGGTTCAATTCAAGGATTCTTCCTGGGGTGGCTATTGTAGCAACAGGAGTTCTCGCGGGATGTGGAGGAGGCGGCGGAGATGACGGCGGTTCCAAAACCACTGCTCTGCAACTTGACCCGGCCAACTATGGCGAGCAGCCGGCAGCAATTCGCAATATGAGTGACCTGGATGCGGCAACATCGATGTACCAGGATGTGTCCGAAATTCAGGCCTTTGTTTCGGATGTTGGCTACGCGCTGGGCTCCACTACGGTTTCTGCGGCGGCTACAACCACGGCAGCATCCGAATTGTGTTCGGTTGAGAACGGCAACCTCAAGGTGACAGAAGAGCTCGGCGAGACTGGGGAATACTATGAGTACCGTTTCGATAACTGTGTGGTTCCAAACTACACGCCCACCCTGCTGTTGGATGGCTACGTGGTCATGGATATCCAGGTTTCAAGCGATGTCAGCAAGATGGTGATGGCCGAGTCGTACAATATCTCCGGTAAGCTGGGCGCAGAGCAGATGCCCATTGGTATCGTCGGCAAGCAGACCATGACCGCCGTGATGCGGAGCGAGACTGACATGACGATCGATATCTCGACTCCGGCTCTGGAGTATCTGTATGGGGACCAGTACACGGCGCTTCGGGACTCCCGGATCTCCATGGCGCTGAAAGGCGATACGGTAAGCCTGAGCATGAATAGCCAGTTGGTCGGTTCGGCCCTTAATGGCTATCTGACGGTCACTACACCCACTGCAATTGTCGGAAATCAGTACACTGATTGCCCAAGCAGCGGCCACATGAAAGTAGAGGGTGACGGTGTTGTTGAAGTTCGGTACGGCAGCAACACTGCTACCGGTACTGGCACCGAGGTGTTGCTGAATGGCAGCCAGGTTGAATATTACGACGGTTGTCCGGTGGATATGCCGCTGCCATCCGGCGGTGTCACCGTGTTGGATCTCAACGGCAGCGCCGATAAAACGGTTGCCTTGCCAGCCCAGTAATTTGATCTGCCCTCAGCCACACTCCGCCCGGAGTGTGGCTGGCACTTTTACAAGACATAGCGCGTATCTTTCAAGATACGGAGCGCTTTAAGCCCAGCGCCGCACTGCCCGCGGGACTCAGTTATTCCAACGCCAGCCAACGACTCCTCTATCTGATTCGGGAGGCCTTTCGGAGACAACTCTCCGGAGTGGCTCTCAAGGACCGGACGGAAGAGGTGGTGATTGATTCAAAGAGCGAAAGTAAAAACTTCCTTACCAGGAGTTGACGCCTGAGGGAGGCTAATGGCGTCAGATCCCCGAACAGATCGATTGCCGGTAGAACTCGTCTGAACCTTACGATTTGGCAAGAAACTGCCCGCTCAGCCTTTCCAAATTTCTCAAACTTTCCCACGTAACTTCCTGCCACCCCGCAACCTTGCGATTTTTACTTACCTGAACCTGTCTAAAAATTGACAATTTCGTAACTGGCCGAGCGACATTCTTAATCACCATAATGCCGGCGTTTTGTAAAATTCTGTCAAATCGTCGAAAAAGTGGTGTGAGAGATATATGAAAAGCGTCATCAAAACGTCAGGGTCAGTAATGGCCGCAGCTTTTTTGGGCGCGTTGCTCACGGGCTGTGGTGGGGGTTCTTCCTCTTCGGAAACGTCTTCCCAGGGAGCGATTGGAGACGGTGGCAGTAAAACGGTTGATGGTAGCAAGGCGCTGCTGAGCTGGACTGCGCCTTCCACCCGTGTAAACGGTGACGGCATCTCCATGGGTGAGCTGGACAGCTATGTTATTCGTTACGGCCAGGATGCCGACAATCTCACCGAGCGGGTGGTGATTGGTGATGCCGCCGAGGATGCCACCATGTCTTACACCGTCGGTGGTCTGGGCCAGGGTACCTGGTATTTCTCCATCCAGGTTCAGGACACCAGTGGCCTGATGAGTGCTCCTTCTGCGGTTGTCAGCAAGACCATCCAGTCCTGATCCATCCGCATCGCCCGTGCCTGAAGTGTGCAGTCTCAGGCCAGCGGGTCGGCCATCGGTAGCTTCAGGGTGAACGAGGTTCCCTCTCCGGGAGTCGAAGCGACCGAAATCTCTCCCCGATGTTTTTCCACCACTGTCTTCACGAATGACAGTCCCAGCCCCGCGCCGTGAATGCCGGCCAGCTCGCTGCTTTTCTGGCGCATGAAGCGGTCAAACAGATAGGGCAATTCCTGCTGATCAATACCGGTGCCTTCATCCGTTACCGTCAGGCAGGCCTGGTGACCGGCACGGAATACCTGCACGTTGACGGTGGAGCCGGGTGGGCTGTACTGCACAGCGTTGGTCATCAGGTTGATCACGGCCCGCTCCAGCAGCTCGGCGTTGCCCCGCAGCCAGAGATCCTCGGTGCCTTGCAGGGAGAACTCGATGTGTTTCTCGGCAGCCTGTTCGCTGACGCTGTCCCGTGCGTTCTCGGCAATGGCCAGGAATTCGCACTCGTAGAAACGGGTCTCGGTCAGCTGTTCGGCGCGAGCCAGCTGCACGAACTCCTCGGCCAGGTTGTAGCTGCGCCGGGCCAGCTTGCCCAGCTGTTCGAGTTGTGCAGGTTCAATGTTGGAAGGATCCCGCTTCAACTGCTCAATCAGGGCGAGCTGGGACACCAACGGCGAGCGCACATCGTGGGAGATGAAGTCGATGGCCTCCCGGTGCTGGCGCTGTTGTTCCCGCAACTCGGAGATGTCCGAGATGTTGGCGATAATGCCGTGCTGGTCTGTGTCCGGCAGGGCGAACGGCGCAAAGTGAATCAGGAAGTCCTTGTCATGGATGCGCAGGTCCACTGTGCGGCTCTGTTGCATGGTCAGGGTTTCCGAGATGGTTTCATGCCAGGGCGGAATATCCCGGGGGTCGTGACCCTGCAGGAGGCGGGCCAGGGGCATGCCGTCCAGACTCGGCATGGGGTCGCCGAACCATTCCTCGATGTGGCCGTTGGCAAAGCGGATGGCACCCAGCTCGTCCGTCACGATAATGCCATCGGGCATGTGCTCGAAGCTGCGGCGGATGAACTGTTGCATCCGGTTCATGCGCTCGGTTGCTGTCCGCAGCCGTTCTATGCGCGCTGAAATGTTTTCCCGAATCTCGGAATGTTCGGCAATGGGAGGCGCTTCTTCCAGCCGCAGGCGCCTGAGGTAGCGCTGAATCGCCTCCCGGCCGAGGTCGTTGGGCATGGTAAAGCCCAGGGTGTACCGGGTGTCGCCCCGGTCAAGCCGGATCCAGCTTACCCGGGGCTGATGCAGCCACTGCCCGGTGGTCAGGGAGTCGGGGATATCCGCCATGGTGAGATTGCGGGCGGAGAGAATGCCCTGCCCGTCGGTCAGTAACCAGCCCTCCGGCTGGAACAGTACACGGAAGTAGTTCAGCAACTGGGCCGGATGGTTCCGGGAAGGTGCCTGCAGGTTGACCCTTGGGCTGGTGACGAGCCTGTCCAGCTGCTGGTTGAGAAAGCGGTTCGCCGTGGCCAGGCGAAGGCCGCTGGAGACCGGGAAGGCGATCAGGGGAATCAGTATGGCGTTCGCCACCGGTATCCACACCCCGGCGCCGAACAGCACTACCATGCCTAACGCGGTGGCGGACCCTGCGATGGCAATGCAGGTGAACAAGGTGCGGCTCGGGCGAATCCGGGGTAGCAGTACCGAAACCAGGATCAGGACAATCAGGCTCAATACAGCGCCCGCCCAGGCGGGAGCCTGCCGGATAAACAGGGCCTTGCTTTGTTCCGGGAAGGCCAGCTGGCTGCTGGAGAGCGCGGTTTCCAGTAGCCCCTGATCAAGAATCTTGGGCAGGACTGACAGTTGGATCAGCAGCAGTATCGCGAGCAGAATCAGGCCCAGGTTCCAGGGAGTCGTTCGGATGATTGGCAAGTCCCGGCTCATGCGCCCTGCTGTTGGTGTTGGTCGTTCAAGGTATTGTTCCAGAAAGCACTCTCAGCCGGACAAAATACCGTTTTCAGGGACGAGTTCCAAGGTTTGGATCGTATTGTTCTAGCCGCGATTGTCGCGGTCGGGAAGCGAGGTAACCTGTTCGCCGGAAACATCGCCCGAATTGCCAGGATTGGCGATGCGGTTGGGATAGACGGTGAGAGCCCGGGCTTCGGTCGCCGCCACCGACTTTCCGCCGGCTTCGGTCACTACGCGCCAGTAATACAGGCCCGGTTCAAGGGGCCGTGAGGGCAGGGCCTGGGTCTCGGGCGCCCACTCGCTGGTGGCAATAACGTTCCGGAAATTCCTGTCACTGGCGACCTCCACTCTGGCGATTTCGTTCTCGCCATTGAGCTGCCAGCGGAATTCGGGCATGTCGTCGTGGGCGCTGGCACCCGGGGCCGGGTAAGACAGCGTGGCCACCTGCGCCTGCAGACGGACTTCCATCGGAACGGTGGCGGGCATGCCTGCCAGGCCGCTGGCGTCCAGAGCTGCGATTTGGATCTGGTAGCCGCCGTTGTCCAGCAGGCCGACATCAAACCGGTTGCCGCTAACTTCACGACTGCCGATCCATTCGCCGCTGGCGGTCTCGAAGATGTCGAGCCGGTAGCCGGAGGCATCCTCGCCTTGCCAGGTCACTTCGAGTGGCAGCGTTGAGACCACCTCTGGCAGGGGGGTGATGTCGGGAGCATCCGGCAGCTGCCGGATGGTAACCCCGGTGTGACCATCGGTGCCGACGCTGGCCCGGTACCCGGCCGGAATCCGCTGGGCTTTGCCCGGAGCTCCGAAATCCACCATGCCCTCGGTAACCCGGACCAAAGTTGACTCGGCAGAAGCCTGAACGGTGAAGGTCGAGTGCTGCGTCAAGGCTACGGCGGTTGCCGTCTCGATGTATACGGGAAGGGGATTCCAGTCGCCGGAGTGTGCCCGGGCATGAACCTTTCCTTCGATCAGCCGTACCCGGGGTGAGCTTTCGGTTGCCAGTTCGACAATCTGCAGGCGTGTGCGCGGGAACAGGCGCAGCTCGACGTCTTCGTTCAGCTGGATCGTGGCAGTGCCCGCGCCGGATACAATTTCGTCGCCGGCCCGGAGGGAGGTTCCCCCGTCCAGCGGTACCGAGCGTTCGGACTGGCTGGGCAGAAGCTGCACGCTTGCCGTGGTGTAGGACACCCGGGTCGTTTCCGCCGCGCTGTAAGTCGCTGCCGTTGCCAGCGAAGCTGTCAAGGCAAGCAGTGTCAGGGTGCGGCGGAGCAGGGCGTCACTCATTGGCTGCCAGGGGTCTGTCCAGTTCGTCGTTGTCCAGGGCTTTCATGGACTCAAGGCGGTAGCCCCGCTGGTAGATCGTCTTGATCCGGAAGCCGTTCTCCGGGTTCAGGCCCAGGCGGCGGCGCAGACGGCTCATGTGAGTATCCACCGTGCGGGTGTTGATGTCACGGGCCAGGCCCCAGACGCGCTCAAGCAGCATTTCCCGGGTCAGCAGGCGGCCCTGGTTCTGGAACAGGAACAGGGTCAGGTCGAAGTCCTTGTCCGTGAGCGTCAGTTCCTCACCGTGCAGGGAGATGGAGCGCTGCTGTGTGTTGATCTCGAACGGGCCGTAAACCAGGACTTCTTTCTCGTTGTCCGGGTTGGTGCGGCGGGCCAGCGCGTTGATCCGGGCAGACAGCTCGGCGGCACGGGGAGGTTTGGCCAGGTAATCGTCGGCTCCGGCATCCAGCGCCCGAACGATGTCGGATTCGCTGTCGCGCTGGGTCAGAAAGATGACCGGGATAGGCCAGTTCAGCTGCGCCCGAACACTCTCCAGCACATCGATGCCCGTCATGTCGGGGATCTGCCAGTCCAGGATCAGCAGGTCGTAACTGCGGTGCAATACGGCACTCAGAAAGCTCTGGCCGGTCGGAAAGCTGTCGCAGTGGTGCCCGCGTTCGGCCAGGATATTCTGGACGTTCTGCGCCTGTTCGTGTTCGTCTTCAAGCAGAGCAATGCGCATGGTGATCTTCTCCCTTCGATATCAACCGATTATGGCAAAAAGCAAGGGTCGGTTCAGTATCGTTATGTATTATTGCGTAAACCCAATGCGGGCTTGCCGTTGTCATCGTCGACTGTTTGCCGGCAGCCCGGGAAATTGCTGCAGCCCCAGAACCAGCCTTTCTTGCCTTTGCGCCGCACCAGGGGCGAAAAGCAGTGGGGGCAGGGGATGGGCTTCTGGCCGGTGCCATCGGCCGGGGCGTTGTCCTCGATCGGTCGGGTGCCCTTGCAGTCCGGGTAGCGGGTGCAGGCGTGGAATCGGCCGAACTTGCCTTCCCGCTCCACCATCGGAGCGCGGCATTTGGGGCAGTGGATTGCCGGGCCGGCTCCTTCGGATTCCGGCTCCGGGCGGGCCTTGCCCTGGGGGCGGTTGGTAAGCGCCCGGATTTCCTGCGTGAGGGTATCGAGGAATTTGCGCGGGTCATCCTCGCCCCGGCGAATGCCCTCCAGCGTCGCTTCCCAGACTGCCGTGCGATCCGGTTTGCTGACGGATTCGGGGAGCGCCTCGATCAGGGTCTTGCCCTTGGCAGTGGCCCGGATGTGCCGCCCTTCCCGGAACAGGTAGTCGCGCTTGAACAGGGTTTCGATGATGGCCGCACGGGTGGCCTCGGTGCCCAGGCCATCGGTTTCCCGCAGGGTCTTGCGCAGCTCGGCATCGCTGACAAACCTGGCGATGTTGGTCATCGCCGAGAGCAGGGTGGCGTCGGTGAAATACTGTGGTGGCTGGGTCTTGCGCTCGGTGACCGTTGCCGCGTCACAGTGCACCGGTTCGTTTTTCTCCAGCCTTGGCAGCGGCGCTTTCTGGGGCTCTTGGCGCTGTTCCCGCAGTTTCAGTTCCAGGTTCTTCCAGCCCGGCTCCAGGATGGCGGTTTCCGTAGCCCGGAACCGGTGGTCTGCGACCCGGACGGTCAGCCGGCCTTCCCGGTGGATGGCATCCGGGGCGAACTGCATCAGGTAGAAGCGGCTGATCAGGCCGTAGATATTCTCTTCGGTCTGGGTCAACTTGCCGTTGGGCGAGGGCCGGTTGGTGGGGATGATCGCGTGGTGCGCATCCACCTGTTTGTCGTTCCAGGCCGCGCTCTTGCGGTCAAAGTCGGCTTGCTCGCAGTGGCTGGCAAGCGCTGGTGCCACCCGGGAGATGGCCTGCACTACCTGCTGGCGCTGGCCGAAATGTTCCTCCGGCAGGTAGCGGCAATCGGACCGGGGGTAGGTGATCAGCTGGTGCCGTTCGTACAGGTTCTGGGCGGTGTCCAGAACGTCTTTCGCACCCATGCGGAACAGGCGGCCAGCCTCGATCTGCAGGGCGGAGAGGGAGAGCGGCAATGGCGGCGCTTCGGGCCGGTCACGGAAGCGGGATTCGACGATGGTGCCCGGCCGGTCCTGGACGCTGGCGGCGATCCGCTCGGCCACCTCCCGGTCCATCAGGCGGTTTTCTTCGTCCAGGTAGTCCTGGAATTGCTCGTCCGGAAGCCAGCGGGCGTTGAAGGGTTTTGGGTCAACGCCTTCTTCGTGGGCCCGGAATTGACCTTCGATGCGGAAGTAGGGCTTGGGCTCGAAGTTCTCAATGGTGTTGTCCCGCTCCACCACCAGGCCGAGCACCGGGGTCTGCACCCGCCCCACGGAATAGACGCCCTGTTCGCCCTGTTGCTGGTAGCTAAGGGTGTAGAAGCGGGTGAGGTTGATGCCATAGAGCCAGTCGGCTCGTTGCCTTGCCAGGGCGGAGTGGGACAGGCGACGGAATTCGCGGTTGTCCCGGGTGCTGCGGATGGCCTTGGCGACGGCCGAGGGTGTGAGGTCGTTGATCAGTAGCCGCTGGATTGGCGCCTGGGTGCCCACGTAGCGCAGCACTTCGTCCACCAGCAGCTGGCCCTCGCGGTCGGGGTCGCCGGCATGGACGATGGTGTCGGCCTGGCGAATGAGGGATTCGAGGACTTTCAGTTGCTGGCGGACGCTGTCCTTGGGGGTTACTTCCCAGCGTTCGGGGATCAGAGGCAGGTCTTCGGCCCGCCATTTTTTCCACACCGGGTTGTAGCGTGCGGGTTCTGCCGGTTCCAGTAAGTGGCCGATACACCAGCTCACCGTGGCCGCGTCTTCGCCTTTGCCACAGCGGATCCAGCCCTGGCCTTTCTGGTGTGGGCCGGGGAGGGCGGCGGCGATGGCGCGGGCGAGGCTGGGTTTTTCGGCTATATAGAGGTGCATGGCTTTTGGTGTTTGCTGATTGGCGAGGGAATGTGGCTGTTTGGGGCGTTGGTGTCAAGGCTCTCGATTCGTGTAGTAGACTGTCGGTATTGGCGGGAGGCGGCTGTGGAGGCAGCTTTCCCAAAAGACGCCGTGAACCCATCCCTGGGGGCTTGGTGTTGCCATCCCTGGCAACACACACTTTTGGGAAAGCTGCCTCCACATCCGCTTCGGGCACCTTGCCAGTCGCCGTCATCTAATCAACGAAGTAATTGGAGTGCTTTGATGAAAGTACAGCAAGCCATTGAGTCAAAACTGAACGATGCATTCCAGGCAAGCATTCTTCAGGTGGAAAATGAAAGCCACATGCATAGCGTGCCGCCGAATTCGGAGACCCACTTCAAGGTGACCCTGGTGTCGCCGGCTTTTGAGGGCCAGATGAAGGTGAAGCGGCACCAGACCATCTACAAGGTGCTGGCGGACGAGCTGGCGGGGCCGGTGCATGCGCTGGCGCTGCATCTGTATACGCCGGAGGAGTGGGAGGCCAGTGGCCACGCCACACCGGATTCACCGAATTGTATGGGCGGGTCGAAGGGCGATCCGGCCATGGCGATGAAAACCGGTCAGGGAGAAGGTTCATGAGTCAGTTTTTCCAGATTCATCCGGAAACGCCCCAGAAGCGTCTGATCAATCAGGCGGTGGAGATCCTTCGCCGGGGTGGGGTGATCGTCTACCCTACGGATTCGGCTTATGCCGTTGGCTGCCATCTTGGTGACAAGCAGGCGGCGGATCGGATCAAGCGTATTCGTAAGCTGGACGACAAGCATAATTTCACCCTGGTGTGCCGGGATCTTTCGGACATCGGCGTTTACGCCAAGGTGGACAATACCCAGTACCGGTTGCTGAAGACGTTCACGCCCGGGCCCTACACGTTTATCCTGGACGCGACCACGGAGGTGCCGCGCCGGTTAATGCACCCGAAACGTCGCTCGATCGGGGTCCGGGTGCCGGACAACGCGATTGTACAGGAGCTGCTGGGTGAGCTGGGCGAGCCGATCATGAGCAGTACTCTGATCCTGCCCGGTGAAACCGAGCCCATGACCGATCCGGAGGAGATCCGGGATGTGCTGGGCCATGAGGTGGATCTGATTATTGACGGCGGTTTCTGTGGCATGGAAGCCACCACGGTGGTGAATTTCACCGGGGAGGTGCCGGAGGTGACCCGGGTAGGCAAGGGCGATCCCGAGCCGTTCCAGGTCTGATCCGGCGTCTTTTAGACGGATCGCGGGGCTGGTTTTAGCCCCGGTGATCGGAGACGAACGGGTTGGTGGCGCGTTCCTGGCCGAAGGTGGACATGGGGCCGTGGCCCGGGATGAATGAGACCTGGTCTCCGAGTGGGAACAGCTTTTCCCGGATGGACCGGATCAGGGTGTTGTGATCGCCCTTGGGGAAGTCCGTGCGGCCGATGGAGCCCTGGAACAGCACGTCGCCCACCAGTGCCAGCCCGGATGCCCGGTGGAAGAACACCACGTGCCCCGGTGTGTGTCCCGGGCAGTGCAGCACTTCCAGGGTCTGGTTGCCGACCGTCACTTCTTCACCATCTTCCAGCCAGCGATCCGGCGTGAATACTTCCGGCGCCGGGAAGCCGAACATCTGCGCCTGCTGGGGCAGGCCCTGGATCCAGAAATTGTCTTCCTTGTGGGGGCCTTCAATTGGCAGCCCAAGTTCCTTAGCCAGCTCCGCCGTGCCGCCGGCATGGTCGATGTGGGCGTGGGTCAGCAGGATTTTCTCCACGGTCACGCCTTCGTCCCTGACTGCCGCCCGGATGCGGTCCAGATCGCCACCGGGATCTACCACGGCAGCCTTGCCGGTTTCCTCGCACCAGATCAATGAGCAGTTTTGCTGGAACGGCGTGACGGGAATGATTCTGTATTTCAGGGACATACCTTTTCTCGGATGGTGTCGGAAATTGATGAAGGCCTTATGGTACCAGTTTCCGGTGGCATCAGGATTCAGGCAAAGCTGACCCCACCGCGCCCGGACGCCTTGGCCCGGTACATGGCGGCATCAGAGGCTTGCAGGAGTTCGGTCACGGTGGTGCCGTTGTCCGGATAGATGGCCACGCCCACGGAGGCGCCCACCTGCACGGCGTCATCTTCGATCCGGAACGGCTGGGCGGCCACGGTGATGATTTTCTGGGCGATCACTTCGGCATCATCGGTGTTGGCCAGGGGCGAGGTGATCACCAGGAATTCATCACCGCCGTGACGGCCGACGATATCTTCCTCCCGAATACACCCACCCAGCCGCTTGGCGATGACTTTGAGCAATTCATCCCCGGCCTGGTGGCCGTATCGGTCGTTGACCGGTTTGAAATGGTCCAGGTCGACAAACATCAGGGCAAACCGGCTGTTATTCCCTCTGGCGCGCTCGATGGCCTGCCCCAGAGAGTTGAGCAGGGCCGCCCGGTTTGGCAGGCCGGTCAGCAGGTCATAGTCGGCCTGCCGACGGATCTTGCGCTGCGCAAGCTGGAGCTCTTCATTGAATTTGGCAAGTTCGGACGCCTGGTGGGCCATTCGCCGCAAGACCGGTCTCAGGGATCGCCACACCAGCAAGCCAGCCAGCAGCGAAAGCACGAGGGTGACCAGAACGCTGAACACAATGTCCCGGATAACCGTGCCGAAGATCTCGTTGGTTTCGGCCCACACATGCACTTCCCAGTCATAGCCGGGCAGGGGGCGCAGGAAAGACATCACCCGGGTACCATCCTCCAGTGTGGCCCGGAAGGACTCTCCCTCTTCGCTGGTTTGCACTTGCAGCTGATCCGCCAGGCAGGGATCTGCCGCAGTCATGACAAACTTACCTGTGGCCTGATCAAAGGTGATTCGTTTGGTTCGTTCACTGTCGAGCAGGCAGATCTGTGAATTATCCGGGCCCTCGAAAAGCCCCCGGAGCGAATCCAGGCCGAACAACAGCAGGTCAAAACCCACTACTTGGCCCTCCGAGGTGATTGGGCTGGCGACATGGAGCAGGGGCGGGCTGGTTACTCCGCTGTCCTGTGGGTACGTCAGTATGTCGAGTTGCTCCCGCAGGGGTATCCGGGCAGGTAACCGGTCCGCCATCGGACCAATGCGAATCAGCTCGGTGCCAGCGGCGTCATAGCGAAGGATAGCCTGCAGGTTGGTCAGGCCTGCGGCGGCGTCCTCAAGGCGTGGCCGGGTAAAGTCCGTTAGCTCGGTCCTTGTGATGTCACCATCGCGGTATTGGGCCAGTTTTCGGGCCAGCTCCGAGCGGCTGGCGGTTTGTGCGGCCAGATTGCGGTGCTGGTCGAAAGCGGCCTGGATGCTGGTGGCCTCTGCATCGGCAAAGTTGGCAGCGGAGAGTTCGGCCCGGGAGTGGATCTGGTTGATCAGCGGCGTGGCCACAATGGTGGCGACCAGAATACCGGTGAGTACAACAGCGGCGACGGCCGTGATGATGATATGGCGTTTGTGTTCAGTGATATCCATCGATAGCCGTGCCGGGAAAACTGTTGCAATAAGTGACATATTATAACCAATTTTTCTATCCGCAAGGATGGTTAGCCAAAGGCCCAATGGAGAGTTGGTCTGGCCGCCCCTAGTATCCCGCCCTCAAAAATTTCAAGAACGCGTGAATATTCATGACTGACAATAACGCCAACGATAGTTATCTCTCCCGACGCAAACCCAGCTCCGAATTCTCTTCCCGCAGTGACTACCTGAACCATGAATTGCAGGTTATGGCGCCCCGGCGCTGGAAGCCCAATCTGCCGTTCCGTGACTACCACTTCGAGTGGGAAGACATGGTGCCGGCCATGGCAGCCACCATCGGCAAAGTGGTTATGGTGGCCGCGATTGTCGCCGCATTTGCCGGCCCCCTGGGGTTGTCCCGGGAGTTCATTACCGAGAACGTCCGTTTTGAGCTGGTCATTGCGGCACTGCTGTTCGTTATCCTGATTTCCGGCTTCCTCAATCCCACCAGTAATCTGGCTGGTACGCACGGGCCGCTGATTCCGATGATTCCCCTGGTCGTAGCCTCGGGTGGGCACCCGATGGCGCTGGGCATCATGATTGGCGTACTCGGCTTCCTGCTCGGCATATCCCGGGGCGGGAGTCTTCTGGCCCGGCTCACCAGCAACGGTGTTTGCGGTGGTTTGCTGCTCTATCTCGGGTTTATTGGCATCACCGGCCAGATTGATCGCCTGTTCACCTGGGCGGACGGTTTCGGTAAAGGTTACATCGCTTTTGTGGTGGTTGTGATTACCATCGTGATGTATGCGTGGCTGGAGCATGTGAAGATGCGCTGGCTGGCGATACCGCTGGGTTCGGCCATTGCAGCCGCCGTCGCGTTTGCCCTGGGCGCGCCCTTCGAGTTTGTGACCGAACCGGGCATTCCCAACATGAACCCGGGTTACTGGTGGGGTGAGACCTCCGGCTGGCAGCTGGGGCTGCCGGATTTTCACAGTTTCCTGGCGGTAGCGCCGTTCGCGGTCCTGGCGGTGGCCATGTGGTCCCCGGATTTCCTCGGCCACCAGGTGTTCCAGAAACTCAATTACCCGCCAAAAACCGAGCGGGTGCTGATGAACATCGATGACACCATGGTGTCTGCTTCGGCCCGGCAGATGGTGGGAACCGCCCTGGGTGGCGGTAACATTGCCTCGTCCTGGGGTACCTACATCGTGCCAGCGGCCATTGCCAAGCGCCCCATTGCCGCCGGCGCCGTGCTCACTGGTATCCTGTGTGCGGTAACCGCGCTCTGGGGCTATCCGATGGACCTGGCCGTGTGGCCGCCGGTACTGAGCGTAGCGCTGATGGTCGGGGTTTTCCTGCCCCTGCTGGAGGCCGGGATGCAGATGACCCGCAAGGGCAAGACCACGGAATCCGCCGGTATTGTTATCTTCTCGTCCGCCCTGGTGAACCCCGTGTTTGGCTGGTCCCTCACCGTGCTGCTGGACAACCTGGGCCTGATTGGCTGCAAGGAGCGGGGTAAGGAACTGGGCCATGTCGGGCGCTGGATCATTCCCGGGCTGGTATTCGTGGTGCTGTGTGCGGTCATGCTCGCCATAGGTATGTTCCCGGGCCTGCCGCCCATGCTGGAAACTTTCCGTGTAGACTGAGCCCTTGTTTACCCTGAGTGGTATCAAAGCATTCACCCGATGGAGAGAACATGAAAGCATTGCAGACCCTGCAAATCGAAACCGGCGACGACCCCCGTGTGGCTGTTATCTGGCTGCACGGCCTGGGCGCCAGTGGCCATGATTTCGAGCCGGTGGTACCCGAACTCGCGTTTGCCAGGGAGCAGGCTGTCCGGTTCATTTTCCCCCACGCACCGGAGCTGCCGGTGACCGTGAATGGCGGCATGGTGATGCCCGCCTGGTATGACATCCTGGCCATGGATATCGACCGGAAAGTGGACACGCCCCAGCTCAAGGCCTCTGCCGATGCCGTTGCCCAACTGATCGAGCAGGAGCTGGAAAAGGGCATCGCCAGTGAGAACATCCTGATTGGCGGCTTCTCCCAGGGTGGAGCGGTGGCCTATGAGCTGGCACTGAGCTATCCGCAAAAACTGGGCGGGCTGTTCGTGCTCTCTACCTATTTCGCCACCGCCGACAGCATCCAGCTGGCGGAAGCGAACCGCAACATCCCGGTGTTTGTCGGCCACGGCAGTTACGATCCGGTGGTTCCTGAGTCACTGGGGCGGTCCGCCACGGGTAAGCTGGAAGAGCTCGGGTTCGAGCCCGAGTACCGCAGCTACCCCATGGAGCACAGCCTGTGCCTGGAGGAAGTCCGGGATCTGGATCGGTTCTTCAGTCGCTGCCTGGGCAGCTAACGGCGAGGCTGCCAGCCGGCAGCCCGCGCCTTGGCCTTACTTCGTGGCTGGCTGATAGGTCACCACGAAGGCACCTCGAAGGTCACCCTCGGAAAAGCCCGTCGCCTGGTCATTCGGGTAAAGCTCGGCCAGTTTGGCTTTTACGTCCGGATCAATGTTTTTGCCATGACAGCCCAGGCACAGCTTCTGGGTGGGAATGGCGCTCATATACCGGAACGCCGGTTGCCCGGATGCCTCGGAGACCTGCCAGACTTCCACCGGCTGCTTGTCCATTGCCAGCAGTTGCAGCTTCTGCCAGTCGGTCGGAGCGTTATCCGGATTACGGACCTTCAGGCTGGTCCGGCTGATGGTCCATTCCTCGCTGCTGTTATCGGCGGCAATTTCAGGGGCGACGGTGTTGCAGACGCCGATACCGTTGGTGAGTCCGCCCTCCTTGATCGCGGCCTGAAGAGCCTGTTTCAGAGAACCGCCAAAGGCTTGTACCTTCGCGCGGGCCTCGGTAACCAGTTCATCCGGCGATTGCGTATGAGTCTCGGCCAGGACGGGCACGGAAAGCATCGATAACAGCGCAGCCGCCGTGATAATTTGTTTGGCCATTGAAAATCCTCCCTGTTGATGTGGCATAAGTATATAACATGATTTTAGCCCACAACTTGAGCCAGAGCAGGGGTGCGACGATTTGTCGTCGTGCACTGAGTGAAAACAGGAGGGTGATGTAAATCCTTTTTCAGGTTGAAACTTCATTTCCCAACAAACCGGTAACCCACTCCCGGTTCGGTCTGGATATAGTGCTGTTCGGTCGGGTCGTCCCCCAGTTTTTGCCGCAAACGGCCAACAACCACCCGCAGATAGTGGGTGTCCTCGGTATGGGTAGGCCCCCAGATCTCCCTGAGGAGCTGGGATTGGGTAACCAGGTGGTCAGCGTTGAGCATCAGGGCCCTTAGCACCGCAAACTCTTTGGGGGTAAGCCGAAGGGACTCTCCGTTGCGGGAAAGTTTCCGAAGTGTCAGGTCGATATGCAGTGTGCCGTCGTCAAATACGGACCGGTTTTTCTCAAGCCCGGCGGAAAGGCTTCCATTGGCACGAAGCTGGCTTCTGACCCGGGCAAGAAGCTCCTCGATACCGAATGGTTTGGTGACATAGTCATTCGCGCCCAGGTCCAATGCCTTGACCTTCTCCTGTTCTCTATCCCTTACCGACAGAATAATCACGGGGATCGTTGACCACATTCGCAGAGCGGCCAGGACGTCCGCACCGTCCATATCGGGCAGGCCAAGGTCGAGGATGACAAGGTCCGGCTTTTCCGTTTCACAGAGAGCGAGTCCCTGTTTCCCGCTATCCGCCTCGAGCAGGTCGTAGCCTTCGGTTTTCAGGCTGATCCTCAGGAAATGCCGGATCTGGGGTTCGTCATCAATGATCAATAGCCGGGGCGACCTCGACTCCTGATTAAAGCTCGTCATTAACCTGGTTCCTGGAATTGTGCGGCATAGGCGTTTGGGGCAAGGGCAGGCTGATTTCGATGGTGGCTCCTTGATTACCGGGCCCGTTCAAGGCACGGAGGCTGCCGCCGTGGGCGGCCACCATTCCCTGACATATCGCCAGGCCCAAACCGCTGCCATGGGGGCCTCGGTCTCCCTGGCCACCTGTGAAAAACATGTCGAATACCTTGCCCCGCTGGCTTTCCGGTATGCCTGGGCCCTGGTCTGATATGGAAATCATCACCTCACTTTCGGTGGCCCGGGCTGCAATCAGAATGGTTGAGTGCTCGGGTGCGAATTTTGTGGCGTTTTCCAGCACATTCACCAAGGCCTGCTCAATCAGGGCAGGGTGAACGAAAAGCAGGGGCAGGTCGTCGTCAATACGGCGATCAACTTGAAAACCTTCCAGTAGGCCACGGGTCCTGCGGAGGGCAGAGGACAGGAGGTCGGTCAGGGCGATCCAGTCCCGTTCGATTTTCAGTGAGCCATGCCCGAGTTTGGTCATGTCCAGGAGATTGCGGATGTATCGATCGAGCCTTTGGCCCTCGCTTACGATCGAATCCAGCAAACTCTTCCGATCCTCCGGACTCAGTCGTTCCAGCATGGATTGCAGGGTGCTGGCAGAGCCAATCATTGAGGCGAGGGGCGTTCTCAGGTCATGGGAAATGGAGGACAGCAGAGCCGAACGGAGGCGCTCGGTTTCCTCGGCGATTCGTGCTGCTGACAATCGGGCTGCCAACTCTGTCCTTAGCCAGGCCAGGCCCAACTGGTGCGTGTACGCATCAATAAACAGCTCACGGTAATTTTCGGCGGAGAGGGTGCGGACCTCTATTCCCAGGGCGGCGTAAATTCCACCGTCAGATTCGATTGGCTCAAAGCGCCATGGGCGATCCGAATGGATGCTGGTGAATGCACCGCTGGCCTTGCCGGTTTTCAGTGTTTGCTCGGCAGCGTGGTAATCCTCCGGCGCCGGTTTCTCTGCGCTTCCGGACTCTGCCAACACCCGGAGGGTATCGCTCTCCGGGTCCTTTGCCACGATCAGTACAGGCAGAGTCAGGTGGGTACTCAGGGTGCTGACGGCTTCGGCCTGAACTGTTTCGATATCGGGCGCAGAGGCCAGGCGGCGCGTGAATTCCAGCAGTGCGGTGGTCCGGTTATTCGATGCCCGGAGTTTCTCGATCTGCTGGCGCAGCCTGGCTGCGAGATTCCCGACGATCACTGCGGTGATCAGGAAAAACACCACGGTAAGCAGTTCATCCGAGTCCGTCATGTGGAGCGTCAGCCGGGGCTCGGTGAAAACAAAGTTATAAGTGAGAAAGCTGATAAAGGCAGTAAACAGGGCTGGCCGTATACCCGTTCGAGCTGCCACCCACAGGACTGCGGTCAGGAACACCAGAGAGAGGTTGCCCAGTGGCAGGATGTTCTGGAGGGCAAGGGAAATGGCCGTCGCTGCGGCGACACTCAGGATTCCCCTTGCATAATCGTTGTTCAGGTTGGCCATATGCCGGTTATCCCACAGGGAACTCGGTCGTGGCGTATTGCACGTGTGACTTTCTCCGGATTGTCAGGGTGTAGCCCAGGGTCAGGGGACCAAGACGCCCGATCAACATCACCGCCATGATGATCCACTGGCCGACGGTGCCCAGCTCGCCGGTGGTACCCCTGGAAAGCCCCACGGTTCCGAATGCGGAGACGGCCTCGAAGGCGATGTCGAGGAACTCGTCATTAACGGTGGCCGAAAGGGAAAATACCGCCAGGAAGATGATCGCCATGCCGAGGGTTGCTGTGGCCAGTGCCTTGAGGACGGTCTCCTGGCTGAGTGAACGCCGGAAAAACGATACCTTGAGATTACCCCGAAGGAAGGAGCGGGTAGCGGCCAGCAGGATGACGAACGTGGATATCTTGATGCCGCTGGATGTCGAGTTGGGGGCGCCGCCAATGAACATCAGTAACAGCATCAAGACACTTGTGCCTGCCGTCAGGGCGCCGATATCGAGGGTGTTGAAGCCGGCAGTTCTGGGCGTGGTGCCCTGAAACCAGGCTGCCAGGAGTTTGTCGGTAAAGCTGTCCAGTGCTCCGAGTGTCTCCGGGTTGGCAAACTCCAGCACCAGCACCGCCAGCGTTGCGATGATGTTCAGAACCAGCGTAGCCCCTAAAATGATCTTTACGTAGACCGAAAGCTTGCGCCAGGAGCGGTGCTCGACCAGCTCCATCATCACGATGTAGCCCAGACCGCCGGCGATGAACAGGGCGGTCACCGAAAGCGTGATCCCTGGATGGGTGACATACTCGGAGAGGCTGTCCGGTGACAGCGCGAACCCGGCATTATTGAAGGCTGAAATGGTGTAGAAAATCCCATGATATATACCTTCAGACCAGCCCAGTTCCGGCACAAAGAAGCTGCTCAGGATCACAATGCCAATCAGTTCCGCGGTTAGCGCGAACCCGGCGATCGACGCACCGGCTCTGCGAGCGGTATGCAGGGAAATCTCGTTAAAGGCCTCCTGGGCCACCAGCTGATGTTGTAGCTTGAGCTTGAAACCCAGGGCGAGGGCTGTCAGAACTGCAAAGGTCATCAGACCCAGACCGCCTAGCTGGATCAATGTGAGTATCACCAGTTGACCGAACAGCGTGAACTGGCTGCCGGTATCCACGACCACGAGGCCGGTCACTGTGACCGCCGAGGTGGCTGTAAAAGCTGCTTCCATCCAGGTAATCGGGCTCGTCGTCGCGACCGGCAGCTTGAGTAGTGCCGCGCCGAGACCGATCAGCACCAGAAAACTCTGCAGCAACAGTCTCGGCGGGTTGATCCGCCGCTGCTTGGCGGGCCCCGGCTTCTTGCCGACCAGGTCAAACAGACGAGCGGTCATAGGTTATTGACGAGTTTTCTGAGGTCCTCCAGCTGGCCACTGAGAACCAGTTTGTCACCGGCCAGGATAGTCCAGGTGTGGTCCGGGTTTGTATGTGCCTGCTTGTGCCGTTTGGCGACCAGGGGTTTGACGTCCAGCTCGCCAACCAGATCGCCGATGGTTTTATCGACGAGATCGTCCGTCGCGCGGAATTCCACCACAAAATAATCGTCATCCAGACTCAGGTAGTCGTGAACCATGGGGTAATTCAGTTCCTGGGAAATGCGAACGCCCATTTCGTATTCAGGGGCAATGATACGTGTCGCTCCGAGGCGCTCCAGAATCCGGTGGTGCTGATTGGTTAATGCCTTGGCCCAAACCTTTTCCACGCCAAGTTCCCGTAGCTGAAGGGTGGCCAGCATGGTGGCCTCGACGTTTCGGCCGATGGCAACCACGGCCACATCGTAACTGCCGGCATTCAGCTCGACCAGGCTGGATTCATCCGTTACGTCGGCAATGACGGCATGGGTTATCTCGTCTGCCATCCGGTCGACCCGCTGGGCATCCGTATCGATTCCGAGTACATCGTGCCCTAGCCGTGTAAGTTCGCGGGCGATGGTGGCTCCGAACACGCCAAGACCGATCACAATGAACTGCTGTTGTTCAACCATGACTTGAAAAAGTCTCCGAGAGTCTGAATGAAAAAACGGCAGCCTGCCGAATCGATGCTCTTGATAGCGTACGTGGGTCAAAATGGTCGCATAAAGCCGACAATCCGGTTCCGTTATACCCGTAAAAATAGCGTAAAAATTTGCAATGGCGTGTGCTAAAGTCTTTTTGTTTATGCTTTCCTTTAGCTCCTGATCAAATCCGGCGTGACCGGAGCATTGGTAGCCACCCCATGTGACTGCCAAACGACTTTCCCTAAGGGCCGTGCGCTACTGACTATGCCGTTGTTACATCTCTTGCCGGTTATTCAGATTCTCGGTTTTCTCCTGATTCTGCTGAGCTTCTTGATGACACTCCCGGTCAATCTGCTGATGTTCGGTAACACTCCTGACTGGATGGCATTCGTAAAGTCGGCGAGCATCTGTTTTCTGGTCGGGCTTGCCTGCTTTCTGAGTGCCGGGCGTAAACGTCATGCGCTCAAGCAGCGCCAGATGTTCATTCTGACGGTGTCGGCGTGGGTTTTCATTCCGCTGTTTTCCAGTCTGCCGCTGCTGATGAGTGACCTGAATCTTTCTGTCACGGATGCATTTTTTGAGAGCATTTCCGGGGTTACGACCACCGGTTCGACAGTCATGTCAGGGCTTGATCACCTGCCGGGCGATATCCTGCTCTGGCGCTCCATCATGCAGTGGATGGGTGGTATCGGCATTATCGGAATGGCAGTGGCGATCCTGCCGTTCCTGCGCATCGGTGGTATGCGCCTGTTCGCCACTGAATCCTCGGAATGGACAGAGAAAGCCGTGCCCCGCACCAATCGCCTGGCCCGTGGCCTGGTGTTCAGTTACCTGGCCCTCACGTTTGGTTGCATTACCGTTTACTGGCTCCTCGGGATGGACCTGTTCAATGCCGTCAATCACGCGTTAACCACGGTGTCCACCGGCGGTTATTCAACCTCGGACAGTTCCATGGGGCAGTATGACGAGCTCTCGATCCTGCTTGCCTCTTCTTTGTTCATGATGCTGGGTGGTGTGCCGTTCTTCCTGTTTGTCCGTTTGTTGAACGGACACGCGCAGCCTTTGCTGAGAGATCGACAGGTTCACTTCTTCCTCCAGTTTCTTTTGATTACCGCTAGCCTGATTGCGGTCTACCGGGTTGTGAAGGATGGGACTTTCCCGCTCGATGCCTTTGTCCATGCGCTTTTCAACGTGACATCGGTGGTCACCACCACCGGATATGCCTCACAAGATTATTCCCTTTGGGGGCCTTTCGTTATTGTTCTCTTTTTCTTTCTGACCTTTGTGGGCGGGTGTTCCGGTTCTACCAGCGGCGGCATGAAGATTTTCCGGTTTCAGCTCTCGATGTTGCTGCTCAGGGAGCAGGTTTTACGCTTGCTTCATCCCAATGCCGTGTTGGCGCGTCACTATAACGGCCGGATCATCAGTGACGAGATCGTCGCATCCAGCGTGGCCTTTTCCTTCATCTTCCTGGCGACGCTGGCGGTTGTTGCGGCAATCCTTGCTGCCCTTGGGCTGGACCTGGTGACCAGTCTGACCGGTGCTGCGACAGCCCTGGCTAACGTAGGCCCCGGGCTTGGCACTGTGATTGGTCCGGCAGGAAACTTCCAGTCGCTGCCCGACGCCGCCAAGTGGGTCCTGATGGGGGCAATGTTACTGGGCCGACTGGAGCTGCTGAGTGTGTTTGTGATGTTCTCGCCGCATTTCTGGCGGAGCTGAGTTTCGGGCGAAAAAAGGAAGCGGGATATCACAATCGCAGAAATGGCGGGGTGGTACCCCCGGCAGGACTCGAACCTGCTACCTTCCCCTTAGGAGGGGGACGCTCTATCCAGATGAGCTACGGGGGCAAATCTGCGAGAAGGCCGGTATGATAGCGGGCGAAAGCTTGTGGCTCAAGGTATAGCCGTGCTGGCTGGTCTTTCAGGAGAGTTATTTTGTCCGAGCCGTTCTCGTTAACCGTGATCGTTCCGGTGTGGCAAGAGGCCGGCGCCATCGTCGAAACCCTGCAGGCACTTGGGCCGTTGCGCAAGGCTGGCCACGAGGTGATCGTGGTGGACGCGGGCAGTCCGGACGGGACCGCTGAGCTTGCTCGCCCCTGGTGTGACCGGGTGGTGGTATCCGGCAAGGGCCGGGCGGTGCAGATGAATGCTGGGGCTGCCGTGGCTGCGGGCAATGTGTTGCTGTTCCTCCACGCTGACACCCGGTTGCCAAGATCGGCCCTTGTCGAGCTTGAGAAATTCTCCAGGACCCGGTGTGGCTGGGGCCGCTTCGATGTGGCCCTGAGTGCCCGTCGCCGGATCTTCCGGGTTATCGCCTGGTTCATGAATCGTCGGTCCCGCCTGACTGGAATCTGCACCGGCGATCAGGCCATGTTTGTTCGGCGGGATGTGTTCGAGGCCCTGGGCGGGTTCCGCGAGATCCCTCTGATGGAAGATGTGGAGTTCTCCCGGCGGTTGCGCCTGGTGTCCCGCCCCTGGTGCATCGCAGATCCGGTGGTCACGGACAGCCGGCGCTGGGAACAGAACGGCCCCTGGCGTACTATTTTGCTGATGTGGCGATTGCGTTGGCGTTACTGGCGTGGCGAGTCGCCGGAATCCCTGGCGAAGGCCTATCGATCGGATGTCCGAAATGCCTCTGAGTAATCCTCCCTCCGCTGTTTTTCTCCAGTTTGCCAAGTGGCCCGAGGCTGGCAAGGTCAAGACCCGGCTGATGCCGGAGTTGGGCCCTGTCGGAGCGCTCGAGGCCCATATCCGTCTGACCCTGAACGTGCTCGATAACCTCTGTGCCACCGGTTATCCGGTCGAGTTCTGGTGGGATCGGGAGGTGGACGAACCGACCGGCGAGGTCTTGCCCATTCTCGAAGAGTTGGAAGGCGCGGCACTAGTTCAGATGGTGCAGCAGGGCAGCAGTCTCGGTGAACGAATGGAGGCTGCCTTGGGCCAATCCTTACAGGAATATGACCGGGCCCTGGTCGTTGGTAGCGATTGCCCGTCAGTGGATCCCGATTATGCCCGGCATGCGGTGGCGTGCCTGGCGGATCATGACGTGGTGCTCGGTCCCTCCGACGATGGCGGCTATGTGTTGATTGGCGCTTCCCGGGTAGTCGACGGAATGCTGGAGGATATCGAGTGGGGAACCCCGCAAGTGCTGAAGCAGACGTGCGAGCGACTCGAAAAAGCGGGGCTCAGCTACTTCCTGCTGGAGCCCCGCTGGGATGTGGACGAGCCCGAGGACTGGGCCCGTTTTCTGGGTAGCTGTTGAGTCCGTCAGCTGGCCGGCACCGGCGGCAACTCAGTGAGTTTGCCCAGCGCGCGATCGGCCTCCAGGCCATTGCCCCCGGTGACTACACGCAGTGCCTGATCCCTCGCCAGTACGGATTCACGATAGGTTGAAAGCAATTGCTCTTTCTTGACGTTCTTCACGGCTTCGGCAAGCTGCTCCCTTGAGTTGAAGCTTGCCATGCCACGGTCGATTTCCCGCCAGTAGCGACTGGAGATGTCCCCCAACTGCCGATCCTGTTCCAGCAACTTGCTGATCACGGCCTGTTTCTCCTGATCCAGGCGTTCTTCGGTCAGGCTGGTCAGTACACTCTCAAAGCCTTCCGAGAACTCCCGCACCGCGCGATCAATCTCGCTTTGAGAGGCTGAGGGAGACTGCACCACAAAGCCCAGGGCCGGGGTTTCCAGCATTTCGAACGGGGTCGCGTAAACGATATAGCCGAGCTGACGGCTGGTGCGGATTTCCTCGTAGAACGGGCTGCTGATGATCTGGCCCAGCAGGCGATAGCGGGCCCGCTCTTCGAAGCTGGTGTTGTCCCCCTGCATGTAGAGGGTATAGCCGGTATCGGGGTGATCTACGGCCAGAGATACTTCGGTCTCTTTCTCCGGCAGCTGGCGTACCTGGCTGCGGG
The DNA here is from genome assembly GCF_003315345.1 of Marinobacter pelagius. GTDB lineage: Bacteria > Pseudomonadota > Gammaproteobacteria > Pseudomonadales > Oleiphilaceae > Marinobacter > Marinobacter pelagius_A. The sequence goes on from NZ_QNRO01000022.1 coordinate 41,569, forward strand.
GCACTTCGGCAAGACGGCTGTCATCCAGCACAATGGCTTCCACCTGATTGGCGAGATTCAGAGCGTAGGCTTCGGTGACATTGCCGTGGGCCAGCATGACCGGGTCAACCTCGGTCAGCAGGTTGCGGGCGAAGGAGCGCAGCTCCTCGAGGGTAATCTCCCGAGCAGCGGCCAGTTTCTCATCGGTGCTCCAGGCGCCTTCGATCAGGGCGGTCTGGATAAACTCGGAGGTCTGCTCCACCGGGCGGTCCTTGGCCTGGTTCTGCAGGTTGTCGATCAGGTTCTGGCGGGCAATCCGGAATCGCTGTTCGGTCAGCAGCGGATCACCCATCTGGAGCAGAATCCGGTTCAGGAGGCTATGGAGTTTGTCGTTGTAGCCGCCCACGCGGATGGTGATGCCTCGCAGGTGCGAATAGACGCTGTAATCCAGGCCTGCAAGGCTGGCGGCATAGGAGGAGGCATTGAGGTTACTGTTAACCGCATCCACCAGAACCTTGGTGAGCACGGCACTACGGGCACTGGCCCGGGCGGCTGGCGTGCGCAGGCTGACGAAAACGTTGGCCTTGGGTGTGCCAAACCGCGTATCCCGGGCAAACCAGATTTCCATCCCGTCCTGACTCCCCAGTTGCACCGGATTCGCCATGGTGTCGCCGGAAACCAGTCCAAGGTTCTCCGGAACAAAGGGGTTGGGCTGAGGCAGTGCCAGTTGGGCTACCAGCTGTTGCGGCGCGCCGGTGTTGATATCTGTAGGCGAAAGCTCGGTCATTTGCCAGGCGGCGTCGTACCACTTGGTGGTATTGGGCTCTTCCAGTTGCGGCTCCGGGGCCAGCACGAAGACCATCACGTTGTCCGGAGTCAGCCGGTCCAGAATGTCGCGGTATTGCTCAGGTGCATAGCGTTCCATCAGCCAGGGCGCACTCAGGATGTCTTCGGCGGGATAGTGCTGGAGCTGGCCGGCCAGGCGCATGGCCTCGTGCAGAGGCTCTCCCTGCTCCCGGAAGCGGAAATCGATGGTGGCAAGCTGCTGCATTTCCCGGAAGCGGTCCTCGCTGATGCCGGACTGGCGAATCCGCTCGATGTAGTCGAACACCAGCGGCAGGATCTCGTCCTGGCGCTCCAGGCCCTCCGGGGTCAGCGCCATGCTGATTTCCAGCGTCGCGTTATCGCCGGTGTCCATGCCCAGCCCGGCGGAGAGGCTGTCGGCCAGTCCGGCGCGCTTGAGTACATCGAACAGGCTGCCGGGGCCTTCATGACCCAGCAGGTTGGCAATATAGCTTGCAGGCTTGGTCCGGTAGTTGTCCTGCTGGGACGGAATCGGGAAGCTCAGGGTAAGGCTACGGACATCCTTGATGGCATCGGCCGTAACTTTGGACGGCAGGTCGGAGGCGCGGAACATTGGCTCCGGGTGCGCTTTCTGCTCAAGGTTTCGGTTCTCGATGGCACCGAACTTCGGACGAACCATGGATTCAAGCGCGTCCAGGGACTGGGGCCCATAAACCGAGAGCGTCATAAGGTCGGCGGAGTAGTGATCTTCCCAGAACTCGACCAGATCCGGGCGCAGCGGATTCTGTTCGGTATTTTCCAGGGTGCTGAGGTTGCCCACGGCAAACTGACTGAACGCATGATCCGGATTGGCCACGGCTTTTTTCACGGAGTAAAAACGTCGGCCATCATCTTTCTGCTTGGCGCTGAATTCAGAGTGCACGGCATTGCGCTCGCGGTCCACCAGTTCCGGGGTGAACAGCGGAGCGGAGAACTGCTGGGCGAATCGGTCCAGGGCGGGTTCCAGGAACTGCGCCTGCACATCGAAGAAGTAGTTGGTGTCCTGGAAGGCGGTGAACGCATTGTGACTGCCGCCATGGCTCTTGATGAACTGCTGGTATTCGCCGGGTTCCGGGTACTTCTCGGTGCCCAGGAACAGCATGTGCTCGAGGAAGTGGGAGAGGCCCTCGCGCCCCTTCGGGTCGTCTCCGCTACCCACGGCGACGTTCAGCGATGCGGCCGCTTTGTCCGCTTCCGGGTCGGAAACCAGGATTGCCCTGAGGCCGTTGTCCAGTTCCAGATACCGGTACCGGTTATCGTCGTTCGGGCTCTTGCGGATGTCTCCGGCGGCCAGTGCCAGGCTGCCCAGAAGCAGCAATGCCAGGCATGACAGTACTTGAGCAAATTGGCGGATCGGCTTTCCGTGGGTCATAGGGCCTCTGCGGTCTGTGGATTCGGTGGCTTCAGTGCATCAGCGCGTTGCGGGTGGCCTCGGGCTGCTGGTCCAGGGTTTTACGTGCCAGATCGGCTGCTTTCTCACTGTCCAGTTGGCCCGATGCAATCCGCTCAAGCACGGTGGCCATGATGGCGACGGACTGTCGGTACTCGGAGAATTCAGCCTGGAAGGCCTGATCGATGGCCTCGTACACGGCCTGGATTTTTTCCTCCCGGGAGCCGGAGTTGGCGGCGGTGTCGTTGATAGCCTTCAGGCATGCCCGGGCGATGGCGATGTAGCGTTCAGTGTTCGGATTGTCTTTTTGCATGGATGTGGTTTTCAGGGAACCTTGTTGACTGTGACATGAAATGACGCCGGAAAGCGCAATAAGTTCCTGATTATGGCATTGCCGGCCAAGGGTTTCATGGCTTTCTGTGACGGGATTTTCAAGGCCGGCAATACGGCCACCGTGTGCTAGTCTCAGAGACAATGTGTCGGAAAACTCGCCAGGCCCGTTGTGGGGCCTGTCCGGTAATTAGAGTAATGGCTCTATATAAAACAATAGCTTAAAGAGTAAATGCTCTAAAAAAGTTCGATACATGAACGTTGCAATTAAGTACAATGCCGGCGTTTTCGGGTGGCTACGACTTTAGTCGAATGGCGTCCGGCATGGATAGACAAAAACAGAGCAACAGGCAGGGTGGAATTTAATGAACTACTTCCTTACTGGTGGTACCGGATTTATTGGCCGTTTTCTCGTTGAGAAGCTTCTGGCGCGGGGCGGCACTGTTCACGTACTGGTGCGCGAACAAAGCCAGGACAAGCTCCAGAAACTCCGGGAGCGCTGGGGTGCGGATGAATCTCAGGTCAAGGCGGTGATCGGTGACCTGACCAGCCCGAATCTGGGGATCGACGCCAGTGCCATGGCTGGCCTCAAGGGCAAGATTGACCATTTCTTCCACCTTGCCGCCGTCTACGACATGGGCGCGGATGAGCAGAGCCAGCAGGCAGCCAACATCGACGGTACCCGTGCCGCCGTCCAGGCCGCCGAAGCCATGGGTGCGAAGCACTTCCATCACGTTTCCTCCATTGCGGCGGCAGGGCTGTTCAAGGGCACCTTCCGGGAAGATATGTTCGAGGAAGCGGAAAAACTCGATCACCCCTACCTGCTCACCAAGCACGAGTCCGAAAAGGTGGTGCGGGAAGAGTGCAAGGTTCCGTTCCGCATTTACCGTCCGGGCATGGTCATCGGCCACTCCAAAACCGGTGAAATGGACAAGGTGGATGGCCCTTACTACTTCTTCAAGATGATCCAGAAGATCCGCCAGGCGCTGCCCCAGTGGGTGCCGACCATCGGCATCGAGGGCGGTCGCCTGAACATCGTGCCGGTGGATTTCGTGGCCGAGGCGTTGGATCACATTGCCCACCTCGAGGGCGAGGACGGTAACTGCTTCCACCTGGTGGATTCCGATCCCTACAAGGTTGGCGAGATCCTCAATATTTTCAGCGAGGCCGGCCACGCTCCGAAGATGGGCATGCGTATCGATTCCCGGATGTTCGGCTTTATCCCGCCGTTTATCCGCCAGAGCGTCAAGAACCTGCCGCCGGTGAAGCGCATTACCAGCGCGGTGCTGGATGACATGGGTATCCCGCCGTCGGTGATGTCGTTCATCAACTATCCCACCCGCTTTGACGCCCGCGAGACCGAGCGGGTGCTGAAGGGTACCGGTATCGAGGTACCGCGCCTGCCGGACTACGCTCCGGTGATCTGGGATTACTGGGAGCGGAACCTGGATCCGGACCTGTTCAAGGATCGCACCCTCAAGGGTACTGTGGAGGGCCGGGTGTGCGTGGTCACCGGTGCAACTTCCGGAATCGGTCTGGCGACCGCCCAGAAGCTGGCGGATGCCGGTGCCATTCTGGTCATCGGGGCGCGCAAGCCCGAGCGGCTGAAGGAAGTAGCGGCGGAACTGGAATCCCGTGGTGCCAGCGTGCACGCCTACCAGTGCGATTTCTCGGACATGGACGCCTGTGACGAGTTCATCAAGACCGTACTGGACAACCACGGCCATGTGGATGTGCTGGTGAACAACGCCGGCCGTTCTATTCGCCGGTCCCTGGATCTGTCCTTTGACCGCTTCCACGATTTCGAGCGCACCATGCAGCTGAACTACTTCGGTTCCGTGCGGCTGATCATGGGCTTTGCCCCGAGCATGCTGGAGCGCCGTCGCGGTCACGTGGTGAACATTTCCTCCATCGGGGTGCTCACCAACGCTCCGAGGTTCTCGGCCTATGTGGCGTCCAAGTCCGCCCTGGATGCGTTCAGCCGCTGTGCGGCGGCGGAGTGGTCGGATCGTAACGTTACCTTCACCACCATCAACATGCCGCTGGTGAAAACGCCGATGATTGCGCCGACCAAGATCTACGATCAGGTGCCGACGCTGACCCCGGACGAGGCGGCGGACATGGTGGCCGAGGCGATCGTCTACCGGCCCAAGCGCATTGCCACCCGCCTGGGCATCTTCGCCCAGGTGCTGCATGCACTGGCGCCGAAGATGGGCGAGATCATCATGAACACCGGTTACCGGATGTTCCCGGATTCGCCGGCTGCCGCCGGCAGCAAGTCCGGCGAGAAGCCGAAAGTGTCCACGGAGCAAGTGGCCTTTGCGGCGATCATGCGGGGTATCTACTGGTAACGGTGGTCACGCAGGCATTAAAAAACCCGCTTCGGCGGGTTTTTTAATGGGTAACCGTTATTGCTCGGGGATCTCCACCGGAGGCGGCGGGAAACCGCCCAGCTCCTTCCAGCGATTGACGATGCCGCAGAACAGGTCGGCGGTTTTTTCCGCATCGTAGGCCGCCGAATGGGCTTCCTTGTTGCTGAACGGGATACCGGCCAGCTTGCAGGCCTGGGCCAGCACGGTATGGCCGTAGGCGAGGCCTGCGAGGGTGGCGGTATCGAACGTGGAGAACGGGTGGAAGGGATTGCGCTTGATGTCTGCGCGCATGGCGGCGGCGAACACGAAATTGTGGTCGAAGGTGGCGTTGTGGCCCACCAGTACCGCCCGCTTGCAGTCATGGGCCTTCACCGCCTTGCGGATCGGGCTGAAAATTTCGCTCAGGCCCTCGCGCTCGGGCACAGCCTCGCGGCTGGGATCCCAGGGATCGATGCCGGTAAAGTCCAGGGCAGACTGTTCCAGGTTGGCGCCTTCGAACGGGTCGATCTGCTGTACGTAGGTCTCGCCCCGGCGCAACCAGCCGTCGTCATCCAGGGTCAGCAGTACTGCTGCCACTTCCAGCAAGGCATCCCGCTCGGGGTTGAAGCCGGCGGTTTCCACATCGACCACCACGGGCAGGAAGCCACGGAAGCGTTTGGACATGGGATGCGGTTCTTTGTTTTCGTCTGTCACTCGAACTCCGGTTGTCGACAGTGTGTGTACTCGGCGTAACAGATTACGCCATTTGCCAGTTAACGGTTTCACCGGCTTTCAGAGGCACAATGGAGCCACCTGCCAGGGGCAGTTGCTCGGGCATGGTCCAGGGCTTGCGCACCAGGGTGATGGAGTCCTGGTTGCGGGGCAGGCCGTAGAAGTCGGCGCCGTTATGGCTGGCGAAGGCCTCGAACTTGTCCAGGATGCCCAGTTCCTCGAAGATTTCCGCGTACAGGCCAATGGCGCCGAAGGCAGAGTAGCAACCAGCACAGCCGCAGGCGGCTTCTTTCTTGTCCCGGGCGTGGGGGGCGGAATCGGTGCCCAGGAAGAAACGCTTGTCGCCGCTGGCTACTGCATCCCGAAGCGCCTGCTGGTGCAGGTTGCGCTTCAGGATCGGCAGACAGTACAGGTGAGGGCGGATGCCGCCAACCAACATGTGGTTGCGGTTGTACATCAGGTGTTGCGGCGTCAGCGTCGCGCCGAGATTGCCACCCTTGTAGTCACGGACAAAATTTGCGGAGTCGGCGGTGGTGATGTGTTCGAGAACCATCTTCAGGCCCGGGAACGCCTCGAGTGTTGGTGCCAGCACCTGCTCCAGGAAGACTTTTTCCCGGTCGAAGATATCAATGTCGGCATCGGTGACCTCGCCGTGCACCAGCAACAGCATGCCGCAATCCGCCATGGCTTCGAGCACCGGGTAGATATTGCGGATGTCCTTCACGCCGGAGGCGGAATTGGTGGTTGCCCCGGCCGGGTAGAGTTTGGCGGCGATAACGCCGGCGGCCCTGGCTTCCCGGATTGTCTCAGGCGTGGTGGCTTCGGTCAGGTAAAGGGTCATCAGCGGTTCGAAGTCAGTGCCGCTGGCTGCTGCCAGGATGCGTTCGCGGTAGGCGCTCGCGTCGGCTGCGGTGACCACCGGCGGCACCAGGTTGGGCATGATGATGGCACGGCCGAAACAGGCGGCGGTGGCCGGAACCACGTCCTTGAGGATATCCCCGTCGCGGACGTGCAGGTGCCAGTCGTCCGGGCGGGTGATGGTCAGCTGTTCTGTCATGGATGTTTTCCGGGAGGCCTGAAAATTTGCAGAATTATATCAGAAGGTGAACAACGTTGTTGCTCACCCTCCCGGAGAACCCGTGGATCAGTAGACGGAGTCCAGAACTTCCAGGTGTGCGGCCACGCTCTCGGCCAGGGCCCTGAGGTGGTAGCCCCCCTCCAGGGTAGAGATGATGCGGTCGTTGGAATAGTCGTTGGCGACGCTGGTAATCATTTCGGTGAGCCAGCGGAAGTCTTCGGTCTCCAGGTTGAGCTCAGCCATCGGGTCCAGCTTGTGGGCGTCGAAACCGGCGGAGATCAGGATGACCTGGGGCTTGAAGTCCTGCAGTTTCTTCAGCCACGCCGCCTCTACGGTTTTCCGGTACTCCGCTGATGAGCAGCCTGCCTCGATCGGGGCGTTGACGATATTCGGCGCCTGGCGGTGCACATGGGAGTGGGGATAGAACGGGTGCTGGAAACTGGAACACATGAGAATGCGCTCGTCACCACCGACGATGTCCGCGGTGCCGTTGCCCTGGTGCACATCGAAATCGACGATCGCCACCCGGTCCAGGTGGTGGAAGTTCAATGCCCGCATCGCGGCCAGTGCGATGTTGTTGTAGAAGCAGAAACCCATGGATTTGGCCCGCTCGGCATGGTGGCCGGGTGGACGGGCGCAGACAAAGGCGTTGGTGACCTGGCTGCTCATCACCATGTCCACCGCCTGGACATTGGCGCCGGCGGCCAGGCGGGCGGCCCGCAGGGTATCGGGCATCATCGCGGTGTCCGGGTCGGTAAAGACGCGGCCGCGGGTCGGCTCCATCAGTTCCAGCTGCTGCAGGTACTTTTCCGGGTGCACGGCCAGCAGTTGATCGCGGGTGACCTCTTCGGGACGAACCCAGTCCAGGTCCTGCTCCAGGTGGGTGTCTGCCAGGTAGGCGAGGATCGTGGAAATGCGTTCCGGGCATTCCGGATGATCCGGCCCCATGTTGTGTTTCATGCAGTCGTCGTGGGAAAAGAATGCCGTGGTCATACGTCTCTCAGCGTCCCGGATATGCTTGTATTTTCATCAATGTTATCAGGGAAAACCGCAGTCCGTCGTATTTCTTTGGTCTTATAGGGCTGATAGCCGTTTTACATCAATACCGGAAGGCCTAAGATAAGGTGTACACAGATAAGTAACCTGTTTTATTGACGTTATCACCTGAACCGGCCCGGCGGGGGCTGGTCTGAGGAGACCGCCTTGAGCACCCGTTACCTGGAAAGTCTTTTCAACCCCAGCTCCATCGTCGTGATCGGTGCCTCCGAGCGCGCCGACAACCTCGGGGGTATGGTCCTGCGGAACCTTCTCGGTGGCGGCTACCCCACGGAAAAACTGCTGGTGATCAACCAGAGTGGCTACGAGAACGTCCACGGCGTGCCGTGTGTGCCCAAGGTGGCGAAGATGGACTTCTCCCCGGACCTGGCCATTATCTGTACCCCGCCCGATACCGTCGCAAAAACCATCAAGCGCCTGGGCGAGGCCGGAGTGCGTACTGCCATCGTGATGACCGGTGGCATGTCCCGGACCCACAGCAAGACCGGGCAGCCGCTGATGTATTCCGTGCGAGAGGCTGCCAAGGAGACCGGCATCCGCGTACTGGGGCCGAACACCATCGGCCTGATGGTGCCAGCTCGTAGTCTGAACGCCACCTATGCCCACATGGGTGCCATTCCGGGGAGGGTGGCCTTTGTGGGGCAGAGCGGCACCATCGCGAGCTCGGTGCTGGACTGGGCGTTTGCCCGGGGTGTGGGGTTTTCCTACTTCCTGACCCTGGGTGATGGCATGGACATCGATCACGATGACCTGATCGATTACCTGGCCCAGGACACCCAGACCCGCGCCATCCTGCTGCACATCGAGAACGTGCCCAACCCCCGGCGTTTCATGTCGGCGGTGAGGGTGGCGTCGCGCACCAAGCCGGTGATTGCGGTGAAGTCCGGGCGGGTGCCAGAGTCGGAATGGTTCCATCATGAATTGCCTGCCGGCCTGAAACGCAGTGACCCGATCTACGATGCCATGCTGCAGCGGGCCGGTGTGTTGCGGGTGGATGGCCTGGGGCAGATGTTCGATGCCCTGGAAACCCTGACCCGCATGCGGCCGTTACGCCGCGAGTCCCTGGCGATCATGGCCAACGGCGTTGGCCCCGGGGTGCTGGCGGTGGACCGGCTGGCAGACCTGGGCGGCGAGCTGGCGGAGTTGTCGGAACAGAGCATTGAATCCCTGGCCGAATTGCTGCCACCGTACTGGACCCGCAAGAACCCCATCGACCTGAACTACGACGCCTCTCCTGAACTCTACGCCCAGGCTATCAAGATCCTGGCCAAGGATCCTGAGGTGGCCAATGTGCTGGTCATGTATGCGCCCAGTCTGACCGAGGACAGCCTGCAGATCGCCGATGCGGTGGTGCAGGCCTCCAAGGGGACGCGTCTGAACGTTTTCACCTGCTGGCTGGGCCAGAGCACGGTGATGGAAGCGCGGGAGGAATTCTACCGGGCAGGGCTTCCATCCTTCTTCAACCCGGAGAAGGCGGTGATGGCGTTCATGCAGCATGTCCGGCACCAGCGCGTGCAGCGCCTGCTGACAGAGACGCCTGAGTCCTTTACCGACCATTTTGCCGACCGGAACCGGCCCCGTCGGCTGGTGGCCAACGCCCTGCGTTCAGGGCGGATGCATCTCTCCAACCGGGAAGCCCGGGACGTAATCCGGGATTACGGCATCAATACTATCGACACCATCTACTGCGACGACATCGAGGAGGTGCTGGAAGCCTTCGCGGTGGAGCGTCGGCCGGTGGATATCACCATTGTGCACGAGCAGGCCTGCCACCCGTTTCTCGACCTGAGCCCGACCCAGCGCCGTTACAAGGGCACGGTGAAGAAGCTCAACAGCGAGGCGGCGATCATGGACTCCTGCCGCTTCCTGATGGAGGAATACCAGGAGCATTTCCCGAACAGTGGATTCCTGGGGTTTGCGGTCCAGCGATCCTACCAGCATGTGGGCGGCGTGGAATTCAGCGTAGGCATTACCCGGGATTCCGAGTTCGGGCCGCTGGTGGTGTGCGGGGCCTCGGGCGCCCAGATCAATGTGATGACCGACCGGCAAATTGCACTGCCGCCGCTTAACATGGTGCTGGCCCGGGAGCTGCTGCGGCGCACCTACATGTACAAGCTCCTGAAGGAGCATAGCCTCAAGCCGGAGGAGGACATCCGGGCGGTGTCCGAAACCCTGGTGACCCTGTCTCAGATCGTGATCGATATTCCCGAGATCAAGGGGCTGGAGATCTCGCCGCTGTTGTTCAACGAGAGCGGGGCAGTGGCGGTCAACATTGCCATAAACCTGGATGACGCGCCGACCAGGCCGATTATCCAGCCCTATCCCCGTGAGCTGGAGGAGTGGATTGTACTGCCCAAGTCCGGCCGCCGGGTGATCATCCGGCCGGTGCTGGCGGAAGACGAGCCGGCACACCGGGAGTTTCACGAGCACCAGTCACCGGAATCCATCCGCTACCGGTTCTTCCAGTACCGCAAGCACTTCTCCCGGGAAGACGTGGCCCAGATGGTGCAGATCGACTACGACCGGGAAATGGTGTTCATCGCCAACGCGCCCCGGGAGGACGGCGAAGGCGAGGAAACCCTCGGCACCGTGCGCACCTGGACCGACGCCGACAACCTGCGCTGCGAGTTTGCGGTGATGGTGGATGACAAGATGAAAGGCGAAGGCCTGGGCGTGGCCCTGATGCAGAAGATGATCGATTACTGCCGCGCCCGGGGCACCGTGGAAATGATCGGCAACGTGCTGCCGGATAACAGGCCGATGTTGCAGCTGGCGGAGCATCTCGGTTTTGAGATCAAGTACAACACCGAGGAAGAGGTGATGGATCTGCGGCTGGTGCTGAATGAGCCGGAGAAGGATTGGCAGAAGGAGAGGCTGAAGAAGCGCGGGGCGCATCTCTGACCGGCCGCGGGTGGGGCCGCCAGGATGGGGTCAGAAGAACGAGTTCTTCAGACCCCTGTGCCGAAGTCAGCGCCCAGCACAGGGGTCTGATGAAAGCTTTCATCTGACCCCATTTTCAAGTCTGGCCCCATTTTTAAGTCTCACCCCATTTTCACTCTTCGACAATCGCCGAGCGATCCTCGCCCCCGAGGGCTTCCAGCAGCCCCGGAATCATCCGGGACAACTCCAGCGTCATCAGGCTGAAGGCGGCGTCAAACTTGGCCACGGCATCATCGGCGTCAACGTCATCCAGCTGCTCCTGCAGGGTCTCGCCGAATTTCAGGCGGCGGATGCCCAGTTCCTCGTCCAGCACGAAAGAGACGTTCTCATCCCAGGTCACGGCCAGCTTGGTGACCTGCATGCCGGCTTCCAGGTGGTTGCGGATTTCGTCGGCTTTCAGGTCCAGGCCCTTGCAGCGCACCACGCCGCCGTCCTCGGAGGGATCCTTCAGTTCACACTCGCTACCCAGGGCAATGCTGGCGGGCAGGTCGATGGTTTCGTTCAGCCAGCCGGTAAAGGTGAAGGCGGGCGACTGCTCCACGGCGGGCGGCCGGACCGGGAGGGAACCCAGACTCTTGCGCAGGGTCGAAGCCAGATCTTCCGCCTGTTTGGCAGAACCGGCATCCACCACCAGAACGCCGTCCTGGGGTGCCAGGTAGGCGTAGCAGCGCCGGTTCTTGGAAAAGGCCTGGGGCAGCATTTCCAGCATCACCTGTTCCTTTATTTCGTCCTTTTCCTTGCGACGCACCTTGCGGCCCTGTTCAATTTCTATGGCCTCGGCCCGTTCCTCTACGGCTTCCTTCACCACTGGCCCGGGCAGGATTTTCTCTTCCTTTCGCAGGGAAATCAGGTGGTAGCCGTTGGCGCTGTGCACCAGTTGCTCGCCATGCTTGCCCAGCGGCGCCACCCAACCCTGCCGGCTGGTTTCCTGGGGGCCGCAGGGTTTGAAGGCATCGGCCTCCAGCTTCTCTTCCAGCTCCTCAGGGGAGATATCGAACGGCTTGGTAAAACGGAATACGCGGGCGTTACGAAACCACATCAGGTTCGGTCCTTGCTCTTGGTTTGAATCGGTGATGGTTCGAAAAGGGGGGAAGGATGATACGGCCACCGGGCGGTGGCCGTAAAGTGACGGGTATCACGCTATATCTGCATGATCTCGACCAGCACCGTCTTGACGATAAAGCCGACCACGCCGGCTCCCAGGACGGTAAACAGGGCAATGGTACCAAACTTGCCGGCCTGGGATTTCTTGGCGAGATCCCAGACGATGAAACCCATCCAGATAATCAGGCCGGTCAGAAACACCAGCATGGCGATCTGGGAAAAGACTGCTTCGTTCATTGATTACTCCGATAACAACTGAATTACTGTTCGTCGCGCAGGAAAACCCAGTTGTTCTTGTCGGACTGGTCTTCGCTGAAATAGTAGCCTTCGAGGTTGAAACCCTTGAGGTCGTCGGCCTGGGTGATGCGGTTCTGGATCGCATAGCGGCACATCAGGCCCCGGGCTTTCTTGGCGTAGAAACTGATCATCTTGTACTGGCCGTTTTTCCAGTCCTTGAACTGGGGCGTAACCAGCCGGCCATCGAGATCTTTCTTCTTCACGCTCTTGAAGTACTCGTTGGAGGCCAGGTTCACCAGTACGCCGTCATCCTCGGCCAGCAGGCGGTTGATCTCGTCGGTGATCTTGTTGCCCCAGAAGGCATAGAGATCCTTGCCACGTTTGTTTTCGAACCTGGTGCCCATCTCCAGCCGGTAGGGCTGCATCAGGTCCAGCGGCCGGAGGATGCCATACAGGCCGGAGAGCATGCGCAGGTGTTCCTGGGCAAAGGCAAAGTCTTCCTCGCTGAAGCTCTCGGCGTCCAGGCCGGTATACACGTCACCCTTGAACGCCAGCACCGCCTGGCGGGCATTCTCCGGTGTGAACGGCGTGTGCCAGGCCCGGAAGCGCTCGGCGTTGAGCTGGCCCAGCTTGTCGCTGATGCTCATCAGGTTACTGATCTGGTGCGGCTCCAGTTCCTTGAGCTGGTCAATCAGTTCGCAGGCATCGTCCAGAAAGTCCGGCTGGGTGTAGCTTTCCGTTGCCAGCGGGCTCTCGTAGTCCAGCGTCTTGGCAGGGGAGATAACCATCAACATGTCAGGAAATCCTCATTGCAGAAAGGTCAGTAACTGGTCCCTGGTAAACGGCCAGTCCAGCTCCGCACCGGTGTCGTTACGGCGCAGCACCGGGATGCGGGTGCCGTAACGCTCAACCAGCTCTTCAGACTGGGCAATGTCCACCACGTCCACCGGAATCGGTTCCGGCATGGGCGTGTTCACCAGCAGGGCTTCTGCCAGTTCGCACAGGTGGCACTGGGATGTGGTGTAAAAGTACAGTTCCATTATTTCTTGGGCTGCGCGTCCAGTTGTTGGCCGTTGACGCCCTGGCTGTCCTTGCCCATCAGGTACAGGTAGATGGGCATCAGGTCTTCCGGCGCCGGGTTCTGCTGCGGGTTTTCCGCAGGATAGGCTTTGGCGCGCATATTGGTCCGGGTGGCGCCCGGATTCAGGCTGTTGACGCGGATGTTGTGCCGCTCGTCGTCCAGTTCATCGGCCAGCAACTGACTCAGTCCCTCAACGGCGAACTTGGAAACCGCATAGGCACCCCAATAGGCCTTGGCCTTCCGACCCACGCCGGAGGAGGTGAAAATCACCGAAGCGCTATCGGACTGGCGCAGGAGAGGAATCATGGCACGGCTGAGCAGGAACGGTGCGGTGGCATTCACATGCATCACCTTGTTCCACATCTCGGGATCATACAACTCGACCGGGCTGCGGTTACCGAGGATGGCAGCGTTATGCAGCAGGCCATCCAGCCGGCCGAAGTTGTCTTCGATGGTCATCGCCAGCTCTTCGTAATCCTTCACTGCCGCGCCCTCGAAATTCATCGGGACGATAGCCGGCTTGGGATGTCCGGCGGCCTCGATCTCGTCGTAGACTTTCTCAAGCTTCGATACGGTACGACCCACCAGGATCACTGTGGCGCCATGGGCGGCATAGGCCTTGGCGGCGGCACGTCCGATTCCGCTGCCGGCACCTGTCACCATCACGATGCGGTCCTGCAGAAGATCGGCTGGTGCTTGGTAATCTTGCATAACCTGTCTCCGTTTCAGGTTGTTGCCGGTCTGGATGCCGGATACGGATTCATTTGAGGCGCTATTGTAACAGCTTTACCAGATCGCTGACGGTATCGGCTATGAGGTCGGCTTGCCATAAATCAACCGTCTCCGGCTCCTCGATGTAACCATAGCGTACCGCAATGGTCCGCATACCGGCGTTACGACCTGCCTCGATATCCCGCTCATGGTCGCCCACGTAAATAGCGGTCTCCGGCTGTGCCCCGATTTGAGTGCAGGCCAGGAACAGGGCTTCCGGATGGGGTTTGCGCTGGGCGACATGGTCCGGGCACACCACCGCGGCACAGCGCTGGGCCAGACCAAGGGCCTCCACCAGGGGAGCGGCAAAGCGTACCGGCTTGTTGGTGACAATGCCCCAGGGAATGTCCCGCTCTTCGAGGCCCCGCAGGAGTTCATCCATCCCCTCGAACAGGGCGGTCTCGACGGCGACGCCGGCCTTATAGAGGTCGAGGAAGGCGGTGTGCTTTTCCGTGTAATCCGGGTGTTCCGGTTCCAGGCCGAATCCCACCCGGATCATGGCCCGGGCGCCATTGGAAACGGAGCGCCGGATCTGTTCCGGTGGCAGCGGCGCCAGGCCATGCTGTTCCCGCAACTGGTTCAGGCAACGGATGAAATCCGGCGCGGTATCGATCAGGGTGCCGTCCAGATCGAACAGCACCACGGAAGGTTTCGGATCAGTCGTCACGGGCATCCCTGGCATGCATGAGGTAATTCACGTCCACGTCCCGGCCAAGTTTGTAGGCCTTGGTGATCGGGTTGTAGGTCATGCCGGTCAGTTCCTGCACTTCCAGGCCGGCGTGGCGCAGGTGATCGGACATTTCCGACGGGCGTATGAATTTCTTCCACTCGTGGGTGCCCTTGGGCAGCATGTTCAGCACATACTCGGCACCGACGATGGCGAACAGGAAAGACTTAGGGTTCCGGTTGATGGTGGATACGAACAGATGCCCGCCGGGTTTGAGCATGGCAGCGCAGGCCCGTATCACCGAGGCCGGGTCGGGCACGTGTTCGAGCATCTCCAGGCAGGTGACCACGTCGTACTGGCCGGCCTGGTCCGCGTCACGTGCCAGGTCTTCGACCGTGGTCTGCCGGTAGTCCACCTTGATGCCGCTTTCCAGGCCGTGGAGCTTCGCCACGGACAGGGGCGCTTCGCCCATGTCGATCCCGGTCACGTGGGCCCCTCGCTGGGCCATGCCTTCGGATAGCAGGCCGCCGCCGCAACCCACGTCGAGCACCTTCTTGCCGGCCAGGGAGACCCGCTCGTCGATGTAGTTCAGCCGCAGCGGGTTGATGTCGTGCAGCGGCTTGAACTCGCTGGAGGGATCCCACCAGCGACTGGCCAGTGCCTCGAATTTGGCAATTTCATTCCGGTCTACGTTCTGATTGGTCATGTTGGTCTCTGCCTGGAAAACGTCTGAATTCGGTTATTGGGCCTGATATTGCCGGATACAGTCACGCCAGTCATTGACCCTTAGCATGAGGTCGGCCACATCGATCCGGGTCAGCTTGCCTTCCTGTAACTGAGGTACGCCGTGAATCCAGCTATGGCTTACTGCCCGGGCGTGGTTGCTGTACACCAGATGGGACGCCGGATCGTAGACCGGCTGCAGGAACGGGTCACTCAGATCGATGGCAATGATGTCCGCCAGTTTGCCGGGCACCAGGGATCCCAGGTCGTGTTCGCGGCCCAGGGCCCGGGCGCCATTGATGGTGGCCATGGCCAGCGCCTGGTGCGCGGACAGGGCTGCGGCATCGCCGGCGACCGCCTTGGCGACCATGGCGGCGCTGCGGAGTTCGCCGAACAGATCCAGGTCGTTGTTGCTGGCCGCGCCGTCGGTGCCGATGGCGACATTGATGCCGTGGTCCATGAGTTTCTGCACCGGGCAGAAACCGCTGGCGAGCTTCAGATTGGATTCGGGGCAGTGAATCACATGGGCGCCGCTGGTGGTCAGCCGTTCGATGTCGGAATCATCAATCTGGGTCATGTGCACGCACTGGGTGCGGGGGCCCAGCAGGCCTTTCTCTTCGATACGCGCTGCTGGTCGCTGGCCGAACTTTTCGACAGCATCTGTTACTTCGAACGCGGTCTCGTGCAGGTGAATCTGAATCCTTGCACCGGTTGCTTCCGAGAGGGCGAGGGCATCGTCCAGCGGCCCATCGGAAACAGTGTAGGGCGCATGGGGGCCGATGGCGGGGGTAATGTATTCGTCATCCTTCCAAACCTCGATCAGGTCGGCCCCTTTTCTCAGATATTCCTCCGGTCCTGAACCCCAGGCCGTGGGAAAGTCGATCAGGGGAAAGCACACCTGAGCCCGCATGCCGACATCGTGAGCAGCCTGGGCGACCAGCTCCGGAAAGAAGTACATATCCGAGAAGGTGGTGGTGCCGGTGCGCAGCATCTCGGCCATAGCCAGCTGGGTGCCGTCGGCAATGAACTGTTCGCCGATAAACTGGTGCTCCGCCGGCCAGATATGGTCGTTCAGCCAGGTCATCAGGGGCAGGTCGTCGGCCATCCCCCGGAACAGGGACATGGCGGCGTGGCCGTGCATGTTAATCAGGCCGGGCATGACCACGTGATCGGGCAGGTCGATGGTTTCCCTGGCCCGGTAGTCCCGGTCCGCCTCGCCCTGTGGAAGCAGGGCAAGGATCCGCGAGCCCTGGAGGATGATGGCGTGATTCTCCAGGATGACGCCGGCGGGTTCGATGGGGATCACCCATCTGGCATTGATTCGGATATCGGCCGCGGTGGTGATGGTTTCTGCTGTCATTGACCTGCCTTACAGCGTTGGGCGCAGCCAGTGCGCTCCGGAATGAAATGTAGCCCGAAAGTATAACCAGTGGCTGCGGCAAGGACTACCCGGGGGCTTGTTTAATGCGCGGGTTGGCACCAACTCTGAACACAGAGGCGAATTTTTCGGGGTGCTTCCCCGGCTATCGCCGCTATACTGCGGGCTTTTGAAGGACTGACACGGAGCACATTTATGGCGAATGAATCCCGTCCGGATGAGCGCAACATCGGGACCGTGGCCATGCGCTGGCACGGGCACTCCCTGGAGTTACTGGATCAGCGGCTGCTGCCTACCGAGGAGCATTGGATTACTTCGGAAGGCGCTTCCGGCGTTGCCCAGTGTATCCGGGATATGGTGGTCCGGGGTGCGCCGGCAATCGGTATCAGTGCTGCCTACGGCGTTGCCCTGGCGGCCCGTCACGCCGGTGGCGGAGACTGGAAGGCAGAGATCCTGCAGGCCATCCGCGAGCTGGCGGAATCCCGGCCGACGGCCGTGAACCTGTTCTGGGCGTTACAGCGGATGGAGAGGGTGTTCCACAAGTGCCATTCCCTGGATGAGGCGGTAAAACGCCTGGCCGCAGAGGCCCAAAGCATCCACGAGGAAGACCTGGAAGCCAATTTCGCCATGGCTGATCATGCCCTGAGATTTATGAACCCGGAAAAGCCGATATCGGTGTTGACCCATTGCAATACCGGGGCCCTGGCCACCGGAGGCTATGGCACTGCTCTGGGCGTCATCCGACGGCTACACGAGGAAAAGCTGCTGAGGCGCGTTTACGCCGATGAAACCCGGCCCTGGCTTCAGGGCAGCCGGCTGACTGCCTGGGAATTGTCCCGGGACGGCATTCCGGTGACTCTCAATGCCGACGGTGCAGCCGCTGCCATCCTGGCCAGCGGCAAGGTTCAATGGATCGTGGTAGGTGCAGACCGCATTACCGCCAACGGTGACGTCGCCAACAAGATCGGTACCTACAGCCTCGCGGTACTGGCCCGCCACCACAAGGTGGGATTCATGGTGGTGGCGCCCTCCAGCACCGTGGATATGTCCCTGGCCTCCGGCCGCGACATTCCTATCGAGGAGCGGGACGGAACCGAAGTACGAGAGATCCGGGGCATTCCGCTTGCGCCGCCGGGCGTGCAGGTCTTCAATCCGGTGTTTGATGTGACGCCGGCTGGCCTGATCGATGCCATCGTCACCGAGAAAGGTATCGTCCACAATCCCAATATCACCGGGATGCGGGCCTTATTTGGTTGAGGTGTCGTCTTTGCCCTCGTAGTGGGCTTTCAGTCTACGGACTTCCAGTTCCTGTTCCTCCACGAAGTGCAGTGACATCTCGAAGCTCTGGCGGGTGAATTCCAGGACCCGCCGGAACCCTTCATCGGACAGGTTCCGGGCGTCATCGTGGCGGCGGAAGATGTTGATGAATTCCCGCTCCCGTTCAAACTGCAGCGGCAGCCTGCCCACACCCCAATCGTTCAGCACCTTCCATACTTCCGGGTTGTAGTTCCGGGTGGTGCGCATGATGAAGGGAATAGGGTCGTTGCGGGCGATCAGCGCCGCCAGCCTGAGGATCAGTTCGAAGGAGAGGCTGGCGGTGCCATTCTCGATAGCCTCGAGTACCGATTTGTCCCTGAGGTTGAGCGCTTCGCTCATCTCCGTCAGCGTAAGCCCTGCGACTTCCCGGATATCTTTCAGGGACTGGCCCGCCAGCAGCATGGCCCGTAGTTGTTCCTGGGAGTTGATCAGGGCCCGGCCCAACCGGAGTGAGGTGTCGGTGGCCCGCGCGCCAAAGCGAAGGGCGGACCCGGTGAGCTGGTAGATGCGGTCCACCAGGCCCTCCGGAGCTTTTTCCGGTGCTCCGGAGGTCTCGATGGCCTCCACTTTCTCCATTGATTTCATGGCGTGGAGTGCGTCCAGCAGCATGTCGCGGATTTCCCTCGCATTCTGCTGGCTGAATTTCGACTCGTCCTTCCTGGAGGTCATAAAAGGGGCCGCTGGTTACTGGGCTGGTGCCTGGACCGCAAAGTGCTGGCGCTGCAGGATGGAGGCCATCTGCTGATCCAGTTCAAGCATATCCGCCATGATGTGGCCGCCTTCACGGATCACGAAGTCCAGTTCCTCATCGGTGGTGTCCAGATCGGCCGCCTGGGCGTCCTGCCAGTCATCCAGGGCTTCCAGGGAGTCGAAAGGCTCTTCACCGCGCAGCTCCCGGCGCGCATTGGCAATGGTCAGGCGAGTGCGCTCGATCTGCTCATACTGGGCCTTGCGCTCCTCATAGTTCAGGCTGACGGTCTCAAGCTGCCTTTGTTTTTCGAGGAATTCGATTTCTCTCTGAAGCAGTTTGAATTCCGGACTGGTTTCAAACCGGGTCTCGTGGCGCTCGCGCAGCACACCGATGATCCCGCTGAAATCGAAGTAACGGGTGTGGGGTACCGCCTCGATCTGATCCCAAGGCAGGGCATGATCGAGGGCGTCCTCACCGATCCGGGTCTTGTCGATCCGGGAGGGGATCTCGATGTCCGGAATCACGCCCTTGTGCTGTGTGGAGCCGCCGGACACCCGGTAAAACTTGGACTGGGTGATTTTCAGCTGACCGTGGTTCAGCGGGCGAACGGCCTGCACGGTGCCTTTGCCGAAGGTCTGGGAACCCACGACCAGTCCGCGGCCATAATCCTGGATGGCACCGGCGAAAATTTCGGATGCCGAGGCGCTCATGCGGTTGACCAGTACAACCAGGGGACCGTCATAGGCAACCGAGGGATCCTCGTCGTTGAGAACCTGAACATCGTTGTTGGCATTGCGGATCTGCACCGTGGGGCCCTTGTCGATAAACAGGCCCACCAGGTCGTTCGCTTCGTGCAGGGCGCCGCCGCCGTTGTTTCGCAGGTCCACCACGAGGCCGTCGACGCCTTCTTTCTGCAGCTCCCCGATCAGCTTGCGCACATCCCGGGTAGTGCTCTTGTAGTTCGGATCACCCGCCTGCATGGCCTGGAAATCGGCGTAGAAGGTGGGGATGGTGATCACTCCCACCTTGTAGTCCTGGCCGCCACGCTCAAGCTCGATCACGTCCTTGCTGGCGCTTTGCTCCTCGAGTTTCACTTCGTCGCGCTTGATGGCAATGGTCTTGGTGACAGTTTCATCCGATGCATTGGCGGGAATCACCTCGAGGGTCACCACGGAATCACGGGGCCCGCGAATCAGGTCCACCACCTCATCCAGGCGCCAGCCAATCACGTTAACGGTTTTCTCGCCCTCCTGGCCAACGCCGACAATGCGGTCGGCCGGCTGCAGCTGGCCCTGCTTGGAGGCAGGCCCGCCGGGCACCAGGCGAACCACCTTGGTGAACTCGTTATCCGATTGCAGCACCGCGCCGATACCTTCGAGGGAGAGACTCATGTTGATGTTGAAGTTCTCGGAGGTACGGGGAGAGAAATAAGAAGTGTGCGGGTCCCACATGCCGGTAAAGGCATTCATGTAGGCCTGGAAGGCATCCTCGCTGCGGGCCTGGTAGGCACGCTTGAGTTGGCCCTCATAGCGCTGGCGCAGGTTTTCCTCGATCTTGTCATCCTCGGTGCCGTTCAGCCGCTGGGCCAGCACCGCGTTCTTGATGCGCCTGATCCAGAGATCGTCCAGAGCTGCCTGGTCGGGTTCCCAGTCCGCCTCGGAACGATCCAGCAGGATGGTTTCATTGGCGGAAAAATCCAGGTTTTCCAGCCCCTGATCGAGCGTTTTCAGGGCGAACTGTAGGCGCTCGATAATGCGTTGCTGGACGAGGTTGTAGATATCGAAGCCCGGCTGCAGCTGTCCGGTTTTCAGGGCGGAGCCCAGCTGCGATTTCACCCGGTCAAACCGCTTGATGTCCTGCTGGGTCAGGTAGATCTTCTGCCCATCGAGGTATTCCAGGTAAGAGGTGAAAATGTCCCCGGACAGCTCGTCACTGATGCCCAGGTCGCGGAAGTGGGTGAACTGCAGCTGGCGGGCGATCAGAATGTTGGCCCGGGCCTGTTCGATGGTCGGAGCAACCGGCTCGTAGACCTTTTTCTCGTCCAGCTTTGCCTGGGTCCCAAGCGGAGCCGAGACCAGCAGGGCCACGGCGAGGGCACGGCAGAAGCCTTTTCCTCGGCCGGTGAGCGGATGGCGACGGGACAACATGGTTTCCGCGATGGTCATAAATCCTTACCTGATGGTGCTGGGTAATCGATAGCCACATTCCGGCGATATCGAACCCGTGAGCGATAAATTTATTGTAGGCAAGCGCTACCCCCGTTGCCATAGGCAGGCAGTATCGGTTCGTGACAATCTGTCCATGAAATGGTCAGGTTGGTAACGGGAGAGACAAAGAGACAGATAAGGTGGCCGACGGACAAAATGCCCGCCGGCCGGGCGGGATCAGGCGAACTCTGTGTTTGTCTCGGCCTTCTCCAGGAGCATGCGCGGAGGCGCAAAACGCTCGCCGAATTGAGATTCCAGCTCTTTGGCACGTTCGGTGAAAGCGCGCACGCCGTACTGGTTGATGAACTGGATGGCGCCGCCGGTCCAGGGAGCATAGCCGATACCGAAGATGCTGCCGATATTGGCATCCTCCACGGTTCTGAGCACACCTTCTTCCAGGCAGCGGACCGTCTCGATGGCCTGGATGAACAGGATTCGGTCCTTCAGGTCCTGAAGTGAGGTGGCGCGGGCCTTGTCCAGGTCCACGAACAGGTTCTCCAGTTCCGGCCAGAGGTACTTCTTGCCCTTGTCCGGATACTCATAGAAGCCGGCGCCGGCCGCCTTACCCTTGCGGCCATGCTCGTTGACCATCGCATCGATGATCGCCTCCGCGGGATGGGCGTTCCAGGTGCCGCCGGTAGCTTCAGTGTCCTTTCTGCTCTGGTCCCGGATGTGCTGCATGAGGGTCATGCTGACTTCGTCGGAAATTGCCAGCGGACCCACCGGCATGCCTGCGAGCACCCCCGCGTTTTCAATGCTGGAGGGATGGATACCCTCGCCGAGCATGGCAATGCCTTCGTTGACGAAGGTGCCGAAGACCCGGGAGGTGAAGAAGCCGCGGCTGTCGTTCACCACGATCGGGATCTTGCCGATCTGCTGGACGTAATCGAAGGCCCGGGCCAGGGTGTCATCGGAGGTTTTTTCACCCACGATGATCTCCACCAACTGCATCTTGTCCACCGGGGAGAAGAAATGCAGGCCGATGAAGTTATCGGGCTTGCCGGACGCTTCGGCCAGCTGGGTGATGGGAATGGTGGAGGTGTTGGAGGCGAAGATCCCGTTGGCTACCATTTTCGGCTCCGATTCCCGGGTTACCTTGCCTTTCAGGTCGCTGTCTTCGAACACCGCCTCGATAATCAGGTCGCAACCCTCGAGATCATCGGCGGAAGCCGTCGGCTTGATCCGGTCCAGGATGGCGGTTTTCTGCTCATCGGTCATGCGGCCACGGCTCACTTTCTTGTCCAGCAGCTGCTCTGAATAGCGTTTGCCTTTCTCCGCGTTTTCCACGGACACATCCCTGAGCACAACGTCGACGCCACGAACGGCGGTGGCATAGGCAATGCCTGCCCCCATCATGCCCGCGCCCAGCACGCCCACCTTGCTGAAGGTGGCACGGTCAACGCCGTCCGGCCGGCTGCCGCCCGCCTTGATGGCGTTGAGCTGGAACCAGAAGGTGCCGGTCATGTTCTTGGCGACCTGGCCCACCACCAGCTCGGTGAAGTACCGGGTCTCGATCAGGCTGCCGTTGTCGAAATCCACCTGCGCGCCTTCCACGGCGGCCGACAGGATGCGTTCAGGCGCCGGGTAACAGCCCCTGGTTTTCTGCTTGAGCATTGCCGGGGCAATGGCCAGCTTCTGGGCCATGGCCGGGTGGTGCGGTGCACCGCCGGGAAACTTGAAGCCTTTCTGGTCCCAGGGCTGCTGTTTTTC
This sequence comes from Marinobacter pelagius, assembly GCF_003315345.1. Taxonomy (GTDB): domain Bacteria; phylum Pseudomonadota; class Gammaproteobacteria; order Pseudomonadales; family Oleiphilaceae; genus Marinobacter; species Marinobacter pelagius_A. The sequence goes on from NZ_QNRO01000022.1 coordinate 64,154, forward strand.
TGGATGTGCCTCGATGAAGGCCCGGGCAGTGCTCAGCAATTCCTCCGGGGCGCTGACCAGTTCATCCACGATGCCGGCGTTGAGGGCGGCTTTCGGGTTCACCTTCTTGCCTTCCATGAGGAAGGGGAAAGCAGCTTCCAGGCCGATCATCCGGGGCAGTCGCTGGGTGCCGCCACCACCGGGCAACAGGCCAAGGGTGACTTCCGGCAGGCCGAGCTGGATGCTGTCGTCATCCAGGGCAATGCGGTGATGACAGGCCAGAGCGATTTCCAGACCGCCGCCGAGAGCCGTACCGTTGATCGCCGCCACTACGGGTTTGCCGGTGGTTTCCAGGAAGCGCAGGTCGGCCTTCAGACCATTGACCATGTCTTCGAATTCCTGGGCCTGGTCCCGGGTGACGCTGTGCAGTTCCTTGAGATCGCCGCCGGCGAAGAAGGTTTTCTTGGCCGAGGTGATGATGATGCCGCGGATATTCTCAAGGTCGTCCTTTATCCGGCTGACGGTTTCGGACAGGCCGGCGCGGAAGTCGGCATTCATGGTGTTGGCGGACTGGTTTGGCATGTCGATGGTGAGGGTCAGAATCTGGTCTGAACCCAGGTCGTACTTGATGGCACTCATGTTCGGTTCTCCTGTAATGGAACGTGGGTTCAAACGCGCTCGATGATGGTGGCAATGCCCATGCCGCCACCGACACAGAGGGTGGCGAGGCCATAGCGCAGTTCGCGGCGTTCCAGCTCATCCAGCAGGGTGCCGAGGATGATGGCGCCGGTTGCACCCAGCGGGTGGCCCATGGCGATGGCGCCCCCGTTCACGTTCACTTTCTCGTCCGGAACCGAGAGTTCTCTCTGGAAGCGCATCACCACGGAGGCGAAGGCTTCGTTCACTTCAAACAAGTCAATCTGGTCTGCGGTCATGCCGGCTTTTTCCAGCGCCTTGCGGGCCGCCGGGGCAGGGCCGGTCAGCATGATGGTCGGGTCGGTACTGGTGACCGCGGTGGCGACGATGCGGGCCCGTGGCGTCAGATCCAGGGCCTTGCCCTTGGCTTCGCTGCCGATGAGCATGGCGGTTGCGCCGTCCACGATGCCGGAGGAGTTTCCGGCGTGGTGGACGTGGTTGATCTTCTCCACGTAGTGGTATTTTTCACGGGCAACGCCGTCAAAGCCCATTTCGCCCATCATCTGGAAGGAAGGCTTGAGCCCGGCCAGGGATTCGAGGCTGGTGTTGCCACGCACATGCTCATCCCGGTCCAGGATGACCACGCCGTTCTGGTCGGTGACGGGAATGATCGATTTACTGAAATAGCCCTTTTCCCAGGCGTTGGCCGCTTTCTGCTGGGACCGGACAGCAAATCCGTCCACATCTTCCCGGCTGAAGCCTTCAATGGTGGCGATCAGGTCGGCCCCGATGCCCTGGGGCATGAAGCCGGTATGCAGGTTGGTTTCCGGGTCAGAGGCCCAGGCACCCCCGTCGGAACCCATGGGCACGCGGGACATGGCTTCCACACCGCCGGCGACCACGAGGTCCTCCCAGCCGGAGCGGACTTTCATGGCAGCCAGGTTTACGGCTTCAAGGCCCGAGGCACAGAAACGGTTGAGGGTAACGCCTGCTACTTTTTCGTCCCAGTCCGCCGCGAGAGCGGCGGTCTTGGCGATGTCGGCGCCCTGGTCGCCGACTGCAGTGACGCAACCCATGACAATGTCATCCACCTGGGTGGTGTCGAGGCTGTTGCGCTCCTGCAGGGACCGGAGCATTGAGGTCAGCAGGGTGATGGGTTTGACGCTGTGCAGCGAACCGTCTTTCTTGCCGCGGCCCCGGGGGGTGCGGACTGCGTCAAAGATATACGCCTCGGTGGTCATTACCTTTCCTCTGATGGTTTTGTCGGATTATCGTTATCAATCGACTAACCATAGCCCCTGCAGGGCAGGGTGGGTAATGACGCGGGCTGCCAATCCCATTGGCGAAATTGCTCAGCACATCCTGGGTCAGCAGCGCCGCGGGGTTCGTTTATTGGTCGGAAACACCGGAAAGGGCATTGTTCAGCCGTTCCGAGAGAGCGGTCTCCGGGGTTTCGTCAGGCGGTTGCAGACACCATTGGGCAACCAGCTTCTCCAGCTCCGAGAGGCGGTCACCGGCTTGCTCGGTGTTGCCCATGCCCTCTGACAGGCGCTGGACCTGGATTTCCATCCGGCGTTGTTGGTCTTCGGCCGGGGACTCCGCACCTGCCAGTATTTCGGCACGAATCACCAGTTCCCGGTCTGACAGCCCGCTCTGGTTTGATGCCAACGTTTGCCAATGATCAGGAAGATCGGACGGGGCCACACCCCCGTTGCCACGGGCGCTGACCAGCTTCTGCCACTGGTTGACCTTTTGCTGCAGAAGCCTGTTGTCCAGGGCCTGCTGGAACTGACCTCTGATTGCCTGGACCCGGTCCTTCATGTCCTGGGTGAGGGCGTTGCCCCTAACCTCCCGAAGCTTGGTCAGCGCATCCCGAAGGGCCTCGGCGGAACTCTCCGGGGTGACGCCGGCCAGCTGCGTGAGAAGCTCGGTGGCTTCCCGGTCGGCGGTTTCGGTGGCCTGCTGGCGGGCATCGCGCTGGGCGTCCCGACGGGCAAAGATCTGGTCACAGGCTTTGCGGAAGGCTTGCCAGAGTTTGCGGTCCTCGCGGTGGCGGGTGATGCCGATGGCTTTCCATTCGGACTGCAGCGCTTTGGCCTCGTTCATCGCCTCCTGCAGCGGTTCATGCTCTATCAGCGCCTCGGCTCTTTCAACGATAGTCTGTTTCAGGCCTTCATTCTTCCGGCGCTCCTCGTCGAGCGGTGATTCCAGACGCTTCAGCAGATCATCGAACCGTTTCTGCACCGGGCGGTTGTCACGAAACTCCACCGGCCAGGCGGCTTTCCACTCCTGACGGGCGGTCTGGTGAATCCGCTCGGCACCTTTCCAATCGATCGTGGTCCAGTCGGCGTTCTCGAGAAAGGTTTCCAGCTCGGCACAAATGGCCTGGCGTTTCTCCAGGTTGGCCTGCTTGAGCCCCGACTTCGCCTCGAAATAGGCTTTGCAGGGTTCGAAGGCGCGATCGGAGGCACTCTTGAATCGGGTCCAGAGGGCCCGGTCGGAGGAGCCGCCCAGTTTACGCCATTCGCTCTGCAGCTCCTTGATGCGTTCGGCTTTCGCCTCCGGCTCCATGGGCTGCTCGGCGAGGTACTCCATCTGCTCGCACAGGGCTATCTGCTTGGGCTCGGTGGCAAAACCCTGCCAGTCGCTGAGTTCCCGGAACTGGCCGGTGAGCAACTGCATCCTGGCCTGGAGTGGCTTGGCATAACGCCGGTCCAGGTCCCGGAACTGATTCTGTGCGGTCTTGAGGAGTTGCTTGGATTCCCTGAACTGCTTGGCCTCCAGAGCGGACTCCAGCTTGTCCAGGGTGATTTTCAGGTTATCGACACGAGCCTTCTGGTCGCCCTGTTCCTCTTTCTGGGCAGGTTTTTCCGTACGCCTGCCGGCCACTTTGCGCACTGGTTCAAGCAGCGCCGGTTTCGGAAACCCCTCGGGCCAGTCGATCTCGCGGATAAGGGTCTTGGCCTGATCCTGCTGTTCAGGGGTTATGGTCTCACCGGAGTCCAGGGCGGCCGTGAGTTCGCTGATGCGTTCACGCTCCTGGGTCATCCTGCGCAGGGCTGACAGGTAGTTTCTGAGGGCCAGCATGGCTGACTCGTAGGTTTTTTGTTCCTGCCGGGACACCTCGGTATCCCGGGTGGCTTCGAGCCAGCGGTTTTCCTGGGTTTTCTGGAGCGCGTCCAGGGAAGACAGTGAGGGCAGGGAATCACTGGCCTGGGATTTGAGGTCTTCCAGGGTGTTTGTGAGCAGTTCCAGGGTGTCTTCGCGCTGCCGGAACTGGTTCGCATGGCGTTGCTCTTCCTCGCGGGCGGCCTCCATTTCCTGCAGGCGCTCGCGGCAACGATGGGTGGCTTCCAGGAATTGCTGCACCTGCTCCGCGGTCGCCTGGCTTTCCAGTTCCTTCCACTGATTGGTCAGCGCCTCCAGTCGTGCCTGGAAAAGCTTGGTATCCTCGCTGCGGGCCTGCTCCTGCGCATTACTGATCAGTGAGGTAATGGTGCGGGCAACGTTTTCCCGGCGCTCGATGTCCTGACGATGGGCCTGCAGCGCCTGCTTGACGGTCTGATAGACACCCTTGTCCCGTCCCTTGGCCTGCTTCTGGACTTTTTGCAGTTGATCCGGGTCGGTCAGGCCCTTGGCGGCGGACAGGCGAATGTCCGCGGTCACACCCTCCAGGGCGAGTTTTCCCAGTTGCTCCTGTGAGGGAGAACCCTTAAGCAATCCGAGCTGGCTTTCCCGCTGGTCGGCGCGCGAATCTTCCGGGGGTACCTGGGACTGTTCGGGCACTTCCTTGCGGGTTTTTCCGGTCGTCTCTGGTGACTTGCGGGATCTGAACAGTTTCTGGATGAATGCGGCCATGAAGGTGTCCTTTGGGATTGAAACCAGTCCTCGGTGTCCGGCAAAGTGTGCCGTCACCGGCCATCGGCCCTTTCGGGCCGGGTACACGCATAGCGCAGGGACCGTTCGGGTTTTGAAGGACTTAGCGCTATGCTTTGGAAATCGGGGGCTAGTCTAGCGTTTTGGATGCATGCGCGGAAAGGGTCTGAATGGCAAAACAGGAAAATCAGGACGATCAGGAATACAAAGCACGGGCGGCGGCACTTCGATTGCTGGCCCGCCGTGAACACAGCCGCCTGGAATTGGCCCTGAAGCTCAGGCAACGCCGCTTCGGGAATGGCCTGATCGAGGAGGTACTGGACGAATACGAGGAACAGGGCTGGCTTGATGACCACCGGTTTGCCGATGTCTACGCCCGACAGAGAATGGATCTCGGCTACGGCCCGCTCAGAATCCTCGGCGAACTGCAGCAACGCGGCGTTCACCATACGCCGGAATGCCTCGATGCCATGACCGACGACGACTGGTGTGCAATTGCCATCAGGCTGCGGGAGCGGCGGTTCGGCCTGTCAGACCTGGAGGACGACTGGGATACCAAGGTGAGACAGGCCAGATTCCTGAATCGCCGCGGGTTCTCGGCTTCCCAGGTTGAACGGGCCCTGGAGGCCAGGGAACTCCCGGAGGGCTGACTCCCGCAAGTCTCAGAGAGTCGGTGGAATCAGACCCAGATCTTTGGGCAGGCTGGCCCTGAGCGTGGAAGTTGCCGGTTTTTTCGCGTTGTTGCCGGACTTGGAGCCTGCTTGAGGCTCGATGCCGACAATCTGTGGTTGCTCCGGTTTCGCCGGCGCTGCAGGCTCCAGTACCCTGGCCAGTACGTCGTAATAGCGACGGATATTCTGCACGTAAATCACAGGTTCCTGGCCACGGGCGAAACCGTACCGCGTCTTGGTGTAATACTCTTTCTGGGCGAGTAGCGGCAGGAATTCCTTCACGTCCATCCAGCGGTCGGGATCCTTGCCGGCGCTCTCGGTCAGTCGTCTGGCGTCTTCCAGGTGCCCGAAGCCGACATTGTACGAGGCCAGGGCAAACCAGGTCCGGTCCGGCTCGGGGATTCGTTCCGGAATCTTGTCGTGCACCATCTGGAAGTATTTGGCCCCGCCCTGGATGCTCTCTTCAGCGTCCAGGCGGTTGTTGATACCGACATAGTTCGCCGTATTACGGGTCAGCATCATCAGGCCGCGGACACCAGTGGGCGAGACCGCATTCGGCCGCCAGTGAGATTCCTGGTAACCGATGGCCGCGAGCAGTCGCCAATCCATATTGAAGTCCCGGGCATAGTCGCGGAACAGCTTCTCGTATTTCGGAAGGCGGTTTTCCAGGTGGTACATGAAGGTCCGGGCGCCGACATAGTTCAACCTGTCCAGGTGCCCGTAAAACCGCTCGGATAATTGTGCCAGTACACCGTCGTTCTTCAGGCGCTGGAAGAATTGACCGGCGGCCTGGGCCAGCGTGCCATCCTGTTCTTTCGGAAACAGCCAGACCAGCTCCCTGGGTTTTCCGAGGCCGAAGGCTTCCTTCACATTCGGGTAGAAAACCTGGTTAAGCTCGAGCTCGTTGGAAGACACCACGGCATAGGGGAATTCACCACTCTCAACCCTTGCCAGGACCCCGGAAGCGTCGAGTCCCGGGTGAACCTTCCAAGAAATTCCTGCCTCGGACGCAGCCGAGTCCAGAAGGTGCTCGTGATCGCTGTCGGCAACCAGGTGGAGGGTCTGTCCGGCCAGCGATTCCAGGGACTCGGGGTGTTCCAGGTCCCGGTTATAAACCACGACGGATTGGGCCTGGATTCCGGTGGGGATGGACCGGTACCTGTTTTTGAGGTCTGGCTGCAGCGCCACACCTGCCATGCCGATGTGGGCGTAGTTGCGTTCCAATACCGAAAGGATTTCCGTGTTGTCGTCTGCGATGCGCACCTGGAGCTGGACGCCGAGCTCGTCCGCGAACCGTTTCGCAAGCTCGTAGTCATAACCGGTTGCCCCTTCGCGGCCCTCGAAGTACATGGAGGGCGCTACCCGGGTGATGACGTGGAGAACCCCTTCGTTCTGGATTTCCTGGACGGTACTTGGGCGCGAGCAACCCGTCAGAGCCAGAGCGGCTCCTAACAGAAACACAAAATGCGCCGGGACGGCGCCGAGGTGATTGAAAAATCTGGACAAATCCCTAGTCTCCGTTGCAGCTGTATCAGCCAGATACGCTCATAAAACCCGAGCGTATTCCTTTGTCATGCTGTGCGTAGCGTCCGTTGCCACGCTAACTATGATCCCCGCCTCACCACGGATGGTCAATAAAATTGCTCAATTAATGTGCAAAATAATGTCAATTTTACAGTCCGGAATAACCGCAGCGGCGCTGTAACCTCGATGCGCTTTCAAGTATCATTGCGGCCTTTCAAATAGCACCGGACTTCCTCTTTTCGCGCGATACAGGTTGATATCATGCTTGAACTTCGCGGCGCACCCGCGCTTTCGCCTTTCCGCTCCCGCAAACTGCATTCCCGAATTCAGGAGATTGTTCCTGAAGTCAAACATGTCTATGCAGAGTTCATGCACTTTGTGGACCTGGAGTTTGACCTCTCCGACTCCGAGCAGGCCATCCTCGACCGCCTTCTGGTCTACGGCCCCAGCGTTCCGGTAGAGGAGCCGGATGGTGTTCTGTTCCTGGTGGTACCGAGACCCGGCACCCTGTCTCCCTGGTCGAGCAAGGCGACCGACATCGCCCGCAACTGCGGACTGCGGCAGATTCATCGTATCGAACGGGGCGTCGCCTATTACATCCGGGCTACGAAGAAACTTGGCCTCGATCAGCGTGAAAAGATCGCAGCGTTGCTGCATGACCGGATGACCCAGAAGGTTTTCCACGAGATGGGCGGTGCCGAACTGCTGTTCAGCCACGACGAGCCCCGTACCCTGGGCCGGGTACCGGTGCTGGCGGGTGGCCGTGATGCTCTGGTGAAAGCCAACCGTGATCTGGGCCTGGCGCTGGCGGACGACGAGATCGATTACCTGGTGAAATCCTTTACCGATCTCCAGCGTGATCCGACCGACGTCGAACTGATGATGTTCGCCCAGGCGAACTCCGAGCATTGCCGCCACAAGATCTTCAATGCGTCCTGGGATATCGACGGCGAAGGTCAGGAAAAGTCGCTGTTTGCGATGATCCGGAATACCTATGAGATGAACAGTGAGGGCGTTCTGTCTGCCTACAAGGACAACGCCTCCGTCATCCGTGGCAGCCGTGGTGGCCGTTTCTTCCCGGACCCCGAGACCGGTGTTTACGGTTACAACGAAGAAGACATTCACATCCTGATGAAGGTGGAGACCCACAACCACCCGACGGCGATCGCGCCGGCGGCGGGTTCTGCCACCGGTTCCGGTGGCGAGATCCGGGATGAAGGCGCCACCGGCCGTGGCTCCAAGCCGAAGGCGGGTCTGACCGGGTTCACCGTGTCCAACCTGAACCTGCCCGGCGATGCCCAGCCGTGGGAAATCGGCTACGGCAAGCCGGACCGGATCGCTTCTGCGCTGGATATCATGATCGAGGGTCCGATCGGCGGTGCTTCGTTCAACAACGAATTCGGCCGTCCGAACCTGGCGGGCTACTTCCGTACCTTCGAAGAGAAGGTGCCGGGCCCGGCTGGCGAGGAAGTGCGCGGCTACCACAAGCCGATCATGATCGCTGGCGGCCTCGGCAACATTCGCGAGCAGCATGTGGAGAAGGGCAATATTCCGGTTGGCGCCAAGCTGATCGTGCTCGGTGGCCCGTCAATGCTGATCGGTCTGGGCGGTGGTGCTGCCTCTTCCATGGATTCGGGCTCCAGTAACGAGAACCTGGATTTTGCCTCGGTACAGCGGGATAACCCGGAAATGGAGCGTCGCTGCCAGGAAGTGATTGATCGCTGCTGGCAGATGGGTGACAAAAACCCGATCTGCTTCATCCACGACGTCGGCGCCGGCGGGCTTTCCAATGCCATGCCTGAGTTGGTCAAGGACGGTGGCCGCGGCGGCAAATTCGAGCTCCGTGACATCCCTAGTGATGAGCCGGGCATGTCGCCGCTGGAAATCTGGTGCAACGAGTCCCAGGAACGTTACGTGATGGCGGTTGCGCCGGAAAACCTGGATCTATTCGATGCCCTGTGCCGGCGCGAACGTTGCCCTTACGCCGTTATTGGCGAGGCCACCGAAGAGCATCACCTTGAGCTTGGCGACTCGTATTTCGACGACAAGCCGGTGGACCTGCCGATGGAAGTCCTGTTCGGCAAGCCACCCCGTATGCACCGGAGCGTCAGCCGTTCGTCGTTCACCAAGCCGATTTTTGATTCCACCAAGATCGATGTGAACGATGCGATCCGCCGGGTACTGCGGTTGCCGTCTGTGGGCTCAAAGAGCTTCCTGATCACCATCGGTGACCGGACCATTACCGGTCTGGTGGCCCGCGACCAGATGGTCGGTCCCTGGCAGGTGCCGGTGAGCGACGTGGCAGTCACTGCGAGCTCCTTCGATGTGCGCACCGGTGAAGCTATGGCTATGGGCGAGCGCACTCCGGTTGCGGTCATCGATGCGCCGGCATCCGGCCGTATGGCGGTGGGCGAGGTGATTACCAACCTGGCCGCGGCGCCGATTGCCAACCTGTCCGATATTCGCCTGTCCGCGAACTGGATGGCCGCAGCCGGTCACCCGGGTGAGGACGAAAACCTGTATGAAACCGTACGTGCGGTGGGCATGGAATTGTGCCCGGCGCTGGGTATCACCATCCCGGTTGGCAAGGACTCCATGTCCATGAAGACCACTTGGGAAGAGGAGAGCGGTGAGCAGAAGAGTGTGACCGCGCCCCTTTCCCTGATCATCAGTGGTTTCGCACCGGTGACCGATGTTGCCCGGACCCTGACGCCGGAACTGGCCACCGATGCCGGTGAAACCGACCTGATCCTTGTGGATCTTGCCGCTGGCCAGAACCGTCTTGGCGGCTCCGCCCTGGCACAGGTCTATCGCCATGTGGGTGCGGTGGCACCGGATCTGGATGACCCGGAAGACATCAAGGCGTTCTTCGCAGTCATTCAGGGCCTGAACTCGGATGGCAAGCTGCTCGCCTACCACGACCGCTCTGATGGCGGCCTGTTCGTCACCCTGGCGGAAATGTGTTTTGCCGGTCGTACCGGTGTGGATATCAAGCTCGATGGCCTGGCTGAGGATGCCTCCCAGTTCGCCCGTGAACTGTTCAACGAGGAACTCGGGGCGGTCATCCAGGTTCGCCGCGAGGACACCGGGTTTGTACTCCAGCAGTTCTCCGGTGCCGGCCTGGGCGATCACACCAGTGTGATCGGTACCCTGAACGAGGACGACCGCCTGCGCCTGAGCTTTGAGGGCGAGAAGGTGGTGGACGAACCTCGCACTGAACTTCAGCGTCTGTGGGCGGAGACCAGCTACCGGATCCAGTCCCTCAGGGATAACGCCGACTGTGCCCGGGAAGAGTTCGATAACCTGCTGGATGCAGAAGACCCAGGTCTGCACGTTGACCTGAACTTTGACATCAACGAAGACGTTGCTGCGCCTTACATCAACACCGGTGCCCGCCCGAAAGTGGCGGTCATGCGTGAGCAGGGCGTGAACGGCCAGGTGGAGATGGCGGCGGCATTCGACCGCGCCGGTTTCGAGGCGGTTGATGTGCACATGAGTGACCTGCTGGCCGGGCGTGTGACGCTGGACGGTTTCAACAGCCTGGTAGCCTGCGGTGGCTTCTCCTACGGCGATGTTCTGGGAGCCGGCGAAGGCTGGGCAAAGTCCATCCTGTTCAGCGATCGGGTTCGGGATCAGTTCGCCCACTTCTTCAACCGTCAGGATACGCTCGCGCTGGGCGTCTGTAACGGCTGTCAGATGCTGTCCAATCTCCACGAGCTGATTCCGGGCAGTGAGGGTTGGCCGCGCTTTGTGCGTAACCAGTCCGAACAGTTCGAGGCCCGGCTGGTGATGGTGGAGGTTGCCTCCTCGCCGTCGGCGTTCCTCGACGGTATGGCCGGTTCCCGGATGCCCATCGCGGTCGCCCATGGCGAAGGCCGGGTCGAATTTGCCTCCGGTACGTCTGCCGGGGCGTTGTCCGAGAACGAGCTGGTGGCCCTGCGGTATGTCGATAACCGGGGCCAGTTAACCACCCGTTACCCGTATAACCCGAACGGCTCCGAGGAAGGTATCACGGGTGTTACCACCCGGGATGGGCGGGTTACCATCATGATGCCGCACCCGGAGCGGGTGTTCCGTGCCGTTCAGCATTCCTGGCGTCCGGAGGGCTGGCAAGAAGATGGCCCCTGGCTGCGGATGTTCCGTAATGCGAGGCGCTGGTTCGGTTAAGCGATACTGAACCGGAAGCCGGTGTCGGAGATGCTCCCAGGGAGTACTTTCCGGCACCGGCTTTTTTGTTTTGGCCTATGCTCTTTTTCAGGGTGGTTTTCAAGGAAAAAATCTCCCGGATTTTGCAAAAATCCCCTTGACTCAATAATTTTATGCACACTCTCAAGGCTTCGTTGTGTGATCTGTGCACAAAACCCGGGAAATTGGTTCAATAATTGGCCGGATATTATAAACTCTTGAAATATAAAGGGTTTCTCAGTTGGGCCATTTTGTCGCCAATTTGAGTGGAGTCCAGTAATCATGGGGGTTCGGGGCATGTTCCCAAAAACTTTCCCCAGAGTTATCCACAGAATCTGTGGGTAAGTTTCTAAGCTATTAATCTGTACAAAAAATATCCGATCTCGCAGGAGGTTTCATGTACAAGATGTGTTATTTCGTTCCGGAATCTCACCTTGAACAAACCAAGCAGGCATTGTTCGCTGCCGGGGCAGGAAGAATCGGCGATTATGACAGTTGTGCCTGGCAGTGTAAGGGTCAGGGTCAGTTCCGTCCGCTGGAAGGCAGTGACCCCTATCTTGGGTCGCAGGGCGAAGTGGAGCTAGTGGATGAGTTCAAAGTGGAACTGGTTTGTGAAGACAGTCTGATCCATGACGCTCTAAAAGCGCTTAAGCAGGCCCATCCCTATGAGGAGCCTGCCTATGAGATCTTCCGGATCGAGGATTTCTGATCAGGCCTTGCCTCTGGCCGACATGGGGCGCCGGATGTCCTTGAGGTGCACCTGGTAGTTTTCAGTCTTCATGTCTTCGAGAAACAGCTCGAGGGTCTTGCGGACAGTCGGAAACGAGATTTCATCCCAGGGGATGTCCTCTACCGCAAACAGCCTGGACTCCAGAGATTCCTCCCCGGCGCCAAACCGGCCTTCGATAAGGGTGGCCCGGTAAAACATGTGCACCTGGTTGATGTGTGGCACATCAATGATTGAGAACAGGCCATGGATATCCACTTCGGCCAGTGCCTCTTCACGGGTTTCCCGGGCTGCGGCCTCAATGGTGGTTTCGGCGTTTTCCATGAACCCGGCTGGAAGGGTCCAATAGCCGTATCTGGGTTCGATGGCGCGTTTACACAGCAGAATTTTGCCTTCCCATACTGGAACGGTGCCGGCGATAATTCGCGGGTTCTGGTAATGTATGGTCTCGCAGCTGACACAGACATAGCGGTGCCGGTTATCGCCTTCGGGGATGCGTTGTTCCACCGGATGGCCGCATGTGCTGCAGTACTTCATGACTTTCCCCGTATAATGAATTGGTTTTGGTAGTCAGTTTAACGATACCGACTGCTGCTGTCTCACCTAACAGAAAGAAGTTCCCGGGAGACCAGATTTGCGAGATTTTCTCACCGAGCGACTGGCTGGTTATGCTCCACAGCAGCTCGCCCTTGATTATCCCGAAGCCGGGATCCTTGTGCCGGTTACCGACGATCCCCGCAATCCGGAAATGGTATTTACGCTCCGTTCCTCCAATCTGAGCACCCATCGGGGGCAGGTGGCCTATCCGGGTGGCAAGCGGGATCCCGGAGATCCTTCACTTGCGGCGACCGCGCTGCGGGAAACCCACGAGGAGATAGGCCTGCCGCCGGACCAGGTGGAGGTTATCGCCCCGCTGAGCCAGGTCATGTCCCGCTACGGAATCCTGGTGACTCCCTACGTTGGAGTGGTGCCCGCTGATCACTCTCTCGAACCCAACCCGGCGGAAATAGAATGTGTATTCCGGGTTCCCCTGTCGTTTTTCCTGGAAGACCGCCGGGAACGCACCGATGCCCTGAGTTTTCTCAACAATACTTTCTATGTTCCCTGCTATCGCTGGGAGCGTTTCCAGATTTGGGGGCTTTCCGCGGTGGTTCTGGTTGACTTCCTGAACGCGGTGTACGATGCCCGGATTGATTTGCTGGAACCCCCTAAAGGAGGCTGACATGTTTTACGAGCTTGGCGATCGCAGGCCAAAGCTGGAAGGCGATAACCAGTTTGTTGCCCACAATGCCACCGTGATTGGCAACGTGAAGCTGATGGAAAAAAGCAGTGTCTGGTACAACGTGGTTATCCGCGGTGACAACGAACTGATCACCATTGGGCCGGAAACCAATGTTCAGGATGGCTCTGTACTTCATACCGACCCCGGGATCCCCCTGACTCTTGGGCGGGGAGTGACGGTTGGCCACAAGGTCATGCTTCACGGATGTGAGATCGGCGACTATTCTCTGATCGGAATCAACGCGGTTGTGTTGAATGGCGCAAAAATCGGCAAGCACTGCCTGATCGGTGCCAATACCCTGATTCCGGAGGGTATGGAGATTCCGGACGGCTCCATGGTGGTCGGCTCTCCCGGCAAGATCAAACGTGAGCTGAACGACAACCAGAAGAAAATGCTGGAGATGAGCGCTGCCCATTATGTCGAGAATGGTGCCCGCTACATTCAACAACTGACAGCCTGCGACCCCGATAAATGAATGTATCCGATAAAGTCCGCTCACCCTGTGTGAGCGTGTGCGCCCTGGACGAGAACGATGTCTGTATCGGATGTCATCGTACCGGAGACGAAATCCTGCGCTGGACCCAGATGAGTAATGACGAACGAAGGGAAGTCCTGCGCGAGGTGGCAAAGAGAGAACAAAAGGTGGCCCTCTGACATGACAGATAACAACACCGTACGTATCGGTACTCCTTTAAAGAGCAATGCCTTCAAGGTGTTGTTCTGCGGTTCCGGTGAACTTGGCAAGGAAGTGGTCATCGAATTGCAGCGCTACGGCGTGGAAGTGATTGCGGTTGATCGATACGCCAACGCGCCGGCAATGCAGGTTGCCCATCGCTCCCATGTGATCGATATGCTCGATGCGGCAGCGTTGCGTTCGGTAATCGAGCAGGAGAAGCCGAACCTGATTGTTCCTGAAATCGAGGCAATCGCCACCCCGGAGCTGGTGAAGCTCGAGGAAGAAGGGTACCGGGTTATCCCGACAGCGCGGGCGGTTAACCTGACCATGAACCGGGAAGGGATTCGTCGGCTGGCCGCGGAAGAACTTGGTCTGCCCACATCTCCCTACCGCTTTGCCGGCAATAAAGAAGAGTACCTGGCGGCTGTAGCGGAAGTTGGACTGCCCCTGGTGGTCAAGCCGGTGATGAGCTCCTCCGGTAAAGGGCAGAGCACGGTCAAGACCGAAAGTGATATCGAGGCTGCCTGGGAGTACGCACAGAGCGGGGGCCGTGCCGGTAAGGGGCGGGTCATCGTTGAGGGCTTTGTGGACTTTGACTATGAAATCACCCTGTTGACCGTGCGACATCGCGATGGAGTCTCCTTCTGCGAGCCGATTGGTCATCGCCAGGAGGACGGGGACTACCGGGAGTCCTGGCAGCCCCAGCCGATGTCGGCGAGGGCGCTGGAACGATCCCGTGAGATTGCCTCTGCCGTGGTTGAAGACCTGGGCGGTTACGGCATCTATGGCGTTGAGCTGTTTGTTAAGGGAGACGAAGTCTGGTTTTCCGAAGTGTCCCCGCGCCCCCATGATACCGGGCTGGTAACATTGGTCTCCCAGGATCTTTCCGAGTTCGCGCTTCACGCCAGAGCGATTCTTGGTCTGCCGATTCCGGCGATCCGTCAGAATGGCCCGAGCGCGTCGGCGGTCATTCTCCCGGAAGGTGATTCCGGGGAGGTGGCATATTCTGATCTGCAGTCTGCTTTGACTGAGCCGGATACCCAGTTGCGCCTGTTCGGTAAGCCCGAGCTTAAAGGAAGGCGTCGGATGGGGGTGGCATTGGCCCGGGGAGAGTTTATAGAAGAGGCGAGGGCGAAAGCTCGTAATGCTGCCGCTGCTGTAAAGGTAGATATCTGATTTTCTACCCGGGTGAGTCGTGAGCTTCCGGGTATTGGCAGTGTGGTGCGTATTCAGTATAGTTTTTGAACGAACTGATCGGCATTTGACCGGTCGAATAGGTGGAAACCGAAGTCCGGGAAAATAAACCGAAATTGGTCGTTGACAGTTTTCCTGAGGGCTGTAGAATGCGCACCACTTCTGAGGGACAAGCCACTGAGACAGGGGTGGCCCAAGGGAGTAACTGCTTGAAAGCTTTGAAGAAAATGGTTTTCAGATTTCCTCAGAAAGCGGTTGACAAGGTGGCGGTTCAGTGTAGAATGCGCGCCTCGTTTGAAGCAGTAAGCCGGACGGTTTTTAGCGGGTTTGAGAGATTTG
>NZ_QNRO01000023.1 GCF_003315345.1 Marinobacter pelagius
CTTTGCAGGTCGCCATTGAGCAACAGCCCGGAGCGGGCGTAGGTGTTGAAGGAAAACCCTTCGTCACCGGTAGCCTTCGGCTCTACTTCAGCGAGTTTTTCTTCCAGGGCCGCCAGGCGCTCCTCGACGGTCTGCTGCTGGGCGGCCAGGGACGTGCTGGCGAGAGCCAGGGTGACCGCAAGGGCCAGGGGGTTGGGGTTTGGTGCTTTACCAAAGATCATCTGTCGGAACCTCGTGTTGTTTTTGTAAGGTTTGATTTTCGTCCAGTCGATGCTGACTTAATGCATTAAGTCGATAGACCAAAAAAATGGGTCCGTCGGAGTCAGGTGTGGAGCGTCTCCTGTTCTGATGCCACGATCAATGCCTCAAGTCAGTGTCCTTGCTTAACCATCAAGCCAGAGACGGTGGTCCGAATCTGGTCTTAATTGATTAAGTGACAACCAAAGATAAAAGCGATAGTTCGCCTCTGCAACCGTCAGAAGGACTTAAATTCAACTTAAATTTCAGGGGCTCCGGATGGCCCGTAGCGGACCACCCGTAAGCAGGAAGGCAGGGGAAAGATCAGGCCTGGCGGGGATCGGTCTGGGCCACCCAGGGCTTGCCCTTGCGGCTGTCCCGGAACGCCAGCAGGCTTTCAACACCGGTGAAATCCACCAGATCCCGGAAATCCAGCCAGTCCACCAGGCAGTACAGGCAGATCGCCGGGTAGTTCCAGGCCTCGAACTGGCCTTCCTCGACCTGGGCCGCCAGGGTCCGCAGGGTGGTCATGATCCGTTCCCGCTGCAGGTTGAAGAACATCACGTCGGCCTCGACATCAACGCCGGAGCGCTTGGCCAACAGCAGAGTGACTGCGGAATCATTGGCGGCATCGATGAGGGTGAGCTGGTTCTGCTGGTCCCAGGTCAACGGATCACGGTTCTGTTTGGCGCTCAGGTAGCGGGCAATGATGCGGGAGTCGTAGAGTTCCTGGCCCTCATCCTCAAGCATGGGAATCTTCAGCGCCGGATTGTTGCGCCGCAGCTCGTCCCGGCCTTCCCCGTAGATATCCAGGTTGATGAACTCGTAGGGTTCCTCATCCAGCAGGATACGGATTCGGCGCACGTAGGGAGAGGTGGTGGATCCAATCAGCTTCATATCTGCTCCGGTTGTCAGGTTCCCAGCAGGGTTTCAGGGTTTGTATAGGTATACCCGGTGGCTTCGGCCACTTCCCTGTAGGTCACCTTGCCAGCCATCACGTTCAGGCCGGCCAGCAGGTGCGGATCATCCCTCAATGCCTGCCCAGGCCCCTTGTTCGCAAGGGCCGCGATGAATGGCAGGGTGACGTTGTTCAGTGCCAGGGTGGACGTTCTCGCCACCGCACCGGGCATGTTGGCCACGCAGTAATGTACCACACCATCGACTATGTAGGTCGGATTGTCATGGGTGGTGGGTTTCGAGGTCTCGGCACAGCCGCCCTGGTCGATGGCCACATCCACGATGACACTGCCCTCGGGCATGCGCCGGACCATATCCCGGGTGATCAGCTTGGGTGCCGAGGCACCGGGAATCAGCACGCTGCCGATCACCAGATCGGACTCGATGACTGCCTGGTCCAGGGTGTGAGCGGTGGAGAACAGGGTGGAAATCTGGTTGCCGAAACGGTGGTCCAGGTGCCGGAGCACCTCCATGTTGCGGTCCACCACCGTCACCTGGGCCCCCAGGCCAACGGCCATGGCGGCGGCATTCTGCCCCACCACGCCACCACCAATGATGGTGACCCGGGCCGGACTGACCCCTGGCACACCACCGAGCAGGACGCCCCGCCCACCGAGGTACTTCTCCAGGCAGTGAGCGCCGGCCTGGATCGACATACGCCCGGCAACTTCGGACATGGGCGCCAGCAGCGGCAGACGGCCGGCGTGATCGGTCACCGTTTCATAGGCGATGCAGGTAGCGCCGGATTGCACCAGGTCGTCGGTCTGCGCCTGGTCCGGAGCCAGGTGCAGGTAGGTGAACAGGGTGTGTTCCGGCCTGAGCATGGCCCGCTCGCCGGCCTGGGGCTCCTTGACCTTGACGATCAGCTCCGCCTGTTCGAACACCTCCTCTGCGCTGGCCACCAACCGGGCACCGGCCTGCCGGTAATCCTCATCGGAAAAGCCGATGGCCGCTCCGGCACCTTCCTGTACGTACACCTCGTGACCGTGGCCACACAGCTCATGAACCGACGCCGGGATCATACCGACCCGGTACTCATGGTTCTTGATCTCCTTCGGAACCCCGACTTTCATGGACAATCTCCCGCACTGTGCCAAAGTGAATCTGTGAGTTTCTGGCTCAAGTGTAGTAAAAAGGACGGTATTCCGGATGACGCAAATGAATGCATCGGTTTTCCGGCCAAGGCCGTATCAAACGGCACAAGAAAACCAGAACCAGAAGGAACAGGAGGAAGCATGAACCCGATCAGAACGACAACCCTGGCAACCGCTCTCGGCCTATCTCTGGCCAGCACAGGAGTCCTCGCCGAAATGCAGACCGAAACCATCGAATACACGATTGATGGCACTACCTTCACCGGCTATCTGGCCTGGGACGATGAGGATGAGGGCCAGCGCCCCGGCGTGCTGGTGGTTCACGAATGGTGGGGCCATAACGAGTTCGCCCGGGACCAGGCCGAAAAGCTGGCGGCCGCCGGCTACACAGCGCTTGCGCTGGACATGTACGGCTCGGGCAAGGTCACCGACCACCCCGACACGGCCCAGAAATTCATGCAGGAAGCCACCAAGGACATGGACCAGATGAAGGCGCGCTTCCTCAAGGCCAAGGAACTGCTGCAGAACCACGAGAGTGTCGATGGCGACCGTATTGCGGCCCAGGGATACTGCTTTGGCGGTGCGGTGGTGCTGAACATGGCCCGCCTGGGTGTGGATCTGGATGGTGTGGTGAGCTATCACGGCGCCCTGGGCAGCCCGATCAAGGCCCAGGCCGGTGAGGTGAAGGCCCAGGTCCAGGTCTACACCGGCGGTGCTGACCAGATGGTCCCCTCCGATCAGGTCGCCGGCCTGGTCAAGGAAATGCAGGATGCCGAAGTGGACCTGACCCTGGTGAGCTTCCCGGGTGTCCGGCACTCCTTCACCAACCCCGGTGCCGACAAGGTCGCCGAGGAATTCAACATGCCCATCGGTTATGACGAAGAGGCTGCCACCCGCTCCTGGCAGGGCACCATGGAATTCTACCAGCGAATCTTCAGCCAGTAAGCGGCAACCAGCGCGCCTCGGAAGCTCCGGGGCGCGCGCCTACCTTTTCTGCTCCAGAGCACCACCAATCGTTGCCCGCACCTCGTCCATAAGCACCTCCACCGGCTTGTCGGCTGCACTCACCGGGGGATGGATGACAATGTGGATTTCGCCACTGGTAAAGGCGGCATGGCCTTTGGGCAGCCGGTCATGGGAGCCAACAATGGTGATCGGCAGGATTGGCAGTCCACCATCCCGTGCAATCACGAACCCGCCCCGCTTGAAAGGCAACAGTTTGCCGTCCCAGGACCGGGTCCCCTCGGGAAACAACAAGATACCGGTACCATCCGGCAACTGGGCGACGCCCTGCTTGATGCTCTCAAGAGCGTCTGCGCCCTTTGACCGGTCGATGAACAGGTTGCGGGACGTTTCCAGCGCCAGCCCGAACAGGGGCACCTTGCGCAACTCCTTCTTGATCACCCAACGATACTGCAGGCCCAGGGCCAGTACCAGGGCGGGCGGATCGAAATAGGAGGCGTGGTTGCTGAGAATGACGTAGCGCTGGCCCGGCTGGATATGTTCCTTGCCACTGACTCGCAGGCGGATGCCACACACCTTCAGAATGATCCAGGCATAGATCTGGGTGCCGTGGAAGGCAGCATCACCCCGCTTGCCGGCAAGAGCGGCAATCACGATGGGCAGGAACAGGATCAGGGTAAGGAGGACTGCCCAGAACAGGATCCAGGTGGCTTTCAGAGTTCGAAACAGCATGAAGGGGTCCCTGTAATTCTCGACAACCGATTAAACGAGCAAAAGGGGAGCAAAGATTACATATTGCCGGGAAAATCACAAAAAAAGGCAGCCGAAGCTGCCTTTTTTCTGATGTTGCTGAATCCGTCAGGGATTACAGAGCAACAACGTTCTCCGCCTGAGGACCCTTCTGGCCCTGAGTTACGGTGAACTCGACCTGCTGGCCTTCGGCCAGGGTCTTGAAACCAGAGCCCTGAATGGCGCTGTAGTGAACGAATACGTCCGGGCCGCCTTCACGAGTGATAAAGCCAAAGCCTTTAGCTTCGTTGAAGAACTTAACAGTACCGGTAGTAGTAGACATACTTAAACTTCCTGAAATCAATCATTTACTCTACTGCCTCACGCCACAGCGGCGATTGGTCAGCGTTTGCGGAAATACAGAACTCGCTTAATCAAAAACAGGACGGCACTACTTACTACAGGTACGTCTTATTCATGAAACGCTTTACTGACTCTTTCCTTGAGATGCAACTCTACGCGGGAATCAGCGCAATGCCAAGCGAAATTTCAAAGATTTATGTAGGTAAAGATACCCACCACGAGGGAGTCAGCCCCGGATCAGGGAAAAGGTGTAAAAACCGAGGGCGGTCATCAGGATAGAACCCACCACGTGGGCGAGAACGCCGGCGATTGCCATACCCCATTTCCCCTCCTGGAGCGCCGCAAACATTTCCAGGGAAAAGGTGGAGAACGTGGTCAGAGCACCGCACAGGCCGGTGATGGCAAACAGGCGCCACTCGGGCGACAGCGAGGGGCCGTGCGTGAAGTAGCCCATGAGCAGTCCGATCAGCCAACCACCGCTGAGGTTTGCCAGCAGGGTGCCATAAGGAATGGCGTGGTAGGTGGTGTTGAGCCATAGCCCCAGGGCCCAACGGAGGTTGGCACCGATCACCGCCCCCATACTTACCGCCAGAAACGACAGCCACATACCTGCTTTCTCCACCCTGAATAACAGAAGGCGCCCGACGGGGCGCCCTCCATTACACTACGGAATATCCGGCCACGATCAAGCCGGATTATGGTCTATCACGGTTTCCTGGTTGCGGGCAAAGGCATCAAACGGGAAATCATCCACGGTCAACATTTCCAGCACAACCTCCTCGTACTGCCGCATGAAGTCCGCCTCTTCCTTGGTGTAGATCCCCGCCTTGAGAGCGGCTTCAAAGCGCTCTTCCGGATGCAACGCCGTCATCGGCAGCTTACCCTTGGCGTACGCTTTGGTTGCCTTGCGGTACAGCTGCTCTGCCTTGTCATAATCCTTCAGCAGTCCGTTATAGCGAGCCACCGGATTCTCGACCGTGCCCTCACCGTCCGTGCTCCAGATACTGGCCAGAAGTTTGTGGCGGATCGGGGTATCAGTGGAAATAGCCTTGGCCAGTTTGCGGGCCAGGCTGTCGTGCGGCGCATCCCATCGACGGCCCAGGGGCATGGTAATTGCCCGGAGCGTCATCGCCACCGGCCGGTTAGGCAGGTTCTGCAGGAACTCGTCCAGGGCATTCTCGGTGCGATTGATCAGGAGTTCCAGGCTGTACTCCATCACCTCGCGCTCGCCTTCGACCGGCTGGGTCTCATGCCAGTTCTTCAGCACCATGGACGCCAGGTACAGGTTGGACAGCATGTCCCCCAGGCGGGCGGAAATCAGCTCCCGCATTTTCAGCTCGCTGCCCAGGGTGGTCATCGCAGCATCGGCGCACAGGCCGAACGCGGCGCTAAATCGGGCCACCGCTTGGGCGTAGCGGCGGCTGGAGCTGTCAAAGGGCACATCGGCACGACCCAGCCCCAGGGCCTGGGTGAAGGCCCGGGACGCGTTGCCGAAGATCAGGCCGGCGTGGCCGAAAAATGCCTTGTCGAAGGCCCGGATATCGTCGTTGTCCTTGGCCGCCAGTTCCTCGAGAACGTAGGGATGGCAGCGAATCGCGCCCTGGCCGAAGATCATCAGGCTGCGAGTCATGATGTTGGCGCCTTCCACGGTAATGGATACCGCTGCGCCGCTGTAGCCGATGCCCAGGTAGTTACGGGGTCCCAGAGTCACGGTCTTGCCACCGTGGACATCCATGGCGTCGGTAAGGATCCCGCGCTGGAACTCGGTCAGGTGGTATTTCAGGATGGCCGACGGCACCGCCGGTTTCTGGCCGTTGTCGATCATGTTGGCGGTATGGTTCACCGCAGCCTGGGCAATGTAGGTCTTGGCGGCGATACGGGCCAGGGGCTCCTGCACGCCTTCCATCTCGGCCACCGGGGTGTTGAACTGGCGGCGGATACGGGTGAAGCCACCGGCTGTGCCCACCGAGTAGGCCGCAGCGCCCGCTGCACCGGACGGCAGGGTGATGCAGCGACCAACCGACAGGCATTCCACCAGCATGCGCCAGCCCTCACCGGCCATCTTCTGGCCGCCGATGATGTAATCCAGGGGAATGAAGACATCCTTGCCCCGGATCGGGCCGTTCAGGAACGGCGTACCGATCGGGCAATGCCGGCGACCGATTTCCATGCCCTTGGTGTCCCGGGGAATCAGGGCACAGGTAATGCCGTAGTCTTCGGTGTCGCCCAGCAGGCCATCGGGATCGAACATGCGGAAGGCCAGACCAACCACCGTCGCCACTGGCGCCAGGGTAATCCAGCGTTTCTCGAAGTTGAGGCGGATACCCAGCACTTCCTTGCCGTCCACTTCCTGCTTGCACACGATGCCGGTATCCGGCAGCGAGGTGGCATCGGAACCCGCGCGCGGGCCAGTCAGGCCGAAGCAGGGAATCTCCCGGCCATCGGCCAGGCGCGGCAGGTAATACTTTTTCTGTTCTTCAGTACCGTACTTGACCAGCAACTCGCCGGGGCCGAGGGAGTTCGGCACACCGACGGTGACCATCAGCATTTCGTTCGCCGCCAGCCTCTGCAGTACCGCCGTTTGGGCCTTGGCGGAGAATTCCAGGCCGCCATATTCCTTGGGAATGATCATGCCGAAGAACTTCTCTTTCTTCAGAAAGTCCCACAGCTCTTTCGGCAGGTCGGCCCGCTCCACCGCAATATCCCAGGAATTGCACATGGAGATGGCGTGGGTGCATTGGCTATCCACGAAGGCCTGCTCTTCCTCACTCAGGCCATTGTTGCGGTTGATCAGCAGGCTGTGCCAGTCCGGGCGGCCGGTGAACAGCTCCCCGTCCCAACCGACGGTGCCGGCTTCCAGGGCCACTTTTTCGGTATCGGAAACCTTGGGCGCCACCTTCTTGAACATGGCGAAGATACGGGGCGTCAGCCAACCCTGGCGAAACCCCGGCAAGCCGGCTGCGGCCGTGGCAGCGGCACCGAGAAACAGTATCAGCGCCAGCCAGCCGGAGGCGAAGATCCAGGACAGGAACCCGACCACCACCATCACACCGATGGCCGGTTTGGCCCCCGCCTCACGGCGCATGACGATCAGCAGGCCCGCGAGCGCTGCCACAAACAGAATGAAAGTCATCATAGGTTTTCTCTGTCCTCCATGGATTGCGAGAACTCCGGCGGCTGACGGCTGCCAGCCGGCCCCGGAGCACCAAGACTACACTGTGTTACGTTCACGGTACCTCATCAGATGAGGGCTGGCCAGCAATTGCTTCCCGGTCAGGGAGTTACCGCCATCAGGCAGTCACAATGACGCGAATACCCTCCAGCGCCAGGCTGGCATGACTGACCGCCTCCTGGGCCGCCGCCAGCTGGTTGCGGAAATAGTCGATCTCCTCATCCCGGATGGCCGGGTTGACCTTCTGCAGGGCCTCAAGCCGGCGAACTTCCGGGCCGAACACGGCCTCGACACCGGCCAGAGCTTTCTTCTTCATGGGTTCCAGGTGCGGTTCGGACAGGCGCTCGGCGTGATCCACCATGGTCTCCACCTGAGGCCGGATCTGGGGCACGATCGCCTGTGCGGTACGGCGGCGGATGTTGGAGCACAGCTCATTCAGCCGGTCGTGGGGCAAGGCGGCAGACAGCTCCTTGCCATTGACATCCACCAGTAACCGCAGGGGCGACACCGGCAGGTAACGGGTCAGCTGCAACGACTCCGGGGCCGGGCAGTGCACGGTAAACAGGGCCTCCATCAGCAGAGTCCCCGGCGGCAGCGCCTTGACCGAGAGGCTGGCCAGCGCGGCCTTGCCCAGACCGGAGCTGGTCACCGAATCCATCACGCCAGTCACCATCGGGTGCTCCCAGCTCATGAAGGCAAGGTCTTCCCGCTCCAGGGCCTGCTCCCGGCTCCAGGTCACGGTCAGGCCGTCTTCCGGCAAATCGGTCACATGCCCGGCGTGGTAATGCTCACCGGGCTTGAGCACATCCGAGTGCTCGCCGTGGTCTTCCACGTCCACGCCGAGGATGTCGAAGGCCTCGATCATGTAATCCCGGACCTCGGCGGAAGCCTCTTCCTCCTCGATCCGGCCGATCAGCTCCTCGGCCACGTCCCGGCGGCAGGAATTCAGTTCGATCAGGGCATCCCTGCCGTTCTGCAGCATGGTCTTGAGCCGCGTGGTTTCCCGGGCAGAGGCTTCGATCAGCTCCTCCAGTACACCCGTGTCGCCATCGATGGCCTGCTGCCACCGGTCCTGCACAGCCTCCTGCACGGCCACGCCCACGGCGCAACTTTCGGCGAAGGCATTCAGCCCGTCATGGAACCAGCGGTACTGGACCTCCTGGCTGGTGCCCTCCAGGTACGGGATATGGATCCGGATGGTGTCGGTCTGGCCAATGCGGTCCAGCCGCCCGATGCGCTGCTCCAGCAGGTCCGGATTGGCGGGCAGGTCGAACAGCACCAGGTGATGGGCAAACTGGAAATTCCGGCCCTCGCTGCCGATCTCCGAACAGATCAGAGCCTGGGCGCCCTGCTCGCTGTCAGAGAAATAGGCCGCCGCACGATCCCGTTCCACCAGGCTCAAATGCTCATGGAATGCCGCGCTGCGGATACCGGCCCGCAGCTGCAGATAGTGTTCCAGCGCCATGGCCGTTTCGGCGTGGGCACAGATCACCACCACCTTGGCCGGGCGCAGGCCCAGCAGGGTCTTCTCCAGCCAGGCAACACGCGGGTCCTCGGCCAGCCAGCGCTCCTCGGCGCGGCCATGCTCGGGGCTAAGCCCCTCCACCCCCACATCGAGGCCGTCATAGAGTTCCGGGCATGGCAGCGAAACCGGCTCCGGCTGGCGTTCGGGGAAGCCCCGGATCGCCGCGCGGGTGTTGCGGAACAGGATCCGGCCGGTGCCGTGGCGGTCGAGCAGCGCATCAATGATGTTCTGGTGGGTATCGCTTTCCTGCTCCAGCTGGTCCAGTTCATCGCCGAGCCAGCCGCGCAGGGCCTCGCGGTCGGCGTCACTGATCGCCTCGTCCTGTTGCAGGCGACGCACCACCTGGTTGATGGTTTCGTAATGGGCTTCCTCTTCCCGGAACGTCTCCAGGTCGTGGAAACGGGCCGGATCCAGCAACCGCAACCGGGCGAAGTGGCTGGCGATACCCACCTGCTCCGGTGTGGCGGTGAGCAGCAGCAGGCCCCGGGCCCGGGCCGACAGTGATTCCACCACCTCGTATTCCGGGCTCGCCGCCTCCGGCGCCCAGGCCAGATGATGGGCCTCATCGACAATCATCAGGTCCCAGCCAGCGGCCAGGGCATCCTCGCGGGCACCGGCGTTCCTGGTCAGGAAATCGAGACTGCACAGGACCAGTTGGTCGGTCTCGAACGGGTTTTCCGCATTCTCGTCACCAAAGATGTGGTTCACCAGGGCGTCAATGTCATCCTCGTCATCCTTGAGGGCGTCATAACGTTCCTGGTCGATGATGGAAAAACGCAGGTTGAACCGGCGCAGCATTTCCACCAGCCACTGGTGAATCAGGGAATCCGGCACCACGATCAGCGCCCGTTTGGCGCGACCGGTGTGGAGCTGGTAATGCAGGATCAGGCCAGCCTCGATGGTCTTGCCCAGACCGACCTCATCCGCCAGCAAGACCCTCGGCGCGTGGCGCCGGGCCACTTCCTGGGCAATGTAGATCTGGTGAGGCAGGTGCTGGGTACGGGCACCGATCAGTCCCTGGGCGGGCGAAGCCCGCAGACGATCCTGGTGCTGAACGGTGGCGTAACGCAGCCGGAACGCCCCGTTACGGTCAAACTGACCAGCAAACAGACGCTGGTGCGGAGCCGAGAAATTGACCGAGCCGGCCAGCTTCACCTCGGAGATCTGGTGGATGTTCTCGCCGTCATCGGCGTGGTACATGAGCACACCACCGACGTCCTCCACGGCGCGGACGGTGTAGCGGTCGCCGTCAAAGGTCTCGATCTCTTCGCCTATCTGGAAGACGATGCGGGACAGGGGCGCGTTGTCGATGGCATAGGTGCGCTCCTCGTCCGCGGCTGGAAAACCCAGGGTGACCCGACGCCCGGAAATATCTGTGACAATCCCCAGGCCCAGCCCGGTGTCGCTGTGACTGACCCAGCGCTGACCAATGACAAAATCCGATGTTTCCAAGAAGCCTCCAAACCGAAATTACTTGCCGAAATTTATGCAGAACTTATTTAAGGGCCGAGCCGTTTTCCCGCACCCAGTAAGCAGTTGCGCCGCAAACCGCCGCCGGCACCACCACCAGGTTCAGCACCGGCACCATCGCCGCCAGGGCCACCGGCAACCCGAATCCCAGGGCCGAGAGCCGGGTGTCACCCAGCAGCCGGCGCAGGGCGGGAAAGCTGACCTTGTGGTTATCCGCCGGGAAATCCACGTACTGCAGGGCCATCATCCAGCAGTTGAACAGGAACCAGAGCACCGCCGCCACCAGGTTGACCACGGGAATAAGACCGATGATGAACAGGCCGATGGCACGGGGCAGGTAATACAGGATTTTCTGGACTTCCCGCCACAGAGCGCGGGGAATGTCCTTGATGATGGTCGCCCAGCTGTCTTCGGTATTGATTTCCTGGCCGGTGAGATACTTCTCGGTAAGCTCTGCCAGATAACCGTAGAACGGGGAACCGATAAGATTGGCGACAATCACGAACCCGTAGGCCAGCATCAGCAGAATCACCGCGCCGTACAGGATCCAGAACAGCCAGTCGAGAGCCTGCAGCCAGGTCCAGTCCGGCAGGAATCCCATGGCCATGGCAATCAGCGCCGCAAAGCCCTCGGCCATGAAATAGAACAGAATGCCGAACAGGAAGATGTTGATAACAATGGGAATGACGACGAACAGGCGCAGGCCGGGCTGTCGAATCAGGCGGAAACCCTCCCCCAGGTAACCCAGTCCGCGAAAAAAGTTACCCTTGAGCATGGCTGGCTGATCCTCCGCTTCAATGACAGTGACGGGGCGCAAAGCATATCATGTTGGCAAATATCCCACAGCCCGGAAGGACTCTCGGAAACTCCCCATGGCATCATTGAAACAACACGGTCAGGCCCTGCTCCAAAACCGGACACTCTGGCGGGTCGCGGTGGCCGTGTCCCTCATCGCAATCGTGGTGCTGGCTACCATGGACACCCGCTACCCCATGCCCTCCACTCCCAGCGACAAGATCAACCACCTGATCGCATTCCTTGAGCTGACCATACTGACCCGTCTGGCCTGGCCGGAACTGCGGGCACTCTGGTACGTGCCGGCGCTGTTGCTGTTCGGCCTCGCCATTGAACTGGTGCAGGCGACCCTGCCCTACCGGGATTTTTCCCTGCAAGACCTGCTTGCCGATGGCGTCGGCATTGCCATTGGCCTGCTGCCCTGGCCGGGGCTGCCCAGGGCCGGAAAGCTGGATCTGAGAGATTCGCCCGAATCCTTGTGAGATATTTCCTACATTACTGTGCGAACTCTTAGCATCAATGAGTGCGACGGCATCAGCGAGCCCACTTATTGCACCCTAACCCATTGATCTAATTGAAACGGTCCGGAAGTGATACAGCATTGGGAAAGTAGGAATCGCTCACGTCACACGTTTGTCAACGTTCCCTTGCTATAGTGACTTCGTCAGGGATGACAGGGAAGTGGACGACGCATCGGATGCACCCCGGCAAGGAGCGCGGGGAGAGGCAGGGACACAGGGACGCCTCGCTTAAGGGAAAGTTAACCGGAAAGCCGGCTCGGATGCTGGCGCCAGGGATCGGAGACCAGGGACCAGCAACAAGGCAGTTGCCCCAGCGCATGGACGCGCCGACCTGTTCCGAAAGGGTGACCATGCGGTCACCCTTTGTTTTTTTCAGTCCCCGGCTTTTACCCGATAGATTCTCACCATGTTGAATTCCTCAAATTCGTTGAGATCCGGCCAGGTCCTGGCTTCAATCACGGCCTGTTTTTCATAACTGTCGTTACCGAGATTTCTGACCCGGGAATCCGCCAACAAGACCTCTGCCGCTGCGGCCCGAAATACCTCCAGCAAAGGGCGGTTCTCCGGATCATAGAGCACGTCCGCCGCCATCACCAGATCGATACCCTCGGGTCTCCGGTTCCAGTCATCACAAAACTCCAGGACCACGCCGTTGAGCTCCGCGTTGGCGGCCGCAGCATCCAGGGCCGCCGGATCCAGGTCGCACGCGATCACCCGCGCCGCACCGGCCAGCGCCGCCGCCACCGCAACCACCCCCGACCCGGTTCCGAAGTCCAGCACCACCTTGTCCCGAACGACGTCAGGATGCTCAAGGATCCATTGCGCCAGCACCTGCCCGCTGGCCCAGCAGAACGACCAGTAAGCCGGTTCCGCCACCACCGCCTGGGCCTCGTCATGGGACAGGGGGCCTTCCAGCACCGCCGGGTCAAACAGGTACAGGGGGATGTCCGGACAGCCCCCTGGCCGGGTTTCTGCCACTCGTCCGCGGCTCAGGGTCTTGCGCAAGTGTTCATTCAACCGTTCCGGTGACATTGCCCCTCCAGCTCCGGATCCAAACGGCCCGCCATTGTACCCGCCCGAAGGCCCGGAGGCAGCGCCGGATGGGCAGAAAGACGCTCGATCCGTTATACTCTCGCCTCACATTTTCAACCTCCAGGTCCGTGCAATGGCGACCCGACCCGACACCGACGACTACCTGTCCCTGTTCCTCAATGACGTGCCGCTGATGGACGTCCGGGCACCGGTGGAGTTTGCCAAAGGCAGCTTCCCCAGTGCCGAGAATGCTCCATTGATGAACGACGAGGAACGGCATCGGGTCGGGATCTGTTATAAGGAGAAGGGCCAGGACAAGGCGATCGAACTGGGCCACCAGTTGGTCGCCGGTGACATCAAGGCCCAGCGCATCGAGGCCTGGAAACGCTTCGTCGCCCGCCACCCGGACGGTTACCTGTTCTGTTTTCGTGGCGGCCTGCGCTCGCGCCTGACCCAGCAATGGATCAGGGATTCGGGCATCGATTACCCGCTGGTCAAGGGTGGCTACAAGGCCCTGCGCCGGTTCCTGATCGACAGCCTCGAGGAACTCATCGAAAAGAGCGAATTCCGGATTTTGAGCGGTCGCACCGGCACCGGCAAGACCCGCGTGCTGCATAAACTGCCCAATCCGGTGGATCTCGAGGGCCTGGCCAACCATCGTGGCTCGAGTTTCGGCCGCCAGGTCACACCCCAGCCTTCCCAGATCGATTTCGAGAACCGCCTGTCGGTGGCCATGCTCAAGGCGCATCATCTGACCGGCGGCCCGGTTTACCTGGAGGACGAGAGTCGCCTGATCGGCCGCTGCGCCCTGCCCGAGAGCCTGCGGGAGCGTATGGCTGGTGCGCCCCTGCTGGTTCTGGAGCAACCGATGGAGGAGCGGATCGCCATCATTCGCAAGGACTACGTGGAAGACATGCATGCCGACTACGTAGCCCGGGACGGCGAGGAGGCTGGCTGGCTGAACTTCCGCGACTACCTGTTGTCCGCCATGGACCGCATCCGCAAACGCCTCGGCGGCGAGCGCCACAAGCAGTTGCGGGCGCTGATGGAAGCGGCCCTGTCGACCCAGGAGCAGCACGGCGACCTGCACGGCCACGATGCCTGGATCGAAGCGCTCCTGACCGACTACTACGACCCAATGTACGACTACCAGCTCGGCCAGAAAGAGGGGCGGATTCTTGTCCGTGGAGGCCCCGAGGTGATTATCGAGCAAGCCAATCTGGCCCGGTCTGCGTAGATCTCCGGCCTTACCGGTTTTCCCTGCTGTTACACGCCTGACGCAAATGTCTGCTATAAACAAGGCTGGAAGGTACCGGTTTTATCAGCTTTTTTTCGACGTCCGAACTCACTCAGAAAAACTCTAAGGAACAAGGAGTCCCTTGATGGAAGACCTCATCGGCGCCAACGGGCGCGCATCCGAACTGCTGGACCAGGCGATCGCCCTGGTGATGACCTACGCTCCCAAGGTGGTGCTGGCGATCATTACCCTGGTGATCGGTATGTGGCTGATCAACAAACTGGTAGGTGTACTTGACGCCAAGCTCAGCCAGAAAGATCCCACCCTCAACAAGTTTCTCTGCGGCCTGATCGGGGCAGTCCTCAAGATCCTGCTGCTGATCTCCGTGGCTTCCATGGTAGGTATTGCCACCACCTCCTTCATCGCCATTATCGGTGCTGCCGGTCTGGCGGTCGGTCTGGCTCTGCAGGGCAGCCTGGCGAACTTCGCTGGCGGCGTGCTGATCCTGATATTCAAACCGTTCAAGGTTGGCGACGTGATCGATGCCCAAGGCTACCTCGGCTCCGTTCGTGAAATCAGTATCCTCTACACCATTGTCGACACCTTCGATAACCGCCGGATTGTCATCCCGAACGGCCAACTGGCCAACGCCAGCCTGACCAACCTCAGTGCCTATGAGACCCGTCGCTGTGACATGACCTTCGGTATCGGTTATGCCGACGACATCGACAAGGCCAAGGACATCTGCAAGCGCCTGATCGAGGAAGACGAGCGCACCCTGAAAGATCCGGAGCCACTGATCGTGGTGGGCGCCCTGGGCGAAAGCTCAGTCGACCTGACCGTCCGGGCCTGGACCAAGTCCGCTGATCTGTGGCCGTTCTACTGGGATATGCAGGAGCGTGTAAAGAAGGCCTTCGACGCGGAGGGCATCAGCATTCCGTTCCCCCAGCGCGACGTCCATCTGTATAAAACCGAGTGAACCGTATCGCAATTGATACATCCGGTTACTCGCAAACTGCGTAACCTCAACTAAGATGAGCAGTAATGGCAGGGTGTTGAACCGGCACCCTGCCGAAGCCCCCGGCGGAGCCAGGTTCCCCCGACGTTCAACGGCTCCGGGACGCTGTCATTGCTGGTAGGAGGTTGTCGCTATGCCGGTACAGCAGTTGAAGGAGTACCTCGACCAGGCAGGTGTGGAATACATGTGCCTGTCCCACCCCCCGGCGTTCACGGCCCAGGAACTGGCCCACCACGTCAAGATTGCAGGCGACCGGGTCGTCAAGACCGTCATCATCGAACTCGATGGCAAGATGGCCATGTTGGTGATGCCCGCCACCTGGCGTATCCGCTGGGACCGCCTGTCACAGATTCTCGATACCGATTTTGTCGATCTGGCCGATGAACAGGAATTCCAGGATCGTTTCCCGGATTGCGAGGTGGGCGCCATGCCACCGTTCGGCAACCTGTTCGGCATGACCGTTTATTGCGCCGAATCGCTGACGGAGCAGCCGGAGCTGGCCTTCGCCGCCGGCAGCCATACCGAATCGGTGCATATGAAGACCTCGGACTTCCTGAACCTGGTGCAGCCGATGGTGCTGAACCAGGGCTTCGTGAAACCCGGCGCCCGCAAACCGGCCTGGCTGGTGAAACGCCGCCGGCACCGGGAACTGGACGAAGAACGGGTTTCCGGCGCTGCCGGCTACTGACAACCCGGCGCCGGGTTGATCCGGGTCGCTTGTCTGAATGCCTCCATCGCGTAAACTGACGGCATCAGACAGGAACCCGCTATGACCCAAGCATTTGATATTGTGATTGTCGGCGCAGGCATGGTCGGCGCCGCACTTGCCACCGGACTTGGCCGCGAAGGTCTCTCGGTCGCCGTGATCGACCGGGCCTCTGCGCCTCCATTCAGCCCCGACGCAGCCCCGGATATCCGGGTATCAGCCCTGAGCGTCGGCAGTGAACGCTACCTGGACAGCCTGGGCGCCTGGTCCCGCATTCTCGACATGCGGGCCACGCCCTACCGTCGCCTGGCGGTCTGGGACGAGACTCCGCACCCCCTCAGCAAGCTGGTGCCGCGCCGATTAACGGAAGTGACCTTTGACGCCCTGGAGCTGGGCGCTCCACACCTGGGACACATCGTGGAAAACTCCGTCACCCAGCAGGCACTCTGGCAGGCGGCCGAGGCCGAACCGGGGGTTGCCATCCTGTCAGGCTCCGGCGTTGCCAGCGTCGCCCAGGATGGGGAGCAGGCGACGGTCACCCTGGAAGATGGCCAGACCCTGAGCGCCAAGCTGGTGATCGGTGCCGATGGCGCCCAGTCCCGCATCCGCGATATGGCCGGAATCGGCGTCACCCGGGACCAGTATGGCCAGCAGGCCATGGTCATTTCGGTGCGCTACCGCGGAGCGGTGGAAGACATCACCTGGCAGGGCTTCTATCCCTCCGGGCCCCGGGCCTTCCTGCCGCTGCACAGTGCCGGTGAAGCCTTCCCCGGGGAGAGCTGGGCGTCCCTGGTCTGGTATGACTCTCCTGAGCAACTGTCACGCCTGAAAAGCCTGGATGACGAGGCCCTGCTGGCGGAAATCCAGCGCGCCTTCCCGGAAGACCTGCCAGTACTGACCCACATTGATGCCCGGGCCAGTTTTCCCATTGCCCGCCAGCACGCCAAGCATTACTTTGCCGGCAGGATGGTACTGGCGGGGGATGCAGCCCACACCATCAACCCGCTGGCAGGCCAGGGCGTGAATCTCGGCTTCCAGGATGCCCAGAGCCTTCAGGCCATGATCCGGGAAGCCCTCCGTGCCGATGGCGATCCCGCCAGTCCCCACTGGCTGGCACGCTACGAGCAGGAACGCCGCCCCGCCAACCGGCGGATGATGATGACCATGGATCTGTTCTATCACCTGTTCAGCAACCGCATCCCGCCGGTGCACCTGCTGCGTAACCTGGGTCTGGGCACCGCCCGCGCCCTGCCCTTTGCCCGCAACCGGGTTGCCCGCTACGCCATGGGCATCGATGACCAGTTGCCGGCGGTTCTCAAGCAGCTTACCGAACGGCTGCCAGGCCTGGGCCAGCTTTGAACGATCACCACTGAAAACCAACAAGGAGCCACCATGTCAGAGACGATTTTCTCCAAGATCATCAACCGCGAAATCCCCGCCGACATCGTCTACGAAGACGACATCAGCCTGGCGTTCAGGGACATCAACCCGCAGGCACCGGTGCACCTGCTGGTGATTCCGAAAAAGGCGATTGCTTCCATCAATGACATCGAAGAAGGTGACCGGGAGCTGGTGGGGCACTTGTATTACGTGGCCAGCAAACTGGCGAAGGAGATGGGCTTTGCCGAGGATGGCTACCGTACCGTGATGAACTGCGGGGAGAACGCCGGGCAAACGGTGTTTCACATCCACCTGCACCTGCTCGCCGGCAAGCCGTTTGGCTGGCCGCCGTATACCGACAAGATGAAGCAGGCCTGAGGAGTGAAGACGGGGTCAGAAGAAAGCCTTCTTCTGACCCCAACTTGGCGGCAAATCCCGAGGCTTGAGCATGAAAAAGGGGTCAGATGAAAGCTTTCATCTGACCCCCGACCTCGGAGCAAACTCCGAGTCAGCGACCAACCACCCGCTCGGCTTCTTCCACCGGCGTGTGGCGCACGTCCTCGCCCTTGACCATGAAGATCACGTTCTCGGCGATGTTGCAGGCGTGGTCCCCCACGCGCTCCAGTGCTCGCAGCACCCACATCACCGACATGCACCGGGAGATGTTGCGGGTGTCTTCCATCATGAAAGTCAGCAGGGTGCGGGCCGCGGCCTGGTATTCCTCGTCCACCCGCTTGTCTTCCTTCATGATTCGCAGCGCCTGCTCGGAGTCGAGGCGGGCGAAGGCATCCAGGGAGTCGTGCAGCATACCGAGCACGTGGGTGCCGATGTGGCGCACTTCTACATAGCCCCGCGGCGCCTGGCCTTCCTCGGACAGCTTGATCGCCAGCTTGGCAATCTTCTTGGCTTCATCGCCGACCCGCTCCAGGTCCGCCACCATCTTGATCACGGAAATGACCAGCCGCAGGTCCCGGGCAGTGGGCTGACGACGGGCGATGATCAGGGTCGCTTCCTCGTCCAGGTCCATTTCCATCTTGTCGACCTGCTTGTCCTTGGCACGGATCTGCTCGGCAAGGTGGCCGTCGCCGTCCACCAGGGCCTGGACAGCATTCTCCACCTGGGCCTCGACCATACCGCCCATTTTCAGGAACTCGGTCTTGAGCTCCATGAGCTCGTCGTTGAACTTGTGGGAGATATGATCTCCGTAAACATCGTCCTTCTTTGTAGGCATACTATCTTTCTCCAAAATTCCCCGGTTCCGGAATCAGCCGAAGCGACCGGTGATGTAGGATTCGGTCAGTTCATGTTCCGGCGAGGTGAATACCTTGTTGGTCTCGTTCACTTCCACCAGGTGGCCGAGGTGGAAATAGGCGGTGCGATGGGATACCCGGGCAGCCTGCTGCATGGAGTGGGTCACGATCACGATGGTATAGCTCTCGGACAACTCGGCAATCAGCTCTTCCACCTTGGCAGTAGCAATCGGATCCAGCGCAGAACAGGGCTCATCCATCAGCACCACTTCCGGACTGACGGCAATAGCCCGGGCGATACACAGGCGCTGCTGCTGGCCACCGGACATGCCGGTCGCGGTGGCATCCAGACGGTCCTTCACCTCATCCCAGAGACCCGCCTTGCGCAGGCTGTTCTCCACGATATCGTCCAGATCCGACTTGCGATTGGCCAGGCCATGAATACGTGGGCCGTAAGCCACGTTGTCATAGATCGACTTGGGGAACGGGTTGGGCTTCTGGAACACCATGCCCACCCGGGCACGCAGTTCTACCACGTCCCGTTTGGGATCGTAGATATCCTGATCGTCCAGGTTCAGCGAGCCCTTGACCCGACAGATATCGATACTGTCGTTCATCCGGTTCAGGCAGCGCAGAAAGGTGGACTTGCCGCAGCCGGACGGTCCGATAAAGGCAATTACCTCATTACGCCCGATGTCCAGGCTGATGTTCTTGATGGCACGGTCCTGGCCATAGAACACCTCGACATTGCGTAATTTGAACTTGGCATCGTCCGCGAAGGGACGGCCAACTGTCTTGCCCTCCTCGATCACGGTTTCCGCCGGTTTTTCTTCCTGGACAGGAACAACATTCTCTTCAGGCATTTCAGCTTCACTGGTTACCGTTGTATTCAGGGTATTCATAAAACCTCTCCTTACCACCGGCGCTCAAGACGCTTACGCAGCCAGATGGCCAATGCATTCAT
This sequence comes from Marinobacter pelagius, assembly GCF_003315345.1. Lineage (GTDB taxonomy): Bacteria > Pseudomonadota > Gammaproteobacteria > Pseudomonadales > Oleiphilaceae > Marinobacter > Marinobacter pelagius_A. The sequence continues at coordinate 19,414 of NZ_QNRO01000023.1, forward strand.
GCTGATCAGGAAGGCCAACAGCACCATAATGGCCGCTGACGCACGTTCGATAAAGGCCAGTTCCGGACTGCCCGCCCACAGGAACACCTGCACCGGCAGCACCGTAGCCGAGTCAAAGAAACCATCCGGCACATCCACGATGAACGCCACCATACCGATCAGCAGCAGCGGCGCAGTCTCGCCCAGGGCTTGTGCCATACCGATGATGGAGCCGGTCAGCATGCCCGGCATCGCCAGCGGCAGCACGTGGTGCAGGACCACCTGCATCTTGGAAGCGCCGATACCTTCCGCAGCCTCGCGAATGGAAGGCGGCACACTCTTGATCGCCGCACGGCTGGAAATGATGATCGTTGGCAGTGTCATCAGGGTCAGTACCAGACCACCCACCACCGGCACGGACCGTGGCATCCCGAACAGATTGATAAATACCGCCAGACCCAGCAGACCGAAAATGATAGAGGGTACCGCAGCCAGATTGTTGATGTTCACCTCGATAAAATCCGTGAACTTGTTCTGGGGCGCGAACTCTTCCAGGTAGATAGCGGCGGCCACACCGATCGGGAATGACAGGACCAGGGTCACGAACATGGTCAGCAGTGAGCCTACGATGGCGCCCAAAACACCCGCCTTGGAGGGATCCCGGGAATCGCCATTGCTGAAGAACACATCGTTGAACGAGGTGTCGATCAAGCCCTGCTCAAGCAACCGGTCAACCCAGGCCTGTTGCTCCTCGGTGAGTTTAATCGAATAGGCATCATCATCACCGTGTTTGACGTACACATCAACATCGGTGTGGGTCAGGAAGGTCATGGTCTGGGTCGTCCCCAGCCAGTCCGGATTCGCCTGCAGAGCATCGCGAAGGGTAACCGAAGCGTAGGGGTTGATGAGATCCCTGACAGCGTCCCGATCCTCCTCGGTGGCACCCGGGATTTCTTTCATCAGCGCCTGAATCAGTGGCTCCACGAAATCGGCCATCTTGAGCTGGCGCTCGTCCGTGGCGTCATCGATGTACATCATCTCACCGTCCAGCTGCACATCCAGGGTCACGGTGGTTTTGACAAAGCCCGAGTAGCCCTTGCCAATGATATCGGCAAAAAGAATCACCAGCGCCGACAGCGCGATGGCAATAGCCAGGATACCGTAGGCACGGAAACGGCGCTCCTTGCGATAACGGCGCTTGAGTGACTGGCGGACAATCTCCGCCTGCGAACGTTGATCAGTCATACTGTTCCCGATATTTACGAACGATTTTCAGGGCGATGACGTTGAGCAGCAGGGTTGCCAGGAAGAGCATGGCACCTAGTGCGAACGCCGCCAGCGTCTTGGCACTGTCGAATTCCTGGTCACCGGTAAGCAGGGTCACGATCTGGACAGTGACCGTTGTCACGGTTTCCAGCGGATTGGCGGTCAGGTTGGCTGCAAGGCCCGCCGCCATCACCACGATCATGGTTTCACCGATAGCCCGGGATACCGCCAGCAGAATGCCGCCCATGATGCCCGGCAATGCCGCCGGGAAAATGACCTTCTTCATGGTTTCCGACTGAGTAGCACCCAATGCCAGAGAGCCGTCCCGCAGGGTCTGCGGAACCGCATTGATCACATCATCGGAGAGCGAGGAGACAAACGGGATGATCATGATCCCCATCACGGAGCCGGCTGCCAACGCACTCTGGGAAGAGGCTTCGATACCCAGGGACGCAGCGAAATCACTGATAAACGGAGCCACGGTCAGCGCGGCAAAGAAGCCGTAAACCACCGTCGGGATGCCGGCCAGCATTTCCAGCAAAGGCTTCACCGTGCTGCGCACCCGCTTGTTGGCATACTCCGAAAGATAGATGGCTGAAAGCAGGCCCACGGGCACGGCAACCACCATCGCAATCAGGGAGATCAGCAGCGTACCGGTGAACAGGGGAATCATGCCGAAAGCACCTTCGGCGGCTACCTGATCCGCCCTCAACGCAGTCTGCGGGCTCCAGTTGGTGCCAAAGAAGAATTCAACAAATGAAATCTTCCCGAAAAAGCGGAAAGTCTCGAACGCCACCGAGAAAATGATGCCCATGGTGGTCAGGATGGCCAGGGCAGCACAGGCGAAGAACAACCACTTCAGGATCGCTTCCACCTGAGCGCGGGCATTGAGCCGCGGCCGGATACGCAACCAGCCGAGAAAGCCGGCCAGTACTGAAACCGAAATAACCAGAGCGGTCATATAGACCTGGCTCTGCTGTCGCAAGGCCTTGAGGCGTTCCGCCGCCTCCGCCACCGGAGGCTCGACAAACCCGGGCGGCAAAGCGCCACTGGCCACGTTACTGATCTTGCTCAGCAGCAGGCTGGCACGGCCCTGAGTGTCCGGAACCAGTTCCGCCGGCAGCGAGCCGATCACCAGCATCTGGATCACCTTGTCCTGGAAGGCAGCCCACATGCCCAGAACCAGCAGGCCCGGAATAATGCACCAGAGTGCGGCCCGGGCCCCGTAATAGAACGGCAAGGATTTAAGATGACGTATTCCACCCAGCGGCATCGCCAGTGCCCGGGATCGGGAATAGCCCAACCCGTAGGCCACTACGGCCAGGACGAAGGTCAGTAGAAGGAGAGTGGATGCTTGCATGTATTTTCCCGTCTGCCACGTCGATTGGGCAACAAGTGTAAAGCGTTAGGGCCAACTTCGCACTTGGCGCCTTTTACGTACGAAAGGGTGCGAGCCCGTGAGGACTCGCACCCTTGTCAGTTACTTGCTTGTGTAACCGGTTTACATCAGTTCTTCTTTCTTCAGGTTCGGCATATTGGCAGCCTTGTCCTGCAGATCCATCAGGGCATCGCGAGTCGGAACGATCAGGCCAACGCTCTTCAGGTAGCCATTCTGACCCATGGCCGCCGGGCTGACGAATTCCTCAACGTATTCCTTGATACCGGGAATCACGCCAACGTGCGCCTTTTTCACGTAGAAAAACAGGGAGCGGGCAACCGGGTACTTATCAGTGGCAATCGCCTCGTTAGTCGGCTCGACACCGTTGAGGGTGGCAGCCTGCAGACGATCAGCGTTTTCTTCCAGGAAGCTGTAACCGAACACACCATACATGCTGGTGTCGTCGATCAGCTTCTGTACGATCAGGTTGTCGTTCTCGCCGGCTTCGATGAAGGCACCGTCTTCACGAACGCTCTGACAGACCGATTCCATGTCGTCTTCGCTCATGTCGGCAACCGCCGGCAGATCTTCACAGCCACCCTGCAGGGCCAACTCGTTGAAGGAGTCACGGGTACCGGAAGTCGGAGGCGGACCCATCACCCGGATCGCCACATTCGGCAGGTCGGAATCAATCTCGCTCCACTTCTTGTAAGGGTTCGGGATCAGTTCTTTTTCATTCTCGGGGTTCGGCACTTCCTTGCCCAGGGCCAGGAACAGCTGCTCAAGGGTCAGATCCATATTCTGGGCTTTGCTGGAGCTGGCGATAACAATGCCGTCTGAACCAATACGGAACTCGGTGATGTCGGTTACACCGTTGTTCATGCACAGGTCGTATTCAGATGTCTTCATACGACGTGAGGCGTTGGTGATGTCCGGGTGCTGGGTACCGATGCCCTGGCAGAACAGCTTCATGCCGCCGCCGGAACCGGTGGACTCCAGTTTCGGGGTCGGGAAATCGGTCTTGGTACCGAAACGCTCGGCCACCACGGTAGCGAACGGATAAACAGTGGAGGAGCCCACGATGCTGATGGTGTCACGGGCCATGGCCGGTGCGGACATGGCAGCAACAGAGCCGGCCAGCGCAACGGTAGCGAATGCTTTGTTCAGTTTCATCACGTCAAGTCTCCATTATTTGGTTAGGACGTTGTGTCGGATGTGCTTTACCGATGTGTGCATCCTAGGAGGTCTCTGTGACAACTTTGTTACAGCTTCTGAAATATAGTCGTCATCGTGCAAATTTGCTTGCAGCCCGCGTTCAGGCCATTAACATGCGGGGTTAAAACAATTCCAGACTTATTAAAGGCAGGCTCCATGACGGCTTTCGACGATGACAGACCCGCACCCCGGGGCGAACTCACACTCCAGGTAATCCCTCTTCCCGTTGACACCAACGCCAATGGCGATGTCTTCGCCGGCTGGCTGGTCAAACAGATGGATATCGCCGCTGCCACCATGGCGGGCCGGATTTCTCAGGGCCGTAATGCCACGGTGGCTATGGACCGCATGGAGTTCCTGTCGCCCTTGCGGGTGGGCTCCCAGGTGGGTTGCTATTGTGAGCTGGTGGACATCGGGCGCAGCTCCATGAAGATCAATGTGGAGGTCTGGACCCTTGACCGCACCGCAAAAAACCCCAGGAAAGTCACCGAGGGGCTGTTTGTCTACGTGGCCATCGATGAGCATGGCCGGATCCGGGAAGTACCCGAGCAGGGCCTCTGACCGTCAGTGCCAGCCGTGTAACAGGCGGGCATAGTTCAGGCGCTCCCAGGTCTGTGAATCAGGCGCGTTATCCAGTGACAGGGCACCCCGGGCCTCGGACAGGGTGTTGTAGCCCATCCCGCGTAGGCGTCGGCTCATGGCATCGCTGATCCGGGCCAGGGCCTGCGGCCCCTCTGCCAGCAAGGCGGACACCACCTGGACCACGGTGGCGCCGGACAGCAAAGCCTTGGCGGCATCGTCACCGGTATGGACACCACCGGAGACCGCCATTTCCAGCCCCGTGCGATTGAACAGCATGGCCACCGCGTGCAATCGCAGGGGCAATTCCGCACTACTGGACAGAACCAGTTCCCGGCTCAGGATCAGCTGGTCCAGATCGATGTCCGGCTGATAGAAACGGTTGAACAGTACCAGTCCTCGGGCGCCGGCGGCTTCCACACTCGCCACAAAGGCGGGTAAGGCCGAATAGAACGGTGACAGCTTGACGCTCACCGGAATCGACACCTGCTTCACCACCGAGCGCACCACATCCAGCTGCCGCTGTTCCAGCGTTGCCGCCGTATCGGCAGGGTCCGTGGCCAGATCGTAGAGATTGAGTTCGATGGCGGACGCACCCGCGTTCTCCAGTTCCCCCGCATGCTGGACCCAGCCGCCGGGGGAAATGCCATTGAGCGAGGCAATCACGGGAACATCCAGCGCACCCTGCAATTGTTCCAGCCGCTTGAGGTAACTGCCGGAGCCCATCTCGAACAGCTCCGAGCCGGGAAAGAACGAGCGCGCCTCGGCGTCCATATTGATCCGGGAATCGATGAAGCGATGCGCCGCCATCTGCTCTGCCACCAGCTGCTCTTCGAACAGTGAGTGCATCACCACGGCACCGGCGCCGGCATCGACACAGGCCTTCAGGGCATCAAGATCATCGGTCAACGGGCTTGCCCCCACCACCAGGGGCGAATGCAGGTCCAGCCCGAGCCACCGGGTTGTCAGGTCAGTCATGCGATTCCCCCTCCCCCTCGCCGGATTCCGGGTGTTCGTGAGGCTCGAAATGGATGCCCACCAGCTGTTTATAGAGTTCCCGCTGGTCGTGCGCCGCCTCCGTGGCGGCTGCCACCAGCTTTTCGTACCTTTCCGGGTCCCGCAGTTCCAACATGCGGAAGCGGGCCTCTTCCTGCATGTAGGTTTTCATGGGCACTTTCTGACGCACCGAATCCAGCTGTAGTGGCGGCAGACCCTCCTCAATGCGCCGGGGATCGAAGCGGTACAGCGGCCAGGCCCAGCTGTCCACCGCCCGCTTCTGCTGGGCCGGCGAGTGCACCAGGTCGTAGCCGTGGGCGATGCAGGGGCTGTGGGCAATGATCAGGGCGGGGCCATCGAAACTTTCGGCCTCCTGCAGGGCTTTGGTGGTCTGGTTGCTGTGGGACTGCATGGCAATCTGGGCCACGTACACATGGCCATAACTCATGGCCAGCAAGCCCAGGTCCTTCTTGCGGGTTTCCTTGCCGGCCGCCGCGAACTTGGCAATCGCGCCCAGGGGCGTAGCCTTGGACTGCTGGCCGCCGGTATTGGAATACACCTCGGTATCCAGCACCAGCAGCTTGAGGTTCTGGCCGGAAGCCAGGGCATGGTCCAGGCCACCATAGCCGATGTCATAGGCCCAGCCATCACCACCAATCACCCAGACGCTCTTGGGGCACAGCTCATCGGCCAGGCTAGCCAGTTCCTGTACCTCGGGGCTTGGTTGTTGATCCTCCAGCCAGTCACGTAATCTTGCGACCGCCTTGCGCCGTGCCGCCATGGCCGACTCGTCGAGGGTGGCGCAGGGGCCCGTCAGGTTGCTGTACAGATCTTCAGGCAGACGATCCCTCATGCCTTCCAGCAACTGTCGGGCCCGGCCCACCAGCTTGCTCAATCCCAGGCGCATGCCCAGCCCAAGTTCCGCGGCATCTTCAAACAGCGAGTTGTTCCACGTTGGCCCCCGACCGTCGGTATTCACCGTGTACGGTGTGGTGGGCAGGTTGCCGCCATAAATGGAGGAACAGCCGGTGGCATTGGCAATCAACAGACGGTCGCCCAGCAACTGGGTCAGCAGGCGGATGTAGGGGGTCTCGCCGCAGCCGGCGCAGGCGCCGGAGTATTCGAACAACGGGATCAATAGTGGCAACGATTTGAAGTCCCGCGGAATACGGTCCCTGGGAACATCCGGCAAGCTACGGAAGAACTTCAGGTTTTCCGCCTCAACGTCGCGATGCTCTTCCAGAGGCTGCATGTTGATCGCTTTGCGTTTGGGCCGGGTGCGATCTTTCGCGGGACACACCTCCACGCACAAACCGCAGCCGGTGCAGTCCTCCGGCGCCACCTGCAGCCGGTAATCCAGACCCTCCAGTTCCGCAGTGTGGGTTTCGGGAACGGTCTCGAACGTTTCCGGCCCGTTGCGCGCCGCCTCCGGCTCAAAGACCTTGGCGGTGATCGCGGTATGGGGGCAGATCATCGCGCAGAAGTTGCACTGCACGCACAGATCGGACTCCCAGATCGGAATTTCCTGGGCAATGGACCGCTTCTCGAACTGGCTGGTACCCGTTGGCCAGGTACCATCCGGCGGGAAGGCACTGACCGGCAGTTTGTCACCCTGCCCCTCCAGCAGCAGCCGGGTCACCTTCTGGACAAACTCCGGCGCATCCTCCGGCACCCTGGGTGGTCGGGTGCGGGTCGCCGTCACCTTGTCCGGTACCGGCACCTCATGCAGGTTGTCCAGGGCGGAATCAACCGCCTCCACGTTACGGCGAACGACCTCAGGCCCGCGACGACCCCAGGTCTCGCGGATGGCGTCCTTGATGCGATCGATGGCCTCGTCCTTCGGCAGGATATCGGCGAGGGCAAAGAAGCACACCTGCATGACCGTGTTGATGCGCCGCTCCAGCCCGGCTTTTTCCGCCACTTCCGCGGCGTCGATGACATACAGGCGAGCCTTGCGCTCCATCAGGACCTGCTGGACCTCGACCGACAAGCGGTCCCAGGCCTCATCCTTTGACCAGGGGACATTGAGCAGTACCGTTGCCCCCTCGGCGGCATGCTCCAGGACATCGAAGCGCTCGAGAAACTGGGGCGCGTGAATGGCCACAAACTGGGCCTGGTGAATCTGGTAGCTGGAGCGGATGGGCAGCGGTCCGAACCGCAGGTGGGACACCGTGGTGGCCCCGGATTTCTTGGAGTCGTAGACAAAGTGGCCCTGGGCATAGAGGTCGGTGCCTTCGCCCAGGATCTTTATGCTGGCCTTGTTGCTGCTGACCGTGCCATCGGCGCCCAGGCCGAAGAACAGAGCCCTGCGCGTTTCCGGGGACTCGATATCGAGCTCGCTATCCACCTCCAGCGACAGCCGGGTGACATCGTCGCGAACACCGACGGTAAAGCGGGTTTTTGGTTGGTCGGCCTTCAGTTCGTCGAAAACGGCACAGACCATGGCGGGGGTGAATTCCCGGGAGGACAGGCCATACCGGCCGCCGATCACCCGTGGCAGGATCTGCCGCTCGCCCCGACTCCAGGCTTCCATCAACGCCCCGCTGACCTCCAGCAACAATGGTTCGCCCTGGGCCCCGGGTTCCTTGGTCCGGTCCAGGACCGCCAGAGATTTTACGGTGTCGGGCAGTGCCGCGAGGAAGCGGTCGGTGACGAAGGGTCGGAACAGGCGCACCTTGAGCACACCGACCTTCTCCCCCTGCTCGAGCAGCCAGTCCACTGTTTCATGGGCGCACTCCGCCCCGGACCCCATCAGGATGATCACCCGCTCCGCCGTGGGATGACCGACGTAATCAAACAACCGGTATTGCCGGCCAGTGATTCCGGCAAACCGGTCCATCATGGCTTCAAGCTTGTCCGGAAACGCCTGATAGAAAGGATTGGTGGCCTCCCGGGCCTGGAAAAAGGCGTCGGGGTTTTGGGACGTCCCCCGGATAACCGGCCGATCCGGGGTCATGCGGCGCTCCCGGTGCGCCTCCACCCCCTCACGGGGTATCAGGGCCTGCAGTTCGTCATCGCCCAGGGCGACAATCTTGGAGATTTCATGGGAGGTCCGGAAACCGTCGAAGAAGTGCATCACCGGCACCCGAGCGTCCAGGGTGACCGCGTGACCAATGGCGGCCAGATCCTGGGCTTCCTGAACCGACCCCGAGGCCAACAGGGCAAAGCCGGTGCCGCGGGCGGTCATGACATCGGAATGGTCACAGAAGATCGACAGCGCATGGGTGGCGACGCTGCGGGCAGCGATGTGCATACAGAATGGGGAGAGTTCACCAGCAATCTTGAACAGGTTGGGGAGCATCAGCAGCAGCCCCTGGGAGGCGGTGAAGGTGGTCACCAGTGATCCGGCCTGCAGGGCGCCATGCACTGCCCCTGCGGCGCCGGCTTCGGACTGCATTTCCACCACGCTGGGCACCTGGCCCCAGAGATTGGGCCGGCTCAGTGCCGCCCAGTCGTCGGCGTGTTCGCCCATCACCGACGCCGGAGTGATCGGATAGATGGCAATGGTTTCGCTCAAGCGATAGGCCACCGAGGCCACAGCTTCGTTGCCATCAAGGGTCTGGAACGCCATGGCCACTTCTCCCTGTCATAACCGTCCAACAGTCATGAGTCTAGGCAGGGCTTGTCACAGCCGCAAGCGACCGGGCGTTCCTCTGGCGACTCAGCGCAGAATCACCAGGGGCTTTCTGGCGGTTTCCAGCATACGGGTGGTGGTGCTGCCCACCAGGAACCGGCGTATACGGGAGTGGCCATAGGCGCCCATGATCAGCACATCTATGTCGTGCTCTTCCTGATAGGCGTGCAAGGTCTGCTCCACATCGCCTTGGCGAATGGCAAGGTGCAGGTCCATACCCTGGTTCTTCAACGCTCCCTCTGCCCGCTTCAGCTGGGCCCGGTGTTCTTCGGTATCCGAGCCGACCATCACCAGATGCATGGGCATGCCCTTGAACACCGGCGTCCCGGCCAGTAACTCGATGCTTCGAAACGCCGTCGGGCTGCCATCGAACGCCAGCATGGCGCTTTTCGGTGCCTCAAATTCGACCGGAACCAGAAAAACAGGCCGGTGCACACTGCGGATCACGGTCTCCAGCTGGCTGCCGACATGACGACCGGCAGCGGCACTGCTCTCGCCATGCAGGCCCATGACGAACAGCCTCGCCTCGGGCTCCAGTTCCACCAGCGAACCTGCCAGCTCATCATGGCGCTGGCGCTTGGTAACCTTGCCGACACCCGCTGCCAGCACCCGCTTTTCGGCTTCGTCCAGCATCAGATGGCCATGCTTGAGCGCGAGCTTGCTGCGCTGCTGATCCAGATTGACCAGCTCCTCCTGCAGTTGCTCCCGGCTACCGAGCCCGATGCTGCCGCTCATATCGGTGCGGGCCGGGTATTTTTCCTCGTCCAGCACGTGCAACAGCATCAGGGGATCGGCCATTCGGGAACTGGCCCAGGCTGCGTAGTCACAAACCGCCAGGGCCGCTTCGGAGCCGTCGATACAGGCCACCACCTGAAGGGTATCCGGAACACCGGTCTCTGAGGTTTCAACGGTCATTGTTTCAACTCCTTTAGTGGGCCATCAGACGTTCGACAGCATCTGGCTTATCGTGCACGCCAAAGCGGTCAACGATGGTGGCACTGGCCTCGTTCAGGCCAACCACCTCGACATCGGCACCTTCCCGGCGGAACTTGACCACCACCTTGTCCAGCGCCGCCACGGCGGTGATATCCCAGAAATGAGCCCGACTGAGGTCGATCACTACATTGTCGACGGCTTCCTTGAAGTCAAAGGACTCGATGAACTTCTCGGAAGAGCTGAAGAACACCTGCCCCACCACGTTGTAGCGTCGGGTATCGCTCGCTTCGTCATAGTCCGACCTCACCAGCATGTAGTGGCCCACCTTGTTGGCGAAGAACAGGGCCGCCAGAAGCACGCCAGCCATTACGCCGAAGGCGAGGTTGTGCGTCGCCACCACCACGATCACGGTAACCACCATCACGATGTTGGTTGAGAGCGGGTGCTCCCGGAGATTCCTGATGGACTCCCAGCTGAAGGTACCGATCGACACCATGATCATCACCGCCACCAGCGCCGCCATGGGTATCTGGACCAGCCACTGGTCCAGGACCAGCACCATGACCAACAGGAAAGCACCGGCGGTGAAGGTGGAGAGCCGGGTACGGCCACCGGATTTGATGTTGATGATGGACTGACCAATCATCGCGCAACCGGCCATGCCACCAAGCAGCCCGGCTCCGATGTTGGCCACACCCTGGCCCTTGCATTCACGATTACGGTCGCTGGTGGTGTCGGTCAGGTCGTCCACGATGGTCGCAGTCATCATGGATTCCAGCAGGCCGACCACGGCAAGCCCCAGGGAATACGGCAGGATAATCATCAGCGTTTCGAGGTTGAGCGGCACATCCGGCCACAGGAACACCGGCAGGGTGTCCGGCAATTCACCCATATCGCCCACGGTGCGGATATCCAGACCCAGGAACATGGCAACCGCTGTGAGAGAGATGATGCACACCAGCGGCGACGGCAGGACCTTGCCGACCACCGGAACCAGGGGGAACAGGTAGATGATCGCCAGACCCGCTGCGGTCATGGCGTAGACATGCCAGGTAACATTGGTCAGTTCGGGCAGCTGGGCCATGAAGATCAGGATCGCCAGAGCGTTGACGAACCCGGTCACCACCGAGCGGGAGACAAAGCGCATCAGTGCCCCCAGCTTGAGGTAGCCTGCAATAATCTGGAACACCCCCGTGAGCAGGGTCGCGGCGAGCAGGTATTCGAGGCCATGCTCTTTCACCAGCGTGACCATCAGCAACGCCATGGCGCCGGTGGCGGCTGAAATCATCCCGGGGCGACCGCCCACAAACGCGATCACGACAGCAATACAGAAGGAAGCATAAAGACCCACTTTCGGGTCCACACCTGCAATGATGGAGAAGGCGATGGCCTCCGGAATCAGGGCAAGGGCCACCACGATACCGGCGAGCAGATCGCCGCGAACATTGGAGAACCAGTTGTTTCGTATACTGCTGAGCATATTCGTGTAATCCGATTAAAGGTTTCAAAAGCCGGGCAACAGACACCAGGCCGATTCCTGTGGAGCCAGAGTCTGGAGAAAAACCATGACAATCGCGGTTCCGCGAGCAAGATATCGAGAGCTACGAATCCACTTGGCCGATGACAGCGCACCGGCTGGATGCTCAAGCCTTGCTGGAGTATCGAGGGAGAAGGGAAGTCTGAATGCTAGGGTGGAAGGATCGTCACAGTCTGGTTTCAGTATCTTTGATGAAAATCAGGCGTCGGCCGAAAATAGGGCGCGAAGTCTATCAGAGCCGTGATTGAAAAGTAAGGTCGCTCTTCCCGGCATGGATCAGGTCATCAAAGAGCTTCTGGTACTGTCCTGCCAGCACCGATGCCCCCCAGGCATCCGGTCCGGAGGGCTGTGGCCGGCATCGCATCAGTCGTTCCAGTAAGTCTGCCGCGGCGTCCGCTTCAGCGTCAGCGTCCTTTTCGTAGCTATGGTATCGGCAAAGGTCCGGCACATACTCCGGGTAGGCCAGCCGGTCCGGGGCCAGGGGCACACACCCGGAGGCCATGGCCTCCAGCATCGACAATCCCTGGAAATCATGCAGGGCTGTGGAGAGAACAATATCCGCCCGGCTGAGCAACCGGTCATAATCACCCCGGCTTTCGAGGAACCCCCACTGTTCTATCCGGTCACCAAACTCCTCACGGATCCGGCCGAATGCCGCTGGCTGATTCCTGAAACTTTCGCCGACAACACTGAGCCGGAACGGTACCGAGCGCCTGTCGAGCACCTGCAGGAATTTCAACAGGCGATCCGGTCCTTTGTCGTATTCCCAGCGATGGTTCCAGAGCAGGTGTGGTCGGGCCCAGTTCACACCACGATCATCGGTAAACAGGCGGTCCTCAATTGGTACCGGTATCACCCGGGACTTATCACTCAAAGTTTCGATCAGCCCTTCGGGCACTCTGTCTGGCAGTTTTTGGACGAAAGTATCGACACCGTTCAGAAAACTGTCCCGGCTCCAGCCACTGTTGAACACCACGCAATCGGCAGAAAGCGCACTGTAGAGGTTCACCATCTGTGGATCGACACTGCTGTTCTGACCACTTGATACAGGAAAGGCGAACTGGTTTTCGTGCATGTACAGCAGGCAGGGCGTACTGGCCAGGCGCGGGTGCAGACCGCGCAGGGTGGCCAGATCCACCATCGATGTAGCGATAATCAGATCCCAGCGCTCCTGCAGGAGCGGCTCATTCAGCCAGCTCAGTGGATTGCCCCGGATGCGCCAGCGGAAGAACCTCGGAGGCAATGCCAGGCCGTGCCAGTGGAAGTCCGGCAACAGTGCCGCCAGCTGCTCACGCCAGCGCTTGTGACTGGCGGCGTCGTAACCGGACAGCACTAGTACTCTCGGTTTGGACGTATCGGGCTTCATCAGGCTCACACCCATTAACCAGACTTAGCGCCAGGTCGCGCTCTGGACAGCGACCACAGCCCGAGCACCGGCCCGGGCACCAGCAACAGAACCACCCAGACATCCAACTGGCCCCATAATCCGCTGGTCAGCCAGATGGCGGGCAGGGTCAGCCCAAACCCGACGGCGTTCATGACGGCAAGTGAGGACCCCACCGATTCCTTGGGCGCGGTCGCCGCAGCCAGGGCCGAAAATTGCGGCGAATCTGCAACCACCGCAATCCCCCAGACAACCAGCAACGCGATCAGCAAGACCGGGGCGAGCCCATTCAACCATGGATACACAAGGCAGAAAGCCCCTGACACCATCAGCGCCCGCCGGGCCACCCACTCGCTACCCAGGGTTCGACTGAGCCGACCACCACCGATGCAACCGGCAGCGCCAATACCGATCACCGCGAACGACAGCCAGGGAACCAGTGCTTCGCCCTGCCCGAGGCGCTGAAGTTCCCGGCCGATCAGCAAAGGCGTCAGCGTCCAGAAGGCATAAAGTTCCCACATATGGCCAAAGTAGCCGCCGGCCACTGCCCGGAATCTCGGGATACGTAAAGCCGCCAGTCCCTGGCTGAGGGGCAGCCGGCCACTGCTTTTGGGCAGGTGCGGTCCGTCGCCCAGCAGGAAAACCAGCATCCCGCCGGCCAGTGCGAGACAGGAGGCCGCCATCAGCGGTAGCTCCCACGGCATGCCCAGCGTTGCGCCGCGCATCAGATGCGGCAGAGCGGTACCCAGGGTAAGCATACCCACCAGCCAGGCCAGGGCTGCACCGGCGTACTTCGGGGTCCAGGCAATCACCATTTTCATACCCAGGGGATAGATACCCGCCAGGCAGAGACCGGTAGCGAATCGGAGGATGAAATCCAGGGGTGGCTGCCCGGCTGCAAAGACAAATCCGCCATTAACCAGGGCGCCCAGCAGACTCGACAGGGCAAAGATCCGGCTGGCGCCAAAGCGGTCCGCCAGACCGGTCACCGCAATGGTCAGGGTACCCGTGATAAAACCGGCCTGAACCGCCAGGGTCAGCCGGCCGAGATCGGTTTCAGTCAGCCCCAACTGGGCCGCGAGGGACAACCAGACGCCATTGATGCTGAACCAGAGGGAGGTGCCGAACAGCTGGGCCAGCACAATCACAGGCAGTGGAAAACGCCGCAGTAACTCGATCATTGTTATTATCTTGCTTCGGGATATCTTTCCAAGACTATAACGCCAGGGGCGCCGGATCACATGCTACTTTGGTGCCTGGCTGGCAACCACAGCGACAGCAGCGAGGCCGTCGCCACCAGGGCAGCGGATATCCAGAGGCAGACCTCCAGCCCGAAGGCCTGGTAGACCCATCCGGACAGAATCGTACCCAATAACCGTCCGGCGGCATTGGACATGTAATAGAACCCCACATCCAGGGATACCCCATCGCCCCGGGCATAGCTGACGATCAGGTAGCTGTGCAGGGAAGAGTTGATCGCAAACAGCACTCCAAACAGCAACAAACCGCCGATCAACACCACCTGCGGCGACCACCCTGCCATCAGGCCAATCGCAATCGCCGCGGGAATCAGGGCGAGAGCTGCCGCCCAGATTACCGCCGACCGTTTTCCTTCGGCATGGCCGGTGATGCGCGGGGCAATGGTCTGGATAAAGCCATAGCCGATAATCCAGGTGGCCATGAATCCGCCCACCTTCCAGAAATCCCAGCCGAAGACCGTGTGCAGGTAGACCGGCAAGGCCACCACAAACCACACATCCCGGGCGCCGAACAGAAACATGCGGGCCGCCGACAGCACGTTGATCGCCCGGCTCTTGGACAGGATCTCGCTGAACTTCGGCTTGGCCTTGCTCTTGCCCAGGTCCTGCCCCAGCAGGAACAGGCTGGCCAGCCACACCAGCCCGAGCGCCAACGCCATCAGGATCACCGCGCCCTTGAAGCCGGCCGCCATCAGCAGTACACCACCGAGGAAGAAGCCGACACCCTTGAGAGTGTTCTTGGAACCGGTGAGAATCGCCACCCACTTGTACAGGGTTCCTTGCTGCTGATCCGGCACCAGCAACTTGATGCCGCTTTTGGCCGACATCTTGTTCAGGTCCTTGGCAATGCCGGACAGCGCCTGCGCCGCCATCACCCAGGGCACCGTCAGCATCGCCGCGGGTACCGCCAGCATGGCGAGGGCCACAATCTGCAGGAACAGCCCGATGTTCATGGTGCGATTCAGCCCCATGCGGGCACCCAGATAACCGCCCACCAGGTTAGTCACCACCCCGAAGAACTCGTAAAAGATGAACAACAGGGCGATTTCCAGCGGCGAATAGCCCAACTGGTGGAAGTGCAGCACCACCAGCATCCGCAGGGCACCATCCGTCAGGGTAAAGGCCCAGTAGTTGCCGGTGATGACCAGGTACTGTCGGATGGCTGCCGTCATATCAGGCAGAGCCCACCCGGCGCGCCAGTTCCGCGGTGCGGTTGGCGTAACCCCACTCATTGTCATACCAGGCATAGATCTTCACCTGGGTGCCGTTGACCACCATGGTGGACAGGGCATCGACGATGGAGGAGCGGGGATCGGTCTTGTAGTCGATAGACACCAGCGGGCGTTCTTCGTAGCCCAGGATGTCTTTCAATTCGCCCTCGGCGGCCTCTCTGAGCAGCTGGTTAACGGTGTCGCGGTCCGTCGGCTTCTCTACTTCAAACACGCAATCGGTCAGTGAGGCGTTGGTGAGCGGAATCCGCACCGCGTGGCCATCCAGCCGGCCCTTCAGTTCCGGGAAGATCTCGATAATCGCGGTGGCCGAACCGGTACTGGTGGGAATGAGCGAACTGCCACAGGCCCTGGCCCGTCGCAGGTCCTTGTGGGGCGCATCGATGATCGTCTGGGTGTTGGTCAGGCTGTGGATGGTGGTGATGGAGCCGTGCTTGATGCCCAGCTTCTCGTGAATCACCTTGACCACCGGCGCCAGGCAGTTGGTGGTGCACGAGGCGGCAGTGACGATACAGTCGTTGGCCGGGTCGAAAATCCCATCGTTCACGCCTACCACGATGTTCTTGGCGCCCGCTTCCTTGACCGGCGCAGTGACCACAACGCGCTTCACGCCCTGATCAAGATAGGCCTGCAGGACACTGACCTTCTTGTTCACGCCACTGGCTTCGATTACCAGATCACAGCCGGACCAGTCGGTCTCATCGATGCCCTTGTTATGGCTCACCCGGATGCGGTGACCCTCGATGATCATATCCTTGCCGTCTGCGGCCGCTTCGTGGCTCCAGCGGCCATGAATACTGTCAAAATTGAGCAGGTGCGCCAGGGTACCGGCATCGGCGCCCGGGTCGTTGATGGCGACAAACTCCATGTCCGGCCAATCCCAAGCCGCACGCAACGCCAGCCGGCCAATCCGCCCGAACCCGTTAATACCTACTTTGATCTTGCTCATGCTGTTCTCCTTGCGCGTTGGCTTATCTATGCGTGGATCGTCAGGGGCAGTGCACAACCGGGCGATCCGCCATGGTCTGTAATCTGGCCAGCGGCTGCTCGATCAGTTCCACGTTGTTCCGTGCGGTTTCATCCAGAATCCGCGCAACCCATTCTGGCAACCCCGGATTAAGGTAATAATAAACCCACTGACCCCGGCGTTCCGTTTCCACCAGGCCGGCATCCCGGAGTGAGGCCAGATGGCGGCTGACTTTTGGCTGAGATACCTCAAAGGCCTCGGTCAGTTCACACACGCACAGCTTTTCCTGGTCCTTGATCAGCATCAGCGCGGCCAGGCGAAGCTCGTCTCCCATCGCCTTGAAAATGGTCACCGGGTTATAGCTGGCCTGCTTCAGGCCAGTTTCTTTCTCGTGCACCAGGGTGAACAGGCCAATGCGCTCTTTCAGCTCCTTGAGGGTCAATGCAAAGGTGGCGTGGCGGTTAGTTTCGGCCGGGTCCGGAAAATCCCAGGCAATCTGCTGGGCACCGGAGGCCACCAACGTGCACTCCCGTGCGGCTTTTTCACACAGGGTAATCACGTAATCCCAGTACTGGCCCTGTACCTCCGCCAGCGGCTTGCTGTAAAGCCCATCAGTTGGAATGCCCGCCTCCTGCAACACCTGTATCGCCAGGGGGTGGGGCCGGGAAGGCTCGGTACCGGCACTGGCCACCTCGAACCGGTCACCGGCCATGTACCGGAGCAGGGCTTCCGCCATCAGGGAGCGGGCGCTGTTGGCGGTGCAGACAAACAGGACTCTTCTTTTCATACGTTTTTCCGTATATTTGATTTGCCATATATTCAGTTTTTGCGATAATAGCGTCCAACTGTGACAGAGTAAAGACAGCAACCCAACCTGTGGCCCGGAAAAGGCCAGCGTTGGATAACCTGCCGAAGGACACCGGAAAGAGTCATGACAGAAAAACTGCTGGAGATTTATCGAAGCAATCAGCGGGAGGGCAACCTGCTGTTTTTCATGGTGCTCGCCTTTCTGGCCATCTTTTTCATGCCCGCCGGCACCGAGCGTTTTGACAACGCCGTGCTGGAAGCCTTCCGGCTGACCAACTGGTATGCCCGGGAACACGTCATCCTGTGCCTGCTGCCCGCATTTCTGATTGCTGGTGCCATGGCGGTCTACATCAGTCAGGGCTCGGTGATGCGTTATCTTGGCCCCTCCGCCTCCAAGCCGGTGGCGTTCAGTGTGGCATCAGTGTCCGGCACCTTACTGGCTGTCTGTTCCTGCACCGTGCTGCCGCTTTTCGGTGGCATCTATCGCCGGGGCGCGGGCCTGGGCGCAGCCGTAGCCTTTCTCTACTCCGGCCCCGCCATCAACATCATGGCCATTGTGGTCACCGCCAAGGTACTGGGCGCCGAGATCGGCCTGGCCCGGGCCATTGGAGCCATCGTATTTGCCGTGGTCATCGGGGCTATCATGCACCTGATCTACCGGAAAGAAGAAGCCGAACGCTCCGTCAGCAATGCCCGGGGTTTTGGCGGTGATGACGCCGACAAACCTGTAGGCATCATTACCCTGTTCTTTGCCCTGATGGTGGGCATTCTGGTGTTTGCCAACTGGGCTGCCGCCGACAACAGCGCCTGGATGGCCGTCTACGACCTGAAGTGGCCGATCACCGCCGCCCTTGGCGCTGCCTTGGGCGTGCTGCTGGTCTGGCGCTGGCACTGGCCGCCCCGTCAGCTGCTGATTCTGGCAGCAGTGGTTGCCATCGCGGCCACCCTGACTCCAGCCATGCCGGAACTTCCATTTGTGATCGGTATTGGCGGACTGATGCTGATCGCGACTATGCGGGATGAAGACCGGGAGTGGCCGCTTCAGAGCTGGGATTTCGCCAAGCAGATCTTGCCGCTGTTGCTGGCCGGTGTGTTTGTCGCGGGCTTCGCCCTCGGCCGGCCGGGCCATGAAGGCATGATTCCCTCGGCATGGGTTGCCGCTGCCGTGGGCGACAACTCGTTGATCTCCACCATTTTGGCCTCGGTGCTGGGCGCCCTGATGTATTTCTCCACGCTTACCGAAGTACCCATTGTTGAAGCCCTGATGGGTTCAGGCATGGGCAAGGGGCCGGCACTGGCACTGTTGCTGGCAGGCCCGGCCTTGTCGCTGCCGAACATGCTGGTTATTCGCACCATACTGGGCACTCAAAAAACCCTGGTGTATTGCGCCCTGGTGGTGGTGATGGCCACCATTACCGGCTTTATTTACGGAAACTGGTGGGTATAGACCTGCCCAACACAAACCCGAAGGAGATGGTTATGAAATTCACGATCTATGGCAGTGGCTGTGCCAAGTGCAAACAACTGACTACCAACGCCGAGGAAGCGGCAAAGGCGCTCGGTCTGGATTAAGAAGTGGAAAAAGTGACCGACGTGAACGACATCATTGATGCCGGCGTCATGCGCACACCTGCTCTGGCCGTGGACGGCGACATTGCCGTGGAAGGCAAGGTGGCCAGTGCCGACGACATCAAGAAACTTCTGAGCTGAATCTGTTTACAGGAAAGCTGACACTGACCATGAATCCATCCGATCTGCCGAACATAGATACCGGGCTATTCCGTGCCCCAACCAACGAGGAGCTGTTTGCCGCGGCGCCTTCAGGCCACCAGCCAAGAATTCTCCTGCTTTACGGCTCACTGCGCGAGCGCTCCTTCAGCCGCCTGGCGGTGGAAGAAGCGGCCCGCTTGCTTGAGGCCATGGGCGCGGAGACCCGCATTTTTAACCCGCGCGGCCTGCCGCTGGCCGATGCAGAGGATGCCTCCCACCCCAAGGTTCAGGAGCTGCGCGACCTGGTGCAATGGAGTGAAGGAATGGTGTGGTGTTCGCCGGAGCGACACGGGGCCATGACCGGGATCATGAAAACCCAGATCGACTGGATTCCGCTGTCGCTGGGTGCGGTTCGGCCAACCCAGGGCAAGACTCTGGCGGTGATACAGGTGTGCGGTGGCTCCCAGTCGTTCAACGCAGTGAACCAGCTACGGGTGTTGGGACGCTGGATGCGTATGGTCACCATTCCGAACCAGTCATCGGTGCCCAAGGCGTTCATGGAGTTCGACGACAACGACCGGATGAAGCCCTCGCCCTACTACGACCGCATCGTGGATGTCATGGAAGAACTGGTAAAGTTCACCCTGCTGGTGCGGGACCGCAGCGACTACCTGACCGACCGCTATTCCGAGCGCAAGGAAAGTGCGGAGCAACTGTCGAAGCGTGTGAACCAACGTTCCATTTGAGGATGTTCAATGAGCAGTAACGAACTGGCCGCTGACACGTCATCCGGCGGCATGGGGATTTTCGAACGCTACCTGTCGGTATGGGTGGCACTGGCGATTGTGGCCGGCGTGGCCCTGGGGCAACTGGCTCCGTCGGTGCCGGAGACCCTGTCGCGCTTCGAATACGCCCAGGTGTCCATCCCCATCGCCATCCTCATCTGGGCGATGATTTTTCCGATGATGGCGCAGATCGATTTCAGTGCCGTTGTCGGTGTTCGCAAAGAACCAAAAGGTCTGGCCATCACTACTACTGTGAACTGGTTGATCAAGCCGTTCACCATGTTTGCGATTGCCTGGTTTTTCCTGACCGTGGTGTTCGAACCGCTGATTTCGCCACAGCTGGCGAGCGAATATCTGGCCGGCGCGATCCTGTTGGGCGCCGCGCCCTGCACCGCCATGGTGTTTGTCTGGAGCTATCTGACCCGTGGCGATGCCGCCTACACCCTGGTGCAGGTGTCCCTGAACGACATCATCATGCTGTTTGCCTTCGCGCCGATTGTGGTGTTTCTGCTGGGCATTTCCGACATTCAGGTCCCCTGGGATACCGTGCTCCTGTCGGTGGTGCTGTATATCGTGATTCCGCTAACCGCAGGCTACCTGACCAGACGCACCCTGATCGCCCGCCATGGTCAGCGCTGGTACGACGAGGTGTTCATGAGGCGGCTGGGGCCGGTCACGCCGGCGGCGCTGATTGTCACCCTGGTGCTGCTCTTCGCCTTCCAGGGTGAGGTAATCCTGAACAATCCCCTGCACATTGTGCTGATTGCCGTGCCGCTCATTGTGCAGACCTTCCTGATCTTCTTCCTGGCCTATGGCTGGGCCCGGCTGTGGAAAGTGCGACACTGCATTGCCGCGCCAGGCGCCATGATCGGCGCCAGCAACTTCTTTGAACTCGCCGTGGCCGCGGCGATTGCCCTGTTCGGCCTGCAATCGGGGGCTGCGCTGGCAACGGTGGTTGGTGTGCTGGTGGAGGTGCCGCTAATGCTGGTTCTCGTACGCATCGCCAACAAGACCCGGGACCGCTTCCCTGCCTGAAACACGGATGCCAGCGCCGGCCCGGCGCTGGTATCAGCCCGGCAATCTGTTCAGCCCATCGCCACCCTGCTAATATCCCGCCCACATTTGATGCTCTGAACCGAACGGAACCCACAGAATGGATCTTTTCCAGGCCCTGTTCCTTGGCCTTCTCCAGGGACTGACCGAATTCCTGCCCATCTCCAGCTCCGCCCACCTGATCCTGACCCCGGCGTTTTTTGGCTGGACCGACCAGGGCGTGGGGTTTGACCTGTCGGTGCATGTCGGCACGCTGCTGGCGGTGGTGCTTTACTTTCGGAGGGATGTGTTCGGCATCGCCCGTGACGGGCTGATCTCCGTGGCTAAGCGCAGGATTGTCGGCCAGGGTGCCCTGGCCTGGTACCTGGTGATCGGGACGATTCCGGCGGGTCTGGCCGGTCTGGCCTTGCTGGACATGATCGACAACGAACTCCGGGGCGCCTCGGTGATCTTCGTGACCACGCTGGTGTTCGGTATTTTGCTCGGCATCGCCGACTGGCTGCCGAAACGGCAACGCACCCTGGACTCACTGAACTGGAAAGACGCCCTCCTCGTCGGCATCGCCCAGGCCATGGCCCTGGTGCCCGGCACCTCCCGCTCCGGCGTCACCATCACTGCCGGCCTGTTCCTGGGCATGACCCGGGAGACCGCCTCCCGTTTCTCGTTCCTGCTGGCCATTCCCATCATCGTGCTGGCCTCGGCGGTGAAGCTGCTGGAGGTGGCGACTTCCGATGTGATTGTGGACTGGAGCGGGTTCCTGATAGGCGGGGTGACGTCGTTCCTGATGGCCATTACTGCCATCCACTTCTTTCTGAAGTGGCTGAACAAGGTGGGGATGTGGCCGTATGTTATCTACCGGATTATTTTGGCTGGGGTGATTTACGCGGTGCTGATGTAGGCATTCTGGATGTGGGGAAGGCAGATGCCCCAAACTCGGAGAAACCCCAGGGGTCAGATGAAAGCTTTCATCTGACCCCGTTTTTACCGCGGAGTCTGACCCGAGATCGGGGTCAGAAGAACGCTTTCTTCTGACCCCTTTTTCATCCCGGAAAGCCTCACCAGCCCTCTGCTACGCCCCAGAGAAAACCTCAGCAGGCCTCAAGCGGCGCATAAGCCAACACCAGCCACTTGGCCCCGTCATCAAAGTTCACTTGCACCCGCGTATGGTGCCCGCTGCCCTCGCAGTTCATCACGATGCCCTCGCCGAACTTCGGATGCCGAACCCGCTGACCCAGGCTGAACCCGGCCTGCTGGGCGGAATCCTGACTGAACAGGCTCTCGTTGGGGCGTTCCACCATGGCCGGGCGGGTCACGGTGTTGCGCAGACGGACTTCCTGCAGGCAGTCGCCCGGGATCTCGCGCACGAACCGAGACAGGGCGTGGAATTTCTCCTGGCCATATAACCGACGGGACTCGGCGTAAGTGAGCACCAGCTTTTTCATGGCCCGGGTTATGCCAACATAGGCCAGCCGGCGTTCCTCTTCCATGCGGCCGGGTTCTTCCAGAGACATGCTGTGGGGGAACAGGCCCTCCTCGACACCGGCCATGAACACCAGCGGGAACTCCAGGCCCTTGGCCGAGTGCAGAGTCATCAGCTGCACGCTGTCCTCATGGGCGTCCGCCTGGGATTCACCGGCATCCAACGCCGCCTGCGCGATGAATTCTGACAGCGGGTCCACCCCTTCCTCCACCTCGAAGTCCGACAGGGCACTGACCAGTTCCTCCAGGTTCTCCACCCGGGCCTGGCCTTTCTCACCCTTCTCACTGGCGTGGTAATCCTTCAGCCCGCTGACCTCGATCGCCTGTTTCATCAGGCCCTGCAGGGAGGCATGGTCCACCATCTCGGACAGGCCGTTGATGATGTCCATAAACGACTGCAAGCCGGTTTTCGCCCTGCCCTTCACCTGGCCGGCCGCCAGCAGTCGCTCGGCGGACTCCCACAGGGAGATGCCCTGCTCTGTGGCGTATTCCCGCAGTTCCGCCAGGCTCTTGGCGCCGATACCCCGCGTGGGCACGTTCACCACCCGCTCGAAGGCGGCATCGTCCCGGTGGTAATGCACCAGGCGCAGATAGGCCAGGGCGTTGCGGATTTCCTGGCGATCGTAGAAGCGCAGGCCGCCATAGACCCGGTACGGAATGCCCTGGCGCATCAACGCTTCTTCCAACACCCGGGACTGGGCATTGGAGCGGTAGAGGATCGCGGCCTCACTGCGCAGGTTGCCCTCGTCCACCCAGGCACTGATGGAATCGGCGATATAGTTGGCCTCGTCCTGCTCGTTGAACGCGGCGTAGAGGCTAATCGGCTCACCCTCGGGCCCATCGGTCCAAAGTTCCTTGCCAAGACGCCCCTGGTTGTTCGCGATCACCGCGTTGGCGGCCTTGAGAATGGTCTGGGTCGAGCGGTAGTTCTGTTCCAGACGCACCAGCCGGGCGTTGGGAAAGTCCCGTTGGTACTGCTGGATGTTCTCGATTTTCGCGCCGCGCCAGCCGTAGATGGACTGGTCGTCGTCACCGACGATGGTGAGCGGCACGCGGTTACTGGCCAGCACCTGCAGCCAGGCATACTGGATAGTGTTGGTGTCCTGGAACTCGTCCACCAGCATATGCTGGAAGCGCTGCTGGTAATGGGCCAGCAATTCGGGCTTGTGCAGCCAGAGTTCATGGGAGCGCAGCAGCAGTTCGCCGAAATCCACCAACCCGCCCTGCTGGCAAAGTTTTTCATACTGCCGGTAGATCTTCAGCATGGTGGAGGTGAAGTGGTCGCCCGGATTCTCCTGGATGTGGTCCGCCCGCAGGCCTTCATCTTTCTGGCTGTTGATGAACCACTGGGCCTGCTTTGGTGGCCAGCGGCTCTCGTCGATCTGGTTCTCCCGCATCACCCGCTTGATCAGCCGCAGCTGGTCGTCGCTGTCCAGTACCTGGAAGTTCTCCGGCAGGCCGGCATCCTGCCAGTGCGCCCGCAGCAAGCGATGAGCAATCCCGTGGAAGGTCCCGATCCACAGCCCCCGGGTGGGGATTTGCATCATCTGCTCGACCCGGTAGCGCATCTCCTTCGCTGCCTTGTTGGTGAAGGTCACCGCCAGGATGGCCGTGGGCGGCACCCGGTCCACGGTCATCAGCCAGGCAATCCGGTGCACCAGCACCCGGGTTTTGCCACTGCCGGCGCCGGCCAAGACCAGCAGGTGGTCGTTCTGGGCGGTGACAGCTTCACGCTGGGCATCGTTCAGGGGATCGATGATGTGGGAGACGTCCATAGGGATTCGGTTCGCTACTGGTTAAATAAACAGGTTTGGGAGTATAACAGGGTATGGCAAGGCTTGTCGGGGGCTCGGCTCTGGCTTTTGACTTCGGGTTTTGGAGTTAACGCACAGGGGCGGGGCCTTCTTTCCAGGACACGCTACAAGCACGTCCCTGTGCGCTTGACTGTGGCCATCCATGGCCACAGACAGTCCTGGAAAGAAGGCCCCGCCCCTGCGCTGTCTCGCATCGAAGGGAAGTCTCGCCCCTTCGACACTAGACGTTTGCCGAGATCAGAAACCCCGCGGCACGGTCTGCGGTTCGACAAACTCGAACAGACCTTCGAGGCCACCCTCACGTCCGATACCGGAGGCCTTCATGCCACCGAACGGCGCTTCCGGGGTCGGGCCGGTGCCGGTGTTCCAGCCGACGTGGCCGAATCGGAGGCCGGCGGCCACGCGCTGGGCGCGTTCGGCGTCGGCGGTGAAGACGTAGGAGGCCAGGCCGAATTCGGTGTCGTTGCCGGCTTCGATGACTTCCTCTTCCGTGCGGAACAGGGCCATGGGTACCAGCGGGCCGAAGGTTTCTTCCTGGTAGCAGCACATATCGCGGTTGACGCCGAGGACCACCGTGGGCGGGAAGAACAGGCCATCGCCGAGTTCACCCGGCTGTTTGCCAGCCACCAGGCTCGCACCCTTTTGCAGGGCATCGTCCAGGTGGCGTTTGACCTTGTCGAAGCCCTGTTTGTTCACCAACGGGCCAATATCGACGCCTTCGTTCATGCCGTCACCAACGGTCATTTTGTTGACCCGCTCCGCCAGTTTCTCGCCGAAGGCGTCGGCCACTTTCTCGTGGACGAAGATGCGATTGGCGCACACGCAGGTCTGGCCTCCGCCACGGAATTTGTTGGCGATCAGGTTATCGGCTGCTGCGTCCAGATCGGCGTCTTCAAATACGATGTACGGAGCGTTGCCGCCCAGTTCCAGGGCGAGTTTCTTGACCTGGTCGGCGGTGTCTACGATGAGCTTGCGACCCACTTCGGTGGAGCCGGTGAAGCTGAGCATGGGCACGTCCGGGCTTTCGCACAGGACTTTACCGATCACGCTGGCCTTGCCCATCACCAGGTTGACCATGCCGTCTGGCAGGTCGAGTTTGTCCATCAAACTGAACAGGGCAATCATGGTCAGCGGGGTTTCGCTGGCTGGCTTGATCACCGACGGGCAACCCGCCGCCAGCGCCGCCGACAGTTTCTTGGCGATCATGCCGATGGGGAAGTTCCACGGCGTGATCAGGCCTGCGACACCGATCGGCCGGTAGTGGACGGTCCAGGTGCAGTCCTTGGGTTTCTCCGGGATGGTATGGGCGTCGAGGGCCTGGATGTGCTTGGCGCAGTAATCGAAGAAGCCGGCGGCGTAGTCCACTTCGCCCTGGGCCTCTTTCCACGGTTTGCCGTGCTCCATGCAGAGAATGCGGCCAATTTCCTCGCGGTTGTCCTTCAGACCGTCCCGGATGTCTTCCAGCCATTTGCGGCGGGTTTCGATGGAATACGGGTTGGTGAGCTTCAGGGCCGATTTGCCTGCCGCAATGGCAGCCTCGATGTCCTCCGCCGGCATGGAGGGCACTTTCGCAATCACCTCGCCGGTGGCAGGGTTGTAGACATCGAAGGTGTTGCCCTGGGCGCTGTCCGTCCAGCGACCGCCGATGTAACCAGTGAGTTTCTCCAGCAGGGGTGACTCAATCATCTCGGCTCCTCTTCAGTGTTTGTCTGCGCCCCGCACGGGACCAGTTGCGTCAGTGGATGATGTCTTTCATAGTGAGTGTTGTAGCGTAGCCTGTAAAGTCAAGGGCGGGCTTTTGAACATCCTCCGACTGTGCCTATACTCGGAGCATTACCATTTCAGGAGGCCGGACAATGAAAGCGTTTTTCCATCCCGCACAGGATCAGCATATTCCCCAGACCTACTTTACCCGTGGGCAGATGCGTCAGCCGCAGGAAGTGCCTGATCGCACTGGTCAAATGCTGGACGGCCTGAAGGAGATGGGTGTTTCGGTTCTGCAACCGGCGGACCAGGGTGCCGGCCCGATATCAAAGGTTCATGATCTGGGCTATCTCCGCTTCCTGGAGTCCGCCCACCGCCGATGGAAGCAGATGGATGACTGGGGCGACGAGGTGATCTCGAACATTTTCGTCCGCTCGCCCAATCACCTGACCGGCATTCTCGCCGAGGCGGCCCGCTACCAGGCCGATGGCAGCTGTCCGATTGGTGAAAACACCTGGCATGCGGCCTACTGGTCAGCCCAGAGTGCCCTGGGTGCGGCCGATGCACTGATTGCCGGCGACAGGACGTCCTATGCGGTGTGCCGCCCTCCCGGGCATCACGCGCGCCGTGACGCGGCCGGCGGCTTCTGCTACCTGAACAATGCTGCCATTGCCGCCGAACACATGAAATCCCGGTTCCCGAAAATCGTCATCTTTGATACCGACATGCACCACGGCCAGGGTATCCAGGAGATTTTCTACGATCGCAGCGATGTCCTGTACATCTCCATCCACGGGGATCCCACCAACTTCTATCCGGTGGTGAGTGGCTTTGAGAACGAACGTGGCGAGGGCGAAGGCTTCGGCTACAACATCAATATGCCCATGCCCCATGGCTCCAGTGAGGAGGATTTCTTCGCCAAAGTGGAAGAGGCCCTGGCCGCCATCAAGCTGTTCCAGCCTGATGCCCTGATCCTCACCCTGGGCTTCGACATCTACAAGAACGACCCCCAGGCCAAGGTATCGGTATCCTCGGAGGGCTTCCACCGGCTCAGCACCCATATCCGCCAGCTGGGCCTGCCTACGCTGATTGTTCAGGAGGGCGGTTACGACCTGGAGGCCCTCAGCACCAACGTGCAGCAGTTCTTCAGGGGCCTGGAGGGCTGAGTTTCACTTCTCAAGAAGCCGGGGCATAGACCTTGACGTTGTCGTGCCCCTCGGCCTTCAGGTGGCCGGCGTGCATGCGGCTCATGGTGCCCCGGTCACAATACAGCAGGTACTGCCGATTCTGCGGCAGTCCCTCGATCTGCTGGTTGAGTTCATAGAACGGAATCTTCAGAACCCGGTTGTTGGTCAGGGCCAGCGGTGACCGCTCCTCTTCCGTCGGATGGCGCACGTCGATGATGACGTCGTTCACCGCCGGTGTTTCCACCAGCTCCACTTCTTCCGGGGTGATCGTGGTTTCCAGCAGACGGTTGACCGGCGTTTCGGTCCGCTCCCCGATGGCGCGGACCAGCACTTCGGCGTCCATGTTCGCCTCATCGGCCTCGACCCGGTGCAGCTTGGCGCGGGTGGCCGGCTTCTGGGAAATCACGCCACAGTACTCGGGCATGTTGCGAGCGAAAGACTCGGTGCCGATGTCGTGGGCAATGCGGATGATTTCCTGCTTGTCCATGGCGATCAGTGGCCGCAGGACCACTTCGTCGCTGGCCCGGTCCACCACGTTCAGGTTCGACAGGGTCTGGCTCGATACCTGGGCCACCGCATCCCCCATCACCAGCCCGGCAACGTTGAGATCACGGGCAATCTCGGCCGCCGCCTTGAGCATCTGGCGCTTGAGTACCACGCCCCAGTGGCGGTTGTTCACCGAGCGCATGATCTCGGCCACCACGCCTTCGAACGGCACGGAAATGAACTTCACGTTGTGAGAAGCGCCATAGCGATCCCACAGGTAATGCACCACCTGGCGTACGCCGACCTCGTGGGCGGTGCCGCCAAGGTTGAAGAACAGGAAATGACTGCGCAGGCCACGGCGCATCATCAGGTAGGCGGCGACGGAGGAGTCGTAGCCACCGGATATCAGGGTCATGACGCTTTCCACCGAACCCAGCGGGTAGCCGCCCAGGCCCTGGTGCTTGCGCCGGGCGATGTGGAATCCGTCCTCCTTGACCTCGATCCGCACTTCCACCTGCGGTGATTTCAGATCGACGCCGGCGGTATCGAATGCTTTGCACAGTGCCGCTCCCACCGCGCGTTCGATATCGATGGAGCGGAAATCATGGCTGCCCAGGCGTTTGGCACGCACAGCGAAGGTCTTGCCATCCAGACGGCCGGCAAAGGCGGCGACGGCCTTCGCACCGATATCCTCCGGGGACTGGAGCGGATACACCGCGATTTCCTGAATGCTGGAAATGCCCGGGATACGCAACAGCGCGTCAATAACCGGGCTGTAGAGGCCCCGATCATCTGGAACATCGACGTCCACCCGATCCCAGCTGCCCTCCACGAGGATATCGTGATCGAGTCGGGCCAGGAGCTTGCGGATGTTCTGACGGAGTTGTTTCATCTGTTGCCGACGAACGGGCTTACTCTTGATGGCAACTTCCGGAGCGGGACGTATCAGTAATTTCATAGATCGGAGTTTTGTCGGGTGGCGTACAAAGAGGAAAGCGCTTAGTGTACCGTTTTGTCAGAGTGCCTCAAAATCCGGCATTGCCGAAACCTTCAGGAGTTCCACCGTTCAATGACAGAACCCACGATCAATGCCCTCGTTTCCCCGGAGGGAGCCCTCGAGATTCTCTCCAACCACGAAGTGAACCGGCTCAAGGACCGGAGCGAGGGTGGTCTCTACCAGCTGTTCCGACAGTGCGCCCTTGCGGTGTTGAACACGGGCGTGGAAACCGACGACTGTAAGGCGCTGATGGAGGCCCACGCCGATTTCGATGTGCGCCTGGTACCCCAGCCCCGCGGGCTGAAACTGGAACTGGTCAACGCCCCCGGTTATGCCTTTGTCGATGGCGAAATGCTGCGGGCCATCCGCGAGCACCTGTTTTCCGTGCTCCGGGATATCGTGTATACCCACTCCATTCCACAGACCATTGCCGGGTTCCGCCGGGACAATCCGGAAGACATCACCAACCTGGTCTTCCACATCCTGCGCAATGCCGGGGTGCTGGAAGCCGGCCGCCAGCCGGACATGGTCGTCTGCTGGGGCGGCCACTCCATCAGCCAGGCGGAGTACCAGTACAGCAAGGAGGTGGGCCACCAGCTGGGCCTGCGCGGACTGAGCATCATCACCGGCTGTGGTCCCGGCGCCATGAAGGGACCGATGAAAGGCGCCACCATCGGCCACGCCAAGCAACGGGTCAGGAATGGCCGCTACGTGGGCATTACCGAGCCGGCGATCATCGGTGCCGAGGCACCGAACCCGATCGTCAACGAACTGGTAATCATGCCGGACATTGAAAAACGCCTCGAGGCCTTCGTGCGCTGTGGTCACGGTGTGATCGTGTTCCCGGGTGGCGTGGGCACCGCAGAGGAGATTCTTTACCTGCTCGGCATCCTGCTGCATCCGGATAACGCGGACCTGCCGTTCCCGGTCATCTTCACCGGTGAGAAAGAGAACGCGGAGTACTTCGAGATGATCGACAAGTTCATCCGAAACGCCCTCGGTGACGAGGCCGCCAGCAAGTACGAGATCATCATTGATGATCCGGCCCGCGTCGCCCAGGCCATGAGAAAGGGTATGAAAGAGGTGGAAACCTTCCGCCGGGCCATGCAGGACGCCTATTACTTCAACTGGATGCTGAAGATTGATCCGGTGTTCCAGCTGCCGTTCGAGCCCAACCACGACAACATGCGATCACTGGAACTGCACCGGGACCAGCCCGTACACATGATTGCGGCAAACCTGCGCAAGGCATTCAGCGGTATTGTCACAGGAAATGTGAAGGAAAGCGGGATTCGCCAGATTCAGGAGAAAGGGCCGTTCGAGATCGCCGGGGATCCCTCGCTGATCAAGCCCCTGGAAGCCATGCTGGAGCAGTTTGTGGCCCAGAACCGGATGAAATTACCGGGAGCGCAGGCGTATCAGCCCTGCTACCGGATTGTCAGCGGGGCCGCGTAGGCCCCGCCGGAACAGCAAACGTGGCGCTTACTTGCCGCCGTCTGCCGGCAGGCTGGCGAAGTAGGCTGCCAGGTTGGCGATGTCTTCATCGCTCAGGGCCGCCGCCTGGCCTTGCATGATGGCGGCCTGACCACCGGAGCGCTGCTTGTTCTTGTACGCCTTGAGCGCAGACACCAGGTACTGCTCGTTCTGACCCGCCAGATTCGGATAGGTCGGAATCTGGGCCAGACCATTCTGACCGTGGCAAGCGGCACAAACTGCGGCCTTGGCCTTGCCGGCGGCAACGTCACCTGCGGCAGAAGCCAGGGTCGGCAGGGCAACAGCAGCAGACATCAGTCCGGCAATCGCGAAGTTCTTGAATTTCATAGTTACTACCCTCTCATCGTTGTCGGCGTAAAAACGCCGTCAGGTGTTATTAAAACTCGACTGTAATGCACTTATAGCACAGAGCGCGCCCCGCTCAAATGTGATAGATCAAGGCGCTCCTTTCGACAATCGTCCCCTTTACCGCACTCGCGGGTTAGTGGGAAAGTACGATTAGGTAGAATACCCAGATTTCTGATTTATCCAACCCGGAGACACACCCCATGTCCGTAGAGGTCCAGGAACTCCCCTGCCGTGAAGGCTTTCTTGGCTTGCTCACCCTGAACTCGCCGGGCACCCTCAATGCACTGAGCGAAGCCATGGTGGAGCAGGCCCAGGACGCCCTGGATCGCTGGGCGACAGATGACAGGATCTGTCTGGTGCTGCTCCAAGGGGCTGGAGAACGCGCCTTCTGCGCCGGCGGCAACATCCGCCTGCTCTATGACGCCATGACCGGCCACGGTGACCAGCAAGCCCCTTTCCGCTTCTTTACCCGGGAATACCGGCTGGATTACAGCCTGCACCGGTTCCCCAAGCCGGTCGTCGGCATTGGCCACGGTGTGGTCATGGGTGGCGGCCTGGGCCTGCTGTCCGCCTGCCGCTACCGGCTGGTTACACCGGACCTCACCCTGGCCATGCCGGAGATTTCCATCGGCCTGTTCCCGGATGTCGGCGCCAGCTGGTTCCTCAACCGTCTGCCGGGCCGCCTGGGGCTGTTCATGGGTCTGACCGGTGCCCGGCTCAACGTTACCGATACCCTGCGAGTGGGCCTGGCCGATATGGCACTGCTGCCTGAAGATCGGGACACCCTGTTCTCCCGGCTGCAGGAACAGCGCTGGACCGGGGAAGCCGCTGGCGATGACAACCGGCTGTTCCGGCTGCTGAACCAGATGCCCGCACCGGATTACCGGGCGCTGCCACAAAGCAACCTGGAACGGCACGAGCAGGCGATTTCACGCCTTAGCGCCGGGGAGGAACTGCCGACAGTGGTGGATCAGCTGCTTGGCTCGGATATTGACAGTGACTGGTGGCGTGCCTGCATCGACAACCTGCGCGGCGGTTGCCCGGTCTCTGCCTGGCTGGTGTGGACCCAGCTCAAGAAAGCCCAGCAGATGTCCCTGAAAGACGTGTTCCGGATGGAGCTGGCGATGGCCCTCGAGTGCAGCCGGCGCCCGGA
Source organism: Marinobacter pelagius (assembly GCF_003315345.1). Taxonomy (GTDB): domain Bacteria; phylum Pseudomonadota; class Gammaproteobacteria; order Pseudomonadales; family Oleiphilaceae; genus Marinobacter; species Marinobacter pelagius_A. The sequence goes on from NZ_QNRO01000023.1 coordinate 50,790, forward strand.
CCTGCCCGAGGGAATCCGGGCGAGAATGGTGGACAAGGACCAGAAACCGTCCTGGTCCTATGGCTCGGTGGCCGAGGTCCCGGAGGACGTTGTCGCCGCCCATTTCGAGCCGGAGTGGGACGACGAGACCGACCCCATGCAGCTGCAGTAAGGACTTACAGCCGGGCCCCGGCCTGGACCAGCAACATCTCCAGATCCCGGCTGTTGATGGCCCGGGCCCGGCTCAGGGCGGTACTGCCGTCTCTGGCCCGGTAGTTGACGTCGGCGCCGGCCGCCAACAGCATTTCCGCGGTCAGCAGATCCCCGCTGCCGACAATTTTCATCAGCAACGACTCACCACCCTGACTGACATTGACGTTGGCCCCGGCGGCCAGCAACACCTTGACCACGGACAGATTGCCCTGCTCGGCCGCCCGAACCACCGGCGTATACCCTAGTTTATCCACCGCATTGACGCTGGCACCGGCCGAGAGCAGCAGCTGGACCAGCCGACGGCTGCCATCGCCGGCCGCGACCATCAGCGGCGTTGCCTCCCCCGGCGCGGCGAGGTCCGGATCCGCGCCCTCGCTGAGCAGGTACCAGGCTACCCGGTCCTGGCCCGCGCGCACGGCCGCCATCAGGGGGGAGCCTCGTTCGGTCAGGGTGTTCAGTGAGTGACCGGCTTCCGCCAGGGCTGCGACCTCTTCAAGGTTACCGTCCGCCGCTGCGTGAACAATCGGTGTGGATACCCCGGAGGCCGTCCCCCGGGCCAGGTTACTGGGCGCATCCTGGACTGCGCAGCCGGACAACAGGGTTAAAGCAAGAAACGACAGGAACAATGCGTGTAGGGTGCCGGATCCCTTGGCCATATCAACAATCTCTGTTTTGGAATGTTGGCCTATTCTGGGCAGCGCACGGCGGGAATTAAATCGAGCGGTTCACATCTCCAGCCCGTTTTCCTGGAGTTGGCGCACCACTACCCGCAGCCGGTCTTCGCCATCCCGCTGGCCGCGGCACAAGCCGGCGGCCTGCAGCTCAGCCCAGGAGCGGCCCTGCAGCACCGCCGCTGTCCACAGGGCCAGATCTTGCCGGGTTCGGAGCCAGTTCATGACGCCCGGCACCTGCCCGAGTTCCCGGAGTACCGGCAGGCAAAGATCAAAGCCACGGTGGCCGTGGGCAAAGTTGTCCAGGTCACGTAGGTCATCGTCACCCAGGACGCGGGGTGCCGGCAGGTCGTCGCTAATGGCCGCCAGCAGCTCCGCAGGCATCCCGCACCAATGCCGCGGGACCAGCGTCAGCCAGTGCCGGGCCAGCCGACCCCTCAGTCGATCCACCAGTTCGACACCCTGCGGACTCGATCCGGTCAGCATCTGCAGCGGATATTCACCACTGGTGTTCTCCCGCTGGAACCCGACGCGAACCACATTCATTCCACAGGACTGCCAGAAGGCCAGCAATTCCGGGCTGCCACCAAAGCTGGTACCGAGAGTATCCAGCTCCTGCTCTGCCACCCACTCCCGCGCCATTGCCACCAAGCGCTTGCCCACACCGCTGCGGCGAGCGGGACTGGCCACGGCAACCCGGACTACCCGGAGGGTCTTCTGGGTTGCCGCTTCCGGAAAGCCACTGTGGGATGCCAGGGACTGGGCCAGCAGGTGGCCCCGGATGCGGCGCTGCCCCCGGGTAACCTTCTGTGCCAGTTCCTCGTCAAGTCCGCCCTCGATGGCTCCCCAGAGCACCCCGACGATGCGGCCCTCATGCCAGGCACACCAGCTAATCACAGACGGATCATCCAGCCACTGGCGAAGATCGGCCGGGGTGGTCCGGTAGTGGGCATCGACCAGCAAACCAAAAGCTTCGGCGAGTTCGGGCTCCGGCGCGTCGGCGGGGCACCACCGATCAATCCGGATATCCCGGGCCGGAACCCGGGCATCGTCGCTGGCCATGCCTGAAGCGGATAACAGGAACAGATTGGAGGCCAGCGCTTCCAGCGGATCCCCCGTCGCCCAGCGTACCGGCCGGGTCAGGTTGGCGGATTGCCAGTGCGGAGTCTCGCGGTCCAGCACGGAGCGGAATCGGATGGCGAAGCCTCTGCCCGCGCCTTCATAGCCGTGGACAGTGGAACAGAAGGCCACCCTCGGCCATCCCAACAGAATGCCCTCAAGTACCTGGGGTGGGATCGCTGCCGCCTCGTCGACCAGGACCACTTCGGCTGCCGGTCGCTGTGTCAGCAGTTCATGCACCGGCAAAAAACGGAGCTCGGCCCCGGCCCGGGTGAGAAGGCTGTTGCCGTCGTCAGTTGCCAGGTCCTTCCCGAGGGTTTGCCGGGCGTGGTGGAACAGAGTATCCACGCTCTCGCGGCTGGGCGCCGTCACCAGGACGCGCTCGCGGCCCTGCCGTAACAGTCTGGCAGCGGCGATACCCAACGCGGCGGATTTACCGCGGCCCCGGTCCGCGGTGACCACCAGGGGGCGCCGGCGCCGGCCCTGGCCGAAATGCATGAGTTGATCGATCAGCCGCTGCTGGTCGGCGGTGGTGGCCACGGAGAAGGAAGTGGCTGGCATCGGCAGTGTCGGCATCCGGGTTCGTCCGGGATCGCGGGCATCAACCCGGATCACGTCGGAATCGCTGCCGAGAATCGTCGCCATGCGGCGAGCAAACGGGTGGTGCTCGGAGCTGTCTAGGCCGGTACGCCGGTAGTCCGGATCGGCAAACCGGTCCCAGTCGGCCAGGGGCGGCATCAGCCAGAACAGCAGGCTCCCGGCCTTGAGGGTACCGGCAATCGCGGCCAAACCATCCGGCGGGTTACCCTGCCAGCCGTCCCAGACCACCACCGATAGTTCCCGGCCCAGCCAGTTTCTGGCTTTGGCCGGTGGTACAGATGTGAGGTCTGCCGAGGGATTGTCATCACCGGGGCCGGTCCAGATGCCCGGTGACGGCCGCAGGTGCGGCAGGAGTTGTCGAAGCCAGGTCAGTGCACTGTCCCGGTCGCCTTCGACGAGGACAAGGCGTCGCTCGCCGCGGGCGCCGAGGTGTTCGGCCAATCGACGCCAGGTTTCATGACTTGGGGCTTTGTCACCGGCGGCTGGGGGCATCAGTTGAGGTCTGCGGCGTGGGTTTTGAGGTCGTTCAGGTCGCATTTTTCGAGGGCGGCCTGGTGTGTGGCCCGGAGCCGGACCCTGGGCGCGCACCCGGCTTCGAAGGCTTCCTGCCAGCGGGCGGCGCAGAGGCACCAGTTGTCGCCGGCTTTGAGGCCGGGGAAGCCGAATTCCGGTCTGGGGGTGCTGAGGTCGTTGCCGCGGCTTTTTGAGAATTGGAGGAAGTCGTCGGTGAGGACGGCGCAGACGGCGTGGAGGCTGAGGTCATCGGGGCCGACGTTGCAGCAGCCGTCGCGGTAGAAGCCGGTTTCGGGGTCGGTGCCGCAGGTTTCCAGTTTTTCGCCCAGTACGTTGATGGACTCCCCTGTATTCATCTTTACCTATCTCCCAGAGTTTCGGAGTTGGCAAGGCATTGGAAGGGCAATCCAAAACCCGCTCCTGGCGGCACATCCTTGTGACGCTTGAGCTCCGCCATCCATGGCTCCGCACAGTTTTGGATTGCCCTTCCAACACCTTGCTATCGGAGTTGTGAGTTACGGTCACTAAAAACTGAGTTGCCAGCAATTATGCGGGACTGGTATCCGCACTACCAGTTGGCCAGTACAATACCGGCCATGTCGACCAACCCCCAAACCCCTGACACCTCGAACCTGCCGGATTTTCTGACCGACGAGCAGCGGGCGATTATTACCGCCGGCTACGAGCATTCGGTGATTACCGCCGTGGCCGGCAGTGGCAAGACGTCGACACTGGCCTGGCGCATACGGTACCTGCTGGAGCAGGGCCATGATCCGGACCGGATGCTGGTGTTGATGTTCAACCGCAGTGCCCGGGTGGATTTCGGGCGCAAGCTGCAGGAGGTGTGCCATCAGTCGGGGCTGGCGTTGCCGGAGATCCGGACGTATCACGCCATGGGGCTGCGGTTGTACAAGCGGTTTGTGCGGGAAGGTTATCTGCCGGGGTTTTCGGAGAAGATTCTGACCGAGCAGGAGATCAGTTTTCAGGCCTGGCAGCTGACGCGGCGGTTGGCGCCGGAGGATCTGGCGGATGAGATCCGGCGCAACAAGAAGGATTTTGTGGAGACGGCCACCGGGTTTATTGATCTGGTGAAGACGACGCTGTCGCCGGCGGAATTTGTGTTTGAGGAGCTGGGGTATTCGGAAAAGCACCGGTACCTGATTGACCTTTTTCACAGCTTCGAGCAGTGGCGTAAGGGCCAGAGTCGGATCAGTTATGCCGATATGCTGTACGAGCCGGTGATGGCGATTCATCAGAATCCGCCGCTGCAGCGGTTGGTGGGCAACAAGATGGATCTGATTCTGGTGGATGAGTACCAGGATACCAATGAGATCCAGCACCTGTTGCTGCGCTATGTGGCCGGAGACCGGGCGCGGGTAACGGTTGTGGGGGATCCGGACCAGACGATCTATGAGTTCCGGGGCGCGAAGCCGGAGTTTATTCTCAAGCGGTTCAGTGATGAGTTCGAGAGTCCGCTGGAGCAGACGCTGAGCTATACCTTCCGCTATGGGCACCGGGTGGCGCTGCTGGCCAATCATCTGATCTGTCACAACACCGGGCGCAAGGATGTGCTGTGCCACTCCCATCCGTCCACGCCGGATACCGCGATTCACCTGCACCGGGTGGAAAGCGACAGCGATCAGGTCCTGCAGATTCTGAAGAACCAATCCCACGAGTCCTTGTCGGCGACGGCGATTCTGTTCCGGGTCTGGAGTCAGAGTGTGCCGATCGAGCTGAAGCTGCTGGCCCGGCAGATCCCCTACCGGATTGATGCCGGCAAGGGGGCGCTGTTCAGCCGCGAGGTCCAGGCCATTACTGCACTGCTGATGGTGGTTACCGGCAAGCTGGGGCAGCTGCCGGATGCGGATCGGCTGGAACTCGCCCGGTTATTGCTGCGGTTTCCCCATGTCGGGCTGAAGGAGCCGGAGCTGGAGAATCTGGCGCAGTTCCTGGCCGGTTTTGGCGACGCCTGGCATGAGCGGATTCTGGCGATGGATTTTGATGCCTTGGCACCCATGCCCGCTCGCAAGTTGCGCAAGCTGGGCGAGGTGCTGGGCCAGCTGTCCGGATTCAAGGGACCAGTGGCGGGGCTGATCAGTGTCTATGCCGAGCACACTGACCTGTACGAGGGCATTCGCAGCCTGGCGCTGACCCATGAGAGTGCCGAGGAGCGGATCGATACCGTGCAGGGATTCCGGCAGTACCTGAAGGGTCTGGATGTGGACGCCGAGGGAGCGTTGACGCATTTGAAAACCCTGAAACAGCAGGCCGGTGAGAACAAGGAAGGAGGCGTGCTGCTGTCCACCATTCACCGGACCAAGGGGCTGGAATGGCCGGTGGTGATCATTCCCGGCCTGCAGGAGAAGTACCTACCCTATTCCCCCCGGTCCCACGACGATGCCCGGGCGTTTTTGGAGAGCGAGCGCCGGCTGTTGTACGTGGCAATGACCCGGACGCGGGAGTCCCTGCACCTGATCAGCCGGCCGGTCAGCAAACGACCTCACCTGGACGGTGACCAGGGGCCCAGCCGGTTTGTGGAGGAGTGCTGTTTCGAACTCTCGGAGGAGCTGGGGCACCATCTGAGATCTGACCGCCAGACCACTTCATCCATCAGGCTGGAGGCACCGCTTACCCCGGTCAGCCAGCGCTATGCCCAGCGGGAAGGCGTCTCCCTGGAAGGCACCGTCCCGGCCACGGATGATCGGCAGGCGCCGGTCTGGCACAGCCAGCGCGTGAGCCATGCCATTTTCGGGGCCGGTAGCATCGTCGGTGAGGATGAAAGCTCATTCGAAGTGCGTTTCGATAACGGCGACGCCTTGAACTTCAGCAAGAAAAGCGCCCACCTGTATTTCACCACAATGGCCTGATCCACCGCTTTGGCTGCGCCGTAAGTCCGTATAATTCCGAACGTAACAAAACATTTCAATTTTTTGTCTTTTTTGGCCTACTGGCCTAGCTTTCAGGTAACACCTTAATTTTCTGCAAAAAAGCAGTCGCAAGAACGACAACCGAACAGGAGGTTCAGCATGAACATCATGCGTCCAATAGCCGTGGCAGCTCTTTCCGCTGTAATGGCCACACCCGCGCTGGCCGAGGAGCGCCAGGAAACCATCTATCTCAACCCGTTTGCCGGCTTTCAGTATTTTGATGACAAGAGGGATCTCAGTGAGACCGGCACTTTTGGGGTGGGTGCAGAATACCGCTTTACTCCGCACTGGGCGGTGGAAGCGGTCTACTCCCGCGCCGACGCCGACCGCAAGTATGTTGAAGGATCTTCCGATTTTGATGAGCTGCGCCTGGACGGGCTCTACTACTTCGCCGGTCAGGATGAAGCCTGGAACCCCTATCTTGCCCTGGGTGCTGGCCATGCTGACTTCGGTGAAGACGTATTAACTGTTCCCACCTCTGGCAGCAACCACGAGGAAACCAGGGTGAATGTCGGGGCCGGTATCCGCTACAACGTCAGCGATAGCATTTCCCTGCGCGGCGACCTGCGCGAGTTCCACGGTATCGACGAGAGCACCTTCGATACCATGGTTTCCCTGGGTATCAGCTTCGCTTTCAACCGCACCGTGGGTGAAGCCGCACCTGTGGACAGCGACAATGACGGCGTGCCCGATACCAGTGACCAGTGCCCGAACACGACGCCGGGCGCGGTTGTGGACAGCACCGGCTGTGAGCCGGATGCAGATATGGACGGTGTTGCCGATGCCCGCGATGCCTGCCCGAACACCCCCGAGGGTGCGAACGTGGATGCCCGCGGCTGTGAACTGGACGGCGACAATGATGGTGTTGTAAACAGCAAGGACCAATGTCCGAACACCACCGCCGGTGCGGATGTGGATGCCACCGGTTGCGAGGGTGTCACCGAGACCATCGAGACCTTCGAGATCGAAGTGAAGTTCCCGACCAACAGCTCGGTAATCGGCAACGCCTATGACGATGAGATCAGCCGCGTGGCCGATTTCCTCAAGGAAAACCCGGAAACCATCGTCGAGATCGCCGGTCACACCGACAGCATGGGTGATGCAGACTACAACCAGTTCCTGTCACAGCGTCGTGCGGAAGCCGTTGCCGAACGCCTGACAGGCCCGCTGGGCGTGGATCCGGAGCGCGTGAACGCCATCGGTTACGGTGAGGAGGCACCCATCGCCTCCAACGATACCGCCCAAGGCCGCGCGGAAAACCGTCGGGTCGAGGCCCGCATCCAGGTTCGCCGCTAACGAGGGACCGGAACGGATGAAAGGCGCCTGCGGGCGCCTTTCTTTTTGGCATCGAGAAAACATCAATGGCGATAACAACATGAATCGCGGCCTGGCACTGACAACCCTGTTGATGGCCTTTTCCGGCGGCGCCCTGGCCGAGGTCTATCGCTGTGAAAGCAACGGCTCGGTGACGTTCTCGGACCAGCCCTGCGGCACTGATGCCCAGGCCATCGAGATCCAGGACAACCGGATCGGTGGCAGCTTCAACCAGAACCTGCCCGAACCCGCCAGCAGGGACTCCGGGGGCCAGGACAAGAAAACCGAAGAACCGGAGGAGGCCTCCACCTGCCGCTTCATCAATTCCACGGATCTGCGGCGGTACCTGGTGCGGGAACAGGTAGTCCGGGGCATGACCCGGGATCACGTCCGTCGGGCCTTTGGCAACCCCCCGGAAGTGCATACCAGCCCCCGGGAAGTCTGGATCTACCAGACCCGGTATTACGGCGCGCTGTATGAGCTGACCTATGTGTACTTCAGGGATGGCTGCGTGGAGCGGGTGGAGTATCGCAAACCCTGACCGCATCCAGCAGCAGGTTACGAGGTGTCAGTTCGCGGTCACAGAAGGTGCCCAGGTGCACCCGGTAACCCTGTTCTTCCAGGGCTACGGCATAGTCCAGCACCAGCCAGAGTTCCAGGGGCCGGCGGAACAGGTGGCGCAGGAGTTCATGGCGGCGAACCTGTCTGAACCGCTGTCGACCCGCCTCCAGCCAATGGTCCCAGTCCATCTGAGCCGGTAATTCCAGCTGTTTTTTCCGGGCCGCCCATCGACAGAAGGCTTCAAATCCCTCATTCACCAGCCGGGGCGGATGGGAGGGCACCGGAAGGTATTGGTCTGAGCCCCGCACATGACGCTGCAGCGCGTCAAAACCCAGTCGCCACTGGCTGACCAGCGCGGTCTGAGCCCGCACCCTGGCCGGTGCGGTCACGGTCTCCTGGACCGCCAGCCGGAGATCATTCCGGGTCAGCCTGAGTACGCGCGGGTGTTGCTTGGCCTGCCCGGAGAGAGGTTGATACCCGGAGTGAGCCGTCAGGTGGTAGCAACAGGGCGAGAAACTCAGGCGCGGTGCGCCGGCAGCACTACCCCGGCGGATCAGCTGGCGATGCAGGTCACCACAGGCGTGCAGGGCCACGCCATGGCTGCCGGCCGGCCAGCGCAGGTCATCCGCCATCACGTCCTGGCAATGCACGGTCACGGCATCGGCAAACTGGCGGGCCAGCCGGTTGCCATCGGCCACCAATGCCGGATCCCACTCGAAGCCCTGCACTGGTTCCGGACATTGCCTTGCCAGGGTCCGGGACAGGTGGCCCTTGCCGCAGCACCAGTCCAACACCGGTCGGTTCAAGGGGATCACCGAGGCGGCGAAGGCTCCGGCCTGGGCCCGCTTGCGACCTGGCATGTCGGTGGCAGCCACCTCCGGCAGGGTTGTCTCCGCCAGGGTCGCCGGGGAGGGAGAGAGAACCGGCACCGCTATCCGCTGCTCGTAACCGACCAGGCCGGGAAGCCAGCCACGGATCCGACCTGCAAACTCGATCAGGTGCTGTTCGTAATAGTCGCAGTCCTCATCAGTGAGTGCTTCAAGCCAGGACGACAATTCCGGGCACGCCTGCGCCCAGGCCGGAGCCGGCTCCATGAACGGTGCCGGCCGCCAGAATTCCGCGTGGCCGGCAAGCCAGTCGTTCAAAGCCTGCCAGCGGCTATAAAAAGATGTGGTCGGCTCGTGTAAACTCGCCGCCGGAGGAAACGTCATGCAACTGGCCTTTGTACTTGTCGAACCCAAGGTTCCTGAAAACGTCGGAGCGGCTGCCCGTGCCCTGTGTACCATGGGGTTTGGCGAGCTGTGGCTGGTGAACTCCGACCTGCACACCCGCCCGGAAGCCCATTGGCTGGCCCACGGCAGCGACCATATTCTCGATAACGCGCGCATTTTCCCTGATCTGGCAGCGGTGCGAAACTCCGTAGACCTGCTGATGGGCACCTCCGCCAAGCCCCGCCACAACCGCCAGGACTGGCATACGCCGGACCGCCTGCGCACGGTGCTGACCGACAAGGGCGAGTCGGTCGCCACCGCCGCCCTGGTGTTCGGGCGCGAGGATCGGGGCCTGGCCAACGAGGAACTGGCCCTGTGCGACCTGCTCACCGGCATTCCGATGAAAGTGGCCTATCCGTCCCTGAACCTGGCCCAGTCGGTGATGCTCTATGCCTGGGAGATGTCGGGGCTGTCCGTCAACAGTGAGGCGGAAGGCGACAAGCCCGCACCGGCTGAGGCTGGTCTGGGTGCCCTGCGGGAACGGCTCGGGCACCTCTTGCCCGAGGTTGACACGCCCCCGGAGGGCAAGCTGTCGCAATGGGTGTTCGAACGCCTGCCACTTCTGTCGGAGCGGGATATCGGGTTCGTCCATACCCTGTGCGGCAATATCGAACGAACCCTTCGCAAGAAATAACCCTACTCCTGAAAACGTCCGGTGCGAAACGCGTCCAGGTTGACCGGTGAGGTTTCACCGTCGATGACCCGGGCGATCACATCGGCACTGCCGGCGGACAGGGTCCAGCCGAAGGTGCCGTGCCCGGTATTCAGGTACAGGTTCTCCCTCGGGCCCCGGCCAATGATGGCCGGGCCGTCCGGGGTCATGGGCCGGAAGCCGGTCCAGGCCTCTGCCGCGTCCAGGTCGGCACAACCGGGATAGCGGGATTCTACCGATTTTCGAATGGTGGCAATGCGGGCTTCCGGAATGTCCCGGTTGAAGTCCGCCAGCTCCACAAAACCGGTGGCCCGCAGCCGATCGCCCAGCCGGGTGGAGACCACCTTGTAGTTGTCGTCGTGGATGGTGCTGACCGGGGCATGTTCCGGATTTTTCAGGGGCACGGTAATGCTGTAGCCCTTGATCGGGTAGATGGGCAGATCCAGCCCGAGGGGCCGCACCAGCGTCGGTGACCAGCAACCGGCACTGATCACAAAGGCGTCCGCCTTGAGAATCTCCCGCTCTCCATCGGCGTTGCGCAGAGCCACCGCATCCACCCGGTGTTCACCGGCGACCAGGTTATCCACCTCAACGTTGTAGCGGAATTTCACCCCCCTCTCCTCGCAGGCGTTCGCCAGGGCCCGGGAAAACAGGTGGCAGTCGCCGGTGCCGTCGGTGTCGTAGCTAAGCGCCCCATACAGCGGCCCACCGCCGACCATGCCTGGTTCCACTTCCCGTACCTGCTCCGGACTCAACAGCCTGGACGGGATACCGAGTTCGCTCAGCAGGTCATGCACGGCGCGATAACCCTCAAGGGCTTCCGGTGTGCTGGCCAGATGGAGCAGTCCCCTGTGGTCACCGTCGAACTCGAGGTCCAGCTCTTGCTCCAGTTTCAGGAAGCGCTCCCGGCTGTGAATGCCCAGGCGCAGCATGGCCCGCCGGTTAAGGCCGAACAGGCCCGGAGACCAGGCATAGCGGAGGGTGGCAAACATGAACTTCACCGCTTCCACCGATGGCGGCATCCGCAGCTTCAAAGGTCCGTCCTGTTTGAACAGCCATGGCAACACCTTGAACACCATCGAGGGATCCGCCCACGGGTAAACCACCCCGTAGGAGCGCTGGGCAGCGTTGCCCTTGCTGGTCTCGTTACCGGCAATGTCGTGACGCTCGATAACTGTTACCTGATGCCCCCGACGGTTCAATTCCCAGGCTGTGGTCACTCCGACCACACCACCACCGACTACTACAATGTGCATGCACGCCTCCGCGTCCGTTATTTTCAGCTGACCCCGTTCCTGGCCAACAGTTGCCGATATTCCTCGAGTACCGCTTCATCTTCCGCCGGATAGTCCGGCGCCAGTTGCCTGAGCTGTTCCGCCAGCATCGCGGCTACAATCGCCCGGGCCTGGGGCTTCCTGTCCCCGGGAACGACAAACCAGGGCGCTTCCCGGGTATGGGTTGCCGCCATCGCCTGCTCGGCAAAGGCTTCATACTCCGCCCGTCTGGCCCAGCCATCAATATCGGATTTATCGAATTTCCAACGCTTGCGGGGCTTGTCCAGGCGTTTGAGCAGGCGCCGGCGATGCTCGTCTTCGGACAGGTTCTGCCACACTTTCAGGATCGTCGTGCCCTCCTGTACCAGGTGGCGCTCGAAATTACGGATGGAGTGGTAACGGTTGTCCCAGTTGTAGCTGTCCGGGGCATGGACCGGCCAGACCCGCTCGGCAATGACCGCTTCGTGATGACTCCGGTTGAAGGCCACCATCTGGCCCAAGCCTGGCAGGTAAGGTGTGACCCGCCAGAGAAAATCATGGCGGACTTCCGCCCCTTGCGGCCGGCTGAACGACCAGGCATGGAAGCCCGCCGGATCAGCGTAGGTGGCCAGGGTCCGGATCAGGCTGTCCTTGCCGCTGGTATCGGGACCGTGAACCACCACCAGCAGTGCCCGCTTGCGATTGGCCCAGAGTCGGCGCTGATATTCACCGATCTCCTCCAGGCTGGCTTCCAGTGCGGGAATCTCACCGTCATCGTCCAGCAGCGTGGGGTAGTCCCGGAACCGGGGCTTTTCGGGATCAAAACGCCAGGCACTGGCGAACGGCGATACCTCCATAACATCCTTTCCCATAGTCATAGTCCGAAACAGGTTAACAATCGCACAAACTGGTAAACTTGCGGGATCAAGTTCCCAGAATAGCAGCCTGACCAAAGGTTGCGATGGAGTTCAGTCAAAGCAATGAGCAAGAAACGTCGCGAGATTCCGGTTTTCGATCACCCGATCATCGAAACCCACTGCCACCTGGATTACCTCAAGGACCGGCCCCTGGAGGACACTCTGGAGCAGAGCCAGCGGGTGAACATTGAACGCGTGATCACCATCGCGGTGTCACCGGAGAACCTGGCCAAAGTCCGGGAACTGAGCCAGGTTACGCCCTGGGTCTATGGTACCCAGGGCATCCACCCGCACGAGGCGGAAACCTACACCGATGAGGTGGAGCAAGAGATCCGCGCCCACGCTGGTGACGCCAAGATTGTCGCGGTGGGTGAGATCGGTCTGGATTACTTCTACGACAACGCGGACCGTCAGGTACAGCGGGACGTCTTCCGCCGCCAGTTGCAGATTGCCTGTGACACCGACCGGCCGGTGGTGATCCACAGTCGAGAAGCGGACGAGGACACCATCACCATCCTCCAGGAGTTCGAGACGACCCTGAAACGCCGTGGCGTCATTCACAGCTTCACCTCGGGCCCGGGGCTAGCCCGCTATGCCCTGGATCAGGGCTGGTGCCTGGGCTTCAACGGCATCACCACTTTCAACAAGGCGGAGAACGTGCGGGACATTGTGCGCATGGCGCCCATCGAGCAGATCCTGCTGGAAACCGATGCGCCCTTCCTGACGCCGGTGCCCTACCGGGGCCGGGAGAACGCGCCGTTCTACCTGCCCTTCGTGGCCGAGAAGATCTCTGAGGTCAAGGACTTGCCGCTGGATCAGGTTCTGGCGCAGACCTACGCCAACAGCCTCAGGACCTTCTTCCCCGAGCGATGACCGCGACCATATTCCAGATCCTGGGCGGGCTAGCGCTGTTCCTGCTGGCCATGGAGATGATGACCGATGGGTTGAAGAATGCCGCCGGTCGCCATCTCCGCCACCTGCTGGGGAGCTGGACCAGGACACCCCTCCGCGGCCTGGCGGCGGGTTTTCTGATCACCGGTATCGTGCAGTCTTCCGGCGCGGTCACGGTGGCTACCATCGGCTTCGTGAACGCGGGTCTGCTCGGGCTCTCCCAGTCCCTGGGGGTCATCTTCGGCTCGAATATCGGTACCACCATGACCGCCTGGCTGGTGAGCCTGGTGGGCTTCGGCTTCAATATCGAGGCCTTTGCGCTGCCTCTGCTGGCCCTCGGCATGGGGCTCAAGCTGGCCACCAACAACACCCGTAGCGAGGCACTGGGCCAGGCCCTGGCCGGCTTCGCCCTGTTCTTCCTTGGCCTGTCGATCCTGAAAACGTCTCTGGAGTCCCTGACCGCGGGAATCGACAGCCAGACCCTGGTGGAGATGGGTTACGGGTTGCCGATGTTTATCCTGATCGGTTTTCTGGCCACCGTGCTGACCCAGTCCTCCAGTGCGGCCCTGGCCATTGTTCTGACTGCGGCCGCCGGCGGATTGATCCCGCTGAACAGCGCCGCTGCCGCGGTGATCGGCGCCAACCTGGGGTCCACCTCCACCGCCGCGCTGTCCGCACTCAAGGCCACCGCCAATGCCCGACGCCTGGCCATAGGACACATCCTGTTCAATGCAGCGACCGGTGTCATTGCCCTGCTCATTCTGCCGGTCATGCTCTGGATCGTGGCCTTGATGGCCCACTGGCTTGAACTGGACGCCAATGTCGCGGTGTCCCTGGCCCTGTTCCACACCCTGTTCAATGTCCTCGGGGCACTGCTGATGCTGCCGTTCACGCCCCACTTCGCACGCTTTCTCGGACGGCTGTTCCGGAGCAAGGAGGAGGACAACGCGGAACCGCGGCACCTGGACAATACACTGGTGGCCACGCCGGAACTGGCCGTCGCTGCGGTGGATGAGGAGATGAAGCGCCTGATCGGGTTGCTTCGGGGGCTGCTCAGGGTCTGTCTGGACCGGGAAGACCTTAAGCCGGCGCAGATCCAGCCGAAGGCAGACGCCTGCCGGAGCCTGAACTCGGCTATCGTCGATTATGTCTCGAGAGTCAGGGCGGAAAAGATGCATCCCTCCACCGTGGATGCCCTGACCCTGAGCATCCGCACCTGCCGCTATCTGATGGAGGCTACAGACCTGGCGGGGGAACTGCTCAAACTCAAGGTGGCCAAAGACCAGCCACGTATGGCCCGACTGTCCGACGCACTGGAACGGTACATCGACACACTGAGAACCCTGGTCGCTGCAGATGAGCCCCTGCCAGCCATCGTGGATAATGCTGAAACGATCTACCATCAGCTCAAATCGGAGCTACTGGCCATGATTGTCCGTCGCGACATCGCCACCACAGATGGCGAGCAAATCCTGGATACGCTGAGCTCGGTCCGGCGCCTCGTTGACCAGTGGCACAAGGCCCTCGCATGGCAGCCGGTTTCCAGGCTCCTGAACGGGGATCAGGAAGCGGCGCTGTCAAACCCGCAGTAACGGTTGCGCCCTTGCTTCTTGGCCTGATACATGGCCTGGTCGGCCTGACGCAGTAGCTGGTCGCCATCAAGCTCTTCAGCCTGGGGATAGAGGGTGAAGCCAATACTCGCCGAGACCTGCACCAGGTGACCGGCCACCTGGACCGGCTCCGAGATGGCGTGCAACAGCCGCGCGAGCAGATTCTCCAGCACAGTCGGCTCTGAAATATTAACGATCAGTGCGGCGAATTCGTCGCCCCCGAGGCGGGCCAGGGTGTCTTCCTCCCTCAACTCCGCCCGCATGCGGTTGGCCACCTCCACCAGCAGCTCATCACCCGCCTTGTGGCCAAAGGCGTCGTTGACCGGCTTGAACTGGTCCAGATCGATGTAGACCACCGCCAGCAGATCATCCTGGCGCCGGGCCTGGGCCATGACCTGCTGCATGCGGTCGGTAAACAGAACACGATTCGGCAGATGCGTCAGCGCATCGTAATGCGCCATGGTACGCAGCTCCTTCTCCTGGGCCTTGAGCCGTGTGATGTCCGAGAAGATGCCCATAAAATGACTGATAGCACCCCGTTCATCCCGGACCCCGCTCACCGTCAGCGCCATGTTGAAACGCTCACCGTCCCGGCGTTTATTGGCAAACTCGCCAGACCAGAAACCGTGGGCCCGGGCGCTGGCAAACACGCCAGTGCCCTCTTCCAGAGGCAGGGGTGGCAGCCGACCAATGGCGTCAGCCCGTGCCCGACCGGTAATTTCCACGTAGGCATCGTTAACGTCGATGATGAGGCCATGGAGATCGGTAATGAAAATGGCTTCCCTGGCATGGTCAAATACGCTGGCGGCCATGCGTTGGCGTTGCTCCGCCTCCTTTCGGCCGGTGATGTCGTACCAGGAACAAAGGACATGGGGCTGCGGCTCGTCTGTTTCATGCACTGGCGCCAGAGTCATATCGACCCAGACCTCCGAACCGTCCGAACGCCTGAAGACCCACTCGACCTGGACAACCTCACCGCGGTCCACCCGCTGCAACAGTCTTTGGATTTTTTGCCGCGAAACATCGCCATCAGGCTGGGTTTGGGGCGAGAAAGCGGCAATATCCTTGCCCAGCAGCGACCGGGGCATGGCATACCTCAGCAACTCGAGGGCAGCGCGATTGCTATCCACGAATTCACCGCCTCGAAGCATCAGCATGGGTTGGGGCCAACTGAGGATCAAACGACGGAGCCGGCGCTGCTCAGCGGCCAGCTCCCGCTTCTTGCGGCGCAACCACAACATGGAGCCGGTCAGTAGCAGGACGAGGATAAAGGTAGCCATCAGCCACCCCCAATACTGCCCGACCAGCTCGCCCCAGGTGAGTTTCGGCAGCTCATCGTAGGGCTCGACACGAAGCTCCCGGGCCAGGTATTCAACAGACTGGTAATCGGCGGGCGGGGCAAAGCCGGCGATACCGGCACTCAGCGCCGCCGGATAGTTCTCCTCGATGGCGAACAGGGCCGACGCCACACGGCGTACGATATCGCTGTCCACATGGGGCAAGGCTGCGACCGGCCATTCGGGGTACAGGCGCGTGGACACGGCGTAGGGGAAACCCGTCAGGTTCTGGCGGTTGAGAATCCGGATCCGGTCTGCCAGACGTGGATCATCTGCAATCATTTCTTCCAGGATGCCAGTGCGAACAAATCCCACCTCGGCGTCTCCGGTGAGCACGGACCTGACCACCCGATCATGGCTGCGAACGAGCTTTATCCGGTTATTGTTCAGAACATCGACACCGGCGCCTTTCAGTTCAAGCGCCTGGGTCTGAAAACCACCGAGGAAATGAAGCCCGGGCGAGGCAATGGTCCTGCCTCGCACATCCGACAGATCACTGATGTCGTTTCGCGTCGCCGCCGTGAAAATCACGCCACCAAGACTGGCTGTGGCAACCCCGTCGTGCTTGCGCACCAGGGTCGCCAACTCCCCGGTCAGGCTGCGCTCACTCCGGATCACCAGGAACTGGCTCGGGTTGGTCAGGAAAAAATCCAGCTGGTTGGAGGCCAACGCCGCGCGCATCTGCTCCTGGTCCAGCACCTGCAGTTTCACCGGGATGCCGATCCGGCCTGTCAGGTAATCCGCCAGGGGCTGGTATCGCTCCTTCATGATGAAATCGGGACGATAGGCATAGATGCCGAAACGCACTTCCTGGAAGCCCTGGGCAAGTGTCGTTCCGGTTGCGGACAGGATCAGAGCCGCGAACGCCAGGTACCCGAGAACCCACCGCTTCACGCGGCGCTCCTGGGCAGGAACTGGCTGTCACTGAAGCGCTCCACCTTAAGTGTTCGCGGAACCAGGCCCTCTCGGGCCAGCATTCGGGAAAGGCTGCGGGCGACCTGCTCGACCCGGCCATTTTTCGCCAGGTAGCGACGGTTGGAAGCCAGATCCGGGAACATGACTGAGGCCTGCGCCAACCTCACCTCTCTCGGGGAGATCCCCTGACGGGTTGCAACCCGATAGATCGAATCATACTGGTTGCGAACCAGGTGGCGGAGACCGGAAAAGTGGGCCTCCAGCAGGGCCCTGACAGCCTCCGGAACCCGTTCTGCGAATTTACGGTTCACCACCAGGACATCGAAAATGGTTTCGGGTAATTGGCTGCTATCGAACAGGCGCTCGCCGCCAAGGCCCAGCAGAATAGATGCAGTCGGCTCATAGCAGGCAATGGCATCCACTTCTCCCCGCTTCCAAAGACCGACATGCGTGTCAGCCGGTGCATCGACGATGGTCACCTCATCCCGTTCGATGCTGGCCTGGTCCAGTATATTCAGCAGCAGGGTCCCGGATACTCCGGCCAACTCCACCGCAATCCGCTTGCCCCGCAACTGGTCGAGGCTCTCGATTTCCGACTTTGCCACCAGTACATCCGCCCCGACGGACACATCAGTTACTCCGACCACCAGCAGTTCCGGACCTTCAACGTGCACCCTTATGGCCTCATCCAGAGTCAGCGCGGCACCATCAAGCTGCCCGGATTTGAGCAGTTCCATGGAATCCAGGGCCGAGGATCCCTTCACCAGCTCCACTAAAGCGGGTAGCCAGCCGAACTCTTCCGCAAGGTAAAGCGATTCGTAGCCAATCCAGGGATGGATGCCGAACCGGAGCGGGCTGGACGCGCCACAACCACGGAGCCCCAGGGCAGCAAAGCCGGCTGCCAGAGAAGCTCCCAGAAAATGGCGGCGGTGCATCAGAAACTCCGGACCAAGGCGTTATTTTTCTTCATATTCTTGTAGGTTATTATCTTACTGTCTGCAATCACAACGGTAAAACCCGGATTAACAGCCAGTAAAAGGGGCTAACCCAGGGAAAGGAACACACCCATCAGGACAGGCGAGAAGAACGAGAGCAGAAATCCCGACGCGATGGCCACTGGTACACATACCAGACCACCGCTGCTGCGAATCACCGGCAGGGTGAAATCCATCGCCGTTGCACCGCCATAACCGATCGCCATGGCGGGCCTTGAGGCAATCAGCAGGGGAATGATCGCCAGGGCGATGATCTCCCGGAGCACGTCGTTGAGGAAAGCAACCCCACCCCAGGCAGGGCCGAGAGCATCGCCGACGACAATGCCCGACAGGGAATACCAGCCAAACCCCGATGCCAGGGCCAGCACGTCATGCCAGGGCAGCCCGAGGACGGGAATCAGCAACACGCCGGCCACCAGCGAGCTGACCATCACCGAAAGGGCCATGCCCAACCCCTGCCGGTTCACCAGCAGCTTGTGCAGGGACAGTCCGGCATTTCGCAGTTGCAGACCGATCAGGAACAGTAGAAGCATCAGTGCCCAGGTGGCCACCTGGTCGGTCATGGGCAGGGCCGGCAGCAGGAAATAGCCGGCAATCAGGCCGGCAATCACCGCCACCAGCGGTTTCAGGCCGGCCAGGAACAGACGCCGGTAACCGGGCCGCCCGTCACTGTCATCCCGCTCCACTTTCATCGGCTGCCAGCGGTGAAACAGCCACAGGCCGGCCATGTTGGCCAAGAACAATACGGCCACCAGGGCGCTGACCTGCACCGCCATGCTGCCTAACTGGGCCGCCAATCCCTCCATCTGGCCGAGCCCCAGGCCCAGTAACGCCAGGATGAAATACACCAGCGTCTCGACGGTGTAATGGATGACCGTCATCAGCCGGCGATTGGCCAGGGGAATGGCAAAACCGAGAAATAGCGGTGCCAGTATCAGCAGGGCTCCGGTGAGCATGGTGTCCTCAGGCTGGAATAACGAGAAAGCGACCCGGGCGGGGCGCCGGAATGTCGGAAAGGATCAGGCTCAGTGCAGCACGTGGCCCGAGCGGTCCTGCACCAGTACCCAGGGCGCCACGACCACGGCCCAGAGCTCGGCATTGCGATCGTACCAGGTCCGGGCTACGTCAGGGGAGACATCTCCCACCTCGCCTTTCTGCATCCATTGCTCAAACTGCGCCTTGTTATCAGCGGTGAGCTCGGCAGCAACCTCCAGCAAATCCAGCTCCGGTGCCACGCGCACGACCTGGCCCCGGGCATAGTAAGTCTGGAGCTCGTGCCAGTTGATGCGGGAGGTTTCGAGGTTGAGTTTGGCCTTGATGTCGTCTCGGGAGGATTCAGCCATGGGACCTTGTCTTCGTTCAACGGGTTGCTGGGAAAGGCGCAGCTTACCTGAAAACGAGGTGTAAAACACGGGGTGAAGGCGGGGTCAGATCGGTTGATCTGACCCCGGGGGATTTGCTCGGGCTCAGCGGTTAACCAGGGGTCAGATGAAAGCTTTCATCTGACCCCTGCTTGGCTCGATGAAGTGACCCCCGAAAGTTGGACACCGACTTTCGAGGGGTTACATGAAAAGAATCTACAGCAAAACCTTCAAGATACAGGTGGCGCGGCTCTATCTTGAGAATGAGATCAGCCTTCACCAGGTCGCCAAACATTACGACATTGATTACTCATTAGTCCGGCGTTGGGTTGTGAGGTATCGGCTCCATGGTGCCAGTGGGCTTGAGGCCGCAACCAAGCATCATTACAGCCCATCCTTCAAGCTTCAGGTCATCGAATGCGTGGCCAGAGAAGGGTTGTCAGACCGGCAAGCCGAGGCTCGATTTAATCTCCGAAGCACCGGTCTTATTGGCAAATGGCTGGCGCAGTATCATAGTGGTCAGTTAACAAAGCCATGTCCCGAGATCGAGCGAGCTGCCCCGATGGCCAAAAAGTCTGTAGAACGCCCACCGGTTGATGTGCCAGAGCGCACCATGTCACAGGAAGAGCTGCTCGAAGAGTTGTTGTACCTGCGGGCGGAGAACGCGTACCTAAAAAAGCTGGATGCCTTGATCC
>NZ_QNRO01000024.1 GCF_003315345.1 Marinobacter pelagius
GGGACGGCTCTTTGAGCATGGGGCAGCCTCTGAAAAGTCGATACCCCAATTACAACAAACCCCCGCCGCGATGGCGAGGGTTTGTCAGCAATCTGAGGCCAGAGCAAAGCTCTGGCCTTCAGAAAAGCCTCAGGAATAATCAGAATCAAGCGCGATTGTGGGAATGACTCCGACGAAAAACCACCAGCAGTCTCCAGGAGTGGCTAAGCGCCCAATCATACAGCGCGAATACACCTACGAAAGCTGTAAACATCAACCACTCCGGCAGCCCAAGATACTCACCTGCCAAACCAAAACCAGCGAACACCACGCCAATAACGGTTATCAGGATCAACGCCTCACGATCCGAGAAGCCTGCACGCATGAAAATATGATGCAAGTGCTCCCGATCCGGTTTCATCACCGACTGCCCCTTCCGGGCCCGGCGCACCATGATCGCCACCATGTCCATCAACGGCAGCGCAATGATCCACAACGCCGTCACCGGCCGGAACGCCATCTCACCCGGCTGGGTGCCGTTAACCAGCAACCACACCACTGCAAAACCAATGAACATGGAACCCGCATCCCCCATGAAGATCTTCCGGCGGAACGGCGGAATACGCAGGTTTGCCATCAAGTACGGCACCAGCGCAAACGCAATACCCAGCGACAAAGCCAGCTCAAGCGTAAACCCGGCAGAAGCGCCAAACAGAATCGCCAGGGACAACAACGTAATCAGCGATAAACTACCCGCCAGCCCATCAATTCCATCGATCATATTGAAGGCATTGGTAGCTCCGATGACCGCAGCAATGGTAACCAACGGCCCGAACAGACCCAGCGTAACCTCACCAAAACCGAAAAGATTACCGAATGACTCAAGAGAAATACCGGAACCAAAGGTCAGCAACGCACCCAGCGCCACCTGAGCCCCGAGCCGGAACTTCGCAGACAAATCCCGGGCATCATCCACAGCGCCCATCAGCACTAACAACGCTGCACAGAACAAGAACAGCCCGTACCCCTGGGTGACCGGCATCCAGAAAAGCCAAGCGACACCCAAGCCAAGAAACGCGCTCAAACCACCTGTCAGCGGAATCGCGCCCTTGTGCAACTTGCGATGATCCGGTTTATCCAGGAGATTGGCATACACGGCCACAGGCTTGAGGACAAACAGCGAAACAAAAGCAATGAGGCCGGCCAACAAACCGGTAGAACTTGCCGCTTCCATGTGATTAACTCTGCCGAGAAACAGACTGACCGAACTTCCAGCCAAATATATAGATAGTTCGCAAAGTATACAGAACCCATGACGTATTTGTGACAACCATGAACGATTTCACAATTGTTTATTTTTTACACCGTGGGGCCGGCTGGCACAGGGGTCTGAAGAATTCATTCTTCTGACCCCAACTTCACGATCCAAACACCCAAGGTAAGCCTCAACAACCACCTCTTCACTAAACTCATCTTCCATCCGCCGACGAGCCGCATCCCCAGCCCCCTGCAACTCCCCCCGGTCCATCTCAACAACCTGCCTCATAACCGCAGCCAAAGCCCCAGCACTCCGAACCTCACAGAGCCACCCAGTCACCCCAGCCTCAACCGCATGCCGACACCCCGGCACATCCGTAACAATCGCGGGCCGCCCCATAGCAGCCGCTTCCAACACAGTACGAGGCATCCCCTCCCGATACGAAGGCAACACCAACACATGAGACCGCTCAATCAAAGGCCGCACATCGTCCGTAGCCCCCAGGTACTCAAGAACACCCTCAGCCTGCCACTTCGCAACCTCTTCCTCCGAAATCGCCGTGCGGTTACTCACACCCAAAGGCCCCACCAACAAACAGCGCACACCCAGCCCTTCGGCCTTCAAAACCCGGCAAGCCTCCGCATATTCCCGAACACCTTTATCCCCCAACAAACGGGCAATCATAATAAAGGTAAACGGACCGGATTCCGGCAAAGGCGACGTCGCAAACCGCTGCAAATTCACACCAGAGCCAGGCAGCAAGGTATAAGGCGTATCTCCCAGCATCCCCTTATCCCGAAAAACGGACAAATCCTCCTCGTTCTGGAAAAACAAATGCCGCGCCCGCCGGTTTACAAGCCCATAAACCTGCCGCACCCGCCGGAACAGCCAGGAATCGTGAATAAAGGCCGTGCCCAGGCCGGAAATGTTGTTGGCGAACGGAATCTTCTGCAGCGCACACACCAGGCCGCAATAGATGTTCATCTTCACGGTAAAGTTAAACACAAAATCCGGCCGGTACTGGCGCATCACGGTCCAGATAAAGCGCAGGCTGCGAAGCTCCTGCACCGCGCCCGTGCTCTTGCCATCCAGCGGTAGTGCAATATGCTCCGCCCCCAGCTCATCCACCAGCCGCTGGCTGAAATCGTCCGGTGGCGACAGGCAAATCACCCGGCTGCCCTGCTCTTGCAAAGCCTGGATGCTGCTGCGGCGGAAGTTGTACAAATACCAGGAAGTATTGGAAGTAAGAAAAACGACCGACTTCAAACGTACTCCTGCAATCCTGCTCAATGCTCCAGGTACCAGGGCATGGCCCTGGCAATTCCTTCCCGAATCCGAAACTCCGGCACATACCCCAGCTTAACTGCCGCCTTACCAATATCCGCCTGGGAATGCCGCACATCCCCCGGCCGGAAATTCCGGTGCACCGGGGCTTTGTCATACACCACGCCATTCTCCGCCAGCGCACTCTTCAGGGCCGCGAACAGGTCATTCAGCGAGGTGCGATCCCCCACCGCCACGTTGTAAACCTCGTTCTTCGCAGAATCCTCCGCCGTGGCCGCCAGCAGGTTGGCCTGCACCGCATTCTCGATAAAACAGAAATCCCGGCTGGTGTCGCCATCGCCGTTGATGAACACATCCTCGCCGCGCACCATAGCCGCCGTCCATTTCGGAATCACCGCCGCATAGGCACCGTTCGGGTCTTGCCGCTTCCCGAACACGTTGAAGTAACGCAGGCCAATGGCCTTGAAGCCGTAGCTACGGGCAAACACCTCGGCATACAGCTCATTCACATACTTGGTCACCGCATAGGGCGACAGCGGCTTGCCGATGTTCTCCTCCACCTTGGGCAACGCCGGGTGGTCGCCATAGGTCGAGCTGGACGCGGCATAGGTGAAGCTCTTCACCCCCGCATCCCGCGCCGCCACCAGCATGTTGAGAAAGCCGGTGATGTTGGCGGCGTTGGTGGTGATGGGGTCGTTCAGGGAACGGGGCACGGAGCCCAGGGCGGCCTGGTGCAATACATAATCCACACCCTCGCAGGCCCGCGCACAATCGTCCAGGTTACGGATATCGCCATCGATGAACTGAAACCGCGCCCATTGTTCCGGAGTGACCAGAGACTGCGCTTCGTCCAGGTTGTGCTGGTGGCCAGTGGCGAAGTTGTCCAGGCCGACCACCCGTTGATCCAGCTTCAGCAGGTGCTCGAGGAGGTTGGAGCCTATGAAGCCGGCTACACCCGTTATTAGCCAGGTTTTGGGGTGGTTGGGGAGTTGATCAAGAAGTTCCGGGTAGCGAGGAAGATCAGCAGAGCTCATTCAAAAACCTTATAGAGTGTATGGGCCACTATAATCACGAAAGAACACGAAAAATAAAGAATAGATTTTTAGCGCCCCACCAGTCGCCCAACAATTTCCTTGATCGCGCGACTGCTGCCATCCAACGCACTGGTCTCAGGAAGCAGGCTTCGCCACCAGGGCCGGGACAGCACCTCGTGGTCGGCTGCTACCGGAATAACCTCCAGCCCCAGGGCTTCGAATAACGCTTTCGCCCTGGGCATGTGCAAGGCAGATGTGACCAGCAAAACACGGGTAACACCATGCTCAGGGAGGATCACACTTGTGTGTTCCGCATTCTGAGAGGTGTTGCGGCTACGTTCTTCCAGAACAATGGCATGATCGGGAACGCCGAGATCCAGCATAAACTGACGCATGGCCTCTGCCTCTGAAGTAGCACTATGGTCAGGATCGCTGCCACCGGTCAGCAGCACCAAGGGTGCCTTGGATGCATGGAACAGCCGAGCCGCATGCCAAACCCGATCTGCGCCAGATTCCAGGTTTGGATACGGCTCACCATAGCCGGCAGGTGATACTCCACCGCCTAACACCACGATAGCTTGTGCCTGGGGTACCCCCTGAACGGCTATCGGTGGATGTTGGTCCTCCAGATAGCCGCGCACCCAGTTACTCGCCAAAGGCAAAGACCAGAACCACAGCCAAAGCAACGCCACGACGCCTAACCAGAATGCCAAGCGCCTGCGGCCTGCAATCGCAAGAAGTAACGCCAGCAAAGCGCCGAATAGCGATGCACCCAAGGGAGATATCAGAGCTATGGCGAGCTTGGAGACTACGAACATGATTTATGGTTCACAGCCAAAGAACATTCTGATAAGGCAACCACGCATAAGCATGCGTCGCAAAAAACAACCAAACCGCCTGCACCAGCCCGTAATATCCAATCACCCCAATCGTTACCAAGCCGCGGTGCCGCGGATCACTCACCACGAAGGGCAAGCGAGCAAAAATAAACATTTGAATTGGAATAAGATATAGCGCGACCCGGTCGGTCGCAGTAGAAGACAAACTTACCAATGGAATGCAGGCTAAACAAAGCAGCGACATCCATAGCCAAAGCCTGTCCTCTGCTTCCGTCAGTCTCAAATACCGACGAAACGTAAAAAACAACACGGCAGGAACTGCGCTCATCAGAACCCGAATCATGCCACCCTGAGATTGAATGTCGGCTTCCACGTAGTTAGCCCACATTGCATCTGCAGAATCGAATACGAAAAGATAACCACCGACCACAGACATCAAGCCAACCCAAAGCAGGCTCCAAAAACGATTCGAGGTAGAAGCCAAGGCGGCCACAGGCAACATAAGTACCACGGACTTATGAAAAGCTGCTCCCAACATCACCCAGAACACAAACCACCGCATCTGAGCATTACCCAGAGACACCAACCCAATAAGCAACAAGCCTAAGGCCGCTGACTGTCGTGTATAGCCCATGCCCACTACAATTATCAGGTAAGGAACTGCAACCAATAATGCAAGCCATGATAACGGCTGCGCACGCGCAAAGCGGACGACTCCAGCCATCAAGACCATGCCACAAATTGAGTTAACCCAAAAAATGGAACCGCCGGCTTGCACCACGAGCCAATTAATCAGGTAATAGCCCGGATCACGACCAAAAATGACCTGCAATAAGCCCTTATCGAGCTGACTATCAAAATGCCTAAAATAGGCGTGCCAATCACCCCCGACTTGAAAACGTAAACCAATTGCGAGAGAAAACAGAAACCAAGCAAGCCCCCAGGAATATGACTTGGATTTCTCAGTCAATCGACGATTAGCCAGAACGACTACCGCCGGTACAAGAAAAAATAACCAATACGGAAGCATGCATTTCCTAAGGAAAATAAACCAAAAGCTCAACCAACCGAAAACGTACTAACCAACTGCTGGTCGCCAACGCTTTTCCCGGGCACTCAACTGCAGCACTGCCCATAACTGCTTTGCAAAATGGCCCTTACCTTGCAAATGGTTTTCCACATATTCTGGACCCCATGCGGGTTGAGCGCGGGTAAATTGACAAGCGAGGATGAGCGTAAAAGATTCTCAGCCCACTCCCGAAATAGCCCTCACAACCAACCATCCAAAGGCACGGCAAAACCCATCTTGGGCCGCTCAATCAGTTCACGGGGCACTTGGCGGTATAAAATCTGGCGTAACGCCCGTTTTCCTCCACCATTTCGAACTCGCATATCGACTGGCAATTACAGGCCGCTCCATAAACATCCGGATCAAGAAACGGAGCCCGCACCTTCACACTACTCGCCATGCTGGCACAATCTATCTTCACCAGAACATCGCCCACCATCAAATTGAGGGTATCCATCAACATCACCCACTCTACCTCGCCAAACCCGGCCAACGCGGGGTATAACTGATCTACAGGTTTATCAGAACAGTATTCAGGTTTCAGGAAGTATTCGGGGTGACGATTCATAGAAGCCAAACCACCATAAAGCGCCCTATCAGAACTGCAAGCCAGTACATCCGCAGATTTGTAGAGCTTCTCACCAAAAGTAAGGATATGAACGCCGGAAGGTAGAACCCCTATCACATAGCGGCCACATTTTGATGCCATCGGCTGGTGACCTGCATGAGAAAGATCGAGAATGGACCTAGCGCCGGCGTGCCAATGCCAAGCCCACTTCAGGCTCGCTCCACACACCGCTGTCATCAGGGCTACGGTAGGCGATGGCATCAGCCAAGCGCCGCACCATTAACTCATCTGGGCTACTCTACTCAAGCCCCAAAACCCCGCAATGCCGCACATCACTGAGAACCTTCCAAAATGTTGTATGTCATCTCACCACGGTAAACGGCGAGATACCGATCTGCAGTTGTTGCAAGCGAAAACTTCTCAACAACTCTTTTGCGGGCCACTTTTCCCATCGTCTTACACTCGGCATCGGACAACCTCAGCGCTTGATCTATCCCCCTGAACAACGCTTCACTATCCCGAGGCCTAACCAGATATCCGGCCTCTCCAACCACCTCTTTTACACCACCGCTATCGGTTGCCACCACAACCCGCTCACAGGCCATAGCCTCCGCCACAACCAAACCGAAACCCTCCCAGGCAGAAGACAACACAAACACATCGCATGCAGACATTAATGCGGGAATATCGTGCCGAACGCCCAAAAAGTCCACATGGCCAGCGATGCCCAAGGATTGGGCAAGTGCTTTCAAATCACTTCGCAGTGGCCCATCACCAACGATTGCCAACCTGAATTCGACCGATTTTTGAGCCAAACCAGACACAGCGTTTAAAAGGTTCGGATAATCTTTCGCCTGCCACAGGCGACCGACCGAAACGATCAGCGGGGTACGGTCACTCACTGAAAGTTCCGCCCGAATGCGACCGCGAGCGGCCTGATCATAGACAAAATCCTCGGTATTAATGCCGTTGTGAATGGCGAGCATTCGTCCTGGCAAAAGCGCTCTCTGCTTTTCAAATACCTGGACCGCATCTTCAGATACATTGGTTGAAATATCTGCCAGACGGTCGGTAAGCCGATAGGCTAACATACGGAAACGGCCTCCTTCGTTGTTATTGTGAGCACTGGATACCAAGAAGGGTATGGGCGTGACCAGCCGCAACATCCGAGTAAGGACATTGGCATGCACTAGATGACTATTCACAACATCCGGCCGAAACTCGAGGATCAGTCTACGAAAACGCCGCATTGCAACCAGCAGACCCAAAGGACTGCGACGCATGTCCAGATTTTCCAGCCGCACCCGCGGATCGCCCGGGCGCAACTCGGCCTCACCATGGAACCGAACCAGCATTACCTCATGACCAACAGCAGCGTAGCAATCCGCCAGTGCAGTCACCAGACGCTCGGCGCCGCCGACGCCCAAACCGGTGATCACAAGTAGCACTTTCATTCTGCAGCCTTAATAGCCCGCTTTCCAATCAATGATTCAATTCCGGCCTGGATATGCCCGAGTACTCTCTCTTCTGTAAACTGCTCTGCCTTGTAACGGCAAGCTTCACGATACGAGGCACTGTCCTCGATCAACTCGATCAGGTCCCAAATAAACGTCTCTAACTCCACATCCTGGGGGCCAAAGGCTATACCGGTAATGGGATTGACTCCCTCAACAAACTCCGCGCAGTAGCCAGCGCTGTGCGTGGTAATTGCAGGTACGCCACGGGCGTGAGCCTCAAGCAACGTAGTGGCAAAACCTTCGTGATGACTGGTTATTGCGAAACACCTGAGTTGATCATAAACACCCGGTAAATCTTCCCGATCTACCCACGGACGAAGCTCAATCAACTCCTGCATCCCCAATCGATCGATCTCACGGCGCACCAGAGCTTCCTCCTCTCCCTTGCCCACAATCAGCCCCATAATGGGCCGCTCGGACATGTCGTTCAACTTCGCCAGAAGCTTCACGAAAAGGGGAATATTTTTTTGAGCTGACAAGCGTGCAACCAGGCCGAGGTCATACTGTTTCCCATCCGAACCAGGCGCGTCGAAAAACCAAGGTGAGATAAAGTTCCCCACGAACTCAACCGACACCGGGAATGACTGCTGGTTGTCCTTGTTTACACTGTACACTCGGTGGGCGAAGCGACTCGCCATCCGCAACATATGGAACTCCAGCCACCCGTGCCCAAGCCCGGCTTTATTCTTCCGCTGCAAGTAAAGATGAAGTAGAGATACAACCTTTAGACCGTAAAAACGGAAGATGGGGGCAAGCCATAAGGAGGAAAGGTCATTAAGAACCACCACAGAAAACCCATTTTGCTTTAAACGCTTGGCAAGTATCGGTGCATAACGCAATCTCGCCAACTTACTGGCAACTGATGGAATTCTCATGGTTGGGCACGAAAATGTATCAGGCTCCGATGTAGCTATAATCGCATCGACCCCATTTTGACTCATATATCTACATAAATTTTCGATATATATCTGACCACCACCCCAAATTTTTTGACTAGGAGAAAATATGCAGACATTCATAAATTTACACTCAAAATAAAACCATAATTACTAACAAAAATCTTCCTATCAAGATAGTTGAACCGAAATCTCTCCATCTCATAACTCAAAAAAACACAAGCCTAGATTTCTTGAACTATCGATCTTTTCAGCGCTTAATTTTCCCACCTAACCAGAAACCATCTCACTATTAAACATAAACAATTTCACACCCTGAATCGAGCGCCAACTCTGACAGTCTAGAACTAGCATTTCCTTCTGGAACAAACACTACCTTTTTATCGGCATAGTCTTTCAAATTAATCATGACAGTGCTCAGATAACCATAAAGCTCCACTCGGCACCCACTTGAGCAATCAATAATAACGTCCTCTGCAATTCTGCCTCCCTTATCAATAATAGGAGCATCAATCGGCAAGGGCTGAATCTCTCTCGGATGCCTGATATAGCCATCTATTCTCAGGGCACCTAAAAGTCGGAGCATTGAGTCAATCTCCGCTTTGCTCATAACCTCATGGAATGGCGCACCGATAAAGTATCGCTTGCTCTTTGCAGAATGTGAGTAGTCGCCTTTCCCTCTTCTATTGAGTACCCAACCATCAAAATATGATAGTCGCGCTTCTTCTACAATATTATTGAAGCCTCGATAAATTGTGTAGTGTCGAGAAATTTTCTTCCGCACTTGCTCAACAGGCCGTGCACCAAAAATAGTGCTGTAAAACCGAGATCTAAAAGAGGAATCACTGGTGTAGTATGGACCATCCTCAACCAGGTTGGCAGTCCCATCATCAAAACTAAAAAGTTCCGCATCATGAAAGCTGCAGGCCAATGAGTTAATAATATAAGAATTAATGCTAGCCATATAAACGCGGTCATAACGATCTTTACTAAACCAACCCTTAACCCGATAAAATAGTTTTAAATTGGTAAAAACATCAAATGATGCTGGCTTAACAAAAACGTAGCTGGAATTCCTGGCACCCGGTGACAAATTATTATAATAGAAAATATCTTCTTGTGAGTTATTATGCGTTATGTACAAAAAATCATAGCAACTTATCCCCAACCTCTCAATCAGCCGCTCACAAAACCAAGCCTGAAAAGGCGTACGCACAATAAATAGAGCTTTGTCACAGTTTCTCACTGGAATCTCCGCCCCAAAACCCCAAAGAATTTAGCTGTAGCTCAATCGATTCTCTTATTGAATCGTTCCAAGCGCAACTCGGAACATCGATATTATGGAGTATAACATCACAATAAAATGCAAGATCACTAAAAAAATGCAAACGCTCTCCATCCAATGCGAGCTTAACCACTTTTGATCCGGGTGCCATCCATAAAATGTTAGTAAGTGCAGCTCCAGAGGCTCCGACTAATACCTCAACGTCTTGAAAATACTCTATTTGCTCGAACAGCCCCATAGATCCATCAAATATCTCGAAACCCTCTGCTTTTAGCCTATTTACCAGCTTCTCCTCGCCCTCTGGACTTCTTCGACGCCCAACTCTTGAAACGTAAACTTTTTTTCGCCCGCGTTTACCTGGGTTCATATAGTCAGCAAACCAGTCCCTCACAATTTCTACGTCTTTTGGATGTACTACGCCATGATCATGCGGAGCTCCCATGCCACCAGTTTTTGCCGCCATTACGAGGCTCTCGCACTTAATGTCATCATCAAGTAACGCATACCGTCCGGGAAAGAACTTTTCCAGAAAATCCAATGCAGGTCTAAATTGCGTCTTTTTGGCGATTATTTTCGCCTCAGGCTTTAGCTTTTGGGCAGTAATAAAAACAGGGAGGTCTTCTAGCAACCAATGATAGTAGTTTTCGTTTATAGCCAAGTAAATGTATTGGCCAGAAAGATATTTTTTTGCTTTGAACTCTGGGAGCGGCACCTCCCACAACAACCGATAAACACTAAGCGCAGTACTTTCCGCAATTAACTTTCCACTCGAACAAAATATAAGGTTGTCGGGAGTCCAGATTGAAGCATCTTTGATCTCATAAATATATCTTTTTGGAAAAGAATATACTTTCTGTTCATCATTAGAATCCGAGCAATCCAAAACTACGTTATTCGTATCGGCATGCTCTCCGATTTTTAGAACCCCATTTCTCGAATTTTTTTTATAAAAAGCGTCAACAAAATAGTTGTCACGATAACGTAACCCTAACTTATTAAATAATTTTCGCTTAACAGCATTTAGCACTCTGATTTTTTTAGCCATTATCTTCCGTAATCTCTATTAAACCGTCTAATAAAGGGTTGCCCAACCTGACAATTGGATGAAGAAAATCCTTATTTAAAGGAGTTTATGGCTATTGCAACTACGCAGCACTGCTTACGCGACATTAGTGGTCCCATAGGCAAACTCAAAACAGTTTCATGAATGCGCTCTGTCAAATAATAAGACTCAACGCGCAACGAATCGTATGCTTTCTGTTGATGAGGCGGCACTGGATAATGAATCAACGTATGCACGCCCTGCTCCGCCAGATACTTCTGCAACGCGTCCCGCTGTTTTGAACGCACCACAAACAAGTGCCAAACGTGGCTTTCCGGGCTGCCCACTGCGGGTAAGTGAATGTTTGGGTTATTGATGTGGGCGAGGTAATAGTCAGCCACTTCCCGCCGGCTCTTGATTTCTTCATCCAGGTGCCGAAGCTTTACCCGGAGCATGGCAGCCTGAATCTCATCCAGCCTGCTGTTTACGCCTTGGTACAGATTCTCGTACTTCTTGTGGCTGCCGTAGTTGCCCAGTGCTCGGATGGTTTTGGCCAGCTCTTCGTCATCGGTGGTTACGGCACCGGCATCCCCCAGCGCACCGAGGTTCTTTCCGGGGTAGAAGCTGAATCCCGCCGCATGGCCCCAGTTTCCGGCTTTGCGGCCATCTATGCTGGCGCCGTGTGCCTGGGCGGCGTCTTCCAAAACCAGCAGGCCGTATTGATCGGCCAATTCCATCAGCTCCGGCATTGGAGCAATCTGGCCATAGAGGTGAACAGCAACAATGGCCCTGGTGTTCGGGGTGATCGCCGCTGCGGTCTTTTCCGGGCACAGGTTGAAGGTGGCCTCATCCGGCTCGACCAGTACGGGCTTTAACCGGTTTTCGGTGATGGCCAGTATGCTGGCGATGTAGGTGTTGGCCGGCACGATCACTTCATCGCCCTCTTTCAGCCTGCCCATTTCTTTCCAGGCTCTGAGGGTGAGGGTGAGTGCGTCCAGGCCGTTGGCTACGCCTACGCAGTGTTTGCTGCCGCAGTACTCGGCGAACTCTTGTTCGAAGGCTTTGACTTCGGTGCCTTGGATGTACCAGCCGGAGTCAATTACCCGGGTCGCGGCGGCTACGAGTTCGTCGCGGTATTGGGTGTTGATTGCTTTTAGATCCAGAAAAGGAATCATTCTTCAAAATACCTGATAATTCGGGCTGGATTACCGGCAACAACCGCTTTGGGGGGCACATCTTGGGTGACAACCGCACCCGCTCCGACCATTGCTGCTCTGCCAATCGTTATTCCAGGAAGGATCGTTGCGTTTGCGCCAATGCTGGCGCTCTGACAAATCCTTATTCCAGAGAATGTTTCGGGATAGTGCTTTGAGCGAGGATAGGTATCATTTGTAAACGTCGCATTGGGGCCAATGAACACATCGTCTTCCACACGTGTCCCATCCCAAAGCTGGACGCCTGATTTCACGGTGACCCTGTTTCCAACTATCACATCACCCTCAATGAGAGTTTGAGCGCAAATGTTACAGTCCTGGCCGATGGTTGCACCTTTGAGGATAACCACAAACTGCCAGATCTTGGTGCCCTCACCGATGGAGCATTCGGCAACATCCGCAAGTGGGTGGATAAAACTCATTGGCTCACCTGCTTCAGGAAGTCATCGTAATCCCGAATGTAGTCGGCTTCGTCGTAGTGCTCGCTCGCTAGTACGAGTAGCACGCAGTCGTTGCTGAAGTCATGCATTTCCCGCCAGACCAGATCTTCAATGACGAGGCCCTTGGTTGGGCAATCCAGCCATACCTCTTCCCGGCTGGTTCCATCATCCAGCACCATGCGGCATTTGCCGGCCACACAGATGGCAACCTGCTTGAGGTTTTTGTGTGCGTGGTAACCGCGGCTAACGCCCTGCTCGGTGTGATAGATGTAATACACACGCTTGATGTCGAACGGGACGGCTTTGTCCATTCCTATCTCCACGGCAACCAGGCTGCCGCGCTCGTCGCCAAGGCTCTGGAAATCAATCCATTTTACAAGGCTCACTTGTCCAAATCCTTCAGTAGGTCCATCAAGTATTTACCATAACCATTCTTCTTAAGTTGGCTTGCCTGAGCTTCGACTTCGTTTCGGCTGAGCCAACCTTGATTGAATGCGATTTCTTCAAGACAAGCAATTTTATAGCCTTGGCGCTTTTCAATGGTTTCCACAAACTGAGCAGACTCCAGGAGGCTTTCATGGGTGCCGGTGTCAAGCCAGGCAAACCCCCGGCCCAGGAGGTTCACGTTCAGCTCATTTTTTTCCAGGTACGCTCGATTAACATCGGTGATTTCCAACTCGCCGCGATCAGAGGGTCGAACCGCCTTTGCAATCTCGACCACTTGATTGTCGTAGAAGTACAAACCGGTAACGGCAAAGTGTGACTTTGGCTTGTGCGGCTTTTCTTCAATGGAAATCGCTTTTTGAGTGCTGTCGAACTCCACCACGCCAAACCGCTCCGGATCTTTTACCTGGTAGCCGAAAACGGTGGCGCCGCCTTGCTCAACAACTTGATTCCGTGCCTCTTTCAGTTTTGGGACAAATCCCTGACCGTAAAAAATGTTATCACCCAGCACCAGGCACACGCTGTCGTTACCGATGAACTCTTCGCCAATGATGAAGGCTTGGGCCAGTCCGTCCGGCGCTGGCTGGATTTCATAGCTGAGGTTAATGCCAAACTGCTCGCCAGTACCCAAAGCGCGCTTGAAGCCGGCCTGGTCTTCCGCGGTGGTGATAATAAGGATATCCCGAATACCCGCCAGCATGAGTACAGAGAGCGGGTAGTAGATCATGGGCTTGTCGTACACCGGCAGGAGTTGTTTGGAGGTGCCGAGTGTTATGGGGTACAGGCCGGTGCCGGAACCGCCTGCGAGGATTATTCCTTTCACTTTTTCTCCTTGACTTCAATTCGGAGCATGAGGGGTCAGTCCGCGTAGGGACAGCCCCCCTCAAAACATTTTTTAGCCACGGAATCCACGGAAAAACACGGAAGTAAAAACATCTCTTCTATCTTTTTCCGTGTCCTTTCGTGGATTCCGTGGCTAAAATTACAGTTTTTGATGCCAAGCCGCTCGCGTTGGTAGCTGCCGTCCTGGACTCGTTGGCACCAGCCCAGGTTGTCGAGGTACCACTGGACGGCTTTGCGGATGCCGGTTTCGAAGGTTTCCTGGGGCACCCAGCCCAGTTCTTTCTGGATTTTGCTGGCATCTATGGCGTAGCGCCGGTCGTGGCCGGGGCGGTCTTTTACGGTGGTGATGAAATTGCGGTAGCTTTGTTCCTGTGGACGCAGTTCCTGGAGGATGTCGCACAGGGTGTGGACCACTTCGATGTTCTGTTTTTCGTTGTGGCCACCGATGTTGTAGGTTTCGCCAGGTTGGCCTTCGGTGGCGACTTTGTAGAGGGCTCTTGCGTGGTCTTCTACGTAAAGCCAGTCGCGAACTTGGTCGCCTTTTCCATAGACCGGCAGCGGCTTGCCTTCCAGGGCGTTCAGGATCATCAGCGGGATGAGCTTTTCCGGGAAGTGATAGGGGCCGTAGTTGTTGCTGCAGTTGGTGACCAGCGTTGGCAGGCCGTAGGTGCGGCGCCAGCCACGTACCAGGTGGTCCGAGCTGGCTTTGCTGGCTGAGTACGGGCTACTGGGCGCGTAGGAAGTCTGCTCTGTGAACAAGTACTCTTCTGCATCCGCCACTTCATCCGGGTGCGGGAGGTCGCCGTAAACTTCGTCTGTGCTGATGTGGTGGAAGCGGAAGTGGGCTTTTTTGTCGCCGTCCAGGGCCTGCCAGTATTGGCGGGTGGCTTCCAGCTGGGTGTAGGTGCCTACGATGTTGGTTTCAATAAACTCCGCCGGGCCGTCGATGGAACGGTCTACGTGGCTTTCGGCGGCCAGGTGCATGATGGCATCTGGTTTATGCTGGGCCAGTACTCGGTCTACTTCAGCGCGATTGCAGATGTCGACTTGTTCGAAGCTGTAGCGCTCGCTGTCGCTTACCTGGGCCAGGCTTTCTAGGTTACCGGCGTAGGTGAGCTTGTCGAGGTTGACCACTTCATCTTGAGTGTTCTGGATGATGTGGCGGATGACGGCGGAGCCTATGAAGCCGGCGCCGCCGGTGATTAAGAGTTTCATTTTATTACGACTATTTCAATGTTAGGTGATTTCATAAGCAGCTAACGTCCGGAGCTAAACTTGCTCAATCACTCATTGATTTTCTGGCTCAGGGACTGGATGTCCATCAAAGCTGCCAATCAGCCCCTCACAAACCCGAAAATCCACGCTTTCATCAATATCCAATGACCGCACTCGAGGCATCACTGAAGCCCTAACCCCCTCCGTAAAAAGCGATCCCGAATTCAGCAGGTGATCAGTACGAGCCACATAAACCGCCCCATTCAACCGATACTCCTTCCGGTAATCCTGGGAACGCTTCCCGCTAAGATCGATACCTTCGAGTTTCGACCCCTCACCAATCGTACCCACCCAGGCAGTCGGATGATCAACCTCGCAAACCGTCACCACCGTATCTTCACACCCACCTTCCCGAAAAACCTCCAACGCTGCCGGAATATCATCCGCAGTACGAAGCGGTGACGTAGGCTGCAGAAGTACTAGCGTCTTCGGGTCATAGCCTGACGCCTGTTCCGCTTTTACCGCATCAATCAGCACATCTGCAGTGGATGCTGCATCGGTTGCTAACTCTGCAGGCCGTTTGTAGGCAATTACGCCTTCGTTTTTGTACTGCCAGGCTATCGCCAGGATCTCTTCGTCGTCGCTGGTCACCATAATGCGCGCATTCAGCTTCGCTTCCAGCGCCGCTTCAATGGTCCAGCAAATCAGGGGCTTTCCGCCAAGGGGGAGCATGTTCTTGCGGGGTAATCGCTTGCTCCCGCCCCGTGCGGGGATAACAACCAGAATATCGCCTGCATCAGCCATCTAACCGGTCCTGCACTTCCGTTTGCGCTTTATGAAAATCGTCCATCCGCCCAATATCCAGCCAATACTCATGAATCGGGAACATGTTTACGGCCTCACCACCATCAATCTGGCGCTCAAGCAGTGTTGGCATATCAACCCGGGTGCCGGGCTCCACACTTTTCACCAGCGCCGGATCCAGCAGGTAGATACCTGCGTTTACAAAGAAGCGGTGAACCGGCTTCTCAACCATGGACTTGATCTGGGTGCCTTCACTGGTGATCACCCCATAAGGCACCTGGTGCTCGTATTCCCGCACACACATGGTGGCCACGCCATGGTGGGTCTCGTGGAATTCCAGGAAGCTGTGCAGGTTCAGCGATGTCAGCAAATCGCCGTTCATCATGAACATCGGCTGATCAATCTCGTCGTGGGGCAGCAAACCCAGTGCACCGCCGGTTCCCAGCGGGTCCTCTTCGTGAACGTATTGAATGGTCACGCCCCACTTTTCACCATCACCGAAGTAATCCCGAATCACTTCCGGCATGTAATGGGTCGAGATGTAGAAACGGTGAAAGCCGGCATCCACAAAGTTCAGCAGGATTTGCTCAAGGATGGGTTTGTCTCCCACTTTGAGCATCGGCTTCGGGCAGTTGTTGGTCAGCGGGCGAAGGCGCGTGCCGAACCCGCCTGCCATCAGGAACACGGGATTATCGTGGCGGTGTTTGTTCAGGATGTCGTGCAGGTTGGCCAGCCCCACAACCCGTCCTTCCATGTCAACCAGCGGCAGCTGCAGTAATTCATGCTTTTCCATTAACGCCAGAATGCGGCTCTCTGTCCAGGATTGCTCGGCTGTTTTGGGCTGCGCGTTCATAACCTGATTAACCGGCGTTTCCAGCGGCAAGTGTTTCAGTAACGCTCTGCGTACATCGCCGTCTGTCAGGGTGCCCAGCAACTTATCATTTGCATCGACAACCAGAGCGATGCGCAGGGCTGCCTTGTCCAGAACTTCAATTGCTTGTTCCAGGGTCGAGTCACTGTTTACAAGGGCTTTACGCCAAGGCTTCATGGGATGCTCCGTGGCCTAAGAGAAGTCATTAGCTGACAGGTTGTAAAACTGTTTCTTGCGAATAGTGTCCAGAGGGTATTCCGCAAGCACTTTAACGATGGCTTCGCTGGCGCCACCATTACCATAGGGGTTGGAAACAGCGGCAAGTGTGGACTGAAACCCAGTTGAATAAAGGGTTTCCAGCGCGGCCTTGATTGACTCACGGTCTGGCGCGCAGTCAATCACGCTGTTTGCTTTCAGGCGCCCTTTCTGGCGGTCACCGATATTCACAGTTCCAATATTAAAGGACGGGGCTTCGGCAAGGCCGCTTGACGAGTTGCCAACGACTCCGTCGATCTGTGCCAGGCAGGAGAAATATCTGAGCTGGCCAAGCGATGTATACACGTGGGCACTCGGATGCGTTTTGGCAAACTCCCGCACCATGGCGCTGAGCTCCCGGCCACCGGTGTCGGCATTCGGCATGGTAAAGATCAGCGTAGTATCTTGCAGTGTATCCAATGCTGCCAGCAACTCACGCATCTGGGCAGCGGAACTGGCTCCCCCCTCGAGGGTGACCGGATGGAAGGTCACCAGCAGGTTTTTCTTACCAAAGCGAAGCTCAAGGGAGTGTTCCAGCTCTTCACGATTGAGCAGCTTGATGCGCTTAATGGCATCAATACCCATCCCACCAAAGTTGAACACCCTATCCGGATGTTCACCAAGTTGGACCACACGCCGGCGGTATTCCTCTGCGGCCACAAAGTGAAGGTGAGACATCTTGGTAATCGAATGGCGAATGGCCTCATCAAACGCGCCTTCCGTGGTCTCGCCTCCGTGAAGGTGGGCCACGGGAACGCCGGCAATCATGGCGGACGAGGTGGCGGCAAAAATCTCGAAGCGGTCTCCCAGCACCACCACGATATCGGGTGCCAGGCGTTCATAGGCATCGGCAAAACCGATCACACCCAGCCCCATCGACTTGGTTACGGCAGTATTGGTGTCTGAGCTCAGGAGCATTTCTACTCGGGCATCAATATGAAAACCTGCTTCTTCAATTTCCCGGTAGGTGGAGCCGAACTCGGGAGACAGGTGCATGCCCGTTGCGACCACCTGAAGCTCAAGTAGCGGATGGTTTTGAATCTCGCCCATCAGCCAGCGAAGCAAGCCGAACTCCGCCCTTGTGCCCGTGACCACACACACTTTGCGCGTCATAGCTCTATCAACTCATCTTCACTGAAATCGCGAGGTGCCGTACGACCAATCACTTCGTCCCACTGCATAGGTGAAATGCCCGTGCCCGGGCGCTTCGCCATCAGGTTATCTTCGCTAAAAACTTCACCCGCTTTGATCGGCCGCGCGGCCACCAGGGATTTGCGGGCAACGGGCTTATTCTTGAGTTCGCTGGGGCTCGGGCGCTTGATGCCATCTCCCAGCGCCCTTTCGATATTGCGGATGCCTTGAACCATTGCCTTCAATTCATCGGGCTCCAGGCTGGCCCGATGGTCTGGCCCTGGCAGTGATCGATCCAGCGTAAAGTGCTTTTCAATCACGGTCGCTCCCAGCGCAACCGCCGCAATCGGCACTTCAATACCCGGCGTGTGATCCGAATAACCCACGGATACACCAAAGGCTTTTCCCATATTGACCATTGCGCGCAGATTCACATCTTCCATGGGTGTAGGGTATTCGGTGGTGCAATGCAGAACGGTGATTTTGTCCCTGGGTGTGCCAGCCTGCTCGACCACATTGATTGCGGCCTCGATCTCACCCAGATTTGCCATACCGGTGGAGAGCAACACCTGCTTGCTATGGCGGGTAAGGTATCGGAGGTAAGGGAGATTTGTCAGTTCACCAGATGGCACCTTAACAATACCGGAATCGGCCAGTTCCTCTAGCAGGTCAATACTGTCTTTATCAAAGGCGGTGGAGAAAAACCCGATACCGTGTCTCTCGCATTCAGCAATCAACTCAAAATGGTTCTCGCGGGTCAATTCCAACTTTCGAATCATGTCCTGCTGCGACTCATGAGGGTCCGTTGTCCCTTTCTGGTACTCCGCCTTGGGTGCGCTTCCAGATACGATATTTGCTGCGATAAAGGTCTGGAATTTCACAAGGTCCGCTCCGGCGTCGGCCGCAGCTGCAATTAATTGTTTGGCTAGCGCCATATCACCATTATGGTTAACGCCCGCTTCGGCAATAATCAGCGTCTTCATTTGATCCTCTTTGCAGGAACCCCTGCGTACACCGCATTGGCTTCGCAATCTTTGATAACAATCGCCCCCGAGCCGACAACGGTATTTTCGCCAACCACACGCTTTTGGGAATTGCTGCCTTGATTGACCACAGCGCCCGCGCCCACCCAGCAACCTGTTTTCAAATGTACATTGCCAGAGAGATTGGCCCCGGGGGCCACGTGAACATAGCTCTCCACAATACAGTCATGGGCAATGGTGGCGTTCTGATTGAATATGCAGAAGTTACCAACGGTGGTGCCGCTGGTAAAACGGGCGCCGGCCGCAACGATATTACCCTCACCCTGCTCAAGCAATTCCCGCTGTGCAAAGCCAAACGTGGCACTGGGGTGAATCAGGTTGATGAATGTGAGTGAACCTTTAAAACGCTCTGCAACGGCTTTTCGGATCGTGTTTTCTCCAATGCCGATGACAAATGGCATATCGGTATAGTGCTCTACATCCCGCTCGAGGATGACTTGGTGCGAGAAGCTCCACGCACGCAACTCTATCTCATCCCGGGCAATATAGACTGGCTCCAGGCCGAGGAGCCATGCAATATCGCCGGCCTCTCGAGCCATACCCGATGTTCCAAAAATTCCTATTCGGCGAGTCAATGTCACTTGGTCACGACACTACTAGGCAAATTAACCACCCGAGCTTCCAGCCACTCGGAGTTACTGAGATCACCACGGCGACAGCTCTGGTACATGGCCAGATGGTTCATCAGCGCCCAGATGGGGCGGGTCATCACACCTTGCTGGTTTGTCGTTTCAAGCAGTTCGTCTCTGTGCGCTTTGTCCTCACAGATAACCGCGTTAAGCCAGTAGTTGGCACGGCAGCCTGTGGGCTCTTTGACGAACGCCAGGTTTGTGCCTGTGAAAAGCTCTTCATAGGCGGAGGCCAAGGCGCGTTTGGCCTCAATGAAGCTATCCAGCTGCTCAAGCTGGGCACAGCCCAGTGCCGCATTCAGGTTCGGTAAACGATAGTTGTAACCCAGCTCATCATGAATGTACTCATAGGCGTGGGGCTTCTTGGCTGTAGTAGTCAGATGCTTGGCTCGGGTGGCCAGCTCTTCACCCGCCAGAATCATGCCGCCACCGCCAGTGGTCATGATTTTGTTACCGTTGAAGCTGAGCGTGCCCAACGCACCGAAGGTTCCGGTGTGCTTGCCCTTGTAAAAGCTACCCAAAGACTCGGCCGCATCTTCCACCAACGAGATATTCCAACGGCGGGTAACCGACACCAGCCCATCCAGGTCCGCCGGGTGCCCGAAGGTGTGCATGGGCACACAGGCCCGAACCACCTTGTTATCCGCGCGAGTGCGGCACACGCCCTCTGCGTCCAGCTGTGCGTTCTCATCCAGCCAGGCTTCCAGTGCCTTGGCAGACAGTCCCAGCGTGTCGCGGTCTACGTCGATGAACACCGGTTCGGCGTTGCAGTAGGCGATGGCATTACAGGTGGCGACGAAGGTGAGCGGTTGTGTGATAACCAGATCACCCGCCGCGACTCCCGCAAGCTTAAGCGCAATATGCAGAGCTGCTGTGCCGTTCACCGTCGCGACGGCCCTGGGGGAGCCGGTATAGCTGGCCATATCCAGCTCGAAGCGATCCACGTAGGCTCCCACGCTGGAAACAAAGGTGGACTCGATGGTGTCGGCCACGTATTCCTTCTCGCGCCCGGGAAAGACCGGCGCATGGAGCGGGATAAACTCGCTGGTGTTGAAATAGTCCCGGACAAACCGTATCAGTTGGTCGCTCAAAGCTGCCTCACATTTTGCTGTCGAGATATTTGCCGGTTTCTTTGTGGCCGAAATCCGGAATCATGCGGAAGAACAGATCAACCAGGTCTTGCTTACTCCAGCTCAGGTCCCGTTTCATCGCATCGATCCGCTCTTCAAACTCACCCAGCAGCGCCTGGTCAAAATCGGCGTCGTTCTTGATGATGCCGAGGTTCTCGAAACGGGCCATGTCCAGCGTTTCGTCATCGGTGAAGAATTCTTCGAAATCTTTTTCACCGGTCGTGTCACTGCCGTTAAACAGGCAGGGCCACTTTCCTTGCTCCGGAAGTGTTTTAGCCAGCTCCCTGGCCTCATCTTCGTCACTGCACAGCACTGGCTCGAAGCCCTTCTCGGCCAGGTACTTCACGGCAATATCGGCAAAAGAGATCAGATGTAGTTCTTCGCTGAGCTTCGGGAAGAAGATTTCACGATTGTCGCCAAAGATGCAGGACATCAGGCACAGCTCACCGGATTCCTTTGGAGTCACGAAGTAGCGGCGAACGTCATTCGGCGCCACGATCGGTTGGCGTTTCTCCAGCCGCTGGTTAAAGCCGTGGAGCAGCGAACCATCAGAAAAAGCTACGTTGGCAAACCGAGCGGTGGAAATGTCTATTTGCAGGCTTCTACGCATCAGGAACATTTCCATGATGCGCTTGGAAGCGCCCATCATGTTGACTGGATTGGCTGCTTTATCGGTAGAGACACAAAAATATTTCTTTACACCGGCATCTACGGCCTGGCGCAGGGTTTTGTCTGTGTTGAAGACGTTGACATCCACCATGCGCATGAGGGTATAAGGATCTTTTTCACTGCGCACGTGCTTGAGGGCGGAGAGGTTCAGGATATAGTCGTAACCACCGTCAGCCTTGAAGAAGGCGTCGTACTCAACCGAGCCGATATCCAGTGCAAAGGTACGGAAATCGCCCGGGATGTAACCAAAGCTGCTGCGGATGTCGCGGACCAGTTCGACCAGGTTGTTTTCGCTGATGTCCACCACGTGGAGCTTGGCCGGGTTGCGCTTGAAAATTTCTTTGGTGACGGCCTGGCCTATGGAGCCGGCGCCGCCGAGAACCAGGAAGCGGGAGGTGCTGACGATTTCCGATAGATGGTCTTCGTGGGCTTTGATGTCGGCGGAGAAGAGTTCTTTTTCTCGGCCGATGAGGTTTAGAATTGACGTCATGCTTTACCTTTATCAATGGCAACGAAGGCTAATTTAATAAGATCTCAATCACGAATACAGCGATGAAAGGACAGAGAGAGACCTCCGCTCCTCTGCGCAAACGTTCTTGGCACTCTCACTCGGATCAAATCCGGATCCATCAAAAAAGTCAGGATTTATGTCTTTTTCGTGGTCATAGGTATAAAGGTCAATACCATAACACTCTTCGATAAAAACGTGATTTGGAGAACCTCTTCTCACCGCAATTCGCCCCCTTCCCCATTTCGCAAAAAGTCTGGCGGTACTCGCCCCACCACGATCCTGAAGAATAAGATGAGTGCATGAAGCCAACATTGCGTTATACATCTGCGGGGACATGGGAGATAAATAGGTAATATTAAAAAAATCACGCCCGATAATTTTTCTATATAATCCAAAAGCTTCTATCAGAAACCTTCGAGTCGGGCTAACAAAACAAAGAAATTGTGTGTTGGAGGAATACTTTTTAAAAGCCGGGCTATTCAGAAACTTCATCAAGTCCTTCCATGAATAGCCTTTCGTTCCCACTAGTACTCGACGTCCGCTTTTGCCATATTCAAAACTTTCGCTGAAAACTCGGCGCATCATTTCAGAATAATAGTGAGGGAGCACATCAAAAATTATACTAGCATCGATAAACTCAATATCATTCCGGCGAGTAACTTCACAAATTTTCTTATGGAAATAAGGTCTTGGTGCTATAAAATAACGAACTTTCTCAAGAACAGAGATACAACTCTCGGAAATGTGCAAACTTAAGTCTTCAGACAAACAACCGTTCATTTCAAATTTTTTTGTCCACCGGTCGACTTCGTCGTCGGTAATAAAAATATATATCTTCTCAAGAAATTCATCACGAGCATCAATTAATCGCTTTGCAATTGGAGAATTCCATTCATTCAAAGACATGAACGTCACACTTTTTGCCTCAAGCAATATTTCAATTCCTACATCCTCATAATTCAGGTAGGAAACGTCATTTAATTTAGGCGAATTGACAGGAGGCAAGCCACTTTTGAACACAACTGGAACAATAAGCTCAGCAGGCAGGCCGAGCTTTTCTATCAGTGCATCACCGAAAAGGAAAAAGAATCGGTCTCGGTCGCTTATGAAAAATACGTGCTTCCCATCTAAGCCCATGAAATCCTTACTCATAGAAGGAAATAATCTCATTGATAACGTGTTGTTGCTGATGCTCAGTGATACTAAAAAACAATGGTAACCTCACCAACCGTTCACTTTCACTGGTAGTAAACCGATCCTCACCGTGGAACCGTCCAAATTCAGCACCTGCTTTTGCCGTATGCAGTGGCACATAGTGGAATACCGCCAGGATGTCGTGGCTCTTGAGGTGCTCCAACAACGCAGTGCGTTCTTCCAGCCCGGATGTTTTCAGGTAGAACATGTGGGCGTTGTGAGTGCAGCCAGTAGGAATAGTGGGAAGCTCGATGCGACCTGACTTTGAAAGCCCCTGGAGTTGGTGCGCATAAAAATTCCAGGCAGCCAGGCGCGAGTCGTTGATTTCGGTAGCCTGCTCCAGCTGCGCCCACAGGTAAGCTGACTGTAACTCACTGGGCAAGTAGCTGCTGCCGATATCCACCCATTGATACTTGTCTACCATGCCTCGGAAGAACTGGCTGCGGTTGGTGCCTTTCTCGCGAATGACCTCAGCACGCTCTGCAAAGCGCTCGTCGTTGATGATCAGCAGGCCACCTTCTCCGCCGCTGGTGTAGTTCTTGGTTTCGTGAAAGCTGAATGCCCCAAGATGGCCAATTGTTCCCAGAGCGCGTCTTTTGTAGCTGCTCATCATGCCCTGTGCGGCATCTTCAATCACGTAGAGGTTGTGGCGCTCGGCAATGGCCATGATGGTGTCCATTTCGCAGGCCACCCCTGCATAGTGGACGGGCACAATAGCTCGGGTCTGTGGGGTGATTGCCGCTTCGATGAGGTTTTCATCGATATTCATTGTATCCGGGCGAATATCCACGAAAACAACCTTTGCACCGCGAAGTACGAAAGCGTTTGCGGTACTCACAAAGGTATAGCTCGGCATGATCACTTCATCGCCGGGCTGTATATCAGTCAATACAGCCGCCAGCTCCAGCGCGGCGGTGCAGGAGGGGGTCAGGAGCGTTTTTCTAGCAGGCAAATTGGATTCAAACCAACTCTGACATTGTTTACCGAAAGGACCATCGCCCGACAGCTTGTTGCTTTTCAAAGCCTGCTTAATGTACTGCTCTTCAGCTCCGGTACAAGGCGGCCGGTTAAACGGGATCATTCTTGCTTCCCTTTGAGAAATTGCGCTTCCAGTTCGAGTAAATCCTGTTTGCGATCTTTAATTCTTCGAGCGGGGTTACCTGCGTAGATGCCCCAGGGTTGGGTGCTTTTGTTTACGAGCGTCATCGCGCCAATAGAGCATCCCTCTCCGATTATTACGCCAGGGAAAATGATTGATCCTGCACCAACAATCACCTGCCTTTCTAACAGCACTTCGGCAAGATATTCATTTTTGAACTGCTTGGGTACTAAGGAGTTCACCATTGTGCTTCCACTGTAATCATCCGATTGCGCAAAAACCTTTACACCGTATGCCAAAGTGCAGAAATCGGAGAGAGTGATACCGGGCGAACCTCCAGCGACCAAACACATTGGGGTGATATGACAGTATTTGCCAATAGACACCTTTCCGGAGACAACGCAGAAATCATCAATACGCGAGTGGTCTCCAAGTTCAATGGTTTCGGGATTGTAGATACTCGCTTTATCACTGACCTTCACATTTTCACCGACGGCCTTGAAGCCTAAAGCCTTTAAAGTGTCTTTGGATAAATAAGCCATCTTATCCCTCACCCCTCGCCAGAGCGTTCAGGTATTCACCATAATTATTTTTCTGAAGTTCCTCCGCCTGCTCTTCAAGCTGCTGCTGACTCAACCAACCTTGGTTGTAACCAATTTCTTCCAAACAAGCGATTTTATAGCCTTGGCGTTTCTCGATAGTTTCGACAAACTGAGCGGCTTCCAGCAGGCTTTCATGGGTGCCAGTGTCAAGCCAGGCAAACCCCCGGCCCAGGAGGTTCACGTTCAGCTCATTTTTTTCCAGGTA
This sequence comes from Marinobacter pelagius, assembly GCF_003315345.1. GTDB lineage: Bacteria > Pseudomonadota > Gammaproteobacteria > Pseudomonadales > Oleiphilaceae > Marinobacter > Marinobacter pelagius_A. The sequence goes on from NZ_QNRO01000024.1 coordinate 25,071, forward strand.
CGCTCGATTAACATCGGTGATTTCCAACTCGCCGCGATCGGAGGGTCGAACCGCCTTTGCAATCTCGACCACTTGATTGTCGTAGAAGTACAAACCGGTAACGGCAAAGTGTGACTTTGGCTTGTGCGGCTTTTCTTCAATGGAAATCGCTTTTTGAGTGCTGTCGAACTCCACCACGCCAAACCGCTCCGGATCTTTTACCTGGTAGCCGAAAACGGTGGCGCCGCCTTGCTCAACAACTTGATTCCGTGCCTCTTTCAGTTTTGGGACAAATCCCTGACCGTAAAAAATGTTATCACCCAGCACCAGGCACACGCTGTCGTTACCGATGAACTCTTCGCCAATGATGAAGGCTTGGGCCAGTCCGTCCGGCGCTGGCTGGATTTCATAGCTGAGGTTAATGCCAAACTGCTCGCCAGTACCCAAAGCGCGCTTGAAGCCGGCCTGGTCTTCCGCGGTGGTGATAATAAGGATATCCCGGATACCCGCCAGCATGAGTACAGAGAGCGGGTAGTAGATCATGGGCTTGTCGTACACCGGCAGGAGTTGTTTGGAGGTGCCGAGTGTTATGGGGTACAGGCGGGTGCCGGAGCCGCCTGCGAGGATTATTCCTTTCACTTTTGCTTCCTTGACTTCAATTCGGAGTGTGAGGGGGCAGCCCCCTGATCAAATTTGGTGCTATGGGGGTCTGTCCACGTAGGGACAGACCCCTTCGCTTACTCACGGAGTTAAAAACAGGTTTTTGTCCGTGAGCGTCTGTGAGTGTCCGTGGCTAATCATTCAATTCCCGGCGCCAAGTCTCTCGCGCTGGTAACTGCCGTCCTGGACTCGTTGGCACCAGCCCAGGTTGTCGAGGTACCACTGCACGGTTTTGCGAATGCCGGTTTCGAAGGTTTCCCGGGGCACCCAGCCCAGTTCTTTCTGGATTTTGCTGGCGTCTATGGCGTAGCGCCGGTCGTGGCCGGGGCGGTCTTTTACGGTGGTGATGAGATTGCGGTAGCTTTGTTCCTGTGGGCGCAGTTCCTGGAGGATGTCGCACAGGGTGTGAACTACTTCGATGTTCTGTTTTTCGTTGTGGCCGCCGATGTTGTAGGTTTCGCCAGGCTTTCCTTCGGTGGCGACTTTGTAGAGCGCTCGGGCGTGGTCTTCAACAAACAGCCAGTCACGGATCTGGTCGCCTTTGCCGTAGACCGGCAGCGGCTTGCCTTCCAGGGCGTTCAGGATCATCAACGGGATGAGCTTTTCCGGGAAGTGGTAGGGGCCGTAGTTGTTGCTGCAGTTGGTGACCAGCGTTGGCAGGCCGTAGGTGCGGCGCCAGGCACGTACCAGGTGGTCCGAGCTGGCTTTGCTGGCTGAGTACGGGCTGCTCGGGGCGTAGGCCGTATCTTCGGTGAACAGGTGCTCTTCCGCGTTAGCCGTTTCATCCGGGTGCGGGAGATCGCCGTACACTTCGTCTGTGCTGATGTGGTGGAAGCGGAAGTTGGCCTTTTTGTCACCTTCCAGGGCCTGCCAGTATTGGCGGGTGGCTTCCAGCAGGGTGTAGGTGCCTACAATGTTGGTTTCGATAAACTCCGCCGGGCCGTCTATGGAGCGGTCTACGTGGCTTTCCGCGGCAAGGTGCATGATGGCATCCGGTTTATGCTGGGCCAGTACTCGGTCTACTTCGGCTCGGTTGCAGATGTCGACTTGCTCGAAGCTGTAGCGCTCGCTGTCGCTTACCTGGGCCAGGCTTTCTAGGTTACCGGCGTAGGTGAGCTTGTCGAGGTTGACCACTTCATCTTGAGTGTTCTGGATGATGTGGCGGATGACGGCGGAGCCTATGAAGCCGGCGCCGCCGGTGATTAAGAGTTTCATCGAGTGTTTCTCACGCATGATCGGCCATCCGCTTGAACAAATCGTTACGCTGGCAGAGATCGCGGTAGGTTCCTTGGTCTGTCAATTGGCCATTCGCCAGAAGGTAGATGGTGTCGCATTTTTTAACGGTGGCCAGACGGTGCGCAATCATAATGATTGTTTTCTTGCCGGAGAAATCATGAATGGCGTCCATGATGAGTTTTTCCGTAATGCCATCCAGTGCGCTGGTGGCTTCATCCAGAATAAGCACATCTGCATCATGGTATAGAGCGCGAGCTATCCCAATACGCTGCCTTTGACCGCCTGAAAGCTGCACTCCCCGCTCCCCGACTCTGGTATTCAGTCCATCAGGAAGCTCCTTCAGCAACTCATCCAGATGGGCCATCGTTGCCGCGCGCTGAACCTTCTCGTCATCTACCAGTTCCGGCGGCAGGCCAAAGGCAATGTTCTCCCGGATGCTGCTGTCTGCAAGAAAGATGGATTGGGGAACAAAGCCCAATGCGTTTTGCCAGGCACGAAGTTGCTGCTTGGTGATCGGCTTTCCATCTATCAGTAACTCGCCTTTTTCCGGCTGAATCAGCCCCAGCAGGAGATCAATCGCAGTGGACTTTCCGGAGCCGGAGGCACCAACCAGGCCAATCACCTGGTTGGCACCGATGGTGATCGTCAAATCCCGGAGTGCCGGTTCTGTCTTGCCGGGGTAAGTAAACTGTACATTCCTGAGCTCGATTGACTTGCTGGGAGCTAAGTGCTCTGTTGTATCGGCATTCGGAGCTGGTAAGCACGTTGCGGTTGCACTGGCCCGGAGGTCGTCCCGAAGCCCTTCGAATGCAGTTAGGTTACCTCTGATACCGGAGATGCTGGTGTAGATCTGCTGGAATGCGGGCAGTAGCTTGAACCCTGCCAAGGCATAAACGGAGAGCAGTGGCAGTATCGTACCCAGATTGCCGTCATGGGCCGCCAACAGGTAGAGAATCAGGAAGATTACACTGCCAAAGGCCACCAGCTCCATTATGTAGCGGGGAACCTGGCTCATTGCCTGGTTTTTCCCCTGGGCATCGGCAAATTGGTTACTGGCCTGGTCAAACCTGTCGGTGAATACCTGCTGGCGCCCCAGCAAAAGGGCATCTTTGATGCCGCCGAAGCCTTCACCCATAAGTTTGAAACGCAGACGCTGGGCCGTGGTAATGGTGCCGCCGTTTCTGATCAGCCGTCGGCGCACGATTCGGTATATGGCCATGTAAGCCACAGCGAAAATGACCAGCCCCGTGATGGCTACGGCTGGGTTAAAGATAAAAATTGCTGTAGCCATGAATGCCGCCATCACGATGCGGGCGTTCATCTGCATTAACGGGTTGATGATTCCGGCGGTAATTCGGGCACATTCCTGTGCGATCTGGTTGGTGAGCTGGCTGCTGCTTCCGCTAGCGTGGAACAACCAAGACTGATGCATGTAATGCTTGTAAAGCCGGCTGCTCAGTTCCGCACCCACGCGAGCGCCGTACATGGACAGGCGCCAGATGGTGAACATGGAGATAATTGCCGCCAAGGTTAGAGCGACCAATACGCCTACACCGGTCCAGAACAGGAAGGCACGGGGGTCCTCAAGGCCGCTGAGGCGGTATGCCTCTGCGACAATGCCGTCTCCTTGAAGCTGACTCATGTCTCCCACTAGTGCCATGAAGGGGCCGATGGAGAGCACGCTGCCCAGTTCGGCGAAGGCCATGAGGACTACTAGGCCCTGGAGGCGGAGGAGCTTTTTGCGCTGCTCGGCGGTCAGGAGGGAATAGAGTTCTTTGAGTTGGGTTAGCATTTATCCGTGCGCTGGTTGAGTTGGGGGTGGATTTGAACATGGGGTCAGAAGAAGGGTTTCTTCAGACCCCTGTGCAGCCACATCCCCCTGGGTTTAGTCGGATTTGTAGGCGTAGTTGTAGTAGCCGTAGTAGCCGTAACTGGTGGCGGCTTTCTTTTCCATGGCGTTGAGGATGGTGCCTTTTAGGGTGACACCTCCGGTGGCCAGGCGGTTTTCGGCGATCTGGATTTCCTTCGGGGTGTTCACGCCGAAACGGACCACCATAAGAGAGGTGCCGCATTGCTTGCCTATGATGGCAGCATCCGTTACGGCCAGGATGGGAGGCGTGTCGATGATCACCAGGTCGAAGGTTTTGCTCAGGTAGTCCAGGAAGTCGGTGAATCTGGGCTGCATGAGCAGTTCCGAGGGGTTGGGCGGGGCACTTCCCCGGCTGATCCAGCTCAGGCCTTCCAGTTCGGAGGTGCGGATAGCCTGCTCAAATTCCAGCTTGCCGGAGAGTACCTCTGAGAGGCCGTCGTGGGAGCCTTGTTTGAAGGCTTCGTGGACGTGGCCTTTGCGCATGTCGCCGTCGACCACGACCACTTTCTGGCCGGCCTGGGCGCAGACGGCAGCGAGGTTGGTGGCCAAGAAGCTTTTACCGATGCTCGGGCTGGGGCCGGTGATGACCAGTCGGTTGTCACTGCCTTCCATCATGGCGAAATGCAGGGAGGTGCGCAGGCCGCGGATGGCTTCCACGGAGAGGTCGGCCGGGTTGCGTACGGCCAGCAAACCTTTGATGGAGCCGTCTTTACGGCGACGGTCCTGTTTTATCTGGCGACGCTTGTCGCTCCGGCGTTTTTCCTCTTCGGAGAGGGGCACGGTGGCGTATACCGGCAGGTCCAGTTCTTCCAGTTGCTCCGGGGAGACAATTCCCCGACTGAAGGCCGCACGCAGGAGTACGATCACCATTGCTAGCAACAGGCCGCTCATGCCGGCCACGGCCACGATCAGGTTGCGGCGAGGCGCCACCTGGCCCTGGACAACGGCGTCGTCCAGGATGCGTACGTTACCCACGGTGCCGGCCTTGGCCAGGCGCAGTTCCTGCATGCGGTTGAGCAGTTGCACATAGATTTCCTGGGTGACTTTCACATCCCGGCTCAGGCGCAGAACTTGCTGCTGGGTTTCCGGGAGGTTGTCGGTGCGTTTTTCCAGCCGGGCCTTTTCCCGGAGCAGTTGTTCTTTTTTCTCCAGGAGCGAGCGGTATACCGGGTGATTCGGGGTGAAGCGCCGGGCCAGTTCCGATTCCTGGAGTTCCAGCTCATTAAGGCTGGCTTCGATGCTGACCAGGCTGTTGAGCGCGTTCTGGGTTTCAAAGCTCAGGTCGATGCTGTCGTTCTTAAGGCGAAATTCATTCAGGCGGTTTTCCGCCTGAGTGAGCTGTTCGCGCACCTTGGGTACCTGCTCTTCCAGGAAGGCAAGGCTCTTCTCAGCCTCGGCGGCCTGGCGGGCAATGTTCTGGGTGAGAAAGACGTCGGTGGTGGCGTTCAGGCTTTCGACGATTTCCTGCTGATCCGGACCGGTGAGGTTGAGCCGGAGCATGCCGGTTTCCTTGCCCAGGCTCTGAATCTGTAGACGGCCCTCCAGGCCTTTGATGGCGGCCAAACGGCTCTTTTTGACCACCGTGAAAGTGGCACCGTCGGGCGCACTCAGGTCGGTGACCAACAGCTCTATCCAGGGTTGCTCGATGGTCAGCTTTTCGCCCCGGGCACCCTTACCCAGCAAATTGCCTTTGGCATCGTACACACTGAAGCGGCCCTGCCCTTCAGAGCGCAGGGTCAGTTGAAGTGTCTGGCTGTCGTGGCTGGTCACCAAGTCGCCGATGCGAAGAGATTCGCCAGCCCAGACGGACTCTTCGCCTGTCATGAAACCGGGGCGTTCAATGCCCTTGCGTCGTAGCCACTCGCCGATTACCGGCACAGTGTTTGGAACGACCTGTACATCCAGATCGGTCTGGTCGACCACCTGGCCCAGAATCATGCGGGAGCGGAGGATTTCCACTTCGGTACTGGCACTTGGCTCCTGCTGGCCCAACACCTGCTGCATGTCAGCACCGGCGATGGTGCCGGATTTCTGCTCGACCTGAACCAGGGCGTCAGCCTTGAAGATGGGCGTGGACAGCATGGCATGGACCAGCCCAATAGCGGCAAAGACAACCGCCAGCACGACGATGAAGATTTTGTGGTCCCACAGGCTGCCCAGCAAAAAGCCGATGTCGATTTCGTCGTTGTCCTGCGGCTGGCGGGTGCGTGGTGTCTTGGTCGGGGTTTCGGTCATTCGTGGCTCTTGGTGTTATTTCAAGCGGGGAAGCCAGGCGTTGACGGCTTCTTCCAGGCGTTGGTGTACGTGAACGAAGGCTTCACGGCTTTTCTTGTAGGGGTCCGGGATATCCGGCCGGCCTTCCAGCCAGTGGCCCATGAGCAGGGTTTTACCGGTAGACGATGGATCCAGTTCGGTAACCCGCGCTTTCTGGCCTTCGCTCATGACCAGGATGAGGTCTGCCTGGCGGAACATCTCGGTGGTGGCCTGGCGGGCTTTATGTTGGCTCAGGTCCAGGCCGGCCTTCTTTGCCAGCTCGGCGGCGGTCGCATCTGCCGGTTGGTCGACCAAAGCACCCAGGCCAGCTGATTCCACGCTTTTGCCGGACAGGCCGGCCCGGAGCATAGCCTCGGCGACGGGGCTGCGGCAAATGTTACCGGTGCACAATACTAGTATGTGGTTAAACATCGTATTGGTGGTTACTCGCCCAGGTTGGCTGCCTGGTCACCAAGGAACAGCGCGGTAAACGAGGGCACCAGCAGGGAGACGACGCGGTTCCAGCGGGCCAGCGGCGCGGCGGTGACATAGACCATGTCCCGGTTCTGGAGATTGAAACTGTCTGCCAATACCAGGGCGGTGGCGTCCTTGAGATTCAGCTGGTACATGTCGATGAGGTGATCGCTGTCCGGTGCTGCGTTCTCCGCCCTTCTGACGACAAACACGCCGGTGGCATCGGACTGGCGCTGATCAAGGCCACCTGCGTTGGAGATGGCCTCTGCCAGGGTGAGCCCGTTACGGCCCATAGGCAGGGTTTCGGTTCTAGTCACTTCACCGAGCATAAAGACTTTCTGGTCGTCACCCAGCGGAACGTTGATGACATCACCCTGCTGGAGCAGGACGTTGTGGAGTTTATTGCCTTTTTCGTAGACGGCCTTGAGGGAGAGGCGGTAGTCTTGGCCATTGCGGGTCAACGTGACGTTGCGCCAGTCCGCGCCGCCTTCCAGGCCACCTGCCTGGCTGATGGCATCGACCAGGCGGGTTGGAACGTTGGTGAGCGGGTACACACCGGGTTCGTCGACGGCCCCACTCACATAAATTCGTTGGCTGCGGAAGTCGGCTACGGACACATCTACCTGGGGGGATTCAATATAACGGGCCAGGCGGCTGGCAATTTTCTCTCGCACCTGAATCGGCGTAAGGCCCACCACCTGCACATAGCCGATATAGGGGTAATAGATGGTGCCGTTTTCATTGACGACGTTGCCGGATTCCTGAGAGCTCCGCTCGGAGCCCGCAGGAATCGTGAGTTCCGGATGGTCCCAAACGGTGACCTGGAGCACATCGCCAATGCCGATACGGTATTCGTACTCGCTGTCTTCGCGAATCAGCTCGCTCGCCGGTGGCGGTACATCGGCCACAATGGCGTTCCGGAGCGTATCAGGCCCGATGCGCCGGACTTTGACCAGGTGGCTGAACTCCTCTTCCGGAGGACTTTCATAGCTGGGGTTCCAGCCGCTGGTATCGATGTGAGAGCCGGGGGCGAACGCACAGCCGGCCAGGCTCAATACGGTGACCAGTGTCAGTATGACTTTCATCCGGGGATGGGTTCCTTGTTTCATGGGACTAGAATCTGTAACGCCAGCTGGCACTCGCGGACCACTGATCGAGTTCACCTCCAACCAGCTCGATCTTCTTGTCGGTACCACGCACATGGAGTTCCAGCCGGCCGAACGGCAACGGGGTGCCGTAACCGAGTTGCACAACGCCGACTTTGTCATTGGTCGCCGGAATAAAATAGGTCACGTCGGCGTCCGGCATGACTGTGCGCACCTGACCGTCCGAATTCAACTCGGCGTAGCTTACCGAAGCGGAGAGATTGGTGCCATTGTCGAAGAACTGGAAGGCCCCGATCGTCATGGCCTCGGCATCGCCTTCAAAGCTGCTGGCCAGGTTACGGCCGTGGTTCCGATACCCGGTGTTGTAATTGAAGTGCTCGTAGGTGATGTTGGGCATGGGATCGCCCAGCAAATCATCGGCGGTGGTGTTGATGTACTCGAGGAACCATTGCTGGTCGGTGTTGAACAGGCCCGTGGTCCAGTCCGTTCCGAGAAGCCATGATTTACGTGCGGGGAAAGCGCCGGCTTCGTCTTCTCCCATCATCTGGGCATAGAGACCCATGGACTGATTGCCAATAGCGAAACCGTAGCGGGCATCGATGCTACCCAGTTGGTTGCCCGGGTCGTTCTCGCCACCTTCCTGGCTGTTGTCCCGACCGATCAAGGCGTCCCATAAAGCTGAACCATTCTCCGGCCGCCCTTCCCCACCGAACATGATGGCCCGGGAAAGGCCGATATCCAGGCCCTGGAACGGACGAAAAGTGAAGCGCATGCCGATGAGGTTGGGGTCGTTGATGGCACGCTCATCCTGGAACTGGCCGGCGAACAGGGTGAAGTTCCAGGGGCCGATCCAGCTGAGCCATTGGGAGCCTGGTGCGATATCACGCTTACGGTTCAGCCACACGGCGGGAATCGGGCGGGCGTTATCGGACAGGATGAGACTGGACTGCCAACCCGGGCCCCACCACCGATCAATGGCACCGGCACCAAAGACCCAGTTGCCGAATGTGGCTGCGAGGTAGCTGCCATCGTAACGGTATTCTTCATCATCGGTGGGGTTGGCGACGACGGTGGGAGAGAGACCAAGTGCCCAAGACTGGCCTTGCCACTGAAGGTCAAGCCTGGCCAGGCCCTCGTCTTTCGGGGTGCCATTGAAGCCCTGGACCAGGGGCTGTTCACTGCTGCCGGACAAGGTGAGTTCCGCACGGGCGCCGTCGCTGAACTGGGCGCTTTGTTCCGCCCTAAGATATGCCGCAGCTCTGGCAGTGGCTGTTGCGTCGGAGGCGACGCTGGGGTTGATATCCTTCGCGACAGAGCTCCACATCACCGGCCAGGTGGAGACCGTGCGGTCAAAATGGCCTCGGTCCGCCAGCTTTTGCAGCGCAAACCGCGCTCGGGCGTCGCCGGGTTCAATCCAGGGAGAGGCCTGCGTGGTGGCAGTGAAGGCCGAAGTAATCAGGCACGCTACCGCCCCACCGACCAGGGTCCAGTGTTTTGAGGGCATGATATTGATCAATTTTGCAAGGGCAAAGCGAGGGCGGGAGCTGGAAATGCCCAGACTTTTCCCCGTCAGGTGTTCAGGATAAGTATTCGAATTTGTGACGCAATTCTACGTATTCACAGATGACAAACAAGTTACTTTACGACTGGATAGCAGCCTCAGCAGGAAATAACGGTAAAATCCTGTCAAAAGTTGGCAGGGGCACTCTAATAAATTCATTACAAAACAGGAAATCAATGATCAGGAAACCAAAAAACAGGCACGGCCCACCCAACAGACCGTGCCTGCCCCCCCCACAACTCACCCGGTGGGCAATGCTCCCAACAAACCATCGAGAATGCCGCCAATCAACGGCAGATCTTGCAGCTGGCTTGGGTCCAGCAGATCCGTGAGTGAATCCAGTGAGCCGCTCTCGCCACCACCAGTGAGTCCACCGGTGATGAGGTTAAGGATATCGCCGACCAGCGGAATCTGGGACAAGTCAGCGTCTTCACCCGGATTCAAAGACAGCAGTTGGCTGATCAGGTCGCCCAGCACCGGAATGTCATTCAGTGCACCTGAATCAAGGTCGGTCGGCAGAAGTGACAGCAGTTCGCCCACCAGCGGCAGGTTGTCCGGTGTCAGCGAGTCGGACGGCAGCTGCAGAAGGTCAGTAAGCGGGCTGAGCAGCTCCGGAGACAGGCCGACCCCATCAAGGTTTCCCAGGTCCAGGAATCCAATCAGGGTGCCAATCAGGGGCAGGTCCGCCGGATCCAGGGGCACACCGCCGCCAGTGCCGTCGCCCAGACCAGGAAGCTGGTCGGTCACGATGGACAGCGCATCGAACAACGCGCCACCCAGGTTCAGGATGCCGTTCTCACCGATCAGTGTTTCGGTTCCGCTCAGTACATTGACGGAAGCCAGACCACCCAGATCCAGGCCCAGGAGCTCACCTTCCAGCAGCCCTACGTCCACCAGTGGCTTGCCGTCGGTCTGGTTGAACAGCTCGCCCAAGACCGGAATCTGGCCCAGCGCATCCAGGACCGTGAGCAGCCCGTCTTCAGCTGGTGTCGGGAGTGGCAGGCTGGAATCATCCACCAGGCGCAGCTCTACACCCAGGCCATCCTCCCGGGGGAACAGCTGGCCACCCAGCATTTCGGAAAGCTCCGGAGGCAGGTTGTTGAAGTCACCTGTGGCGAGCGTGGTCGCCAGCGACTGGATCAGTGTGGGAACCTGGCCGACATCACCGCCGGTGAAGGTGTCTGCCAGACTTTGGAGTTGGGTAACATCCAGACCGAGATCCAGTCCCAGCGCGCAGTCCGCAGCCGGATCGGTTGTCGTTACCGATTTCGGGTCACAGGCGGCAACCAGTGCGGAACTGAAATCTTCAAACGGTGTGCCGTCGACAGTCGTTGTCTGGACACCGCTGAAGTTACTCGCGCCACTGAGCAAGTCGGTAAGTCCGGATACCAGGGGGACCTGCAGCAGCAGGACGTTATCCAGGTTGCTGAGCCCATCATCAGCCTCACCAAATTCCAGTGGCGCCAGCAGCTGTCCACCGAGCGCGTTCAGGCCATCACCCAGTACCGGAATCTGGGAAACCAGAGAGTCATTCAGCAGGACAACCAGGCCACCGGTCCGGAACACCGGCTCGTCGGACGGAAGCTCCAGCGGGTTCCCGGCCAGGTCCGTAATGCCTGAGTCGAACTTGATCTTATAGAAGGATTGGCCGTTGAAGTCGCCTGCCGGGTCGTAAATGACACTGTCACCGTTTACCTGCAGGTTCTCAGGCTCCACCTGACCCAGCTCGTTGCCGTTCTCGTCGATGCGAACAACCCGGAGGGTGTCACTGGTGACCGTCTGGGGATCAATGGGCTCATCGAACTGGACCATTACGTCAGAGTCGGTGGCCGCAAGGGTTTCGCCGCTCTGGGGTGATGAGGCCACGACACGCGGGGCCTGGGCGTCCATTTCCTCGCCGGTGGTAAAGCTGGAGGAGGCCGCCTCTGCCAATGCTTTCTCAACATCGCCATCACAGGCCGCACTCAGGCTCGTAGTCGCGGTAACCCGATATTCTGTATTCCCGGAGAGAAACTCGGAGACCGGATCAATGACGACGGTACTGCCTGTTACCGAATAGGTCACCGGAATACGGCTGGCACCATTGCCCAGCTCGAGCGGAAGCGTGGATTCACTGACGGACGCTTCGTCGATATTCGCATTGAAGGTAACGCGAATACTGCGATTCGTTTCGACGTCGCTCGCGCCGTCAGCCGGTACAAACTCCACCACCCCGAAACGGGTGTCAGGGTCAGAGCAGAACATCGCCTGTTGCGACGAATCGTTGGCATTGGTATCCGTGTTGGTATCATCGGGTGCCTCGATGCGGGGGTCACTTGGCCCCCCGCTACCGCCACACCCGGACAGCGCAATCGCTGACGCCAGCGCTAACGGAACCCAATGGGTTTTGGAGATATTCATAGGTCGCATCCTCTGCTACTTATTTCTTGATGATTTCTGAGTACTTTCCGGAAACAATGGCCTCGACGCGACGGTTCTGCGCCCGCCCTTCAGCCGTTTTGTTGGAAGCGATGGGTTGGGATTCACCCATGCCCGAGGTGGTGATGCGGTCCACATCAATTTCAAAACGCTCCACCAACACTTTCATCACCGCATCGGCGCGGCTCTTGGACAACTGCTGGTTGTAGCTGCTGCTGCCGGTGCTGTCGGTGTGCCCTTCCAGCAGGATCGTGCTATTGGGGTATTGCCGCAGAATCTTGGCGAGCTCGCCGATTTCCTGGAAGTACTGGGGGCGCACCTCGGTTCGATCCAGCTCAAACTCGACATACAAGGTTTCCCGGATGGTCTTGGTCAGCTCCTTAGGGCATCCATCGGAGTCAACCAACGCGCCTTGTGGCGTATCCGGGCACTTGTCCAGCTCATCAATAACGCCGTCGCCATCGCTATCTTTCGGGGGCGCAACAGCCACGGGCCGGGTTTTGTCGATCCGCACCTGCGGATCCGGCGCCCTCGGATACTCCCGCCCGAACAGATAGTGCACACCGGCAAAGTACTGACCATCCACATAGCCATCTTCGAGTTCGGTACGTGCCCGCACACCGGCCTCTACCAGGAAACGGGGCGATACCATCCTCTGCATACCACCTTCGATATAGAGGGCATTTTCATCTTTTGGTCCGAAGGGAGCCTCAATGTCGATATCGGTATAGCTGTAACCAAGTCCTCCAAAAGGGCGCCAACCGCTCAAGCGGAATTTCAAGGGATGAACTCGGCCACCTGCGCTTAATCGCCAGAGCTCCCCATCCAGATTAGTGAGTCGGGTCTCAGGCTCGGCATAAGTCGCCTGGAGAAACATACTGAAGCGGGGTTCAAACTGGCGGGTGAAATTGACACCGTACTCACCATAGTTGGAAAAATTGTCCTCTTTAACCCCTTTGTTACGGGAGTTCCCTGAGTCAACATAACTACCCTCTACCCCGAGGGAGTTGTAACTGATCGGGAAATTCTCGAACGCACCAACCCCTGGAACCACGACAACCAGTGCTGATAAACACAGCGCCCGCCTGAGCAGCCTCATACGCAATCTCCTTGAAATCCAATTCCAATTTTACGGTTTAAATATAACTATACGATAACGTTTTATTTGTTTAAAGCAAAGAAAACCTACACCCTGTTATCCATGAAGCAATTGCTTCGCGAGATCCGCCCAATCACGGGACTCCACATCAAGATCGAGGCCTTCCATCTCAATCTCTTCCGTTTCAATCCACTTCGGCCCGGTTCCCGACCGCAACCACAGTTCATTGATACCGAGAACCTCAGCAATCTCATCGGTGCAACGACAGTGCTCCAGGTCGCGATCTTCAAGCAATTCCACGCTCTGAATCGTGAAACCGACCACCCGGTCAGCCAACCAGTCACGACTGACTCCAAGCTCCAACCTGACCATTTCAATTCGCTTGCCAAGCGCCATGACTATTCCTCCCCACCACGCTCAAGAAAACACAAATACTACTTATCCTCGGAGGCGCTCCGATAGACGACGGATGAGCGCCAGAACTGACTGGCTGCAAAGTCGTAGATAACAAATACAGCCAGAAAACTTCCGAACATCAACCATTCGGGCACGGCGAACGACTCCCCCGCCAGCCCGAAGATCGACAACAGGACCGCGGCCGCACTGATACAGGCCAGCGCCTGCCCTTGAGTGCAACCCGCTCTGAGAAGCATGTGATGAAGATGCTGCCTGTCTGCAGCCATAACGGACTGGCCACGGCGCAGGCGCCGCGCCATGATCGACACCATATCCATCAGAGGTACCGCAACGAGCCACAAAGCCGTTACGGGGCGCATGACCGGCTCGTCGCCCTGGCTGGCACGCACCAGAAGCCAGATGATGGCAAAACCCAGAAATATGGAACCGGCATCCCCCAGAAAGACTTTCTGATGACCGGGAATCAATCCCAGATTGATAAGCAAGTAGGGAATCAGGGCGACGCACAGGCCTGTCGCAAACACCAGGTCCGGACCATGGGCCGGATGCGCATAAAACAACAAGGATAAAGCAGCAAGCGCCACCAAACCGAGCGTACCCGCCAGACCATCGATGCCATCGACCATGTTGAACGCATTGGTCGCACCAATAACCGCCGCCGTGGTGACAGCCCAGCCAATGAATAACGTGAGATCGATTGCTCCGAATCCTGCAAGATCCCCCAGAGACTGGAGGTACTGGCCGGTACCCAGTACCAGAGTAATAGCGGTCAGGATCTGTGCGATGAGCCTTGACCGGGCTGACAAATCCATCGCATCGTCCAGGGCACCGACCATGACCAACATGAAAGCGCAAACGAAGAACACGCCGTAGCCGTGCGCCATTGGCATCATCAGCCCCCAGGCTAATGTTAGCCCACTGAAAATGGCCAACCCCCCGATAAGCGGCACAGCACCAACGTGCATCTTACGACCATTCGGAAGATCCACAAGATTCAGCGTGACAGCGAGGGGCCTCAGCACGGCGAGACCCAGCCAAGAAGCAATACCTGCGAGAGCCACCGTAAGTAGAACCATGCCTGAGTGCCTCCTTACACCCGTGATGCCCGAACACCTTGTTCCATTTGAGACGGGAGCGACGATCCGACAACCACCTGAGAACACGATTCACCCCGTCACTCATTACTGTAGCAAAAAATTTACCGTATAGGACTACTTATTTTGTACAGTTTGTTCTATTTTTTTACAAATAATCATTTGTCAAATCTTGAAAAAGATGCTGGCGTCAGAACATGAGCATCAATACGATAAGGAATCACATCGCTCAGGGGGACCCGAAAGGGGTTAGGGGATGGATACACAAACATTGGCCACGCGGACGGATTTTATCCGTGAGCGATTACCAGAGGCGCTGGACAACAATCAGCTTGAGCTGCATTTCCAGCCCAAGGTGAACCTGCTAACCGGCCAAACCTGCGGGTATGAAGCACTGTCTCGATGGCGCGACAACCACCTGGGGCAGATCCCCCCATCTGAGTTCGTGCCGATCGCGGAGGGTGCGGGATTGGCCACGAGGCTGGATCGCCTGGTTATGCACAAGGCGATATCGTTTCTGAAAACTACCCGGAAACGAAAAGCACCGTCAATCAGCCCACTGTCGATCAATGTGTCCGCACAACATTTCGAGGACCCTTCACTGGTCAGCTTTCTGATGTCCACGCTGGATCATCACGGGATTGCCGGAAAAGACATCGAGCTGGAATTGACGGAAACGTCGGTCATCCGGAACATGAGGGCCGTGTCAGACTGTATTGGGCAGCTGGCAGAGATTGGCATCCCTACCGTTCTGGATGATTTCGGAACCGGCTTCTGTACCCTCAGTTACCTGACCAAGCTCCCGGTAAAACAGCTGAAAATCGACAAATCCTTTGTCGACGCCATCGATACCACGGAAGGCAAGTCAATCGTGGAATCAGTGCTCAATATGGCGAGAGGATACGAGCTTTCGGTAACCGCCGAGGGCATAGAAACCGAGAGCCAGCGCAGGATATTGTGCGATATGGGATGCCAAATGGGACAGGGCTACCTGTTTTCCCAACCCATCACAAAGATTGAGCTTATTAACGGCCTGGGGCGCCACCACTACACAAAGCCGTGTAATCTGGGATTACGTTGATGATTACGAATCCATGGGGGCGCGTGGGACGAAGCGCGGCACCGGCTTGTCAGTCCGGGTTTTCTTTGTATAGGGCGAGGCTACCAGCTGAGAGTCCCGGGTGACCAGTGCTCGTGCCTGATGCGCAGATACCGCGAGCGATTCCACACACCACTTCATCAGCTCGGCTTCGATTGTCCTGCTCATCCCTACCGTGGATTTTGTGGCATCAGGATTGCCCAATTCACGAACGGACCGTCCGCTAAGGAGGCGAATTTCCATTCCCCTCTCCGCCATCGCTTTCACGTTCTGGATATAGAGCTCATCACTCTGGGTATTCATTCTGTACCCCGCCCTTTTGATAGTGGATAAACCGGCAACCTCACGCCATTTTCTTCGCCAGTTCCATATAATTATCGAAACACTCAACCGGCATAAGCCACTCCCGGTAGGTGACACCCTGATCACTTTCCGGATCCTCAATCACTGCGGAAATCAGCAAATGCCCGTACTCACGATAAAACTCGCTGACTTCACCACTTAACACGGGCTCACTGGCAGCTTCCCAGTCAGCATAGACGATATATTCTTCTCCATCTAATTCAAAGCCGACCATCTGCGGCGATCCCTCACCAAAGGCTTCCTCGAGAAATACAGCGCCAAAAGGCTCACCAATGGCTTGTGGCAGGCCATACAAGAACCAGATGATGTTACAGATTTCTCCGTCTTCATCCCGGTCAATGGCGAGTGTGCCGTCCAGTACAATTGCCATCCTCTCATCCTTCCAACCAGGGTTTACCCTCTCTCACGCCTTTGAATCTCAGCAAGGTATTCATCCATCTCCTCCTGATCTGCGAATACGGTCAGATCAGGTAAGACCTGCACAATTTCAAATACCTTGCGCACGCCTGGTGACATCCTGGACACGCTAACCTGACCACCACGCGCTTTGGTCTGCTTGAGCAACCGGAAGATAACCCTCAAGCCCGCCGAACTTATGAAGCCCACCTCACCCAGATCAATAGCCACCATCCTGATGCTTTGATCAAGATGGTCGTTCAGTGCCTCCTGCAACTGTTGAGCGGTGTCACTGTTAAGTTGACCGGCTAACGTGACAGTCAGAACACCCCCACCGGGTTTGTCACATGAAATACTCAACGACATAAACCATCTTCCTCTGATGATTGAACAATAGAAACCCCGAGTGACAAACGATTCACTCCGTTACGGTACTCGTACTCTTGCTGGTCACTGAAGGCCTGGACCAGTTGCAGCCCCATGCCTCCGTCACTTCGGTCCGTTACAGCGTCCATTGTCATGGACGCGAGGTGCCCGGACGGATCGAACTTCGGGCCTTTATACTCAAAAACCATAAGAATATAACCATTGGACACCGAAACAGATACGCACATACCCGGGTGATCAACCGTCGAAGCCACATGGCTTTTGAAGTTGGCCACGAGCTCATCAATGATTAACTGGCACTGGCTTACCTTGTCCAAACCAATGTCCCAGCTATTCAGCTCATTCGCCACCTGGTCCAGAATGGGTGTTACTGGCTCCCTGGGAAGAACTTGCAACATCATTACCCCACACCAATGTGTTCAATGGTCATTATGGTCATATCGTCCGATTGCGGCGCATAGCCGGCAAAACGGGAAACTTCCTCGACTATCTCGCCCAAGAGATCAGACTGTATGGACTGAGTCCGATACCCGACGGCCACCAGTCGATCCTCCCCAAACTCATGACCTGATTCGTTAAAGGCTTCTGTAACCCCATCACTATAGACGATCAGACTGCTTCCGGGCTCAATCCGGCTTTTATTGACACGATAGCCTGGTGACTCATACAGACCCAGCGGCGGTCCACTTTCGCCTCTCATGAATTGCGGAGCAGTCACGTAGTTTACAAGCAACGGCGGGTTGTGCCCGGCATTGATGTACTCGATTTTCCCGGTGGTGAGATCCAGCAGAACGAGCACCATGGTTACAAACATGCAGGCGTCATTGCCTGAGCACAACTCACGATTCAAACGCTGCAGCAGATCGGTCAGGTTGTCAATTTCATCCTTGGCAAGAAGGTTCAGCATGGCGATTGTGCGGGCCATGAACAACGCGGCCGGCACCCCTTTATCTGACACGTCCCCCACTGTTATCAATAATTTGCCATCGGGCCGGGTAATCACATCGTAAAAATCGCCACCCACCGCCTTGGCTGGGCTCAGGCATGCGGCAAGATTCCATCGGTCATAGCGACGGCTAAACTTTCCACCCGATGGAACCATCGACATCTGGATTTCCCGGGCGGCGGACAATTCTCCTTCTACCGTTTTGCGCGCCAGGCGCTCTTCTTCGATCGACTCCGACAAAAACTCCAGCAAACGCCGACGCATCAGCGCCGTCGAGAACATGGAAGCAATGATGGTGAGGTGTTCAATGGTCGAGCTGGCCACATAGACATGCCGCGCCTGAATCGCAAGAAAGCCGATCAGCGTGTAGCGTTCTTCCGTGATCGGAACCAACAGGATCGGTTTCTGGCTCGGAGTGTTCCCCAACGAGCCATACAATGAATCCCTTGGCATCAGGTAACGGGAATCTCCCGATCCAATCAGCTCAGACACCTGATCAAGGCTGACTCCCTGGCTTTTGACTCCCTCGGAAACCGGCAAGAAGTACTCGCTGGTCAGCGATCTTGACCACAAGGTGGCAGAACCGAGGCCAAACTCGCTCTGGATCTTCTCAAGAACACCCTGAACGTCCGGGACGAAACTTGTCTCATCAATATTAACCAGTTCAACGCCGATCTGCCTGATGATCCGCTCGCTTGCCAGTGTGCTTTGCAACTGGTTGAACCAGCCATGTCGTTCGATCGCCAACGTAATCAGGGAGACGGCGGGTAGAAGGTTTGAAACCTCTTCAGCTGCAAGCCTTCTGGGTTCCGAGCCGAAGATCGCCACAACGCCTTGAACGGCACCAGCATGATCAAAGAGCACTTCCACCCAGCTGGATGCTACTCCCAACTGATCTGTCGAGGTTTGATAGCCATGCCAATGAGGGTCCTCCCGGAGTTGCTCACTGACAACACGCCGCGCCGTGTACGCCGCAGAGCCTAGGGATGTTGCGCCAAACTTGCGTGGTATGGTTTTGAAAACAGAACGAAAACGACAGGCAAAGGGCGTGGTCCCTATCGGCTTCAGGATTGCCTTCTGTTCATCGTGAAGGGCAATCACGCAGCCGGATCCAGGAATAATGGCTTCAACCACGGCCGTTAATGAGTCGATCGCATCCTCGAGCGAGCAATCGGACATGATTTTCATCAAGGCCGAATTACGGAGTTCTGCGATCCTTTGAGCCCGTTTGTGGTCGTGAATATTGGTTGCCGAAAAGATCCTCGCCGGCTGACCATCAAAAACACCGTTGGCGACCACACCGTCCACCCAGAGACGCCCCTCAGGTCCGGCCTTGAAACACCACTCGCGCCGCTCAACGCCATGGCTACGCGCTCGATCCAACCAATCGTCGAAATCAATCAATGTGTGAGGGCGGTCTAACCACGCATCCGGTTTGCTGATCACATCGTCCATCAGCGCTTCGACAGACGTCTTGTCAAAGACGTGCAAGGCCTGAGGATTTGCATGCACCAAAACCGGCGCGTGCCGCTTGAACACCAGGATGATTTGGGGACTTTGATCCAGTAAGCTCCGGCTATCCAACGCCGCAGAGCGATATTTCCTCGAGGCTTCGTGCTCCAGTCTCGCGAGGTACCGCAACCGACGGTGCATACGCTTTCGATAAACAAGCAGTAGTATCAGAAGCACGACACTCACGGCCGCCAAAAGCGCCACGGCCCCCAACGTAATGGCCTGTTCCATAGTCGCGATCTGACTTATCTCCAGCGGCATTATCCCAGCACCCCTGCCAGCTCGATAGAACGGAACATCATGGCCCCTCCCTGACCAGTTGGGCCCCAGCCTGGCTTGCGCTCAAAACCTTGACAGACATGCCGCCGAGATCGGCGCCAAGACCGGACAACAGCGGTGAAACCACTGAGCCCAGCACCTGACGGGTGACGACTTCTACCAATCCGGTAATGGGAGGCAACAAGCCATTGACCAAGGCCTCCGATGGCTTTTTCAAGGTCCCCAACACTCCGCTATCTGAGTCGCACTCCAGAGAGACAGGGCCGAGACTGACATCCAGCCCTTGCAACGGCGCATCCGAAGAGCCTGACAAGAGCACACTCTCACACTGGCCATCCGGGCAATACAGGTCGTAGGACTCCAGGCGGGTAAAGGTCTCGGCTTTGGGCAGTTCAACCTGCAAACCCGCGTTGAGACAGACGCCGACATTGAGGATGTCGATAATATTAAGCAGGCTCAGTCGCAGTTTCAGTAGATCGGCTTCGATGTCCGCAGGCTCGACCACACCCGAGGAGGTGTCGAGATAGCCTGTCTGGATATCGGCAACACTGCTTTGAGTCTCGAAATCGAAAGATGCCGTGTTGTCATTTCCCCGTGCGCAGTCAGCCCCGATTAACCGGGCTTCACCACCGCCAACCGCCACAGCCAGTGGCACTCGAATGTCTTCCAGCAAATCGATATCGACGATTCCAAGGGTCAGCGCACTCAACAACCCGGTTATCTCACTGGTAGCCAACTGAATTCCGATATCGGTCGCAAGGCGAATATCCGCAGAAGCGACAGTGGTCAACGGCTCGCCATTTGCGTCCATCCGGGCCGGGCCGATGACAATTTTCGGCGGCTCGTCCACCCACAACCCCAGCGTCAGATCAATATCCCCCAGCAGCGGCTGGACCAGGGAATCCATGAGGGTACCGATGACTGGAGAGTTGTCAGAATCAAGGGTTACTGATGCCAGGCCTGCTGTGGATTCGTTGAGCGCCTTGACACTGTTCAGCACAACACTTGTCACGAAATCGTAGACGGGGAAGTTTGTGTCGGCCGGCACCTGGGCGCCACCAACTACCTGGAAAACGGCGCCAGCATTTAATTCATCAACGCCCACGGCCCCGACCAGATCATCAACCACGGCACCGAGCGGTGAGGCAACGCCGCCAACCAAGCCGGTTACCGCCTCAAGCACCTCTGACAAGGGCAGATTGGTCATCTCAACAACCGTATCCACTCCGAGTGCCGCTAGCAGATCGCCAACCCCCAAAAGGGTGTTGGAAAGACTGTTCAGACTGGTAGCATCGAGCGAGTAACCGGGATTGCCCAAGACCACACCGAGCAGATTGCCCAGCAGTCCGTTCTGGACGGTAGCCGTGGAGCCGGCGGCACTCACCGTGGCAACCACTTCTTTGCGAGCGACGGCCGAGACACTCAGCTGCACCGGTTCAAACAATGCTTCCGGTAACAAGAACGACAACCGCTCAGACCGAGTGTAGGTAACGCGCGCGGCGTTAGTTTGATCGAGCTCACTGGCCGGATCTTTCTCAATGAAGACGAGTCGGTCGGTCTCGCCCACACCCGGTCTTACGAGACCCGGTTGTACGTTCAATTCCGACGAATCTCCAGAAAACCCCAGCGCCTGTGCCGCCCCAAGCGCTTTATTCTGCATCAGGAGGAAGCTGGCGTCAGGCCCGGAACAGGCCCGCGCCTGATCGGCTGCCGCGGTCGCAGCCGCGTTTGCCTGTGACTGCATTTCCGAACGCAAAGACAGCAAGCGAGCTGAATCGATCATCAACGTCGTTATGCCAAGCAGCAGCACGATCAGCAGCGGCAAAATCGCCACCAGCAAACCTGTTTGCTGTTTGATTGGGGGTGCCCTGTGGTTATTACTGCTGACCAAAAGTCGACTCGCTCGCCGTTTCGGGAATCGGATGCTCGAAGGTATCCGCCAGCCTTTCGAGGCTTTTGATGTAAAGCTCATTGGAGAGCTCGCCTTCTCGCTGCTCACTGGGGCGATCACTCTGTCGCTGGAGAATCGCTCGAGCACGATATTGCTCAGCCGGCGTATAATCCATACCGATCAGTCCACCCTCATACGCAGCATCATCCTGCGCCAGGGCGACAGGAAGGTCGGCACAGCCGATCAAGAGAGCGATACCCAAAGCCCATCGTTTCATCATTTCCTCCCCAGGGATTTCGCCAGTTGCTCACCCGCTGCCAGCTGCCCGGACGACAGTCCCAATTCCCGCCGGAGCTGACTCATTGCCGCCTTTCCGCCGTTCAGGTAATACGCCGCGACCATATTGGCAACGACACGATTTTTTTGTCGGGACAACTCATAGGCCGTTCTGAGTTCAAACGCGGACACTCCATACTCGCCATTTAAAAGCAAGGCATAGCCGTAGTCGTTTCTGACTTCGGCCACTGCGGGCGCCAGAGCTTTTGCCCGGGCCAGCGCCTGAAGGGCTTCCGCGAGCTCGTTCTCTTTCACTTTGACAATACCCAGGCCATGGTATGCCTCGAAGCTACCGCAGCGTTCGGCGATAGCGGTGAACGCCTCCGCCGCATATTCCAGCTGACCAACTTCAGCAAGTAGCTGCGCCCATCTGAGCCAATGCTGCTGGGTGTCAAACGAAACCGATTCCAGCTGCGCCAATGCGGCATAGTGCTCGGAGGCTTCCATCAAACTATCCACCAAATCCAGCTCAACCCGGTGTTCAGGCTGTAACGTGGTCGAACAACCGATGTTGTACACCGGCGCTCCATGCGCGGTCTCAGCCGCCCCCGGACCCTGCTTATCGGCCTCTGGCGAGGCGGCACATCCGGCAAGTAAAGCACTGATCAAGAGGGCTCCGACTCCCTCAACCTTTGCCCTTGCCACTTCTCTGTGCTTTATCAGTTTCATCCGCCCTTCCCTTCTTCGTTCGACGTGCACTCAGCGAGGCTAACTTCCCAATGCGTTAATCACCGACATCGCCGCCGGCCCGCCCACAAGGATAAACAGCGAGGGAAGCATGCAGACCATCATGACCACGGTCATTTTTGCCCCCACACGATTGGTCTCCTCTTTCAGGGTGTTTCTTTGCTCGTGTAGCCCCTCGTGAATAATCTGATCAAGGCTGTCCGACAGGCGGGACCCGAGGCTCCCGCTTTGCTTCATCAGAACAGCGTAGTTACGCAGAACACTTATGTTCCTATTGCGACAGAGCTCATCGAAGGCCTGGCTCCGGTCAGCACCGCTTTCCATGACGCGGTTAAATCGATCAATCCGTTTAATCAATAGTGGGAGGACGTCCCTGGCCTGTACGGAAATCACCCTGAGACATCGCTCAGGTGTGAGGCCTGCTTCCATGAGCATCCGGGTCAAGTGGCACAATTCAATGGCCTCTTTGTTCTGAATTTTCTCGGAGGCCGTGCCCGCTGCCCGAATTCCCCGACGCGGCACGTAGAACGCGGCCAGGAAGATCAGAAAAGCCACCTCCGGAGACAGGAAAAACGCGGAAGCTACGGTGGCCAGAAGTGGGGCGAGCCAGCACGACAATAAATAGTGGTAACGGGCCTCAGAGGGTGAGCGACCTGACGCCTCCAGATGCGGCTCGAGCTCCTTGAAGTCACCCGAAATTATCGGGCGCTCAACCAGCCACATAGCGATGCCTGCAAAAACCGACTCTGCGCCATTATCCGCCTCGTCCAGGTGCCTAGATTCCAACCGCCGGCGGGTCCTTGATCGGATCATCACTGCGGGAATGATCATCCTGTCAGTCACAAGCGCGGAGAGGGCAATCACAATGGCGGAGATCAATAACAGATCACTCACGACCTACCCCCTTGATCAGCCGCCAGATGACAAAGCTTCCAACAACTTGCAGAACACCCGCCACGGCAATCATGGAATGGCCTGCATCCGAGGACAGCAGGATGCGGGAGAATTCGTCGTTGATCACCATCATGTAAACCGCCAGACCAGGCGGAAGGATGGCAAACACAACGGCCGTGAAACGAAGTTCTGCCGTCGCGGCTATAAACTCACGCCTCATCTCCTGACGGACTCGGGAACTCTTTGCCAATTCCTGAAGCAGAGGCTTGATCGATGAGCCGTAACGAGCAGATGTCCTTATGGCCAGAGCGATCTGGACAACGGCCGGTACATGGTACATTTTCCCGAAATGTTCAAAGTGCGACGTATAGTCGCGACCTTGCTGGATGGCACTCCGCAAACGCAACGCCAGCGAGACAAAGACGTCGGAGGTATCAGAAAACGCCCCCTGAACCGCCTGCTCCAGTGACCGCCCCGCGGTAATAGAACGCAGAACAGCATCAATGATTTCCGGCAGCTCCTCCATGATCTGGCGCCTGCGTCGTTCAAAGTGCATTCGCCACAGGGCAAATGTTGCCGAGACAAAAAAGAACAGCGTAATGAGAGCTTCGATAACGCCGCGGTAAAGACCAACGCCCGCGACAATCACGAGTGCAACAAGCGCCCCTGTGGCAAGTATGCCGACGGACCATTGGGGCCCTGCCCGGACAAATACGTCACCCAACAGACTCACCCCCGGCTTTGTCCGGGCCCCGCCAGGCTTGGGTAGATCCAGCTGCATTCTGCGCTGCACCGACCGCACGATCGCCCGCTTTCGCTGCCAATACCCCACCAGAACGAGAAGAATAAGCACGATCATCGCCAGCAAACCGAACATGATGCTGGCCAGGTGCGCAGTTTGCGTCGAAATAGACATCATCAACGCTCCAGAGACTCCAATTCCAGCTCGCTGGCTCTATATAGAGACGTCATACTGTACGGATTGTCGGAGCTCGGGTTGAGCTCGATAACTTCGCTGACAACGCGCCGACCGTTCGCCAACCGTGACAACTGAACAATCACATCGATTGAAGAACCGATCAGTCGTCCGATAGCCCTTTCACTGGCGTCATAGCCGTTCACCGCAAGGAGGGTTTCTATCCGCACCAGGGCATCGGCGGCGGAGTTCGAGTGAATCGTGCTCATTGACCCCTCATGCCCAGTGTTCATCGCTTGCAGAAGTTCGATGATTTCAGCAGCACGCACCTCACCTACAATCACTCGGTCCGGCCTCATCCGCAGGGCGTTGATGATCAGATCCCGAGCGGTTATCTGGCCACGGCCTTCGAGGTTGGCCGGCCTGGTCTCCAGCCGAACAATATGGGGGTGTTCCAGTTGCAGCTCTGCCGAGTCTTCAATCGTAATCACCCGCTCGGTTTTGGGAATGTACTGACTCAGGAGATTCAGGATTGTGGTTTTACCCGTGCCGGTGCCACCGCTGATGAGCAGGTTCCTGCGTTGTTGCACGATGTCGATCAACAGATCGAGGCACTTCGTGGTCATGGTGCCGCTGCTGATAAGCGCTCCGGCACTGAGGTGATTCTTGCTGAATTTTCGAATACTGACGGAAGGGCCAACCAGGGAAACCGGGGGGATAATGCCGTTCACCCTGGAGCCATCCGGTAGCCGCGCATCAACCATCGGGCTGCTTTCATCCAGGCGACGGCCGAGCGGGGCGAGGATTCGACGGATAATCCGTACGACGTGTTCGTCATCAATGAACCGTGTCTGGACTTTCTGAAGAACGCCGGCGATTTCAATGAAGATATCATTTGGCCCGTTCACCAGAATGTCGTTTATCTGATCGTCCTCCAACAGGGGTTGCAACGGCCCAAAACCTACGATTTCATCGATGACTTCGCGAACAAGGAGGTTGATGTCGGAGGCGGCCATCGGGATGCGCCGCTCAGCGATATAATGGCCCAGGTTCGATTGCACGAAAGCCTGAAGAGAGGCGCGATCCATTTTTTCAACTTCAAGACCTTCCTCATCAAGCCTTTCGATCAGGAACTGGTGAACCTGCTTCTTGAGGCTCTGGAATTCATCATCCACACGGGTCATGCCTCAGCCTCTCCATTCCCGAACAACTTCTTCCGGAGGTGACCTTTCGAACCCTCCCGGGCCTCTGGTCGAGCTGAAAACTGCTCCTTGACGAACCGTGACAACTTGCGATGGTAACGGGAACTGGAGGGCAACAGGTTCAGGGACAAACCGGAGTTGATCGACACCAGCCTCTGTTTCCATTCAATTGGCAGCGTTAATCTGCAAGGTAGGCCAACAACTTTCTCAATTTCCTCAATGTGGGGGTCCACACGGCGTTCATAACCTTCAACGATCAATGCCACATCGCACTGTTCGCTGATCCAATCCCCCAATCGGGGCACAAGACTGCTTCCACGTTTCGCCTGGTCAACCGTTTGATGCATCGCCAACCACAGGTTCGAGATGCTACCACCCATGGTCCGTAACCAGTTCTCCGTTTGGCTTTCATCAACCCGAATGAACACGTGGTCAAAGAGCGACGCAAGACGGGAAACGGTGATGAACAAATCCGCGCCGGCATCCCCTTCAAACTGGCTCGATGCAATGTTGCCGGAGAGCAGTCTGAGGCCTGAGGTATACTCATCAAGCGCGGTGTCGAGATACGATTGATCGACCGAGTCCTGTCGTTTGATCAGTTCTTCAAGGGAAAGGCGATTGAGATTATCCAGATAGAAGGTTTGGCCATCGCTTGCCATGGCATCAATGGCGAGAATGCGCTTCCCTGCCAGCCTATTAGCCATTTCCGCAACCAGGTTCTGTGACAGGAACCGGGTATCAACCAAGGGGCTGAACGAAGTGACAAGTATGATATTACGCCCACGTCCACCAGCAGCTTGATCCTGCGGAGCATTGGTAAAACGAGTTAATTGTCGAACTCGCTCCTTGACTCGCTCAACCTCTCCCCCGGTGAGCAAGCAATCCCTTGCGCCCGCCCGCATTACGCTCAGCAAACTCTCCTGGGTGACTCGCTTTGCCACAGCGACAAGATTGACCTCCGCGCAGGCCTGACCAATAGCGGAGAGAATCTTGACAGCTCGATCGGGCTGATCCTCATCCACCGCGACCAGAACCAGCGGAGCGTTCGTGGCTCGCACCAGGCGACTGACCCGGGACAAATCGGACCCGGTAACAAACTCCAGGGTCCAGTCCGCGCCCAGCACACGCTCTATCCAGACGCGAACGCCCACGTCATCTGACACACACACCAAGGTTCCAGACATTTGACTCTCCCTACCAGCTCAAACCGTGCTCAACAGGCTCACCCGCCTTCTGCGCGCCAACGGCCATGTCGGGCCAGCTTTCACTGCTGTTCTCATACTCCATGCCAAGCCGTCTTACCTCGGGATCCATGTTTGTGCTGGGGGTAACAAGGTGGGGCGTGACCACCATTATCAGCTCTCGATTCTCACTGGAGACTCTGTCTGATCGGAAGAGCGCTCCAATGACCGGGATATTGCCCAACCCTGGAAGGCGATCGCTGTTGTTCATCGTAGCCTTGCTGACCAACCCACTGATGATGAAACTTTCACCGGGCGCCATGGAGACGGTGGTTTCGGTCCGGCGAATACGGAGCCCCGGAACGGCGACCCCTCCTGTTGATACACCGGATGTAAAGTCCAACTCGCTGACCTCCGGGGACACCTTCAGGATGATTTGGCTTTGGTCAATAACGGTGGGCGACACTTCAAGCCGCACACCAAATTCCTTGAATTCAATTTGTATGCCGTCGCTGTCAGACTGAACCGGTATGGGGAACTCGCCACCAGAAAGGAAGGTTGCACTTTGACCACTCAATGAAACCAGCGACGGTTCTGCCAAGGTGTACGCAAAGCCCCCGGACTCAAGTGCATTAATGATACTGAGTGAACTGCTTCCGAACCGGAAAAAGTTGAAGCCGTCCGAGGCGATCCCACCCATGGGGCTTGTTGGATTACCGATCCCCCGGAATCCGCCAGACCCAGGTGGACCGAGACCGACGCTTGTCTTCCCACCGTTGAAAAGCTTTGCATAATACAGACCCAGGGTATTGAGCTTGCTTCTGTTCACCTCAACAACACGGATATCCGTTTGAACCTGCATGGAAAAGGAGGGACGCTCCCCCGCGGTTGAACTCACCAGGACGTTTGAGACTCGCGCTTTGCTATCGCCCTCAAGCCATATATTCAAGACGGCATTGCCGGGGGACTCGGCATTCAGCAGCAATTCGTTCTCCCCTGATACAACCACCGTTGCCACAGCAGGATCAGAAATGGCGACTTTCTCCACTGCGCCGGACAAGGCGATAACTTCCTGCTCACCTGGAGCAAGATTGATCTCTGGTGCCACCGGTTTGGCACTTGCAGCTTGAGCCAACAGCAGGGCAAGCACTCGCAGTACCCCATTACGCAACACTCTCACGGCGAGGGAGTCACTGAACATAAACACTCCTTGCGTTGGAACCCTCGAATACTTTGACTTCCCGTCCGGGGTTTTGCCGTCCCTGCCCTCTTGTTGTGGCTGATTTGTTCTGAAAGGGCGACAATTCCGACAAGAAGAGCGGATTTCCCGGAGATGTGCCCAGAGCGACGGTGTTACTGTGGTCCTCGCGGTCATCGGCAACCGGGGGCTTTGT
The DNA here is from genome assembly GCF_003315345.1 of Marinobacter pelagius. Lineage (GTDB taxonomy): Bacteria > Pseudomonadota > Gammaproteobacteria > Pseudomonadales > Oleiphilaceae > Marinobacter > Marinobacter pelagius_A. The sequence goes on from NZ_QNRO01000024.1 coordinate 52,721, forward strand.
CGCCGAGTACATGAGCGTCGCTTCACTGGCCGCCAACGCGAGCCTCGGGGCATCCGCATCCGCAACTTCCAGCACAAGGGTCGTATTCCTGCGCCGATCATTTTCATCAGTATCCGTATTCGGATTTACCACTCCGCGAACCGCAAGCACTTTCACACTCTCCAACAGGTGCACAACTGAGGGCTCTGCGTCACGCCCCCCGGAAAAAGCAGCAAACACGTCGACAAAATCCCCCGGTTGCAGAAGCCCTCCGATGCTATCTACCTCATCCATGGGCAAAGCCATCGCGCGGAATCCGTCGGTGATGACTCGTTGTAGCGCAGTAGCACTTTCAAAAAGGTCCGAAGTGACGAGTCCGCCTGATGCCAGCGCTCTGGCAATGGGTTTGTCGTTCGGCAGCTCGGAGCTCTTGATGGCCTGGCTAATTTCGTTTTCCGATACGATTTCGACAAACGAATCCCGGCTGGGGACCTCACCTGGGGCCAAAGGCTCCTTGGCCACCAGATATCGAAAGGTGGACGACTTTTCTTCCTTCGGCGTGCGTTGGCTCATCTGATTCTGACCAACACCCTCACCTGGTTTCGACTGAACCTCTGACTCGGCAGCGTAAAGCCCAAAGATTCCCAATGCGACTGCAACGACTGCCAGAACCAGCGTGATTGAAGAAACGAAATAACGGGGTTTCATAGGCCTGACCTATCCTCCTTTGAAGGCGTGCTGGGCTATCTAGAACGCTACCGCCGCCTCGACTTGAACAACCTTGGGAAATGGCGGGAATGAACCTACGAACGGAAGAGTGATTTGAGGCAACATGGGGGAGGAGTCACCTTTGGCAGTAATCTGACAGCGCAACAACGACACACCACTGGCATTTTCAACGATGCAGCCCTTGCTGTTGATGGACTTGCCGAGCGAGCCATCGAACTCCCCCAGCAACGCCTCCAATGTCTCCGAGCTGATCTCCAAGGCCCGATCACTCACTGAACCGGACCACTGGTTCCGATCCAGTGCAAAAACCGACACAGAGGCCCGATCTACTATGTTTTGTAACTGGTACTTCTGGAAGAATAAAACCCCGTAGGCTGACGCGGCGTAAAGGATCGAGATGATCAGCGGGAAAATCAGGATAAACTCCAGCGCCACAACGCCTTGTGAGCCGATTAATCCATTCACGCCTTGATTCGCCCGTCGGGGCAGACTGTTCATCACTGATTGCCACTCCATTGGCCTGATCACTTAGGTCACTGACGACCAGGCCGGCCCATGTTGCGAACCGACCGGCTGTGGTCCGAAAATACTCTCAGAACTACTCGCCAGTGATCTCAGATTCCGCCTGACTGAAGACACTCTCAAACGCACTTTCAACTGCATCCTTTACAGTGTCGTTCGTCGAGAGCACGCCGAGGATGACGATAATCGCAGCAGCCAAGATCATATATTCCAGTGCAGAAGCACCTTTCTGTTTGAACGCATTGACGGGTTTACGGAAGGCTTGCCGAGCGTTAAAGCGTTTCATTCACCGTTCTCCATGTGACAGAAATATTTCAATGTAAAATGCAATCGTCAGATTTGTGATGTCTGTACGATAATTTTCTAGTTTAACTTATGAAGAACTATGAAGAGAAATTTATTCTTGAGCAAGGTCAAGAACGTAAAATCTCGTAAACAATGTCAATTGACGAAAGTCAATGATGCCAACGACCATCACTCCAAAATCTGACCGAATCGATCTTGCGGGCCCGAAGCTCATCTTCAACACACTCTCGTAATCTATCGTAAATTGGCTCACCACGGGCATTTTGCTGCCGGAAAATACTTGCCAGTCGTCGTGCGAAGAAAGGACAGGCCTGATCTTCCCGGGCAAAGTCGTAGCTCATCACGCGAGAGGCCCCGAACAGAGGGGCCAACTGACCAACGCGGAAGGTCGGCTCGAGAGATTGAATTACCTGCAGGATTTCGTTTCCGCTTGCAGGTTTGGGAATGAATAATCCGATATCGTCCGGATACCGATTCAGATACCGAATCAATATACTGGTCGGCGCATCGATTCTTTGCTTCGGCTGACCTCTGTAGCGGTAGAACGCCTTGATTTGCAGGCCAAGCGCCCAATAGGCCTCGGAGCTGGTTAATTCGAAACTTTCCCGGAAGACCGCAAAGAGACTGTCTTTGCTCCCAAGGATTGGCTGGGTTCGAAACCCATACTCAGAAAGCTTGGCTGACGTCACCTCGTGACGGTTTGTCCAGTTACCACGTGATATGGCTTTCTCGGGATCAATGTCCCTCGAGAGCGCTTCGTCCCTGAGGACCGCCAGGTAATTGTGCTCGAACCATTCCCGCCACTGAGTATCCAGTTCAAGCGCGAACTCTGAGTACAGATTGTCATCCATCCATGAGGTATGAGAATCCTTATCTCTCAGCACTTTCCAGCCACAGCATTGCAAATCCGAGAAATCCAACCTGGAAAGCTCATTCCGCATAGCCGCGTATCGCAGCAGCAAATTCACAAAAATTTCCGCAAACTTGCCCACTACAAGCATCTGAAGACGGATAACCGGCAAACTACCACCGCTTGCAATCGCTTCTTGTGATAACAGCTTGTACGAGGTGACGTACGAGCGCCCGAACAGAGGGGCAAAACCCGATTTCCGCTGCCGCCCGTTCTTCCTACTTTCGCTAGAACCGGGTACAGGGATATAGGGATTGATCAGCTCGAACACATCAGTCGGCTCAGCGACCATAGCCAGCGGAGCGTATTGTGGGTGACGCAACAAAAGCCGAGTCAAAATTGCTTGATGAGGACGCAGATACGTATCACCAACATCCTCACCAAGGGTCGCATCATCGGACTCAGCAGATTGACTCGCCCCGGACTGCCGTAATTGCTCAATTGACGACCTGGCTTTCTTGAGTTCGCTGAGCTTACTCAGTGGAACATTCATCAGGTAAGCCAGATCGATATCCTTTACGGCGCCCGCTCCCAGAACGCTCTCTAACACCAACGCAAGCTGTTTCAGGTGCTTGCCGTTGATTGGCTCTGTCGGGCTGGAAAGCGATTCTTGGGCTACCATCTGAATACTGCCTATTTTTTTTGAAGACCAGCCCAATTCATGTGGGCCTATTCATACTATCGAGGGATTACATTACGGCGCTGGAACCCGATCGGTTCTCAGAACGTGTTACCCTCAAGTAGTATTAGTACTGTTACACCAGTAAATTTTATCTACACAACCAGCTAGTTACTATAATATACGGAGAATTGGAACTATCATTAAGGTGAAGATGGAATGCCACTTTACGGGACTGGAAGCGCAGGATAAAGGCTATGTCGCTCATTGGGGCTAAGACGTTCTTTTTTTTGGGTATCCGGAATTTCTGGTTGATAAAATGCCAAAGATGTAAAGAAGAAAATCTTTCTCAGCGGATTATCTGATTGATCCTCTTCAGCCTACTC
>NZ_QNRO01000025.1 GCF_003315345.1 Marinobacter pelagius
GGCCCGGAAACTGGCTTTGCTGAAGTATTGGCAATCCGGTCAGGAGTATTGGGCTAACTCCATCGCCAACTAAATTTAAAGCGCCCAAACGCAACAAACCCCGGAAAAACGGGGGTTCGTCAGCAATCTGAGGGGTCGGAAGAAAACTTTCTTCCGACCCCCGCCTTCCCGGGGTCTGATGAACGCTTTCATCTGACCCCATATTCATTCCCCGTCCCCTGGCACCCGAAACAGGCAATAGGTCACCTGCCCCGCTGTCTTCTGCCGATGCAAGTGCCAGCCTGCCGGCACCGGCGGCGCTGGCAGTTCGCTCTCGTGCTCCACATACACCCAGCCTCCGGGTTTGACCCATTGCTGCGACTCCAGCAGCGGAAACAGCCTTTCCAGCCAGCCCTGTCGAAAGGGCGGGTCCATGAAGATGATGTCGAAGGGCGGGCGCTGGCGGTAGGCCAGGTAGGCTTCCACACCCTGACAGACGACATCGCCCTTGTTCGATTTCAGCAGGCGCAGGTTATCCCGCAGGGCCTTGGCCAGGGCCTGGGTGTGGTCTACCAGGGTCGCGGCACCGGCTCCCCGCGAGAGGGCTTCCAGGCCGAGGGCGCCGGAGCCGGCGAACAGGTCCAGGCAGTCCGCGCCGGCAATGTGGTAGTTCAGCCAGTTGAACAGGGTTTCCCGGGTGCGGGCCGGGGTGGGGCGCACGCCGCCGGCATCGGGGAAGCGAAGCTTCCGGCTTCGCCAGTCGCCGCCGATGATTCGCAGCTCGCCGCTACCTCCCGGGGCGTCCGGTTTCCGGACCTCTAGGCCGGGTTTGCGACGGGTTGTCCTGCGTTGGGCCATGGCGTGCTCCGGGGTACTGGGCAAGATGAATCGATGCGTTGTTATGGTACCGGAAACCGGTGCGCCTTTGGATAATCCGGCGGCCCCTCACTTACACCTGGCAGTCTGCTAGAATGTCGGCTTTGTTTTCGCCCGCCCATTTCCAGACAGATGGTAGAACTATGACGGCAGAGTGGATTTCAATCGGCCTTTTGGCCCTCCTGGTGCTCTTCTTTGTGGTGGACATCGCCGGTAACCGCACGCGGGTACCCCGGCCGAAGCCTGTTCCCCAGCGCAAGCCTGAGGTAGCCAGGGGGCCGGCCCCGGCCGAAGAGCCCGAGGCGAAAGAAGCCCCCGAAGCCGAAGCGCCGGCTGCACCGGAAGCCCCTGCCGAAGCACCTGCGGAAGAGAAGCCCGTTGAAGCGCCCGCTCCGGAAGCAGTGCCTGAGCCTGCGCCGGAACCCGAGCCCCAGGTCAGCGTGTTCGAGCGGATCAGGCAGGGCTTGGGTAAAACCCGCGCCAGCCTGACCGGCGGCCTGGCGGACCTGTTCTCTGTCGGTAAGAAGATTGACGAGGATTTGCTCGAGGAAATCGAGACCACCCTGCTGATGGCGGATGTCGGCGTCACCGCGACCTCTGAAATTATCGATTCCCTGACCGATAAGCTCGAGCGTAACCAGCTCAAGGACGGTGAGGCCCTGCGCCAGGCACTCCGGGAGGAACTGCACGGTCTGCTGAAGGACGTCACCAAACCCTTGGAGATCGATGCGGGCAAGAAGCCCTATGTAATCCTGATGGTTGGTGTGAACGGCGTGGGCAAAACCACCACCATCGGCAAGCTCACCAAGAAATTCCAGGCCGATGGCAAGTCGGTCATGCTGGCCGCCGGCGATACCTTCCGGGCGGCGGCTGTCGAGCAGTTGCAGGTCTGGGGCGAGCGCAATAACGTCCCGGTCGTGGCCCAGGAGACCGGCTCCGACAGCGCCTCGGTGATCTTCGATGCGATCCAGTCGGCCCAGTCCCGTGGCACGGATGTGGTCATTGCCGATACCGCCGGCCGCCTCCAGAACAAGGACAACCTGATGAACGAGCTCGCCAAGGTCGTTCGGGTCATGAAGAAGCTGGATGAGACCGCGCCCCACGAAGTGATGCTGGTGCTGGACGCGGGCACCGGCCAGAATGCCCTGAGCCAGGCCCAGGTGTTCCAGCAGGCAGTGGGCGTCTCCGGCATTACCCTGACGAAACTGGACGGCACCGCAAAAGGCGGTATCGTATTCGCCATTGCCCGTCAGTTGCAGCTGCCGATCCGCTTTATTGGTGTGGGCGAGCAGGCCGAAGATCTGCGCAGTTTTGATGCCGAGACCTTTGTCGACGCGCTGTTTGACTAAGGCCGCGTTCTACCCGGAGCAGTAGTCACCGATGATCGAGTTTCGCCAGGTCACCAAACGCTATGACAGCGACCACACGGCGCTGGCGCAGGTCAATTTCAGCCTGAACCGGGGTGAGCTGGCCTTCCTGACAGGCCACTCCGGGGCCGGCAAGAGTACCCTGCTTAAGCTGATCATGGTGATGGAGCGGCCCAGTGCCGGGGAAGTGGTGGTTGGTGGCCAGCTCCTCAACCGCCTGCCGCGCCGGCAGATTCCCTACATCCGCCGCCATATCGGTGTGGTGTTCCAGAACCACCAGTTGTTGTTTGATCGCACCGTCTTCGACAACGTGGCCATGCCTCTTGAGGTGATGGGCGCGTCCCCCCGGGATATCGGCCGCCGCGTGCGGGCGGCGCTGGATAAGGTGGGCCTGCTCAACAAGGAAAAGATGAATCCGATGCAGCTGTCCGGCGGTGAACAGCAACGGGTTGGCATTGCCCGTGCAGTGGTGAACAAGCCTCCGGTGTTGTTGGCGGACGAGCCCACGGGTAACCTGGATCCGGAGCTTTCCGCCGATATCATGAACCTCTTTACCCGGTTCAGTCAGGTGGGCGTGACCGTGCTGATCGCCACCCACGACATCGGCCTGGTGAATGAAATGGACCGCCGCACCCTCGCGCTTGATCATGGCCGCCTGATTGGCGGCGGCAGCTCGCCCCTTCAGGGTGCGCCGGGAGGTGTCAGTGGCCACTGACTCACGTCGGAAAGTCGATACTGCCCGGGGTGCCAAAACGGGGCGCTCCCCCTGGAAGGAGCAGGCCCGGAGTTACTTTGATCACCACCGCAAGGTGTCCAGGGACAGTGCGCGCCGTTTGTGGAAGACGCCGGTGGGGACCGGGATGACCTGGACGGTCATGGGGGTCGCCCTGGCATTGCCGGTGGCATTGCTGCTGTTACTGACCAGCTTGCAAGGCGTGAGTGCTGGCTGGGAGAGCAGCGCCCGGGTAACCGCGTATCTCCAGCTGGAGGTGCCGCTTGAAGACGCCCGGGCCCTGGTCGACGAGATCCGCACCGACAGCCGTATTTCAGACATTGAACTGGTGGACCGGGAGCAGGCGCTGGCGGAATTCCGCGCCAATTCGGGCCTGGAAGATGCCCTGGACTACCTTGAAGAGAATCCCCTGCCGCATACCCTGCTGATCACGCCGGACGAGCGTAGCCGCTCGGCTACCGGGGTGGAGGCGCTGGTCACGTTTGTCCGGGGCCTGGAAGGAGTTGAGAGGGTTCAGGTCGACCTGGGCTGGCTGCAACGGCTCAATGCTATGACGGACCTGCTTGCTCGGGCGGTCTGGGCGCTGGCGATCCTGCTGGCAGCGGCCGTGATCCTGGTCATCGGTAACACGGTGAGGCTGGCGATCGAGAGCCGCCGCGACGAAATCCTGGTGGCCAAGCTGGTCGGCGGTACCGACGCTTTCGTTCGTCGGCCGTTTCTCTATACCGGTGCCTGGTATGGTCTGGGTGGGGGTGTTGTCGCCTGGATTCTGCTGCAGCTGTCTCTCTGGTGGCTCAGCGGCCCGATCGAGCGACTGGCCGGGCTGTACCGGAGTGACTTTGCCCTGGTAGGTCTTGGCCTTGATGGGGTGCTGGCGTTGATTATTGTGGCAATGCTGCTAGGCTGGCTTGGCGCATGGGTTGCGGTGAAGCGTCATCTGGATGACATAGAACCCGGCGATATTGCCGGTGGATGATCCGGAACGGTGATCCGGGTCGCGGGAAAACCGTATTGAAAACATAGCTTGCGCTGGCGTAGTTTTAGAATCAGCGAAAGCAATAGTGAATTTTCCAGGTAGTTGATTTAGAACGTTTTACTGGAAAGTTCGGGAACTTATCAAGTTCTTGGCGGTCTAATTTTTTGTTGCTATATTTGAAGGTCGTCAGGTTCGGAGGTAACTGAATGGGTACGAGTTTACAACTGGTTGACAGACTGGTTCCGGGTGCCAATCTCGAGTCTTATATTCAGGCTGCGAGTCGCATCCCAGTGCTCTCAGCGGACGAGGAAAAGGAGCTGGCGGAACGGCTCCATTATGAAGGCGACGTGGAAGCCGCCCGTCAGCTTGTACTCTCTCATCTTCGTTTTGTGATTCACATTGCCCGCAGCTATTCCGGCTACGGGCTGGCCCAGGCCGACCTGATCCAGGAAGGCAACGTCGGGCTGATGAAGGCCGTAAAGCGCTTCAACCCGGAATACGGGGTGCGCCTGGTATCCTTCGCGGTGCACTGGATCAAGGCCGAGATTCACGAGTTCATTCTGCGTAACTGGCGGATCGTGAAGGTGGCCACCACCAAGGCCCAGCGCAAGCTGTTCTTCAACCTGCGCAGCCAGAAGAAGAAGCTGGCATGGCTCAGCCATGACGAGCTTCATGCGGTGGCGGCAGACCTGGGTGTGGAGCCGCGGGTTGTCCGTGAAATGGAGGGCCGGCTGGCTTCCCAGGACACGGCCTTTGACGGTCCGATGGACGATGATGACGATAATGCCTACCAGGCGCCGGCGTACTACCTGGAAGATCGTCGCAGTGATCCGGCAACCCAGCTGGAGAACGCGGACTGGTCCGAGGATTCCAACGGTCGCCTGATGCAGGCGCTGGAAAGCCTGGATGAGCGTAGTCAGGACATTCTGCGGGAACGCTGGTTGTCCGAGAGCAAGTCCACGCTGCATGAGTTGGCTGACAAGTATGGGGTTTCTGCGGAGCGGATTCGCCAGCTTGAGAAGAATGCCATGAAGAAGATCAAAGTGAAGATGGCTGAAGCGGCCTGATCGGGTTCCGCCAAGCGATTGAGAAAACGCCACCACCGTTCGCGGTTGGTGGCGTTTTTGTTTGTATAATCGGTGTATTCAAGTATCGCTTCCCGTACATTTGGTGAAAAGGCTGACAGATCATGACCTCGAATCAACCTCATATTGCCTTCCTTGGCATTGGCCTGATGGGCGCGCCCATGACGCGGAATCTGCTGGACGCGGGTTTTCCGATGACACTCTGGAACCGGACCGCCAGTAAATGTGACCCGTTCGCCGGGGAGGCGACCATTGCCGAGACGCCGGCCGACGCGGTTCGCGAGGCGGACGTTGTGATCACCATGCTGGAGAACGGTGATGTGGTTGAAGACGTGCTGGTCGGGCAGGGCACCATTGAGGCGCTGAAGTCCGGTGCACTGGTGATCGATATGAGCTCGGTTCAGCCGTCTCTGGCCCGTCGGCACGCGGAGCTGGCGCGGGAGCAGGGTGCCGGTTATGTGGATGCGCCGGTTTCCGGTGGTACCGTGGGGGCGGTCGAGGCGCGGTTGAGTATCATGGCCGGTGGCTCGGAGGCCGATGTTGGGCGGGCGCGGCCGGTGTTTGAGGCCATGGGTAAGTGCACCCGTATCGGCCCGGTGGGTGCCGGGCAACTGGCGAAGCTGGCCAATCAGGCGATTGTGGGGATCACCATCGGAGCGGTGTCCGAGGCGCTTTTGTTGGCCGCCAAGGGTGGGGCCGATCCGGCGGCGGTTCGGGAGGCGCTGATGGGCGGCTTTGCCGGTAGCCGGATTCTGGAGTTGCATGGGCAGCGGATGATTGAGCGGGATTTTGCGCCCGGCGCGCCAGCCCGGATTCAACTCAAGGATCTGCGGATGATTCTGGATGAGGCCCGATCTGAGGGATTGACCCTGCCGTTGTCCCAACAGGTGCATAATGGGTATCTGTCCCTGGTGGCAAATGGCCACAGTGATGTTGATCACAGCGGGTTGCTGCTGGAACTGGAACACCTGAACGGAACCCTGATGGGTTCTCTTGGCCGAGGCCCCAAGGAGTAAGTTATGCCGCGATTTGCCGCGAATCTGTCGATGCTGTTCACCGAAGTGGATTTCATGGAGCGTTTTGCCAAAGCCCGGGAGGCCGGCTTTGAGGGTGTTGAGTATCTGTTTCCCTACGCCTGGCCGGCTCAGGACATTTCCCGGGAACTGGAGGTCAACAACCTGACCCAGGTGTTGTTCAATCTGCCGCCGGGGGACTGGGAGGCCGGTGAGCGGGGCATTGCCTGCCTGCCGGACCGGGTGGATGAGTTCCGGGAAGGCGTTGACCGGGCCATCGAATATGCCCGGGCACTGGGTTGCCAGCAGGTGAATTGCCTGGCGGGGCTCAAGCCTGCGGATCTCGACGAGGAAGCGGCGTGGAAGACCCTGGTTGCCAATGTCCGCTATGCGGCTGAACGGCTGGATACCGAGGGGATCACGCTGTGCCTGGAGGCGATCAATTCCCGGGTCGACATGCCCGGGTTCTTCCTGGACACCTCGGGCAAGGTGCTGGCTCTGATCGAGGAGGTGGAGATGGACAACGTGCGCCTTCAGTACGATCTTTACCATATGCAGATCATGGAGGGCGATCTGATCCGGACCATGGAGTGCCTGCTGCCGTGGATTGGTCACATCCAGTTCGCCGACAATCCGGGTCGAAACGAACCTGGCACCGGAGAGATTAACTTTTCGAATGTTTTCGCGGCCATCGATCGGCTGGACTACGATGGCTGGGTAGGTGCGGAGTACCGGCCTTCCGGTAACACGGAGGCGTCACTGGCGTGGTTCTGGGGGCAGTCCTGACCGTCGCCTTAGGCGACACCCTCTTACAAGATCGTAACTGGCCGGCTTTCAGACTTCTCCGTAACCTTACAGTTAATGTTATCCGCTATCAGGAGGGGAACCGGTGAAAGCACTGGTAATCGAAGACGATAAGGACGTAGCCAATTACCTGGTAAAGGGACTGAAAGAATCCGATTTCGTTGTGGATCATGCCGCCGATGGTAAGGAAGGCATGATGATGGCGGCCAGTGAAGATTACGACATCATGATCGTCGACCGGATGCTGCCGGGGATGGATGGGCTGTCCATCATCAAGACCGTCCGTGCCACTGGCAACCAGACCCCGGTGCTCATTCTCAGCGCCCTGGGCGACGTGGATGACCGCGTCGAAGGTTTGCGTGGAGGCGGTGATGACTACCTGACCAAGCCGTTCTCGTTTACCGAACTGCTGGCCCGGATCGAGTCGCTGATTCGCCGTCATCGCCAGGCCGCCGAGACCGAGACCGTATTGCGGGTTGCGGACCTGGAGATGGATCTGCTCGCCCGCACCGTCAAACGTGCCGGCAAGAATATTGACGTGCAGCCGCGGGAATTCCGGTTGCTGGAATACCTGATGCGTAATGCCGGGCAGGTGGTGACCCGGACCATGCTGCTCGAGAAAGTCTGGGACTATCATTTCGATCCCCAGACCAACGTGATCGACGTTCACATCAGCCGCCTGCGCGCCAAGATCGACAAGGAATTCGATACACCCTTGCTGCAAACCATCCGGGGTGCAGGATACATGCTGCGTGAAACTGCTTAGTCAGCTCAGAACCTCTACTTTTCAGCTCGCCCTGCTGTACATGGTGGTTTTTGCCACCTCGGTATTTTTGTTACTGGCCTTCATCTATTGGCGTACAGCAGGCTTCATGACGGCCCAGACCGACCAGACCATCGAGGCGGAAATCGCCGGTCTGGCTGAGCAGTACCGGGGCCGTGGTGTGAATGGCCTGATCACCATTATCCGGGAGCGGGTTGCCCGGGACCCCAACGCCAAATCCATCTACCTGCTCACCACCGACGACTTCCTCAAGCTGGCCGGCAACATTGAATCGTGGCCGGAAGGCAGCCGGTCGGAGAGCGGCTGGATCAATTTCACCCTGAACGAATCCGTCGGCTGGACCGGTCCCGAGCGGCTTGCGCGCGCCCGGATTTTTGAGGTCCAGGGCGGTTTGCGTCTGCTGGTTGGCCGGGATGTGGATGAACTTACCAACCTCAAGCGGGTGATCGAAACCGCCATTAACTGGGGGATGGGCATAACCCTCGCTCTGGCCTTGCTCGGCGGCTTCCTGATGAGCCGCAGTACCACCCGGCGGATCGAGGTGATCAACAATACCTCCCGGCGGATCATGAACGGCCATCTGTCTCTGCGCATACCCACCCGGGGCACCGAGGACGATTTTGACCAGCTGGCTGAAAACCTCAATCAGATGCTGGACCGGATCGTCTACCTGATGGAGGGTATCCGCCATGTCTCTGACAGCATTGCCCATGACTTGCGGACGCCACTGACGCGCCTTCGCAATCAGCTGGAAAACACCCTGATCACGGTGAATGACGATGAAGCGAGGGAGCATGTCGGCCAGGCGGTCGCTGAGGCCGACCAGTTGCTGGCCACGTTCAATGCTCTGCTGCGTATTGCCCGCCTGGAAACCCGGGGTAATGCTGCGGACATGAAAGTGGTTTCCCTGGATGAGCTGGTGTCCGACGCCTGCGAACTCTACGAAGCGCTGGCGGAAGACAAGGAGCAGGATTTCGAGCAGTCCCTGGCCAAGGGCGTGATGATCGAGGGGGACCGGGACCTGCTGTTCCAGATGATCAGCAACCTGATCGACAACGCCATCAAGTACACGCCGGAAAAAGGCCGAATCGGTATTGTGGTCAGGCGCGAAGGCAATGAGGCGATCTTCGAGGTTCAGGACAGCGGCATCGGTATTCCCGACGATGAAAAGGATCAGGTGTTCCAGCGTTTCTATCGAGTCGGCAAGAGCCGGTCACTGCCCGGTAACGGCCTGGGCCTCAGCCTGGTAAGCGCGGTGACAGAAATCCACCAGGGGCGCATCGTTCTGAGTGACACCTATCCGGGAGAGGAATCACCGGGGCTGACCGTAACGGTCCGGATGCCGGCGTTCACTGCCGCCCGGAAACGGATCAAGGCGACCCAGGCAGAATCGGGGGAAGCTGCCGGTGCAGAAACCAAGGCACCGGCAGAAACGTCAGGCCACTGATTACTGGCTGGCGCGGAACCGGTTGAAGCGGTCACGGAACGGACCAATCACGGCATCCGCCCGGTTCTCGACGTCCTGCGCCAGGTGCTCGAACTGGGAGCGCCGGCGGTCCACCTTCGCCTGAATGCTGTCCCACTCGCCTTCCCAGTGCTTCTGTTCGGCGAACAGGAAAGCGGCCAGGTTGTGGCGATTGATTTTGCTGGTCACGCCCAGCTGGTCAAGCCGGTAACCCAGCGTGTCGACGCCATTGAGCGCCAGCTGCATTAGCTTCTGTGTGTCCATGGTCGGATCTCCGTCAGTATCCAATCGATCGAAAATGCTATTACCCGAACGCTAACCCCGATGCTCTAGGCTGTGCAACCTAATTTGGGCCTGGTCAAAGCCTGTCAAAAAGGTAATTCGCTGGCCACAGCGGGGTAATGTGATGTGTGGAGAATGGGTATTGTAGACAGGAAGGAGCGGTAGCAACCGCTTGCTTCTCCCTCCAGCACAGCGCTAGCCTTAACCCCGTTCTTACGGGGTTTTTTTATGGCCGTTTCCCGGGCCAGTGCAACACAGGAATCACATCCAAATGAATCAGGCATCCGGTAATGGCGGTGCCCGGCCGCGCTATATCACGCCAGAGGGCGAGCAAGCGCTGCGAAAGGAACTGCAATACCTGTGGAAGGAGAAACGCCCGCAGGTGACCCAGGCCGTGCGTGAGGCCGCTGCCCTCGGCGATCGTTCGGAAAACGCCGAGTATATCTATGGCAAGAAGCAGCTGCGGGAGATCGACCGGCGGGTCCGCTTTCTCAGCAAGCGTCTGGAAGAGGTCACCGTTGTGGACCGGCTTCCGGAGCAGCGGGACAAGGTGTTCTTCGGCGCCTGGGTGACCATCGAGGATGAGGATGGCAAGGAGCAGACCTTCCGGCTGGTGGGGGCCGACGAGTTCGATCTCAACAAGGGCTATCTCAGCATCAACTCGCCCATGGCCCGGGCCCTGATAGGCAAGCATCTGGACGATGAAGTCAGCGTGCGAACCCCGGAAGGGTTCAAATCGGTGTTCATAACCGCGATCCATTACGGATCGGCCCCGCAAGACAAGTGAAAAGCGTCACATTCCCGTCGACTGACCCGGCAACCTTTGTGATATGTCGCTAGACTGTTCAAAAATTGTCACATTATGTGGCCAGGACAGGATAGTCGACCGGGGATACGGAGATGGTTTTTCGAGGGCTGGACGATCACGTTTATCAAGGGCGGGCTGCACTGCTGGCAGGATTACTGGTACTGCTCGCAGTATCGGGCCCTGCGCTGAGTCAATCCGGCGAGGCGGGCTCCGGTGAGAACGGCGAAGCGTTCATCTACGAGGAACGCTCCACCATCGATACCATCCCCCTGCGGTCGATCGAGGAGGACGCCCTGGCCAACACCGTTGTCGAAGGGGGGCTGGCGGCGCCTGCCGAGGGCGTTGCGGTCAAGCCCCGGTCTGACGATGACTTCTATCTCGACCCGCTGGCTCTGCAGCCTCGCGATCAACGGACAGACCTGGGGCGCTCGGAGATTCCGGTGGATATCCGGTTCAGTAATCCCAAGTCCGTACCGGGCCAGACCCACAGCAATAACTATGTGATCCGGCCACCGGAAAATCGCACCTACGATACCCTCAACACCAACCTGATCGAACGCTGAGGGGAGATCCTTCAGGCGGCGGCCACACCGCTCATTTCGGACTTACCGAGGACCTTCTCATAAAAGAATGCCAGCGCCTGCCTGGCCTGGTTCAGCCGTGCCCGGGAAACCCGCATACCTTCGCTGAGGTAGCTCAGAAACTGCTGCTGATCCTCGGTTTCCAGGGCCTCGGGGTCCTTGGAATCGTGGAACAGTACGAAACGGGTAATCCAGTGCAGGTAGGTTTGTTCTGCGCGTTGGTTGAGCTGCTGCTCCCGGATGGCAGCGGTCAGACGACGGACGAGGTCCGGCTGGGATTGCTCCAGTGCCTGGGTGATTGTCATGGGTAAAACTCTTCCGCTTGGGATCGTTGTTGTTATGTTGAACGCATCTTATGACAATCTTTTGAACGTCGCAAAATTTTCCTTTTACGGTTTGTAAGGGGCGATTACAAATCGCCCCGGGTCCCTGAGCAACGGGTTATTTCAGTGCCTCGAGCTTGTCCACATACTGCTGCATCGCATCATCCTTGGACATACCCTTGAGCTTGTCCCAGGCGTCATACTTGGCGCGGCCGACAAAATCCATCATGCCTGGACGCTTGCCGGAGACATCACCCTCGGTGGCTTGCTTGTACAGGGCGTAGAATTCCAGCTTCATCTCGTTGGAGGGTTTGAAATCGCCTTCGGCGGTCTGGATGTAGTTGACCGCTTCGTCGAATTTGGCTTTCAGGTCACTCATGGGGTTCTCCTTGGGTTTGATCGTTCTGTCCTGAGGTGGATGCTGGGAGTATAGACAGTGGGCGAATGGGCGTCATTGACCGGCTTGTCTTTTGGTACAGGAACCAACGCCATTCATACTGGTTTGGCAAAACTTTGCCCGTGTCACATTGCTGGACATATCTGGCCAATTTTGGCTTGAGTATCGGCAGGCACCTGTGTAGAGTTTCGGCCGTTGCTTGCCAGGAGGGCAGGTACAAGGGATTGAACAACTGCAAATGATTTGCACAGGGAGCACGCCATCATGTCTTCTAAAGACGGTTCCGTCGCGCCTAAAGAGCGCATCAATATCAAGTATGTCCCCGCCACCGGCGACCAGCAGGCCGAAACCGAACTGCCGCTGAAGATGTTCGTTGTCGGCGATTTCAAGGGTCATGCTGAAGAAACCCCCATCGAAGACCGCAAGGCCATTTCCGTCGATACGAACAACTTCCGTTCGGTCATGAAGGAATCCGGCCTGACCCTTTCCACGACTGTGTCCAACAAGCTTGAGGATGGCTCTGATGACCTGCCGGTCAATCTGGCGTTCCAGGGGCTTGAGGATTTCTCCCCGGACAGCATCGCCCGCCAGGTGCCCGAGCTGAGAAAGCTGATTGAATTGCGTGAAGCCCTGGTTGCCCTGAAGGGGCCTCTGGGTAACGTGCCGTCATTCCGCTCCAAGCTGCAGGAGTTGCTGGACGACGAGCAGGCTCGGGACAAGCTGCTGACCGAACTGGAACTGGCCACGGACGGCGAGTAATCGTTTCCACGCCGCAACGCGGCGAACAATTCCGAATATCAATCACGTACTGAAGGGATGTGGTATGTCTGATACTGCTGTGCAGCAATCTGCTGCCTCCGAATCCGTAGCAGAGGGGTCCTTGCTGGACCAGGTGATGGCCAACAGCCGCATGGCGCCGGCTGACGAAGGGTACGATGTGGCCCGCAAAGGGGTGGCTACGTTCATTGCCAACCTGCTGAAAAACGATGAAAAAGGCCAGCCGGTCAACAAGGCCCTGGTGGACCAGATGGTGGTCGAGCTGGATCGCAAGATCAGCGCCCAGATGGATGAGATCCTGCACGCACCCAAGCTGCAGGAACTGGAGTCTTCCTGGCGCGGCCTGAAACTGATGGTGGATCGCACCGATTTCCGCGAGAACATCAAGGTGGATATCCTGCATGCCACCAAGACCGAACTGCTGGAAGACTTCGAATTTGCCCCGGATGTGACCCAGACCGGCTTTTACAAGCACATCTATGCGGCCGAGTATGGTCAGTTCGGTGGTGAGCCGGTGGGCGCCATCGTCGGCAACTATGCCTTCAGCCCGTCAACTCCGGATATGAAACTGCTGCAGTACGTGTCGTCGGTTGGCGCCATGTCCCACGCGCCTTTCCTGTCTTCGGTTGCGCCGTCGTTCTTCGGTGTCGACGGTTACCAGGAACTGCCCGCGATCAAGGAGCTGAGCGCGGTTTTCGAAGGTCCGAAATACGCCAAATGGCGCTCTCTGCGTGAATCCGAAGATGCCCGTTACCTGGGTCTCACCGCGCCGCGCTTCCTGCTACGGGTGCCTTACGATCCCACCGAAAACCCGGTGCGCAGCTTCAATTACAAGGAAGACGTGTCCGGTGACCACGAGCATTACCTGTGGGGCAACACCGCTTACCTGCTGGCCACAAGGCTGACCGAGAGCTTCGCCAAGTACCGCTGGTGCCCGAACATTATCGGCCCCCAGAGTGGTGGCGCGGTGGAAGATCTTCCGGTACACACCTTCGAATCCTTCGGCCAGCTGGAAGCCAAGATTCCGACCGAGGTGCTGATCACCGATCGTCGGGAATACGAACTGGCAGAAGAAGGTTTCATTGCCCTGACCATGCGCAAGGGCAGCGATAACGCCGCGTTCTTCTCTGCAAACTCGGTACAGAAGCCCAAGCAGTTTCCGAACACCAGGGATGGCAAGGAAGCGGAGACCAACTACAAGCTGGGAACCCAGTTGCCGTACATGATGATCGTGAACCGCCTGGCCCACTACATCAAGGTACTGCAGCGTGAGCAAATCGGCTCCTGGAAAGAACGCCAGGATCTGGAGCGGGAGCTGAACACCTGGATTCGTCAGTACGTGGCCGACCAGGAAAATCCGCCCGCCGAGGTTCGCAGCCGACGCCCGCTACGGGCCGCGAAAGTGGAAGTCTCCGATGTGGAAGGCGATCCGGGCTGGTATCAGGTTTCCCTGGCAGTGCGCCCGCACTTCAAGTACATGGGTGCCAACTTTGAACTCTCGCTGGTTGGCCGACTGGACAAGGATTGATCCGTGTTCCGCGGCACCGACACCGACAGCGTTCGCAATACCGGCAGCCTGTTTGAACGGCTTGAACAGGCCGCTGCCCCGCCGGGGCAGGGTATGGGAGAAGTGACCCATGTGGTGGAGTCCATTAAACGCCACCTGGTCCGCCTGTTGAATGCCCATCCTGGCAACAGCGCCAGCGTACCGGACCTGGGATTGCTGGATTTCAACGATGCCACTCTGGGCACGCTTGATCTGAGCATCCAGATTCGTGGGGCGATTCGTCAGTGCATCGAGAAGTTTGAGCCGCGGGTTAAACGGGTGGATGTGGTGGCCATGCCACCGGGCCCGGACCCGTTGCAGTTGAAGTTCCAGGTGACGGTCTATCTGAATGTTGCGGGAAGCGATGATCGGACGACAATTGATCTGGTCCTGGATGACAAGCGGTACTACCGCGTAATTTAGACGGCAGGGATAGGAGGAGGTGGGGACACTTTTCTTCTGGGAAAAAACAACTCGCTTCGCTCAGACATCTTTTTTCCCGCCAGAAAAGCATCCCCACCTCCTCCGGCCGACATTGGTGCAGCAACTATGAAGTTGAACAGATTCTACAGGGACGAGCTGAGCTTTCTGCGGTTGCAAGGCAGGGAATTTGCCGAAGCACACCCGCAGCTCACCCGGTTTTTGTCCGAGCAGAGCACCGACCCGGATGTCGAACGGTTGCTGGAAGGCTTTGCCTTCCTGACGGGCAAACTGAGGGAGAAGGTCGAGGACGAGTTTCCCGAGCTGACCCACTCTCTGCTCAATATGCTTTGGCCGAATTATCTGCGACCGGTGCCCAGCTGCACCATCATGCGCTTTGACCCGCAGTTACATGCCATCAGCGAGCGCCAGGTGGTTGATCGTCATACCGAGATCAAGAGCCGTCCGCTAGGTGACTCCAGCCGCCAGACCCAATGCCGGTTCCGAACCTGCCGGGCGGTAGAGGTGTTTCCTATTAGTGTGGCGGAGGCGAACGCCGAGCATTCGCGGGAAGTATCCTCCGTGACCGTGGATCTGGCGCTGCATACCGACCAGCCGCTGAATGGTATCGGCCTTGAGAGCCTGCGTTTCTATCTGGGGGGAACCAACCACACGGCACAAACTCTGTATCTGTGGCTGAACCATTACCTCAGCCGCATGGAACTGGTGGTGGGCGACAGTGTGTTCAGTCTGCCTTCGTCTCTGCTGCAACCAGTCGGTTTTGCGGCGGACGAGGCGATTTTGCCCTATCCGAAGAATGCGTATGCCGGTTATCGCATCATCCAGGAATATCTGAGTTTCCCGGAGGCCTTCCGGTTTGTGGACATTACCGGCCTGAAGTCCCGATTGCCCGCGGCGCAGGCCGATGAGATCAGCCTGCGTTTCCATTTCAGCCGCATTCTGCCGCCGGATGCCCGGATCACTCGGGAGTCGATGCAACTTTACTGCACCCCCGCGGTAAACCTGTTCAGTCACGAAGGCGAGCCGGTGGACCTGAACGGTCGCCAGACCGAGTACCGTATCTCACCGTCCAGTCGGTGCCCGGAGCATTATGAGGTGTTCAGCATCGAGCAGGTCGAGGGCTGGCTTGAGGGACGTTCCGGTCGGGGCGAGCCGCGCATCTACACGGCGTTCGAGAGTTTCCAGCATGAGGTGGAACGTGATCGGGGCCGCACCGCGCTGTACTACCGGGTTCGCACCCGGGAGAGCGTTCGGGGTGACGGTTTTGACCACTACATTTCGTTTGTCCGCGGTGATGAAACCGAGTGCCTGAACCGGCAGGAAGCGGTGTCACTCACGCTTACCTGCACCAACCGTCAGTTGCCCCAACAACTGGCCGTGGGTGAAGTCTGTATGGCCACCGAAAGCACACCGGCATTTGCGGCCTTCAGCAACATCACTCGACCCACGGCGACTTTGCGTCCGACGCTGGACGGCAGCTTGCTATGGACGCTGATTTCCAACCTGTCGCTGAATTATCTGTCGATGCTGGATGTCGACGCCCTGCGTACCGTACTGCGGGTGTATGACTTCCGAGCGCTGGTGGACCGTCAGGCTGAGCGGGTATCCCAGAAGCGGCTGGCGGGTATCCGGCGCATCACCACCAAACCGGTCGACCGGATGATCCGGGGGCTACCGGTGCGGGGTATCCGGTCAGAGTTGCGGTTGGACCAGCAGGGGTTTGCCAGTGAAGGCGACCTCTACCTGTTCGGCACGGTGCTGAGCCAGTTTTTTGCGCTTTACGCGAGCATTAACGCTTTTCACCAACTGGAAGTGGTGAATACAGAGAATCAGGAACGGTACACATGGACGTTACAGCAAGGTCAGCAGCCGCTGATGTAGCCGGGCTGGAACCCATTCTCGGCAACGCGCGTCGATACAGTTTTTTTCAGCTGGTGGACCTGATTCACCGGCACCACGGCGATGATCTGGAGCGTGCGGTTAACGACGAACCACGTCAGGAACGCATCCGGTTTTCCGCCTCCGCGGGTCTGGGCTTTCCCGGCAGTGATGTGGTGTCGGCGCTGTCGCCTGAGCATGAGCATGCGCCCTATCAGATGGAAGTCAGTTTTCTGGGGTTGCACGGTTCCCAGTCTCCCCTCCCGGGTTACTACCTGGAGGATCTGGCCTGGGAAGCAGGGCAGAACCTCGGCGTGCGTCGGCATTTTCTGGATTTCTTTAATCACCGGCTGGTGACCCTGTTCCACCGGGCCTGGCGCAAATACCGTTATTACATTCGCTTTCAGCCCGGCGCCAGCGATGGTTTTTCGGAGCTGGTCTTTGCCCTGGCCGGGCTGGGCAACAGCCGGTTGCGGGACGCGACGCCGGTGAACTGGTCCAAAATGCTGGCCTATGCCGGCCTGATGGCGGGCCGGAGCCGATCGCCGGAAGTGGTCAGCGGCATCGTCGCCCATTGTTTTGATCTGGACGACGTCAGCATCGAGCAGTGGGTGCTGCGCAAACTGGACATCGCCCGGGATCAGCAGACTTCGCTGGGCAGGGCCAACGCAACTCTCGGGGAGGACACCCTGGTGGGCTCGGCGATCCGGGATCGCAGCGGCAAGTTCCTACTCCGGTTGCGAAATCTGACCCGGCAGCGATTCGCGGATTTCCTGCCCAACGGTCGGGATCACCAGCGCCTGGTCAAGCTGGTGGAATTCACCACCCGGGAGCAGCTGGCCTATGACCTGGAGCTGCAGATGCGGCCGAAAGACATCCGCCCAATGGAGCTGGGAGAGGATGTTCGGCTCGGCTGGAACTCCTTCGTAACCCCGGAACGGGGCCGCGAGAGGCCGGCAGTACGGATACAGATCAGACGTTAGGGCAGGGAGCCAGAGACGTGGCACATCAGACAGCAGAAATCACACTGGTGATCACCAACCCCACCGAAATCCGCGGTGGTGCCAGCATTGAGCACAGTTTCGACAATGCGGGTGGTTCCATCGGCACCGCAGCCAGTGATACCTGGAAGCTATCCTCGCATCGAACCGGTGCAGTGCCCGGCCATGCAGAAGTCCGTTATCTCGATGGCGGTTTCTGCCTGATTGACCGCAGTGGCCGCACCTATATCAACAGCTGCAGTCAGCCGGTGGGCCGTGGCCGCCGTGCCAGATTGAGCCACGGGGATTTCATCACCATTGGCCGCTACCGGATACGGGCGGAGCTGTCCTGCATCCCGGAAAGTGGTGGCGAAATGGAAGATGGCCCTGGCGATCATCATGGGCTGCTGGATAGCTCTGAGAGCGATCTGAAACGCGTCGCCACTGAGCAGAACCAGCCCGAAGGCCGGGAGCCACTGGAAGGTCTGCAATCGGCCGCAGGCGACCCGGTCAGTAGTGATCCGCTGGCGCACTGGCAGCAAAAGTCTGCCCATCCGGATGAGGAAGCCCGTGAGCTGCTGGCCATTGACCGGGCATGGTTTGCCCTTTCAGCCGATGTCACCGATGAGTATCGCGAGAACCGGGATGTGGCCATGGGCCTGCCGGTAACTGCGCAACGCGACAACAAGGAAAGACAGGGAATGTCCGAGAACACAAGAAATCCGCAGGAGGTCAGCCGCCAGCACATCAGTGGTGCGCCGCTGCTTCGGGGGCTGGACGCTGATATTGATTTTGCCGACAGCGACGAGATGCGCCTTTTTCTGGAAGAAGCCGGTCAAACCCTCAAGGCCACGGTTGAGGGATTACTGGCGCTGCATCAGGGCGAAGACAGTCGCCATCAGGCCCTGCGCACCCGCCTGCAGCCCATCGAGGATAACCCGCTGCGCCTGGCCAATGACTATCCGGACACCATCCAGACCCTGTTTGCCGCCAAGCGCAGTCCGGTACATCTGTCGGCCCCTGCTGCAGTGCGGGAGAGCCTGGACAGTCTGAATCACCACCAGCAGGCCACCCGGGAGGCCATTCGCGAGGCCCTGGAGGCCATTCTGCACGCGTTCTCACCGCAGGCGTTGCTGCGCCGGTTCCACGGTTATCGCCGTGGTCTGCAGGACAACGAAGACGAAGGCCGCTGGGCCTGGGACATGTATCAACATTATTACCGTGAACTGAAATCCAGTCGTCAGCAGGGCTTTGAACGCCTGTTCCAGGAAGTGTTCGACCAGGCTTACGACCAACACTTACGCCAATTACAGAGGGAGAAACTGTTGTGAAGTACGGCAAATGGAGCTTGCTGGTGGTCGCTTTAATGCTGGCAGGGTGTAGTACCCCGTACAACGCGGTGACCAAGACCGCCAAGGTACTCTGGGACCCCGATATTCCTGTGGGGTACCCGGATGAGCTGCCCAGCCGGGTCGATCTGACCATGCTCGCGGAACCCGGTGTGAACCCCAACCAGTCGCTGGCACCTACACCCATCGCCTTCCAGGTGATCGAGCTACGGGACAGTTCGCTGTTAATGGCGGGTGATTTCGACCAGCTGCTGAACAACCTGGAGGATTCTCTGGGCCAGAACTACGTAGACCACAGTGATTACAGCCTGGTGCCCGGCCAGTTCCGATTTGTGGAACCGTTCGAGATCAGCGAAGACACTCGCTACATCGGAGTGATTGCCTTCTATGCCTACCCGAACCTGTCCCAGTGGAAAAAAGTGGTGAAAGTGGACCCGATTGGCGGGCGCTATCACCTGCTGGTAAACCTGCGCGAACGCGAAGTGCAACTCAGACGGTCGGATGAAAGCTGATGGCAGTGACGAATCGAGTGGTCTGGAGTGATGGGCTGTTCATCAAACCCCAGCACTTCCAGCAACAGCAGCGCTATCTGGAACACCAGATTAACGAGCGGTCTCTGGCCGTCTCGGATTATCTTTTCGGATTCAGTGACCTGGAGTTGAACGCGGAGTACCTGAGCTTTGGCCGAGTTGGACTGGTGCGGGCCTCCGGACTGTTTCCGGACGGCACCCGGTTCAACGTGCCCCAGGACGATGTGATGCCGGAGCCACTGGAAATGACCGACGCCTCAGTGGCCAACCAGGTGGTTTATCTGGCGCTGCCGCTGGCCAGTAACAGCCTGGCTGAAGTCGAATGGCCGGAGGCGCCGGTGGCCGGTCGGTTCCAGGCACAGAGCGTTGAAGTCCGTGATCTGCACTCCATCGACGGCGATGCTCACACCATCGATGTGGGGCGGGTGGTTCCCCGCCTGATGCTGGAGCGTGAAGATCGCAGTGCCTACGCTGCACTGGCCATCGGCCGGATTCAGGAAAAACGCCCCGATGGCAGCCTGGTCATGGATCCGAACTTCCTCCCGACCATGCTCAGTGTGCGTTCTGCACCACGGCTGCAGCGTTTTGTTGGTGAAATGGCGGGATTGATGCAGGAACGGGCCCGCAACATTGCCGAACGGGTTGGCGCACCTGGGCAGGGTGGCGTGGCGGATGTGTCCGATTTCATGCTGCTGCAGATGCTGAACCGGGCACATCCGAAGTTCATGCATCTGGCCCGGCTGCGCCAACTGCACCCGGAGCGACTGTACGAGGCGCTTCTGGAGCTATGTGGCGAGCTGGTGACTTTTACCGATGAAAGCCGGTTGCCCAAGGAGTTCACCCCCTACGACCACGAACTGCCGGAGGGCTGCTTCAGCCCGCTGATGCAGGTTCTGCGGCAGGCGTTGAGTACCGTGCTGGAGCCGCGGGCACTGGCCATTGCGCTGCAGGAACGCCAGTACGGCCTCACGGTAGCGCCGGTACAGGATGGTCAGTTGATGAGCGACGCCGAGTTCATTCTGGCGGTCAAAGCCGATATGCCCCCGGACGACCTGCGCAAGCAGTTTGTGCAGCAGTGCAAGGTGGCCTCGGTGGAGAAAATCCGCGATCTCATCAGTCTGCAGCTGCCGGGCATTCCGCTATCAGCACTGCCGGTGGCCCCACGCCAGTTGCCGTATCACGCCGGTTTTGTGTACTTCCGCCTGGACGACCAGAGTCAGGCCTGGCAGATGCTCGACAACGCCAGTGGCTTTGCTTTCCACGTGGCGGGCAGTTACCCGGGACTGGAAATGCAATTCTGGGCAATCAGGAGCTAAATCATGGCAGATGCACTGGTAATGGACAGGCCAGGCAACACCAGGGATTCGGGTGATCGTGCATTCAGCGACCTTTTGTTTGCCGATAGCGGCGCCGGCCAATCGCCGGTCGAATCCGGTGACAGCAGCTTCCGGCTTCGCGGCCTGGAAGACAACCGGCTGATCGACGCTGCCACGCCGCTGCTGGGGTTGGTGATCCGGGTACGGCGGCTGGCCGAGTTCCGCGATGTGGAAACCCTGTACCAGCAAGTGGTGGACGAAGTGGCCGCCATCGATCGGGAACTGGTAGAGCAGGGCTATGAGCGCCCCACGGTGGTGGCCTACCGCTACGTGCTCTGCGCCTTTATTGATGAGGCCGTGCTGGGCACTGACTGGGGGGCTCACAGTATCTGGTCCCAGCACTCGCTGCTCAGTCGTTTTCATAACGAAACCTGGGGCGGTGAGAAGGTGTTTGCCATCCTGTCCCGTATGGAAAAGGAGCCGACCCGTTTCCGGGACATGCTGGAGTTTATCCATCTGTGCCTGTGTCTGGGATTTGAAGGCCGCTACAAGGTTATGGAAAACGGCCGGGACGAATACGAGCAGGTGGTTCGTGGCCTCTATGACCAGCTCCGGGAACTGCGTGGTGACCGGGATAGCCGGCCGCTGGCGGATGCCACTGAAAACCTGATGCCGGCCCGCAACCGCCTGCGCAGCGGCCTGCCCCTCTGGGGCATTGGTGGCCTGTTTGTATTCGCCATGGCCGGGATCTATTCGCTCTACAACACGGCGCTGAACGAACGCATCAGGGAGGTGCTCAGCGTCCTGGAACAGCTACCGAAATAAGGACATCACTGTGATTCGGGTAGAACTTCCGGCGCTGATCGGGCGCCTCAACGACATTTCACGCCAGGCCCTGGAAGCCTCCGCGGCCTTGTGCATCAGCCGTCAGGGCGCCGAAATTACGCCGGCGCACCTGCTGTTCAAATTGCTGGAAACACCCTTTTCCGACGTGCGCCAGATTCTGGAACACGCCGGTATCAACCACCAGCAACTGCAACCGCTGGTGGGCGACAGCCTGAACGGCGAGCCACAGACCGCCGAGCCCTATCCCTCGTTCTCGCCGCTGCTGGTGGAACTGATGCAGGACGCCTGGCTGCTGGCCTCCACCGAACTGGGCCACAGCGAACTGCGCTCCGGTGCGGTGTTCCTGGCCCTGCTGATGAACGTCGACCGCTACCTGATGCCCCGGGTGGCACAGGCGCTGGTGGACATCAACCGGGAACAGCTACGCAAGCAGTTCGACCGGGTTACCGAAGGCTCTGTGGAGCGTCCGCAGCTGGCAGAAAACGGCGGTGCCAACCCCGTTGTTGAAGCTAATATGGATCCGCTCAAACGTTACGCCACCGATTTCACCAAGCTGGCCCGGGAAGAAAAACTCGACCCGGTAGTGTGCCGGGACGCCGAAATCGACCAGATGATCGACATTCTCTGCCGTCGCCGCAAGAACAACCCCATTGTGGTCGGCGATGCCGGCGTGGGCAAAAGCGCCGTGGTCGAAGGTCTGGCCCTGCGCATCGTCAACGGCGACGTGCCGGACCGCCTGAAAAACGTTGAACTCTGGACCCTGGACATGGGCGCCCTGCAGGCCGGGGCCTCCGTCAAAGGTGAGTTTGAAAAGCGCCTGAAGGGCGTGATCGAAGCCGTGAAAGGCTCGGCCACCCCGATCATCCTGTTCATCGACGAAGCCCATACCCTGATCGGCGCTGGCAACAGCGAAGGCGGCTCTGACGCTGCCAACCTGCTGAAACCGGCTTTGGCCCGGGGCGAGCTGCGCACCATCGCCGCCACCACCTGGCGCGAGTACAAGAAATACTTCGAAAAAGACCCGGCCCTCAGCCGTCGTTTCCAACCAGTTGCACTGGACGAGCCAACTCCGGGCGAAGCCGTCCACATCCTCCGTGGCCTGCGCACTGTCTACGAAAAAGCCCACCAGGTCCTGATCGCCGACAGCGCCCTGAAAGCCGCCGCTGAAATGTCCGCCCGTTACCTGGCCGGTCGCCAACTGCCAGACAAAGCCATCGACGTACTGGATACCGCCTGCGCCCGGGTCAGCCTGAACCTGAGTACGCCATCGAGGCGCCTGAGTCACGTGCGCAGTGAACTGCACCAGCTGGCCATGGAACAGGAACTGTTGAGCCGGGAACACACCCTGGGCCAGAACGTAGATGCCGAGCGTGAGCACGCCCTGGAGCAGCAGATTGCTGAGCTGACCGCCGAATCCGAAGCGCTGGAACAAAGCTGGAACGATCAGCGTGAACTCGTTGCCCGACTGGTCGAGATCCGCGAACAGCTACTGACCGGTGAAGCGCCTGTGGCAGAAGCTCATGACGGCACCACCGATTCCGAAGCGGAAGAACGCCCGGATCTGAAAGCCGAAGCCGCCGCCATCGAACAGGAGCTGGCCGAACTCCAGGCCGATGAACCCCTGGTTCACGCCCGTGTGGATGCCCGCCAGGTGGCCGAAGTCATCGCCGACTGGACCGGTATCCCGGTCAACCGCATGACCATCGACGAACTGGAAAAAATCACCCACCTGCCGGCCTACCTGCAAGCCCACATCAAAGGCCAGGACACGGCCATCGACTGCCTGCACCAGCACCTACTCACCGCCCGTGCCGATCTGCGCCGGCCCGGACGCCCAATGGGCGCTTTTCTGCTGGTGGGCCCCAGTGGCGTGGGTAAAACCGAAACCGTGGTGCAACTGGCCGAACTGCTCTATGGCGGTCGCCAGTTCCTCACCACCATCAACATGTCGGAATATCAGGAGAAACACACCGTCTCCCGCCTGATCGGTTCACCCCCAGGCTACGTTGGTTTCGGTGAAGGTGGCATCCTGACCGAAGCCATCCGCCAGAAACCCTACTCCGTGGTGCTGCTCGACGAAGTCGAAAAAGCCCACTCGGAAGTCCTCAACCTGTTCTACCAGGCCTTCGACAAAGGCGAACTGGCCGACGGCGAAGGCCGGTTGATCGACTGCAAAAACGTGGTCTTCTTCCTGACCTCCAACCTCGGCTTCCAGACCATCGTCAACCACGCCAAAGAGCCGGAGAAGATCGAAGACGCCCTGTACCCGGAACTGGCCAACTTCTTCAAACCGGCGTTGCTGGCGCGCATGGAAGTGGTGCCTTACCTGCCTCTGGGCGAAGACACCCTCAACCGCATCGTTGGTGACAAACTCCAGCGCCTGGCCGATCAGATCAAAGCCCGTTACCACACCGAGGTGAAACTGGAAGACGGCCTGGTCGAAGCCATCCGTAGCCGCGCGACACGAAGCGAGAACGGAGCAAGGATGCTGGAGTCGATCATCGAAGGCGAACTGTTGCCGCCTGTGTCCCTGGCGCTGCTGGAAAAGCTGGCGGCCCGGGAGCCGGTGACGAAGGTGACGCTTGGGGTTACTGAAAACAAGTTCACGGGCACAGTCGCCTGACTTTCAGACTGACTGAATCGTAGCGCACCGTGGGGGCGGCGATCTCCATGAATAAGGAACGATATCAATGGGACGGATGCAGAAGGAACTGCACACCGGCATCGATTTGGCGGTGGCACTGATCAAACAGGAGACCCTGCCAGCGCTGTTGAACACCGCCACCCGCCAACTCGAAAACGCCTTCGGGCTCAGCAAATGCTGGGCGCTGGAACTCGATCTCAGCGGCCGGACCCTGCATTACAGCAAACTGGACGAAGCAAGCGAATTCGATTGCAATGACTTCAGCCACCCCTTTGCCCATGTCCTGCAGACCGGCCAGCCGCGGGAGCTCACCCGCGCCGCCAGCTATCGCCTGGACCATGCCGGCTTCCAGACGCTCCTGGAACTTAGTGGACGCCCGAGAAGCTTCTGGCTGGAACCCCTCAAAGGCGAAGACGGCCGCACCCTCGGCATGCTCGTGTTGTGCGGCGACCATCCTGACTGGCAGGGCATCGTCACGCAGCCACTGTACAGCGGGCTGAAACAACTGCTGGTGCATCAATGGATCAGCCAGCTTCAAACCCGTGATCAGGTGTGGCAACGGCGACTGCTCAAACGCTCCCTCGACCACCTGCATGACGCAGAATCCCTGCGCCAGCGTTGCAGCCAGCTGGCCGATACCCTCGTTGGTAATTCCGAAGCCATGACCCAACTCCGGGCCCAGGTGGTTCGGGCTGCCAGCAGCCAGCTGTCGGTGTTGATCCAGGGCGAGACCGGTTGTGGCAAGGATGTGGTTGCCCGGGGCATTCACGATATGTCCGACCGCGCCAGCGGGCCCCTGGTGGTGGTTAACTGTGCCGCCATCCCCGACACCCTGCTTGAAAGCGAACTGTTCGGCCACACCAAAGGCGCCTTCTCCGGCGCGGACCAGGCCAAGGAGGGCCTGCTGGCCCAAGCCAACGGCGGCACCCTGTTCCTGGATGAAATCGGCGACATGCCCATGGCCCTGCAATCAAAACTGCTGCGGGTGCTGGAAAGCCGACAGTTCCGCCCGTTGGGCGCCCGGGAAGAGCAGCACTCGGATTTCCGACTGGTGGCGGCAACCCATCAGCCGCTGCAGGAGGGCATTGAGGATGGCCGGTTCAGACGGGACCTTTTCTACCGCCTCAGCCAGTTCCCCCTGCGAGTCCTGCCCCTGCGCGAGCGCTGTGAAGATCTGGAAGCGCTCAGCCGTCACTTCATCCGGCTCTACACCGAGCGCGAGGGCAGCGGCCCGCTGGGCATCAGCAGTCACGCCCTGGGTGCGCTGGCCGACTACAACTTCCCGGGCAATGTGCGGGAACTGCGTAACATCATCGAGCTGGCCTGTCTGCAAACCCCGGCCGGCGACGATATTCAGCCGGAGGTCCTGCGCCTGGACGACCTGTTCGCCGAATCCCCGGATTCGACCATGGCCTTCGTGGAAGCCAAAGCCATCCCGGGCGTACCTCCTGCCGATGATATCCGCGACCTGAAAGCCGCGGCCCAGGCCTTTGAGGCCGCCATCATCCGGGAACGTTTGCGCCAGTATGGCGGCAATCGCGCCCAGGCGGCGGAAAGCCTGGGGCTGCCGAAACGCACACTGGCCCATAAATGTCTGAAGTATCAGGTAACCGAAGTATGACCCTGAAAGACCTGCACCGATTGCCCTTGATGGTCCTCCTGTTGGTGAGTGCCAGCAGCTGGGCCGATACCCGCCTGGCGGAAGCCCAGGCCTGCACCCAGGAACCGAACCGGCTGGAGCGTCTCGTATGTTTTGATGAGGTGTTCGGCACGCCACTGGCACAGTACGAGGCCGGCCAGCATCCAGGTTTGGTGAACCAGCCGGAGCGCTGGCGCCGGGTGTTTGCCCAGGCCAGCGGAAACGACGCCGGTAGCGTGGCTTATCGCGACACGGGCAGCGCGGCCG
Organism: Marinobacter pelagius; assembly: GCF_003315345.1. Taxonomy (GTDB): domain Bacteria; phylum Pseudomonadota; class Gammaproteobacteria; order Pseudomonadales; family Oleiphilaceae; genus Marinobacter; species Marinobacter pelagius_A. The sequence goes on from NZ_QNRO01000025.1 coordinate 25,687, forward strand.
GTCATCTGGTGACGGTGACTGCACTGGGGGTAAAGCCACCACGGCCGGTGCTGTCGCTGCAGTGCCATAAAAACATCACCGAGTTGGCCATCATGTTGCCGGAGCCGCTGGACCGTGAACGGGTCGAAGTGACTCTGGGGCCCCAGCGAGCACATTGGCGGGTCCGGGATGAAGGTTTGGTGGTCAGTGCCGGTCGTGGCCTGCCAGCCATTCGTACCGCACTGGATGTGGTCAATCAGCCCGATGTGCGCCTGCAGGCGGGGGTTCGGGAGCTTGATGGCCTGCTGTTCGACCTCAACGGCTTTGCGGAGGCGATCAAGCCTTTGCGCCAGGCCTGTGGCTGGTAAGGAGTGATGGCATGCAGGTGATTGAGCAGCATCCTTATGTTGACCAGGTACTGACCCCGATTCCGGGTGACACCGGGGTCGGCGAGAGCCTGGCCGAAGACAGCACGCTGGAGTTTCTCGAAGACGAGATCATGAAAGTGGGGTCGCTGGCCCACAACGACATCGACTGGCACAAGGTTGAAAGCGAAGCGCTGAAACTGGTGGCGGATCGCAGCAAGGACATCAAGGTGCTGGGTTTTGTCATGCTCAGCCTGCAGCGCGGCGGCGATGGTGAACGGTTTGCTCTGTCGCTGTACCTGCTGCATCGGGCGCTGGAAGACTGGTGGGAAAACGCCTGGCCCTATCCTGGCGCCAAGGGCCAGCGGGCCCGCAAGATGCTGTTTACCCAGATGCTGCAGCGGGCGCTCAAAGCGGTCGAGAGCCTGAACTTTGACGCCAGCGTTGGGGATGGTCGTCAGTTCTGTCTGGACCTGGTTGAGAAACTGGATGCCCAGGCTAAAGACCGGGACTTGCCTGACGACGCCCTGTTCGACCTGAAGCGGGCCGTGGAAAAGCTGCCCAAGCCGGATCAGGCCACGGCGCCCCGGACGGCGTCTGAAAGCACCTCGACAAACAAACAGGAGAGCACGGCCAGCTCATCGCCCTCCAGCTCGGCCAGTTCCAACACCACGGCCGCGTCGCTGGGCAACCTGACACTGGAACCGAGTAACGAGCGTGCAACCCGACAGAGCCTGCTCAAGGTCGCTGAACTGCTGACCAGCAGCGAACCGGACAACGCCCTGGGCTACCGCATGCGTCGGTATGCCATCTGGCAGAGTATCACCAGCCTGCCGCCAACCCGGGATGGCAAACGCACCGACCTGGCCGCCGTGAGCGGCGACCGGGTGGCCGAGTACAAGGAAGCTCTGGAGAAAACACCGGATCTTGAACTGTGGCAGCGCATTGAACAAAGCCTGTCGGTCAGCCCGTTCTGGCTCGATGGCCACTGGCTCAGCGCCCGGGCGGCCATGGCCCTTGGTAATACCGATTGCGCGGAGGCCATCCGGGAAGCCCTGAAAGCGTTTGTCGACCGCCTGCCGCAACTGGCCGAGCTCACCTTCAACGATGGCACGCCGTTTCTCAGTGACGATGGCGCGGATTGGTTGCACACAGCCCCCACGGCTGGCAAAGGAACGGGCGGAGGTGCCAACCCCTGGGAACAGGCATTCGACGGTGCACTGGAGCTGGTCCGGCAGAACAATCTGGCGCCGGCCATGGAACTGCTGGAGCAGGGGCTGGCCGATGCCCGGGAGCCGCGGGAGCGCTTCTACTGGCGCCTGGCCACGGCCCGGCTGCTCAAGGAAACCGGCCTGAAAGCCCTGGCCGCCGAACAGATACAGGATCTGAAAAACCAGATCCAGGGGCGGGTTCTCGATGACTGGGAACCGGCTCTAATCAAACAACTGGAACGACTGGCGTAACGCCCGCAAGACGCAACGAACGCAGGAATGGAAACCATGTGGAGAAAAGCATTACTCATTGGTCGTTGGCTTCTGCCCTACATCCGCAGCGCCGCCCCCGTCACCCTGGCTCTGGGGGTGATCGCCCTGCTGGTAGCCACCTGGTGGCTGGGGCCACTCCTGGAAATTAACGGAGATTACCCGCTGATGGCCTGGCAGATGCGTGCTCTGGTCACCCTGGGGGTGGTCCTGTTGGTGGTGATAGTCTGGGGCACCATGCTGGCCCGTCGCCTGGGTAAAGTGAACAAGGCCAAGGCCGAGGAGCAGCGGGAGCAGGAAGACCCGATTCTGCCCATGGAGCGTCGTCAACAGCGGCTGCTGGACCGACAACTGCAGGCGTTGAAAAGCAACCTGCCGGGTCGCAAGGGCCTGTACCGTCTGCCCTGGTATCTGGTGATGGGCCTGGAAGATGCGGGCAAGACCAGCCTGATCCAGCGGGCCGGGCAAACCTATACCCTGACCAACGTCACCCGTAACAACCGTGGCGACCGTAACCCGTTCAGTTTTGACTGGTGGATTGGCGACAACGGTGTCCTGATCGATCCGGATGGCGAACTGCTGAGCCAGAACCAGGGTGAAGGCGCCACCGGGGAAATCCAGAGCCGGCTGTGGAACCACTTTATCGCCTGGCTGGAACGCAGTCGGCCCCAGCGGCCGCTCAATGGCGTTATCCTGGCTGTGGATCTTGCGCGCCTGAGCGCGGCCAACGAACAGCAGCGTGAATCCAACGCCATTCTGCTGCGCACCCGCCTTCGGGAGCTGATGGAACAGCTGGGTTCCCGGCTGCCGGTGTATGTGACCTTCACCAAGATGGACCTGATGTACGGCTTTGCGCCGTTTGTCCGTACCCTCAGCAAGGCCGAGAAGGACAAGGCCCTGGGGTTCACCTTCCGGTTGGATGGCCAGCAGGATCAGGACCAGTGGCTGGAACAGTTTGCCGAGCGCTACGCCGATATGGTGGACGAGCTCACCGAACGCCTGCCGGACGTACTGGCCAACACCCGTGACAACGAAGAACGGGCAGCGGCGTATTCGTTCACCCGCCAGTTGGCGGGCCTGAGGCCGGCCATGGAGCAGTTCCTGACCGACCTGCTGTCGGCGGATGCCTTCTCCACACCGGCGCTGGTACGCGGCACCTACTTCACCTCGGTGTTGCAGGAAGGCGTGCCCGAGGATGCCTTTGTCTCGGCTGCCGCCCGGAACTACCAGATGTCGGACCCGATCCAGCCGGCTCAGCGTGGTGGCCAGTCTGCGAGCCTGTTCACCAAGGGCCTGTTCCCCGAAATCATCTATCCGGAGGCGGGCCTGGCCGGGGATAACCGGCGAGTGGTGCGCCAGCGTCATCGCCGGGTCGCGGTTGCCGCCGTGGTGGCCCTCGCCGCCGGTGCGGGCATGACCGCAGGCTGGCAGCACTATTTTCTCCAGAATGCCGAAGCCGCCGCCCAGGTGGAAAACCGGGTGAAAAGCTATCTCAATGACTGGCAGCCGGTTGGCTACGAGCCGGACACCACCGGCCGTAATCTGCTACAACCGCTGGATGAACTGCGCGACGCCACCCTCGCCTTCGGCGATTACCGTAAGGAATGGCCGCTGGTAACCGACATGGGGCTGTACCAGGGGCACAAGGTGGGCCCGGAAGTGGATAAGGCCTACCTGAACATGCTGGCCTATCAATACCTGCCCGCGCTGATGTTTGGCGTGATGGAAGAAATGGGGCAGGCGCCGGATAACAGCACTGAGCGGCTCGAACACCTGCGCGTATTGCGGATGCTGTACGATGCCAGCGGCCGCCGTACCGACATCGTGTCCGGGTACATGCGTGAGTACTGGCAGGCCCGTTTCCCCGGCCAGCGCGATGTGCAGAATCGCCTGTACGGGCACCTGCAATACGCCATGGTCCACACGGATCTGTCGGACCTGGCGGCTAACGGCGACCCCACCGCCACCATGGCGCTGGCGCCTTTCCGCAGCAGTGTCGAATGGGCACAGCACGAGCTTGGCCGTATCAGCACCTCGGATCGCGTGTACCGTGAGCTGGAGAACGAGGCCAGCCGTGATTTCCCGACGCCACTGGAACTGGCCCGCAGTTCCGGCCCGGCGTTCTCGACCGTATTCACGCGCCTGGACAGTTACGGCAAACCGCTTGCCGAGGATGTGCCGTCAGCACAGGACTCGCTCTCGATCCCGGCGTTGTTGACCCAGGAAGGCCTGGAAAAGTGGTTCCTGCGGGAATCCGGATCGGTGACCGAACTGGCCTTGATTGACGCCTGGGTGCTGGGCCGCCGGGATGATGTCGATTTCAGCAAGGCCGACGAGGCCGAGTTGCTGGCCAGCCTGCAGACGCTTTACGCCGAGCACTATGCCGAGGCCTGGCGCACAGCGCTGAGCCGGCTGGATATCCATCGGTTTGAGGACCTGAACCACGGCGTCCGTATTCTCGACAGCCTGACCAGCGGTCATCAACCACTGGCCCGATTGCTGGCCCAGGTGCGGGAAAACACCCGCCTGATACCGGTAGGCGAAGGCGAAGCAGAAGCCGCACGCAAGTTGCTTGAGCAGTCCCCCCATTACCGCATGCTGCAGGATATAGAACGCCAGTTCAGCGACCTGAACCAGCTCACCCGCAAACAGGGTGAGGAGCCGTCTGGCCTGGAGGAAGTCATGCTGGTGGTGGCGGAGCTGCACGAATACATGCGTAACATCCAAGAATCTCCGGATACCGGCAAAGCCGCCCTCAGCGCCGCCCGTGCCCGCATGGGCCTGCAAGGCGCCGATCCGATTTTCACCCTGCAGCGCATGGCCGATCACCAACCCGAACCCCTGAACCGGATACTGAACCGCCTGGCTACCGAAAGCTGGCGGGTGGTGCTGGACAGGGCTGTGGCCCAGCTGGAGCGTGACTGGTATCGGGAGGTCTACCAGCCGTTCCAGCAGAATCTGGCCCGGCACTATCCGTTTACGCAGGGGGCTGCGCGTGACGCTGCGCTACAGGATTTCGAGCGTTTCTTTGCCCCGGACGGCATTCTGGAAACTTTCTACAACAATAACCTGAAGCTGTTTCTGGAAGACCATCCTGAGCAAGTGGGCGACGCCCGCAGGGCCAGCCTTGTGCGCCGGGATGTGGTGGCAGCGCTGGAGCGGGCGAGGCAGATTCGTCAGGCATTCTTTACCCGGAGCGGCACGTTGGACGTGGAGTTTGCCCTGGAGCCCCTCAATCTGAGTAACAACAAACGCCGTTCGGTGGCGAACATCGATGGCCAGCTGGTGGAATTCTCCCATGGTCCGCGCCAGAACGTTCCGCTGATATGGCCCAACACGCTGCGAGATGCCGTGGAAACTCGCATCACCCTGGTGCCAGTGCAGGTCAATCGATCTCCTCGGAGCATCTCCGAGAGCGGTCCATGGGCCCTGTTCAGACTGTTGGGCCAGGCAGATATTACCGGAGTCAGCAGTAATACCGTGGATGTCAGGTTTCGGGTGGACGATGGAGAAATGAAATACCGTCTGCATGCCGCCAGCACTATCAACCCCTTCACGCAACAGCTGCTGGCAGGGTACCGGATACCACGAAGTCTTTATTGATCTGGTACGGGGCGTATTGCCGGGTGTGCGGAGTTGGTTCGCCCACCCGATGAACCAAATGTGAAAAAATCTTAGTCCGGTTTTAACCCACCGAAGCGTCAAATCCCGATAGGGTGGCTCCAAGCAATCGCAAGACATCAGAGGCGATTGCCCGTTAAGGCGAAAGGAAACCAACCTCAAAGGGAGACGCGCTATGAGCTTTAAAGCACGTTTTGCGTATGCCACGGTTTTGACTGCAGCGGTTGCGACAGCGCCGGCTGGGTGGGCGCAGGAAAGCGTCAGCCGTGATCCGGCCGGGCCCTACATCAGTGGTAGTTACGGTGGTTACAAGTCCCACGGCGGTGAGTTCGAGGATGAGAACGATATGCTGGGTGTTGCGCTGGGTTACAAGTTCACGCCCTTCTTTGCCCTGGAGGCGGAGTACATCGATTTCGGTAACTTCGGCGAGGATGATGTGGATGCCAAGCTCAAGGGCGCCGGACTCAGTGCGGTCGGTCGCTTACCGCTAACCGACAGCTTCGGCGTCTACGGCAAGGCCGGGGCGTTCGTTTCCGCACTGGATGTGGATGCGTTCGACGAGAGCGAGACCTACGACGAGGTCAGTCCCTTTGTCGGCGCCGGTGTGGACTTCCGGGTGACACCAAAGCTGACGGCGTTCGCGGAATACAATCGCTACAACGTCGATGTTGACGAGGATGACTTCAACGGCCAGGTCACCAATGATGGACCGGAGTTTGATACCGGCCGGGTCGGTCTGAAATATCAGTTCTGACGGTGAAAGGCCTCGGCCAGGGATGGCTGAGCCCCTTTTTGTTCTCTGCATCAAAAGTGTCAGAAAAATATACAGCTCGATGCCGCCGGCATCCCCGATGATTTTACTTCGGGAAAGCTTTCAGGCGCTTAGAGAGCTGGCACTGAATATGCTGAACTTTTACGGTCCCCCGATCCTATCCCCGGGAGGTGGTCGTTATGGTTCGGCGCTTCTTTTCTTTTCCCCGCCACGCCCGCTCTTTGACGTGTGCTACTGGATTGCTCCTCACCCTGTTCCTGGTGCTGGCCCTTTTACCATTGCGTGCGTCTGCCGCCGAGCTACTGGTGTCGCTCTCATCGGATCGAAGCTCGCCCCAGAGCCTTGAGACAGCCCCGCTACAGGACCAGGTCTATATTTTTGTGGCCGATGCCAATGCGGTGGATCAGGTTCGGTTCTATCTCGATGGGACTCTCGTCAAGACTGAAAACCGCGTTCCCTGGGACTTTGCCGGCACTACTCCGGATGATCTGGCCTATGCCTACGACACCCGTAACCTGGTGGATGGCAACTACCAGGTCAGTGCCGAGCTTTACCAGGGCGGTTCGGTGGTACAGACCCTCCAGGGGCTGATGCAGGTTGCCAACCAGCCGCCACCGGAGCCGGGGGGTGAGGCCGGGCAGCTGCATACCGGTTGGCAAGGCAATCCTTCCGGATCGCTGGCAGTGATGTGGTTCTCGCCGCTTGCGGGAACCCCGGCTACGGTTAGCTACCGCCGGGCTGGTGAGAGTGCCTGGGCGCAGGCCAGTGGTACGGTCAGTCACTCCACAGCTGATGGTCAGTATCTGTTGGTCAACCTTGAGGGACTGCTTGCTGATACGCGTTATGAGTTTCGTGCGGCGCTTGCCCCGGACGTTTGGAGTCGGGTATATGAGAGTTATACCGCACCTGCACCGGGGCCCGCGGACTTTGATGCAATTTTTGTTGCCGATACCGGCCTGGTCGGTCGTCTTGACGGGCTGGCCACCGGAACAGAGCAGGTGATTCTGGAGATTGCCCAGCGCAATCCGCGGTTGGTGCTTTTGGGCGGTGACTACGCCTATTTCAATACCGATAAGCGCTATGTCACTCTCGAGCGTTCCATTGCCGCCTGGTTTGACCAGATGTCGGCAATCGCCAGCCGAAGCCCGATGATGCCGACCTATGGCAACCATGAAGTGCTGTTGGGGGAGGGCTTTGATACCTGGGTTAATTACTTTGTGACGCCCGAAGGTTGGAACGGTCGTCGAATGTACAGCTTTGATGCCGGTGAGGCTCATTTTGTATCGATCTTTGGACTGAATGAGTACGAGCAACTTCCGCAGGAGGCGCTGGACTGGTTGAGCGCCGACCTGGCAGCTGCCAGAGGCCGGGGCCAACGCTGGCTGGTACCTTATCTGCACGCGGCCCCATTCTCGGAGGGCACCAATCATTCCTCTGCCCTGCCACTTCGTGATCAACTCGGGCCGATCTTTGAGGCTGCGGGTGTCCAGGTGGTGCTCACTGCCCACGATCAGTCCTATGAGCGAACCTATCCGCTGGTCAATGTGCCTGCGACGAACACGCCAACGTCAGACAATCGTCATTGTTATGGCCCGGAGGATGGTGTGAGTTGGCTGAAGGTTGCCCCTGGTGGCAAGCTGAGCAATATCTCTCTCGACTTCTCGCCCTGGCGTACGTCCGAGCCGCCTGCGTGGACGGTGTTCCGGAACAATACCTTGCACCATTTTGCCCACCTTTCGGTAACGGCTACGGGCACGCTCGATGTGGATGTGTTCGGAGTTGAAGGCGATGGTTCTGTGCCGCTGCAGATAGACGGGGTCAGGTATTCGTTCAATGGCTGTGCGCCGGAGGTGGTGGCGCAGCCTCGGCAGGTTACCTTGCTGGCCGAGCCGGGTGAAGCGGTCTCTGAAAGTCTGAGCGTAACCGGTGGCGATGGCGCTGCACTGGCTTTCGACATCAGCCAGGTCCCGGGCTGGCTGTCGCTTTCGCAGGTCTCAGGAGTGACGCCGGCAAGTATAGAGTTAGTGGCAGATGCCTCCAGTTTGGCGGTCGGTGAGTACCGCGGAATCCTGCAGATCACTGCCGGAGAAGACAGTGCCACCTGGGTGCCGGTGGTGTTGCGGGTTGGCGCTTCCAGTTACGGACTCTGGGTGTCAAACAGTCCCGAGCGGACGGGAGCCGTTCCCCTGGAAGGCGCCATCTTGCAGGGTGAGCAATACATTTTCACCAGTCCGGATACCGACGTTAGCCAGGTGCGTTTTTACATGGACGATCCTACCGGTACCGGCGTTGTCACCAAAACCGAGAATGTACCCCCGTTCGATCTGGCCGGCACAGCCGCTGATGATACCGCTTACCCCTATGACACCGGGACGCTGGCGGACGGTGGCCATGAACTTGGCGCTCGCCTCACCGTTTCCGGGGGGCTTGAGGTTTTGGTGTCGGCCGGGTTCATGGTGACCAATGACGTTCCGCAGCTGGATGCCACCCCGGGCAGCGTTCTGTTCGAACTAACGCCGCCTGAGTCACTGGCCCAGCAGAATGTCCTGGTACAGATGACCGATGGCAGTAACCCGAACTACAGCGCTCGCAGCACGGCGGCCTGGCTGGGCGTCGAGCCCCTTGCCGGAGTGCTACCTGAAACGCTAGTGCTGACCGCCGATGCCTCGGCGCTTTCCCCCGGCCAGTACCAGGCGGATGTAGTGATTGAAGCAGGGACCGGAGAGCAACTGAGGGTCCCGGTCAGTCTCGTCTATGATCAACCCTCTCTCTACACCCTGGCGGTATCCCTGGCGGCGGACCGGAGCAATCCGGTGCCGCTTGACGGCTCAAGCCTGAGCGGTGAGGTGTACATCTTTGTGCCTGACATTGACGGCATGAAGAGGGTGGCATTCTATCTGGATGATCCGGACCGACTGGGCAGCCCGATCAAGGTGGAAAACCGTGCCCCCTGGGATTTCGCGGGCACGGTTACCAAGCCTCCGCGTGATGCATACGGATTCAGCCTGGCGGGATTGGCAGGCCAGCATGTCATTACCGCAGTGATTACGGACGCTGATGGTGACGAAATCGTGCATGGAGTATTTGACGTCAGTCCCTGACGGGACTGACGTACGAGGGCTGTTACTGCACGTTCTCCAATTCACCAAACCGCTCAGCAAACAACGCGGATGACAAATACCGCTCCGCCGAATCCGGCAGCACCACCACGATGTTCTTGCCCCGATGCTCCGGCTGCTTGCTGACGCGAACAGCGGCGGCGACGGCGGCGCCGCAGGAAATTCCGCACAGGATGCCTTCTTCCTGCATCAGCCGATGAGCCATGTCCATGGCTTCTTCGTTGGTCACCGCTTCCACCTGATCCACCAGATCCAGATCCAGGTTTTTGGGTACGAAGCCGGCGCCGATGCCCTGGATTTTATGGGGGGCAGGCTTGGGCTCCTCGCCATTCAGGGTTTGGGTGATGATCGGGGAATCGGTGGGCTCCACCGCGACCACGGTAATGTCCTTGCCCTTGGTGCCCTTGATGTAGCGGGCCACACCGGTGAGGGTGCCGCCGGTGCCGACCCCGGAGACGAAAATGTCCACTTCGCCGTCGGTATCGTTCCAGATTTCCGGGCCGGTGGTGTCCTCGTGGATACGGGGGTTGGCCGGATTCTGGAACTGCTGGGGCAGGAAGTGGTTGTCCGGGTCGGACGCGAAGATTTCCTCGGCCTTGGCGATGGCGCCGGGCATGCCTTTGGTCGGTTCAGTGAGCACCAGTTCAGCGCCCAGGGCCTTGAGGACCTTGCGGCGTTCCAGGCTCATGGAAGACGGCATGGTCAGGATCAGCTTGTAGCCACGGGCGGCGGCTACAAAGGCCAGGGCGATGCCGGTGTTGCCGCTGGTGGGCTCGACGATGGTCATGCCGGATTTCAGGGTGCCTCGCTTCTCGGCATCCCAGATCATGGCCGCGCCGATCCGGCACTTTACCGAGTAGGCCGGGTTACGGCCTTCAATCTTGGCCCAGATGGTGGCGCCGTCGTTGACGCGGTTGAGTTTGACGAGCGGCGTGTTGCCGATGGACAGGGAATTGTCCTCGTAGATTCGTGCCATGGCTTTATCCTCCTTTTTGCAGCCATCATAGCACCGGATCGCCATCCGTGGGTTCCGCGCCGCCCGTCCTGTTATCAGCCCAGTTCGCTGTTGAGCCAGGCCGAGAGCTGGGCGGCGGGCATGGCGCCGCTCTTGCGGGCGATCTCGCGGCCGCCCCGGAACAGGATCAGGGTAGGAATACTGCGGATGCCGAACTGGCTGGAGGCCTGCTGACCCTGCTCGGTGTTGAGCTTGGCAAAGGCGACCTTGCCGGCCCAGTTGCGGGCGGCCTGTTCGAACTCGGGGGCCATGGCCTTGCACGGGCCGCACCAGCTGGCCCAGAAATCGACAAGCACCGGCAGGTCGGACTGGCCGGTAAAGCCGGCCATGGAGGCATCGTCAAGATTGGCCACATCGCCATTGAGCAATGGCTTCTTGCAGGCACCACAGTTGGGCTTGTCTCCCAGGCGGGCGGCCGGTACGCGGTTGGTCCTCAGGCAATGGGGGCACTTGATCTGGAGTGGATCAGACATCGGGTACTCCTCGGAAAGTGGGTCTGATTACCAGATAGTTCCGCCGGTGCCTGAATTCAAGCCCGGCTCATTGATTGACGTCGCGCCCGGTGTAATAGGAAAAGTCCGGCTTCTGAGGATGGTGCTGGTCGTCGGTCATATAGGCGGAAGTCAGTACAAACTCGGCGGTGGCCCGGTTGCAGGCCACGGGAATGTTCCACAGGGCGGCAATGCGCAGCAGGGCCTTGATGTCGGGGTCGTGGGGCTGGGGTTCCAGCGGGTCCCAGAAAAACACCAGCAGGTCGATCTCGCCCTCGGCGATCTTGGCGCCGATTTGCTGGTCACCGCCCAGCGGGCCGCTGAGCAGGCAGTTGAGATCGTCCCGTCCGAGGCTTTCCCGCAACAGCCGGCCGGTGGTGCCGGTGGCATAGAGGCGCAGGGGAGCGAGCCGGGTCCGGTTCTCGTTTGCCCATTCCACCAGTTCCTTCTTCTTGTTGTCGTGCGCCACCAGGGCGACGGATTTTACGGCCATTTGCGGTAAAGTCTCCTGTTATAAATCTAGGTTGGCGGTCAGTGTTCCACAGCCTGACGCCAGACGAAATAGGAAAGAAGGTTTATGAGCACCACGCAGTTTGACTGGCAACACACACCGGCGGCGGTCTGGCGCCGGCACCGCTCGGGTCTGCGGGCGATCCGGCGGCTGGATCCGATCAGCTGGAACGATCTCAAGGGTATCGACCGGCAGAAACAGGCACTGGCGCGCAATACCGAACGCTTCCTCGCCGGTGAGCCCTCCAACAACGCGCTGCTCTGGGGTTCCCGGGGCACCGGCAAGTCGTCGCTGATCAAGGCCCTGCTGAACCGTTATCGGGACCGGGGATTGCGGATGATCGAGGTGGACAAGGACGATCTGGTGAACCTGCCGGAGATCGTCGATGACATTTGTGATCTGCCGTTCCGGTTCGTGATCTTCTGCGACGACCTGTCCTTCGATGTCGGCGAGTCCGGCTACAAGGCGCTGAAGAGTGTGCTGGAAGGCTCCCTGGAGTTGCCGCCGGAAAACGTCCGGGTGTACGCCACCTCCAATCGCCGGCATCTGATGCCGGAGTTTATGAGCGACAACGTGAATAGTGAGGTTCGGGACGGCGAGCTGCATCCGGCGGAGGCAATCGAGGAGCAGGTGTCGCTGGCGGACCGCTTTGGCCTGCAGCTTTCTTTCTATCCGTTCGCGAAGGATGTCTACCTGCAGGCCATCGATGCCCTGTTTCCCGAGGTGCAGGACCGGGAGGCCCTGCACCTGGAGGCGATCCGTTTTGCCACCGGTAAGGGTGTACGCAACGGGCGCACCGCCCAACAGTTTTTCCGGCAGGTGGCCGGAGACAGCCGGTTCCGTTGAGCCGGCTACTGTCGCCTGGCCATCTTGATAAAGTGGTGATGGACGATGCGGATGCCCAGGAACACCAGGACCATGACCACCGGGATGGCAATGCCCAGCACCAGGGTCTTGTTGAACTCGACGCCACTGTCGTAGAGCGCGTCCAGTCCCAGTTTCAGCAGGCCGATCAGGTAGTAGGAGATGGCCACTACCGAGAAGCCTTCCACCGTGTGCTGCATCATCAGCTGGATACGTGAACGGCGGTCCATGGAACTGAGCAGTTGCTGGTTCTGGCTCTGGATGGCCAGCTCCACCCGCGTGCGCATCATGTCCGAGGCCCGGTCCACGCGCCGGGACAGGTCCTCCAGCCGCTCACTGACCGCCTCGCAGGTTTTTACCGCCGGCGTCAGCCGACGGGTCATGAACTCGGTCATGGTCAGATGGCCGGAGAGTTCGTCTTCCCGCAGTGCCTCCAGCCGGGTCAGGACCAGGCGGTGATAGGCGCGGGTGGCAGAAAACCGGAACGTGGAGTGGGCGCGAAAGGCCTCGATCCGGGCGGCGATGTGGCTCAGCTCTCCCAGCAGCTGCTGTTCGTCCACATCCTGGTTGTCGGCCAGGGCCTGGGTAATGACGGCCAGCTTCTGGTCCATGTCGTTCAGGGACGGAGTGATTTCCCGGGCCACGGGCAGGGCCAGCAGGGACATCAGCCGGTAGGTCTCGATCTCCATCAGGCGCTGAGTGAGACGGCCCAGCTGGCTGTTGGACATATGATGGTTCTGGACCATGAACCGGCCAAAGCCATCACTGTGCAGCTTGAAGGTGCCCCAGATCCGGGCTGCACCTTCCTGGGGGCTGCTACCTACCAGGCGCAGGCCTTCGAAGTGCTGGCGTACAAAGGCCAGGTCGCTGGCGGCATCGTGGGATGACGGGCGAATGTCCACGTGGAAGGCGGCAATCACGGTACCCGCCAGTTGCTCCAGCCAGCCCTCCGGCAAGGGTGTGATCCCGGTTTCGGTGAAGGGATCGGCGCTGCTCTCGGCGAGGTTGGTAAAGGTATAGGAAGCGAACTCCATGTGCATTTCCCGGCGCACCTTGAGGGTGCCGAAGGTCTGCTCGAAACAGCCGACTTCCTCCTCGGGGACCGGGTAGCCCAGCAGTCGGTGGAGCTCCTGCAGATGTCGGAATTGCTCCCGGCGCTGCTCCGGGGTGGTCAGTATCGCCATCTGGGTCACCCGTGCCGGGGTGGGCAGCACCTGGAAGGGGCGGGAGTGGAGTTCGTTGTAGAGTTCATCCCGCAGGGGATGGATGTCGAGGTGTTCCAGTCGTGTGCTCACAGCAGAATCCGGGCTTATCTGGGCTTGACCGGGATGATAACCCGGAAACGTACCCCGTCAATGCCACCTTGGGACTCATTGGCGGCTTCCACCCGGCCACCATGGTACTCGGCAATCAGTCGCACGATCAGCAGACCCTGCCCGAGGTGCCCGTCCCCGCTACCATCCCGATGGGATACAAAGGCACCGAAAATGTCGGCAGAGCCATCCTCCGGCAGGGCCGAGCCCTGGTTGAACACCGACAGTTCCAGCTGTTCCGGATGCTGTGCCAGGGCGACCTCGATCAGCCCATGCTCGGGGGTGAAGTCCCGGGCGTTGTCCACCAGCTTATCCAGCAATTGCACCATGTGTTCCGGGGAACCGGTCAGATTACAGCCCTGTTCCGGGCCCGCGTACCGGATCTCGTGATGGCTGTCGAGGCCCTGATAAGCGGCGGTGGCCCCGGCGGCCACTTCGGCGAGGTCAAAGGGCTCCCTGTCGGCCTGGTCGAAGCTCTGTTCCAGTCGCGCCGCCTCGCTCATGCCATGAAGGATCTGCCGTAATCGTTCGGTGGCGGTTGAAGCCCGTTCCAGATACTGCTGGCGCTCCGCCTCGGACCGGGCATGGGCGAGGTTTTCCAGGGAGGAGCGAACGATCGCGACGGGGGTTTTCAGCTCGTGGGACAGCCGGCGGGAAAAGCTCTCGAGATAGCGGTTATAGCCATGCAGTCGTTCCACCATCTGGGCGAAGTGTGCCTGCAGCTGGCCCAGCTCATCGCGGCTGGCGGTCGTTGGCATAGTGCCGATGATCCGGCCGTCCTCATCGACGGTGGCGTTCACCAGCCGCTGCAGGCGGGCAATGCGCCAGGACAACCAGCTGGCATAGCCGAGCAGAACCAGGGTCAGGGCAACGATGATCAGGGTGCTGCGGGCAATCACCGAACCCAGGGTGGAGCCGGAGAGGGTCAGCAATTGGTCCAGGGATTGTTCCAGGATGAGGGTCCGGTCGCCGAATACCAGCTTGGTGACCAGCAGCCACCGGCTGTCATCCGGGTGCCGGATAAGCCCCTGGTCCGGCAGGGTGTTGGCCTCCAGTTGGCGCGCCTGGTCAGGAAGGAGTCCGGGCTCGGGCTGGTAGAGCTGGACCAGGTAACGCAGGACGTTAAGGCTGATCTGTTCCAGCACCTGAACGGGGCTGAGGCTGTCGAATTCCGGTGATGGATCATTGCCCGGTTTGCGGGCTTCGGCAATCACCCAGCCAGCCGGCTCGATGATCCGGACCTGCTGACCGGGGTCAAGCTGTTGTTCCAGCCGGCGTTCCAGCGCCGGGCGCGGCCCGACCAGCACCGGTAGTGGCTCAAGTGAGGTCGCCAATGGCGTATCTCCCTCCCGGTACGCGGCAAATCCCAGTCGGCTGTTGTCCGGGGGTTGTGGGAGCTGGAGTTCCAGCTGCCAGCCCTCGCCGAGTTCCTGCCAGGCACCTTTTACACGGTAGTCCGGGCGGGGTTCTTTGGTATCGGTCTGGCCGTAGAGCTCACCCGGAGCCGAAGGGCGAATCAGCCAGGCCTGGCGCGCCGGTGACTGGTCCACCGCCGTGGCCGGTGCCTGCAACCAGAGTTTCAGGAAATCGTGGGGTTGCTCTGGGGCCGCAGGGCTGAAGAAACGGGACTGTCGCCCGCTAAGCCGGATCAGCAGATACAGGTATTGGCCATTGCTGGCCGCCTGCCATTGGAGTTGCAGGCCGTCGTCGGTCCCGGCGCCTTGCCAGGGCTGGGAAGCCGCGGTGTCATCGTAGCCGGGCCATTCGGAGCCATAGCCGTCCGGAGTGAACGGTTGGCTCAGGGGCGCAACATAGATGACCGGGGCCTCGGCGGGAATTGCTGGCTCGCCCAGCAGACGGTCTCCGGCCAGCTCGGCCAATTGTTCGGCGCGGGAGTCCAGTTGTCGGATCGCCTGGTCCCGCAGTGCCGTATCCAGTTCGAGCACGAATTTCAGGCCCGCCCAGGGAATGAGCAGCATCAGCAGACTGGCAACAAGGAGCTGGCGCTTGAGGCTCAAGGGTCAGACCTCATGGGCGTTCCAGCGGTAACCCATGCCGTAGGCGGTCTGGATGCCATCGAACTGGTCGTCCAGCTGCTGGAATTTGCGGCGGATGCGCTTGATGTGGGAGGTCACGGTGTTGTCGTCGAGCACGGTGCTGGCGGCTTCCATCAGCTGATCCCGGCTGCGGACGTGGCCAGGGTGGCGGACCAGCGAGTGCAACATCCAGAATTCGGTGACGGTCAGGTCAATGGGCTGGTCGTTCCAGGCCACGGTCATGCGGTCCACGTTCAGGGTGAGCCGGCCCCGCCGGAGCAGCTCGTCCGGTTTCTGCAGCGCCTCGGCCCAGGCATCGGCCCGGCGCAGCAACGCGGTGATCCGGGCCAGCAGATGATCGATGCTCATGTCCTTGGTGACATAGTCATCGGCGCCCAGCCGCAGGCCGTGAACCGTGTCGATGTCGCTGTCCCGGGCGGTCAGGAAGATGATCGGCAGGGTCATCGACAGCTGTCTGAGATCCTGGCACAGCAGGAATCCCCCTTCCGGCTCATCGCCAAGCCCGACATCAATGATGGCAAGGTCCGGCAACTCCTGCTGCAGCGCCTGGTAGGCCGAAGCCCGGTCCCCGTAGGCCGAGACCCGGTAGCCACGGCGCTCGAAGGCGGCCCGGTAATTGTCCCGGATAGCGGGTTCGTCCTCGATCAGCACAAGGTGTTTCTTCATGGTCATCGACCGGTTGCCTGCATGGAGTCTCTATTTAACCATGGCAACCGGTCAGGACAAGGTCCAGGGGCCTGTTGCCATAATTGATCATTATTTGTCGCCGTATTGTCGCACTCTGCCACGGCCTGCACCTTTCGGGTTGGTGAAATAGCGGTCATCCACGGAATTGATCGGGAAAGGACCTTGTGATGATGCTATCGACGACCCTGCTGAGACTTTCAGTACCGGCAAAACCCGCCAACCGGGCCCGGCTACGCCGGTTCATGGAGGGTATCACCCTCTGGCTGGCATTCCTGTTGCTCCTGTTCGTTCAGCCCCTGTACGCCGAGGCGAATGTGGCCGATGAACTCCAGCCCGGACTGCTGCATTTCACCGACAACCGGGGTGACTGGCAGGAACCCGCGCTGGTGCTTGACAGTGACTTTGATGTGACGGTCAGCGGACTGATTGCCGACACTCGCCTCACCCGGCATTTCCGCAACACCAGTGACCACTGGCGCGAAGGTGTCTTTGTGTTCCCGCTGCCGGAGAAGGCCAGCGTCTATGCCCTGACCATGACGGTGGGAGAGCGCACGATTACCGGTGAAGTGCGCCCGAAAGCCCAGGCCCGCGAGGAGTATGCCGAGGCACGGGACAGTGGCCGGCAGGCCGCGACAGTGGAGCAGCAACGCCCGAACCTGTTCACGTCCCGGGTAGCCAATATACCGCCCGGAGAAGATATCAGCATCGAGCTGCGCTATCAGCAGCCGGTGGATTATCGGGACGGTCAGTTCTCGTTGCGACTGCCGACCACCCTGACACCCCGATACATGCCCGGGCCGATGCTGCCGACGGGTGAAGCCGCTGGCTGGAGTGAGGGCTGGGCCATTGCCACCCGGGAAGTGCCGGATGCCGATGCCATCAGTCCGTTCACGGTGCGACCGGAGGACGTTGCCGCCGACAGCCACCGCGCCAGCATCAGTGTGTCTCTCAGTGCCGGGCTGGAACTGGCGGACGTCACCAGCCCCGGCCATGAACTGGAAACCCGGACTGATGGACAGGAGGTCCATGTTTCGCCGTCGGAAGGAACAGTACTTATGAACCGGGACTTCGTGCTCCGCTGGCGCCCGGTTCATGGCAGTGAGCCGGTGGCCGCGGTTTTCCATGAGCAATTCGATGGTGAGGATTACCTGATGACCATGGTGGTACCCGGGGCCGCTTCGGATCTGACCCTGCCGCGGGACCTGGTATTTGTGATCGACACCTCCGGTTCCATGGCCGGCGAATCCATCCGCCAGGCCAGGCAGGCGCTCGGGCGGGGCCTCGATACCCTGTCCGCCGAGGATCGGTTCAATGTCATCCAGTTCAATTCTCAACCCCACGCCCTGTTCATGGCGCCGGTGCCGGCCGATGGCATGAACCTGGCGCGGGCCCATCGTTATGTCAGCCGGTTACAGGCCGAGGGTGGGACGGAAATGGCATCTGCTCTGTCGCTGGCACTCGGCGGGGCCGGAAGTGATGATACAGATGATGCTGCACGGGTCCGGCAGGTGGTCTTCATCACCGATGGTGCCGTGGGCAACGAGGCGGGGCTGTTCCGGCAGATTCGCGAGCAGCTGGGTAACCAGCGACTGTTTACTGTCGGCATCGGTTCGGCCCCCAACATGCACTTCATGCGGGAGGCCGCCCGCTGGGGGCGGGGTACCTATACTGCCGTCAGCAATACGGCGGATCTCGGTGGTCCGTTGGTGGCCCTGTTTTCGGCCATGGAGGCACCGGTGCTGACCGGGCTCCGGACTCAGTGGCCGGTGGCCGATGCCGAAGCCTTCCCGGAACGCCCGGGGGATCTGTTACGGGGTGAACCGCTGATCCAGGTCGTTCGCGGTGTGCCGCCGGAGGGTACGCTCTCGGTAACCGGCATGGCACCGGATGGCAAGCGCTGGAAGCGAACGCTGGACCTCCGGCAGTCCGCCGGGGGTACCGGGCTGCACCGGCGCTGGGCCCGTGCAAAGATCGACAGCCTGTTGGACCGGGCCAGGATTCAGGGCGAGCAGCCGGATGAGGAGCAGATTGTCCGGCTGGCGATGGCCCACAGCCTGATGTCGCCGTTTACCAGTTTCCTGGCGGTGGACAGCAAACCGGTGCGTTCGGGTAATGATCCGTTGCTCGCTGACAGCGTGCCTACCCTGTTGCCGGCCGGAACCTCAGCCGGAATGCTGCGATATCCCCAGACCGCGACCATTTCACCGCTACTCATTGCCCTGGGGCTTGTGGGAATGATGTTTAGCGCAGCGATCGTGCTCCTGCGCGGGAGGGTAGGGCTGTGAACCGGATCCTTTTGCTGCTGCTCAGTTCTTCCGCCACTTTGCTGGTGTTCGGGCTTTGGATACCCCTCAAGGCGGTGGTCGCCCAGGAACTGCTGGCCCTGGCATGGGCAGAGAGCCAGGCCCGGCAAACCGAAACCCGGCCCTGGCCCTGGGCGGACACCTGGCCGGTGGCCAGGATGGCGCTGCCGGAACTGGACCGGTCCATGATTGTGCTGGAAGGTACCCACGGCGAGAGCCTCGCCTTCGGCCCGGGCCGGTTGGTTGGTGGCTTGCCGGGTGAGGGCCCGGTCATCATTGCCGGCCACCGGGATACCCACTTCCGGCAGCTCGACGAACTGGCGCCGGGCAGCGGGATTCGTCTGCAGGGCCAGGATGGCCAGTGGCAGGACTACCAGGTCGAAGCATCCAGGGTGGTGGACAGCCGCCGGGAGCAGATCGACACCCAGCGCCTGTCCCCGGACACGCTGTTGCTGGTGACCTGCTACCCGTTCGAAAGCCTGGATACCGGCGGGCCGCTGCGTTACGTGGTGACGGCGCGGCGCCGGAATCCGGCACCGAGTAACCGGCTGGAACAAATTGATACTGTTGCAGGGCTATGACCTTGGCGTACACTTGTGCGCCAGTTTTGTGCAACAGAGAAGCGGTACCCGATGGGTGTTTTGAGAAAGCTGTTGGCGTGGCTGAGCGTACCGGTTATCAGCCTGTTGGCACTGGTTCTGTACCTTGCCCGCCCCTTCAATCCGGATAACAATCGTATGCTGGGGTGGGTAGTTGCCCGTTTGGGACGCTGGATCCTGGGTATGGAGCGTCCTGTCGAAGGCCGGGAGAACATGCCACAGGACCGGCCCACCGTGGTGATCGCCAATCACCAGCATAACGACGATCTGTTTGTCATGGGGGATCTGCTGCCTCCCCGGACGGTCACCGTTGGTAAATCCTCTCTGATTTGGCTGCCCTTTTTCGGCCAGGTGTTCTGGCTCGGGGGCAATGTCATCCTGAACCGGTCCCGCTCCAGGAAAGCCGTCGCGGCAATGCAACTGGTCGGCGAAACCATCGCCCACGACCGGAAAAGTCTTTGGGTGTTCCCCGAGGGTACCCGCAGCCATGGCAACGGGCTGGGCAGCTTCAAGAAGGGTGCCTTTCACGCTGCGATTGCTTCGGGTGCCCCCATCACCATGGTCTGTGCCAGTGAATACGCGGACAAGACCTGCGGCTTGCTGGGGCGTCGGGAGCCGGTGGCTATCCGAATCCTCCCTCCGATTGAAACAACTGATCTCAACCCCGAGGATGTGCCCGAGCTGATCGCGCAATGCCGGTCCCGGATGGCCGACGCCATTGCCGTCATCACGCCTGCCTCCAGTGTCGGAAGTGCTTGAAGCACCGCAGGAAACAGGGCAGTCTTTGCGTGGACTGACCGTTTCTTGAAGCATCCTCAGGGAGAGGCGAGAGATGAACCTGATTTATTTTCTGATTATTGGTGGTGTGGCCGGCTGGTTGGCCGGGCTGATCATGAAAGGGCGCGGCTTTGGTGTACTGGCCAACATTGGTATCGGTATTGTCGGCTCGTTTATTGGCGGTTTCCTGTTTGGGCTTCTGCAGTTGTCGGCCCACGGCGCTGTCGGCCGGCTGGTAGCGGCGACGGTGGGGGCTGTTCTGCTTCTGGCTATCGTTAACAAGATCAAGAAGGGTTAAACATGATCGTCCCGGTAACCGGTGTCTTTGCCGCTGTAATCGGTTTGCTCCTGCTGGTGCTTTCGGCCCAGGTGGTAAGGTTCCGGCTCAAGTACCGCAAGGGCCTGGGCGTCACCGATGACCGGGATTTCGAGGCGGCGGTTCGCGCCCATGCCAATCTGGTGGAATATGCGCCCCTGGGCTTGCTGATGCTGGGGCTCGCGGAACTCAATGGTGTGCCCAGTGGTTTCGTATACTGGACCGGCATGGCCCTGGTCGTGGGGCGCATCCTGCACGCCTGGGGCATGATCAATGGCCGCGGTGCGCCGCATCTGGCCCGGATGATCGGCATCCTCCTGACCTGGCTGGCGATCCTGGTGGCGTCCCTGCTGTTGTTCTGGAACGTCTGGCAGGTGTACGGCGGCTGAACCGCCACAAATACAAGCGGGGGCCGTGGCCCCGTTTTCCGTTGTGGCCCGGCCTCCCTGGATTACAGGGCCTGGGCCATTTCCTGGGTCAGGTATTCCAGTTCCACCCGCCGGTTGGCGGCATGATCCTCAAGCGTGGCCAGCGGTCGGGTTGATCCCCAGTGCGCCAGCTGGATCTGGTTCTCGCCCACGCCTTCCCGGATCAGGACCCGGGCGATGGTGCTGGCCCGCAACCGGGACAGGAACCGGTTGTAATCCTCGGTGCCGAAGTTGTCGGCATGGCCGTGGATCCGCACTTTCAACCCCGGATATTGTCGGAGGTAGGTGGCGTGCTGGCGGATGATCATCAGATCATCGCAATCCAGGGCATGCTTGTTGAAACCGAAATGAAATTTCAGTCGATGAGGTCTTTGTCCCGCAGGGGTGGCCATCGCCGCCGTAAAACCTGATGCCAGCGCCGCTTTGGCCAGCAGTTCCGGGTTGTCCAAAACGAGTACGGTCATGTGCAGTATCCTTGCTTCCAGTATCCGGTTTTTCTTGTTATTCCCACTCACTATTGGTGGTGGCAGGAATAACGGCAATTGGCGAAAGGTCGATAGGACGCGGGTGCGCCCTCTGGCTGCCACCGATTTAATGTCATTTATATGACTCCGGTGTGACAGTGTCTCGCACCGGCCCCGCTATCTGTGGGGCTGTCCACATTTCTCGGATTAAGCCGCGGTAACCGTCGCCTCAGGACCTATTACACCGGGAAATACGGGCAGGGCTGTGGTAAAAAAGCAGGTTTTCAGGGACAGAATATGATGAATTGTGACCGCCGATGCTGATTATCCCCGCCGAGAATGCCGTTAACTGGAAACGCCCGCCCCTGGTCACCCTGGGGCTGATGTTCGCCTGCCTGCTGGTTTTCCTGTTCTATCAGGGCGGCGACAGCCGCAAGATCGAGCAGGCGGTTGATCAGTATCTCTCCCAGGACCTCCAGGAGCTGGAAGCGCCCGTCTACGAGGATTACCTGCAACGGCAGATCCAGTTCCGGGGTGAGGCACAGCGTGTCTACGACCTGCAGGAGTTCCAGCAACTGCGGGAGGAGAACGCCGACTTCTGGATCGCCATCAGCCTGATGATGGATCGCGAGTTCTTCTACTACTTGATGGAGAACCGCGACATCCTCTGGGCTCCGGCGGAGCGGGCATACTGGCTCGAACACCGGACCAGGATCGAACAGGACTTCATCAGCCAGCTCAGCGCCCAGCAGCTGGGCCTGGTGCCGGCCGATCTCAAACCCTACACCCTGATTACCTACCAGTTCCTCCATGGTGGCTGGGGTCATATCATCGGCAACCTGTTGTTCCTGTTCCTGCTCGGCTTCACGGTGGAGAAGGCGCTGGGCCCCGGACGGTTCCTGGTGGCCTACCTGGTGTGCGGGGCCATATCCGGTCTGGTGTTCACGGCTTTTTCCTCAGGCAGCCCGCTTCCGCTGGTGGGGGCGTCTGGTTCGATCTCGGGGCTTATGGGCATGTACGTTGCCATCTACGGTTTGCAGAAGATCCGGTTTTTCTTTTTCCTCGGGGTGTACTTCAATTATTTCCGGGCACCGGCGCTGGCCATGCTGCCGGTCTGGCTGGGCAAGGAGATCTACGACTACTGGTTCGCCGGCGCCACCGGAGTCGCCTACATGGCCCATGCCGGTGGTCTGGTGGCCGGGGCCGGCTTGGTCTGGCTGTTTGGGCGCAGCTGGCTGCAGGTACGCGAGGAATTCTTCGAGCCGGAGGAAAGTGAACAGGACGCCCGCTTTACCACCAGCTATGCCCAGGCCATGGCGAGCCTCGGCCGGATGGAGTTCGACCTGGCCCACCGGCAGTTTGAGGCCCTGCGCCAGCATTACCCGGACCGGCCTATCCTGCTTGAGCACCTGTACCAGCTGGCCAAACTGAGGCCGGACCTGCCCGAGTACCGCGACCGCACCCGTGAGCTGATGGAAGACGCCCTCAGCCGGCGCCAGCCGGAGCAGATGGTTGCAGTGTGGGAGGAATATCTCGGCAAGGGTGAGCACCACCAGCCGTTGGCTGCCGAGGACCACAACCGGGTGTTGTTTACCAGTCTGAAACAGCAGAATTTCAAGGCTGCGGAAAAGGCCTTCGAGCGGCTGCGGGCCACCGGGGATGAACTGCTGACGTCAGAGGCCTGTCGCCTGCTGGTGAGTGAGTTCGAGAAGCGGGAGATGGAGCCCAAGGCGCGGCATTATCGGCAGTTGCTGGCCTGAGCGGGCTGGCCGGCGGTGAAAACGGGGTCAGAAGAAAGTGTTCTTCAGACCCCTGCGTCAGACCAACCTCGCCAGTTCGCCTCCAAACCGGGGTCAGATGAAAGCCTTCATCTGACCCCGGTTTGGCCCAACCTCCTCAGATTCCCGCTAATTCGGGGTCAGATGAAAGCTTTCATCTGACCCCGGGTTCACCTTCACGCCTCACTCCGCAACAGCAAAACTCGCCTTCGGCCCCTTCAACGGTTCCCGCTTCTCCGCCTGCGCCAGATACGTCCCGATCTGCCCATGCAGCGGATGATTCGGGCACTTCTTCTGGATAAACGTCAGGAAGGCAGTGGCTTTCTCCCACTGGTTGAGCCCGTTGGCCAGGATCTGCGCCACCAGCAGGTACGCCGGAGCCAGCTGGTCGCTGTCCGGGAAGCGTTTATGGAAATCCTGGAGCAGGCGCAGGGCGGGCTTGAAACGGCCCTGGTGATACATGGCGCTGGCGCAGCGCACACTCAGTTCCGGATCCTCGAGCCGGAACGTGGGCTCGGCCTCCTGCAGCAGAGTGACCAGCCCGGCAATGGCCTCGCCGTCGTTGGTAGTCGCGAGCCAGTTGAGGATCCGGGCGTGGTAACGTTGCAGCTCCGGGACATCCCTTCGGGCCATCAGCAACTTGTACAGCTGGGCGATTCTCAGGGCATTGTCCGGATCCCTTTTCAGAGCTTCTTTCAGCATGGACTGCACCCGGTCGTAATGGCCGTCCTTGAGGTTCATGTCGATATCGGCATCAAAGCGGGCGGTCCGGTCCCGGTTCTGGGCCTGGGCGAGGGTCTCGCCGTCCTGGACGTCAGCGGCGAAACCCAGCTCTTCCTGGTACTGGAACAACAGGTAGCCGAGCATGTGGAACAGGATCAGGGTGAAGGTACTGTTCAGGAAGCCGGCCAGGGGCTGGGACAACCACAGCGGAAAGTGGTTCAGGGCGAAATCCTGGGCGGCGCCCGAGGCCAGGGTGAGCAGGATCAGGTAGCCGTAGAGCAGGAAATAGGGTGTCCCGATGCGGGAGATCAGCAGTGCCAGGTTCATGGGGTTCACGGCCGCTCCCACCGAACGTTCCATGGCCAGGACCATGATGGAGGCGGGCAGGGCCAGCACCACAAAGGCGATGGCCAGCATGCCCAGGAGCGGCCCGCCCAGCATGGCAGCGGCGCCGACCAGGCCGCCCATCACCACGAACACCAGCAGTTGCAGAACCACGATATCAAAGCCGCTTCCGGTAAAGGCGACAGCCACCGGTGGTGGTTTCAGGTGGCCTTCGGCGGTGTGATTGATCACCGCATACGTATACTTGAACAGGGCCAGTGCGAGCACAATCCAGATCAGGATGCCGATCAGGTTCGCCGGGGCGATCACCGGCACCAGGGTGCAGATGGCTATTACGATCAGAGGGTCGCTGTGGAACGGATAGCGGAAGAACGCGCCGAGCCGGTTCCAGAACGGGACTGCTTCGGTGGCGGCCCCGAGGTAGCGCATGGCCTTGCTGCATTGCGGGCAGAGCGCCTTGCGCTGTCGAGTATCGCCATCGGGCATGCAGCGGCTACAGTAGTGAATCTGGCATTCGCCGCAGTGCCATTTGGCGGGTTCACCGGGGTGGTAGTAGCAGTCGTGTTTCACAGCAGGTCGGGTTCCTGGTCCGTCAGAGTCAGGCGGGTCATGATGACAGAACTGAAAGGGCCGCGCAGCTACCTGGTTAACAGTAGACTGTCAGGCCATAGCGTCCGTATTGAACCGAAGATATTCGGGGTCCGGAGGAGTCTTGCAACAAAACAACCTGCAACAGTCGGCTGAGTCCGCCGGCGGGCATCAGCCCTACCGCTGGCGCGACATCTTCTTGCTGGCACTCAAGCATAAGCCGCGCCTGGCGCGCGCCAACCTTCTGGCGATCCTGGCAACGGTCATGGCGGTGCCGGTGCCCCTGTTGCTGCCGGTACTGGTGGATGAGGTTCTGCTGGAGAAAGAGGGTCCGGTTCTTCCGGTCATGGACGCCATCCTGCCTGGCGCATGGCAGCAGCCTGTGGTCTACATCGGGTTGATGGTGCTGGCAGCGTTGCTGCTCCGGTCGGCCGCACTGTTCTTCAATGTCCTGCAATCGCGGGAGTTTTCCAAGGTTTCCAAGGATGTCGTGTTCCGCATGCGATCCCGGCTGCTGGGCCGGCTCCAGCGCGTGGCCATGTCGGAGTATGAGACCCGTGGGTCCGGGGCCATCAGCAGCCACTTCATCACCGACCTGGATACCATGGATCAGTTCCTGGGGACCACCATCAGCCGGTTCCTGGTGGCCAGCCTGACGGTAATCGGCACGGCAGTGGTATTGCTGTGGGTGCACTGGCAACTGGC
The DNA here is from genome assembly GCF_003315345.1 of Marinobacter pelagius. GTDB lineage: Bacteria > Pseudomonadota > Gammaproteobacteria > Pseudomonadales > Oleiphilaceae > Marinobacter > Marinobacter pelagius_A. The sequence continues at coordinate 50,988 of NZ_QNRO01000025.1, forward strand.
GTTGCTGATTCTGCTGTTCAATCCGCTGGTCATCTTCGCCACCATCCTGATCGGCAAGCAAGTCAAGGAACTCAAGCGTCGGGAGAACAGTGCCTACGAGGAGTTCCAGGGCGACCTGACCGAAACCCTGGACGCCATTCACCAGCTCCGGGCGGCCAACCGGGAGAAACGCTACCTGCGACTGCTGATCGACCGGGCGCGGGTGGTGCGGGATCATGCCATCCGCTTCCAGTGGCGTAGTGATGCCGCCACTCGGGCCAGTTTTGCCCTGTTCCAGTTTGGTGTCGACGTGTTCCGGGCCGCCGCCATGATCACCGTTCTGCTCAGCGATCTGAGCATCGGCATGATGTTCGCGATCTTCGGGTACCTGTGGTTCATGCTGACGCCGGTCCAGGAAATGCTGAACATGCAATATGCCTGGTTCGCCGCCAACGCCGCCCTGGGGCGCATCAACCGTTTGCTGGAGCTGAAGGAGGAGCCGCGCTATCCGGCGCTGGAAGACCCGTTCCGTGGCCATCACACAGTAAGCCTGACCCTGAGGGACATTCATTTCGGTTATGGCGACGAGCAGGTATTGCGGGGCATCAACCTGCATCTGGAGCCCGGTGAGAAAGTGGCAGTGGTCGGCGCCAGCGGCGGCGGTAAATCCACCCTGGTGCAGATCATTCTGGGCATGTACACGCCCCAGCAGGGCGAGGTGCTGATCAACGATGTGCCGGTGCAGCGGATCGGGCTGCCAAGGTTGCGGGAACATGTGGCCACCGTCCTGCAGCATCCGGCCCTGTTCAATGACACCATCCGGCAGAACCTTACCCTCGGCCGGGACAAGCCGGATTCCGAGCTGTGGGAGGCGCTGCGTATCGCCCAGCTCGATACCATGGTGGCGGCCATGCCCGACCAGCTGGATACCGTGATCGGCCGGCAGGGTGTCCGTTTGTCCGGCGGGCAGCGCCAGCGCCTGGCCATTGCCCGCATGGTGCTGTCGGATCCGTCGCTGGTGATTCTCGATGAGGCCACGTCGGCACTGGATGCCGAGACCGAGCATCAGCTGCACCGGGATCTGGAGGCTTTCCTCGAACGGCGGACCACCCTGATCATCGCCCATCGGCTCAGTGCGGTGAAACAGGCGGACCGTGCCTGCGTGTTCGAGGATGGCCGGATCATCGAGGAGGGGCGGCACGAGGAACTGATCGCCCGGGAGGGCATCTACGCCCAGCTCTATGGTCAGCGACAGACCTGAGATTCGGGCCGCGGGTCAGCCGGTTCTGTGCCTGCAACTTTCGGTGTCGACCTTGGTCTGATATTCACGGAAATGATCCCGAACATTCACCGGCCATCGGTTGAAGTCCTGTCATTAGCTGCAATAGTTAAAGGTAACTTCACATCGCTGAACCTTTTGAAGGGAGGCACCACATGTCGAATGAAAATCTTGGAAAAGACAGCCTGAATACCCTTTCCGCCCTGGATGCGGGCGGCAAGACCTTCCATTACTACAGCCTGCCCGAGGCAGCCAGAACCCTCGGCGATCTCAACCGCCTGCCATTCTCCCTCAAAGTGTTGATGGAGAATCTGCTGCGTAACGAGGATGGCATCACCGTCGACCGGTCCCACATCGATGCCATGGTGCAGTGGCTGAAAGACCGCAAGTCCGATACTGAGATCCAGTACCGCCCGGCCCGGGTCCTGATGCAGGACTTTACCGGGGTGCCCGGCGTGGTGGATCTGGCGGCCATGCGCGAGGCGGTCAAAAAGGCCGGCAAGGATCCCGCGTTGATCAACCCGCTGTCGCCGGTCGATCTGGTGATCGACCATTCGGTGATGGTGGATGAATATGGCACGCCCGCTGCCTTCAAGGACAACGTAGCCATCGAAATGGAGCGGAACCAGGAACGCTACGAGTTCTTGCGCTGGGGCCAGCAGGCCTTCGACAATTTCCGGGTGGTGCCGCCGGGCACCGGTATCTGTCACCAGGTGAACCTGGAATACCTGGGCAAGACCGTCTGGCAGAAAGACGTGGATGGCAAGACCATTGCCTATCCGGACACCTTGGTAGGCACCGATTCCCACACCACCATGATCAATGGCCTGGGCATCCTGGGCTGGGGTGTTGGCGGTATCGAAGCCGAGGCCGCCATGCTTGGTCAGCCGGTGTCCATGCTGATTCCCGAGGTGATCGGCTTCAAGATCACCGGCAAGTTGCGGGAGGGCATCACTGCCACCGACCTGGTCCTGACCGTCACTGAAATGCTGCGCAAGAAGGGCGTGGTGGGCAAATTCGTCGAATTCTATGGCGACGGCCTGAAAGACATGCCGGTCGCGGACCGGGCCACCATCGCCAACATGGCCCCCGAATACGGCGCCACCTGCGGTTTCTTCCCGGTCGATGAGCAGACCCTCACCTACATGCGCCTGACCGGTCGCGATGAGGACCAGCTGGAGCTGGTGGAAGCCTACGCCAAGGCCCAGGGCCTGTGGCGTGAGCCGGGCCATGAGCCGGTCTATACCGATACTCTGGAACTGGACATGGGCGACGTCGAAGCAAGCCTGGCCGGCCCGAAGCGGCCCCAGGATCGGGTCGCCCTGAAAAACATGAAAGCTTCCTTCGAGCTGTTGATGGAGACCGCCGAGGGCCCCGCGGACTCCCGCGAGGAGAAACTCGAATCCGAGGGTGGTGGTACCGCCGTGGGCGCCCAGGACGCCTATTTCGAGCATCCGGCCAGCCAGCCGTTGCACATGAACGGTGAGAAGTCCCGGCTGGATCCGGGCGCCGTGGTGATTGCCGCCATTACCTCGTGCACCAACACCTCCAACCCCAGCGTGATGATGGCCGCCGGTCTGATCGCGAAAAAGGCGGTGGAGAAAGGTTTGAGCACCAAGCCCTGGGTGAAGACCTCCCTGGCGCCGGGTTCCAAGGTGGTTACCGACTACCTGGCGGTGGCCGGTCTGCAGGACGATCTGGACAAGCTGGGCTTCAACCTGGTGGGCTACGGTTGCACTACCTGTATCGGTAACTCCGGTCCGCTGCCTGAGGAAGTGGAAAAGGCCATTACCGATGGTGACCTGACGGTCGCGTCGGTACTCTCCGGTAACCGCAACTTCGAGGGCCGGGTACATCCGCTGGTGAAAACCAACTGGCTGGCGTCGCCCCCGCTGGTGGTGGCTTACGCCCTCGCCGGCAACGTCCGGGTGGACCTGACCAAGGATGCGCTGGGTGCCGACAAGGACGGTAACCCGGTCTACCTGAAGGATCTGTGGCCGAGCCAGAAGGAAATCGCCGAGGCGGTGGAAAAGGTCAGGACCGACATGTTCCGCAAGGAATACGGCGAGGTGTTCGAGGGCGACGAGACCTGGAAGTCCATCAAGGTGCCCGAGAGCAAAGTGTACGAGTGGTCCGACAAGTCCACCTACATACAGCATCCGCCGTTCTTCGAGGGTATGGGCGAGCAGCCGGACCCCATCGAGGACATCACGGATGCCAATATCCTCGCCCTGCTGGGTGACTCGGTAACCACCGACCACATCTCACCGGCCGGGTCCTTCAAGCCGGACACCCCGGCCGGCAAGTACCTGCAGGAGCATGGTGTTGAGCCGAAAGACTTCAACTCCTACGGCTCCCGCCGAGGTAACCACGAGGTGATGATGCGCGGCACCTTCGCCAACGTGCGCATCCGGAACGAGATGCTCGATGGCGTGGAAGGCGGCTTCACCAAATTCGTGCCTTCCGGTGAGCAGATGGCCATCTACGATGCAGCCATGAAGTACCAGGAAAGCGGCACGCCGCTGGTGGTCATTGCCGGCAAGGAATACGGCACCGGCTCGAGCCGGGACTGGGCGGCGAAAGGTACCCGCCTGCTCGGCGTCAAGGCCGTGGTGGCGGAAAGCTACGAGCGGATCCACCGCTCCAACCTGATCGGCATGGGTGTGATGCCCCTGCAGTTTCCGGAGGGCGTGGACCGCAAGAGCCTGAAACTGACCGGTGAGGAAACCATCAGCATCGAAGGCCTGTCCGGCGATATCAAGCCGGGCCAGACCCTGAAGATGACCGTGAAGTACAAGGACGGCTCCACCGAGAGCTGTGAACTCAAGTCGCGGATTGATACCGCGAACGAGGCGGTGTACTTCAAGCACGGGGGTATCCTGCACTATGTGGTGCGGGAGATGCTGAAGAACGCCTGAAGCATGAAAATGGGGTCAGATGAAAGCCTTCATCTGACCCCGGATTTATCCCGGAGCTCGTGAAGTGACCCCCAAAACCTGGACAGTTTAATCAGGCTGCAGTCGCAGCCTGTTCTCTGTACTCCACCGGAGTCAGGCCGTTTAAGGTCAGCCGGATTCGGTG
>NZ_QNRO01000026.1 GCF_003315345.1 Marinobacter pelagius
ACTCAACTACGGAGTCGATCTATCAACCATCTGAGGGTGGTATCAGATTGATGGGGTGAAGGTGCCCCATCAACCATTAAATCCGTATACCCAAAGTAAACGAGTATTTCGACGGCAAAGCCAAGTCCATTGCCTTCCAGACGGCCACCCTGCCGGCGACGGTAGGCGTGATCAGCCCCGGTGAGTACGAGTTCGGTACCACCAAAAAGGAAACCATGACGGTCATCAGCGGCGCGCTGACCGTGCTGCTCCCCGGCATGGAAGAGTGGATGACCTACGGCGCGGGCGAGAGCTTTGACGTTGCCGGCCAGGCCAGCTTCAAGGCGAAAGCCGATATCGACACCGCCTATCTTTGCACCTATCAGTAACACCCAGATTCGCAGAGCGTACCCGTTGCACCAAAATTGACGCGTACGTTCTGCAATTTTTTCACTTCCAGCGGTTCCTGTTTTTCCCAAACTGTGTCAGATTTATCTTTCTCATCGTAATAACAAGCACAAGCAGAGAAAGAGGAACACAAGATGGCACAGACCCGAATCCTGTCTCCGGCCAAGAACGCCTATCAGTACCCGCTGCTTATCAAACAGCTCCTGCTCTCGGGTCCCCGTTATAACCCGGACCAGGAAATCCATTACGCCAACCGCAGCAAGTACACCTACACCACTCTGGTGGAGCGCATTCACCGGCTGGCCAATGCCCTGACCGACGCCGGCGTGAAGCCCGGTGACACCGTGGCGGTCATGGACTGGGATACTCCCCGTTACCTTGAGTGTTTCTTTGCCATCCCGATGATTGGCGCCGTCCTGCACACCATCAACGTGCGCCTCTCCCCGGAACAGATCGTCTACACCATGAACCACGCCGAGGACGACGTGGTGCTGGTACACGACGACTTCCTGCCGATTCTCGAGGGCGTGAAGGGCGAGATCGAAACAGTCAAGACCTACATCCAGCTGACCGACTCAGACTCTGCCGCCGACACCAGCCTGGACACCGCCGGTGAATACGAGGCTCTGCTGAGCCAGGCGGGAACCGAGTTCGATTTCCCGGATTTCGACGAGAACAGCGTTGCCACTACTTTCTACACCACCGGCACTACCGGCAACCCGAAGGGTGTTTATTTCAGCCATCGGCAGCTGGTTCTGCATACCCTGGCAATGACCGGTTCCCTGGCCGCCTACGATGAGATGCCGTTGCTGCGTTCCAGCTCTGTGTACATGCCGGTCACTCCCATGTTCCACGTGCATGCCTGGGGTGTGCCCTATGCCGCCACCATGATGGGTATCAAGCAGGTTTATCCGGGTCGCTATGAGCCGGAACTGCTGGTAGACCTGCTCAAGGAGCACAAGGTCACCTTCTCCCACTGTGTGCCCACCATCATGCAGATGATGATGGCCACCGAATCCATCAAGACCGCGGATCTGAGCAACTGGCATGTGCTGATCGGCGGCAGCGCCCTGACCAAGGGCCTGTGCGATGCCGGCGCCAAGCTCGGCATCCGCATGTACACCGGTTACGGCATGTCCGAGACCTGCCCGCTGTTGAGCGCGACGCACCTCAAGCCGGAAGACCTGGAGCTGCCGCTGGAGCAGCAGACTGCCAAGCGGGTCAAGACCGGTATCGCCGTGCCCATGGTGGAGATCGAGATCGTCGATCCGTCCGGCAAGCCGGTTCCCCACGATGGCGAAGCCAAGGGCGAGGTGGTTACCCGTGCGCCCTGGCTGACCCAGAGCTATTTCAAGGAACCGGAGAAAGGCGAGGAACTCTGGCAAGGGGGCTGGCTGCACACCGGTGACGTCGCCAGCATGGAGCCGGACAACACCCTGACCATCAAGGACCGCATCAAGGATGTGATCAAGACCGGTGGCGAATGGCTGTCCTCCCTGGACCTGGAAAACCTGATCAGCCAGCACCCGGCCGTCGCCGGCGCCGCTGTGGTCGGTGTGCCCGACGAGAAATGGGGCGAGCGTCCCTATGCGCTGGTCACCCTCAAGCCGGGTGAAAGCGCCAACCAGGAGGATATCCAGAAGCACCTGCAGCAGTTTGTCGACAGTGGCGACATCAACAAATGGGCCATTCCCGGGCAGATGGACTTTGTGGATGACATTCCCAAGACCAGTGTTGGCAAGATCAACAAGAAGCTGATCAGGGATCAGTTGAAGTAACTGCGGGGATAAACGTGAACTCGGGGTCAGATGAAGGTTTTCATCAGACCCCTGGGGATTGTAATTGGGGTCTGAAGAACGCTTTCTTCTGACCCCGTTTTCACTCACCCCCCCTCAGGCAGGATCAGCTCATAAACCATCCCGAGGCCATTGGTAAACCCACCAAAACCATCCCTGCCCCCACGATCCGACGTAAAGTACATCCTCCGCCCGTCCGGCGAGAACGCAATGCCGGCAATCTCGGAGGCATCCTGCCCGACAATCTGGAGTAATGGCTTCAGGGTGCGGTCCGGCAGAATCACCACCACCTGCATATCACCGCCGTCTTCCGCTACCAGAATATCCCCCTGATCGGTCACAAACAGGTTGTCCACACCGGAGAGAATGTCATTCGGAGCCACGGCGGTGACGCGGTCATAGATAACCTCGATGGTCTGGGCCAGGGTGTCCACTGCCCAGATCCGGTCGTCGCCCTTGGTGGCAAAGTAGACGATACCGTTGAAGAACCAGACACCCTCGCCGCCGTCAAAAACAGTTGATTCCGGCAACCGGTTTTCATGCTGGGGCTCATGGGGGTTCTGAACATCCAGCCATTGGATCGGCTGGGGCGAATCCAGCGCCGCCTCGACGCCATCGCCGCCTACAACCAGAACCTGCAACCGGCCGGACTGCAACGCAGCCCGGTCACTGCCCTCGGGCCAGTCGGAGGGATCAGGAACCCACCGGTAGAAACGTCCATCCGGCATATCCTCGGTCAGGTACAGCAGGCGTTCGCCCGGATCGATGGCGATGGCCTCATGGGAGAAAAAGCCAAGGGTTGGCCTGGCCAATCCTTCGCCGGACTGGTAGGGGTCGCACTCCCAGACCTGGCCGTTGGGGAATTCCTCGCAGGACAGCCAGGTTTTCCAGGGTGTCACACAGCCAGCACAGTTGAACGTGGTACCGCTGAGAATGGTGTAGGAGTCAACAATGGTGCCATCAGGATCAAACACCAGTGTCCCCACCTGGGCCAGTCCCGGCGTGAACTCCTCGACGATATTGGTCAGCCCGGCCAGTTCCGGATAGGTAAACCCGATGCTGCCAACGCCGGGAACCTCACTGTTACTGATGTAGATCCAGCCTCCGTTGTCCCTGGGCACCACACCGGCGCCATCCGGAAAAATATGCCAGGGGCGGTTACCGATACCACCGGTCTGGGGGCCACTGACCGCCATGCCCTGTGGCTGAGGCAGCTCCCCATTGATCGCAACAACGCGGGTGACAAAGCCCTCCGGGGTACGGACCCCGTGAACGTCCGGGGCGCGCAACGGCCCGATATCCGCGAACCGGCCCACCAGCTTTTCCACCGTTTCAGGGAGGTCGCCGGTCTCGGGCGTGTCATCGGCTACAACTGGAGGAATGGCACTACCGGAGCCTGATCCGCCGCAGCCGGTCAGCCAGGTGGCGGAGCCCACCGCACCGGCGGTAAAGAACAGGGTCCGCAGAACATCGCGTCGTTTCCAGCGGTTTCCCTCCGGGATCAGTGATTGTGTCATCGATTGGCCTCCTTAACTCACAACCTGGCGCACTGGCGGATGAAACAGCGCGGTACGAACCGCCCGGGGCTCGGATCTCGCCCGATCCTCGTAGATCCGGCTATTGCCGCTATCGACACCGACCACCTTGGTCATCTCGGGATTGATCGTTCCAAGGCTGTCGACGCTTGAAATGCTTTGCACGTAAAGGAATTCCGCCTGGGTACGCGCCATGGTCACATCGACAAGAATGAAACCCGGAGACTTGAGTTCGACATACTTCATATGCGGGTTGGCCAGCTGAACCGCGGCCTCCGCGACTCCGGCTATTTCCTCAGGGAACCCCGGAGAGGTGACTGACGGCGTCACGAACTCTGCCGCCAGGGGCGCGGTCAGACTGTTCTCCAACAGGTTGCCGGAGTCCGCGTAGACCTCGTTGGCCCAGGAGGTATGGATATCACCGGTAAAGATCACCGTGTTGCCGATACTCTCTCCGGCCAGGGTCTGGAGAATATTCTCCCGGTCCGCCACATACCCGTCCCACTGGTCCATGTTCAGGGACAGCAGCTGACCGTTGAAGGCGGAGGTATCTTCCATGCCCAGAGTACGGGCTGCGTCCAGGGTGCGGACAATGTTCAGCTCGGCAAACATCACCTGCTGACCGATCATCCGCCAGGTGGCGGTGGAATCGGACAGCCCCCGGGTGAGCCAGCTCATCTGCTCTTCGCTCATGATCCGTCGTTGATCATCAAAACGGCCCGGATCCGCCGGCGATGAAACCTGCATATCCCGACCCTCGAGACGGGTGTCGAGCATGAACAGGTCGATCAGTTTGCCGAACTGGAATTTCCGCCAGACCCGTCCGCGTTCGGTACCGATTTCCCGTATGGGTAGCCATTCGAAATAGGCCTGTATTGCCGCTGCCCGGCGCTCACTCCAGCCACCCTCGGTAGCCTCGTCGTGGTTCTCTGCACCGTCACGGTAACTGTCATTGGCCGACTCGTGGTCATCCCAGATACAGATCATGGGAAACTGCTGATGCACCGCCTGGAGGTTGGCATCGGTCTTGTACTGGGCATGACGCTGACGGTAATCGGACAGCTCGATGATTTCATGGGCAGGCAGTGGATCCCGCCCCGGGAAATCACCGTACTCACCTGGACCGTATTCGTAGATGTAATCACCGAGATGCAGGATGAAATCCAGATCCGCCTGTTCGCTGACCGCCTTATACACGGAGAACAGGCCGTAGGCGTGGTTTGAGCAGGACACCACGGCAAACCGGGCACGCTCCGCCGGCATCCTGGTGTCCGGGAAGGTCCTGGTGCGTCCGACCACCGATTTCGCGCTGCCCACGGAGAACTGGTAGTAGTACCAGGTATCCGGCCGGAGACCGGTCACATCCACCTTGACGCAGAAATCCAGGTCCGGACCGGTGGAGGTATTGATCTGGCCAACCGGCTCCCGCATGTCCCGGTCCCGGGCAACGGTCACCCGCACCGGCACATTTTCGACGTCCCGGGCCAAGGCATCGGTGGGCGTGACACGGGTCCAGAGAATGACGCGATCCGGGAGAGGATCTCCCGAGGCAACGCCATGGTTGAAAGCCACCCGGGGAACCATGGCGGAATCACCGCTAACCACTCCGGGATCAGAGTCACCGGTTGAGGGCGAGGAATTTGAGCCGCTGCCGCCACAGGCAGTCAGCGCAGTGAAAGACGTAGCAGCGAGCCCTTTGACGACCGCACGACGTTGCCTGTCCATTCTGCTCTCCGTTGTTGTTTGCCCGGACCGGAAACAGACCGGCCGGATGTTGTGAGGAGTTCACAGATTGGGAGGAGTTTATTGCCAGTTGGTGACAGTTGCCCGGCATTTCGGGCCATTAAGGCAGAGATAGGGTCTAAGTTGGGGTCAGATGAAGGTTTTCATCAGACCCCTGGGGAAGGCGGAAGCTCTGGGCGAGATTGGGGTCTGAAGAACGCTTTCTTCTGACCCCGTTTTCACATCCCCGCGAAGGTGAAATCCACTTCGGGCTTTTTGCCCCCAACGATATCCGCCAGAGCCGCGGCCGAGCCGCAGGAGTGGGTCCAGCCCAAGGTGCCGTGGCCGGTATTGAGGTACAGGTTGGCGAAGTGGCTCTTGCCGATATAGGGCACGTTGGAAGGCGTGGCCGGGCGCAGGCCGGTCCAGAATTCGGCGCGGTCCCAGTCGCCCGCCTCCGGCATGATTTCAGCGGTGCGCCGGACGATGGCGCGGCAGCGGGTAAGATTCAGCTTGCGGCTGTAGCCACTGAGCTCGGCGGTACCGGCAACCCGGAGCCTGTCGCCAAGACGGGAGTAGACCAGCTTGTACTCGTCGTCGGTCAGACTGACCTTGAACGCCGCTTCCTCGTTCTTGACCGGCACCGTGATGGAATAGCCCTTGGCCGGGTAGATATTCAGGGTAATGCCCAATTGCTGCGCCAGGATGGCGCTGTAGCTTCCCAGGCATAATACATAGCTGTCGGCCCGCAGGGTTTCGTGGTGCCCTTCCCTCAGGGTCTGGACACCCAGAATCCGGTCACCGGCCTGGTCAAAACCGAGAATATCGGTGCCATAGCGGAACTCGACGCCGGCCTCTTCGCAACGTTTGGCCAACGCCTGGGTGAATTTCCGCGCGTCTCCGGACTCGTCCTCCGAAGTATAGGTCGCACCGGCAATACGATCCTTGATCGGCGCCAGCGCCGGCTCCAGTTCCACCGCCCGGTTGGCATCGATGATCTGACGATCACAGCCCAGATCCTGCATGATGCGGGTGGGCTCCAGGGCGCCATCGAACTCCTCAGGGTTGGTGTAAAAGTGGAGGATGCCTTTTTCCAGCTGGTCGTAGTCCAGGCCCAGCTCCGCCCGCAAGGTCTGGAGCTGACTGCGGCTGTAAGTACCCAGGTTGACCATCTGGCGGATGTTATGGGCCGCTTTGGCGGAAGTACACTCAGCCAGGAAAGCCAGCGCCCACCGCCACTGGGCGGGATCCAGGCGGGGCCGGAACAGTAACGGTGCATCCGACTGGAACAGCCACTTCAGGACCTTCAGCGGTGCGGACGGATTGGCCCAGGGTTCGGCATGGGAAACTGAAATCTGGCCGCCATTGGCGTAACTGGTTTCCAGGCCGGCGCCACTCTGCCGGTCCACCACCGTGACCTGATGTCCCTGCTTTTGCAGAAACCAGGCGGTGGTTGTGCCTATTACACCTGCGCCCAGAACCAGTATATGCATGCTTGCCTCCGGTCATAGAAATCCCCCAGCTCCGCAGTCCGGGGCTGAGGGATCTCGTGTATTGGTCAGAAATCGGGGAAATGCTGTCTCACGGCACTATTGTAACGTGAGCCGACGCGGATTGCGTATCAGACAATCATCCACCGGCTTTCTTGACGGTCCAGCCCTTCTGCTGAAGCAAGGGCACCAGCAGATCCCGTTGATCGCCCTGGATCTCCACTACGCCATCCTTGACCGTGCCACCGGTGCCGCATTTGGCTTTCAGAACCTTGGCATAGGCCTTGAGCTCCTTGTCATCCAGTGGAATACCGGAGATCAGAGTCACGCCCTTGCCCTTGCGGCCCTTGGTTTCACGGCTGACCCGGACAACGCCATCCCCTGCCGGCCGCTCAGACTTGCCGCAAGTGCACTGATCAACGGGGTTGCGGCATACCGGGCACATCTTGCCCTGCTCCGTGGAATAGACCAGACCGCCAGACCGATTCTTCATGGTGCCTCCGAGAGATTCCTCCGTTTACTCAAGGCCCGGAGGGTACTTCGAAAACATCTCGGACACCACCTCATCGATCAGCTCACTACGGGTCTCCGGTGACTGACTCTCCCGGAGATAGCGGCGACTGGCCGCGCGCCAGACCACCTGATCTGTTTCGTTATCCACCAGCTCGATGACCAGCTTGCCTTCCTCGATTTCACGCACGGGGGGCGGCGCCGCCAGCGCCCAACCGAAATGGCCGGTACCAAAACCGAACCCCAGGCCAACACCACTCTGTTCCAGCCGTTCTTCCTCGACAATCTGCCAGTTGACCAGAAGATCTGCCTCGGCTTCAGCCACCCTGCGCATGGCCTTGCGGTTCAGCTCCCGCTCAACCGCCTGGCGGACCCGGTTGCCGTCCAGGGAGACAAAGGAGGAGTTGCCCGCACTCGGTGCAAAAGCCCAGCTGGAATAATTGCCGAACACCACGGCATCGTCGTAGTCAGTTACCACGTTGGCGGCGCAGCCAACCATCAACAACGCGGCGAATGCTATGGTCAGAAAACGTATCATGATTGACTCCTCACACGGCTGATCCGCAAAAGATTTAGTTCAGTATACGCCTGCTACACGCACACCGATGCCGTTTCGATCCTCAGGTTTCCAGAACGTAATCCAGCTTCTGGGCGTTGCAGAACTGCGTAAACTCCTCCAGCTTGTCCATGGGCACAGACAGCCTGGCCAGAACGGAGGTTCCATAATCGATGCCATCGACACTGGCACCATGCACCTCGCACCAATGTCGAAGCGGCTGCTCGTCGGCAAAGGACATAGTGACCCGGGCCGGCGTTACCGGCTGCTGGACAACCCGGTCGACCGCTGACAACACGCTCTCCGCCGCCCCGGCATAGGCCCGCACCAGACCGCCGGCACCAAGCTTGATGCCGCCGAAATAGCGGATCACCATCACCAGTACATCCCCCATATCCTTGTGCTGTATCACGTTCAGGATGGGCTTGCCGGCTGTTCCGGAGGGCTCACCGTCGTCATTCATGGCCGCTTCCGCCGCCGACCCGGGGCGCCCGATCTGGTAAGCCCAGCAGATGTGCCGGGCATCCGGGTGATCCCTATGAGCCTGCTCCAGCCACTGATGGACCTCTTCCCGGGAACTGACCGGGGCAACACGGGCTATGAATCGGCTTTTCTTAACTTCTGTTTCCCGTTCGAGGTATCCTGCAGGTACTGGGTAATCTTTGCTCATGGGGAGTCCTGTTTCATCCTTTGCCGGCTGCCTTGACAGGAAGACGAATCGTCACCGAGAGGCCGCCCTCGTCGCTATTGCCGGCGGTGATGGTACCATCGTGAGCGGCAATGATATCCCGGGCAATGGCCAGACCCAGGCCCCAACCCTTGCCACCCCGGGACTTGTCAGCCCTGAAAAATGGTTCGAACAGCTGACCCAGCATTTCCTCCGGCACCCCCGGGCCCTCATCCCGAATTTCCAGAAGCAGTTGTTTTGCTGACGTTTTCAGTGCCACGTGAACGGATCTGCCACCGGGAGTATGGTCCAGTGCATTCTGCAGAATGTTGTCTACCGCCCTCTGCAACAAGCCCTCGTCTCCGAGCACCCGGGTACGGGCGACATCGGGAGCGGCGACGAGTCTGCATTCCACCCCCTGGTGTTTAGCGTAGTCTGACGCGTCCTCGAGAACCCGGTTCAGCAACGGCAACGGCTCCACCGGCAACCGGTTAATCTCCTCACCCTGCTCGGTGATCCGGTACAGGGTCAGGATCTGCCCGGTCATGGACTCCAGGCGCTCGTTCTGGCGCAGGATGCTGGCCATCAGGGGCGCATCCGCACCGCTATCACTGGCCAGCTCAATGGCCACCCGCTGGCGTGCCAGGGGCGTGCGCAGATCGTGGGAGATATCCCTGAGCAGCTGGGTCTGGCGGTCCAGCAGGTTGCACAACTGATCGGTCATGGCATTGAAGGCGGTCGCCAGCTGGCCCACCTCATCGCGTCGACCGGCAATGTCTGCATTCACCCGGAGCGAATTCTTGCCCGCCGCAATGGCCTGCGCCGTGGTTTCCATGTGTTTGAGCGGGCGGGACACCAGGCGGGCGATCCACCAGCAGGCCAGCGTTATCAAGACCGCGGCCAGGGCAAACTCTATGAACTTGAAGAACCCCGGATCCAGCCAGCCCTCCCCGCTGACCCTGGGCCAGGCCACCAGACGATAGCTTTCGGAAACATCGATCACCGCCGGCTTCTGGGGGTTCCAGCTCGACCGCATCCGTTCCCGGATCGGTTCAGGCAGGCGATCGTCCTGTTCATCCCGTTCGATCAGGATCAGGTGCAGGTCCAACCGCTCGCCCTGGCTGCGAAGGAAGCGCCAGGCATCGCCCCGGCCTTGGCGCTCCCGGATGTCGATGGCTTCCATGCCCAGGTCCCGAAGCCCCACCTGGCGCTCAATGGCCTGGCGCTCGCGATCCAACAGGAAGCGGGTGGCCAGGTTACTGGCAACGACGGTGACCGCCATGGCCAGCCAGATGGACAAGAAAATCCGCCAGAACAGCGGAAACGTCATGGGTTTCTTCACACGGGCACCCGATAGCTGTAGCCAAGCCCGCGCACGGTTTCGATCCGTGGCGGATCGTCATTACCCAGTTTCTTGCGAAGGTTACTGATGTGCATGTCGAGGGTCCGGTCATAGGCTTCAAGCCGACGCCCGAGGGCCCACTGCATGAGATCGGTCTTGCGTACCACACTGCCGGCATGGGCCAGCAGGACCTGAAGCACCTCGTATTCGGTTGCCGTCAGGTCCAGAGGCTGGTCGTTCTGATAGATGCGACGGTGGGCGGGCTCCACCCTCAGGTCGCCATATTCCCGGTTGTCGTTGACCTCCGCCTTCTGGTCCCAGGCGATGCGCCGGAGCAGGGCCTGTAGCCGGGCCACCAGCTCCCTCGGGTTGCAGGGCTTGGGAATGTAATCATCCGCGCCGACCTCGAAGCCGACAATGCGATCGGTCTCATCCCCCCGGGCGGTGAGCAACACCACCGGCAGGTGGGTCTGGGCGCGCAGCTCCCGCAACACATCCAGCCCGCTGATATCCGGCAGCATGATATCGAGTACCACGATGTCACAATCCTGGCCGAGGGCCAGCGCAAGACCGTCGCGGCCATTGGCGGCCTCACGCACGGTAAAGCCCTGATTGGCCAGGTAGCGGGCGAGAAGTTCCCTCAGCTCCTCATCGTCTTCAACGAGCAACACCCTGTCCTGCATCTTCGCACCTCTCACGAAACTGAAAAAAGTCTAACACGGCCATTAAACAACGCTGATCTGACACAAACTCCTTTGCACAACCTTTACAGATTGCTGCGCCGCCAAACAGGAGTGATCAGTCGGCGGGTTCTGGCGTATGGTATCGGGTACGCATCAACAATGTATCCGAGCCATGGCCGAATCCGCACCTCTGACCCTGCAGACCTGCACAAGCATCACCGACATTCCTCAGGAAGATTGGGAACGCCTGGCAGGTCGCACCAATCCGTTCCTGCGTTATGAATTCTTCCAGAGCCTGGAAGAATCCGGCTGCACCACTGCAGAAACCGGCTGGCAACCGTGCCACCTGGTATTCCGGCAAGGTAGCGTCATCGTCGGCGCTGCCCCCGGCTACCTCAAAAGCCATTCCATGGGTGAGTATGTGTTTGACTGGGCCTGGGCGGACGCCTATCAGCGTTATGGCCAGGACTACTACCCCAAGCTACTGATTGCCGTGCCGTTCACCCCTTCCCGGGGGCCCCGCCTGCTGCTCGAGGACAGCCTCAGGGCCAACCTGTCCGGCGGCACCATGGCAGAATTACTGGACGGGCTGATCGGTCAACTCGGGGCCCACTCCTGGCACCTGCTGTTTCCCGATGAGCGGGATCAGGCGTTGCTCAGCCAGCCGGACCAGCTGCACCGGATCGGCTGCCAGTTTCACTGGCATAACCGGGACTATTCCGGGTTTGACGACTTCCTGGCCCAACTCACCTCCCGCAAACGCAAATCCATCCGCAAGGAACGGCGCCAGGTGGCCGAACAGGGCATCCGCTTCGAACGATTTTCAGGAACCGATATTCCCGACCACGTGCTGTCCGCCTTCTATGTGTTTTACCAGGCCACCTACCTCAAACGAGGCCAGCGCCCGTACCTGAACAAAACCTTCTTCACCCTGCTGCGCGAGCGCCTGCCGGAACACCTGCACATCATCATGGCGGTGCGGGATGGCCAGATGATCGCCGGCGCGCTGTTCCTCAGTGGTGCGGACACCCTGTACGGCCGCTACTGGGGCTGCCTGGAGGAATACAACCACCTGCATTTCGAAACCTGCTACTACCAGGGCATCGAACTGGCCATAGAACTCGGGCTCGAGCGTTTTGACGCCGGTGCCCAGGGCGAGCACAAGCTGGTGCGGGGGTTCGAGCCAACCATCACCCACTCCTGGCACGGCATCGCCCACCCGGGCTTTCGGGAGGCCATTCAGGAATTTACCGAAGACGAGGCGGCCCAGGTGGAGACCTATTACCGGGAGGCGCAAACCTTGCTGCCCTATCGCCAACAGGATTCGAATTAACTTCTATACTGGCGTGAACCAAAATCAACTTTCGGGCCTGAACGGTAAGCACTGCCATGATAAGCGAGCTCCTGCCTGACATTCTCCTATCGGAAGCCAGCCTGATGATTATCGCCCTCGCCGCCCTTGTGATTGCGGTTATCGCGGCATTCCAGGCGGGCCGGATCCGGAATGCCTACCAGGACAGGGTGGAACTGCTGGAAGAGAAAACCTCGACCCTCTGGAGGGAAGTGGATGAAATGAGAGTGACCGGGTTCGACAGCGAGCCCCCGGTACTGACAGAAAACCCCGAAGGACAGAACAGCGACGCACGCTACCGCACCGAAAAAGCGGCTTATGATCGGCTCTGGCCACAGATCTGGCACCTTTATGACCGTGTTGGCGCCTTCCTCCGGGCCGTGGAAGCCGGCGACCCGCCAGGCGAGCTACGGCTGGATGCCCGCAACGCTGCCCTGGATGCCCGGGCGCGGCTCAACAACAACCGCCCCTTCTGCTGCGATACCGCCGAGCACCTGATTACCCAGCTGATCGATGTGGAAATCAAGGCCCACCTGACCGCATGCCAATACCTGGATGACCTGAAGGACGCCGGGGGCCACCCCTCTGACCATGATCGCCGGGTGATGAGGGATAAATGCAGCGCCCTGCACGACCACGAGGCGCGTGAATTGATGACCCAGTTGGTCCGGGTCATCCGCAAACGAACCCTGAATAACGGATAACCGTCGGGAGCCTGAAACCTAGACTGAAACCCGGGCGAGTGTCTCGGCCTGGAGCGTCTTGAGTTCCTCGCTGATGGTCACCCTGAGCGGTTCTGCCGGCTCGATTCCGAGGAGGCGTTCCGGAAGGGCTTTCAACCGGGCATCCGCTTGCCGGACCTGTTCGTCGAGGGGCGGAACCGCGCCTGCCACTGCCCGGCCATTCTCCATCACCACGTCCAGCAGCGGCTCGCCGTCGTGCTGTTCATGACTCAGGGCCACAATGTCTCCGCTGACCCGACCACTGCTGTCGAACTGTCGGAACACCTGTTTGGCGCCGGGGTAGGACACCTTGCCCGAAGAACTTTTCATCTTCGGTTCCCCGGCGTATTCCGTGAGTTTGTAAGCCAGCTCCAGTGAGGGCGAATCCACTGCAACGCCAATGGAAGTGCCAACACCGAAGGCGTCAATGGGCGCGCCATCTTCCAGTAACCGGGCGATGCCGTACTCATCCAGGCCACCGCTGGCAACAATCTTGATGTCCTGATAGCCGGCGTCATCCAGGATTTTACGGCAGTCCTTCGCTTCGGCGCCCAAGTCCCCGGAGTCCAGGCGAATCGCCCCGACCCGGGCATCGGGATCACTCTTCAGCCACGCCACAATGCGCCGGACCGCCCGCCGGCTGTCGTAGGTATCCACCAGCAATGTTGTACCCGGGTAGAGCTTAGCGTAGACCTTGAAGGCCTCCAGTTCCCGGGGATAGGCCTGTACGAAGCTGTGGGCCATGGTCCCGGTCACTTCCAGGCCGAAATCCAGCCCTGCCAGGACATTGCTGGTCGCAGACAGCCCCGCCAGGCGATAGGCGCGGGCACTCCGGTGCCCGGCATCCACACCATGCATCCGTCGCAACCCGAAGTCCGCCACCGAGCGGCCCCGGGCTGCCAGCGCCACCCGCACTGCCTTGGAGGCCAGCACGGACTCCAGGTGTACGTAGTTCATCACCAGGCTTTCCAGCAGCTGCGCCTCGGCGATGGGGGCTTCGATTTCAAGCAGCGGTTCCTGGGGGAACACCGGTGTACCCTCGGGCACTGCACGCACGGTGCCACTGAAACGGAAGCCTCTCAGCCATTCCAGAAATTCCTCCTGGAACCGGTTCAATTGTCTTAGCCGTGAGATGTGCTCATCGGTGAACCGGAGGTTTTCCAGCACCTCGCAAATATTGCGCTGGCCACAGGCGAGTACAAAATTGCGGTGCTCGGGCATGTCGCGGAAAAACAGACTGAACACGGCCCGTTCCTGCATGCCTTCGGACCAGTAGGCCTGGACCATAGCCAGCTCGTAAAGATCAACCAGCAGGGGCAGATCCTGTTCCCGAATCAAAGAATAGCCTCCTGGTGTCATGAAATGGTCGCGCCGGCAGCCCGCAGTTCGTCCAGCACCTCCGGCGCCTTCTGTTGATCCACGGCCCTGCAGCCGTCGCTCACCAGCTCCACCTGAAAGCCGTGTTTCAGCGCATCCAGCACCGTTGCCCGGACGCACACATCCAGAGCCAGGCCGGCGATGCGTAGCGTGGATATATCTTGACGCCTGAGGAAGCTCTGCAGCTGGGTTCCGTCAAAGGCGGAATAGGCATCGGTATCAAACCCCGTGCCCTTGCTGACCCGAACCGCAGTGTCCGGCAACGCCATGTCAGGATGGAAGGCCGCGCCCCGGGTATCCTGGATGCAGTGCGGCGGCCAGGGCCCGCCGCGGTCCTGGAAACTGCAGTGATCCACCGTGTGCCAGTCCCGGCTGGCGATGATCAGCAGGCGGCCCTGTTCCGCCTCCGAGATCATCCGGTTCACCACCGGGAGGATGTTACTGGCGCCCTCTACGGCCAGTGACCCGCCTTCACAGAAGTCATTCTGGATATCCACCAACAACAGGGCTGTGTTTTCAGTGGTCATATCACTCACCTCCTACAGCGCTCACCAGAGTGTGGGCACGATTCAGAAGAGGATCAGCTCCCGGCAATCCGGAAGCCGACCTTCAGCGCCACCTGGTAATGGCCAACCTTGCCGTCCACGATGTGGCCGCGGGTTTCTGTCACCTCGAACCACTCCATGTTGCGGACACTCTTGCCACATTCGGCCAAGGCATTCTCGATCGCATCCTCGATACTTTTCTTCGAGGAGCCGACTATTTCCACTTTTTTGTAGACATGGTGATCGGACATTGGCTATCTCCCAGTACATAAACGTTGTACTTTGAGATTAGAAGACAAGCCCGAGGCCAGCAAATGACGGCCGGAGAATGACCCGTATGAGAAAACTGAAACACAGTGCCGCCTGGATTTTCGCCAGCCTGCTCACCTTGCTGGCAGGACCGATGCTGATGGCGGCGAGCGGCACGCTCCAGGGTGCGGAAAGCTGGCAGACCGCCAGCCGGGACAGCACCGGGATCGCCCCGAAGCCCAAGCAGTACCAAGGGGCTATAGTCCAGGTCTACGGTGCCCGTGCCTGGAGCTGGCGCGGGTATTTTGCCGTGCACACCTGGATCGCCACCAAGGAAGCCGGTGCCAGCCAGTACCGGGTTCATGAAGTTACCGGCTGGCGTCGGTACGTAGTGAACTCACGCCCATCCATACCCGATCGCCGGTGGTACGGGGCGGAGCCGGAACTCTATGCCGATATCCGGGGCGATGAGGCCGCCGAGCTGATTCCACAGATTTACCGGGCCGTCGAGGAGTATCCCTACCCTACTGAATATGACGCCTGGCCCGGGCCGAACAGCAATACCTTCACGGCCTGGGTGATCCGGCAGGTACCGGGGCTGGAAGTCGCGTTGCCCAACCATGCCATTGGCAAGGACTATTTGGGCGATGGTGTTGTGGCGGAAGTCCCCGGCGGGGCCGGCTACCAGTTCTCCCTGGGCGGCTATTTCGGCGTGCTGGCCGGTGTTCGCGAGGGAGTGGAGCTGAATGTGCTCGGCCTGTCCCTGGGCATTAACCCCCTGGCCCTCGGCATCAAGCTGCCGGGGATCGGCGAGCTGGCCCTGAGGAACCCGAATCCCATGGCGGCCGAAAAATCAGAAAAGGTAGCGGACCAGGGCAGCGGAAGCGATACCGGCAGCGATGGCGGGCAGGGGCTTCTGGAGTAACAGCATGGTGACGGCGGTCACCGAGAGCGCAGCGATCGCCCCGGCATCGCCGCTGAACGCCATGGGTACGATGATCGCAATGAGCACCGAGCTTGCCATGGTGTTGATGAAGCTCTCGATGCGAGGACTGATACGTACGAAGGACATGGCAAAGACGCCACCAAAGCGGGTCACCAGTGTGACGACCGTCATGATGGCAATCAGCAACACCACGCCCATTTCCGTTGTGGTAATCGTCATGACTGATCCGCCTCCCGTGACGCCTGTGCGGTGGGTTTCTTTTCAAGCCAGAAATATCCAATCAGGCCACCAGCCAGGGCTCCGGTAACCACGTGGGTGTTCGGAGGCAGCCATTTCCAGGCCGCCAGTGACGCCACTGCAGCCACGCCCCAGGACACCAGTACCCGGGGCGACTTCTTGCCCCCCAACGCCATTGACAGCAGAAAACATCCGAGCACCATATCCAGCCCCAGGTTCTTGGGGTTCTGCAACAGCCCACCGAAATAGACGCCCAACCAGGTACCGAAAATCCACGCCAACCAGAGTACCAGTCCGCCACCGAGGATGACCTCCAGATTACGGCGGCCACTCTGGTATTCCTGGGCCGAGACCGCCCAGTTGGCGTCGGTCAGCAATAGCAGCAGGCCGTAGCGTTTGCCGGGCGGCAGGTCTTTGAGCATCGGGTAGAGTGATGCTCCCATCAGCAGGTGGCGGGAGTTGATGGCGAAGACAACGGCAATCAGGGGCAGAACCGGCACTTCCGCGCCCCACAATTCGAGCGCAGCAAACTGGGAGGCGCCGGCGAACACCGTCGTGCTCATCAGGATGGCTTCCAGAGGCGCCAGTCCCGACTGGACGGCCGCCAGGCCGAAGGCAGTGCCGAATGCCACCACGAACAACGAGATGGGGAAAAGGCGAACGAATTCCGCGCGGACCTTACTGGACTGGAGCTGATAAGGATATGAATGGTTAGGCATCGACGAAAGCTAAGCCGGAAACCTGATTATTCGTATAGGTAGAAACCACAACCCCTCCTGAAAATTTTCCGGTGCTCAAATAGTTGCATGAGAAACTCAGATAACCCGCCAAACAGGCTCTAACATCCCACCAAATTAAACGTTGACGTTAACGTAAATCAAGGCTAGCTTGTTTTCTGTCCAGCCTCACAAGGGCACGCCCGACACAATCCATCGGGCATGGGCACATAAAATCAAACTTCCGGTCACAAGCCGGAATGACAAGAACAAGACAGACCTACCGCCGCGATCCGGCCAGGTGGGAGAGGATTTCACCATGAACGTGTTTACCCATCCGGAGTTCGATAACCACGAACACCTGTCCTTTTTCTGTGACCCGGAAACCGGACTCAAATCCATCATCGCTATCCATAACACCTCCCGGGGCCCCGCCCTTGGTGGTTGTCGCATGTTCCCCTATGCCACCGACGAAGAAGCGCTTCGCGACGTTCTGCGACTGTCCCGTGGCATGACCTACAAGTCGGCCCTGGCCAACCTGGACCTGGGCGGCGGCAAGTCGGTGATCATCGGCGATTCCCGCAGGCACAAGACTGAGGCCCTGCTGGAAGCCATGGGTCGGCACCTTGAGAGCCTGGGTGGCCAGTACATCGCCGCTGAGGACTCCGGCACCAGCGTACCCGACCTGAAAGTAATGGGGCGCCACACCCGCCATGTGGCCGGCATTGCCACCCGCACCGGGTTTGACGGCAACCCCAGCAACGGTGACCCCTCCCCGGCTACGGCCTACGGCACCTTTATCGGCCTCAAGGCCGCGGTGCGCCATAAGCTGGGACGAAACGATCTCAACGGCCTGAAGGTCGCCATCCAGGGCATCGGCAACGTCGGTTTTCGCCTGGCCGGGCACCTGAAGGAGGCCGGCGCCGAGCTCTGGGTCTACGACATCCATGAGGACAACATGCGCCGTGCGGTGGAGCAGTTGGGCGCGAAGCCGGCCACCGCCGAAGACATTCTGTTCCTGCCTGTGGACGTGGTAGCCCCCTGTGCCATGGGTGCCGTTCTGAATGACCGCAGCATTCCCGAAATCCGGGCCGGCGTCGTTGCCGGGGCCGCCAACAACCTTCTGGACCGTCCCGAACACGACGCGATGCTCAAAGAGCGCGGCATCCTATATGCGCCGGATTTCGCCATCAACGCCGGCGGAATCATCGACGTATTCTACGAGCGCACCGGCGCCACCCCCGAGAAAGTCCGCGCCCACGTGGACACTATCGGAGACACCCTGACCGAAATCTTCAACCGTTCCGACCGTTCCGGCCTTCCCACCGGGGAGATCGCCAACGAACTGGCCGAAGAGCGGTTCCGCAAACATACCGCGGGTGCCGGGCTGGCGCCTTCGCGGTTGGCTCGCACCGGTTGACCTGACACCGGTGCTATCCCCCTTGGGGGCCGCAGTCTTCTGCGGCTCTCCTTTTTCGCCCTGACACAAAAACAAGTACCACAGGAGATAGTCATGTCTGTCACTTCATCAGGATCAGCCACCTATTCGGAGGCTCTTGAGGGTTCCAACGCCAAGCGCGGGCTCTGGTCATCGAGGCTCGCCTTCATCCTGGCGGCAACCGGTTCCGCCGTGGGGCTCGGTAATATCTGGAAGTTCCCCTACATCACCGGCGAGAACGGCGGTGGCGCGTTCGTGATCATGTACCTGGCGTGTATTGCCGTGGTGGGTATTCCCATCATGATGGCCGAGGTAATGATCGGCCGGCGTGGTGGCAAGAGCCCGGTCAACAGCCTGCACCTGATTGCCCAGCGCGACAAGCTCCATCCGGCCTGGAAACTGGTGGGCGCCGTGGGAGTCCTGGCGGGCTTCCTGATCCTGTCGTTCTACTCGGTGATTGGCGGCTGGGCGGTCTCCTATGTCGGCACCGCCGCCAGCGGCCAGCTCGCCGGCCAGTCGGCGGATGCCATCGGCGCGATCTTTTCCGGCCTGCTGAGCGATCCGCTCACCCTGCTATTGTGGCACACCGTATTCATGGCACTGGTCATGGTGGTGGTTGCCCGAGGCGTTCGCTCCGGCCTTGAGCGCGCTGTCAGCATCCTGATGCCCGGCCTGTTTATCCTGCTGCTGATCGTGGTGGGTTATGCCATGACCTCCGGCTCCTTCGGCAAGGCGGTCACCTTCCTGTTCCAGCCGGACTTCTCCAAGCTGACCACCTCCGGCGTGCTGGTAGCCCTGGGCCACGCGTTCTTCACCCTGAGCCTCGGTATGGCCGTGATGATGGCCTATGGCTCCTACCTGCCGAAGAAAATCTCCATTGCCAAGACCTCCATCACCGTCTCCATCATTGATACCGGCGTGGCGCTGCTGGCCGGCCTGGCCATCTTCCCGATCGTGTTTGCCAATGGCCTCGAGCCGGGTGCCGGCCCGGGCCTGATCTTCCAGACCCTGCCGCTGGCTTTCGGCCAGATGCCCATGGGCAGCTTTTTCGGCACCCTGTTTTTCGTGCTGCTGATCTTCGCCGCCTGGACCTCCGGCATCTCCCTGCTGGAGCCGATTGTGGAATGGCTGGAAGAGCAGAAAGGCATGAACCGCACCGTGAGCACCCTCGGTGCAGGCGTGGTGTGCTGGGCGCTGGGTATTGCCTCGATCCTGTCCCTGAACCTGTGGTCGGACGTGGCGCCGCTGAGCTTCATCCCGATGCTCGAAGGCAAGACCATCTTTGACCTGCTGGACTTCTTCACCGCCAACATCCTGCTGCCTCTGGGCGGCCTGCTGGTTGCCCTGTTCGCTGGCTGGGTGATGTCGAAGCAGGCGATGGAGAATGAGCTGTCGCTGTCAGGACCGGCGTTCAGCCTGTGGTTCGGGACTCTGCGGTTTGTTACACCGGTGGCTGTCGCTGTGGTGTTTATCTATAACCTGGTTTGATGCTGCGATGGGTGAAGTAGGGGTCAGAAGAAGGCTTTCTTCAGACCCCGGAGTTAACTGCAGATTTCCGTGGATGAAAAAGGGGTCAGATGAAGGCTTTCATCTGACCCCGTTTTCCTCAGAGCTGCCGGAGTGCTGCAGCCAGCGTCTCCCCGATGCGGGCGTTCAGCTTCAGGTCCACCAGCTCCTCGGCCCGCGTGCAGCCCAGGTTTAGCGTCGCCATGGGCTTACCCCATTCCTTCCCGTATCGGCAGAACCGGAATCCGGAATAAACCATCAGCGACGAGCCGATCACCAGCAAGCCATCGCTGGCCTTGAGCATATCCAGGGCCGACGTAACCCGCTGTTTCGGCACAAAGTCCCCGAAGAACACCACATCCGGTTTGAGAATCCCGCTGCACTTCGGGCAGTCCGCCGGGCGGAAGTCCGAGAAATCCACTTCCAGATCAGCATCGCCATCCGGCGCGGTGGTGGCGGTGTACTTCCGGAACCCGGGATTCAGATCGGCACAACGCTCATGCACTTCATCCCGTGGGCAGCGATAGCCGCAGCTCATACACAGGACTTCATCGGCCCGCCCATGGAGGTCGAGCACGGCGCGGGATCCCGCTTTCTGGTGCAGGCGATCCACGTTCTGGGTCACCACCAGGTTGCTGTGATTGAGCAGCTCCAGGTCGGCAATATAGAAGTGCGAGGGGTTGGGCGTGGCATTACGCATCACCGGCCAGCCGATGAGACTGCGGCCCCAATAGCGCTGGCGCGTACGGAAGCTTTCCATGAAGTCCTGGTGCTGCACCGGCTGCTTGCGCTTCCAGGCACCGTCGCCGTCCCGGTAATCCGGGATGCCGGAGTCGGTACTGACTCCGGCACCAGTCAAAATTATGAGCCTGGGATGGCGACGAACGAAACCCGCCAGCAGCTCGCCGGCCTCTTCCGGATCGTGGTTTGCCAGCGGCCGGTCAGTGTCCGGCAAGCGCTGGCTGGCACTGAAGGGGCGTGTGCGATGGGTGGTCACTGGCATGGAAACTCCGGCTCGGTCAGCCCGGCTTTCGGGCAACGTACACGGTGTTGAACGATTCCCGGTTCTGAAACGGGTTGTAAAACTTTACGACGTGACAGGCAACATCGATGAACCCGTCCCGCAGCACGGCCATGAATTCGTCGTCCTCACCTTCGTTTGACCACATGGCGAAGATGCCGCCAGGCTTGAGCTGCCGGGCCATGAGACCGATATTTTCGACGGTGTAGAAGCTGGCGCTGGAATCGTGGAGCAGTGCCCGGGGGGAGTGGTCGATGTCCAGGAGGATGGCGTCGAACTGCTTGCCCGGGGCATCGGGGTCAAAGCCGCCGGTTTCGGGATCGGCTACGGCGAGGTCGAAGAAGCTGCCGTGGATATAACGGGCGCGAGGATCGGCGTTCAGTTCCTTGCCCAGCGGCACGAGTTCCTGCTGGTGCCAGCGGATGACCGGCTCGAGGTACTCCACAACCAGCATTTCGCTCACCCGTTCGTGTTTCAGTGCGGCTACGGCGGTGTACCCAAGCCCTAGGCCACCAACCACAACACTCAGGTTGTCGCCTTTTGTTGCGTTCAGTCCCAGGTCGGAGAGGGCTACTTCGGCGTCCACGAACATGCTGGACATGAGGAATTCCTCGCCCAGTTTCACCTCGTAGATGTCACGGTCACCAATGGCGGGAATCCGACGCCTTCGTAGGGTGATCTCGCCGATTACCGAGGGTTGGCTGTCTATTTGTTCGAAAAGCAGTCCCATTTGTTTCGACTCTTCCGGTTGATCTGGCTCTGGGACCGTTCAAGCTTGGGAGTTTGCGACTCCTAGCCTGAAAGTCCGTGCAATCGCCGGTGGGCAGGGCTTTCCAAAACCCGCTCCTTCGGCACGTCCCTGTGACGCTTGAGCTCCGCCATCCATGGCTCCGCACAGTTTTGGAAAGCCCTGCCCACCGGCTCCTGACTCTATTCCCCTGTACCCAACGGGTTCTTCAGGCAATTCGCGAGGATTTCCCGCATCTTTTGGGCTCCCAACTTTCCCATCAACTCGATGTTTCGGTCAGGAATTCCTTCCACATCCGGATAACTGCCAATCGCGGCTTCCAGGCTGGCTTCGCGCAACAGATGCAGCATCGGGAACGGAGACCGATTGGTGTAATTCTCTGCTGCATCCGGCTCGGTGCCTTCAAACTGGTAGTCCGGATGGAAACTGGCGATCTGGTAAACGCCTTCCATTTCCAGGTAAGCCAAAAGACCGTCGGCCGCGTCGAGAAATTCATTGTAGGGGCCAAAGTCCTGCAATACATTCGGATGGATCAACAACGTGGTTTCGATCTCCGGTTCATCGTCCAGACGCTGGAGTTCGGAATGCAGGGCGTGCAGCAAATCGTCTTCGGTCTCGGCTTCCGACACCACAAACCGCACCCGGTTCCGGGCCAGTTCCCGTTTGGCGAACGGGCACAGGTTATACCCGACGACGACGTCTTCTACCCATTTTCGGGTTGCGTTAATAATCTCGGGCTCACCCAATTTCTTTTCCTCTTTACGATTGCGGCTACTCACAGATTGGAGCGGCCGTGTGGGCCTGGCTTTCCAAAACTGTGCGGAGCCATGGATGGCGGAGCCCAAGCGTCACAGGGGTGAGGCCGAGCGTTTATGAAGCGAAGCTTCATGCGACAGCCGAACGACAGCAATCTGTGATTGCTGGCCGGACCCCGGAGGGGTGCCGAAGGAGCGTGTTTTGGAAAGCCAGGCCCACACGGGCGCCAGCACCCAAAGCCTAAATCTTACAGGTACCCCTGACTCCGAAGATAATCATCATAGGTCCCACTGAAATCGGTAACCCCATCAGACTTCATCTCAATAATCCGCGTAGCCAACGAAGAAACAAACTCCCGATCGTGGCTGACGAAAATCAGTGTACCCGGATAGTTCTCCAGCGCCAGGTTCAGCGCCTCGATGGACTCCATGTCCAGGTGGTTCGTCGGCTCGTCCATCAGCATCACATTGGGCTTCTGCAGAATCAGCTTGCCGAACAGCATCCGGCCCTGCTCACCACCGGAAATCACCCGCACCGATTTGCCAATGTCGTCGCCGGAAAACAGCATGCGCCCCAGGGTACCGCGCACCAGCTGCTCACCGCCCTTGGTCCACTGGGCCATCCAGTCGGTCAGGGTATCGTCTTCGGCGAAGTCCGCCGTATGGTCCTGGGCGAAGTAGCCTACTTCTGCGCTGTCGGTCCACTTGACCTCACCGCTGTCCGGTGTGTAGGCGCCGGCCAGGCATTGCAGCAGCGTGGTCTTGCCGATGCCGTTGGGGCCGATGATGGCGACCCGCTCGCCGGCCTCGATCTGCAGGTCCAGCTTCTCGAACAGCGGCTTTTCATCGAAACCCTTGGTCAGCTTGTTCAGGGTTACCGCCTGGCGATGCAGTTTCTTGCCCTGTTCGAAACGGATAAACGGGCTGACACGGCTTGAGGGCTTCACCTCTTCCAGCTGGATCTTGTCGATCTGGCGGGCGCGGGAGGTGGCCTGCTTGGCCTTGGAGGCGTTGGCAGAGAAGCGGCTGACGAACTGCTGGAGTTCGGCAATCTGCGCCTTTTTCTTGGCGTTGTCCGCCATCATCCGCTCGCGGGCCTGGGTGGCGGCGGTCATGTATTCGTCGTAGTTGCCCGGGAACAGGCGCAGTTCGCCGTAGTCCAGGTCCGCCATGTGGGTGCATACGCTGTTCAGGAAATGGCGGTCGTGGGAGATGATGATCATGGTGCTGTTGCGGGCCACCAGGATGTTTTCCAGCCAGCGGATGGTGTTGATGTCCAGGTGGTTGGTGGGCTCGTCCAGCAACAGCACGTCCGGGTCGGAAAACAGCGCCTGGGCCAGCAGGACCCGTAGTTTCCAGCCCGGTGACAGGGCGCTCATGGGGCCATTGTGCTGTTCCAGGGGGATGTCCAGGCCCAGCAGCAGTTCACCGGCGCGGGACTCGGCGGTGTAGCCGTCCATTTCGGCGAACTGGATTTCCAGATCCGCCACGGCCATGCCGTCTTCCTCGCTCATTTCCGCCAGGGAGTAAATGCGGTCACGTTCCTTCTTGACGTTCCACAGCTCCTCATGGCCCATGATCACGGTGTCCATCACAGTGCAATCTTCATACGCAAACTGGTCCTGGCGCAGCTTACCGAGCCGGATGTTGGGCTCCAGCATGACCTGGCCGGCCGAGGGCTCAAGGTCGCCACCGAGGATCTTCATCAGGGTGGACTTGCCGCAGCCATTGGCTCCGATCAGGCCGTAGCGGTTGCCGTTACCGAATTTGGCGGAAACGTTTTCAAACAGGGGCTTTGCCCCGAACTGCATGGTGATATTGGCGGTGGAGATCAAGAAAGAAACCTGTCGATGTGGGGCCGGCAGGGCGCCGGCAAAGAGAAACCCGGCATTGTACAGGTTTGCCACCAGGACTGTGAGGCCGCAGAAACACGGATAAAAAGCGCTTGCCTCCGGCGGACTGTGCGGGCAGCATTCCCGTTCTGACGTACCCATTAATCCTGACACAGGAAACTGATCATGGCACAAGCAACCGCACGCCACATTCTGGTGGACAGCGAAGCAAAATGTGAAGAACTGAAGAAAGCCATCGAAGGCGGCCAGGATTTTGCCGAAGTGGCAAAGCAGCACTCCTCCTGCCCTTCCGGCCGTAACGGCGGCGACCTGGGCTCTTTCGGCCCGGGCCAGATGGTGCCCGAGTTTGACAAGGCGGTCTTCAACAGCGAACTGAATACCGTGATCGGACCGATCAAGACCCAGTTCGGCTACCACCTGCTGGAAGTCACCAGCCGCAGCTGATGGGGTCTGGCACCATGCCGGAAAGCGCCTTCAATGGCCAGCGGATGCGAATGCTGGCCTTTGCGGGCGCTGTCGGGGTGGCACCACTGTTGTTTATCGGCGGACCGGACTGGGCCTCAGGGCCTTTTTACCGGTCCGTCTGGAACCTCGGCCATATCGGCCTCTTTGCACTTCTGACGTACGCGTTAAAACCCTGGCAATGGCTCACAGGCTGGCGACTCTGGCTGGCCGCCACCGCTGCAGTCCTGTTGCTGGGTATCCTGATCGAGTGGCTGCAGTCCGGAACGGATCGGCAGGCTGACGGGCACGACATTCTGAGGAATCTGCTGGGGGTCTGGCTGGTACTTTCCTGGCGACCGGTCGTTTCCCGCAGCACCCGCGCCGATGCGCGTTCCTGGGTCCTCCCGACAGTCACCGCACTGTTACTGCTGTGCGAACTTGGCAGCACAGGCGCAGTCGCCGCCCGGCAATGGCAGGTCCACCAACAACTTCCTCTACTCTATGATTTCCGGCAAAAGGATCCCGCCCCCTACTGGAGCGGCAATGCGGTTCCATCCGATGAACACACCTCGAACCACCCCCAAAGCCTAATGATTGAACTGGGCACGGAAACCTACTCCGGAATATCCCTGAATAATCTGCCTGCCGACTGGCGCGGCTACGAGCAGCTGACCCTCATGCTGTTCAATCCCGGGCAGGAACCGCTAACGCTTACGCTCAGGATCAACGATTTGGCCCATGACCGCGGCGACAATGCCTACGGCGATCGTTTCAACACGCGACTGGTCCTGGACCCCGGCGCCAATACCTTCACTATCAACCTCGATGACGTCAGAAACGCGCCGGCGAGCAGGCTCATGGATATGACCAACGTACGGAGACTGGGGCTTTTCGCCGTACGCTTGCCGGCGCCCCGAACCGTTTTTCTTTCGGATCTGAGGCTGAACTGACCAAACGGGCAGCTAGCCAAGGGTCCAGGGGTTGCGGGTGATCGGCTCCGCACCATCGTCCGTGACCAGGATGGTCTCGCTACAGCCAATGCCCCACTGGTTGGGAATGCGCAGGCAGATGGGCAGGTGGAAAACCATGCCCGCGCGGAATTCCATGTTGCCGCCCCTGGCGATGAAACCCGAGCCTGCAACCCAGGAGGGCGGGAACTGGGCACCGACCGTATAGCCGAATACCCCGGAGAAAAACACCTTGTCGGCCAGCGGCTGGAGCGCCCGTTCGGCGTCATGGGCGGCCTGATCAAAGGTGACGCCGGGGCGAATCGAATTCAGCAGCGTGTCCACAATGCGTCGACAGCCGTCGTGGACCCGCTCCATTTCAGAGGAGGGCCGCGCGCCGGCCACAATGGTCCGCATCATGGGTGCCGTGTAGCGCTGCCAGGCGGACCCGAATTCGAGGAATACCGGATCCCCTTCCTGGATCACCGTGCGCTTGTGGTTGCAGTGAATCACGCTGCTGCGCCGCCCGGTGGTGACAATCGGCTGCATGCTCATGAATTCACTGCCGGCTTCCAGCAGGGCCCGGGCCCCTACCGCGGCGATGTCATTATCGGTGACACCGGGGCGCACCGCCGCCACTGCCGCTTCCAGCCCCTCGGCGGTTATCCGGGCACTTTCGCGCAGCAAGCCGATCTCGGCCTGCGACTTCACGATCCGAATCTTTTTCAGCAGACCGCCGTTGTTGAGGAACCGGACACCGGGCATCCGTGCCTTGAGTCCTTCCAGCACTCCCTGGCGCAGGGAGCCGTGCCAGGCATCGATACCGACGGTTTCAACACCGTCGTTGAGGATCTGCATGAGCGGTTCCAGCACTTCGCCGATGCCTTCCCAGCGGTAACCACTGACCCGGGCAACCCGGGTGGTGACCATGGCCGGCCCCATTTCGATGGAGGGCACCTGCAACAGGAGATCTTCCTGGGTGACCACCAGGGCGACATGGACGGACACTTCGAAGGTGCTATAACCGGTCAGGTAGAAGATATCGGAAGGATCGGTCAGCAGCAGCGCCCCGAAGTCTTCCCGGGCCATGCGATCCCGGACACGGGCCAGCCGCTGGTCAAATTCCTTTTCGGTAAATGGGCACTCCAACCCCCTGAGTTGCGAGGACAAGGCTTTCTGATAGGCATTGAAATCCATAGCGACTCTCCTCACTCGCATATACTAGGGAGAGTGGACCGAAATCGCGCTTTGTACAAATTTCACACACCGGAAAATTCAATTACCGGGAGCAGATATGGACTGCAAAAGACAGCCCAGCGGAGCGGTACAGGTCAGCGTTGAGCTGGGCGCCCTGACCAGCGTGGCCAAAGACCCGCAGGTGGCGGTTCGAGTTGGGCCGGTGGTGGCCTCCCTGGTCAACGGCGTGGGCGGCGACCCGCTGTTGCAGTTGCGACTGCTGCATGAATCCAGGAGCCTGCTGTTTGACCTGGGCGATACCGGCCGTATGCCCCTGCGCTCCGCCCACCAGGTCAGTGATGTCTTTATCAGCCATTGCCACGCTGACCACATCGGCGGATTCATGTGGTTCCTGCGCAGCCGCATAGGCCACTTTCCACCCTGCCGGTTGTTCGGACCGCCCGGGCTGATGCAGCACATCACCGGCATGATCAGCGGCATCCTGTGGGACCGGGTCGAGGATCGGGGCCCCCGATTTGTGGTACACGAGTGGCACGGGGACCATCTCAAACGATGGAAAATCACCGCGGGTGAATCGACACCCACGCCCCTGGAAGATGCGCCCACGCCCGACGGTGTGCTTTACCGGGAGCCGGAATTCCAGGTGCGTGCGGCCTTGCTGGACCATGGCACCCCGGTTCTGGCTTACGCTTGGGAGCCCTTTGGCAAGCTGCAGGTGCGCAGCGACCGTCTGAACGCGATGGGTTTGCAACCGGGATCCTGGCTACACGATCTGAAAATGGCGGTGTTGCGCAAACGGCCTGACGAGCTGATTTCACCGGATGCCTCCTGCGCCTGGCGGGCGGAGGATCTGGCCCGACAGCTGCTGATCCAGGCACCCGGAGACAAGGTGGTCTATGGCACAGACTTCGCGGATACCCCGGAAAACATGGAGAAAATGACCGCCCTGGCACACGGCGCCCACACCCTGTTCTGCGAGGCTTCATTCATGAACGCGGACGAGGCCCAGGCCCACCGGACCCACCACCTCACTACCCGGGCCTGCGCCCGGATTGCCAATGAGGCACAGGTCCGGCAATTGATCGCGTTCCATTTTTCCCACCGTTATGAACGCAAACGGGAGGCCGTTTACCGGGAACTCGGGGAGTTTACTGACCGCCTGGTGATTCCGGACTGAGGAAGCGGGACATCTGCTTGCCCACGCTTTCCACCGGTTCGGTTATGGCCTGCTGGATACTGTTGGTAACCACGCGGGAAAATGCCGAGCCGGCGTCGCTTTCGAGGAAGTCCAGATACAGGTCAAGTTCCTGGGTGCTGATGTTGCGGTAGGTATACAGATAACTGTCGTAGACCTGCTGTTCCATCATGCCGCGCAGCATGCTCCGCTGTCCCTCGATACGCTGGCGCAATTGCTCGTAGTGCACGGAGTCGGTGCTCAGTGCGGCCATCGCTGTCGCCATACCCAGCTGAACCGCAATGGACGTGTCCACGGCGCTTTCGGTGGCACGGGATGCGCGATCAAACCGGTCAAACATGCGGGCCCTTTCGGTACCCTGGTACTTTTCATTCAGGGCCGGGGCCTGTGCCCGAACCTGCTGCCAGCTGTCGGGGGCCGATGCGGCGATTTCCACTTCGGCTATCTTCCGCGCCACGGGTGTCTCATACCAGTCACGCACCGCTTCCAACTGTGCATCCGAGAGGTTCTCGTCCAGGTCGGCGATGATCCGGCGTTCGATGTCCTCGGCCCGGAAACTGCTGCTGACAATACTCCCCAGGGTTTCCGCCACCATCGGCGGTACCTGGCCACTGCGCTTCATGCCCTCGCGAATCCCCTGGCTCATCATCGCCGGGTATTGGGCAACAATGTCGTCAATGGGGGACGCCGCCAGCACCTGTTGGGCGCTCGGGGCGCCATGGGCCATCCCGCCCGCCAGCAGCGTTACGACTAAAAGAGGTTTAACTAGGGTGCCAAGTCTCATTTCACTATTATCCTGGGTTGGGAATACCGCCGTTTATGACACGGCCGCAGGCCCCTCAGCAAGCCATTCAGAGCCGCGGGAGATGACAGTTTGGTAGGGAAATCGCGCAAACCACGCCCCCGGCGCAGACAGCGCCGCGGCAAGCGCCTTAATGTGTGGCGTGCGCGGGCAAAGTGGTATGGATTACCGGTTCTGGGCTTGCTGATGGGCGTGTGGGCTACCCTCCGGTTCAGCCTGCTGGCCCCGGATCCGCCCGCCAACCCGGACAACCTGTGCGAGATTTTCCGGGAACACACCGTCTGGTACGACTACGCCCGTGCCTCCCAGGAAAAATGGGGAACGCCCATCGCCACACAGATGGCCTTCGTGTACTACGAATCCTCGTTCCGCAGTCATGCCCGGCCGCCGCGGACCCTGCTCTGGGGGCTGATCCCATGGACCCGGCCCACCACCGCCTTCGGCTACGCCCAGGCGCTGGACCCGGCCTGGCGGGAATATCTGGCAGCCAACGATGGCGGCTGGCTGACCGTGCGCTCGGACATGGCATACGCACTGGATTTCGTGGGCTGGTACAACCGCCTGAGCCATGAACACCTGGGTATTCCCTTCACTGCTCCCCGGGAGCTCTACCTGGCCTACCACGAAGGTCGCGGCGGCTATACCCGCAGAACCTATGACCAGAAGCCGGAGATCCAGGCACTCGCTGCCCGGGTCCGCAGTCGGGCGTTCCGCTACCATAACCAGCTGCAGCAGTGCGAACAGGAGTTCCAGTGCTGGCGCTGGTACCAGTTCTGGCCCTTCTGCCAGGCGGAGCCTTGATCAGAAGGTGGTGCTGATCTCGATCGCCGATTCCAGCGCCCGCAGCCGATCCACCATGAATTCCATGACGATGCGTACCCGGGCCATCTGCTGGGTATCCTGGTTGACGTGTAACCACAGATCCACGCTTTCACCCTCCAGCGGATCCGATAACCTCCGCAGCTCTTTGGCGCTCTCACCGACAAAACAGGGCAACACAGCCAGCCCGGCGCCGGCCCTGGCCAGGGCGGCCATGGACTGCAGGCTGTTGCAGCGGATCACCGAGGTGACATTCTTGAGGTGCTTGCGGTACCAGCGTCCGGTCGCCAACTGACTGAAGGTCTCGTCCGGGATGATCCAGAGGCAGTCCTCCGGCCGGTTATCGATGTCCATATCCCGGTTGCGCCGGCAATAGCGGGCGGAACCGTAGACCGCGGATTCAACAGCGGCAATGCGCTCCCCTTCCAGCGTGGCCTGGGGCTTGTTTTCCGGCCGGAGGGTGAGATCCGCTTCCCGGTGCGAGAGGTTGGCCACGTCGTTGTCGGTGAGCACTTCCAGCTCGATATCCGGAAACTCCCGGACCAGTTCCGCCAGGATCGGGCTGAGCAGCTCGTTCAGCATCATGTCTTCGGCCGCGATCCGGACCTTACCCACTGGTGCAGAATCTCCGCCAACCAGTTTGCGCTCCAGGTTTTCCATGTCCGTGGCCAGTCTTTCGGCCTCCCGGAAGGCCATCTCTCCCACAGGCGTCAGCTGCAATCCGTTCTGATTGCGTTCAAAAAACTGCACACCCAGAGACTCTTCCATCTGATCGAGTCGTCTCAGAACAGTGGTTTGGTGCACACCCAGCAATTCACCGGCCTTTGCAAGCGTTCCGCCTATTGCAAGAGCCCTAATATATCGAAGATAATCCCAGTCCATAATCACTGCATATTTGCAACGCGGATACGGAGTTTAACGTATTCAAGCTGCAAAAAAGAATCCTTAGAATAGTCTGTAAATTAAAGGTAGATCGCTAATCAATCCACCCGATGAAAAGGAGGAAGGCGCTATGACTCAGAACCATATCGCAACCGTAAACCCGCTGCCGTCCAGTATCCTCCACAATAGTGCTGAGGTCAGGCGCCAGTATACCCGTACTGCAGTAAAGCAGGCGGCGCAGTTTATCAGTCGCAAGGTGCGCATTTTCAACCGCAAGGCTGCGGTTGTGGCTCAGGATATGCCTCAGGTTCAGGGTGGACACTGATTCACTACAGGTGATTCAGGTCAGAGAACAGCCCAAAGAAAAACGCCGGCGAGCAATCGCCGGCGTTTTTTTGTTGGCTCGAAGAAAAGTAATCAGAACTCCCAGACCACCTTGCTGTTGCGCGCAAACCAGTCTTCCATCCTGTTGTTATAGAAGTCCTCGATCACATTGCGCTTGATCTTCATGGTGGGCGTGAGCATGCCGTTTTCCATGGTCCAGGGCTCCTTCACGACCACCACAAAGGCGACCTTTTCATGGGCCTCGCAGGCCGCATTTACGGCGTCCAGCTCCGCCGCCAGCTCCTGCTCGAGCTGTGAGCGGTCGGCACCCCGTTCCAGCTGATCCCGTGCTTCCTCGGATAACAGCATCATCAGGCAGGGCTGCGGCTGATTGGCTCCGGCCACACAGACCACCTCGGCCTGAGGGTGATTGAAGCGGTTCTCGATCGGCACCGGCACCACGTATTTGCCTTTCGAGGTCTTGAACAGATCCTTGACCCTGCCGGTGATCCGCAGAAACCCCTGGTTGTCAATTTCACCCATGTCGCCAGTCTTCAGGAAGCCATCGTCGGTAAGGTCCTCCCGCGTCTTCTCCTCATTCTTGTAATAACCGAGCATCTGGCCCGGACTCCGGACCTGAACTTCGCCGCCCTCACCGATCCGGTGTTCAACCCCGGGGTTGGCCATGCCCACATACCCGGCCCTGGCCTGGCCCGGGCGGTTGGCATGGGAATACCCGAAGTTCTCCGACATTCCGTACACCTCCAGCAGCTCCAGGCCCAGGTTGCGGTACCAGGAGACGATCTCTGCGGACAGGGGGGCGGCGCCGGTGAGTGCAGCACGACAGTGGTCCAGGCCCAGTTGCCGGAGCACCTTTTTCTTCACCATCGAGTTCAGGATCGGGATGTTGAACAACAGCTTCTGCTTTTTCGGCGGCAACTTGGCATTCACGCCCAGGTAGAACTTCATCCACAGGCGGGGCACCGAGAAAAACAGCGTTGGCCTGGCCCGCTGCAGGTCTTCCTGGAAAGTATCCAGGGAGTTGGCGAAATAGAGATGGAAGCCGAAATACAGGGACTGGGTCTCCACCGCCGCCCGCTCCGCCACATGGGCCAGGGGCAGGTACGACAACATGCGCTCCTCGGAACTGACCGGGAACAGTTGCTGCAGACCGTCCGCCACGGAAATCATGTTCCGGAAACTGTGCATGACACCCTTCGGACGACCGGTGGAACCGGAGGTGTAGACAATCGTGGCCAGGTCATCCGGGTCGGGTATCCGGGGTTCGGCGGGCTCCTGTTCGGCAATGATCTGAAGCCACTTCGGCGTGTCATCCCGGGGCGACAGCGGCAGGGAAATAATCGGAAGATCGGCAGGCAGGCTGCCCTTGATATCGTTCCAGCCGTCGGCAGTGCCATCCATCTTGCCCAGGAATAGCAGCCTGGCCTCGCTGTGCTCCAGGATATAGGCCGCGGTTTCCCCGTTGAGAGTCGGGTAAAGCGGCACACTGACATGACCGGCTGCCCAGATCGCCAGGTCCGCCAGGATCCAGTAGGCACTGTTCTTGCCCAGCAGTCCGATGTTGCTCCGGTCCGGCAGGTCCAGGCTCATCAGATAACCGGCCATCCGGGAAACCTGATCGACCGCCTGCTTCCAGGTGATATCTTCCACGCGGCCATCGGGATAGGGCTGGGTGAGATAGACGTTATCGGGGGTTTGCTCCGCCCAGTAATAGAGACAGTGCAGCGAGGTCTGCTTGCGAGGATCTACCGCCATTCGTAACTCCTGATTGTTATTGTTCAGCCGGTGTTGCGCGGTGCTTTATTGTTGTTATGACTCTACCTGCATAGTAGCGGACCTTGCCTTGGCCTCAATAGCAATAAAGAACGTCCCGGTTGGCCAATTCGTCCGCCCTGAGAAGTTGTTCAAAAAATAAACCGTGACATTAATCAAGACTGGTCTACAGTGAGAGTTACAGCGTATCCAACAAGCAGTCGCATCAATGTCTGGAGATGACTATGAAAACATCGACTCGCTCGGCTCTGATCTTCCCC
Source organism: Marinobacter pelagius (assembly GCF_003315345.1). Lineage (GTDB taxonomy): Bacteria > Pseudomonadota > Gammaproteobacteria > Pseudomonadales > Oleiphilaceae > Marinobacter > Marinobacter pelagius_A. The sequence continues at coordinate 32,817 of NZ_QNRO01000026.1, forward strand.
GCCTGGGGTGTGATCCTCATTGGCTCTGCGGCCTTTTTCTATTGCGCCTATGCGGGCCTGCTGGGCAGCTGACACCAGCAATCCGTACTAGCGCCTGAATCGGGTCTCCAGCACCACCGCTGAGTTGGTGCGCTCCACGCCCTCGAGATTCCCGATATCATCAAGGACCTTGCTCAGCTCCTCCAGGGACTGAGCCTGGACGATGGCAATCAGGTCATACTCGCCGCTGACCGAGAACAGCTGCACAACCTGGCTGATGTCTTCCAGGGCCATGTTGGTTCGTGCCGTAAGCTTCTGGATCACCTTGATTGATACGTGTGCCTCAACCTGGTTGGCCAGGTACTCCCCGCCCAGTTCCACCGAATAGCCCCGGATAATGCCCGCCTTCTCGAGCCGTGCCAGTCGGTTCTGGACCGTTGAGCGGGACACATCAAGTGATCTGGCCAGGTCGGTAATGCTGGTTCTGGCGTCCCGCCGGAGCAGCATGAGCAGCTTCTGATCCTGAGAATTAATCATTCTGTTAACTCTATATGGCGTTTTGCCATTATTGTAGATCACTTCGATCATATTGAAACTGCAAACCGGCAACACTCTTCCCCATACTGGCACCAAAACAACAGGGAAGATTCGCCATGATCATCAGACCGGTTGCAGCAACAGACCTCGATACCCTCTACCGAATCGCCGATGAGTCCGGCCCCGGTTTCACCTCCCTGATGCCGGACCGGGACGCACTGGCCCGGAAAATCGACCATGCCAGCGCCAGTTTCTGCCGGGAGATCGAGACACCGGGGGATGAGCACTACCTGTTTGTCCTGGAAGACGAGGAAACCGGTGCCATCATGGGCACCACCGGCATCGAGGCCCGCACCGGCCATACACGGCCCCTGCATCACTTCCATCACAACACGGTGGTCCATCATTCCCGGGATCTGGGACTGCGCCGTCAGGTGGAGACCCTGACCCGCTGCAGCCATTACAACGGCCACACGGAAATCTGCTCGCTCTATCTTCGCCCGGAATACCGCAGGGCCAATGCCGGCAAGCTATTGTCACGGGTCCGGTTCCTGTTCATGGCGCAACACCCGGAACGTTTTGCCGATACCGTCATCGCTGAAATGCGCGGCGTCTCCGACCACGCCGGGCAGTCGCCCTTCTGGAACTGGTTGCGGCAACACTTTGTTGATATGGAATTCACCTCAGCCACCAGTCTGGTGGGCTCCGGCTACACTGATTTCATCGAGGAGCTGATGCCGGCGGCACCGCTGTACACGCACCTGATGAGCGACGAGGCCCGAGCAGTGATCGGCAAGGTTCACCCCCACACCCGCCCGGCCCTGCGAATGCTGGAGGCCGAAGGTTTTCGCCACCGCGGTTTTATTGACCTGTTTGATGCCGGGCCGACGGTGGAATGTGGCCTGGGGGATATTGCCAGCGCACGGCGTTCAATCCAATGCACTGCCCGGTTCGCTGACGCTGGCAGGCCGGGACAGCTGGACCAGACCGCACAACCGGTGATTGTTGCCACCACCGGCACAAAGGATTTCCGGGCGACGGTGACCGATCGGGCATGGATCGATCCGGACGGCGCCGCGGTTACCCTGCCGCGCCAACTTGGTGACCGGCTCGGCATCAATGAACAGGCAGCCGTATGGCTACTGCCCCTCAATCACGCTCAGGCGGACTCCGGGAAACAACCGGCACACCCGGCGGCCATCCCTGCGGACGAACAAGGAGATAGACACTATGCACACTGATTACCAGACCCTGTTCCGTGAACTCTGGGAGAACTACCGGACCGTCACCCCATCTGCAGAGCGGATTCACCGGCTTCTGGCCGAGCGGGAACCAAGGCCGGTGGTCAATGACCATATCGCACTGCGCACCTTCAATCTTGATCCGGTTGGGCTGGACACTCTGGCAAGGCATTTCCTGAATCTCGGTTACGAGGCTTGCGGGGAGTACCACTTCGAGGCCAAGAAGCTCTACGCCCGGCATTTCGAACATCCGGACAAGCACGCGCCCAAGGTGTTCATCTCGGAGCTGCTGGTGGACCAGTGCTCGCCCGGGCTTCAGCAGATCGTGGGTAAGCTGGTGGACCAGGTCGATCCTGACAGCACCACCGCCGACAATTTCCTGTATTCCGGCCGGCACTGGCAGGTAAGCCGTGACACCTACCGGGAATTGCTGGAAGAGAGCGAATACGCCGCCTGGATGGCGGCCTGGGGTTACCGCGCCAATCACTTCACGGTCAGCATCAATGACCTGGACAGCATTCACAGCGTCGCCGAAATGAACCAGCTGCTGAAGGATAACGGCTTCACCGTCAACAGCAGTGGCGGCGAGGTGAAAGGGTCGCCAAAGGATTTGCTGGAACAGTCATCCACCATGGCGGACCGGGTCGCGGTGCGGTTCTCGGACCGGGAAGAGGTCATTCCAAGCTGTTTCTACGAGTTCGCCCTGCGTTACCCCAAACCCGATGGAGAACTGTACACCGGCTTCGTCGCGGCCTCGGCGGACAAGATCTTCGAGAGCACCCACGCCGGTAGCTGAACCGGGAACCCTTCAGGACCACCCCTGCTCCCCGAGCAGGGGTACGAACCGCACTCCGCCAAGGTTTTCGGTCCTGAATTCATCCTCCGACACCCGGGTCACCCGTATCAGAGTCTGGGAGATGTGTTCCGAGCCCACCGGAATCACCAGGTGCCCGCCCACCGCCAGCTGATGCTTGAGGGCGTCCGGTACGGCGGGAGCTCCGGCGGCGACGGTGATGCCGTCAAACGGGGCCTCCTCCGGCCAGCCCAGTGTGCCGTCTCCGCAGCGCACCCGGACATTGTCGAAATTTTCCGCCGCCAGATTCTTCCGGGCCTGCTCCGCAAGCTCCGGAATCCGCTCGATACCGAACACTTCGGCGGCAATGCAAGCCAGTACAGCCGCCGCATAGCCCGATCCGGTACCGATATCCAGCACCCGCTCACCACCCCGAAGCTCCAGGGCATCGACCATCAGAGCGACAATATAGGGTTGGGAGATGGTCTGGCCGGCCCCGATCGGCAGGGGACCATCCTCGTAGGCGGCGTCCCGGAGGCTCTCCGGCACGAAGGCTTCCCGGTGTACCCGGCGCATGGCTTCCACCACCAGGGGATCATCAATGCCCCGGCTGATGATCTGGTAATCCACCATGGATTCCCTGCGTGATGTAAATCTGTCTTCTGCTTTCATTTCCAGACCTCCCCGGCCACTTACCGTCGGTTACAAGCTATAACCTTTTTACAACGGCGAAAGCCGGATCCCGTGTATACGTTTTAGTTCAGAACTTGCGGTTTCGACAATCGTAAGTCGCATCAACAACAACAAAAACACGGCAATGGAACAGACCACCCCGAATGGCCATTGCCGGGGAGGAAAACATGTCTGCATCCGTCAATCACCTGGAGGAACGGACCCAGGATTCCAGTGAACTGGTCGAGGATATCGTGCAATCAGCCATCACCCTTGCCATGATGCTGCGGCATCGCGAGGTTGCAGCCTGGCTGCGCACGGAATTCGATGGCTATCAGGACCTCGCGTCCGCTCCGCCCTTCCGACGGGACCTGCCCGGGCACATCGTTGCCCGCTCGCCCCAGTATGGCTGGATTCCTGCGCCACTGGAGGAAGACCAGAAAGCTGAATACGGCCACATGGATCTGACCGACGGCGTCAAGTCGCTGGAAAAGGTGTGCCTGAACTGCAAGAAAGGCGATGGCAACCGGGTTCCGCTGGAAAAAGAGGCCATGGTTGCCCTGCAAAAGCAGATCAACCTGTCCGCGGAGCTGGCCATCAACCTCAGCCGGGATGTCTACTGTCGCGTGCTGCGCACCATTCGCGCTGCCATCTACCTGTACACCCGGGCGCTGATGGCCGAAGGCATTGAAGGCGAGCACAATCACTACAGCAAGGAAGAGCGGGCCAAGGTCGCCCACCTGGACGATCCCGAAGCTTTCTGGCGCAAGGCCATCGACGAGGTGGATAACCTGCCGATTCCGGATGTCCGCTCCGTCGGTTTTCTCGAGAAGGTCTTCGGTCGCGCTGGCTGAGGGGATTCCCTCAGCCCAGCACACTGAACATACCAACACTGCTGACCACCAGCAGGACCACCCCCAGCACCCGGAAGAAAACCGGGGTTTCTGCCCTGAGCATGCGGTCGTGCACATAAAGCCCGATCACATGGCCGACTGCGGCACAGGGCAGTAACCACAGGTGGTGGATGAGTTGCAGATCCACATCGGCCCAGACGAACGCGGCCATCTTGATCAGCACCAGGATGAACCAGAGTGCGAACAGGGTATCCCTGAGCTTTTCCTTCACCACGTGCTGCGCGGCAACGGCGATGATCAGCGGTGCCCCGATCAGGGATGTGCCGCTGATATAGCCCCCCACCATCAGGAAAATTGCATCCACGGTCTTGCTTCCGCTGCGGAACGGCTTGTTGATGATGTAGGAAACCGAATACAGGGCCACAATCACAAAGATGATCGCGCTCAACACGTTACCCGGCATGGTGATCAAACCGAACACCCCGATCAGCTTGGGCACGATCATGATGCCAAGAATCCGCCACAGGTAAGGCCAGTCCACCGTGCCACCTTCCACCGGATTCTCCCGGCTTCGGTTCTTCCGGTTGTTCATCCAGATGGTCAGGGATGAAAACACCAGCAAGTGCACCGCAATGATCGGCAGAAACACCAGCGGCTCGTCGTAGACCAGCAGGAGAAACGGCAGGGAAAGGACCGCGCCACCAAACCCCAGGCCCGAGCGAACGAACCCGCTCCAAACGAATATCAGGCCAATCAGGGCGTACTGGACCAGCGTAAGATCAGACATGGGTTCCTCGGCATTCAGACATCAGGCCGGCAGTCGAACTGCCGGATTCTGCTTGCCGGGAAGGATACAGGGGTAGTAGCATCAACAATACTGTATACATAAACAGTATTGGTGAGACTATGAAAACCCGGGGCACCAGCCTGAATCCGCACAACCGCTTCCAGCCCATCACCACCGACCGTGACCACGACGACGGCTGGTACCGGGACCCGGAGGATGACACCTGCCCGGATTCCATGGCGACGGAGGTCATGGATGAGACAGTCAGATCCATCATCAGCCGCAACAGCTCCCCGGACATCCCGTTTGAGCAGTCCATCAACCCCTACCGGGGCTGTGAGCATGCGTGCATCTACTGCTTCGCCCGGCCCTCACATGCGTACTGGGACATGTCACCCGGGCTGGATTTCGAAACCCGGCTGATCGCCAAACCCAATGCCGCAACACGGCTCCGGGAAACCCTGGACAAGCTTGGTTACCGTGTGTCCCCCATCGCCCTGGGCATGAATACCGATGCCTACCAGCCCATCGAGCGGGAGCGGGAAATCACCCGCGATCTGCTGAAGGTGATGTGCGAATACCGGCATCCGGTTTCTCTGATTACCAAGGGCGCATTGATCCTGCGGGACTTGGACCTGCTGGCGGACCTGGCGCGGGACCAGCTGTGTTCGGTCACCATCAGCCTGACCACCCTGAGCAATGACCTGAAACGCCGGATGGAGCCCCGGACGGCCGCTCCCGCCACGCGGCTGAAGATGATTGAACGGCTCCGTGAAAGCGGCATTCCGGTCGGGATCATCATCGGCCCCGTCATCCCGTTTATCAACGACCAAGAAATCGAGGCAATTCTGGAGGCCGCGGCCAACGCCGGAGCCGAACAGGCCGGCTGGATTATGCTACGTTTACCCTATGAGCTGGACGAACTGTTCCAGGACTGGCTCCAGCGACATTTCCCCGACCGGGCCGGGCATGTCATGAACCGGATTCGTGATCTCAGGGGTGGCAAGAGTTACGACAGCACCTTCGGCAATCGTATGACCGGTCTGGGTCCCTACTCTGACCTCATTCGCCAACGCTTCCGGAACAAGGTGCGCAAGCTCGGACTCAATGGCCGTGACCACGGCTCGCTGAGGACCGATCTGTTCCGCCGCCCCGCCGGAGACCAGATGGCATTATGGTAACGAGTGGATATGAGTAAATCCTGGCACACCGCGTTGGCCATCCTGGCAACCTTGATCATCTTGGTGCTACCGGCGCCTTCTGTCACGGCGGCAGGCCCGAGCGAACCTCTTGTCCAACGAATTGAAGCGCTCGAAGGCGGGCAGCCGGTGCAGGTGCTTGGCGAGCCACTGCTGGCACGGGAAGCATTGCGCAGATTCTACGAAAACCACGGTTTCCAGCTGGCCTGGTCCTCCCCGGGCCATCGCCGGGAACTGGCTGAAGCCATCAGGCAGATCGCCAACGACGGTCTCAACCCGGTGGACTATCACGGAGATCTTTTATCAGACCTGGTCCTGCGCGCGCGGGATGATCTGTCAGGGGAGATTCAGGCAGACATCGACCTGCTGTTTACCGACGCCTTCCTGCTGGCGGCATCGCATCTGCTCGAGGGCAAGGTGAACCCGCAGACCATTCACGCCGAGTGGAGTGCCAGCCGACAACACCAGGACCTGGCGGTCTCTCTCGCGGAGGCACTCCGGAACAACACCATTGCCGCGACTCTCGACAGCCTCCGCCCCACGCACCGGGCCTATGCCAAATTGATGGAGGCCCGCAACCAGCTTACTCCCCTGCTTGGACACCCCTGGTTGCCAATTGCCGACGGCCCGTCCATTCATCCCGGTGATCAGGATCCACGGCTGCCAGAGATCCGGCGCAGGCTGGCCGCCCTGGGAGACATCCCGGCCCCGGCTGATCCGGCAAGTTCAGTCACCGACCAGACCTTCTACGGCGAGGACCTGGACCTGGTGATTCCCAATTTCCAGGCCCGGCATGGCCTGGAGCCGGACGGCATCATCGGCAAGAAAACGCTCGCCGCCGTGAATCTCATGCCGGTGGAGCGCATCCGGCAGATCGACGCCAGCCTGGAGCGTTGGCGCTGGCTGCCGCAATCCCTGGGTGATGACTATGTGATCGTCAATATTGCCGGTTTCGGACTGCAGCTGGTAATGGATGGCCGCGAGGCATTGCAATCGAGGGTTATTGTCGGCCGGCCCTACCGCCAGACCCCGGTTTTCTCCGACCGCATCCGGTACCTGGTGTTCAACCCGACCTGGACCGTTCCCCGGAAACTGATGATCGAGGACCTGCTGCCACAGATCATTCGGGATCCCGGATTTCTGGAGCGCCAGGGTATCCGCGTCTATCAGGGCTGGGGAGCCGACCGGCAGGAAATCGATCCGGCGTTCATCGACTGGTTCTCACTGTCCAGGAACAACTTTCCCTATCAACTGGTCCAGGAGCCCGGCCCCCTGAACGCCCTCGGGCAGGTCAAGTTCATGTTTCCCAATCCCTACGCGGTCTACCTGCACGATACACCGGGCCAATACCTGTTCGGCCGCCAGGAACGGAGCTTCAGCTCCGGCTGCATCCGGGTGGAAAAACCGATGGAACTGGCCGAGCAGCTTCTTGCCGGTGCCCCCGAGTGGAACCGCGAGAAGATCGATCGGCTGCTGCAGGAAAAAACTCCGGTCACCGCCGTCCTCCCTGACCCGATTCCGATCTATATTCAATACTGGACAGCCTGGGTAGACGAAGACCAGCGAATCCAGTTCCGTGACGATATCTACAACCGCGATTTCAGGTTACTGGCCCAGTTGCGCCAGTCCGTGTCCGGGGACCATCAGCTGCCAACACCGGTTGTCGCAAAAGATTTCCGCAAAACCGGCGGGAATGATTAACCAAAGTCAGATTGACTTTAGCACTTATGGATATATGCTAATGCGTTTTTTTATGAACGGAGACAAACAATGAAAACCCTCTCCCACCTGATTCTGATGGGCGCCATAACCGCCCTGGCCACCGGCGCTTTCGCCGCCGAAGGCGATCCCGAGCGAGGCGCCGAGCTGGCCGCGCAGGGTGATGGCAGCGGCGCCCCATGCCTGGCCTGCCACGGCGCCGACGGTTCCGGCAACAATGCCGGCGGTTTTCCCCGGCTGGCCGGGCTCGATGCCGCCTACCTGACCCGGCAGATGCTTGCATACAACAGTGGCGAGCGTGTCAGCCCGGTGATGCAGCCCAATATCGACAACTTCGATGAACAACAGATCCGGGACCTGGCCGCCTACTATGCCGCCATGCCGATTCCCGAGACCACGACACCGGCCAATGTCAGTGACGAAGTACTCGCCCTCGGTGAGAAACTGGCCAACCAGGGCGACTGGGATAACTACATTCCGCCCTGCTCCTCCTGCCACGGCCCCGGCAACCGTGGTGTTGGCGACACCTTCCCGGCCATCGCCGGACAGCATCCGAATTACATCCGGTCACAGCTCAATGCCTGGAAGAGCAACCAGCGCAACAACGATCCCAACCAGCTGATGACAGCTGTTGCGGAGCGCCTGACCGAGGAACAGATTAACGCCGTGGCCGCCTACCTGGGCAGCCAGAGTGCAACCGCGAAATAACAGGAGGCAGAGCCATGAAAATGAAGCATACGATTTCCCTGCTCGCCGGCCTGCTGGTTGCAAGCCCGGTGGCCCTGGCGCAGCCTGAAGTGCCGGTCAAACTGCCGGAATTCAAGGAAGGCCAGTACGTTCACAGCGCCCCCACCGTGGAGGACCTGAAGAACGATGACAGCATCCACCCGGAACTGAAAAAGGTCATCCTCAAGGGCCGGGACATGTTCATGAACACCCAGCAGTATCGTGGCAAGTATGTGTTCAATGACTTGAACTGCAAGTCCTGCCACATGGGCGAGGGACGCATGAACTGGTCCGGCCCGGTCTGGCCGGCTGCCACCACGCTGCCGGATTTCCGGGGCAAGAACCAGCACGTGAACTCGCTGGAAGAGCGGATTGCCGGGTGTTTCTCGTTCTCCATGAATGGCAAGCCCCCTGCCTATGGCAGTGACGACATGCTGGCCATGATGGCCTACCACCAGTGGCTCGCCAAGGACGCACCGGTTTACGAGAAAAACATTGGCGGCCGCGGTTTCAGCCACCTTGGCAACAAGAAGCCCGAGCTGGACTATGAGCGCGGCAAGCAGGTCTACGCCGAGAATTGTGCGGTCTGCCACGGCGACAACGGGCAGGGCCAGAAGAAGGACGGCCAGGTTGTGTTCCCGCCGCTGTGGGGTGATGGCTCTTACAACTGGGGTGCAGGCATGACCCGGATTTTCACCGCGGCCTCGTTCATCAAGAACAACATGCCGCTGGGGCAGCCCGGGTCACTGACCGACGATGAAGCCTGGCAGGTTGCCAACTACATCAACTCCCAGGAGCGTCCCCAGGATCCGCGCTATACCGGTGATGTGAAAGAGACCCGTGAGAAATTCCTGAACTTCCACAAGCACACGAACTATGGAACAGTAGTCAACGGAAAACTATTGGGCGATCACGATAACACCGGCGACAAGCCTTTCCTGAAGCCCGACGCACTGCGCCCCCGGACCTTCGAGTAAGGTCCCCGGCGTACCGGGAGGAAAGGCACAGGCAAGGAGACTCTCATGCCACGCATACTGCCTTTCCTCTCGGCGCTTTTCATTCTGAGCGGCTGTCAGTCGCTACCTTCCGACACACAAGGCAACATTCCCCCCGACCGGGTTCTGCTGAGTGCTCAACACTGTCTCAGCGAGTACATTGATGATCTCGACAAGGTCCACTTTGGCCCTTGTCTCAAGGTGATTTCCATCGATGGCAAGGCGCCCAGTGTTACCGAGGACGGCTTCATTGCATTACCCGTGGCCACGGCATTCAGCCTGGAAACCAGCTGCGTCTACCGGCACGCAGATGGCACTCCGGTTCCTGCGACGGTCACCACCGCCAGCTTTGAAATAAAAGAGGCCACCTTCAGCTCTGGCGGCAGACGCTGGTATCTGCATGCCCATAAGCAGGCGCGGGGAGCTATTGGTTGCGAACCTACGCTAGCCCCTTCCGTTTATCCCACCTACAAAACGAATTAGGCCCGTAGGCAAGGAAGTGGCGCCCCTAGACGAGCCGGTTCGGAATAATCCTTCAAAAATACTGACAGGCTAAATCGATATTCTTCGCTTTAAGAGAACGCTCTCTGCCACGATAGTTTGCTCTCACAATTCATTGGCCTATGAGGGTATCTATGAGCGACGTTATGCAAGCCTGCAAATTCAGTTCTATCGAGGTACCTAACCGGTTTGCCCTGGCCCCGATGACGCGCACCAGCGCCGAGGCCGACGGGACCCCGAATGCACTGATGGCCGATCACTACGAAGCCTATGCCAGGGGCGGTTTTGGCCTGGTGATCACCGAAGGCACCTACACAGATGACAAGGCGAGCCAGGGTTATGCCAACCAGCCGGGCATCATCAATAATGCCCACATCTCCGGATGGGAAACGATCGTTAACCGTGTCCATGAAGCTGGCAGCAAGATCTTCATCCAGTTGATGCATGCCGGTGCCCAGTTCCAGGCCAATCACTACACGGATCAGCCGCTTGGCCCAAGCACAGTGAGTCCGAAGGGCGCGCCCCTTGGCCTGTATGGTGACCAGGAAGCCTGGCAGACCCCGTCCGCAATGACTGAGTCAGATATTGAAGTGGCGGTCGATGGCTTTGCCCGTGCCGCTGAGAACGCTAAAGCAGCGGGCTTTGATGGCATCGAGATTCACGGAGCAAACGGCTATTTGCTCAACCAGTTCCTGAGCACGCATTTCAACAAACGTGAAGACCGCTATGGCGGAACTCTGGAGAACCGCCTGCGCTTTGTGGTGGAAGTAGTCCGCGCCGTTCGGGAAGCCGTCGGTGACAGCTATCCGGTGGGCATACGGCTGTCTCAGGCGACGGTGACCGATCCGGACTATCAGCTACCCGAGGGCGAGGCTGGCTTCCGGAAAATTGTCGAAGCGGTTCGGGACGCCGGTGCCGATTTCGTCCACACCACCGATGGTGACGTCAGCCGGCAGAACTTTGTCGATGGCGATCAGAGCCTCGCAGATGTGGCAGCCTCGGTTGAAGGTCTGGAGTTGATTCTCAACGGTGGTATCGATGAAACCAACCATCAGGATGTCGCCAACCAATTCCCGGGTGCCCTGCTGGCTGTCGGCAAGAAAGCGCTTGCGAATCCGGACTTCGTACAGCGGCTAAAGGATGGTAAGGAAATCGACGATCTGGACTTCGCCATGCTGCAGCCCAAAGCCACCATTACCAATGAACTGGCCTGGCGCGAACAGAACGCCGCCTGACCTGGGGGTCAGCCAGCCGCGAAAAACCGCCGGAGTTCGTCAATGACGGACTCCGGCGCCTCTTCAGGCAGGAAATGACCGCATTCAAGCGCCTTGCCGTGCACGTCGGCACCGTAATCGCGCCACACTGACAGCACGTCGTAGGTCCGGTTCACGAACCCTTCCTTCCCCCACAGCACCAACAACGGACAGGTGACCTTTCGACCGGCGTCCCGGTCCGCCCGGTCATGGTCCAGATCCACAGTCGCCGCTGCCCGGTAATCCTCGCAGCTGGCATGGATTGCCTCCGGGGCCGAGAAGCAGCGAACATAGTCGCCAACCGTCTCCGGATCGAATGTCGCCCCCGGCGCAGACCATCGCCGGAGCTTCTCGCGCAGATAGTAATCCGGGTCGAGGCCGATCATGTGCTCTGGCAAGTTATCGGGCTGTATCAGGAAAAACCAGTGATAGTAGCCGGTCGCGAAGTCCTGGTCGGTGTGCTCGAACATGTGCAGAGTGGGCGCAATGTCCATGACACACGCCCTCTCGACCAGATCCGGAAAACCCAGACAGAGACGGTGGGTCACCCGGGCGCCACGATCGTGGCCCGCCACACTGAATCGCTCATGGCCGAATGCGCGCATGACTGCCACCATATCGGCGGCCATCTGTCGCTTGCTGTAGGTGACGTGCTCCGGATCGGAATCCGGTTTGTCGCTGTCCCCGTACCCCCTGAGATCAGGGCAGATGACATGAAAATCCTGAGTGAGGGCCGGTGCCACCCTTTGCCACATCCGATGGTTCTGCGGGTATCCGTGAAGCAGCAACAGGGGCCGCCCGGAACCGGCGTGGGCAACGTTGATGGTTACGCCTCCAGCATTCACCTGGCGGTATTCGAACAGCTCACTAAACCCCATGGTATTTCCCCTGTCCTGATTGTTCTGCCATCGTTGTTATGACTCAGGCGAACCGAGCCGCGCCATTCGACCATTCGCCAAGGGCCGTGGAGTGCTATGCTCAAACCGACAGCCAAAAGGAGCCCGAATGTCCGCTGATTTCAGTATCGTCTGGCTGGGAAGCCTTGCCAGCCTGTTTGCCGGCCTGGCCACCGGGGCAGGCGCCCTGGCGATTTTTCTGGTACGCACCATCAGCCACAAGCTCCAGGATGGCATGCTGGCGGCTGCCGCCGGCGTCATGCTGGCCGCCTCCTTTTTCTCGCTCCTGCTCCCGGGCTTGGAATACGGCGCGGACATCACCGGCCACACCTGGCTTGCGGCGCTGATCGTTATCTTCGGTGTGCTCTCCGGCGCCGCCGCCCTGCTCTATGTCCACCAGAAACTTCCGCACCAGCATTTCGAGCTTGGTCGCGAGGGTTCAGACGCTTCATACATACGTGGCATCTGGCTGTTCATAATAGCCATTACCCTGCACAACTTTCCGGAGGGCATGGCGGTCGGCGTCGGGTTTGCTGGCGGCGATGTCCGCAACGGCTACGTACTGGCGACAGGTATCGGCCTGCAGAATATCCCGGAGGGACTGGCCGTCGCCTTCTCCCTGCTGGCCATCGACTATTCCCGCCTGAAGGCCTTCACCATTGCGCTGCTGACAGGACTCGCCGAGCCAATCGGCGGCGTATTCGGCGCCACGCTGGTGTGGCTGGCCGAGCCCCTCATGCCCTGGACCCTGGGTTTTGCCGCAGGCGCCATGCTGTTCATCATCAGCAACGAAATCATTCCGGAAACCCATCACCGGCAGTGGAAAATCATGTCTACGTTCTGCCTACTGGCTGGCTTCGTTGTCATGATGTTCCTGGATGCCACCCTCGGCTAATCCATTCGTCCAATTCAGGATGTATCCGGCAAGGATTTGCGATACAAAGAGCTATCTCAACACAATAAAAACAAACCGGTCAGACATCATGAATGACAGAACCCGTTCGTCCTCCGGGCCTTTCGATTACATCATCGTGGGCGCGGGCACCGCTGGCTGCCTGCTGGCCAACCGCCTGAGTGCCGACCCGAATAACCGGGTCTTGCTGATCGAGGCGGGCGGCCGGGACAACTACCACTGGATCCACATTCCCGTCGGCTACCTCTACTGTATCGACAACCCCCGCACCGACTGGCGTTTCCGGACCGAACCGGATCCCGGCCTGAACGGCCGCTCGCTGATCTACCCCAGGGGCAAGACCCTGGGGGGCTGCTCCAGCATCAACGGCATGCTCTACATCCGTGGCCAGGCCAGGGATTACAACCAGTGGGCCGAAGTCACCGGTGAGGACGCCTGGCGCTGGGACAACTGTCTACCCGACTTCATGCGCCACGAGGACCACTATCGGCTGGACGAGGGCGGCGATGCTGATCAGGAACACCATAAATTCCACGGTCACGGCGGTGAATGGCGGGTGGAGCACCAGCGCCTGAAATGGCAGGTGCTGGAAGACTTTGCCACCGCCTGCGTTGAGGCAGGCATCCCCCGAACCCGGGACTTCAATCGGGGTGACAATGAAGGTGTGGACTACTTCGAGGTCAACCAGCGTTCGGGCTGGCGCTGGAATACCTCCAAAGCTTTCCTTCGGAAAGCCGAGAAGCGCCCCAACCTTACCCTCTGGCACTCCACCCATGTGTTGGGTCTGGAGATGGAATCGGGTGGCTCCGGCCCCCGCTGCACCGGAGTCCGGGTAGAGCGGCCCGGGGCCGGTGATGTGGTTGCCTGCGCGGAAAGAGAAGTCATCCTCTCCGCGGGCGCCATCGGCTCACCGCAACTGCTGCAGCTATCGGGCATTGGCCCTGCGGATCTTCTGAAACAACACGGTATAGACGTGGTCGCCGATTTGCCCGGCGTGGGCGAGAACCTGCAGGACCACCTGCAGATACGGTCCGTGTACAAGGTCAAGGGGGTCACGACCCTGAACACCATGGCCAACTCCCTGATCGGCAAGGCCCGCATTGGCCTTGAGTATCTGCTCACCCGCTCCGGCCCCATGAGCATGGCGCCGTCCCAGCTTTGCCTGTTCACCCGGAGTTCTGACGAGTACGAGCACGCCAATATCGAGTATCACGTCCAGCCCCTGAGCCTGGATGCCTTCGGCCAGCCGCTGCACAGTTTCCCGGCCATCACCGCCAGTGTCTGTAACCTGAACCCCACCAGTCGGGGTACCGTGCGCATTCGCAGCAACGACCCGAAACAGGCCCCAGCCATCGCCCCGAACTATCTCAGCACACCGGAGGACCGCAAGGTCGCTGCCGACTCCCTGCGCGTGACCCGTCGTATTGCCGAACAACCGGCCTTCGCGCAATACCAGCCCGAGGAGTTCAAGCCCGGGCTGGAGTACCAGAGTGACGACGAACTGGCCAAACTGGCCGGAGATATCGGCACCACCATTTTCCATCCGGTGGGCACCACCCGAATGGGCCGGGCAGATGACGACCAGGCCGTAGTGGACCCTCACCTCAGGGTCCGGGGCGTGGCAGGCCTGCGGGTGGTCGATGCCGGGGTGATGCCCACCATCACCAGCGGCAACACCAACTCGCCAACCCTGATGATTGCCGAGAAGGCTGCGCGTTGGATTCTGAGCGGCGATTAGCAGCTGAATTAATTGCAGTTTCCAGGTTTTTTGATGGGAACGGGCTGCTAGAATTGGCAGTCCGTTTTACTCGCAAAGGACTGACCCACAATGACCCTTGCCACCTGGCTCACCGTTGTCACCATCTGCATTCTTGGCGCCATGTCACCCGGCCCCTCGCTGGCACTGGTGCTCAAACAGACCCTGACCGGTGGCCGGCGTAACGGTGTCATTACCGCCCTGTCCCACGGTGTCGGCGTGGGAATCTACGCCTTCCTGAGTATTCTCGGGCTGGCGGCCATCATTACCGCCTCCCCTACCGCCTTCTCGATTCTGCAATGGGGTGGCGCAGGTTACCTTGCCTGGCTCGGAGTCAAAGGCCTGTTGGCAAAACGGCAGGAAAACGAGGAGCTGCCGGATGCGCCGACCACCAAAAGCGCAGCCCGGGACGGCTTCCTGATTGCCTTCTTCAATCCGAAAATCGCCGTCTTCTTCCTGGCCCTGTTCAGCCAGGTGGTCGGCACCGACACTAGTCTGCTGGCGAAATTCGGCTATGCCGCCACGGCGCTGATCATAGACACCAGCTGGTACCTGGTCGTCGCCTGGCTGTTCTCCAACCCCCGGTGGCTGGATGCGCTCCGGCAGCGGGCGGTCTGGTTCGAGCGGGTTTTCGGTGCGGTCCTGATAGGTCTGGCCGGCCGTCTGGTGGTGGGAATCCTGAACGGGAAATAAGCCGGTCAACCGGCGAGGGCAACAATGTCCGGGTATTCCCGGATCTGAACCACACGCTCAGCCGGTTCCGCCGACGATATCCCGCACACTTCGTTCACCATGGCTTCGGCCACGGTCTCCGCCTTGATCGCCCGGTACTTGTCGAGGGGACCGATCAGTACCCGGTTCACCAGTGGCATGGCCATCTGGCCCAGCTCTTCGCCACCCCGGTGTTCCTGGCGATCGCCCAGAAGCAGGCTGGGGTGGTAGATGGAGAGGTAGGGGAAGTCCAGCTCTCGGACCGCATCTTCCAGCTCCCCTTTTACGCGATTGTAGAAAATGGTGGATGAGGAGGATGCGCCGATGGCGGACATCAGGATCAACGACGTTGCACCCTGTTCCCGAGCCAGTTTCGCCGCAGCCAGGGCGTAACCGTAATCCACTTTCCGGAAATTGTCCTGGGAACCGGCTTTCTTGATGGTAGTTCCGAGGCAGCAGATCAGCGCATCCACGGCAAAGATATCAGCATGGGCGGTGAGATCATCGAAGTCCACCACATGCTGGTCCAGCTTCGGATGTTCCAGTGACATCGGTTTGCGCACCGGCACCACCACTTTGCTGATCGCTTCCCGGGCCAGCAACTGCTGTACCACCAGATGGCCGGTCAACCCGGTCGCCCCCAGCACCATCACGTTCATACCGCGTTTCTCCCTGATCTTGTTTTTGGAATGCACGCTTTGAGTCTATCAGTCGGACGCATATAAAAAAGGGGTATCCGGAATTTCTGGTTGATAAAATGCCAAAGATGTAAAGAAGAAAATCTTTCTCAGCGGATTATCTGATTGATCCTCTTCAGCCTACT
>NZ_QNRO01000027.1 GCF_003315345.1 Marinobacter pelagius
ACTCAACTACGGAGTCGATCTATCAACCATCTGAGGGTGGTATCAGATTGATGGGGTGAAGGTGCCCCATCAACCATTAAATCCGTATACCCAGAATTCTTTGGTGGGGCTTTGCCTCACCGTCGGAAGAATAATAGGGGAGTAGAGGGCGTAGACGGATCGTCCAAAGGGCGTAGTGGCCAGGGAAAGGTTCTGAAAAATGTGATGGGGGTCACAAGTAGAGACTGATTCCCCTCAGGATTCCAGTAGCCCAAGCTCCCGGGCCCTGGCCAGGGCTTCGGTCCGGCGCCCAACGGCAAGCTTGCCGTAGAGGTTACGGATATGGGCCTTGACGGTGGCCGGCGCCACTTCCATCTTGCTGGCGATGTCCTTGTTGGCCAGACCTTCGTTGATCAGGGCAAGAACTTCCATTTCCCTTTGGCTCAAGGGTTCCACAAGACTTCCGTTATCCTCCGACACAGAAGATTGTTGGCCAACGGACGGTCTGGCGGCCTGCTTTTCATGTGCGACCCGCGTGCTCTCCAGCTCCCGGAGCATGTGCAGGACTCGCCGGTTCCAGCTACCCGGTGTCCGGAGCGCAGGCAGATCGAGCAACATCTCGCGAATCCTGGGGCTTTCCTCACCAAAGAGCCGGACAAATCCGGAGCCCGAGGCAAGCTCAAGCGCCTCGTTCAGCAGGGCGTTCGCTTTTCGGGCCTGTCCCAGAAGATCCTCTGCTTCCGCAGACACCAGCAGAATCTCCACCAGATGTCGGTTGTGGGCATGGCGTGATGCGGTTTCCCGTAGTCCGACCAGGCACTCCAATGCGTTCTCCGGCTTGCCCAGGGCCTTCAATACCCGGGCCTGGCTGATGCGTAACTGTTCCCGGTTCAGGGGATTGGTGGCGTGTTCTCCTTCGGTGGCCGCCATGATGCTTGCGGCCTTTTCGGGGTGCCCCTCAGCCAGGAAGCACCGTGCGAGCAGGGCGGCACTGGCCGGCGGTTCAAAGACGATGTGGTCGCGTCGTTTTCTGCTGGTTTGCCAGGCATCCTCAAGGGTTTCGATAGCGTCCTGGAACCTGCTTTCGCTGAAGGCCAGGTGCCCGCGTACGTACTGGATCACCACATGCTGACCGGGTTCGGTTCCATTGCTGACGTGTTCAAGGAGGGGCGCAAGGTGGCTCCGGGCCAGCTCCGGCTCGTTGCGTTCCCGGTAGATCTCGGTCAGGGCACTGTTCTGCCAGCACGAAATCAGCCTGGGCTGGCTCGGATCGGCATAATGTCTGTCCACCCATCGCCGAATTTCGGTGCAGGTTTCCAGGGCCAGGTCGATATCGCCCCGGTTGTACTGGATCCAGGCCAGCAGTCCACCGCTGGAAAGCACCGTGCTGGGTTTCCGCTCTACCTGGCCATAATGGACGGCGGAGCGCAGGGCGTCCTCGGCCTCGGGCAATTCACCGCGGCCGAAACCGTCCAGGGCAATCCCGTAGTAGGTGACGGATTTCAGGGGGATCCGGGTGTGGTCGATCTCCTCCAACACGCGACGGGTGAGGTCGCTGGCTGCCTTGTCGTCGCTCCGGGAGCGGGCAAGATAGGAACGGATCAGGGAAATCTCGCTGTGCAGTCCGAGCGCACCTTCGGCATCCGGATGGGAATCGGCGACCCGCCGGTCCAGAAGGTCTTCCAGGGCAACGAGCAGAGGTTCCAGGCTGTCGACGCGATTGGCAAAGAACAAACCCCAGATCTTCAACATCTGCAGTTGCGGGCTTTCACTCAACAAATGCTCTGGCAGTGCACCCAGCCAGTCCAGTACCGGCAGGTGAAAGCCGCCGTGGATCAGATTGTTGCCATGCTCCGACAGCACCCGGGCCAGCCAGGGCCAGTCCTGGTGGCGGACAATCTGGGCAATGGCTTCCTGTACGTGACCGTGAGCCAGCAGCCAGTCGACGGTTTTGCGCCAGAGCGATTCGGCCAGTTCCGGCTGAGTGTGTTGCATCCGCCTGGAAAGGGCGTCCCGGAACAGATCATGGTAACGGAACCAGCCGTTGTGATTGTCCAGTGGAATCAGGAACAGGTTTTGTCGGAGAAGTTCTTCCAGAATTTCCTGGCTGTCGTCCCGTCCCCGGATGCTGTTGCACAGGGATGCATTCAGGCGAGGGCAACAGGAAGTTTCCAGGAGGAAGTCAGCCAGGTGGGAGGGCTGCTTATCGAGCACCTCGGTCAGCACGTAATCGCTGATATGGCGCTCGTCCACTTCCAGGTTTCCGGCCGGTTTCGCCAGTCCCTCCCGGGAAATGCTGTTGTCACCGGAAAGTGCAGACAACTGCATGGCCGCAACCCAGCCCTCGGTTTTGCGGCAGATCGTGCGGGCATCTTCGTCGGTGATATCCAGCCCCATGGTGTCCCGGAAAAATTGCCCACACTCCTGTTCGGAGAATGCGAGCAATCCGGGGTGGATATCCTCTACCCAGCGGCGAACCCGCCAGCGGGCAAGCGGGAGAGGTGGCTCAGTGCGTGAGGCCAAACAAACCAGCACGCCCGGCGGAAGGTAATCAATGAACCAGGCCAGCTGGCGGTGGATGGTGTCGTCCTGGATAAAGTGGTAGTCATCGAGGACCAGCGCCCAGGCACCGCCGTCCCGGGCCAGCTCGTTGATCAGTGCCGTGATGACGGCCGTGGGATCTCCTTTGTCCTCCTGAGCCAGCAGTTTGTGGCACTGGGCCATGCCCGGCAGCCCTGCATATTCGAAAGCGCCGATCACGTAGTGCCAGAATCGTCGGGGCTGGCCATCGTGCTCGTCCAGGGACAGCCAGGCGGTAGGAGACGACGTGCGAGCACACCACTGACTGACGAGGGTTGTCTTGCCGAATCCGGCCGGGGCTATGACCAGATCCAGTCGTTTCGGCCCTGCAGGATCCAGCAAGGCTCGCAGCCGATCGCGGGGAACCGCTCTCGGATCGGAACTGGGCCGTAGGAATTTCGTGGTCAGCAGCATTGGATCCCTGAATGCCGGAAAGTAAGAATCTTAGTCGGATTGTGTGCTTTGCGTCAGACAAGTCAAGGTTTCTA
This sequence comes from Marinobacter pelagius, assembly GCF_003315345.1. Lineage (GTDB taxonomy): Bacteria > Pseudomonadota > Gammaproteobacteria > Pseudomonadales > Oleiphilaceae > Marinobacter > Marinobacter pelagius_A. The sequence continues at coordinate 3,048 of NZ_QNRO01000027.1, forward strand.
ATGACTCAGATCGTGGTGAAATGATGCGTAAATGCAATTTTGGTCTAAACTTTGGAAAAGGTTTTATCTATAATAAAAAAGAATGAAAGCTAAAGTTTTTATGCGGGAGTGCAGCAATCGATGAAATTACAACAATTGCGCTATATCTGGGAAGTTGCCCATCACGATCTGAACGTGTCCGCGACCGCCCAAAGCCTGTTCACCTCGCAGCCCGGGATATCGAAACAGATCCGTCTGCTGGAAGACGAGCTGGGCCTCGAGGTGTTTGCCCGCAGCGGTAAGCATCTTACCCGTATCACGCCGGGCGGCGAGATCATCATCCGGGAAGCGGGCGAGATCCTGCGACGGGTGGAAGGCATCAAGAAAATCGCCCAGGAATTCAGTAACCAGCGTAAGGGTGATCTGAGTATTGCCACCACTCACACCCAGGCCCGCTATGCCTTGCCGCCGATCATCAGCGGCTTCATCGAAGAGTATCCGGATGTGTCCCTGCACATGCACCAGGGTACCCCGATGCAGATTTCCGAGATGGCGGCGAACGGTGCGGTTGATTTTGCCATTGCCACCGAGGCCATGGAGCTGTTCAACGATCTGATCATGATGCCCTGCTATAAATGGAATCGCAGCGTTATCGTGCCCAAGGATCATCCGTTGGCGAAAAGGCCGGAGCTCACACTGCCGGAGTTGGCCGAATTCCCGCTGGTGACCTATGTGTTCGGCTTCACCGGTCGCTCGAAGCTGGACGAGGCGTTCCAGACGCAAGGTTTGACACCCAAGGTGGTGTTCACCGCCGCCGATGCCGACGTCATCAAGACCTATGTCCGTTTGGGGCTGGGCGTTGGCATTATCGCCAGCATGGCATTTGATCCGAAGACTGATACCGACCTGGTCGCCCTGGATGCCCGAAAACTGTTCCGGCCCAGTGTCACCCGGCTCGGCTTCCGGAAGGGCACCTTCCTGCGTGGCTACATGTATGACTTCATGCACAGGTTCGCACCGCACCTCACCAAGGAGAGGGTGGACGCGGCGGTTGCGCATCAGGGGAGTCGGTCAGAGATCGAGGAGTTGTTCAAGGACGTGGAACTGCCCACCTACTAAGCGGGCAGTTCGAGATGACCGGGGACTGGTCAGTCTTTGGCGATCAGGTTCCCGGCATGCAGGCCGCATTCTTTCTGCGTGGCCTCTTCCCACCACCAGCGGCCTTCCCGCTCGTGCTGGCCCGGCAGCACCGGTCGGGTGCAGGGCTGGCAGCCGATACTGACAAAACCTTTCTCGTGCAGTTTGTTGTAGGGCGCCTCCGACATCCGGATGTAGTCCCAGACCTCCTTGGACGTCCAGTTGGCCAGCGGGTTGAACTTCACCAGGGTCCTGTCTTCAGTTGAGAACGCCGAATCCTCCTGCACGACCGGTACGTCGTTGCGAGTACCGGGGCTCTGGTCCTTACGCTGACCGGTAATCCAGGCATCTACCGTGGCCAGTTTGCGTTTCAGCGGATTGACCTTGCGGACGCCGCAGCACTCGGAATGGCCGTCCTCGTAGAAGCTGAACAGACCCTTGCGATTGACCAGATCCTGCACTTCCGCCGCGTCCGGGAACAGCACCTCGATTTCGATGCCGTAATGCTTGCGGACCTTCTCCACAAACTCATAGGTCTCCGGGTGCAACCGACCGGTATCCAGGGTGAACACCTGCAGGTTGTCGGTGAGCTTGTGGGCCATTTCAATCAGGACCACATCCTCGGCACCGCTAAACGAGATAGCGATGTTGTCGTAACGCTGGAGTGCGGCCTTGAGGATGGCCCTGGGGCTTTGGCCCTCGAGTTCCGTGCGAAGGGTGTCGATATCCGTCATGGAGAAAACATACCTTTAATCAGTGTTCCGGCAGGTTAACATTCAATCCCTCATAGCCGGAAGGAATGACAATCTATATATTTATACCTTATTACACTGGTTTCGAACCCCAGAATCACGATGCATTCCGTACAGGATTTCCTTATCATACGCTCCTGATCAAACACGAGCGGCAGCTCAGCCACCGAACCACGTAATCAGGAGACCATTGTGGAACTCGCATGTCTTGACCTTGAGGGAGTACTGATCCCGGAAATCTGGATCGCATTCGCCGAGAAAACCGGCATTGAAGAACTCAAGGCCACCACCCGTGATATTCCCGATTACGACGTGCTGATGAAGCAGCGCCTGCGCATTCTCGACCAGCACGGCTATGGCCTGCCGCAGATCCAGGAAGTGATCGGAGAGCTGGACCCGCTGCCCGGTGCCCGGGAATTCCTCGACTGGCTGCGCGAACGCTTTCAGGTAGTGATCCTGTCCGACACCTTCTACGAGTTCGCCATGCCCCTGATGAAAAAACTGGGCTACCCGACACTCCTGTGCCACAAACTCGAAGTGGCCGAAGATGGCCAGATCACTAACTACCTCCTGCGCCAGCGCGACCCCAAGCGCCAGTCAGTCCGCGCCTTCCAGCTGCTGAACTACCGCGTCATCGCCGCCGGTGATTCCTACAACGACACCACCATGCTGGGCCAGGCAGAGCAGGGCATCCTCATCCACGCCCCGCAAAACGTCATCGACGAATTCCCCCACTTCCCGGCCGTCCACAACTTCGACGAGCTCAAACAGGAATTCCTCAAAGCCAGCACCGTCCACGACTGCTGATTGGTCCGGATGCCGGGGTCTGAAGAAAGCTTTCTTCTGACCCCATTTTGCTATTTGGCTGCCTGAGCCGAGAGCCGCGTCTACCCGAGGGGTCAGATGAAAGCCTTCATCTGACCCCATTTTCACCCCGCGATGCCAGACGCTAACTGAGGGGCAGGCACGAACTCCGGGGTCAGATGAAAACCTTCATCTGACCCCTTCTTCATCCCACAAGGCCAGAAGCTAACTGGGTGCAGGTATTGAACTCGGGGTCAGAAGAAAGCCTTCTTCTGACCCCACCTTCACCCTGACCCCTTCCCCCCAGGCCCAACCTCCAACTCCTCCAAAAACCCCATCAAAGACCCAACCTTGGCCAACGTCTCCTGATATTCAGCTTCCGGATCCGAATCCACCACAATACCGCCACCACCCCAACACCGAATCGTCCCCTCCCCATCACAAAGCAGGGTCCGAATCGCAATATTGCTATCCAGCCGTCCATCCAGCCCGTAATAAAACACCGAGCCACAGTAAGGCCCCCGCCAATGCGGCTCCAGCTCCCGGATAATCTCCATCGCCCGAATCTTCGGCGCACCGGTAATCGACCCCCCGGGAAACGCATCAAACAGCGCCTTCAGCGGTGAAACCCCCTCAGCCAGGTCCGCACGAATATGGCTGACCAGGTGATGCACATTGCGATAGGACTCCAGCGCAAACAGCTGATCCACCGAAACGGACCCGGTAACAGCATTCACACTCAGATCATTACGCAACAGGTCCACAATCATCAGATTCTCAGCCCGATCTTTCTCGGAAGCCTGAAGCTCAGCCGCAAGAGTCGCATCCTCTTCCGGTGTCTTCCCCCGCGGCCGAGTCCCCTTGATAGGACTGGTCTTTACCGTCCGACCCTCTATATCGAGAAAGCGCTCCGGAGAGATCGAAAGAACCGAATACTCACCGGCCCGGATAAACGCACTGTAGGGGGTAGGGTTCGCCTCCGCCAATGCCTGAAAGGCACACCAGGGGTCACCGCTAAACTTGCCAGTAAATTCCTGCGACAGGTTGGCCTGATAACAGTCCCCAGCCTGGATGTAATTGCGGATAGTCTGGACACCGGTTTTAAAGGATTCCGGAGATTGCCGGGGTGTGAAAGGCTCGGTGATCTTCCAGCTTGAAGGTTCACCGTTATCAGGCCCGGAAAGCCACTTTCCTATCTGATCAACCTGATTTTCAGGGCATTCCGGATGCACCCAGAGGTAATAACCGCCGGTTTCGCGGTTATGGCTGGCCATCCAGAGATATAAGCCAGCCGACACCAAAGGCACGGGAAGTGCGGGGCAGATCGGCGCAAGACGCGGTTCCCGGATATAACCCAATTCATAACTCAGAAACCCAATCCAGCCGCCGACCAGGCAGCTCAGGCCAGCCGTATGGCTATCAAATCTGCCGATTTCCGCCTCCATCTCACGGGCCAGTCTCACAAGCCCGTCACTGTCCGGATCACCGAGATGCAAAACACGGGAATCGGCCGCACCACACGAAAATCCCCGCCAGGTACCCCTGCCAGTACCTTCGCCAACAGTTCCCACGTGGATAAAATCATCCTGTGTCGAGGCGTGTTGCAGCAAACGTGCGAACTCTTCCCGGGATAGCTGGCGGGTCGTGGCCGGGCTCAAGGTACCTCCGAAGAATTTTGGAAGAATGATAAACAGGGCACAAAACGGGCGTTGTCGGTTCTGCGGAACCGCTGATCTAATGAAAACAGGTTCACACAGCAGATCCTGCCTGTGGACGATTATTTTAACCGAGTTCCTCAGTGAACGTATTCAAATCAGCACAATAACAAGGGAAAGAACGATGCCTCACTCTCTCAAAACCCTCATAGCCTCAGTGTCTGTGTCACTACTACTTACTACAGGTATAACCCAGGCCCAGGACAAGGACACCGTGGAGATAAAGATTCCGGAAAACAGCGTGCTTTCTGACGGTGTCATAGACAAGAAAGAGATGGCACGTTACCTCGTCATCGCCAACAAACAGCTCGCGTACCTGGCCGAACAGGCAACTGAGGAATATCAGGAAAGAATCCAGCCCGAGGAGACTCCGATGCCTTCCGGGTGGATGCTAATGAAAGACGGGGTCACGGTGAAGGAGTTGAAGCTCGATGAGTCAGCAGAGGGCGCTCCGGCGAATATACGTATTGTTATGTTTCGGGCAGCTCTCAAATCCATAGCGCGCAGGGGCCAGATCAATGCGGCTGCGATTCTCTATGCGGGGCAAATGAGTGAAGAAAATCCTCAGAAGGTTCTGGTGATGGAGCACGAGCACAGGCTTGGCATTTCGGGAAACAAGTTTGTCCCCTATAAGGTCGAAGGAGAAAAAATTCAATATTCGCAGTCAGTTACCAAAGATAAGCCTTTCCAGATGTTTTATGACAAAAAGGCCGATGCGCCAGAAATTTCAGGCTGAGTGAGAAGTGGTCGTGATTTGTTTCAGGTTGTAAATGGAACGTGACGAACTGTGAGGGTAATCACGGATTAGGACTGTAAAACAATCTTAAATGGAGGCGTGGGGATAAGGACCTCACGCCAAATCAAAAACTCAGATAACAAAAAAATGAGTTTATAAGGAGATAAGAATGAAAGGCCTGAAAAAAATTGCACTTGCTACTGCGGTAGCTGCCGCACCCTTCGCTGCCCAGGCAGAACTGAAGGCTCTGAATGACTCCGCGATGGGTAACGTAACCGGTCAGGCCGGTGTGACCATCGAACTGGAAACCAAGGTGAGCATTGGTCAGTTCAAGTACACTGACGAAGGTTCCTTTGCAGTGAACGACATTGTTCTTGGTGGTGCTGGTGTTACTGAGGATGGTGCCGTATTGGATGGTGCTGGCAATATCACTAATGGACTGCTTGATCAGCTCAAGATAGACATCGACGTGGCAGATGACGGTGACGCAGTGATCCACGTAGGTACCCTTGACGGTAATCCTATCGACTGGGGTATGACTGTTGGTTCCATGGAACTTCTGGCTGGAGGCACCGGTACTGGTAGCACAACGCTGATTTCCAACATGAGTGGTTGGGGTAATCTGGCACAGCTGGATATGCGAGTTGATACCGCAACCGATCACTTGAACATCGTCGCCGCCTTTGATGTTCAAGACATGGATTTCGACGTTGATTTCCTGGGTATTGGCATTCGCGACATGGTGGTTACTGGTGCTGGGATGAACTTCGACTACGATGGAAATGGTGACACTGCTCAGCAAGAAGTTGATGCTGGTACTGGCGTGGTTGAAGGTATTGATATGACGCAGACCGGCGCAAATCTCATGCTGGGCAAACTTACGAGTTATGCTAATGTCAATCTTGATGTATATAAAGGGGCTGGGCTGGGCGCATCCACTGCGACCAACGTCCTGCGCGTTGATGTCAACAATGTATACATGGACGTGAACATCGCTGATATCCAGATTGGTGGTGATATCGCTGGTGGCAATGGCCAATCCATTGGTTCTGTAAACCTGGATAACCTCGCCATCACCGATACCAAGCTGGCGATCTATGGCCACGATATCTCTCCGGTAACCACTCCGTAATCAGATATCGAAGAAGACACTCTGGGCGATCCAGAGTGTTCTTTCCAGAACAAACAAACCCCGGATTTCCGGGGTTTGTTTTTGTAGCAAGGGAACTTTAGCCAAGGAGTGCGATAAGGGCCGGCTATTCCGGCACCGCAATAGAAAGATCAAACCCGCCCCCAGCCCTCGGCGTCAAACTGATCGGCCCTTCATTAATCGCCTCCGGAATCCGAATCTGATCAATCCCCGGAGGATTCCCAATCGAGAAATTCACATTCTGCCCATCAAACCCGACACTCAGTTGGTCATTGAGAAAGGTCTGCGTGAACGGCTCATCCGGAATCTCCATCTGCTGGCCGAAGATCAGAGGTGGGATGGTGGGAGTAAACTCGGCGATGGGTTGGGCTGCAGCCAGTTGATCAGTGGGAAGCAGCAGGGCGCGGCGGATGAATTCCTCTTCCGCGGCGGATAGGGCATCTTCCCGATCCTCTTCCATATATTTCTGCAGCAGGTCCCGGTAGGCCTCTTCCTCGGCTTCGGTGAGTACGGGCTCGCCCGGGGAGATGGTCAGGGACCGAATGATGCGCCGTCGGTCAGCCTCGGATTTCCGCTTTTCCTTGGGTACGATGATGACCGCTGAGTCCTTGACGTAGGTTTCCACCATTTCGTCGGAAGTCAGGGCCTCCACGCCCGCATTTGCTGCCAGACTGGCGGTCAGGCCGGCGATGGCGCTTGCGAGCAGATGTGTGCCTTTCATAGTGTGGCCTCGTCCTTTGATCTGCTTCTCAGTATTCGGTTTGTTGGACAGTTTTTCAACCGAGTGCCACCGGGATTGTGATCAGTCTCTTTGAATTGTCAGTATCTTTATAAAAAGCTGTAGTTTCATTGGTATAGTCGTGGAACTTTTCCGTTCGTACATGGCCAGAAGGGCAGGATGATCAAAGTATTTCGCGAACGCTGGCAGCGCTGGGTGAACCGTCGGGTCCCCCGATCGGACAGTCAGTCCTTCAATCAGAAGAACATCTTTATTCTCCCGACCGGGGCTGGTGTGGTCTTCGGTATCCTGCTGTTGGTGATGTTGATCACCGGCATCAATTACCAGAACAGCCTGATCTATCTCACCACGTTCCTTCTTGGCGCACTGTTTGTCGGTGCCATGCACCAGACTCATCGCAACCTCTCGGGCCTGCAATTGACGGTGACGCAACCAGGTGAGGGCTTTGCCGGCGATGAGGTTCCGTACCGGTTCCGGGCGTCCGCAGGCAAAGGCCCGGCTATTGCGATACGGCTTTCCTGTGAGGGTTCCGTCCTTGCACCTTTTCATATCCCCGCCGGGCAGGCGCGGGATGTGACCTTGCCGGTTCCTTCCGCTCATCGGGGTTACCTTCGGCCCGACATGGTTCGGATTGAGACACGCTTTCCCTTTGGTTTGCTGAAGGCCTGGTCCTGGGTCCGGCCGATATCGCCGGCGATCGTTTTTCCCCGGCCCGTGGCAGCGCCTGATGCGGGAAGCACTGTTGAGGACGGGGACGAGGACAGTGCCCAGCGGCCAACCATCGGAAACGACAACGCGGACCTTCGTCCCTGGCGCGAGGGCGATCTGAGCCAGCGTGTCATGTGGAAGCGTTATGCCCGTACCGGGCAGATGGTGGTCGCGGACTGGGAGGGCGAGCAGGGCAACCCGCAGTGGCTGGACTTCTATGCGTTCGTCGGCGCTGACAACGAGCTGAGGCTGAGTTATCTCGCCCGGCAGGTGCTGGAACGGGCGAAGGGCAGCACGCCATTCGGTCTGAATCTCCCGGGGCAGGTGATCGAGCCTGATCAGGGGCCAGCCCACGTCACCCGCTGCCTGCGCGCCCTGGCTGTGTGGGGCGAGGAACCTCCGAGAGATGCAATATCAGCGCAGCATGGCACCCGCTGGCATGAGGCTCCCAGGGAGAAGGAGGCCGCTGCATGAAACTGACACGGGCCTTCTCTCTCGGTCGCGAGCCTGTTGAGCCGGCGAACGCTCTGCCTTCGAATGCCTTGCTCTGGCTGATCGGCAGTTTCGCCGTTCTGCTGGCGCCCCAGTGGGACCGACTGCCGATTTGGCTGGTGGCGGCCTGCGGAATACTGGCAGTGTGGCGCTGGCTTGCGCAGGAAGGCAGAGTCCGGCTTCCGGGGCGCTGGTTGCGCACTGGTATCATGCTGGTGCTGATTGCCGTCTATGTTGCTACCGTCCAGGGCCGTTTTACCGTGGATACCGCGGCCTCGTTCTTTGTGCTGGCGGTGGGGCTGAAGTGGCTGGAAACCCGCTCAACGCGGGACTTCTATGTGCTGTTTTTCATCCTGGTGTACCTGGCCGGGGTCAACTTCCTGTTCCAGCAGAACATTCTATGGTCGTTGGTGAACTTCCTTGCTGTTGCTTTACTGCTGGTGGGGTTGCAGGTGCTCAATGCCCCGGACCTGCCCAGTGATATGCCCTCCGGCTGGCGCCGTCTGGGCGGGTTGCTGCTGAAAACCCTGCCGGTCGTGGTGCTGTTGTTCGTTTTCTTTCCCCGCATGGCACCGCTCTGGAGTGTGCCGCTGGTTTCCGGAGAGGCCCGCTCGGGCATCAGCGATACCATGCGGCCGGGTGATATTTCCAACCTTGCACAAAGCAGCGAGCGGGCTTTCCGGGCAACATTCGGGGGTGAAATACCCGCATACCGCGATCGTTACTGGCGCGGCCTGGTGCTGGATTATCTGGATGGCGAAACCTGGCGTCAGGGGCGTGAAGAAGGTTTCCGTCGTCCGGGCCGGATTGCCATGGATGGGGGCGTCGGGCCGCTGGGTGGCCGTGAGTATGATGTGTTGATGGAGCCGACCGATCAGCGCTGGGCTTTCGCCCTGGAAGGCTCATCGGCGGTTTCCGACAACGTGGTGGAAGAGGGCGATGACCTGTTCCGCTTCCGCCGACCGGCGGACAGCCCGATGCGTTACCGCCTCACCCTTGATGAATCCCGTAGTCCCGGTAACGCTGAGCTGAGTCCGGCGGAGCGGCGCCGGTTTTTGCAATTGCCCGCGTCCGGAAACCCGCGGGCCCGTGAGCTGGCCGGCGAGCTGGACCAACGCTTTTCTGACGAGGGGGTGGTTGACTCTTTGCTCAGCCGGTTCCGTGAACAGGAATACTTCTACACACTCCGTCCGCCGGCCATGCCCGAAAATGGCATCGATGCCCTGTTGTTCGATCAGAAACGCGGCTTCTGCGCCCACTATGCGGGGGCTACCACCTTCGTTCTGAGAGCAGCAGGTATTCCGGCCCGGGTGGTTGTCGGCTATCAGGGTGGCGAGCCTGGTGCAGGGGGGGAATACCTGATTGTGCGTCAGTATGACGCCCATGCCTGGGTCGAGGTCTGGCTGGATGGCCAGGGCTGGGTGCGGGTGGATCCCACGGCAGCGATTTCTCCGGCACGGATCGAGTCCGGCCTCCGGGACGCGGTGGCGGAGGAAGGCTCGTTCCTGGAGGACGAGGTCCTCTCGGCCCAGAAGTACGGTGATATGGCACTGGTGCAATGGGCCAGTCTCCAGCTGGATCGAATCAACTATCAGTGGCAGCGCTGGGTGGTCGGTTACCAGGGCCAGAGCCAGATGGATCTGATGTCCCGCCTGCCAGGCGGTATCGGCATGAGGGAACTGGGCTATCTGACCGCCGGTATTGTAGGAGCCGGGTTGCTGATTGCCGGCCTGTTTTCAGCCTTGCAGTTGCGTCGGGGTGAACGCCGGGATGACTTCCAGAAAGTGCTGCTGTCCTGGTATCGCGCATGCGAAGGTGCTGGTGTACCGGTCCGGCAGGGCGAAACGCCCAGCACTCTGGCAGACCGGCTGTCGCAAGCGCGACCTTCAGTCACCGAAACGGCACGCCGTTTTGCCCGAATGGTGAACAGTCATTACTATAAGTCCTCATCCGAATCGGACGACCAGGAACTGCGGCGAATGCGGCGGCTACTTGGCACCATGAAGCGCCAGTTACGGGATGCCTCAAAGGGGCGCCAACCACACAGCGAATCCGGAACAACATCGTGACCGATATTGCCCAAGACATGCCCTGGCTCCAGCGAGCCTGGCAACAGATCCAGGCCCGGCTCGCCGAGGACCGGCTGCCCCATGCCCTGATCATCAATGGCGAGCGGGGCGTCGGCAAGCGGGCCTGGGCGGAAGCTGTGGCCGGGTTGCTCCTTTGCGACCGGCCGGTGAAGAATGAGGCAGGTCTCCCGGTCGCATGTGGTCACTGCAAACAATGCGAGCTTGTTGCCGCCGGTAGCCACCCGGATGTGCGGATCTACGCGCCGGAAAAGTCCCGGATGGTGAAGGTGGACCAGATCCGGGCGCTGTCGTCGTTTGCCGTGGGCTCGCCCCAAGTCGCCCATCACAAGGTGGCGATCATTGATCGGGCCGACCAGCTCAACATCAATGCCGCGAATGCCTTGCTGAAGACCCTTGAGGAACCACTGGCGGACGTCACCCTGCTGCTGCTCCAGGAAAGTGGCCGCCCGGTGCTGCCAACCATTCGTTCCCGTTGCCAGACTCTGAACATTCCTGTGCCTGCGAGGGAGCAGGCGGAACGCTGGCTGGTGTCGAAGGTAACCGAGCTGGATGAAGATCAGCGACCTCCCGCAGAGGTGCTGGCCAAGGCTTTGATGCTGGCGGGTAACGCACCGCGACTTGCCCTTGAATACGTCAATGGCGAGTTTCTCAAGCTCCGCGATGAGGCGTTCGAAAGCTTCCGGCAGTTCATGAAGGGGCAGATGCCCGTGGCCGAGGCCGCCAAGGCGTTCAAAGCCATGGGGCTGGAGGATGCGCTGTTCCTGTTCGAAGGCTGGGCAGCGGATCTCGCGCGTATGGCGGTTGGTGGCCAGGCTTCGGACGCGGAGGCATCGGACATGCTCGGATTCCTGGCAAAGCGGAACCCGGCGTGGCGGGCCCATGAGCTGCTGGACATGATCCGGGAGTCCAGGGCGGCCGGCGTCTACAACGCCAATCCGGAGCTTGAAGCCAGCCGGTTGTTGCTGGCCTGGCAGGCCCTGATGCCCAAGAGACGCAAGGCCGGCTGACCGCAATCCCGGCAAGGGCTACGCCTATGGGGGCCCAAGCTGCTATGATTGCGAAATGACAGGGATTTTCTTATCCCGGTATGGACGAGTTACCGTGACAACACAATAAAAGGTGTCAGATATGGGCCCAGGATTTGGCGCGCGCAGTGGCATTCTCACCCTGACCATCAAGGACAAGGCAGTGCTGTATGCCGCCTACATGCCCTACATCCGTCAGGGCGGACTGTTTATCCCGACGCAGAAACAGTACCAGCTCGGTGATGAGGTTTTTCTCCTGCTCAACCTGATGGATGAGCCGGAAAAAATCCCCGTGGCCGGCAAGGTCATCTGGATAACACCCAAGGGCGCCCAGGGGAACCGCGCCGCAGGTATCGGCGTACAGTTCAATGGTGATGATGAAACGGCTCGTACCAAGATTGAATCCTACCTGGCCGGCTCCCTGAGTTCCGATCGCCCCACACACACAATGTGAGGCGATCCGCTTCATGAATGATATGTCTGAAACCGCACGATCTGCCGTAGAGCCGCTGTGTTGTTCGGAAACCGTCTGGCAGCTCGAGAACATCGATCTTGCCGGCCTTTCCTGGTCCGCCAATCCCGGTGTTAGCGGGCAACCACCGGTCCTGATGCTTCACGGCTGGCTGGATAACAGCCTGACCTTCTCGAAACTTGCCCCGGAACTTGCAAAGCTGGCCGATGTCCATGCCATCGATATGGCCGGGCATGGAAAATCGGGGCACCGCTCACCGGGCCAGTCCTACCTGCTGATGGATTACGTGGCGGATCTGGCCGAATTGATCGAGCGGCATTTCAGCGAATCCGATGAAAGCCGGGTCGACCTGGTGGGGCACTCGCTCGGCGGCATCGTCAGCGCCCTTTACGCCGCAGCTTTTCCGGAAAAGGTCCGGCATCTGGTGATGATTGACAGCCTCGGCGCCATCAGCCGTCCGGTTGAAGAAACCGTTCCCCAGTTGAGAAGGGCCATCAAGAAACGCCTGAACGGATCTGGCAAGTCGGTGGTCTATCCGGACCTGACGACCGCAGCAAAGGCCCGGGAGGGCGGTGTCAGCCCGTTGAGCCATGAAGCCGCGCTGACTTTGGTGCCCCGGAATATGAAACCGTTTGGCGACGGTTACGTATGGTGTACTGATCCGCGTCTTCGTCACCCGTCCCCGCTGATGATGACGGAAGAGCAGGTGCTGGCTTCCCTGGAAGCCATCGAAACGCCTACGTTGTTCGTGCGCGCCGACGAAGGCCTGCTCTCCCATCGCACAGGCCTGGACGACAGGGCAGAGCGGATCAGAAATCTCACAATGGCGCGCGTTCCGGGCGGCCACCATTGTCATCTCGATGGCGATACCGTTCCGGTAGCAGAGGCGGTAAGGGCATTTCTGACCAATGGTTAAGAATTTCAGCGCAAAGCGGTTCGTTAAATCCCTTGGCGGGATGCTGGTCTTGTTGTCTACACTTTTGAATGGGGCAATGGCAGCCGGCTTTCCGGAGCCGTTCCCCCAGTCCCAGCTGGAAACCAGTACCCGGATTCAGTCCAACGGCCACCTGGTGCTTTTCAGCCCGGTGCGCGAAGTGAATGACGAGATCCGCTCCAGCACCATGGCCCGGTTGCCGGTTTTCGGTGAGGGTCGTATGTATCAGATCAACCGGGATGCGAGCCGGGAAGAAGCACGGGATTATTATCAGCGGCTGTTACAGGCCCGAAGCGCCAGCGTGTTGTTTGAATGTTCCGGTGTCAGCTGCGGCCGAAGTGTCATCTGGGCCAACCGGATTTTTGGCCAGGCGATCCTCAACGGCCGGGATTCGGAGCAGGATTACCTGGTTGCGGGGTCACTGGATGAGGATGGAACCCGTTGGCTGACGCTTGTTTACACCGTAACACGCGGTAATTTGCGCGAATACGTCTGGGTGGAACACCTCAGGCTCGGTGACGGTGCCGTTGTGCCGGGATTTGATGCCGGTTCCGATCGGGTGTTCGGCCCGCTGATCGTTCCTTACGAGGGCGGCTTTACCTACCAGTTTGACTGGACGTCAACCGATCGACGCACCCTGAGGGAACGGGCAACGGAAGAGGGCGCTATGGTCGTTCTGGTAGGGTTTTCGTCACTGGGCGCTGAAGAATCCGTCGAGGATTCCCTCGAGCGCGCCCGGGGGGCAACCGAGTCCCTCGCCGACGTGTTGGCGCGCATCGGGATATCCCGGGAGCAGCAGAAAATACTGGTAGTTGGCCCCTTTATACCCATGGAAAACCCGGATCGTCAGGGTGATCGGGTGGAAGTGACCGTCATTTCGAGGTGAGATCATGGCCAGGGATCAGGGAAAGAAGGGGGATTCCCCGGAAAAACCGGATTCAGATGTTCCACAGGACAACATTTCCAAGGTCCTGCAAAGTTCCGATGTGTCAGCGGCGGAGGCTCCTGCCGATGCCCAGAAACCCCCTCCCGGTACCAAACGCAAACAGACCGTTGCGCTAACTCTCGGTAGTGGCGGCGCACGGGGCTATGCCCATATCGGCGCCATCGAGATCCTGAATGAGCGCGGTTACGACATCGTGGCGATATCGGGATGTTCCATGGGCGCGCTCATCGGTGGCATGTATGGCGCCGGCAAGATGAAGGACTACAAGGACTGGGTCACCGGCCTTGGCCAGTTCGATGTACTCAAGTTGCTGGATGTCACCTTCAATTCCGTGGGTGCCATTCGGGGCGAGAAGATTTTCTCCGTGGTCCGGGAGATGCTGGGTGATACCCGGATCGAGGATCTTCCCCTGGCCTACACGGCAGTTGCCACCGACTTGCTTGCGCACAAGGAAGTCTGGTTCCAGGAAGGGCCTCTGGATCAGGCCATCCGCGCCTCCGTTGCCATTCCCAGTGTCGTGACCCCCCTGGTGCTGAATGGGCGCGTGCTGGTGGATGGGGCGCTGTTGAACCCGTTACCCATTATTCCGACCATCTCGGCCCATGCAGACCTGATTGTGGCGGTCAACCTTAGCGGCGAAGATGACCAGCGTCAGCGGATTCCGGACGCGGCCTTTGTCCATGATCAAGAGGCCTCCGACATGGAAGAGTGGGTCGACGCCATCCGGGACAAGGCGTCCCGCTGGTTTGACTGGGATGCCATCAAATCGCTCGGAGCCCGGAAAGCCGACAATGGCGAAAGTCCGGAAGAGAAGATCAGTCGGGAGGTCCACAAAAAAGAAAACCACAAGAACCACGACAAAAAGCCAACCGACAAGAAGCATCAGGAAGATCACGAAACCATCGACTGGGACAAGCTGGGCATTGGTAAATTCGATGTGATGAACCTGACCATCGAGACCATGCAGAGCGCACTGGTGCAGTACAAGATCGCCGGTTATCCGCCGGATCTGCTGGTCAACGTACCCAAGAATGCCTGCCGGACCTACGACTACCACAAGGCCCCGGAACTGATTCAGCTCGGGCGCGAGCGTATGGCCCTGGCGCTGGATCGTTACGAGGCGAACAGGAGCAGCTCCGGCCCGCTCGCCATCTGAGTAGCATCCGGGCTGGTTTAGGCTGCAGGAGCGGGGCCAAACAGCGTATAATCCCGCGCTGACATGCGCCAGAACAGGAAACGATCCTTGTGACGAGCCCCATCGACGATCTTCAGACCGTTCGCGATTACCTTCGCTATGCCTCGACGCAGTTTGCCGCGTCGCCACTGTTTTTTGGTCATGGCACCGATAACGTCTGGGACGAGGCGGTCCATCTGGTGATGCGCAGCCTGAACCTGCCGCTGGAAAACAACACCCTGTTTCTCGACGCCCGGCTCACTCGTGACGAGCGCGCCATGATTCTCGACCGAATCGAGCGCCGGGTGAACGAACGCGTTCCGCTCGCATACCTTCTGGGCGAGGCCTGGTTCATGGGTATGCCGTTCCACGTGGATGAGCGCGTACTGGTGCCCCGTTCACCCATCGGCGAATTGCTGGAAAATGGCCTCCAGCCCTGGCTGGGCGATATTGAAGTTAACAGGCTCCTTGATCTTTGCACCGGTAGTGGCTGCATCGGCATCGGTGCTGCCATGGTGTTCGAGGATGCCAAGGTGGATCTGTCCGATATTTCCGAGGACGCACTGGCAGTTGCCGAATCAAATATTGATCTTCATGACGTCCGTAACCGGGTGCGCACCGTAAGGTCTGATGTGTTCGAGAACATCACCGGCCGCTACGATGTCATTCTGAGTAATCCTCCATACGTGGATGCTGAAGACCTGGCGGACATGCCGGACGAATACCAGCATGAGCCTGAGCTGGGTCTTGCCGCAGGGACGGATGGCCTTGATATCGCCCACCGTATTCTGGCAAAAGCGGCTGACCATCTCACCGAAGAGGGCCTGCTGATCGTGGAAGTGGGCAACAGCTGGGTCGCGCTGGACCAGGCCTATCCAGACCTGCCGTTCACCTGGCTGGAGTTTGAAAATGGCGGTGACGGGGTGTTTCTGCTGCGGGCTGAAGACCTGCGCGCCTGGCAGGCTCGCGGTTAAACCGAATTCTCACAAGAACTGGATAAGATACTGAATCATGTCGGGAAATAGCTTTGGAAAACTGTTCACCGTAACCACCTTTGGTGAAAGCCATGGGGCTGCCTTGGGCTGCATTATCGACGGCTGCCCTCCAGGCCTGGAGCTTTCGGAAGCCGACATGCAGCGTGATCTGGACCGCCGCAAACCGGGCACTTCCCGCCATACCACCCAGCGGCGTGAGGCGGACGAGGTAAAGATCCTGTCCGGGGTGTTCGAGGGCAAGACCACCGGAACACCTATTGGCCTGATCATCGAGAATACCGATCAGCGCTCCAAGGACTATTCCAAGATCTCGGAGCAGTTCCGGCCGGCCCATGCCGACTATACCTACATGCATAAATACGGCGTTCGCGATTACCGGGGCGGTGGCCGCTCCTCGGCCCGCGAGACCGCCATGCGTGTGGCTGCCGGTGCCGTCGCCCGCAAATTCCTGGAGCAGCGCCTTGGCATCAAGATCCGCGGCTACCTTTCCCAGCTTGGCCCCATCAAGGCGGAAAAGCTGGACTGGGACCAGGTGCACCAGAACCCGTTCTTCTGCCCGGACGCCGACAAGGTGCCGGAAATGGAGGCCTACATGGATGCGCTCCGCAAAGAGGGCGATTCCATCGGTGCCAGAATCAATGTCGTGGCTGATGGCGTTCCTCCCGGCCTTGGCGAGCCTATTTTTGACCGTCTTGATGCTGATCTGGCCCATGCGCTGATGAGCATCAACGCGGTGAAAGGTGTGGAGATTGGCGCTGGTTTTGATTCTGTTGAGCAGAAGGGCACCGAGCACCGGGACGAGATGACGCCTGAAGGTTTCCTATCCAATAACGCCGGCGGTGTACTGGGCGGCATTTCCTCCGGTCAACCGATCGTGGCCAGTATCGCCTTGAAGCCGACCTCCAGCCTTCGTTTGCCCGGGCGCAGTATTGATGTGAACGGCAATCCGGTGGAAGTTATCACCACGGGCCGTCACGACCCCTGTGTCGGGATCAGGGCCACACCGATTGCTGAAGCCATGATGGCCATCGTTCTGATGGATCACTACCTGCGCCATCGTGGTCAGAATGGTGATGTGGAAGTTTCTACGCCTGTTCTGAAGCAGCTCTGATTCGGGAAGCCTGCAACGGTTGGTGAAGCGATTCCGTCGGGAAGGACGGTTCAAAAAACGCCCGTGAATAAGTCCCTGTAGGGCTTGGTCGCGCCCTCCTTGGCGCTCCACATTTTTGAACCGTCCTTCCCGCCGAAATCGCCGTAACTCACGATAAATCGTTTTTACAGGAGTCCTGGTATTTACTGGCGGCTTTCGAATCTTTATTTCTGGTTTTTCGCCCTTCTGGGCGGACTGCTTCCGTATTGGTCCCTCTATCTTGAGGGGCAGGGCTATACCTATCTTCAGATCGCCACGTTGATGGCGACCATCCAGCTTACGAAGATCGTAGCCCCCAGCGTCTGGGGCTGGCTCGGGGACCGGAGTGGTCAGCGGGTCCGGCTTGTAAGGTTCGGTGCCATAACCGGTTCGCTATTCTTTGCCGGCGTTTTCCTGGAACCGGGGTTCTATGGCCTGCTGCTGGTGATGCTTGCCTTCACGTTCTTCTGGAATGCCATCCTGCCTCTTTACGAGGTCATTACGCTTCGCACTCTCGGTAAGCAGAAAGAGAAGTACGGCCGGGTCCGGCTTTGGGGTTCGGTCGGGTTTATTGCAGCAGTAGCCGGGGTCGGGGGCATCCTCGAGATTGTTCCGGTCAGCTTGCTTCCATGGCTGTTGCTGCCGGTGTTTGTCGGTATTGCGGTCTCGGCGTTTCTGGTGCCATCGGAGAAAGGAGAGGTCAAGCCAAGGGCGCCAGAGGGCAGTCTGAAGAAAATTGTGACCCATCCAGCGGTGGTCACCTTCTTCCTGATGAATTTCCTGCTTCAGGTCTCCCACGGGCCGTACTACACCTTCTTCAGTATCCATCTCGAGCAGCATGGTTATGGCAAATTACCGATCGGGTTACTTTGGTCACTGGGCGTGGTCGCCGAGATCGGGTTATTTCTGGTGATGCACCGGTTTACCCGGCGTTTCTCCGTCCGGCAGATTGCCATCGGCGCCCTGGTGCTGACCATGATTCGCTGGGCGTTGATAGCCGAGCTGACCGACGTGGTTGCGGTGCTGATCTTCGCCCAGCTTCTTCATGCGGCTTCCTATGGGGCGCTGCACGCGATTTCTGTCCAGTACATCCAGGGCTTCTTCGGCAAACACCACCATGGCCAGGGTCAGGCCCTATACAGCGGCCTTACTTTCGGCGCCGGAGGAGCGGCTGGCGCGTGGATATCCGGCTTCCTTGTGGAAGGCGTCAATACTTCTGCAGCCTTTTGGGGAGGCGCCGTGGCTATGGCTATTGCCGTGCTGATTACCTGGCGGGGCCTGAGGCCGCCGCCAGAGGATGTCTGAAAAGCCTTTTATTCGTCCGGATCTTCCTCGTCTTCCTCGATTTTGAGGGAGAGGCCACTGCCGGTCGGGCCCGAGGCGGTGGAAGAGTCGGCGCCACCCTGACCGTGTAACTTGATCTTCAGTCGCAGGTTGTTGGCAGAGTCGGCGTTCTTCAATGCTTCCTCTTCGGAAATCTTGCCTTCCTTCCAGAGGTTGAACAGCGCCAGGTCGAAGGTCTGCATGCCGAGGTTGGCCGACTTCTCCATGATTTCCTTGATGCCGTCGATCTCACCACGCAGGATCAGCTCGCTTATGGTGGGCGTTCCGAGCAGGATTTCTATGGCCGCACAGCGCTTCTTATCGACCGTCGGAACCAGTCGCTGGGACACGAACGCGCGCAGGTTCATTGAAAGATCCATCAGCAGCTGCGGGCGCCGCTCCTCGGGGAAGAAATTGATGATGCGATCCAGCGCCTGGTTGGCATTGTTGGCGTGCAAGGTGGAAATGCACAGGTGCCCGGTTTCGGCGAAGGCCAGGGCGTGTTCCATGGTTTCCCGGTCCCGGATCTCACCGATCAGAATGACATCCGGCGCCTGACGCAGGGTGTTCTTCAGCGCTTTCTGGAAACTCCGGGTATCAACCCCTACCTCTCGCTGGTTGACGATGCATTTCTTGTGGCGGTGGATGTATTCCACCGGATCTTCGATGGTAATGATGTGGCCGGCGGAATTGCTGTTCCGATGATCGATCAGAGCGGCAAGGGAGGTGGACTTGCCCGAACCGGTGGCACCGACAAACAGAACCAGGCCGCGCTTGGCCATCACCACATCTTTGAGAATCGGCGGCAGACCGAGGTCGTCTGCGTTCGGAATCTCGGTGACGATGTTCCGCGCGACGATCGAAATCTCGTTACGCTGCCGGAAAATATTAATCCGGAACCGGCCCACTTTGCCAATGCTGTAGGCCAGGTTCATCTCGAGCTCCTGCTCGAACTCGGCAATTTGCTCATCGTCCATGATGGTATAGGCGATATCCTTGATCGCCCCGGGCCCCATGGGAGACCGGTCGATGGGCTTGAGCGCACCGTGGAATTTGGCGCAGGGCGGGGCGCCGGTACTCAGGTAAAGGTCCGAGCCATCGTGCTTGGCCAGAATCTTGAGGTAATCGTCAAAGCCCATGTTGTCTCCTGATCGTCAATGATTTACTTGGATTCGCCCGTTTCCTCCTCCCGCACAACCTTCAGCAGCGCCCGCGCCGCCTGGCTAAGCTGACGCCCGGCTACCCCGATACCGCCCAGCATCCGGTTAACGGGATACCCGGTATCCAGCTGGTGTATCGACTGATCCAGCATGCTCACGGGCAAAACACTCCAGCCTAGCCCGACACTCGTCATCATCTTGAGCGTCTCAAGGTAATTGGTCGGTATCTGCTGTTTCAGCGGAAGATTCGCCTCAAGAAAAAGGCGACTGACCGTCCGATAGGTGGCCGTCGTGGTATCCGGCAACAAAGCAGGATAGCGGGCAAGATCCTCAAGCGACGCCGAAACCTGACCCGACAACTCATGATCCCTCCCGACCACAAACGCCATTGGATCGGACCACTGCTCGTATACCACGAACTGGCTGCCCATACTGTCACTGAGTGTGACAAACGCCAGCTCCGCGTTACGTTTGAGCATCTGCGCGTAAGCCGCATCCGACTCCATGAACTGCAGATTCAACCGTACCTCCGGATAGTCACGGGAAAAACGCCTGAGCCAGTTGGGTAGGTGATGCAGTCCGATGTGGTGCGACGCGATAATCTCCAGCTCCCCGCTGATGTCTCCGTCATCTGCAGACAGCGCCACACGTGCGTTATGAATCTCGTCAAGAATCTTTCTCGCATGGGGCAGCAGCCTTGTACCGGCATCGGTCAGTCTTATCTCACGATGGCTGCGATCAATCAGCTTTGTACCCAACTGGTTCTCCAGAGCCGCCAGTCGTTTGCTGATTGCCGGTTGGGTAAGGTGCAGGACCTCCGCGGCTTCCGAGAAGGAGCCCTGATCAACAATGGTGAGAAATGCTCTTAGAGAGTTTGAATCCACTGTTCACCATTTCCTGTTTGGTGGCATTCATAGGTTTGGGGTCTGGATGGGGCCGGCTTTCCAAAACTGTGCGGAGCCATGGATGGCGGAGCTCAAGCGTCACAGGGACGTGCCGCAAGGAGCGTGTTTTGGAAAGCCGGCCCCACCCAGACCTTGCACCAAAATTAGAGCATGCCAAAAAGGAATGCAAAGAATAAAAAACATGAATTGAGGTTATGCAGCGCAGGGGAGTAACATAGCAATCAATGAAGTCAAAACCAGAAACCCCCAGAGAGTGAGAGAGAATCATGGCGGGCAAGACCTTATACGACAAATTGTGGGACGACCATCTCGTCAAACAGCGGGACGACGGCTCCGCACTGATCT
This sequence comes from Marinobacter pelagius, assembly GCF_003315345.1. Taxonomy (GTDB): domain Bacteria; phylum Pseudomonadota; class Gammaproteobacteria; order Pseudomonadales; family Oleiphilaceae; genus Marinobacter; species Marinobacter pelagius_A. The sequence goes on from NZ_QNRO01000027.1 coordinate 23,758, forward strand.
ACATCGACCGACAGTTGCTGCACGAAGTCACCTCACCGCAAGCGTTTGAAGGCCTGCGCCTGGCCGGTCGTAAGCCGTGGCGGATCGACGCCAACATCGCCACCCCGGACCACAACGTCCCGACCACCGATCGCGACAAAGGCATCGACGGCATCGTCGACCCCGTATCCCGGACCCAGGTCGAAACCCTCGACAAGAACTGCGACGAGTTCGGCATCCTCGAATTCAAGATCAAGGACCAGCGCCAGGGCATCGTCCACGTTATCGGGCCGGAGCAGGGCGCCACCCTGCCGGGCATGAGCATTGTGTGCGGTGACTCCCACACCTCCACCCACGGCGCCTTCGGCTGCCTGGCTCACGGCATCGGCACCTCCGAAGTCGAGCACGTGCTGGCCACCCAGTGCCTGGTGCAGAAAAAGATGAAAAACATGCTGGTCAAGGTCAACGGCAAGTTGGGTCCCGGCGTGACCGGCAAGGACGTGGTCCTGGCCATCATCGGCAAGATCGGAACCGCTGGCGGTACCGGTTACGCCATCGAATTTGGCGGTGAAGCCATCCGCGGCCTCAGCATGGAAGCCCGGATGACCATATGTAACATGTCTATCGAAGCCGGTGCCCGCGTTGGCATGGTGGCGGTGGATGACACCACCATCGACTACGTCGCAGGCCGCCCGTTCGCCCCGAAAGGCGAGACCTGGGACAAGGCTGTAGACTACTGGCGCACCCTGCACAGCGACGACGATGCCGTGTTCGACAAGGTGGTCGAGCTGGACGGCTCTGCCATCATGCCGCAGGTCAGCTGGGGCACCTCCCCGGAAATGGTGACCGGTGTCGACGGCGCCGTTCCGGACCCGGCAAAAGAAGAGGACCCGATCAAGCGCGAGGGCATTGTCCGGGCGCTCAAGTACATGGGTCTGCAGCCGAATCAGAAGATTATCGATATCCAGCTCGACCGCGTCTTCATCGGTTCCTGCACCAACAGCCGCATCGAGGATCTGCGGGAAGCCGCCGCCGTGGTAAAGGGTCGCAAGGTTGCATCCAGCCTCAAGCAGGCCATGGTTGTGCCCGGTTCAGGCCTGGTAAAGGCCCAGGCCGAGCAGGAAGGTCTGGACAAGATCTTTATCGAAGCCGGTCTGGAATGGCGCGATCCGGGTTGCTCCATGTGCCTGGCCATGAACGCCGACAAACTGGGGCAGGGCGAGCATTGTGCCTCCACCTCCAACCGGAACTTCGAGGGCCGTCAGGGCTTTGGTGGTCGTACTCACCTCGTCAGCCCGGCCATGGCCGCCGCTGCCGCGGTGACCGGCCATTTCGTTGATGTCCGTGATTTGATGCACTGAGCCACAGGAGAGAGACCATGCGAGCATTTACGCAACACCAGGGTATTGTTGCCCCCATGGACCGTTCCAATGTGGACACGGACATGATCATTCCCAAGCAGTTTTTGAAGTCCATCAAGCGCACCGGCTTCGGCCCGAACCTGTTTGACGAGCTGCGCTACCTGGACGAGGGCAAGCCGGACCAGGATAGCTCACAGCGTCCGATCAATCCGGACTTCGTGCTGAACCAGGATCGCTACAAGAACGCCAGCGTGCTGCTGGCCCGCAGCAATTTCGGTTGCGGCTCCAGCCGTGAGCACGCGCCCTGGGCCCTGGATGATTTCGGCTTCCGGGTCATCATTGCCCCGAGCTTTGCAGATATCTTCTACAATAACTGCTTCAAGAACGGGCTGTTACCCATTGTTTTGCAGGAAGAAGTAGTTGACCAACTGTTCCGAGAGACGGAAGAGAACGAAGGCTATCAGCTGACGGTGGACCTGGAGTCGAAGACCGTGACCACGCCGTCCGGTGAATCCTTCAGCTTCGAGGTGGATGATTTCCGCCGGCACTGCCTGCTCAACGGCCTGGACGATATCGGTGTCACCCTCGAAGATGCCGATCTGATCCGCGACTATGAAGAAAAGCGCAGGCAGACCGCGCCCTGGCTGTTCAATACCGGCAACTGATTCAAGCTCACTGACTTTAAGGAAGAATTTCATGTCCAGAAACATTCTCATGCTCCCGGGTGACGGAATCGGCCCTGAAATCGTTGCCGAGGCTGAAAAGGTCCTGAACAAGGTGAACGATCAGTTCGGCCTGGGGCTGAGCTTTGAAAGCGCGCTGGTCGGCGGTGCTGCCATTGATGAGGCGGACACGCCGTTGCCCGAGGAAACCCTGGAGAAAGCAAAGGCGGCCGACGCCATCCTGCTCGGTGCCGTTGGCGGCCCCCAGTGGGACAGCCTGCCCATGGCCAAGCGGCCGGAGAAAGGGCTGCTGGGCCTGCGCTCCAACCTTCAGTTATTCGCCAACCTGCGCCCTGCAATTCTGTATCCGCAGCTGGCGTCTGCTTCCTCTCTCAAGCCGGAAGTGGTGTCCGGTCTGGATATCATGATCGTGCGCGAGCTGACCGGCGGTATCTACTTCGGCCAGCCCCGTGGTGTCCGTGAACTCGAGAGTGGAGAGCGCCAGGGGTACAACACTTACGCCTACACCGAATCGGAAATTCGTCGCATAGGTCGGGTGGCCTTCGAGGCGGCCCAGCAGCGGGGCAAGAAGCTGTGTTCCGTGGACAAGGCCAACGTGCTGGAAGTGACTGTTCTGTGGCGGGAAATCATGGAAGACCTGAAGCGCGAATACCCGGATGTGGAGCTGTCCCACATGTACGTGGATAACGCCGCCATGCAGCTGGTGCGGGCCCCCAAACAGTTCGACGTAATTGTGACTGGCAACATGTTTGGTGATATTCTTTCGGACGAAGCGGCTATGCTCACCGGCTCAATCGGCATGTTGCCGTCCGCGTCGCTGAACTCGCAAAAGCAGGGAATGTACGAGCCCTGCCATGGTTCGGCGCCGGATATTGCCGGTCAGGGTATTGCCAATCCGCTGGCCACCATCCTCAGTGCTGCCATGATGTTGCGTTACAGCCTGGGTGAGGAAAAAGCCGCAGAAGCCATCGAAGCGGCGGTCAGCAAGGTTCTGGACCAGGGTCTGCGCACGGCTGACATTATGTCGGAAGGTGCGCAGAAAGTGTCCACCCGGGAGATGGGTGAGGCGGTGCTCGCAGCAATGTAAGCGGGCGATTCCGGTTCGGACCAACAAAGACCCGACGGCAACAGGATGCAGTTGCCGCGGGATCATCCATCCTGTCCCTGCCAGCGATAACGGTAGCGGGTGGGCATAAATCAACGAGGTTCAAAGGTCGCACATGAAGCGAGTTGGACTTGTAGGTTGGCGTGGCATGGTGGGCTCGGTCCTCATGCAGCGCATGCGTGAAGAAAACGATTTTGCTGACATCGATCCGGTGTTTTTCTCCACCTCCCAGACCGGGAAACCGGCTCCGGATGTCGGCAAGGAAGGCGTTCCGCCGCTGCAGGACGCGTTCGATATCGATACTCTCAAATCCATGGACGTCATCGTGACCTGCCAAGGTGGTGATTACACCGGTGAGGTCTACCAGAAACTGCGTGACGCAGGCTGGGAAGGCTACTGGATCGACGCCGCATCCACCCTGCGGATGGTTGATCATTCCGTAATCGTTCTGGATCCGGTTAACCGTAACGTGATCGATGAGGCCCTGGACAAGGGTGTCAAGGATTACATTGGCGGTAACTGCACCGTCAGCCTGATGATGTTGGCCCTCGGCGGACTGCTCGAGCAGGACCTGATCGAGTGGGTATCTCCCATGACCTATCAGGCGGCTTCCGGTTCCGGCGCCAAGCACATGCGGGAACTGCTGAACCAGATGGGTGCACTCAACAGCGCTGTTAAATCCGAGCTGGACGATCCGTCCTCCGCGATTCTGGAAATCGACCGCAAGGTGACCGATACCATGCGCTCCGGCGATTTTCCCACCGAGAACTTCGGTGTGCCTCTGGCCGGCAGCCTGATTCCGTTTATCGACAAGCAGCTCGATAACGGTATGAGCAAGGAAGAGTGGAAAGCGGGCGTCGAGACCAACAAGATCCTTGGTCGCAGTGACAACCCGATTCCCATCGACGGCATCTGTGTCCGCATCGGCGCGATGCGCTCCCACAGCCAGGCGCTGACCATCAAGCTCAAGAAGGACCTGTCCGTGTCCGAGATTGAGGGCATTCTGGCCAAGGCGAATGACTGGGTGAAGGTTATCCCGAATGACCGGGATGCGACCATGGAAGAACTGACGCCGGCAAAAGTGACCGGTACACTCAGTATCCCCATCGGGCGAATCCGCAAGCTGGCTATGGGTCCGGAGTACATCTCCGCGTTTACCGTTGGTGACCAGCTGCTGTGGGGCGCCGCAGAGCCGCTTCGCCGCATGCTCCGGGTCCTTCAGGAGCGTTAAGAAGTGTTACACAGGGGTAATTAATGCCAACTGTGTCCGGTTTCAGAAAACCGGTTGGGGGCGGAGGCTGATTTCGGCCTCCGCCCCTGTTATTTTCAGGGAACCTAGGGGGTTCCGGCTTGAAGATAAAAAAGTGCTGCAAGGATTGCAGCTGATTGATTGATAAACGAGGCTTTATCAACAATACTTGCGAAATTGAATATTAAAATCGCGACATAATAACGAAAATTATCCAGACGGAAGTCATCCAACCTCATCCGATTCTGTTTTGAAAAAAAAGCAGTAACGAATAACGGAGACTGGAAAGGAAAAAGCATGAAGGTACGCAAGCTTGCGGTTGCCCTGGCTCTGGCAGGAGGGCTCGGTTCCGGCGTTGCACAGGCCCTTGGGCTGGGACAAATCGAACTTCAGTCCTATCTGAATGAGCCACTGGATGCGGAGATTGTTCTGCCCCAGAGCCGGGGAGTGAGCCCCGGCGATGTTCTGGTCAATATTGCTTCGGATGCCGCCTACGAGCGTGTGGGGCTGGATCGCGGCCAGTTTCTCAGTAAGCTCCGGTTTGAGGTTGTGACCGGTACTGACGGTAATCTGGTGGTCAATGTCTCGTCCCGGGAACCCCTGCGCGAACCGTACCTGAACTTCCTGCTTGAGCTGACCTGGCCGAACGGCCGCCTGATGCGCGAGTATGCCGTGCTGGTTGATCCGCCCGTGTATGCCGAAGAGTCCGGCGTCCGTGAACAGGTAGCTGCCCCCAGCTCCACTACGCGTACCTTCGAGCCTGCCGCTCAAACGACCCGTAGCAGCGAATCCATCCGGCGCCAGGCCGAGGCGGAAAGCTCACTTGGTCGGGGCTATTCAGCAGATACCTTCGGCCCCACCGGTCCCTCCGATACCCTCTGGACAATCGCCCAACGGGTTCGTCCGGATAACAGCGTGTCCATGCAGCAGGTGATGCTTGCGATCCAGGATCTGAACCCGAATGCCTTCATCGGCGGCAACATCAACCGTCTGAAGCGCGGTGAAGTGTTGCGGGTGCCCACCAAGGACCAGATCCAGAGCCGTACCCGGGCTGAAGCTACCCGCATCGTCAGCCAGCAGAATCAGGAATTCCAGTCTCCCCAACGCACAGTGGATGCCACCCAGACTCCCCAGCCGGCCCAGCCGACCGAGCAGGCTGCAGCCGGTGCCGGGGACGCCGAACTGAAGCTCCTGGTGGCCGAGGAAAGCGACTCCCGGGATAGCACTGAGGGTGGTTCCGCCGGCGGTGACAGTGATCTGCCTGGCGGTGTGGATGCCGGCGAAGCCATTGCCATGGAAGAGCTGGAGAGTGCTCGCCGTGAAAATGCAGAACTGAACAGTCGCGTTGAAGACCTGCAGGATCAGGTTGAGACTCTGCAGCGTTTGATTGAGCTCAAGAATAGCCAGCTTGCCGATTTGCAGCAGATGGCCGGAGAGGATGATGCGCAAGCGGTAGCAGGCGAAACCGGAGCGCCCGGTGAAGGTGAGACGGCTGCAACTGCATCCGCTGAGGATGGCGCCGAATCTGGATCCGAAGAAGCTGGCACGGGCGAGATGTCCGAAACTGTAGCTTCGGCAGCCGGGTCCGAGTCAGCCGGGGATGAAGCGGAACAGGCCGGCGCCGCGACCGAAACCGAGGTGGCAACTGAGGAAACTGTCGCGGAAGAAGGTTCCGGTGATGCGGCCCAGGCATTCGAGACTGCTGCAACGGGTGAAACCACATCGAGCGAAGCCGCAAGCGGTATCGCGGGAACCGGCGCAGAGCCAGCTGATGCGGCCGCCGCAGGTGATGACGCCGCCGCTGCCGGACAGGAGTCTGAGCAAGACGCAGCTGCAGCTGCCCCTGCCCCTGCCCAGCAGCAGACCCAGCCTGCCCAGCAGCCCGTGGCTCCGCAGAAAGCCTTCCCCGGCAATATCATTGACATGATCGTCAACAACCCGATGTACCAGATCGCGCTGGGTGGCGGACTGATTCTCCTGCTGCTGCTCCTGCTTCTGGTGGCACGCCGGAATGCCAACCGGGAGAAGGAATTCTACGATGAGCTCAACGCAGATTCCGAGGGCGAATCCGATTCCTTCGAAGTGGACCTTGGGGAAGAAGAAACCAAAGCACCGGAAGCTGGTGACGCTCTGGCAGAGGCGGATCGTTATGTTGCCTATGGTCAGACCGATCAGGCGGTACAGAGCCTGGAAAATGCGATTTCGCGGGAGCCGAGCCGTACCGACCTGCGCCTGAAACTGCTGGCACTGTACGCCGACAATCAGGATCGCCAAGGCTTCGAGAAGCAGTTCGGTGAAATCGAAGCCTTCGAGGACGAGGATGCGCTGGCCGAGGCCAACGCACTGCGCAGTCGTCTCGAGGAGGCGGAGTCGGTCCCGAGCATTGATGACCTCGAATCGCAGCTTCGGTCCGATTCCTTTAGCACCGATCAGGAAGAAGTGTCCACGGACGTCGAAGTCTCCGACGAGCTTTTGGCGGACCAGTACGATGCGTCAAAGGAAGAGCAGGTTGAAAACGAGTTCGGCGATTTTGACACTGAATTCGCCGAGTTTGACCTGAGTGATGTCGAGCAGGCCGAGAAAAAGTCCGATGCTGCAGCGGACGAGGATGAGCCTGAGGTCGAGGCCGAGGGCGAGACTGCCGATACCCGTGATGACATGATCGAGTTCGATTTGTCCGCTCTCGAGACGGAAGAACAAGCCGAGACGGAAGCGCAGGGCGAAGAGACCGATTTTTCCTCCCTTGAAATGGATCTGGAGGAGCCTGCCGAAGAGTCCAGGGAAGACCAGAGCGATGAGTTCTCCCTGGAGCTGGAGGACGAGTCCGGAAAGCCGGCAGAGGGAGAAAACGAAGAAGTGGAATCCGAGCTCAGTGGCCTGGACGAGTCCTTCCTGGATGAGCTGGATGCCGAACTCGACAAGGTCGCCGATGAGGACGAGCTTGGCGGTGATGAGATGGAAGAGTCCTCACTGGATGATCTGGAGCTGGATGTCTCTGACGAGGACCTCGCCCTGATGGAGGAGTTCTCCGATTCCGCCGATACTACCAACCACGGCGAGGATGAACCGGCGTCCCTCGACGAGGAGCTGGGGCTGGAAGATACCCTCGGCGAAGGCGACGTGATGGGTGAGGGCGAGGAGCCCAGCCCGGAACAGGAAGTTGCCGAGACCGAGGAGTTGGAGGATCTGGGTACACTGGAGAACCTGGCGGAACAGGAAGCGCCTGCCGCCGACGAAGCTGCCGAAGAGGAGATCCCTGTGGCAAGCGATGAGGCACCCCGACCTGCTCCTGTCGATATCGATGAGTCCGAGCTCGGCGAAGACGACGACTTCGATTTCCTCGCCGGCACCGATGAGGCTGCGACCAAGCTGGACCTGGCTCGCGCCTACATCGAGATGGGTGACAGTGACGGTGCCCGGGACATCCTGGAGGAAGTCGCACTGGAAGGTGATGATGCCCAGAAGGCAGAAGCACAGGATCTCCTTAAAAATCTGTCCTGATCCGTTATAATCAAGCCTTCAGGTGACGAGCGCCGGCCCCGGTTCACGGGATGAAGCCGGCGCTTTGTTTTTACAGCAGGACCTTTTCGGATTTCCCCTTGTTCCTCGAAGCACAGCAACTGACCACAGACAACGCAATTGGTAACGGCCGGGTGGTCCTGGCCTTTGAATATGATGGCCGGAGTTTTCATGGCTGGCAGATGCAGAAATCCGGAGTGCGGTCGGTTGAAGGGGAGCTCTCCAGAGCGGTCGCCAAGGTGGCGGACCACCCGGTAGACCTGGTTTGTGCCGGTCGTACCGATGCAGGTGTTCATGCCAGTTACCAGATCGCCCACTTCGAGACGCCGTCAATCCGGAATTTGCGCTCGTGGGTGATGGGCATTAACACTGCTCTTCCGGAGGATATCTCCGTCCATTGGGCTGGTCAGGGCGCGGGAGATTTCCACGCACGGTTCTCCGCGGTCTATCGCCGTTACCGCTATGTGATCTACAACCACGCGGTTCGCCCGGGAATCCAGCGGGGCCAGGTCAGCTGGACCTTCCGTCCCCTGGATGCGGGCCGGATGCACGAGGCTGCCCAGGCGCTGGTTGGCGAGCATGATTTTTCATCTTTCCGGGCCGCCGGTTGCCAGTCCCGCACGCCCATTCGCTTTCTTGAGAGGATTTCGGTAACCCGCAGGGGGGATTTTGTCGTAATAGATATTCAGGCCAACGCTTTCCTGCACCACATGGTGCGGAACATTGCCGGAGCCCTGATGGCGGTCGGCAATGGCAAGGAATCCGTGGGCTGGATTGGGGCGATCCTGAATAAGCGGGACCGGACCGTGGCCGGTGTGACGGCTCCGCCGGACGGGCTTTACCTGGTGGATGTGGGGTATCCTGAAGGGTACGGAATCCCGAAAGCCGAATGTGGCCCGGGTTTTGTCCGGCCCTGGTTCCAGCGGAACGACAATCTCCCGATTGAGCCGACACATATTCATCCCAAAAAGCCGATGCCGAAGCTATGAGCACAAGAGTCAAGATTTGTGGGCTGACCCGCCCCGAGGATGTGTCGGCAGCTATCAGTTGTGGCGCGGATGCCCTCGGGTTCGTGTTCTATGAACCCAGTCCGCGCTCGGTCTCTCCCGGGCACGCGGCCGCCCTGATCCGGGACATCCCGCCCTTTGTGCAAGCGGTCGGATTGTTTGTGAATCCGGAGCCCGAATTTGTCGAGCAGGTCTTGTCTGCGGTGCCGCTGGATCTGCTCCAGTTTCATGGTGATGAAACGCCCGAGTTCTGTCGCAGTTTCGGCAGGCGCTGGATCAAGGCCATCCGGGTCCGCGAGGAAGGGCAGATCGAGACCGCTTTTCAGGATTTCCGGGACGCCGCCGGCTTGCTGGTAGATGCCTGGGATCCGGATAAATACGGGGGCACAGGGCAGTCCTTCAACTGGCAGCTGATCCCTGAAAGCCGCCCCATGCCACTTGTATTGGCCGGTGGGTTATCATCTGATAACGTATCCCGCGCCGTAACACAGGTGAAACCCTGGGCCGTGGATGTCAGTGGCGGCGTCGAACGCAGCAAAGGCATCAAGGACATCCAGAAAATTTCCGACTTCATTAAAGAGGTTCACCGTGTCTGTAAAACTGACTGAAGAAATGCTGAGCGCGCTTCCCGATGCACGGGGTCACTTCGGTGCCTACGGCGGACGGTTTGTTTCTGAAACCCTGATGGATTCGCTGATGATCCTGGAGAAGGAATATCTCCAGATGAAGAACGATCCGGAGTTCCAGGCCAAGTTCGACAAGGACCTGGCGGACTACGTTGGTCGCCCGAGCCCGCTTTACTTTGCGGAGCGTCTGACACGGGAGACCGGGGGTGCGCAGATCTGGCTCAAGCGGGAAGACCTGAACCATACCGGCGCTCACAAGGTGAATAACACCATCGGGCAGGCACTTCTGGCCAGTTTCCTCGGCAAGAAGCGGATCATTGCCGAAACCGGTGCAGGCCAGCATGGTGTCGCCACTGCCACGGTATGTGCACGGCTGGGGCTGGAATGCCACGTGTTCATGGGCGCGGAAGATGTCCAGCGCCAATCCCTGAATGTGTATCGCATGAAGCTCCTGGGCGCCCAGGTTCATGCCGTTCAAAGTGGCACCCGGACCCTGAAAGACGCCATGAACGACGCCATGCGTGACTGGGTTTCCCATGTGGACGACACCTTCTACATCATTGGCACCGTGGCTGGCCCCCATCCTTATCCGCTACTGGTACGTGATTTCCAGTCGGTGATCGGTCGTGAAACCCGCCGGCAGGCACTGGAGAAAACCGGTAAGTTGCCGGATGCGCTTGTTGCCTGTGTGGGTGGTGGATCAAATGCCATCGGCATGTTCTATCCGTTCCTCGGGGATGAGAATGTGGAGATGTATGGCGTTGAGGCCGGTGGGCTGGGTATCGAGACCGGCCAGCACGCCGCACCCCTCTGTGCCGGACGCCCGGGTGTATTGCATGGCAATCGCACCTACCTGATGGAAGACGAGAACGGCCAGATTGCCGGCACCCATTCCGTCAGCGCGGGCCTGGACTATCCCGGAGTCGGGCCTGAGCATGCATGGCTCAAGGATATCGGCCGCGCCAACTACGTGTCGGTGACCGACAACGAGGCGCTGGACGGCTTCCGTATGCTGACCCGGGTAGAGGGCATCATGCCGGCACTGGAAACCGCCCACGCGGTGGCCTACGGCGTGAAGAAAGCCGCGGAAATGGACAAGGACCAGATGCTGGTCATCAACATTTCCGGCCGGGGTGACAAAGACATTCACACCATCGCCCAGCTTGATGGTATCGAGATCTGATGAAAGGACGGAAACTGGCATGAGCCGAATTGAAGGGGTAATGAAGGCCCTGAAGGAACAGAATCGCAAGGCGCTGATTCCCTATATCACAGCCGGTGATCCCCACCCGGATGTGACGGTCGATCTGATGCACACGTTGGTCAGTGCCGGCGCGGATATTATCGAGCTTGGTGTGCCATTCTCCGACCCGATGGCGGATGGACCCGTTATCCAGCTGGCCTGCGAGCGGTCCCTCAAGCATGGAACGTCGCTGCGCCAGGTCATCGGCATGGTCAAGGAGTTCCGCAAGCAGGATGACAAGACCCCGGTGGTTCTCATGGGGTATCTCAACCCCATGGAAGCCATGGGTTACGAAACCTTCGCCGAGGCGGCAGCCGATAGCGGCGTCGACGGCATTCTCACCGTTGATCTGCCGCCGGAAGAGGCGGATGACGTGGCGCCGCTGTTCACCAGCCGCAACCTGGACGCGATTTTCCTGCTGGCACCGACCACGATTGATGAACGGATCCGGGCTATTGCCGAGCATTCTTCCGGCTATGTGTACTATGTTTCATTCAAGGGTGTGACCGGTGCGGCTAAAATCAATGTCGACGAAGTGGCCGCCAAGGTCGCCCATATTCACGAGATGACGGCCTTGCCGGTCGGAGTCGGGTTTGGAATTCGTGACGCGGAAACAGCGGCTGCCGTTGGTCGGGTATCCGATGGTGTAATTGTTGGCAGTGTGCTGGTCGATACAATAGCCAGAAATCAGGCAGATACGGAAGAGCTCAAGCGGGCCCTGACGGATCTGCTCCACCCGATGCGCGAAGCACTGGACAGCCTGGCCTCCTGACCGGAGGCCGAGGGCAGGCAGGCCTCACAGGACAGGATTGAATCATGAGTAACTGGCTGGACAAAATCATGCCGAGCAAGATCCGCTCGGAATCCAAGCAGAGAACAGGGGTCCCCGAGGGACTCTGGAAGAAGTGCCCCAAGTGCGGAGCCTTTCTCTACAAGCCGGAACTTGAGAAGAATCTGGATGTTTGCCCCAAATGTAACCATCACTTGCGGGTAAACGCCCGTCGTCGACTGGACATCTTCCTCGACGAAGACGGCCGTGAGGAAATCGCAGCGGATCTGGAGCCCTGGGATCGCCTCAAGTTCAAGGACAGCAAGCGTTACAAGGATCGCCTCTCCCAGGCCCAGAAGGGCACCGGTGAGAAAGACGCGCTCATCGCCATGAAGGGCACGACCCTGGGGGTTCCCCTGGTGGCCTGTTCCTTCGAGTTCAACTTCCTGGGTGGCTCCATGGGCCAGGTTGTGGGTGAGAAGTTCGTGCAGGCGGCCAACGTTGCCCTGCGTGACCGTATTCCGCTGGTGTGTTTCTCCGCCAGTGGTGGTGCCCGGATGCAGGAAGCGATTCTGTCGCTGATGCAGATGTCCAAGACGGCGGCTGTACTTGAGCGGATGAAGCAGGAAGGCATTCCTTACATTTCCGTGATGACCGATCCGGTGTTCGGTGGGGTATCTGCGAGTCTGGCCATGTTGGGTGATCTCAACATTGCCGAGCCCAATGCGCTGATCGGTTTCGCCGGGCCGCGAGTGATCGAGCAGACGGTCCGTGAAAAGCTGCCGGAAGGCTTCCAGCGCAGTGAATTCCTGTTGGAGCACGGTGCCATCGACATGATTCTTCATCGCCACCAGCTGCGGGAGCGTTGTGCCCATCTGCTCGCCAAGTTCACTGCGGACGAGAAACCCGGTACCGAAGAACCCATCGAGTTCGAAGTGACAGAAAAGCCCGAAAGCGATGCCGCCGAGCAGTAACAACTACGATAAGCCCCCGGCTGCGCCGGGGGCGAACGCCACGCCCGATCAGTGGCTTTCCTACCTGGAATCCATCCATCCCTCCGAAATAGATCTGGGTCTCGACCGGGTACTGCTGGTCCTGCGCCGGCTGTTTCCCCGCAAACCCCGGGGCCGGATCATCACCGTCGCCGGAACCAATGGTAAGGGCAGTGCTGTGGCTGCCATCGAGGCCCTGTTGCGTTCTGCCGGCCGTACAACGGGGGCTTATACCTCGCCACACCTGCATCGCTACAACGAGCGCGTCAGCATCGATGGCTCCGAGATTGGCGACGAGGCACTGGTGCGCGCCTTCGAGGCGGTGGAGCAGGCGCGGCGCAATATCACGCTGACCTATTTCGAATTCGGCACCCTGGCAGCGTTTGTGGCTTTTGCCGAGGCAGGTGTCGAGGATTGGGTGCTTGAGGTCGGCCTTGGTGGCCGTCTGGACGCGGTCAACGTGCTCGATGCGGACTTTGCCATCATCACCTCGGTGGATATAGATCATGTAGCCTTCCTCGGAAATGATCGTGAAGTGATCGGCTTCGAGAAAGCCGGGATCCTGCGGCCGGGCATTCCAGCGGTATATGCCGATGAGGATGCCCCCAGATCGGTGTTGCAGCAGGTTTCCGCGCAAAAGGTATCCCTCGATCTTTTCGGTAGGGACTACCAGCTCAGACTGCCTGAGGACGGTGCCACAGGTGATGCCGCCAAGGTCCATCTGGAATACCGGGGCGAGACGATTCGTTTTCCCGCCGGTCCTCTGCCGGTCAAGAGCGTGGCGGCGGCTGTGGTGGCCGTCCGGAACCTGGTGCCGGAGTTGGGTATTACGGAGATTGAATCGACTCTCATGGGGCTGTCGGTTCCCGGTCGGTTCGAGCAACTCTTCGATCATCCGGTGACACTGGTGGATGTCGGTCACAATCCCCACGCGGCAACCTGGCTTGCCGACCGGTTGGCGTCCATGCGCCACGCCGACCAGCGGGTGGTTGCGGTTTATGGGGCGCTCGCCGACAAGGATGTAGAGGGTGTGGCAGCGGCCATGGCACCAGTTGTGAATGAATGGTTCCTGGCGCCCCTGGAGGTTCCCAGGGGGCTCGATGTCGAGACCCTGACTGAGCGTGTCCGGGGCGCTGGCGTTACCGGACTGAAGCAGTGCGAATCGGTGGCCATGGCCATTGCTGAAGCCAGGGAATCTGCCGGCCGGGATGGGCTGGTCATCATATTCGGATCATTCTTCACCGTTGCCGAAGCGCGGGATGTCCTTCAGGGCGACAGATCTTAAACTTTGTCCATGGCAGGTGTTCCGGCTTTGAGTTATCGGAAACAGCCGTTTAGTATCGGCGATAGCAGTAAACTGTACAGGAACGGTTAACGGGAGTGGCAGCGTGGACGGACTGAAACAAAGGATCATCGGGGCACTGGTTCTCGTGTCTCTGGCGGTTATCTTTGTGCCAATGATTTTCGATGAGCCTCATTCCGAGCGCACCTCCACGCCCATACAGATTCCGGAAGAGCCGCCATTCCCGGAAGTGAACGCTCCGTCGGAGGAGATTCCTGAGGCGCCCGTTTATGAAATCGAGGAGTCAGCACCAGCTGACGCAACCTCGCAGGTTGAGCAGTCCGCACCAGCGGTTGCTGCAGAGACCGAACAGTCAGCCGGTTACCGGGTGATCGAGGATGAGCAAGCTGTTTCGGAGTCACAACCGGCAACGGATGACAGTTCTACCGAGAACGCCGCAGCTGATCAGCAGCCCGAAAGTACCGCTGATGCTCAGCCCGCCGCGTCCGGCGAACCGGAAAACGCCGAATATACCCGGTCCCTTGAAGGTGCCTGGGTGGTCCAGCTCGGCAGTTTCGGTAACCCCGATAATGCGCGCAGGCTCAGGGACCAGGTCCGGGAGAAGGGCTATGACTCCCATCTTCAGGAGGTGACCCGAGGCGACACGGTTCTGACGCGGGTGTTCAGTGGTCCCTTTGTAAACAAGACGGAAGCCGAAGCCGCCAAGCGGGAGCTCGATAACGCGTTCAACCTGAACAGCCTGGTCACCGAGGGCGATAAATAGTGCGTTGATCCCTGATTATGAGCGTCCTGCAGTTTGGTGGCGCTGCGATTCCTGATAGAATTCGCGCTTTCTTTTCTCTGCCGGGTTTTTCATGGAATCGCTGATCTGGATTGACTGGGTCATTATTGTCCTCATTGCGGTTTCCACGCTGATCAGTCTCAAGCGTGGATTCGTCAAGGAAGCTCTGTCACTGGTCACCTGGGTTGCCGCTTTCATCCTGGCCAGGACGTTCCACCCGCAGATGCAAACCCTTTTGGAGAGCACCGTCGAGACGCCCCTCGTGCGTCTGATTGCGGCGTTTGCCATCCTGTTCTTTGGTACCCTGATTGTCGGAGCCATCATCAATAACATGATCGGCCATCTGGTTCGTGTCACCGGGCTGTCGGCAACGGACCGTGTGCTCGGCATGGGTTTCGGTCTGCTCAGGGGCGTGGTCGTGGTGATCGTCGCGATTGCCTTTACCCGTTACACCCCGCTGGCCCAGGACACCTGGTGGCGGGAGTCCGTGATGATCAACAGGCTCGCCGTGGTGGAGGACTGGTCACGGCGCACCTTCGGCGATGAATTCGCCCGTTTTCTGGAGCCGGCAGGGGAGGGCGAAGCCCGACCGGAAGCTCCGGAGGCAAGTCAGGGAAAAGAAGACGTGGAACCCAGGTCCGCGTCCCGTTAACATTCAGTATTAACACTCGGAGAAGATCCTATCCATGTGTGGCATTGTCGGCATCGTCAGTACTTCCAACGTCAATCAGTCGCTCTATGACGCGCTGACTGTACTTCAGCACCGGGGCCAGGACGCGGCGGGCATTGTTACCTTTCAGGACGAACGGTTTTACCTGCGCAAGGACAACGGTCTGGTGCGGGATGTCTTCCATACCCGTCACATGCGTCGCCTCGTAGGCAATGTCGGGATTGGTCACGTGCGTTATCCCACTGCCGGTACCTCCAGTTCTGCCGAGGCCCAGCCGTTCTACGTCAACAGCCCTTACGGCATCACCCTTGCGCACAACGGCAACCTGACCAACGCCGATGAGCTGGCGCGGGATCTTTTCCGCACCGATCTTCGCCACATCAACACCAATTCCGATTCGGAAGTACTGCTCAACGTGTTCGCCCACGAGCTGCAGAAGCTAGGCAAGCTGACGCCGACGAAAGACGAAATCTTCTACGCGGTGAAGGCTGTACACAAGCGTTGCCGGGGCGCCTACGCGGTAATTGCCATGATTACCGGTTACGGGATTATCGGTTTCCGTGACCCGAACGGGATCCGCCCGGCCTGTTACGGGGTGCGTGAGACCGAAGATGGCGGCAAGGAGTACATGATTGCCTCTGAGAGCGTGGCGCTGAGCGCCGCCGGCTTCAAGCTGGTTCGGGACATTGCGCCGGGCGAGGCAGTGTATATCGAGACCGATGGCACCCTGTACACCCAGCAGTGCGCCGATGAAGCGCACCTTTACCCCTGTATTTTCGAACACGTCTATTTTGCCCGTCCGGACTCGATCATCGACAAGGTCTCTGTCTACAAGGCGCGGTTGCGCATGGGCGAAACTCTGGCTGAAAAGGTTATGCGCGAGCGCCCGGATCACGACATTGACGTGGTCATCCCGATCCCGGACACCAGCCGGACCTCGGCCATGCAGATGGCCCACCGCCTGGGAGTCAAGTTCCGTGAAGGGTTCATCAAGAACCGCTATATCGGCCGGACCTTCATCATGCCGGGCCAGAAGATGCGGAAGAAATCCGTTCGCCAGAAGCTGAACCCGATCGATCTGGAATTCCGGGGCAAGAACGTGATGCTGGTGGATGATTCCATCGTCCGCGGCACCACCTGTAAGGAAATCGTGCAAATGGCCCGGGATGCTGGCGCCAGGAACGTCTATTTCGCCTCAGCTGCGCCCCCCGTGCGTTATCCGAATGTGTACGGTATCGACATGCCGTCCGCGAGTGAGCTGATTGCCCACGATCGCACCATCGAGGAGATCCGGGAGTTGATCGGCGCCGACTGGTTGCTGTACCAGGATCTGGAGGATCTTATTACCTGTGTCAGCGATGTGAACGACCAGATTGAAGGCTGGGAGTGCTCGGTCTTTACCGGCAACTACGTCACCGGTGATGTGGATCGGGCCTACCTGGACAAACTTGAGGACCTCCGTAAGGATGAATCTCGCAGCAACTCAGGCGGCGACTCGTCCGACAACGGTATTATCGATCTTCACAACGATGAAGACTGATTGTCCGGAAACCCTGGCCAGGAGACGCCCATGACCTTTCGCAGAGAAGAAACCGTCCAGATTCCGGAATCGGATCTCGAGGGTATGTCCGTGGATACCCTGGCCGTGAGGGCAGGTCAGATCCGCACCGATCAGTTGGAACACAGCGACGCAATCTTTCCCACTTCCAGCTTCGTCTATGGCAGCGCCGCCCAGGCGGCGGCACGGTTTGGTGGCGACGAGCCGGGTAACATCTACTCCCGGTTTACCAACCCGACCGTGCAGGCCTTCGAGGGCCGCATCGCAGCCATGGAAGGGGGCGAGCGTGCGGTGGCCACGGCGTCCGGCATGGCGGCCATCCTCAGCACCTGTATTTCGCTGCTCAAGAGCGGTGACCACGTCATTTGTTCCCGGGGAGTGTTCGGAACCACCAATGTGCTGTTCCAGAAGTACCTGGCCCGGTTCGGGGTGGAGACCAGCTTCGTCAGCCTGACCAATTACGGGGAATGGCAGCAGGCCATTCGTCCGGAAACCCGCATGCTCTTCCTGGAAACCCCATCCAATCCCTTGTGTGAAGTGGCGGACCTCGGCGAGTTGTCCAGGCTTGCCCGGGCCAGTGATGCGCTGCTGGTGGTGGATAACTGCTTCTGCACACCGGTTCTTCAACGGCCGCTGGAGCATGGTGCGGACATCGTCATTCATTCCGCCACCAAGTACCTGGATGGTCAGGGCCGTTGTGTTGGCGGCGTCGTGGTTGGTTCTGAAAAACTGATGGAAGAGGTGTACGGCTTTCTGCGTTCCGCAGGCCCGACCATGAGCCCGTTCAATGCCTGGGTTTTCCATAAGGGTCTGGAAACGTTACCAATCCGTATGCGCGCCCATTGCGACAATGCGTTAGAGTTGGCATTGTGGCTGGAGCAGCAAAATGCAGTGGAATCCGTGTATTACGCGGGCTTGCAGAGCCATCCCCAGCACGAGTTGGCAAAGAAGCAACAAAAAGGCTTTGGCGGGGTACTGTCGTTCCGCGTCAAAGGTGGTCGCGAAGAAGCCTGGCGTTTCATCGATGCCACGCGGATGATCTCGATTACTGCCAACCTTGGGGATGTGAAGACAACCATTACCCATCCGGCAACCACGACTCATGGCCGCTTGTCGCCCGAGGACAAGGATCACGCAGGTATTACCGAAAACCTGATCCGGTTGTCGGTCGGCATTGAGGACGTCGAGGATCTGAAAACAGATCTGATGCGAGGCTTCGACGCCCTGGGCAGTTAAAGTAACGGACACGTCAGAGCATTCATGGCCGAAACCGCAAAAGCTAAGAAAGCATCCCCGGAACTTACGGAAAAGCAGCAGCGTTTTCGCCGTCTTGCCGCACAGGGCGCGCGTGAGGGCGCGGTAATCGCGCTGATTGCCCTGGCGATCTACCTCGCCATGGCCCTGGTTACCTTTACTCCGAGCGATCCGGGCTGGGCGAGCATCGGGCACGACACCTCGGTCCGTAACTACGCCGGCCGCACAGGTGCCTGGCTGGCGAGCCTGTTCATGGATTTCTTTGGCCACATGGCCTATCTGTTCCCGGTGATGATCGCCGGCTACGCGATCATGCTGATCCGGCGACGCAATGAATCCCTGGACCTGCACTGGCCGCTGTTCCTGATGCGTTTTGGCGGCTTCCTCCTGATCCTGTTGTCCTCGACCAGCCTGTTGTCCCTGTATTCGGTTTTCGGGCTTGGCGTGTCTTCCGGCGGTGTGCTGGGCACGGCGGTGTCCGAAGCGATGGTTCGGTTCTTCAACCTGCCGGCTACAACACTTCTGCTGATCGCCATCTTCCTGTTCGCGCTCACGGTGTCCACGGGTCTGTCCTGGTTCTGGCTCATGGACCAGGTGGGCAGTCTGACCCTGCGTTTTGGACAATTCCTCAAGGGGCTGTTCACCTCCAGCGGCGACAAGCCGGCGAAACCCAAGGCCGAGCCGAAAGCGCCGGAGGCTCCCAAGAAAGAACCGCCCATCGTGAATGACCGGATCGAAAGCAAAAGTGAGGCTACCGGAGGCAAGAAGCGCCGTTGGTGGCACCGCTTGCCTGGCCTGGGGCCCCGCAAGCAGAAACCCGCGGCGCCGTCCGAGCGCAGGGAACCGGGGCTCGACGGCCTGAGTGCTTCCGAACCGGCCGAGCCGGCGCGACTGGAAAATTTCAGTGCTCGGGACAGCGGGGACAAGCCCGAAACCCTGACGAAACCGGCAAAAGCGGAAGCGCAGCCGCAGCCGCAACCGGCCTCCCGATCCTTCAAGATCTCCCCGTTCAAGAAAGAGGATCAGTCGAAGGCGGAGAAAGGCAAGAAGCCGGGGCAGGGGTCCCTGCTTGAGGACATCGAAAGCCCGATTCCTCCGCTGACCCTGCTGGATCCCCCCGAGGAGCACAAGGAGAGAGGGTACTCCGAGGAATCCCTGGAGCATATGTCCCGTCTGCTTGAAGAGAAGCTGGCAGATTTCGGTGTCTCCGTGGAGGTGGTCGAGGTCAATCCGGGCCCGGTGATCACCCGGTTCGAAATCAAGCCCGCCCCTGGCGTGAAAGTGAGCAAGATCTCCAACCTGGCCAAGGACCTTGCGCGGTCTCTGGCAGTACTCAGCGTACGGGTGGTGGAAGTCATTCCCGGCAAGTCCGTGGTCGGCATCGAGATTCCGAACGAGGAACGGGAAATGGTTCGCTTGTCGGAGGTACTCGGCGCCCGGGTATTCACCGAAAGCTCCTCACCACTGACCCTGGCCCTGGGTAACGATATTGGCGGCAATCCGGTGGTGGCCAACCTCGCCAAGATGCCGCACCTGCTGGTGGCCGGTACCACCGGTTCCGGTAAGTCCGTGGGGGTCAACGCCATGCTTCTGAGCATGCTGCTCAAGGCCACCCCGGAGGAAGTTCGGTTCATTATGGTGGATCCGAAGATGCTGGAACTCAGCATCTATGACGGTATCCCCCACTTGCTGGCTCCGGTAGTGACCGACATGAAGGAAGCGGCCAATGCCCTGCGCTGGTGTGTGGCCGAGATGGAACGACGTTACAAGCTGATGGCCAACCTGGGCGTCCGGAACATTGCCGGTTACAACCGCAAGATCAAGGATGCCGAGGCCGCCGGAGAGCCGATCCTGGATCCGCTGTGGAAGCCGGACGAATACCTCGAAAATGACGAGGAGAATCGTCCCGAGCTGGAAACCCTGCCGTTCATCGTCGTGGTCATTGACGAGTTTGCCGATATGATGATGATCGTCGGCAAGAAGGTGGAGGAGCTCATCGCCCGTATTGCCCAGAAGGCCCGGGCTGCCGGTATCCACCTGATCCTCGCCACTCAGCGCCCGTCGGTGGATGTGATTACCGGTCTGATCAAGGCCAATATCCCGACCCGGATGTCGTTCCAGGTATCCTCCAAGATCGATTCCCGCACGGTTCTGGACCAGGGCGGTGCGGAGCAGCTGCTCGGTCACGGCGACATGCTTTACCTGCCACCGGGCTCCGGCCTGCCGGTTCGTGTCCATGGCGCCTTCGTCGACGACGACGAAGTCCACCGGGTGGTCAGTGCCTGGAAAGCCCGCGGCGAACCTGTGTACGTGGATGACGTTCTCAACGGTGCGGAGGGCGAGAGTCTGCCGGGCGTCCCGACCCTCAGCGAAGGTGGCGGGGACAGCGAAGGCGATTCCCTGTTTGACGAGGCGGTAGCGTTCGTTACCGAAGGCCGGCGGGTATCGATTTCGTCAGTACAGCGAAAATTCAAGATTGGCTATAACCGGGCGGCGAACCTGGTGGAAGCCATGGAGGCGTCGGGAGTGGTAAGCCCCGCAGGGCATAACGGTGCCCGTGAGGTGCTGGCCCCGCCGCCACCCAGAGACTAGGAGTAAACCCTATGATGGTAAGCCAGTTGAAAGTCGCGTTTGCCCTGGTGATCGGGCTGATGCTCAGTCTGGGCACTGCAATGGCTGAGGAGAGTGCCGAACAGAGTCGCGAGGCCGCGTCGGAGCTCGCGTCGATTCTCAAGAGTTATGAATCCTACCAGGCGAACTTCATCCAGATTGTGGTGAATGAAAACGGTAGCCGAGTGCAGGAAACCCAGGGTGAGCTCAAGGCCAAGCGGCCCGGGCTGTTCTACTGGGAAACCAGCGCACCCCTGCCGCAGTTCATTGTGAGCAACGGGGAAACCGTGGAAGTCTACGATCCGGACCTGGAACAGGTAACCATCCATAAACTGGATGACCGGGTCCAAACCACGCCAGCACTGTTACTCAGTGGCGAGGTCGGCAATCTGAACGAAACCTACAAGGTGTCCCAGCGCCGGATTGGCGAAAACACACAGGAATTCACCCTGATTCCACGCAGTCCGGATTCGCTGTTTACCTCCCTGCGACTGAGCTTCTTCAAGGGGGAGCTGCAGGAAATGCGGATGAAAGATTCCCTGTCCCAGCTCAGCATCCTGAGTTTCGACGATATCCGGTTGAATGAAACCGTCGATGCCAGTGCCTTTACTCTGGAGTATCCCGACGGCGTGGATATTATCCGGGACGGAGCCTGATGCAGGACAGCCTTTTCGACGAGCCTGCGGGATTCCAGCCGCTGGCGGCGCGGATGCGGCCAAGGAACCTGGACGAGTATGTCGGCCAGGCCCACCTGGTAGGCCCCGGCAAACCGCTTCGCCGGGCGGTAGAGCAGGGCCAGTTGCACTCCATGATCCTCTGGGGCCCTCCCGGAGTGGGCAAGACAACCTTTGCCCAGCTGCTGGCGAACGTGGGCAACCTCAGCTTTGAAACCATTTCGGCGGTGCTGAGCGGCGTGAAGGAGATACGCGCTGTTGTCGAGCGTGCCCGGAACCGCAAGCAAAGCGAAGGGCGTGATACCTTGCTGTTCGTGGACGAGGTCCACCGTTTCAACAAGAGCCAGCAGGATGCTTTCCTGCCGCACATTGAAGACGGCACCTTCATCTTCGTGGGTGCCACCACGGAAAACCCTTCCTTTGAGCTCAACAGCGCCTTGCTCTCACGTACCCGGGTGTATGTGCTCAAGAATCTCGAAGAGTCGGATATCCTGATCCTGCTGCAACGGGCCCTGAGCTCCGAACAGGGCTTTGCCGGTCGGCTCGCGGTTCCGGACCGGGTGCTGGAGTTGATGGCCTCGGCCTCCGGTGGCGACGCCCGGCGGGCATTGAACATCCTGGAAGTGGCGGCCGACCTGGCGGAACCCGGCGAGGATGGCACTGACACCATCACCGAGGAGGTGCTTGAACAGGTGATGCAGACCAGTCTGCGCCGCTTCGATAAGGGCGGTGATGTCTTCTACGATCAGATTTCAGCACTGCACAAATCGGTCAGGGGCTCGGATCCGGATGGCTCGCTCTACTGGCTGTGCCGGATGCTCGACGGGGGCTGTGACCCGTTATATGTGGCTCGCCGGCTCGTGCGCATTGCCAGCGAAGACATCGGCAACGCCGACCCGAGAGCCCTTCAGCTGAGCATGGATGCCTGGGATGCCCAGGAGCGGCTGGGATCCCCGGAGGGTCAACTGGCTCTGGCTCAGGCGGTCACCTACCTGGCCCTTTCGCCCAAGAGCAACGCGGTCTACAAGGCGTTTAACCAGTGCATGGCCGATATCCGGCAGGACCCGGATTACGAGGTGCCCCCACATCTTCGGAATGCGCCAACCAAGTTGCTCAAATCCATGGGCCACGGCGACAGTTACCGCTATGCCCATGATGAGCCGGAGGCCTTTGCCGCCGGAGAGTCCTACCTGCCGGAAGCCATTCATTCCCGTCGGTACTACGAGCCGGTTAACCGGGGGCTTGAGATCAAGCTGGCCGAAAAACGCCAGCGCCTGGATGCCCGCAACGCCGAGAGTCCCAACAAACGCTATTCCTGAGGCCCCACGGTGGTCACCGCGGCCTGTGCAGGTATAATGGCCTGTCATTCAACTCATCACGCAAACCGGAAGAATCAGGACTACCATGCTCGATCCCAAACGCGTCCGTACCCAGACAGAAGAGATCGCCCGCCGGCTGGCTATCAAGAATTTTGAATTCGATATTGCCACCTTCGAGCAACTGGAAGAGCGCCGTCGTGCCCTTCAGGTGCGTACGGAAACGTTGCAGAGCGAGCAGAACAAGCGGTCCAAATCCATCGGCAAGGCCAAGGCGGCCGGTGAGGATATCCAGCCGCTGCTGGAGGAAGTGGACAGCCTGAAGAAGCAGCGTTCCGAGGCCGAGGACGAGCTGCGGGGTCTGCAGGAAGAGCTCAATGCCTTCCTGGCTGGAATTCCCAACCTTCCGGACGAAGATGTGCCCGCCGGCGCTTCCGAGGAAGACAACGTCGAGACGCGCACCTGGGGAGAGCCCAGGAGCTTCGACTTTGAACCTAAGGATCACGTCACTCTCGGTGAAAACCTCAAGGGCCTGGACTTTGAAACCGCCTCGCGACTGGCCCATTCCCGTTTTGCCGTGATGCGCGGTCCGATTGCCCGCCTGCACCGTGCCCTGGCCCAGTTCATGCTGGACCTGCACACCGGTGAGCACGGCTACACCGAGGCCTACGTGCCGTACCTGGTCAATGCGGAAACCCTGTACGGAACCGGGCAGCTTCCGAAATTTGAGGAAGACCTGTTCAAGACAGAGGGTGAGAATCCGCTTTACCTGATTCCGACCGCCGAGGTGCCGGCCACCAACCTGGTATCCGACACCATCCTGGACGCAGAGGAGCTTCCGCTGCAACTGGTTTGCCATACGCCGTGTTTCCGCAGTGAGGCGGGCTCCTACGGCCGTGATACCCGTGGCATGATTCGCCAGCATCAGTTCGACAAGGTGGAGCTGGTACACGTGGTGCGCCCGTCCGATTCCGAGGCAGCCCTGGAAGCGCTCACCGGCCACGCGGAGAAAGTCCTGCAGCTGCTGGAACTGCCATACCGGGTGGTGACCCTGTGCGGAGGCGACATGGGCTTCTCTGCCGCCAAGACCTACGATCTGGAAGTCTGGCTTCCGGGCCAGAGCAAATACCGGGAAATCTCCTCCTGTTCCAATACCCGGGACTTCCAGGCACGGCGCATGCATGCACGCTGGCGTAATCCGGAAACCGGCAAGCCGGAGCCGGTTCATACCCTGAACGGCTCGGGCCTTGCGGTTGGTCGCGCCCTGATTGCGGTGATGGAGAACTATCAGCAGGAGGACGGCAGCATTGTGGTACCGGAAGTTCTTCGGCCTTACATGGGAGGCATCGAAAAGATTCAATGAGTGATCAACCAGCACCAGCACCCGGGGATGGCATAACCGCACGGCCTGCACCAATTCGGTACAAAGCCAATCCGGTCACTGACAACCCGAACAATTCCGCGGGTGAGGTGGCTCTGGTCGGTGCCGGTCCGGGCGATCCGGAGTTGCTGACGCTGAAAGCCTGGCGCCTGATCAGCTCGGCGGAGGTGGTGCTATACGATCGTCTTGTTTCGCCGGAGATCCTGTCGCTGATACCGGACGCCGCGGAAAAGATCCACGTCGGCAAACAACGCTCAAATCACACCTTGCCCCAGGAGCAGATCAACCAGCGCCTGGTGGAACTGGCGCGAAAGGGCCTCAGGGTGGTACGGCTTAAGGGCGGCGACCCGTTCATCTTCGGTCGGGGCGGCGAGGAGATTGAAACCCTGGCTGAAGCGGGAGTCCGGTTCCAGGTCGTTCCCGGTATCACTGCCGCCTCCGGCTGTGCGGCCTACGCCGGCATCCCGCTGACACACCGGGACCACGCTCAGTCAGTGCGATTCATTACCGGTCATCTGAAGAATGACGGGTATACGGATTTAATGGTTGATGGGGCACCTTCACCCCATCAATCTGATACCACCCTCAGATGGTTGATAGATCGACTCCGTAGTTGAGTTCC
>NZ_QNRO01000028.1 GCF_003315345.1 Marinobacter pelagius
ATAGAGCCGCGCCACCTGTATCTTGAAGGTTTTGCTGTAGATTCTTTTCATGTAACCCCTCGAAAGTCGGTGTCCAACTTTCGGGGGTCACTTCAATCTGGGGAAGGCTTTAACTTGGGGTCAGATGAAAGCCTTCATCTGACCCCGTCTTCACCCTCTCCCCGCCTTCAGGCGCGACTTCAGTGCACGTGGCCGTGCTCTTGCTCTTCTTCAGTCGCGTCGCGGGTCTCGACCACTTCCACGTCGAAGTGCAGGGTCTGGCCAGCCAGCGGGTGGTTGGCATCGATGGTGACGGTCTCGTCGCCAACTTCCACTACACGAACGATCTGGGGGCCGCCCGGAGTCTGTGCCTGGAACTGCATGCCCGGCTCGATGGTGTCTACGCCTTCAAAGGCAGAGCGGGGAACCGGCTGGATCAGTTCTTCGTTTACTTCGCCGTAGCCTTCTGCCGGCTCAACGGAAACCTTCACCTGATCGCCAGAGTCCTTCTCGGTTAGTGCACTTTCCAGACCACCGATGATGTTCTGTGCGCCTTCCAGGTAAGTCAGCGGCTCACGACCTTCTACACGGGAGGAATCGAGTTGCTCTCCCTGGTCGTTGGTGAGGGTGTAATGAATGGTAACAACACGAGGTTGGGCCATTTTATCTCCTTGCGTGTCGCAATGACTGCATTTATGAATTAAGGCAATCGAAAGTGATCATGGACAGCCGGACTGCACAGAGGGACTAACGACCACCGGGCCTCGTTAGAGAGCCAGGCTCGATAACAAGTAAGAAAACATAGTCTAACAAGTGACAGGTTGCGTTTTCTACCGTGATTGATGGGGGCAGGCCGGAGTTTTTCAACCGCCCTGCCCGACTTTCCAGAACTTTCCGTGACTCAGAACACCGTAAACGGTTTCACCGGCCTCTTCTTTCTCGACCACGAGGTCCGCCAGCTCATAAAAAGCCGCGGTGACAACCCGTGCCTCGACACCGTGACGAACCTTGATGACCGGCCGCGGCTCGCCCGAATCCGGATATTGCCCTACTTCCAGCGGATGCTCCTCACTGATTTCCAGCGTTTCGCCCACGTTGGTGGTGAGAGTCAGTACCTGATCATCCCCAGTGCCATGCACCTCCAGGGAATGCGCCAGCAGCGGTGTATCCTCGACCTGGATGCACCATTTCTCCACAGGGGTCACGAGGTAGAACTCACCGTCTTCCTCACGCCGCAGGATGGTCGAAAACAGCCGGACAATGGCCTCACGGCCCAGGGGCTCGCCCTTGAAGATCCACTGGCCGTCCCGGCGAATCACCATGTCCATGTCCCCGGACAGCTCCGGGTGCCACTGATCCAGTGGCGGCAGCCCCGGCTTCTTGACGGTTTCCTCGACTTCTTTGGCGAAGGTTTCGGGATTCTTGCTCATGGCTCAGTGCCTCCTAGAGTCCACGCATCCATTCTGCCCGCAGGGGCGCGGCGCCGGGGTTGCTGATGGCGAGGTTGACCTGGTCCAGCAGCTTCGCCTTATCCCGGCCGAGAATGCCCTTGAGCACCAGGTAGTTGGAGGCGTGGTCACTGCGGAACACGGTCTTCTCCAGTTCAAGGTGCTCAAGGAACAGGCGGATTTCCTCGAACAATCCCTGCTGTGACAGGGGGACAAAATCATCACCGAAACCGGCGCGGAAGCGCTCTTCGCCCTGGGGAAAGCTCACCACCAGAGTCGACAGGTAATCCGGCTGGGTTTCGTTGCACAACAGCGCGGTGTTGATGACGTGCTGCCGGGACAGGGTTTCGCCACCCAGACCGTTCAGGACCATCACAGAGCTGGTGAGCCCGGCTTCCCGGATCTTGACCAGGGCCGAGCGGGTGGACTCCCAGGTTTCGCCCTTGTTGACCCGGCGAAGCACCTCGTCATCACCGGATTCCATGCCAACGTACAGGATAGCCAGTCCGGCTTCCCGGAGTTCAGCCAGCTCCTCGACGCTTTTCTTCGCCAGATTCCGTGGCAGGCAGTAACTGGACACCCGCTGCAAATCCGGGAACGCGGCCTTGAGGTCGGCGAGAATCTCGAGCAGCCGCCGGGTTGGCAGAACCATGGCATCGCCGTCGGCCAGGAATACCCGCCGGACGCCGCCCAGGGTTTTCGCGGCGTTCTCGATATCCCTGCGAATGTCCTCCGGTTTGCGGGCCCGGAACTTCTTCTGGGGCTGGGTGTACATCTCGCAGAAGGTGCACTTGTTCCAGGAGCAGCCGTTGGTCACCGGCAGTATCAGGGATTTGGCTTCACTCGGTGGACGAAACACCGGCTCGACATAGTCGATGGGAAAGCTGTACATAGGTGCTTCCGAAATCAGAAAGTGTTTGTGGGTAAGATCAGGGCAAAAACTGGGCTTTCAAGTCTGCGCAACCCGGCCCCACCACGGGCATGTCCAGACACACCGCCTGGGCCGTCATGAAGGGAATGCCGCGGCGGTGGCCATCCACCAGCAGAGTGGACAGGCTGCCGACAAACGGCATATGGGAGACGATCAGCAACCGGGATTCCCGCACTTCCAGAAGGGCATCCAGGCAAGCACCGGGGTCATCATCCGGGGTGATGAAATCCTTCTCGTCAATCCGGCAGTTGAGAATCTCGGACATGATGCCCGCGGTCTGGCGGGCCCGGACATAGGGGCTGCTCCAGATCAGGGACGGCCGCCAGGGGGATTCCGCAATGCGGTGAGCAACGGCTCCGACCCCTTCCCGACCGGCTTCTGTCAGTTCCCGCTCCTGGTCCAGAGTGTGCCAACCGGCCTCGCCGTGGCGCATGATGATCAATTGCACGGGCACCTCCGATCCTTCCGGTTACTGGCTGATGGTGCGGGGCAGGATGAACTCCACGTCGGAATTCTGGACTGCCATCATCAGGCTGTTGATTACCGCCTTGATCGACGCCGTGCCGTAGAGGATTTCGTAAAGCCCGCGTACCAGGGGCATGTAGATGCCGATCGCCTCTGATTTTTCCTTCACCAGCTTCAGGGTATAGATACCCTCGGCAACCTGCCCCAGCTCCTTCACGGCATCATCCAGGTTCTGGCCCTTGCCGACTGCATAGCCGACCCGGAAGTTACGGCTCTTGGAGGAAGTACAGGTCACGATCAGGTCGCCCACGCCGGCCAGGCCCATGAAGGTCATCGGATTGGCGCCCAGGCTCACTGCGAAGCGGCTCATTTCCGCCAGCCCGCGCGTAATCAGCATGGCCTTGGCGTTTTCGCCCATATCCAGCGCCGAGGCCAGGCCTGCGACAATGGCATAGATGTTTTTCAGTGCCCCGGCCAGCTCCACGCCGTAAACATCGACGTTGGCGTAGACCCGGAAATACTCGCAGCCAAGCAGATCCTGAACGGTGCGGCGCACATCCGGATCCTTGGCGGCAATCACGGTGGCCGTCAGGTCCCGGGCCGCAATTTCCCCCGCCAGGTTCGGGCCGCTCAGTACACCGATCTGGCAGCGGGGAATCTCTTCCTGCAGGATCTCGCTCATCAGCTTGAAGCCGTGCTCTTCAATGCCCTTGGTAAGGCTCACCACGATCTGGCCATCGCGAAAATCGTTGCTGTGCTCACGGATAACCGCCCGGAAAGCCTTGCTGGGTATGGCGACAAAGACAACTTCCGCCTTGCTCACAGCGTGGACCAGATCGGTCGTGGGCTCGATATCGCCCTCGAGTTTCACGCCTGGCATGTAGCGGCTGTTGATGCCGGTTTTGCGGATTTCGTCGGCCTGGGCCTGGTCCCGCATCCAGAAATGTACCCGGTGACCATTTTCACCCAGTACCTTGGTCATGGCGGTTCCGAAACTGCCGCCGCCCAGTACTGCAACGTCATGTGGCGGGTTCTGGGCCCCTGAATCGCGGGACGCATTGGTATCAGACATAGTCATTCCGTGTTGTTATCGGCTCAGCCGTGCTCTTCGCATTCCAGAGCACGCACCAGATTCTTGAACTCTTCCCGGTTCTTCCGGTTCATGCCCATCAGCACTTTATGGGCATCGAGAACCTTGTCGCGAACCTGTTGTTCGCTGGCTTTGAGAACCGGAATTTCTTCCAGCTCCTCAATACGGGAGGCGGGTTCCCGGACAATGATGAAGATCTTGTCGAACCCCATGGAGGTGATGATGCGGGTAATATCGGGATTGGTGGAAATCAGCGTTGGCAGGAAATGGCTCTGTTTCTGCGCGGCCATGGCGATCTTGGCGAGCAGACCGAGGGTGGTGCTGTCGATGATCTCGGTCTCGGTCAGATCGATAACCACGGTCTTGAACTGAGGATCCTGGGTAATTGACTCAACCAGATTGTCCAGCGTCGAACACAGGTTCAGCCGGATTTCACCGATAAACTTGAGGACATAAATGCCCTGTTGTTCAGCTTGCAGGATCTTGTAACCAGCCATGTTTCACACTGCCACTATTTATGGGACGTGCTGTCTGACCTTTTAATGGTATCAGTTACCGATACGATAGCGATATCGTCCGGAAGTTCTGTTATACCGTCCAGACTCAGCGCCTCGTTGAGAGATGCGATAGTGTGACTACCTCCCGATACGAGTTCAAGTAGCGTCTTCTCCTTTTCATCAAGGGATTTGGCCCGGATTACCTCCAGAATGCCATCGGAAAACAGCAGTAGCCGGAACGGCTTGTCGAGCGTCACCTCATAAACGTCCCACTGGGGCGCCTCGAAGAGCCCCACCGGCAGGCCGCTGCCCTCCAGGAAAGCGGTGCTTCCGCCCTCGAAGGAAAGAATCGGCATCGGAAAATGGGCGCCCACCGCGTACCGGAGCTTGCGCTCGGATTCGGAGATGATCCCCACGAACACCGTCACATGCTTGCCCAGTCCGGTGTCCAGCAACTCCGAGTTGATTCGTTCCAGGAAACGCTCCGGATACAGGATGTCATCACTGGATTGGCGCCGGAGGTTTCGCTGCAACCGGTTGGTCAGGTTCTTCAGCAGCACGGTCACAAAGGCTGAACTGGCGCCGTGGCCGGACACATCCGCGATGTAGACCAGCAGCTTGTCTTCCGAAATCCGGAAATAGTCGAGAAAATCGCCGCTCAGATACAGGGAGGGCTTGATCAGGTGGTCGACATGGAGCCCGCCCATCATTTGTTCCCGGTCCGGCAGCATCCTAAGCTGGACCTTGCGCCCTGCCCTCTGGTCGGCCCTGAGCTCGGCAATGCCGTCCCGCAGGTCCCGGTTGGCCTCTTCCAGTTCCTGCCGATAGAGCTGGTTCAGACGGTTGACCCGGACCCGGTCCAGCAACTTGCCGATCACATCGTCCAGGGCACCCTTGTCATCACTGCACGGCTTGAGCACGAAATCGGCAGCACCCGCCCGGAGCGCGGTTACCACATCGGCACTGGATTCGGTGCTTGAGCAGGCCACAATCGGGGTGAATGTCTCCGACTCCTCGAGCCTGCCGGCCAGATCCCGGATAGCCTCGGGATCCAGGTCTGCAAAGATGACATCCGGAGTGTTATCGTCAAACAGGCTCTTGGCTGCAGCCACGTCGGGAAAGCCGGTCACGTAGAATCCGCGCGCCTCGAGATACCGGGAGAGGTCGGCACGGGCCTTTTCATCGGCGTCAATAATAAGAATGCGCTCGGTGCGCGATGCCATGGCTGTTGCCCTAAACTACCATCGATAAACGATAAATTGGCTTGATAAAGCCTATTCTGGCACGACCCTGTGATATAACAAGGCCAGTTTCGCGAATTGGGGAGAATCCTGACCATGAGACGTGCGGTAAACGATTTACTCGGGGCTTATGACAAGCTGATCATGGATCCGGTTCACGGTGGGATTCCCTTATACCGGCATGAGATACAGGTCATCGACCATCCCCTGTTCCAGCGCCTGCGTAATATCTGCCAGAACGATATCCTGAGCCTGGTGTTTCCCGGCGCCACCCATTCCCGCTTCCTGCACAGTGTCGGGGTGATGCATGTGGGCACGCGGATGTTCCGCTCGATGATCGATGCCTACCTGCGGGAGCGCCAGCTGAGTGAGCAGACCGATCTCACCCTTAGCCAGCTCGACGCCATCGATTACCTGGCCAAGACCATCCGCCTTGGCTGCCTGCTGCACGACAGCGGCCACTCCAGTTTCTCGCACCAGTTCACCCAGGCCCGGCGTATCCGCGAGCTGATGTCACGCCCGGACCGGTTCCGTAACCTCTGGACCGGCGTGGATTTCTCCCAATACCACAACGAGGAGCCGGAAGAGCTCGAACACGAGCATTACTCGGTACGGGTTGCTCACGAGGTGCTCTCCGCAGTGGATCTGGAATCTGCCGGGCTGGACCGCAGAGATGTGATCG
Organism: Marinobacter pelagius; assembly: GCF_003315345.1. Classification (GTDB taxonomy): domain Bacteria; phylum Pseudomonadota; class Gammaproteobacteria; order Pseudomonadales; family Oleiphilaceae; genus Marinobacter; species Marinobacter pelagius_A. The sequence continues at coordinate 6,334 of NZ_QNRO01000028.1, forward strand.
GCATTATGGAAACCACCGACGTGCGGCCCAGCGAGACCTTCCGCCGCCACGCCGAAACCTTCTGGAATTTTATCGCCGGGGACGAGGCGAAATCCGGCTCCATGCCGGATGAGAACATTCCGGGTCTGGTCATGGATCTGCTTTCTTCCATCGTTTCCGGAGAAATCGACGCGGATCGCGCCGACTACATGCTCCGGGACGGCTTCCATTCCTCGGTGACAATCGGTGGCCTTAACCTGGATCACCTGCTGACCAACTTCCGGTTCGGCTGGGACGTCTCCGAGCCCTGGCTGGGCCTGGCCATCACCCACAAAGGCCTGGGCGCCCTGGAGGACTTTGTCTACAGCCGCCACCAGATGTACCGGAAGGTCTACGCCCACAAGACCGCGCTCGGCTTCGACTGGCTGCTCCGGGAAGCGATCAATGAGGTCCTGGAGGATCAGGAGAATTTCGAGTGGATCGACATCTGCCTGAGTGACATGCGCTTCTTCGCGGAGCTGACGGACAGCTTCTTCTGGGAAGCCTTCCGCAAGGTGGCGCGCCAGAACCCCCAGAGTTATTCCTTCTGCATCGTCAACCGGGTGAAGCTTGACCACCTGGACACGCGGGAAAATCTCAGTGACAAGGGGATTAACCGCCACAGCGAATGGCTGGCCCGGGAACTGGGGCTGAACCCGGCGCACGTGGTGACCTGCTCCATGCGCGCCCGGTTCTCGAACATCCAGGACAACTTCAACGGCATCAAGGTGCTGGTGCGCGACCCCATCAACCGGACGCGGTCACTCCGCAAGATCACGGAAGTGAGCGCGTTCTTCAGCAAGTTCAACGACGGTACCATCACTCATTTCTACACCCGACCGAACATCACTCTCGGCCCGGTTGAAGACATGACGGAATAGCCGGCTCAGGACTCCATGGCCTGGACCAGCCCGCTGGCACTGTTGAAGGCGCCCTCGACCCGACCACCATCGAGCCAGTCCCCGGCCAGGCCGATGCCCAGCTGATCGAACCACAGGTGACCCGGGAGATTCTCGCCGCCGGAGCGGGCGTAGAGCCAGCGGTGAGGTACAAGATCATCCGGCTGAGCATCAGTGCCAGTGAGTTGCTGGAATGCCTTTACCAGCTCGGCACCAACCTGCTCCGGCGCTGCATCCACATTCGCTTGCGTCCATTCCGCGTTAGCGTGCAGTACCCACCATTGTCCGGAATCCTCACGGCCCGGCTTGCTGGAATTGTTGGCGACCCAGTACAACACCGGATGCTGGCAACGGATGCCGTCGAACCCCGGGTCCAGAGGCTGGCTGAAATGCGCCGCCACCGCCCAGCACGGTGCCACCGCCGATACCGATTGCTCCAGCCGGTCTGCAGCCTCCTCCAGAGCACTCGCCTGCATCAGGTCCCTGGCCTGGGCCGGTGGTGCGGTTACGACCACTCGGTCAAAGCGGCCCACCATGTTGCCGCCGGTATCAACCAGTTCCCACTGACTGTCTTTACGGGCCATTCTTTCAATACGGGTCTCGGTGACCAGATCAACATGGGCTGACAGCGCCCGGCTGATGGCTGTCATGCGTGGGGTTCCCACATAACGCTCTTCCTCCGGGAAAGACTCCCGGCTTCCGTCCCGGTGCTGGAACACCAGGCGCCCTTGCCAGGTGGTGAAACTGCTGCCGCCGGCGTACCGGGTCAGGAAGTCCAGAAACGCCGGGTTTCTGGCGGTGAAATACTGGGCGCCGATGTCCGCAGAGCCTCCGGGAACCCGTTTCGCGGCCAGGCGTCCACCGGGGCCACGGCTCTTCTCGAACACGGTCACCGAGTGGCCCTGTTCCTTAAGCAAAATCGCCGAAGTCAGCCCTGCAATCCCTGAACCGATGACGGCAATACGGCGTATAAGGTGTCTGTCGGGTGCTTCATTAAACATCGTGTTTGGTGCATCCAATTTGAGTAACGATTACGTAAAACCCCTCGAGCGTTGAGCGATGCTTCGCCGACTTGGTTTCACACTGAAGTAGAAGGGCAATCAGGGTATGACCCGAGTGCAACACTGGTTTATAAACATTCTGAGGTGGTTCGACTCTGACGCGGGTTCGGATCACATCGACACGAGCTCCCGCTCCTTCAATTTCATCCGGGTAGTGCCATTCATTTTGCTGCATCTGGTATGCCTGCTGGCATTCTACACCGGGGCGAGTGCGTTCGCCGTCGGCTTTGCCGTGGCCTTTTTCCTGATCCGAATGTTCTCCATCACGGGGTTCTATCACCGGTATTTCGCTCACAAGACCTTCAAGACCAGCCGTCCGGCACAGTTCATTTTCGGTTTGCTGGGCGCCAGTGCCGCCCAGCGTGGCCCGCTCTGGTGGGCAGCCCACCACCGCCATCATCACCAGCACTCCGACCGTGAAGAGGATCTCCATTCCCCCCATCATGGCGGCTTCTGGTGGTCACACGTGGGCTGGTTCACCTGCGATGCCGGCTTTGCCATGGACGAACGGCGCGTGCGGGACTGGATGAAGTACCCGGAGTTGCGCTTCATCAACCGTTTCGACTCACTGGTACCAGCTGCTGCTGCGGTGGGTATCTATGGTCTCGGTGAGGCTCTTGCCGCCTTCGCGCCTTCCCTGGGCACCAATGGTCTGCAACTTCTGGTGTGGGGCTTCTTTATCTCCACGGTGATGTTGTTCCACGCCACCGTCTCGATCAACTCCCTGTCCCACGTCTGGGGCAAGCGCCGCTTCGATACCAATGACGACAGCCGCAACAATTTCTGGCTGGCCCTGATCACCCTGGGTGAAGGCTGGCACAACAATCACCACCGCTGGCCCCAGTCCGTCCGCCAGGGCTTCCGCTGGTACGAAATCGACATCACCTGGTACGGGCTTTGGTTGCTGTCCCGCCTGGGCATCATCTGGGATCTGAACCCCATACCGAAGCACATTCAGGAGGAAACCCGCAAGCTCGATGCGATGAGGAGGAAGCAGTCATGAGCACAGCCTCAGCAATTGAAGTAGGCACCAAGAATTCGGCCGTTCCGGCGACGATCGAACACTTCAAGGCACTGTTCAACGAGCTGGACAAGGGAAACCTGAACAAACTCCAGGCAGTCTACAGCGAGGACATCCGGTTCCAGGATCCTTTCGGTCAGGTTACCGGGCTGGATGAGCTGACCCACTATTTTGCGGGTGCCTACAAGAATGTCATTTCGTGCCGGTTCGAGTTTGAACCTGCCGTCGCCAACGGCGCCTCGGTCGCCCTGCCCTGGGTCATGAAACTGCGCCACAAGCGGATTCGTGGCGGTCGCGAAATTGCCGTGGATGGCATCAGCCACCTGGAGATCGAAGATGGCCGGGTCAGCTTTCACCGGGACTATTTTGATGCCGGCCAACTGCTTTACGAGAACCTCCCGGCTCTCGGGCGGTTGGTCCGCTGGATAAAAGGGCAAGCGGGATGAGTACACGATTGCAGGGACCGTCCAACATCTGGATCACGGGCGCAAGCTCGGGGATTGGCGAAGCGCTGACCCGATCGCTGGCCCGTGGCGGGCATCATCTGATGATCACCGGGCGCCGTGCCGAAGCGCTGGAAAAACTGCGTGAACTGGCACCCGAGCGGATTACGCCAGCCGTGGCCGACACCACCAGCAAGGAGGACCTGGCCAAAATCGCCCCTGACCTGGATTCAGACCAGCCTCTGGATATGGCGATCCTCAACGCCGGCACCTGCGAGTACCTGGAGGTCGACCAATACAGCAGCGACGTGATCGAAGCGAACATCGTGACCAATGTGCTTGGCACCGCCCGTTCGCTGGACATTGCCCTGCCCGCGCTGCGCCGCACCCGGGCGATGGGCCGGCCAGCCACTCTGGTCATCGTCAGTTCCTCCGCCTGGTGGTTTCCCTTTGGCCGGGCGGAAGGCTACGGTGCCTCCAAGGCCGCGCTGAGCTATTTTGCCCACTCGCTGCGGGCCGACCTGGCCGCCGAGGGCATTGACGTTGTGGTGGTATCGCCGGGCTTCGTGAAAACACCGCTCACCGACCGCAACGATTTCCCCATGCCCTTCCGGGTTTCCGCCGAGGACGCGGCCGAGCGTATCGTCAGTGGGCTGGCCAAGGGCAAGAACGAGATTGCCTTTCCCAAACGCTTTACCTGGACGCTCAAGATCCTGGGCTCACTGCCCGGGGCTCTGGTTGACCGTATGGCCGCCAACATGGCGCGCAAGAGTTCTGATCAACAGGAAAAAACCGAATGACCAACGAACGTCAGCGTATTGCTGTCATTGGGGCCGGCGTCTCCGGCCTCACCGCGGCCTGGAAGCTTGCGGAGAAACACGATGTTCAGCTGTTTGAAGCCGGCGATTATGCCGGTGGCCACACCAACACCGAGCAGGTGGAATCAGACGGCCGCACCTGGCCGGTCAATACCGGCTTCATCGTCTACAACGACTGGACCTACCCGAACTTCATCAAACTGATGGACCGCCTGGGTGTGGCCTCCGAAGTCAGCGACATGAGTTTCAGCGTGGATTGCCCGTCCTCCGGGCTGCAGTACAACGGCACCAGCCTCAACACCCTGTTTGCCCAGCGCAAAAACCTGCTGAACCTGCCGTTCCTGCGCATGATCCGGGAGATCCTGAGGTTCAACCGGGAGACTCGCCAGGATCTTTCTGAAGGCAACATCAGCGACGCTGAAACGCTTGGGGAATATCTGAACCGCAATGGCTACTCGCGCTATTTCCGCAACTACTACATCGTGCCCATGGGCGCGGCGATCTGGTCGGCGCCGGAAATTGTCCTGGAACAGTTCCCGATCCGGTTTTTCCTGCAGTTCTTCAACAACCACGGCATGCTGTCGGTGGACGACCGGCCCACCTGGCGGGTGATCAGCGGCGGCTCCGCCGAGTATGTGAAGAAAATGATGGAGCGGATCGCCGACCGCACCCACCTGAACTGCCCGGTCAGTGCCGTGCGCCGGCATGAGAACGGTGTGGCCGTCGAAGTGAACGGCGAGAGCCACGAATTCGATCAGGTCATCCTGGCGTGCCACAGTGACCAGGCGCTGGCCATGCTGGCCGATCCGACCGATCAGGAGCGGGATGTCCTGGGCGCCATCGCCTACCAGAACAACGACGTGGTGCTGCATACCGACAGCCGACTGCTGCCTTCCAACCGTCGGGCCTGGGCGGCGTGGAACTATTTCATCCCGCAGCACAGCACCCAGCCGGTGTCGGTCACCTACAACATGAACATCCTGCAGAACTTCCACGACGCCCGGGAGACTTTCTGCGTGACGCTCAACCGCAGCCAGGACATTGATCCCGACAAGGTCATCAAGCGCTTTGAATACGCCCACCCGGTTTTTACCCTGGAGGCAGTCGCCGCACAGCAGCGCTACCATGAGATCAGCAATCGCAACCGCACCCATTTCTGCGGGGCCTACTGGTTCAACGGCTTCCACGAGGACGGCGTGCGCAGTGCGGTTCGGGTACTGAGTGATTTCGGGATGGAGATCTGAGCATGGTCAGCCAGTGGCTTGAAGGGTCCGTCCGCCATCGCCGAATGCAGCCGATCGGCCATGGGTTCGAGTATGGCACCGGGATGCTGGCGCTTGATGTGGACGAATGGGACAGGATCACCGGCATCAGCCGGTTCTTCTCCCTGGAACGCTTCAACTGGATGTCCCTGCGCCGTGACGATTATTTCCGGCCGGAAGTCCGCAACCTGTCCGCCGCCCTTCGCGATTATGTGAAGGATGCGACCGACTGGTACCCCGACGGGACGGTGGAACTGATCACCCACCCCCGTTACTTCGGCTACGTGTTCAATCCGGTCAGCTTCTACTTTTGCTACGAGCATGGAGAAGATCCCGCCGAGGGCGCGGTGCCCCGCGTGATCGTGGCCCAGATCACCAACACGCCCTGGCACGAACGGCACGTTTACTGCCTGGAGACCACGGGGGCAAAAGCCAACAGCGCGGGCTGGCGAACCGAGCGCTTCGGCTTCTCCAAGCGTTTCCATGTGTCGCCGTTCAATGGGATGGAACAGGAATACCAGTGGACCTTCAGTTTCCGCGGCCCGGAGCTGCGGATACACATGAACGTGTTCCAGGAACAGCACAAGCATTTTGACGCCACTCTGGTGGTCCAGCGTACCCCCCTCACTCGTAAAGAATTGCACAGAAGCCTGCGCCGTTTTCCGGTCGAGGCGATCAAGGTGGTCGCAGGCATCTACTGGAACGCCCTGCGCCTGAAGCTGAAAGGCGCCCCGTTCTACAGCCATCCGGACAAACTGTCCGGGGACGATCCGGCCTATCGCCGGGGAACCGAAGATGCCGGACTGGATGTGACCACCGGCAATGACGTAAACACCACTGGTGGAAGGGTAAGCTCATGGAGAACCTGAATACATCCGTCGATACACGCGAACATGCCGACTCCGGCCGCCTGCCATTGATGAGTCGCGTCGCCCGGCAACTGGTGCTTCAACAGCTCAAGGTCCTCCAGCACGGCGTATTGACCATCAGGGAGGCGGGTGCCGAAACCCTCGTCTTTGGCGACGGCGATACCCTTTACGCTCCGGCCGAACTGGTCATTCACGACCACAGCACCTGGCGGGATCTGCTGACCGGCGGTGGTGTGGGTGCCGCTGAGGCTTACGTGGCCGGCGACTGGTCCACCCCGGATCTGGTGTCGCTGCTGCGCTTCTTCACCCGCAATGTCGACCGGATGAACGAATTCGAGGACCGGTTCAGCTGGGTCACCAAGCCGGCCCTTAAAGGCCTGCACTGGCTCAACCGCAACACCAAAGAAGGCTCCCGGAAGAACATCAGTGCCCACTACGACCTGGGCAACGACCTGTTCGAAACCTTCCTGGACCCCACCATGATGTACTCCTCGGCCATCTATCCCCGCGAGGATGCCACCCTGGAAGAAGCGGCGGTCCACAAGCTCGACACCATCTGCCGGAAACTGGATCTCGGCCCGGATGACCGCGTGATCGAGATCGGCACCGGTTGGGGCGGCTTTGCCATCCATGCCGCCAAGCATTTCGGCTGCCACGTCACCACCACGACCATCTCCCGGGAACAGCTGGAGCTGGCCAAGGCCCGGGTCAAGGCCGAGGGACTGGAAGACCGCATTACCCTGCTGTTTGACGATTACCGGGATCTCGAGGGCCAGTTCGACAAGCTGGTCTCCATTGAAATGATCGAGGCAGTCGGCCCGCAATTCCTGGACAGCTATTTCCAGCAGATCAATGCCCTGCTCAAACCCGATGGCCTGGCCCTGGTGCAGGCCATCAACATGCCCGAGCAACGGTACGCGCGCGCCCTGAAGAACGTGGATTTCATCCAGCGCTTTATCTTCCCGGGCAGCTTCATTCCCTCGTTCGGTGCCATCCTGGAATCGGTTCGCAACGGCTCGAACCTGGTCCTGACCCATTCGGAAGACATCGGCTTCCATTACGCCCGCACCCTGCGTGACTGGTGCGAGCGTTTCATGACCAGGAAAGAAACTCTCGATCAGATGGGCTACGACCAGGCGTTCCGCCGCTTGTGGCATTTCTACTTCGCCTACTGCGAGGCCGGATTCAGCGAGCGGGCCATCGGCGTGTCCCAGCTGGTGTTTGCCAAGCCCGGCAACAAGCGTGCGAACATCCTGAGCGTATGATTGCCTCGGAGACTTCCCGGAATATTCTGAACTTTGTCCTGTTCCAGGCGGGCTGGCTTCTTTGTGTGCTGTACCCGAACCGGCTGACGGTTCTGGTCATAGGCGTGTTCCTGATCTTGCACTTCGTGCTGGTCAGCCAGAGGCGGTTCAGTGAACTGCAGTTCATCGGCTTCGGTACCGTGGTGGGCGCAGCCCTGGATACGCTCTGGTTCCAGACCGGTGTACTCTATTCGGAGACCGCCGAGCTGCTGATCGTGCCCCCGTGGCTGGTGGCGATCTGGGCCATTTTCATGACCACCCTGTGTCATTCCCTGGACTGGATCGGCCGGAATCGCTGGTTGCCCTTTGTGCTGGCGCCCATCGCCGGCCCCTTTGCCTACTGGTCTGCCAGCAAGCTCGGTGCTGTGACCCTGCCCGACCAGACTCTGTCACTGCTGGCACTCGCGGTGGGCTGGCTGGTGGTGTTCCCGCTGCTGCTGTTCATTCGCAAATACCTTTATCCGGAGCTCGCACAATGAAGCGGATGCGTAGACCTGCCCTGGCCCTGTTGCTGTTGGCTGCCACCGGAGCCTGTTACGGAAAGATCTTTCAGTTCTCCGGTGAGGCCCGGGCGGAAAATGGGAAAGTGCTCTATACCGAGCATCATCAGGTTGAAGGCGAATGTACCGAGGGCCAGTTCCGCCCCCTGAATCACCAGGTGGAATATCGCGAGCAGGACCAGAGTGAGGGCTTTGCGGACAAGGTCCTCCGGTATCAGCGTTCTCCCCTCCAGCCGGAAGTGGTTTTCAACCAGCCCCGCTTTGATGAATCGCTCCGGATCAGCTACCCGGGTGAAGGCATCATAGAGGTTGACTGGGTAACACCCTCAGGCGAAACCCAGGCCTTCAATGTGCCGATTGAGGGGCGTGCTGTGGTTGATGCCGGGTTTGACAACCTGGTTCGCCAGAATTGGTCCGCCCTACAGGACGGCCGTTCGGTGGAGTTCCGATTCCTGGGCCCGACCCGGGGCGAACTCTACGGCTTTGTCCTTGAGCCGAGCGACCATCGGGAAGTGGAAGCACACCTCGAGGTCGCCATTCGCCCCACCAGTATGCTCCTGCGTTTTCTGGTGGACCCGATACAGCTCGGCTATAACGATCGGGGCGCGCTCACCCATTACCTGGGCCTGACCAATATCCGCAAGAACTCCGATACCAATTACCAGGCCCACATCCGCTACGACATCGCCAGTTACCCGGAATGTGAACTGACTCCCTGATCCTGTCTGTGCTGCCAAGGCAGCAACCCCGCACCAGTATGTTAAACTCCGCCGGAACCTACGCCGGAGAACTATGCAGCCATGATGTTTGTATCCTTCAACGTCAACAGTATTCGCACCCGTCTGCACCAGCTAGAAGCCGTCATCAAAGACCTGAACCCGGACGTGATCGGGCTTCAGGAAACCAAGGTGCAGGATGAGAATTTTCCGGTGGAGGAGATTCATAAGCTGGGTTACCGGGTCCATTTCCACGGCCAGAAGACCCACTACGGCGTTGCCCTGCTCTCAAAAGAAGAGCCCGAGAAGGTGCTCAAGGGTTATCCCTGGGACGGCGAGGACTCCCAGCGCCGGCTGATCACCGGCCAGTTCACCGTCAACGGCGAAAAGCTGACGGTCATCAACGGTTATTTCCCCCAGGGCGAGAACCGCGACCATCCGGTGAAATTTCCGGCCAAGGAAAAGTTCTACGCCGACCTGATGCGGTACCTGGATGAGCTGAAAAACGAGGGCGGCCATGTCGTGGTGATGGGCGACATGAACATCTCACCCACCGACAGGGATATCGGGATCGGAGCCGACAACGCCAAGCGCTGGTTGCGCACCGGCAAGACCAGCTTCCTGCCCGAGGAGCGGGAATGGCTCAGCCAGGTCGAACAGCGCGGCTTTACCGACGTATTCCGACACCTGCACCCGGAAGAGGACAACACCTTCAGCTGGTTTGATTACCGCAGCCGGGGATTCGAACGGGACCCCAGGCGGGGTCTGCGCATTGACTTGATCATGGCCAGCGACAGCCTGCTGCCCAAGGCCCGAGCGGCCGGGGTTTCCTATGACATTCGCGCCATGGAACGGCCCTCGGACCACTGTCCGGTCTGGGCCAGTTTCGATCTCTGAGGCGCGGCCGGGCGCGACATGAAAAAAATCAAAACCCGCGACCGCATCCTCGATACCAGCCTGGCCCTGTTCAACTGCGTCGGGGAGCCGAATGTGACCACGCTGCTGATCTCCGACGAACTGGAGATCAGCCCGGGCAACCTTTATTACCACTTCAAGAGCAAGGGCGACATCGTCGAGGAACTGTTCGGACGGTTCGAGGCTGAAATGCTCGACCTGCTGGCGGTTCCGGAAGATGCGGACATCAGCCTCGACCAGAACGGCTTCTTCCTGCACCTGATGTTCGAGACGGTGGCGAGGTACCGCTTTCTGTACCAGGACCTGGTCAATGTGCTGTCGCGATACGATCGGCTGCAGGCGAGATTCAAGCGACTGCTGAAAAAGAAAACCGCCGCCTTCAGGGTTATCTGCGAAAGCTTCCGGCGCCAGGGGATGCTGGAAATTGATGAGGAAGAACTTGAGTCTTTGTGTGAACAGTTAACACTAACTGCTTGTTACTGGAGCAGTTTTGATACGCTGTCACACCTTGAAGATCGGGAGTCCGTGGACCCGGGTCGCGGGGTTTACCAGATGATGCACCTGGTTCTTCCCTACCTCGCCCCCGGGGAACAGGACGAAGTCCGGCTGATGAGCCGGGACTATCTCTGACCTACTCTTCCTCGTCGCTCCCGGATCGGTTGCGAATCCGGTTCAGCTCGGTTTCCAGGATCTCGATCCGGCGTTCCAGGGCCTCGATTTCTTCGCGACGGTGAATACCCAGCCGACGCAAGGCACCGGACACCCGCTCGTCAAACATGTTCTCGAGCTTGTCCCAGGTACCGGTGGCCCGTTCACGGACGCCCTCAACCCGGTCCTCAACCGACTTGATCTGCTTGCCGACCACGCCCCGGGTCTTGCTCTCCAGCTGTTCGCCTTCCTGCACCAGACGCTCGAAAAACCGGCCGGTGTCCTCTTCGGCCTTGGTGTAGGCACCCAGGCCCGCCAGCCAGATCTGGCGGGCAGAACCCTTGATCCTGGCAGCCAGCTGCGCGTCGGTCTCCGGCTTTGGGGATTTTTCGTCTGACATTTATCAACCTCGGGGTGGAAATTTCGCTTCAGGCCCCTATTGTATTACACCCCCGGCGGGATTGCAGTGGCGCTGAAACCCGCTCAGGGAAAGGCCGCAGTATAAACACGCATTCGATATGAAAAAATGTTTTCAAACGAAACGGGCTCTCGCTTGAAGTGTTCAAAATATGGTCAATACTTCACCATACCGGTGTCCCTGCTGATGCCGGTTTGTCTGGAAGTCTTTCATGGATACTACTCGCACGCCTCTGCCCGGCATCCCTTGCCGGGCTTTTTTCGTGGTATTATTGCCCGCCCTTATAAGCTTATTCCTGTAATCAAAACCCTGTCCTCACGGAGTAGTAAATGATCGAGATTGCCTGGAGTAATTTCACTCCCTGGTCGGCTCTGGCCGGCGGTATTCTGGTTGGCCTGGCAGCGGCCAGCTTTCTGTTGCTCAACGGCCGCATCGCGGGCATCAGCGGTATCCTCGGCGGCCTGCTGACACCCCTGAAGGGCGACATCGCCTGGCGGGTGGCCTTCATGCTGGGCTTGCTTGCAGCTCCGGCAGTTTGGCTTCTGGCCGCTGATATGCCCGCCATCGAGATTAACGCCGGCTACCCGGCCCTGATCATTGCCGGCCTGCTGGTAGGCGTCGGTACCCGCTACGGCTCCGGTTGCACCAGTGGTCATGGCGTCTGCGGCCTGTCCCGTCTGTCCCCGCGGTCGTTGGTTGCCACCCTGAGTTTCATGGCCACGGGCTTTATTACCGTATTCGTTATCCGTCACGTGCTTGGAGTCTGATTGAGTATGAAGTATTCCCTTGCATCCCTGTTTGCTGGTCTGATTTTCGGCTTCGGTCTGATTTTGTCTGGCATGGCCAACCCGGAAAAGGTACTGGGCTTCCTTGATATCGCCGGCCTTTGGGATCCGTCCCTCGCCTTCGTCATGGGTGGCGCCATCATCGTCGGCGTTGTGGCGTTTGCGGTTGCCCGTCGCCGGACCCTGTCATTCCTCGGCTTCAACATGAAGATTCCGTCCCATACCCATATCGACAAGCGTCTGGTCATCGGCAGTCTGATGTTCGGCATCGGCTGGGGCATTGCCGGCATCTGCCCGGGCCCTGGCATCGTTGCCCTGGGGGCTGGCGAAACCAAGGCAGCGGTATTCGTTGTCTCAATGGTGGCCGGCATGGCGATTTTCGAATTAATTGAGCGGAACCGGGCAAAAGCCTGAACGATTTCTGGTAACTTAGCCCCACCAAGATTGCGGAGGTTTTCCATGGATATCCGAAAGATTGACGACACCATTTCCGTAGCGCCACAGATCAGCGTGGAAGACGTGGCCGAAGCGGCGCGCCTGGGCTTCAAGACCCTCGTTGCGAACCGCCCGGATCACGAAGAGCCTGGCCAGCCGTCCATGGCGGATATAGAGGCCGCCGCAAAGGAACAGGGACTTGAGTGGGTCTACATGCCGGTTGAATCCGGCAACATCACGGATGAGGACGTGGATCGGTTTGCACCGATGATCCGGGACGCGGCAAAGCCCGTATTGGCTTTCTGCCGTTCCGGCACCCGCTGCACCGTCCTCTGGGCACTGAGCGCCGCCCGCGCCAACCCGGCCCAGGAGATTTTCACCAAGGCCCGTAACGCTGGCTACGACATCAGTGGCCTGGCACCGAGGATGGCGCAACAGGCACAGAACAAGGGGTAGCCGCCCGCCCATAAACCAGAACAGGGACCGACTTGAATGAAATACAAAGGCTCAGAGAATTTCAGCCATAACCAGCCCGAAAGGCTGGGCGTACTGGTGACCAACCTTGGCACCCCGGACGCCCCCACCACTTCAGCCCTTCGACGCTATCTGGCCGAGTTCCTCTGGGATCCCAGGGTGGTGGAGGTTCCCCGCCCCCTCTGGTGGATGATCCTGAACGGCATCATCCTGCGCATCCGCCCGAAGCGCAGCGCCGAGGCCTACGCCAGTGTGTGGGAAGCGGAGGGCTCTCCCCTGCTGCTGCACACCGCCAAACAGGCGGAAGGCATCCGCGAGGCGCTGAAGAAGAAGTACGGGCCGAACGTTGTGGTCGGGTTCGCCATGCGTTATGGCAACCCGTCCATCAGCAAGGTGCTGGATGAAATGCAGGAACAGGGCGTGCGCAAGCTGCTGGTGTTGCCGCTCTACCCCCAGTACTCGGCCTCCACATCGGCCTCCACGTTCGATGCGGTGGCCAGGGACTTCACCAAGCGCCGCTGGCTGCCGGACCTGCGCTTTGTTTCGCACTATCCGGATTACCCGCCCTACATCGAGGCCATGGCCCGCCACATTGAGGCGCACTGGGCCAACCATGGCCGCAAGGACAAGCTGATCCTGTCCTACCACGGGGTGCCCCTGAAGTATCTGTTGAAAGGCGACCCGTACCACTGCGAGTGCCACAAGACCTCACGTCTGTTGGCCGAGCGACTGGGGCTCTCGTCCGAGGACTACATGACCACCTTCCAGTCCCGCTTCGGGCGCGAGGAATGGCTGAAGCCTTACACGGACGAGACGTTGAAATCGCTTCCGGGCAAGGGCGTCAAATCGATAGATGTGTTCTGCCCGGGCTTCTCCTCCGACTGTCTGGAGACAATCGAGGAAATCAACGAGGAAAACCGCGAGTATTTCATGGAAGCCGGCGGTGAGGGATTCAGTTATATCCCGGCTCTGAATGCGACACCGGGCCACATCGAGGCCCTGGTAAAGCTGATCGAGGACAACATTGCGGGCTGGCAGATTCCGACCAATGCCCCGGAGAACCTGGCCCAGCGCCAGAAACGGGCGGACCAGCAGAAAGAAATGACTTACCCCGGCAGATCCCTCTAAGGGATCCTCCGTACCCCCGATCAGTCAGATGACTGCTGACGGCCGGAGTCCGGTTGGGTTCCGGCCGTCTTTTCCTTCTCGCCGTCCTGCAGATCCGGAACGGACTGGCAGAAAGTGCATTCCTCGGTATCCACCAGTGCGCCTCCGGTTTCCACATAACGGATCCGGTGGCTGGCCTGGCCACGGTTGGCCGAGACGGCGAATTTCCGGTCTTTGCGACGGTCTTCGGTGTTTTTGGCGGTATCAGGCATAAGCACTCCCAATCAAACAATACCTCCATTATGGGGCTGAAAGGGCGGAAACCCAGTAAGCACTAACACGGGGTTCGATGTTGCTCCGTGAGCCGGCTGGCGCTAGATTTTGCACCATACGCAAAACTCCCATATTGTGGCACCACCCTCGAACACAAGCCAGGAACCGCCATGAGCGAAATCAAAACCGAATCGCGTATTCAGGTCATTGACCGGGCTGTCCTGCTGATGGACGCCATTGCCAGATATTCCAGGCCGGTAAAACTCAAGACCCTGAGCGCGGATACCGGTCTTGCCCCCTCCACCGCATACCGGATCCTGCTGTCCCTGATCAGCAACCGGTTCGTGGAGCGGGACTACAACGGCAATTACCGCCTCGGTCAACGACTCATGCAGCTGACCAACCGACTGCACACCGACATCGACCTGAGAGCGGTCTCCCTGCCTTACATGGAGACCCTGTGCGAACAGATGGGCGAGACCATCAACCTCACCATCCGCGAGGGGGACGTGGTGATCTACTTCGAGAAAGTCACCCCTAACCGAATGATGCTGGTGAACCAGATAGTCGGCAGCCGTGCGCCATTACACGTCACCGCCGTCGGTAAACTGATGCTGGGGCTGGCGGGCAAAGAGGAGATCAAGGCCTACGCAGAGCGGACCAACCTGCCTGCGTACACTCGCAACACCCTGTCCTCACTGCCGGACCTGGAAAAAGCCTGCCTGGCAAGCGCCCGTCAGGGCTACGCTCTGGACAACGAGGAAGCTGAAATCGGCGTGGGCTGTATCGGGGTGCTGATTCACGATAAATCCGGGAATGTCAGTGCCGGGCTCTCGGTTTCGGCGCCGATCGAGCGGCGTAAGGATGAATGGATTGCCGCGTTGAAGCGTGCCGGAGAGGATATTTCACGGCAGCTGGGCTACCGACCAGACGAGCAGCAATAGAGAAATCGCAGCAGAAATGCTGATTAGCGCAAGAGGAAACGGGGGAAATATCAGGGGGAATCTGGAGAAAAATGGCGGTGGGCCAGGGATTCGAACCCCGGGACGGCTACTAACCGTCGGCGGTTTTCAAGACCGCTGCATTCAGCCACTCTGCCAGCCCACCTTTCAAAACCATTGCTGCCGTTGCGACAGCGAGGTGCATGATACCGGAATTGCCTGTGCTGTCAACGCCCTGCATAAATCCCGCCGCACTTTTCAACATTAACGGGGTTTAATGGAATCCGCGGAGCACTTTATTGTCGTAAATGATTGAAAGTTGCGTATTCGACATTATGATTGGGGACAGTATCCAGTCGTTACACAAACGGAGATGACAATGGAAAACAGAAGATTCGGCGCTCAGAACCAGCAGGGTGCCTATTCCGCGCCTCAGGCTGAGCGAGCGACTACTGGCATCAGCGCTGATGCAATGAATGTGCTGCGCAACACCTACATGCTCCTGGGCATGACTCTGGCCTTCTCGGCCCTGACCGCATTCCTCAACATGAACGGAACCCATCCGGGCTTCCTGATCACCATTGTGGGCTACATCGGACTTCTGTTTGCCACCTATAAACTGAAGAACAGCCCCTGGGGCATTGTGACTACCTTTGCCCTGACCGGTTTCATGGGTTACACCCTGGGCCCGATCATTGGTGCGTTCGTGGCCGCTGGCGCATCCCAGATCGTCGCCCAGGCGCTGACACTGACCGCTGTCGCCTTCGTTGGTCTGTCCGCAACCGCGATCATCACCAAGAAGGACTTCAGCTTCATGTCCAGCTTCCTGACCGCTGGCGCCTTCGTGCTGATCGGCGCCATGGTCCTGGCGTTCATCATGGAAAGCTCTGCCCTGCACCTGGCGGTGTCCGCAGGCTTCACCATCTTCGCCTCCATCATGATCCTGTTCGAGACCAGCCAGATCATCAAGGGCGGCGAGCGCAACTACATCATCGCTACCGTGGGGCTGTACGTCTCCATCTACAACCTGTTTGTCAGCCTGCTGCACCTGCTGGCTGCCTTCAGCGGCGAAGACTGATCGCAGCTGAAACCAGGTTTGTCGAAGCCCCGGCCTTGCCGGGGCTTTTACTTTGAGTAAACTGAAACCGCTATCAACACGGTACCGGCCATGCAGGATTCCACCCCGTTCTCCTTCACTCTCGTTATCACCGGAGCGCCCTACAGCTCCCAGGCACCCCAGAGCGCACTGAGCTTTGCTGCGGCCGCCATAAAGGCCGGCCATCGGGTAGACCGGGTATTCCTGTACGGGGATGGCGTACAGCTTGCCTCCGCCCTCGCCTCGCCACCTTCCGATGAACCTCAATGGCCCCGGGAGTGGAGTACTTTTCTTGAGGAACACGGCATTCCCGGCGTTGCCTGCATTGCCTCGGCGTTGAGGCGCGGCCTGGTGGATGAAGGCGAGCAGAAACGGTATGAGCTGCCCGCCAGCAACCTCCGGGCGCCATTCACTATCGCGGGCCTGGGCGAGTGGGTTGAGGGCCGGATGTCGTCATCACGAACCGTCTATTTTCACGGGAGCGACTGACCATGAGCACTTTGATTGTCATCGACCAGCCTCCCTATGGCAGCTGGGCCGGCCGGGAAGCCCTGGATATGGCGTTTTCGCTGGCTGCGTTTGACCAGCCGGTATCACTGCTGTTCTGTGGTGCCGGAGTAAACTGGCTTCGCAAGGGACAGGAGCCCGGAACGATCCGTCAGAAGTCGGTGGAGAAAAATCTGGCCGCCGCACCCATCTTTGGCGTGGAAGCCCTGCTTGCCGATGGTGACGACTGCAAACGCTACGGACTTGAGGCCGAACAATTGCTGGATGGCGTGACCCTCGTACAGGCCGACTCGCAACTGTTCACAAACTACAGCCACACCGCCTTTGCCGGATAATGCCATGACCGAGATCCAGACCCTGCACATTCTGAACAAGTCCCCGGAACACCCGAGGTTTGCCCGCTGCCTGTCCATTGCCGGCCCGGCGGATACAATCTTGCTGATCGAGAACGGTGTCCTGGGGCTCAGTACCGCGTCAGCCAGTGCTTCCGGGAAAGTCCTCGCCCTCGAACCGGACATGGCTGCGCGGGGAATTGTAAGTCAATCCGGAACAGTGGAAACCGTCGACTATGACGCCATGGTCGCGCTGACCGCCCGCGCGCAACAGGTAATCAGTTGGTGAGCCATGAGTGAGCAGCAGATGCCCGAACGGAACAACGAAGGTTTTCTGGAGGATGCCTGGGCGTGGACCCCGGAGGTGGCAGAAGTCATTGCTGCCGAAGACGCCATCGAGCTATCTGAAAATCATTGGGAAATCATAGAGTTTTTGCGGGAATTTTATAAACAGCATGAAGTCTCGCCCCCCTCGAATCGGCTCTTCGTCAAGGCGGTAAAGGAAGCCTTCGGGGAGGAGAAAGGCAACAGCATTTACCTGATGCAGTTGTTTCCGGGCACGCCTGCCAAGACCGCCTGCCGGATCGCCGGGCTGCCCCGCCCCACCAACTGCCTTTGACAAAGGGGCTCAGAACACGAGATAGGTCAGGCTCAGGAACTGGATGAGTCCGGCTAGGGCACCGAACACGCCACCCACGATCATCAGCTGCAACTCTTCCTCGTGAAAGGCCGGGCGCAGGATGCCCTGGAACTCTCTGGGACCGAGGGATTTCATCTGGCCGGCCAGGACCTGTGCCACCACCGGCGCGCGCTCCCGGTTGAACGCCGGGTCCGAAAAGACATCACCGGTGGCCACCACGGCTTTCTGGTACAGCGATTTCTTCAATTCGGTATAGCCGGTGACCCCGACCGATACCTGCGCTGTCAGCTTCAGGACCGGCGAACTGTCCAGTAGTGGCCGCAGGTGTTTCTGGATGATCGCCCGGGTGCGGTCGCCATGGGCACCGTTGATCATGGCATCAGCTACTCGTTCGACGGTAATGAGCTCTTCCGCCACCAGTCGCGCCCAGACCTCACTGATTTCAGGCTGCCGGCGCAGGAAAAGGCCCTGGATCTTCCACAACAGGAAACGGCGGGGTTCAGCAGGAGTAAAAATCAGATTGATGGCCAGCCAGTTGGTCAGGAAGCCGACGGCAAAGCCGCCTAACGGGAGCAGCCACGGCTCCGGATACCGAACCCAGAGTGGCACCAGCATGGCGCCAAGCAGGCCACCGATGATCGCGCCCAGATTGATTACCGATTGCAGCTCTACTGACCCCGCCTGCTTGAAGATCCGGTTCATCAGATCCGGATGGCGCTTGAGCTCCCGGCTTAACAGCGCCTTGAGGTCCACCAGCTCGTCCAGATCGTCACCGAAGTCCTCCACCAGTTCCTCGACCCGCTCCGGCAACGCTTCCCTCGCCCATTTATAGATCCGGTTACGGACGAACAAGGGCACGTTGTCCCACAGGACCGGGTGATTCTCGTACATGATTTCATCGATGTACTCATCCACCCTCGGGGTCACCTGTGAGATCACCTGCTCAACGATGCGATGGGGCTCAAGCTTTTCGTAGACGGAATTCAGATCGCCGAATTTCTGCAGGGTATGGTCAATGCAGATGTGAGCCATTTTCTCTGCTTTACGGGGAATAACCCCCTGCCAGCCAATCACACCGAAGCCGACGAACCGGACCGGATAGAAGGACATCTGGATTGCCAGCCAATTCGTCACCCAGCCGGTGACAGCAGCCATGACAGGCACAGACAGGAGTGCTAGGTCGATCAAGTGTTACCCCGGTTGAGTTTGCGGCCAAAGGCCGACGAGCATTCGGTTCTTGAGTGCCTGCCAACAGTGTAGTGGCCCGGCATGTCAGTCTATGTGACCGATGATGAAGTAATTGAAATGTCACAACATTGGCCGTGAAGCCATGGGGTGCGAGGAATTGCGGCAGCAAAAACCCCGGCCTGGCGGCCGGGGCTCACAGAGACGGCTTACTGGTAGTAAGCGTTTTCGGTGTAGGAGTGATCTGTTACGTCGCGGACGGCCGTAATTTCCGGCACGCGCTCTTTCAGGGTGGATTCAACGCCCTGCTTGAGAGTCAGGCTGACGGCGGAACAGCCCTGACAACCACCACCGAAGCGCAGCACGGCAACGGACTCATCCACGATCTCGACAAGAGACACATCTCCGCCGTGGGCCGCCAGGTTCGGATTGATCTCGGAGGCCAGCACGTAGTTCACGCGATCAGGCAGCGGTGCATCATCGTCAATCTTGGGCACCTTGGCGTTCGGGGCCTTGATGGTCAGCTGACCGCCCATCTGGTCCTTGGAGTAATCGACGTAGGCCTCTTCCAGGAACGGCACCGAATTATGGTCCAGGTACAGGGTAAACTTGCCCAGATCCAGCTGCTCGTCCGTTGGAACGACTTCATTGGGCGGGCAGTAGGCCAGGCACGTCTCGGCATTCTTGGTGCCAGGCTGGGTAACGAAAATCCGTACGCCCATGCCTTCTACGTCCTGCTTTTCAATGAGTTGCGCGAGGTAATCCCGCGCGGAATCTGTCACGGTAACCAATGCCATGTTTCCTACCCGTTTGGAAGTTTGATTCCTATTTTAAGAGAGTTCGCGGGAACATGAAAGACCAAGTAAAATAGTCGGGATTTAATCAGGTAATGAATTTCCCGTATGAATGCCTGCTTTAAGCACCAGTAATGCGGCTCTTGATATTGATCATTCGAACTAAGACGGAATCCGGCATTTTTGCTATGATCCCGCGCCATTGACTGAAATACGACGTTAGCCACGACACCCGGAAGATTTCCCTATGACCGATCGCACTACCCGTCTGGAACAGCTTCATCAAGCCCTCAAGGAACGCATTGTGATTCTTGATGGCGGCATGGGCACCATGATCCAGAACCAGAAGTTGGATGAAGCCGCATTCCGGGGCGATCGGTTCAAGGACTTCGAGCGGGAGGTGCAGGGTAACAACGACCTGCTCAACCTGACGCAGCCTGCCCTGCTTCGCAACATCCATGCGGACTACCTGGACGCAGGCGCCGACATCATCGAGACCAACACCTTCAACTCCACCCGCCTGTCCCAGGCCGATTACGGCATGGAAGATCTGGCCCGGGAGCTGAACGTGGCCTCCGCCAGGCTGGCGCGGGAGATTGCCGACGAATTCACCGCCAGGGACCCGAGCAAGCCCCGTTTTGTTGCCGGTGCGGTCGGCCCTACCTCCCGCACTGCATCCATCTCCCCGGATGTGAACAATCCCGGCTACCGTAACGTCGATTTCCAGACTCTGGTGGATAATTATTACGAGGCGGTTTCAGGCCTGATGGAAGGCGGTGCCGATCTGATCCTGATCGAAACGATCTTCGATACGCTCAACGCCAAGGCGGCCATCTACGCCACCCAGCAGGTGTTCGAGGACACCGGCACCGAGTTGCCGATCATGATTTCCGGCACCATCACCGATGCCTCCGGCCGCACCCTGTCTGGCCAGACCACCGAGGCCTTCTACAACTCCATCGCCCATGCCAGGCCCATTTCCGTCGGCCTGAACTGCGCCCTGGGAGCCGATGCGCTGCGCCCCTATGTTGAGGAGTTGTCCACCAAGGCCGAGACCTATGTCTCCGCCCATCCCAATGCCGGCCTGCCCAATGAATTCGGTGAGTACGACCAGACCGCGGAGGAAATGGCGGAGATCATCGAAGGTTTCGCCAAAGACGGCTTCCTGAACATCATTGGTGGCTGCTGCGGTTCCCGCCCGGATCATATCGAGGCCATTGCCAAAGCCGTCGCCAAGTACCCGCCCCGGCAGATTCCCGAGCGCCCGAAGGCCCTGCGCCTGTCCGGCCTCGAGCCCTTTACCGGTGATGAGACCACCCTGTTCATCAACGTGGGCGAACGCACCAACGTCACCGGCTCCAAGCGGTTTCTGCGCCTGATCAAGGAAGAGCAGTACGAGGAAGCGCTCAGTGTCGCCCGGGACCAGGTGGAGAACGGCGCCCAGATCATCGATATCAACATGGATGAGGGCATGCTGGATTCAAAGGAGGTCATGGTCACCTTCCTGAACCTGGTCGCCTCCGAACCGGACATTTCCCGGGTGCCCATCATGATCGATTCCTCCAAGTGGGAAGTGATCGAGGCCGGCCTGCGCTGTATCCAGGGCAAGGCGGTGGTGAACTCCATCAGCCTGAAAGAAGGCGAAGAGGAATTCATCAAGCGGGCGAAAGACTGCATGCGTTACGGTGCTGCCGTGGTGGTCATGGCCTTTGACGAAGACGGTCAGGCCGACACCTACGAGCGCAAGACCGAGATCTGCAAGCGCTCCTACGATGTCTTGACCGGCATCGGGTTCAATCCGGCCGACATCATCTTCGACCCGAACATCTTCGCCATCGCCACCGGCATTGAGGAACACAACAACTACGCGGTGGACTTCATCAACGCCACCCGCTGGATCAAGGAAAACCTGCCCTACGCCTCCATCTCGGGCGGCGTAAGCAACGTCTCGTTCTCGTTTCGGGGCAACGATGCGGTGCGCGAGGCCATCCACTCGGTGTTCCTGTACCACGCCATCAAGGCCGGCATGAACATGGGCATCGTCAATCCCGGGCAATTGGTGATTTACGATGAGATCGAGCCGGATCTGAAGGAACTGGTGGAGGACGTGGTACTCAACCGCCGGGATGACGCCACCGATCGCCTGCTGGAAGCGGCCGAGAAGTTCAAGGGCAAAGGCGGCAAGACCCAGGAAGAGGACCTGGCCTGGCGCGAATGGCCAGTTGAGAAGCGCCTTGAACATGCCCTTGTCAAAGGCATCACCAACTATATTACCGAAGACACCGAGGCCTGCCGCCAGAATGCCACCCACCCCATCGAGGTCATCGAAGGCCCGCTGATGGACGGCATGAACGTGGTCGGTGACCTGTTCGGCGACGGCAAGATGTTCCTGCCCCAGGTGGTCAAGAGTGCCCGGGTGATGAAGCAGGCCGTAGCCTACCTGATCCCCTACATCGAGGCGGAGAAGTCCGAGGGCCAGCAGGCCAAGGGCAAGATTCTCATGGCCACGGTGAAGGGCGATGTGCACGACATCGGCAAGAACATCGTGGGTGTTGTTCTGCAGTGCAACAACTACGAAGTAATCGACATGGGCGTGATGGTGCCCTGCGACAAGATCCTGGAAACCGCCAGGAAAGAGAACGTCGACATCATCGGTCTCAGCGGCCTGATCACTCCGTCCCTCGACGAGATGGTGCATGTGGCCAGGGAGATGCAGCGCCTGGACTTCAACATCCCGCTGATGATCGGTGGCGCCACCACCTCCAAGGCGCACACGGCGGTGAAGATCGAGCCGCAGTACAAGAACGACATGGCCCTGTATGTCTCCGACGCCTCCCGCTGCGTTAACGTGGCCTCCCAGCTGCTGAGCAAGACCGCCAAGCCGGCCTTTGTCGAGGCGGCCCGTACCGAATATGAGGAAATTCGGGAGCGCCGGAAGAACCGCGGAGAGCGGACCAAGCTGGTCTCCCTGAAGGAAGCCCGTGCCCGCGCACCGGAAATCAACTTCGAAGGTTATGAGCCGCCAAAGCCGTCCTTCACCGGTATCCGGGTGTTCGAGGACTATGACCTCGAAGAGCTTGTCGACTACATCGACTGGACGCCGTTCTTCATTTCCTGGGACATCTCAGGCAAGTATCCGGCGATCTTTGACGATCCCAAGCGCGGCGAAGCGGCCCGCAGCCTGTTCAATGACGCCCAGAAGATCCTGAAGCAGATGATCGCAGAGAAACGGGTGACTGCCCGGGGTGTGATCGGCTTCTGGCCGGCCAACCGTCGCGGCGATGACATCGTGGTCTACACCGACGAATCCCGCACCGAAGAGCTGACTACCCTGCACCACCTGCGCCAGCAGGATGAAAAGGCACCCGGCAAGCCGATGATGGCGCTGTCCGATTTCGTGGCACCGGAAGATTCCCGGAAAGTGGATTATGTGGGCGGCTTTGCGGTGACCACCGGTATTGGTGCCGAGGAATTCTCACAGGCATTCAAGGACAAGCACGACGACTACAATGCCATCATGGTCAAGGCCCTGGCCGATCGCCTCGCCGAGGCCTTCGCCGAGCGGATGCATGAACGGGTGCGCAAGGAATTCTGGGGCTACGCTGCCGACGAGCATCTGCCAAACGAGGATCTGATCAAGGAACGCTACCGCGGTATCCGCCCGGCCCCGGGTTACCCGGCCTGCCCTGATCACACCGAGAAGGCAACCCTGTTCCGTCTGCTGGAGGCCACCGGAAAAATTGGTCTGGAGCTGACCGAGCATTTCGCCATGTTCCCCACCGCGGCGGTATCCGGCTGGTACTTCGCCCATCCCGAGTCCAAGTACTTTGCCGTCGGCAAGATTGGCGTGGATCAGGTTGAGGACTATGCTGAACGTAAAGGTATATCCAAGGCGGAGGCGGAGCGCTGGCTGATGCCAAGCCTGGCCTACGATCCGGCAGAATAGACGGGGACATAGCACGCAATGACCGACACAACCGACAATCAAAGCAACAAGAAAGATCGGAAATCGGGCTCACCGGGCGTTTTGAAAATAATGCAAAGCATTCTGGCCGGCGCTTTCGGGGTTCAGTCCGACAAGCGCCGGCAAGAGGATTTCTCCAGCCACAGTCCCTGGCCCTATATCATTGCCGGACTATTGTTCACCGCGGCCTTTGTGGGCGGACTGATTCTGGTGGTACAGGCTGTGCTCGCCAGCCAGTAGACTATTGGCCCGAGACCCAGACAACGGCGAAGGCGACCACCAGTACCACTACCAGAACTGCAGCGATGGCGTCTGCCTGACTGTCTGAACGCATGCTCTTTTTCATGGAAGTACCCCTTCTCACTTTTTTTCAGGTCATTGTTGTTATCTTTTCAGTTAAGCAGGAAATTGATATTCGTCCAGCCTGTGCCCCGCCCGCTTATCGCCTGAATCGATAAACATATTTTGAAATAATCATTTTGGAAATAAAAACCTGGTGATATCCTGCGATCCAGATATAAGAGGCAGGACATTACCCCTATGTACGTATACGACGAACACGACCGGCAAATGGCAGCGGAACGGGTAGCCCAGTTCAGGGACCAGACCCGACGCGCCCTGGCGGGCGAACTCAGCGAGGAAGAATTCCTTCCGCTGCGCTTGCAGAACGGACTCTACGTCCAGCGCCATGCTCCGATGCTGAGGATCTGCGTGCCTTACGGCATGCTGCGCTCCGACCAGTTGCGTCGTCTCGCCCGTATCACCCGGGATTACGACAAGGGCTACGCCCATTTCACCACCCGGCAGAACGTGCAGCTCAACTGGCCGGCCCTGGAGGATGTTCCGGACATTCTGGCCGACCTGGCGGAGGTGGAAATGCACGCCAACCAGACCAGTGGCAACTGCATCCGGAACACCACCACAGACCAGTTTTCCGGTGTTCAGGCCGATGAGATTACCGATCCCCGGCCCTACTGCGAAATTATCCGCCAGTGGTCCACGTTCCATCCGGAATTCGCGTTCCTGCCCCGCAAGTTCAAGGTGGCAGTAAACGCCTCTGAAAAAACGGACCGCGCGGCAATCCGCATCCACGACATCGGGCTTCAGATCGTGCGCAACGACGCCGGCGAACTGGGCTTCCGTGTTCATGTGGGTGGCGGCCTCGGCCGGACACCGATGGTCGGCCCGGTGATCCGCGAATTCCTGCCGGAACTGGATTTGCTGACCTATCTCGAGGCGGTCCTGCGGGTCTACAACCGCTATGGCCGCCGGGACAACAAGTTCAAGGCGCGGATCAAGATTCTGGTCAAGGCTCTGACGCCCGAAGGTTTTGCCGAGAAAGTGGAAGCGGAGTGGGCGCACATCAAGGATTCGCCGACCCGCCTGACTCCGGAAGCCATTGAGCGGATGAAGGGGTTCTTTACCGAACCGCCTTACGAAGCCCTCGACAACGCAACCGACCTGCTTGCCCGGCAACGGTTCGAGAACCGCGATTTTGACCAGTGGCTGAGCCACAACGTGGACGTTCACAAGAAGCCCGGCTACGCCATTGTAACCCTGACCCTGAAGAAGACCGGCACACCGCCGGGCGATGTCACTGATCACCAGCTCGAACAGATTGCCGATCTGGCCGATGAGTACAGTTTCGGAGAGGTCCGGGTCACCCACCACCAGAACGTGGTGCTGGCCGATGTGCGCCAGGACCGGCTGCTGGAACTGTGGGAAGCCATCACGCCCATGGGCTTCGGGACCGCCAACCTGAACACCCTGACCGACATCATCTGCTGCCCGGGCGGCGATTACTGCGCCCTGGCCAACGCCAAATCCATCCCGGTGGCCGAGGCCATCCAGCGTCGGTTCGAGGACCTGGACTACCTGTATGACCTGGGCAACATCGATCTGAACATCTCCGGGTGCATGAACGCCTGTGGTCATCACCACGTCGGCAACATTGGCGTATTGGGTGTCGACAAGAAGGGCGAGGAGTTCTACCAGGTCAGCCTGGGCGGCTCTTCCCACCATGACGCGGATATCGGCAAGATTCTCGGGCCCTCCTTTGCCCGGGAGGACATGCCGGAAGTTATCGCAAAGATTATCGATGTGTACGTCGATCAGCGTACCGAAGAGGAAGAGTTCCTCGACACCTATCGTCGGATTGGTATCAAACCATTCAAGGAGCGGGTTTATGCCTGATGTAATCAACGCAGACGGCACTATCCGTCAGGACAACTGGGCGGTGGTTCCGCGCCCGGAAGATGGTGAGTCTCTTGCCATTCCGTCAGACCAGCCGGCGCTGATTCCGGCCGATTTGTGGCTGGCCGGCTACGAGCATTTCACCGGCAATGACCGGATCGGTGTCTGGTTTGACAGCCACGATGAGCCGGAAATCATTGCGGATAAGGTCAACGAACTGCCGCTGATCGGGGTGAATTTCCCGCGCTTCGTGGATGGCCGTGGCTATAGCATTGCCAGGTTGTTGCGGGAGCGGTTTGGGTACCGGAACGAGCTGCGGGCCATCGGGGATGTGCTGCTCGACCAGCTGCAGTTCATGAAGCGGTGTGGGTTTGATTCCTATGCCTTGCGTGCCGACAAGGACATCAACCATGCGGCCACTTGCCTGAATTTCTTCAGCCAGGGGTATCAGGCGGCGACGGATACGGATTTGCCGCTGTTTCGGCGGCGGGCCGGGTGATTTGGAGTTTGGTTGAAGATGGGGTCAGATGAACAAGTTCATCAGACCCCTGAGTAAGCACCTGAGTTGGCGGCCAGATCGGGGTCTGATGAACTTGTTCATCTGACCCCATTTTCTGCCCCCGGGGTCTGAAGAAAGCTTTCTTCTGACCCCTACTTGGACGTCACCTCACCGGCTATGGTCCAGCACAATCTTGCCGGCGGACGCCCCCTTCAAAAACGCCTTCAACGCCTCATCCAGCTCCGCACGCCCGATATCCCGGGCCGAAGCTTCGGTCTTCGGACACTTCCACTCGCCGGCAAACTTCTCCCACACGGCTTGCTTGTCCGGCAAAGGAATCTCAACCGAATCCACACCCAGCAAATTTACACCACGCAGGATGAACGGCAGCACGGTAGTGGACAGTTGGGGACCGGCCACCAGGCCGCAGCACGACACTGACCCACCCGGCTGGACCTGCTTAAGCAATTCCGCCAACGGTGTTCCACCCACGGTATCCACCGCATTGGCAAAGACCGGCTTGAGCAGCGGCTTCTTTTCTTCCGCCAGGGCGTCACGGCCCACCACTTCACTGGCGCCCAGATCCTTCAGGCTGTCGGCATGATCAGCCTTGCCACTGATCGCCACAACGTCAAAGCCCAGGTTCGCCAGCAACTCGATGGCGACGCTGCCGACGGCACCGGAGGCGCCACTGACAGCCACCTTGCCCTGTTCCGGACTGGCGCCCATCTTCAGGAGTTTGCCTACACACAGGCCCGCAGTCAGGCCAGCGGTGCCGTAAATCATCGCGGTGCGAGCATCCCAGCCGGAGGGCATCGGCACACACCATGCAGCCGGCACACGGATGTACTCACCAAAACCGCCATCGGTGTTCATACCGAGGTCATACCCGGTCACAATTACCCGGCTGCCCACCGCCGGCTCACCGGTTGCCGATTCCACCACTTCACCGGCGGCATCAATGCCCGGGGTGTGGGGAAACGAGCGGGTAACGCCCTTGTTGCCAGACGCAGACAGCGCGTCCTTGTAGTTCAGTGAGGAGTGGGTGACCCGGATCAGAACCTCGCCTTCCGGCAGATCGGCCGTGCTGAGGGTCTGTTCACTACCCTGGTATTCGCCATCTTTCTCTTCCACTCGCCAGGCTTTGAATTCGCTGTTCGTTGTCATCGTGTTACCCCGTTTGTTGTCAGCTACTGAATCTTCTGGTTCCGGAAAGCGCTGAGCACGCGCCATACGGTGTGCTCCAGGGCTGCGCTGGTGGCCAGGCCCAGTTTTTCCGGGAGTGTCCGCTTGCGTTGGTATGTTACTGACACTACGTCGGCACGATCACAGGCCTCAATGAGATATTCGTCGGAGGTCTTGATCTCGTCGATCAGATTGACGTCCAGGGCCCGCTTGCCAAACCAGATGTCGCCATTTGCCACTTTGGCGATATCGACACTGGGCCGGCGCTCGGTCACGTACTCCTTGAACAGCCCATGGGTATCTTCCAGGTCCTCGAGAAACTTCTGCCGGCCTTTCTCGGTATTTTCCCCGAAGATGGTCATGGTTCGCTTGTGCTCGCCGGCGGTCAGCACCTCGAAATCCACATCGTTCTTCTTGAGGAAGCGGTGGAAGTTCGGCAACTGGGCAACCACCCCGATGGATCCGAGAATGGCAAAGGGAGAGGCGACGATCCGGTCCGCCACACAGGCCATCATGTAACCGCCACTGGCAGCCACCTTGTCGACGCAGGCCGTCAGCGGGATGCCCTTGCTGCGAATCCGGTCCAGCTGGGCGGCAGCCAGGCCATAGGAATGCACCAGTCCGCCCCCGCTTTCCAGGCGAATTACCACCTCGTCCTGCTCCGGTTTGGCAACACTCAGGACCGCTGAAATGGACCGGCGCAGCTGATCGGTATCGCTGGCTTTGATATCTCCATCGAAATCGAGCACATAGACTCTCGTGCGAACTTCCTGCTCGTCACTATCACTTTTGGCCTTGGCTTTTGCGGCCTTTTTCTCGGCTTTGGCTTCCTTTTTACGTGCTTTCTGGAAGGCTTTGCGTTCGCCTTCGTCCATCAGGCGCGCCTGAATGGTTTCCCGCAACTTCTGGTATTTGTCGTTGAGCTTCCGGATTCTCAACTCGCCCTCACCTTCGTGATCCCCACGCTCCTTTTGGGCAGCAGAGAGGATGACGGAAATGATCACGAGGGCGGCAACCACGAAGGTCACGACCTTGGCCAGGAACAGGCCGTATTCTGTCAGGAACTCCAAAATGGCTTCTCCAAATGGTTATGCAAAGACGAGAGTGTAACTTACCGAATTGACACTGATAAGCGGAGCAAAAAAATTAAAACAAGCGTTCGATCGAGCTTGACACGACCCTCTGCTGACCATAAAGTCGAATTGCGAGATCGGCTTCTCCAAGACAAGACAACCATTCAGAAGGGCAAGATAATGTCTGTAGCTCAGGTATTTGAAAAACTCGAACAGAATTTCAACGCAGACGCAGCTCAAGGCCTCGATCTGGTGTTCCAGTTCGACATTGAGGACGACAAGAACTACCACCTGGCCATCAACGACGGCTCCTGCAAGCTGCACGAAGGCTCTCATGAAGACCCTTCCGTTACCCTGATCATGAACTCCGATACTCTGCAGGGCATCGTTTCCGGCGAAACCGATGGTATGCAGGCGTTCATGGCTGGTCAGCTGCGCGCTGAAGGCGACATGATGCTGGCAACCAAGCTGGGCGAGCTGTTCAACATGGGCTGAAGCCCCGCCCCGCTCATAAAAAAACCTGCGCGCGTCGCAGGTTTTTTATGCCTGAATAACCGATTTACTCATCCCAGAGCTGCACCGCCTGCCGTGCCGCTTCATTCTGGGGAGCCGCCACCAACCCTGAGGCTGACAACCTGACTTCGAACAGGGCGCCGTCGCGCATCGGCATGAAAGTGGCATTACCATAGACCCCCTCCACAAACGGCAAGTTGAATTGCCGGTCCAGCTCCCAGAGATCGGGCCACTTCTGCTCACTCAGCCCGATCACCGTCCTGGGCATACTCTGTTCGTTCTCAAGCGAGGTATAGCGACCACTCAGGCGCTCCAGTCGATATCCCGGTGCGACTCCCAACCAGCGAATGGGGCCCGCGAACCGGATGATGCGCGCATCCAGTTGCCACTGATCCCCCCTGACCGACTGGATGACCGGTGCCCCTTCTCCGGTCTGCAGGGTCACAACCCAGAGCTGCTCTCCCTGCCGCTGGGTGGAGACCGTCGCTACGGTCTTCATCCCTTCCAGTGACTGGTAGCCCAGCAGGTTCACGGCAATCACCAGGGTATAAATTCCGATTACCAGCACGGAGAATACCGCCATGCCTTTCAGCCAGCCCAGCAACCAACGAGGGCGGAGGAAAAAAAGGAGGCTCGCAATCACCAGCACCGCGCCGACGACCGCCAGTACGATGGTTGCGAGCTCATGGGACATGGGGATTACAGGCCAACGTCGTCGAGGGAGGATTCAGCCAGCTTGAGCAGATCGGGGTTGCGGTCTTCCCGCTTCCCGATGCTTTCGATGTAATACTCAAGTGACGTCAACGCATCTGCCAGCGCTTCGAGCACCTGATGCGGGGGCGCCTGACGGGCATCGAGGAGGCGATCCTGGATCGAGGCGGCCACACGTTTAAGCACGTTGGCAGCGCCGGGATCATTGACCATCTGCAGGCCGCCCCAGATGCTGTGCAGGGTTGCCGGCAGATTGGCCAGGTGCAGCTTGTCGTAATCCGATTCGATGAATGCAGTAATTGCGCGTTTGGCGAGGGTCAGTGCACTTCTGGCCTCATCCGCCACCACGAACATCGCTTCCTGGAGGTAGACCGATTCATCCCGGTTGCGCCGGCTGCCGGCCAGGGCGTCCGTTTCGGAGGTGATACCGCGAGTGACGATCTGCATCACGGCGTCCTCGACCCCCAGAACGGAGTCGGCCAGGCGGTAAAGCTCATCATCGCCAGGCAACCGGTTGTCTTCTTCCCACTTGCGCAACTTGGCCGCTTCATCCCGGGAAATGCCGGCCAGCTTGTTGAGGTCCAGCATCACCAGGGTGTTGGCGAGTCGCTCGAGGGCATCGGCGATGGACGACAACTCTGCCAGATCCGGCTCGATACCCCTCTCAATGATGTCGAGTTTATCCTTGAGCTGGTTGAGCTCATCCTGCAAGGCGTCCGACAGGGACTTGAGTACATCGCTACCCGGGCCATACAGGCGACGGGCATGGGCTTCCAGCATTGCATCCGGAAATTCCGCGGGCGCCAGGCGATAAGCCGAGAGAATGCGCGTCACTTCCGGGTTGGCAGATCCGCTACGGTAAAGCATGTAGATCAGGTCCCGGATCAGTGAGTCCGGGGCATCCTTGGTCGTGGCCACCCTCCCGACATAAACCACTTCCCGGGCGTACCGCTCTATCCGCATGAACATGCGTTTGCGAGCCTTGGTGAAGATCATTGCCCGATCAAGCATCGTGTCCGCAACAATTCCCAGCAGGCACCACATCTGCCCCATGGGCGCGCCCTGACACAGCCGTGCAAATCCACGGGCGGCACGGCCGAACAATTTCTTACTGACCACATCATTGCGATCCCGCAAAACGCCCAGCAACGCCACCTGGAAGGTCAGACGCATCCGCCGGGCCATCACCTCGTAGTCCGCTTCATTACCTTCAAATGCAGCAAGATTGAGATCGGCGCAGAAGTCCGGACGTTCTTTGACGTCCACGTCAAAGAAACAGGATTCCGGGTAAGGTTTTTCGCGGCGGGCTTCGCGCAGATCGTTGATGACCGGCAGCAACAGTTCCGGATGGTCCTCGCGCTGCTGGTGGTAGTACTCCACGTAGCGACGAAGAATAAACAGCGCGCTGTTCAGGGTGGTAAGCAGAATATTCTTGTCGTCATTGGCACCGACTGGAACGTCATTGGCCATGGCAACCGCTTCCTGGCATAGCAAGGTGCCGCCACGAAGCTCAACGAGGATGAAAATACCACGCAACTGGTTCAGGTAATCGACACAGTTCTGGAGGTCTTCCCCGCTCTCGCGATTTTCCTGGAAACGCTCAAGGCTGGATTCTGCCTGCTTGATGGTCTGTTCTATCTCGCTTTTGACCAGATCAAACGACTGCGATTTCGTCGCCAGAGACGATTGAACCATAAACGCTTCCTGTCTGATTTGCGGAGACTACCGCGTCCCGTGCCTGACATTCAGCCCGGCCACGAAACGCCGGGCTTTGTTGTTATAGATCGGTTACACCCTGCCCGATCAATTCTCTGTTCGCAAAAAACTGGCGAACTTATCATTACTTATAACACAAAACTCATGTTGCTCAACAAAGGCGGAGTGTAACAATTGGTACACGCTGACCCAGTTCTCATTCCGCCTGTTCGAGCTTGCTCCAGAGGCTTTCGCCGGACTGTTTATCCAGCATCGCGATGAACTCGTCATGGGCACTCGCCTCTTCACCGGAGGCCCTTACTACTGAAAGCCGGGGGCGGTCGGCCTTGAGGCGCCGGATGCCACCGGCCGCGCCGCCGTCTTCCGAGCCGGCATCCAGGGACAGCGCGGTCTGGCCGCCAGTCATCAGCAGATAAACATCGGCGAGGATCTCGGCATCCAGCAGTGCGCCGTGGAGTTCCCGGTTGCTGTTGTCCACGCCGTAACGTTTGCACAGGGCGTCCAGGCTGTTTTTCTGGCCCGGGTGTTTGGCGCGGGCGATGGCCAGGGAATCGACGATGCCGCAATGGTCGGCGGTTTTGCGTATCGGCTTAAGGCGAGCGAACTCCGCATCCATGAAGCCGACGTCGAACGCGGCGTTATGGATAACCAGTTCGGCACCCTTGATGAATTCGAAGAATTCCTCAGCGACCTCGGCGAACTTTGGTTTGTCCACCAGGAATTCATTGGTAATGCCGTGAACGGTGATGGCTTCGGCCTCCACCTCACGCTCGGGGTTGATATAGACGTGGTAGTTCCGGCCGGTCAGCTCACGTTCGACCACTTCCACACAACCGATTTCAATGATCCGGTGCCCTTCATTGGGATCGATGCCGGTTGTTTCGGTATCCAGTACAATTTGTCTCATGCTTCACTCAACTCCGCTACGCCACGGTTTGCCAGTTCGTCAGCCAGTTCGTTGTCGGGTACGCCCGCATGGCCCTTCACCCAGTGCCAGTTGACGCGGTGCCGGGCGGTTTCGGCATCCAGTTCCCGCCACAGGTCGTCATTCTTCACCGGTTTTTTCGCGGCAGTCTTCCAGCCGTTGCGTTTCCACCCGGCCATCCACTCGGTAATGCCCTTGCGGACGTACTGGGAGTCCGTGTAGAGCTCCACATCGCACGGACGTTTCAGTGCCTCCAGACCTCGGATTGCGGCCATCAGCTCCATGCGATTGTTGGTGGTGTGCAGTTCACCGCCGTGCATGGTCTTCTTGGCGTCGCCATAACGAAGCACCACGCCCCAGCCGCCACGACCGGGATTACCCTTGCAGGCACCGTCCGTGTATAGAATTACCTTATCCGCCATTCAAACTCCTGAATCCTCGTTAATCCTGACCCTCGGGGCTCACGCCGCCCGGGCCACGATAGCAGCCCCGCGAGGCGCCAACCGCTCCCGTTCCGGGCATGGCAATGACCTTGCTCTTGCGCCAGGCCGGCTGCCTGGGAATACGGCCATAGACCCGTTTTTTGGCAAGGATACAGTAATAGGCGCCGAGAGGCAGGAGACGATTGCCCGCCAACCGGCTATCGATCCAACGATAGCTGTGCCTGCCGGACCGCTGCATGGGAAACCTGAAAAACCGGGTTACGGACGTATCCACACTGAACCCGAGCAACCGGAGCCAGTCCTCCATCCGCCCCCGGAGCATGAAACGGCCGCCCCAGGGGCCTTCCTGCTGCCGTGACATAAGCTTGCGCAGGCCCCACAGACTCATCGGATTGAAGCCAAGCAACACGATGGTGCCTTCACCGCGCAATACCCTTGCGGATTCCCTAAGCACCTGGTGCGGGTAAGGTGAAAAGTCGGGGGTGTGGTGCAGGATGACCAGATCCATGGAGTCCGACGGGAAAGGCAGCTCATCGGCATCACAGACCGCCACGCCGTCGGGCATGTGGGGGAACCACCGCGGCGTGGTCATGATCTTTTGCGCGAAATCGGTGCCGGTGGCCAGCGGAAGACGGTGACTGACACCGATCTGAAGCTGCCGCGCCCCGATCAGGCTGCCCAGCTCATAGTCGCAGAACCGGCGTTGGTCCGCCAGCAGCGCCCGACCGAGGGGGGACTGGAACCAACGCTCGAAATTCTCGTGCCTTGCCGGATAGTCAATGTTGCCGGATCTGACCACTACCCTGCCTCCCGCCTTGTCAGCCTCCAGGTTGGGGCCACAGATTTAATGCTCTATCATACCAGTCACATTCTACGAACACATGTGGGGCCGTATGCTGACCATTTCCGCAATTCCTGCTTTCAGTGACAACTACATCTGGTGCCTGGCCGATTCCGACACCAAAAAAGCGCTGATTGTTGATCCCGGGCAAGCTGCGCCCGTGGAGGAACACCTGGCCGCCAATGGCCTGACCCTGGATACGATCCTGGTCACCCACCACCATCCGGACCATGTTGGTGGCATCAAGGATCTGGTCAAAGCCCACCCGGACTGCCGGGTAACCGGCCCTGCCGAGTCGCCGTTCAAGGGCTCCACCAACCTCGTCCACCCCGGTGACGAGGTTGTCTGGGAATCGATCACTTTCCAGGTTCTGGGCGTTCCGGGCCACACCCTCGATCACATCGCCTACTTCACCGACGTCGAGGTCAACGGGCGCCCTGTACTGTTCTGTGGCGACACCCTCTTCGTCTGCGGCTGTGGGCGGTTGTTCGAGGGCACTCCCGAACAGATGCGGCAATCCCTGCAGACCCTGCGCAACCTCCCGGAAAAAACTGCGGTTTACTGCGCACACGAGTACACCCTGGCCAATCTCAAGTTCGCCCGCAGCTGGCTGCCCCGGGACGAAGGCCTGAAGGCGTTTGAGGAACAGTGCCAGAAAGCCCGCGAAGCCGGCGATCCCACGGTGCCGTCGGTGCTGGGTGAAGAAAAGCGCCTGAATCCGTTTCTCCGCTGGGATGATCCGGTGGTTGTGGATGCTGCCCGGAATTACTGTGCGCAGAATGGGCTCCCGGCGGATTCGGAGAATGCCATTTTTGCGGCCATTCGCCATGGCAAGGACAACTTCTAAAGACAGGACGGGGTCTGAAGAACACTTTCTTCTGACCCCATTTTCAAGTCCAACTCCGAAGACGGGGTCAGATGAACGAGTTCATCAGACCCCATGCTAATCCCCCGGGGTCTGAAGAAAGCCTTCTTCTG
The DNA here is from genome assembly GCF_003315345.1 of Marinobacter pelagius. GTDB lineage: Bacteria > Pseudomonadota > Gammaproteobacteria > Pseudomonadales > Oleiphilaceae > Marinobacter > Marinobacter pelagius_A. The sequence continues at coordinate 40,836 of NZ_QNRO01000028.1, forward strand.
ACCCCATTTTCACTCCGGGTTCACACTCCCTATCGTCATCGTAACGAGACGTTTCTTGACCCCCGGAAAACCGCTCTCATAGAATCGGTTGCACTTTTGTGACCCAACCCATTCATCAGGTCAGATTTTCCAAGGTATCATCTGACCAAAGCCCTGATCCGGAATTGCCTATGTCGGTCAACCGATTTTCCTTTTTACTGCTGGCTGGTGCCCTGACCACCGGTTGCTCCACTTTTTTCTCTCCGACCAGCGACCCTCTGGAATCCGATCAGGTCACCGTCGCCACCGGCGATGAAGACCTGAAAGATGCTGTGGAATCCGGCCAGGCGGCCGATGCTTCCGCCGATGAGCCCCTGGATGACGCCATCGGAGCGGATCTTCAGGCCACCGCGCGGGACGCCCGGGAGAAACTGGATAACCCCGAGCAACAAGCCGATGACGGCGAGAAGGAGCGGGATCTCTGGAACCGCATGCGCCAGGGTTTCGCCCTGGATCACGACGTGGACAATGAGCGGGTCCGGGATCAGCTCAACTGGTATGCGAGCCACCCGAAATACATTGACCGGGTCGTTGACCGGGGCAGCCGGTACCTGCACTACATTCTCAACGAGACCGAAAAGCGCGGGCTGCCGGCCGAATTTGCGCTGCTGCCGGTAGTCGAAAGTGCCTTCGATCCATTCGCCTACTCCCACGGCCGGGCTGCGGGAATCTGGCAGTTCATTCCTTCTACAGGCAAGTACTTCGGTCTGACCCAGAGCTGGTGGCATGACGACCGTCGTGACATCGTCGCCGCCACCGACGCAGCCCTGCGCTACCTGGAGCGTCTGACCGAGCGGTTCGACGGCGATTACACCCTGGCACTGGCGGCCTACAACAGTGGCGGAGGCACCGTCTCAAGTGCCATGCGGCGCAACCGGAAAGCCAACCGGCCAACCGATTTCTGGTCCCTGAACCTGCCCCGTGAAACCCGGCACTACGTTCCCAAATTAAGGGTATCCGGAATTTCTGGTTGATAAAATGCCAAAGATGTAAAGAAGAAAATCTTTCTCAGCGGATTATCTGATTGATCCTCTTCAGCCTACTC
>NZ_QNRO01000029.1 GCF_003315345.1 Marinobacter pelagius
TTCGGAGAAGGTGATCTGATCCATGCTGGCAACGATCCTATGCGATTGACGATGGCCGTATTATCGCTGATTTTGGAGACTTATTCAGAGCCTCCTTAACTCTTATTATTTTAAATTTCAGGATAAATCATAAACTGGTACTTTAATAAACTAACCAACCAATAGGAGATGAAATGATGAAAAGGTTATTTGTATTTTATTCAACAGTTGCCATTTCAATATAATTCACTAAGGAAGGACAAAAAAATACCGCAGGGTAAGCCCTGCGGCGAAGTTAACTCGCGGAGACATGGGCACAGGCTGTAACAAGTGATAACAATCGGTGCCCTGATCGCGAACAAGTAAATCACACCAACCTGAAACCGGACTGAATTACTGAGACAAATTCAGGATTAACAGTCCAAGCAAATAGTCGACCGCCTGTTATTGAAGGTTCTCGACTATTTATTACACGTCAAACATATAGCAATTGCCGCCTCTCAACTTCCACCATCTCTCTTTCACTTGGTTCTCAACATTGACCATCCAACAAACATCCATTTGACAATCAATATCGTGACCAGTGGTAATAAAGCCCACTGGGCGAGAGGAAGCACTCCGGTGCCGGTCCATGAGAGAATCGGCATCAACTCGCTATAATTCCACCGGTCACCCTCCCCTGTTGCCCAGTACTCAAAAAGGATCGTTACAATCAGTCCGACAGCAAGATAAACGGACAGGCTGGTTCGTCTCCAGCCGCCCACTGCCCAAAACCAGTCCCTTGATATCCATGCCGCAACTGCATATGCGCCGATGGCTATATTGGCATCTCCGATAGTGGCACGGGTACACAACCACACCACATCCCAATGACGGGCCTCAGTCATATCGGTAAAGAACGGAACCTGCACCATTTCCCAAAAAAAGTGCAGAAAAAAGCTGACACCCCAGATCATCAGGGCAAGCGCAACGGCGGCCCGACGCCGGTATCTGACCTTCAGAAAAACCATTGAATCTCCATCAGCCCAAGCGGCTCCAGTCTCCCGTACTCGCTGTCCTGATCACCTCCGAACCATTGGGCTCCGGCAGTGAAATAGATCTCCTGGCTCAGCGGCAGTATCCACGTGGATCTCGGGTAAAGTACCCAACTGGCATCATCAGCATTACGGATGGCCGCCACCCGGTATTGCCAGAACGGGTTGATATCCTGCCAAACCAGTAGTCCGGCATAATGACGCCCGGCATACAGGGGCCGTGCGGACACAAGATTGGCCAGGCCTGTCGTTCCCGGCGATACCGGCTGACCGTTATAGAAATATTCAACGGCCAGATTGAGCCCGGTGCGAAACGCCCAGTTCAGATCCGCTACTCCCTGCCAGTAACTACCACCCGCATCCGGCTTGCTCCAGACGAGCTCGGTGCGCCAACCGGTGCCAGCCACGGAGCCACTGCCGCTGACACCCGCTTTGGTGACGTTGGAGAACTCGCCCATCATCACGCCGGCATCGACCCCGGCAACGAAGCGCTTGGCCCGTGCCGCCGTGCTGGCAATCTGGTCCCTGTGTTGCGGCGCATGCACGGCGCTGATCCGGCCCGTTGCCCCCCAGGCTCTGTCCCATAACAGCGCGTCCACGCCAATGCGTTCATCAGGCTCCAATTGCAGTGGGCTGACAGGATTGAGAATATCCATGGGGTTCCAGATCAGTGCGGTGGACCAGTTCACTTGCTGGCGGCCAAACCGGAAGTCACCGACCGGCGAGCGCCACTGGATCGTGCCACGGTAAAGTTGATGGCGCGCCAACACATCCCCCGATTCGTGCACGTCCCCCTGAAGATCCCAGTAGCGCGGATCAGGCGCATCCCTGAGCAGGGCAAACTCCGGGCTGTCCAGGAAACTGCCAGCCACCAGTTCCAGATCGTAGGCCGCATCCACAACCCAGTCCTCATATCGGTAACGGGGCTCAATACGCAGGCGGGTCAGGTTCGAGAAGTAGGGATTGTCGTCAATCAACGAGCGCGAGCCAACGCTCAGGTTCTTGAGCGATCCCGAATAGCTGTACTCCGCCTCAGCGCCTGAAGCCAGCACCAGCCAGGCCATCGCGACCAGCATCAGTGGAGATCGCCTAGCCATGGCGGATGGCCTCCACCGGATCCAGTCGCGAGGCCCGCCAGGCCGGATACAGAGCCACCAGCACCGAGCACAGGAACAACAGCAGGCTGGGAAGCCAGACATGATCGAAAATCAGCACCGGATAGATACGGTCAGTGATACCGGGGATGGCTTCCAGAGCGCCGCTGATCGAGGACAGATCAATGCCGGTAGTGCCAAGCCAGACAACAAGCAGTCCGCCAACCACCGTTCCTGCCAGCATTCCCAGTATTGCCAGGAAGAACGCCTCAAACAGAATAGTCAGTTGCAGCTGCGACCCTCTGGTGCCCAGCGCCAGCATGACGCCCAGTTCCGGGGTACGTTCCATCACCGACATCACCATGGTGTTCATGACGCCAATGGCGACCACCACAAAGACCACCGACAGGATGAGATAGAAATCCACCTGGCTCATTTCCACCATCTGCACCACCACCGGGAGCAGGGTCTCCCAGTCCTGGGCCACCAGTCCGTCGTTGGTCAGAAGCGGCGACTGATTCAGGGTTCGCGCCAGGGGCGCACTCTCCGCCCGGTCTGACAGCCTGAGTACGATCCGCGAGACTTCATCTTCCAGCAGGCCACCCAGGCGGCGGGCGGCGTTGATATCGGTGAAGACGTACTCGGTGTCGAACAGGTCACTGCCAGTGCGGTAGATACCGCGGATGGCCTGGGCACTGGAGGCAAGATCTCCGCCAGCCTGCTGAACCGTAATAACCAGCTTGTCTCCCAGCCGGGCATTCAGCTCCTCGGCCAGTTTCTGGCCAATGACAATGCCCGTCTCTGCGGATTGAACGTAAGTGCCCTGCTCCATGTATCCGGAAAGCTCGGTAACCGATCTCTCCTGCTCCGGAGCAATACCCACCAGTTCCACCGGCAGACTTTTCCCGGGGTTGGCCACCATGGCACGCAGCACTACCCGGGGTGCGGCCGCCTCAACCTCGGGCCGCGCCTGCAACTGCCGCTGCAGTGCCTGACTGTCGGCAATGCGTAAAGCCGGCGACAGATCGACGTCGTGCCCCCCTTCCAGCACCTGCACATGCCCACTAAGCTGCTGTGTCGAGTTGTGAATCATCTGCTCGAAGAAACCATCGGCAAAGGCATACAGGAACAGATAGGCAGCCAGCCCGAACGCAGTCGCCGAGGCGGTGATTACAGACCGTCGTGGATTTCTGAAAACCGAACGCAGTGCCATTTGCGCAAAAATCAGCAGCCGATGATCAGACGTCACCTGCCAATGGATACGGCGGATACGGTTGATCATAGTTCGCCGTGCGCCCATCGCCTCCAGCGGGCTGTTTCGGCTGGCTTTCCAGGCCGGGATGGCCGCTGCCAGCAGAGCGACAGACACCACCACAACGCCAATGACCACCAGGCGCTGGAGCTCGATGGTGGGATAGACGATACCGCTCAGCCCCGGCATGGTATCCATGGCCTTGATATAGGCACTGAAGTCCAGCCCATGGGTACCGAAATAGCCCGTCAGTGACAGACCCAACGCCAGCCCCAACAGGTAGCCCAGACCAGCCAGAATCGCTGTTTCCAGAAGCACCAGCCAGACAATACGGCTGCTGGGGGTCCCCAGCGCCATCATCACACCGAATTCCCGGCCACGTTCCAGCACCGACATCAGAATGGTGTTAACGATACCGGCCGCCACCACCACAAACACCACGAAGATCACGATGTAGGCGACAGCATCATGAAAGGCGACCATTTGTACCAGCGATGGCATCAGCGCTGGCCACCCCAGGACCTCTACGTTCCGGGCCTGCATCTGATTCCGCAGGCCTGCAACCACCGCTTCGAGCCGGTCGGAATCTTCTACGCGGGCCGCTATCTCGGTAAACCGTCCCTGGAAGGCATAGAGTGCCTGGGCAGACGCCAGGGGCATCTGGGCCACGAAGCCATCAATTCGCTTGATGCCGGTTTCAAAAACACCCACCACCTCGAATCGGTCCGCACCAATGGAGCCGTCCGCCGCCTGGACCACCAGCACCAGCTCTTCGCCCGGGGACACCTCCAGGGCATCGGCGGCATCCACGCCCATAATGATCTCATTGCCCCCCTCCAGATAGCGGCCCATAACAATCGACCGATCCAGCCGGGTGACCGTTGGCTCGATTGCACTGTCGACCCCCATTACCTGCAAGGCCCTGGACTGGTTGCCATGGCTGGCCAGCGCGTTGCCTGTCACCCTGGCCGTGGTCGCCGCGACACCGGTTACGGCGGACACCTCCTGGGCAAGGTTCCAGCGCTCGGCCAAGGCAATGTTCATTTCCCGGTCGTCGTGAAACCCGCGCTGATGCACTTTCAGGTCGCCGGTCACATAGCCGGTCATGTTGTTGATCATCTGGGCATTGATGCCATCGATGAAGGCCCAGAGAAACACCAGCCCACCGACACCGACCGCCACCGACAACAGGGTGATCCCGGTACGCCGACGATTGACCCGGAGATTGCCAAACGCCAATCGCAGCCAGGCGATCACGGCCGGCGCTCCTCGCGCTCAATGACGCCATCCCGGAGATGGATCACCCGGCGCGCCCGCTCCATCACCATTGGATCATGGGTGGAGAACACAAACGTAATCCCGTGCTCGGCGTTCAGCCCCCGCATCAGGTCCAACAGGGCTGCACCGGTCGTGGAGTCGAGATTGGCGGTGGGCTCATCGGCCAGGACAATGGCGGGTTTGCTGACGATGGCCCTGGCCACCGCCACACGTTGCTGCTGGCCGCCAGAGAGTTCGTGGGGCAGACGTTGCTCCATTCCCCGCAGCCCAACCTCCGCGAGAATGCGCTGTGCCTCGGCTCGTCGTTCGCGAAACGGAACACCGCGAAGCATGAGCACATACTCCACATTCTCCTGGGCCGACAGCACGCCGATGAGGTTGTACTCCTGGAATACAAAGCCAATCTTCCACAACCGCAGAATGGTGCGCTTCTTGCGGCTGAGCCCGGTAATTTCCTCGCCCGCCACCTGAATATGCCCGCTATCCGGCTCGTCCAGGGCGCCGATCTGGTTCAGCAGGGTGGTCTTGCCCGACCCCGAAGGTCCCACCAGTGTGGTGAACTCACCGGGCTCAATGGCCACCGATACGTCATTCAGGGCTTTGACGGCAATGGAGTCCTGCCGGTAGATCCGCGAGACATTCTGCACATTGACGATGCTCATAGCGGGGACTCATTCCGGGTTGCGCAGACGGCGCAGTGAAAAAAGGGACTCGTCCAAAGGAAGATCGAATTCGATGGTTTCAATTCTGATGACGGTGCGGGATTCGGGGTTGTCCGCATCAACCATGGTCCACAGCGTTGGTATCCGGCGCCCGTCCATGGTCTTGACCTGTTCATAGGTCAACCGTTTGACGAGCTGATCCCGCTCCCCGAAGTAGGCCACCGACACGGGGATAGCGTCCGCGCGAACCTCAAATTCAAGCCGGCTCCAGACCACCGGCGCGTCGGGCCTTGGCGTTGAAACAATCCGATACACAGGTACCTCGCCAGAAGCATCTACCCCGGCAACCTCATGGGTGTAGTCGTCGACAAACGAACTTTCCTTGACCAGATCGTCGTTGCTGAAGTTGGACCCCATCCAGGGCTGCAGCATCATCGACGGCGGGATCTTGATGGTTCGGTCGACCTTTGGCAGGTAATTCCACATAGCATCACCGATTCTCAGCGAGCCTACGCCCGCCTCCTTTTTCGGCGAGTGAATGCGGATTAACGTGTGATCGGGCCGGTCCATCCAGGCTTCCAGCTGCAGCTCCCGGGTCCAGTATTCACTTTCGATACGCATGACGTACCGGCCGTGGTTACTGTCTGACCAAAGGGTATGCTCCATGGCTTCTATTAATGAATCGGCGGAGGGAGTGCCCGCAAAAACCGGATCCGATATCCAGACCCAAAGAAGAACTATTATCCAGGGTGCCATGAGCCAAATCCTCAATAGCTTATATTCGGTGCCTCACTGTTCATCTCGCTCATCTCCAGTCTTGCCATGGTGCGGTCCATGCTGTCCGTGACTACCATGTCCGCCATGCATAAATATGTGCATTAACGGACATGCAAGAAGTATCAGCCAAGGCAAGGCGCCGAGAAAGTGACCCTTGTGCTCGCCCCAAAGCACAAGCAGCGCAATAACAGCGAATATTGCCAATGTGATTTTATAACGACGGTCCATGACAGTTCCTTTTGTGAGCAATCCAACTCTGCAATCGTCACGGCTTATAAATCGAGATCTGATGACCTATCCCATCCAGCGAGACCTCATCAAGAATGGCGAGAGACACTGGATCAAGAATCCAGAGTTTTGCCTCGCCTCGGCTGGTGACCAAAATGCGGCCATCGACAGGGGAAACCGCCAGGTGGTAGGGAGCCGGGGCGAGCGGGATACTTTTTCGGATGCCGGGAGTGAGGTCTATGCGAACAAGCCTTTCATCACCCTGACTGGTGGCAAAAAGCGTCTTTCCATCGGCGCTCAGGCCCAGACCATGAGGCGCTTCGCCAATTTGGTAGCGAGCCGTCACGACACCGTCAGAAAGCCGCAGCTTAAGGGCTTCACCGGAGGCGGCATCATTGATGTACAGATGATCACCGTCCGGGGCGAGAGCCATGTGCTCCGGGCCTCCACCTACGAGCACATTGCGCTTGACGAACCAGTTCCCGGTATCCACTTCACTGATCGTGCCGTTACCGGTATTGCTGACGAATAACGTCTGGCCGTCGCCCGTCGTCGCTATATAGTTGGGAGACGGGCCAGTCGCGATAACGTCAACGACTTTTCCGGAATCCAAATCAACAACGCTGATACCCCCACCCATCGGATGTGTGGAAACGGCATAGCGACCATCCGGTGTGACCAGAACATGATGCACTGGCCCCGGTACCTCATATACCCATTCCATGGCGTTCGTGCTGGTGTCCACGACATAAACCCGACCAGTACCGGATAATTCCGGAGCTGCGGCGCCGCCGCCACCGTGATGGGCGGCGTGATCATCTTCCGTGACACCCTCCGGTCGCATGGGAGGTTCCTGATTGTCATGGGCAGTCAGGCTTCCCACAACGAGGTAGCGGCCATCCGGAGTCAGCGCTGATCCATGGGTATTGACCGTACCGGAGATCGTCGATGTTAATCGGTGGGTTTCCAGGTTCATGACCCCCACAGAATCCGCCGTCCCCATGGGAATGAAGGCGCGACCACCGTCCGCAGACACCGCCGTTGACAGACTCATCGAGAACATGGCGACGAGGCTCCAAAACCACGATTTTCGCGACGGGTATTTCATAAGGTCACCTTCGGAACAGAACGGCAGAATGATTCTTTTTCGGCAGAAAAGCGGCCGTTGCACGCTTGCGAAAAAGAAATGCTTCAATCCCAGTTGAACACGCCAAACTGAACTAGAACTGAAAACCCTTCCTGAAGATGCATCTATTTGACGCGAGTCAATTTCCGGGCGCTGGCGCCGGCTTCCCGGCACAGCTCAGATCCGCACAATGGAGTGATAACCGGCCACCTCTACCGAATATCGGCTATTCATGCGTAGATGATCCCGCATGGCTTCCAGCGCCTCCGGATCCCCATGAATCAGGTTAATCGGCGTTTCGGGGGCCAAAGCACTCTGGGCAAGCCATTGTTCAATCTCTGTGAAATCCCCGTGTCCGGAAAGCCCGCTCAACACCTCTACCCGGGCCTTGACGGGAAACCAGTCACCGTGGATCTTCACCCTTTCCGCTCCACTAACCATCTTGGCCCCTCGTGTTCCCCCGGCCTGATAGCCGGCGAAGATAACGGTTGTGCGGTGCTGGCCCAGGAGACGCTTGAAGTGATGAAGTATGCGTCCGCCTGTTGCCATGCCACTGCCGGCAATGATTACGTGGGGGTATGCCTGGTCAGCCAGCGCCTTGGAGTCCTGAACACTGCGACTGTATTGAACGGTGCCACACATTTCATGGCACTCTGAACGGCTCAACCGGTGCTGATCCTCATAGCGGCAGTAGATTTCGGAAACATCAATTGCCATGGGACTATCCAGATATACTGGCAACTTCGGAATTCTCCCCGACCGCATCAGGGCAGTTAACATGTGCTGCAACACCTGCGCCCTGCCCACGGCAAAGGCCGGAATCAATATATTGCCCCCTTTGTCGACGGTTTCATTGACGATATCTGCCAACTGCGAAAACGGGTCCGCGTTGTCATGCCGACGATTGCCATACGTTGACTCCAGCATCAGCATGTCCAGAGCTGGCAGAGGAGCCGGCGCCCTCATGAAAATATCATTGAGCCGCCCGACATCACCGGAAAACCCGATGCATTTTCCTTCCGCCTCAATAATGATGCAGGCGGCCCCGAGGATATGCCCTACCGGATGCAGGTGGAAGCGTATATCACCGAGCAAGACCTCCTCATAAAAGCCTACCGGCTCAAACAGCTCCATACAGGCTTCGGCATCATTCTGATCATACAGTGGCGCCGGAACCTCATGTTTACTCAGTCCATGGCGGCCGAGGTAATGCGCCTCCTCTTCCTGGAGATGGCCGCTATCGGCCAGCAGTATTTCACTCAAATCACGGGTTGCATGATGGGTATAAACCGCCCCGCGAAACCCCTGCTTGTACAACACGGGTATATAGCCCGAGTGATCCAGGTGGGCGTGGGTCAGAAGCACTGCGTCCAGTGATTCTATATCCAGCGGCAATGGCTGCCGGTTGCGCTTTCTCAGCCACTTGTAACCCTGGAACAGGCCACAATCAACCAAAACCCGCGTCTCACCCGCTTCAACCAGGAACTTGGATCCGGTAACCGTCTCGGCGCCACCCAGGAACGTAATATTCATCGGCTCTTACTCCCGTCTTGATTGAGAAAATGCCTGATCGGTGGCGCCAGCAACTCACTGATATCAATCCCGTTGGTACTGTGTGGAATGGTGTTGGTGGTCACCAGAGACTGTAAGCCCGCAGCCAAAAGATACTGATCCGAAGCCTCGGCAAAGATGCCGTGCACCGCAGCACAGAGAATAGCCTCCATGCCCTGCAACCTTAGCGCTTTGACACATTCACCAACCGTGCGGCCACTGGAGATGACGTCATCTATGATGATGGCGGTGCGGCCCCGGTACCGGGATAAATCCGGCAGTGCGACTTCGACACGCCGGTCACCCAGGCGCTGCTTGGCACCGATGACATAAGGGTGACTGCTGGCCTCTGCAATACTGGCAACCCATTGCTCACTCTCGGCATCCGGGCCCACCAGCAGTAGATCGTTCTGCCCCCTGAGCCAGCTCGCCAGTGCAGGTGCCCCCTGAACAACCTGGGTAGGTACGCTATAAATTTCACCGAGGGAGTGATATCGATGCAAATGCGGGTCAACCGTTATCAACCAGTCGATATGGCGCGACAAAGATTGTGCAAACACACCGGAGGTGACCGCCTCCCCGGCCCGGAAACGACGGTCCTGACGCATATAGCACAGATAGGGTGCGACCAGCCCCACCGAGCGTGCACCGAGCTCCCGAAGGGTCTCGAAAAGGAACAGATGGGCAAGGTACCTGGTGTCCGGATAGGACAAGTCAGCCAACACAATACATCGCGCGCCACTGACCGGAGTATCGATACGCAGGTAGGACTCACCATCGGGGAACCTGCGAAATTCCAGACGCCCCTGCTCCAAGCCAAGCTGATCACACAGCTTTTCCCGTAAGGGATGGTTTTCCAGGCAAAACAGAACCACTCGCTCGCTACTCTTGCCCACAATCACCTCTCCGTCTGAAGGGAAAAAATTGGGGCCTCACCCGCTATATAGGCCAGGGCATAATCCCGTTCGCCGGTGCTTTCACTCAGCAACTCGTAGAGTGGATCCCCAACTGCTACGGTATCGCCCACGTGGGCAAATAACCGCAACCCGGCCGCAGGGCTCGCCGGTGCACCGGCGAGCTTGGCCAGGCGAGCCAGCCGGCGATTATCAACAGACAGAATGGTCCCCGGTTCGGTGGCTAATACCCGGTGCCGGAACCTGGCATTCCCCAATTGTTTCAGCCCGCCCTGCTCTTGAGTAATGCGCCGGAACTGTTCCCAGGCCCGGCCACTTTCAAGAATGTGCCGGGCCTTCTGCTGGCTGGCCTCCAGTCCGCCGTTATCCGCCATGTCGAACACATGAGCCGCCAGCAGCAACGCTCGCTCTTTAAGGTCATCCGGAGCTTCCTGCCTTCCCTGAAGCACCGCCATCACATCCCGAGCCTCCTCCACCGGCCCTATGCCCGAGCCGACCGGGCGGCTGCCATCCGTCAGAACACAGCGGACGACCAACCCGCAGGCAGCGCCCACTTCAGAAAACAGAAAGGACAGTCGGTCAGCCTCCTCACGGCTTCGGACTTTTGCGGTCGCACCCACCGGAATATCTATCACCACATGGGTTGAGCCGGCAGCAATCTTCTTCGATAGAACCGAGGCCACGAGCTGCCCTTCACCGTCCAGATCCAGTGCCCGCTCAATTCGGATCAGCAGGTCATCCGCCGGGCTGAGATTGATGGCCCCTCCCCAAGCCAGGCAAGCACCGGTGTTCCTGACGACACGCTGAATGTCTGCCAGCGCCAGATTGACGGTTGTCAGAGCTTCCATCGTATCCGCCGTGCCGGCAGACGAGGTAATGGCCCGGGAAGACGTCTTGGGCATGACCAGCCCTGCCGCACTGACGATGGACACCACAAGCGGTGTGGTCCTGTTGCCGGGGAGACCACCCACACAGTGCTTATCGAACACCCGGGTGGTGCCCTCCCACGTCAGGTGTTCTCCGCAGTCGACCATGGCCTGGGTCAGCCCGGCAATTTCATTCAAAGCCAGCCGGCCACCGGCGCAAACGCTTAAAAAGCAGGCAATTTCAAGATCACTGTATCTATACTCGGAAATGTCGGCGACGATTCTGGTTAACTCATCCTGGCTCAGTGCGTGGCCGAACACTTTCTTTCGCATCAGACTCAATGATTCAGTAACCGGCGCGTGGTGGACTGATACCGGCTCCCCAGGCGATACGCCCAACCGCTCCATGGCAATGTTGGAAAGCCCTGCATGGCCCTCCGGAACCGCCCCGCCGTAGACCACATTGAGCGTCGCGATAATAGATTTGTTCTTTGCCGTAACGCCCACCCTGGTGCGTGCGGCCAGTCCCTCTGATCGGCACACCTCACAATCATCCCGCATGAAGATGACGGGCTCCTGATGCGTATCAATGCCGATCAGAAAGGCCTTTAGTTGGTTGGCTGAACCCATAATCCCTCGCTGCGCAAAACGGACGACGGTTTGCCAGATCAACAACTCTCAGAGATCGTCCATGCGGCCAATCTGGCGGGCCAGGCGCATGGATTCATTTTCTTCCATAGTCAGGAGCGACTCGAGCAGTTCCCGCGCTTCAGGAATCTCGGCTTTTCCGACCATGGTTTTATAGAGATCAATAATCTGGTCATGGAAATCGAAGACCTCGCGGCAGATGCCCGCAAAATCAAGCTTCGCGTATGGCTCGTCGCAGGTTCGGTGGGTTTTGATCGGGTTATGGGACAGATAATCGTAAACCCGGGTTTCCAGGGCCTTAAGGTCTCCCTGCTGTTCAAACTCAGTCACAATGCGTTCCATTTCGGACTCATGGGTTGCCAGGTAGTCCAACAGCGCCTTTGCCCGTTCCTCTTCATTCTTTGTCGCGCAATGGGACATGCAACGTGCCAGGTTGGCATGCAGATCCCGTGTCCACTCAATCAGCTCCCGAAACGTTCTGATATCCATTACCGGTTACCTCTTACACCTGGTTGACGATAAAAGGGCTAACGCTCATCGCAGTCATGCCCTCGTGCAAAAAGACTTCCTCAGCCGGCCGGCGTTCCCCATTGCCATTGTGTTACTTCCGGCATATCAACACCGTGCTCGGTGATGTAATGCTGGTGCTCAATAAGCCGGTCCCGCAGCCACTGTTTGAGATAGGCTGCCCGAGCCCCCAATTGCGGAACCCGGTCGATAACGTCTGCCGCCAGATGGAAACGGTCCATGTCGTTGCGCACCACCATGTCGAAGGGCGTGGTGGTGGTGCCTTCCTCCTTATAGCCACGCACATGGAGATTCTTATGGTTGGTGCGCCGGTAGGTCAGGCGATGGATCAGCCAGGGATACCCGTGGTAGGCAAAGATAATCGGTTTGTCGGTGGTGAACAGGGTATCGAAGTCTTTGTGAGACAGACCATGCGGGTGTTCCGCCTGATCCTGCAGGGTCATGAGATCCACTACATTGATCACTCGCACCCTGAGCCTGGGCAGGTGATGGCGCAGGATATCCACCGCCGCCAGGATCTCCAGTGTCGGCACGTCGCCGGCACACGCCATGACCACATCCGGCTCGCTGCCCTCATCGTTGCTGGCCCACCCCCAGATGCCGATACCCGCGGTACAGTGCTTGATGGCCGCGTCCATGCCGAGCCACTGTGGCTCGGGCTGCTTGCCGGCCACGATGACATTCACGAAGTTGCGCGAGCGCAGGCAGTTGTCGGTTACGCACAGCAGCGTGTTGGCATCAGGCGGCAGGTAGACGCGAATAACGTCGGCTTTCTTGTTCACCACATGGTCTATAAAACCGGGGTCCTGGTGCGAAAAACCGTTGTGGTCCTGGCGCCAGACGTGGGAAGTCAGCAGATAATTGAGTGAGGCAATGGGGCGACGCCAGGGGACCTCTTTACCAGCAACCTTAAGCCACTTGGCATGCTGGTTGAACATGGAGTCGATGATGTGAATAAAAGCCTCATAGCAAGAAAATAGCCCGTGCCTGCCGGTCAGCAGATACCCCTCCAGCCAGCCTTGGCAGGTGTGTTCGGAGAGGATCTCCATGACCCGGCCGTCCGGCGCCAGGTGATCGTCTCCCGGGAGGGTTTCGGCCATCCAGGCGCGGTTGGTCACCTCGAACAGGGCGCCAAGGCGGTTGGAGTTGGTCTCATCCGGACCCATCACACGGAAGCTGCGCGTCTCGTTATTCAGTTGCATCACGTCGCGCAGGTAGGTACCCATAACCCGGGTCGATTCCGCCTGCTCCGCGCCGGGGCTGGTGACTGCAACAGCAAATTCGCGAAAGTCGGGCAGTTGCAGATCCCTGAGCAGCAGCCCGCCGTTGGCGTGCGGGTTGGCGCCCATGCGCCGTTCACCTTTCGGTGCCAGAGCTGCCAGCTCCGGTTTCAGGGCCCCGTTCGGCTCGAACAGTTCTTCAGGACGGTAACTTTTCATCCAGTCTTCAAGCAGCTTCAGGTGCTCAGGCTTGCTCGCCATCGCTGAGAAAGGTACCTGGTGCGAGCGCCAGGTACCTTCACTCTTCAGGCCATCCACTTCTTTCGGGCCGGTCCAGCCCTTTGGGGTTCGGAGGACAATCATTGGCCATCGCGGGCGCCCGGCGGCGCCCCTGGTGCGGGCTTCGTGCTGGATTTCCCTGATCTCGGCCATGACCGTATCCAGGGTCGCCGCCATACGCTGGTGCACCCGCGCGGGCTCATCGCCTTCAACGAAATAGGGCCGGTAGCCGTAGCCGATGAACAGGCTCTCCAGCTCATCACGGGGAATGCGCGCCAGCACGGTGGGGTTGGCGATCTTGTAGCCGTTCAGGTGCAGTATCGGCAGTACCGCGCCGTCCTGGGCAGGATTGAGAAACTTGTTGGAGTGCCAGGCGGTAGCGAGTGGGCCCGTTTCGGCTTCGCCGTCACCGACCACACACGCCGCAATGAGCTCCGGATTGTCGAATACCGCGCCGAAGGCATGGGACAGGGAGTAACCGAGCTCGCCCCCTTCGTGGATGGAGCCCGGAGTTTCCGGCGCCACGTGGCTTGGTATGCCACCGGGAAACGAGAACTGCCTGAACAAACGCTGCATGCCCGCTGCGTTCTGCGGAATGTTCGGATAAAGCTCGCTGTAGCTGCCTTCCAGCCAGGTATTGGCAACCAGGCCCGGCCCTCCATGTCCGGGGCCAGTGATGTATATGATATTCAGATCCTGCGCTCGGATGATCCGGTTCAGGTGTACGTAGATGAAGTTAAGCCCCGGGGTGGTTCCCCAGTGTCCCAGCAGTCGCGCCTTGACGTGCTCCAGAGTCAGTGGCTCGGTGAGTAACGGATTGTCGCGCAGGTAGATCTGCCCCACCGAGAGGTAGTTGGCGGCCCGCCAGTAGGCGTCCATTCTGTGGAGTTCATCCGGCGTCAACGGGCCAGGTTCGGCATTGCTTTTTTCCGCTTGCACCGACTTTTTCAAGATCAGATCCTCCACAAAAATCCAGCCTACTTGTGCTTCAGATCAGGACCGCACCCGGATAGCGTAGGAACACGCCAGCAAAGCAAAGCACAGCCACCTGAATTCAAGCTGAATTATTTGAGCGAATCAGACCGCACGTTGATCTCAATCAAACCCGTAATCACCCAACAAAAAATAACAGTGCCGTCGCTTGACGTATGACCTGATCAAAGGTTTTATAATCACCTCAACGATCAAAGTTGCTGCTCTGCTTGCCGCTCTCCCCGCGTTCAAAAAGCATCTGAACCAGAGTATAGGTCAGGGCGGCGATAACCGTTCGACACACGGAAACCAACATGCCGTCTCGCCAACTCCTCGCAGCATTGTTAAGCGTTTTGCTGTTGATCGGCGGCCCGACCCAGGGGCTTGCCTCGGTAGCCAATGCCAACGCGACGAACACGAGCCTCAACGCTACCGGCTGCAACGGAATGGCCAAGGTTGGCAACGCCGGCATGAACCATTCCTCGAGCATGAATCCGTCCGGAGTGTCGGTACAGTGCGATACCCCCGAGCAACAGAATTGTCACCTGGCGACCCCTCATTGCGCCTCCGCGTCTGTTTACGGCATGGCCACCGGAACATCCGTGCCCCCTGTTCAATCCGCCGCCCGCGTTAATGCCACAGCGGTCCGAGCGGTGTACCACGGCCCCGTTTCCGACGTCCTGACCCCCCCTCCTGAAGCCTTCTCCTGATCCTGACGCAGCTTCATTGTCGGGCGATATCGCCCGGGAAACCCGAATCACATTGTTAACAGGCAAAGCCGTCATAAATGGGCATGCCTGTCAGGAGATCACCATGAAGACCCAAAAACTTGCCCTTTATACTGGCGTCGCTGCCATTGTTCTTGCCGCCGGCGCCACCACGCTGGCAATCCAGGCCAACGAATCCTCCGAACCATCAACCCCTCTGGCCTCTGCTGGCGAAACTGGCCCCGCGATCACCATCTATAAGAGCCCAAGCTGCGGCTGCTGTCAGGGCTGGGTTGAGCACCTTGAGACCAACGGCTTTGAGACCCGCGTTATCGATACCGACAACGTCGGTGCTATCAAGCAGACCCATGGCGTACCGGGAGAGCTGGCTTCCTGCCACACCGCGTTGATTGATGATGTGGTAATCGAGGGTCATGTGCCGGCTGGCGATATCCTCGCTTACCTGGAAAACCCCCAGTTCAATACCCTCGGGCTTTCAGTGCCGGGCATGGTCCAGGGCAGCCCCGGCATGGAAACCGGCCGGAAGGACGACTACCAGGTGATTGCCTTCCGAGCCAACGGGCAGCAGAGCGTGTTCAGCGAGCACAAAGATTACTGAGGCCGTTCCCGGCTGCCGGCCGGGAATACCACTGATTCGGGAGTTCCTGAATGCCAGATCTTGCAACCTGGGGCATCCTCGCCGCCTTCCTTGGCGGCCTGGTGTCTTTCTTCTCACCCTGCACTCTGCCACTGGTCCCGGGCTACCTGTCTGTCGTTACCGGCGGCGCAGTAACCGAGGCGTCGAATCGGCTGAAAGCCTTGTGGCTGAGTGTCTGCTTTGTGCTCGGCTTCAGCCTGGTGTTTGTTGCCCTGGGCGCCAGCGCCAGTCTTCTGGGGCAGTGGCTGATGGCCTACCGGCAGGAAGCCAATCTGGTGGCCGGGTTGCTGATTGTGCTCATGGGCCTGTTCATGCTGGGTTGGTGGAGCATGCCGGCCCTGCAACGGGACTGGCGCCTGGGGCATACGCTGGAAGGCGGGCGGCCCACGGCAGCATTCGTGCTGGGCGTGGCGTTCGCCATCGGCTGGACGCCCTGCATCGGCCCCATACTCGGCGCCATACTGGCCCTTAGCTCAACCCATGCCAACGCGGAAACGGGCATGCTGTACCTTGCAGTGTATTCGCTGGGACTGGCGCTGCCATTCCTTGGAACCGCGCTGTTCATCGAGCACTTTCGCGAGCGGATGCGAGGGTTCAGTCGCTGGAGCAGACCACTGAGGGCAGTGGCAGGTCTGGTGCTGGTGATCATGGGCGTAATGGTGATCACCGGGCAAATGACACGGTTTGCATCGTGGATGCTATCGACCTTTCCAGTGTTGGGCAGCCTTGGCTAAAACACGCGGAATTACAGAAGAAAGATACCAAACCGCTTTACCACGGCCGCCAGTGCCGCAAAGCAGGCGATGGTGATGACAGCACTGATCACGAGGGAAACCCAGAAGCCAAACCTCGGCAGAAGGAACGGGAAAGCCAGAAACATTGGCAGGGTCGGCAGCACGTACCAGAACGTATACCAGGCATGATTGCTGATTTTCTCTGCGGGCTGCTGCTCAGCGTAAAGCCAGATCATGGCCAGCACTGTCACCATGGGTAAGGCAGCAATCAGCGCGCCCAGTTTGTCGCTGCGTTTCGCGATTTCAGATACCAGCACCACCAATGCAGCAGTAATCGCATACTTGGTAATAAGCCATGCCATTCAATCGTCCTCTGGCTAATGTCCCGTCTGGTTAAATCGCTGATCTAATGAGCCAGACGGGAGACCAGGGAACTTCTATTCGTTTTAACTCCGGAAAAACCGCACGGGAATGGTATTCTCTCTTCACCAACGATTCCAACACCCTCTTGCGGCTTAACGCACGCGCAGAGGCAGGGCGCCCGAGGCCATCGGTCAGATCGCCTCGACAACCTCAGACAGCATGTCTCTGACTTTCCCGGCAACCTGCTTGAGCTCGTCATTATCAATGGCCGTCATGGACGCCACAGGATCAACGGCACTGACCTCCACGCCGTCCGAAACTTCCCTGAGAATCACGTTGCACGGCAGCATGGCACCGACGCGGGGCTCCACGCCAATAGCTTCCCAGGCCATACCGGGATTACAGGCCCCCAGAATCCGGTAGGCAGACATGTCCTTGTCGAGCTTTTTCTTCATGGTGGCTTTGACGTCGATCTCGGTCAGCACGCCGAAGCCGTGGTCCCCCAGGGCCTGCCGCGCTCTCTGGTCCACATCCTCAAAATCGACATTCTTGATGAGACGGTTGATCGTGTATGACATGGTTATCTCCTGTGAGAGAAAAGTTCAGTGGCCCGGTCCCAGCCTGACCACTCGCAAACGCAGTGCGTTGACAATCACGCTGACCGAAGACAGCGACATGGCCGCCGCCGCGAAAATCGGGGACAGCAGGATGCCCGCAAACGGATACAACACCCCAGCGGCGATCGGGACGCCGGCAGAGTTGTAGATAAAGGCAAAAAACAGGTTCTGCCGGATGTTGCGCATGGTCGCCAGAGACAGCCGGCGGGCTTCCACAATGCCCATCAGGTCTCCCCGGAGCAGGGTAATACCGGCGCTTTCGATCGCGACATCCGTACCTGTGCCCATGGCCACACCCACATCCGCCGTTGCCAATGCGGGTGCGTCGTTTACGCCATCGCCGGCCATGACCACAATACGGCCCTCATCTTTCAGGCGCTGAACGATCTTGCCCTTGTCCTCCGGCAGGACTTCCGCCTCCACTTCGTCAATGTGCAGTTTGCGGGCAACGGCCTCAGCCGATGTTCGGTTATCGCCGGTCAGCATGACGACACGGATGCCATCCTTCTGTAGTGCCGTTATGGCCGCTTCGGTGGTTTCTTTCACCGGATCGGCAATGGCAAGCAACCCGCAAACCTTTCCGTCAACGGCTGCGAAAATCACCGTAGCCCCATCCCTGCGGAGCTGGTCGGCTTCAGACTCAAAATCCGAGGTATCGACGCCTTCGGATTCCATCAACAGCCGGTTGCCAATCAGTACCTGCTGCCCATCGATCTTTCCGGTCACGCCTTTGCCATTCGGGGAATCGAAACCCTCAGCCTCTGGCAGCGTCAGGTCCATGGCCCCGGCTTTGTCGAGAATGGCATGGGCCAGCGGGTGCTCACTGCCCTTTTCCAGGCCGCCGGCAAACCGCATGAGTTCTTCCTCGCTGAATCCCTCGGCAGGAACCAGCTTTGTGACCTGAGGTTTGCCTTCTGTCAGTGTGCCGGTTTTGTCCACCACAACCGTATCCACCTTTTCCATGCGCTCCAGAGCTTCCGCGTCCCGTATCAGCACACCACTCTGGGCACCCCGGCCGACGCCGACCATGATCGACATGGGCGTGGCCAGCCCCAGGGCACAGGGGCAGGCGATGATCAACACGCTCACAGCGGCAATCAGCCCGAAGGCCATGGGCGGCGTGGGCCCGAAGACGGACCAGACGATAAAGGCGATAATGGCGATCAGGATCACGGCCGGCACAAAATAGCCCGCGACCTTGTCGGCCAGGCCCTGAATGGGCGCGCGGCTGCGCTGGGCGCTCGCCACCATCTGCACAATCTGTGACAGCATGGTGTCCCGGCCAACCTTGTCGGCCCGCATGATAAAGCTGCCCTGCTGGTTGATGCTGCCGCCAATCACCTGATCTCCCGATTTCTTGCTGACCGCCAAAGGCTCACCAGTGACCATGGATTCGTCCACATTGGAGCTGCCCTCAAGCACCTCTCCGTCCAGTGGCACCTTGTCTCCGGGCCGAACCCGAAGGCGGTCGCCAACCTTGACCTGATCAAGCGACACATCGGACTCACCGCCCGCATCGTCCAGTTTCCTGGCGGTTGCCGGCGCCAGATCCAGCAAGGCCTTGATGGCACCCGAGGTTTTTTCCCGGGCCCGGAGTTCCAGCACCTGCCCCAGTAAGACCAGCACCACAATGACCGCCGCGGCCTCGAAATAGACGGCAACCGAGCCATCCTCCTGTCGAAAGGCTGCCGGGAAAACCTGAGGGGCAAGGGTCGCCACCAGGCTATATATCAACGCCACGCCGGTACCGATGGCAATCAACGTGAACATGTTCAGGTTGCGACTGACCACGGACCTCCAGCCCCGGACAAAGAACGGCCAGCCACACCACATAACAACCGGTGTTGCCAGCACCAACTGGATCCAGTTGGATATCTGAGGGGCGACAATGTGATCAAGCCCGGTCAGGTGCCCGCCCATTTCAAGCACCAGCACCGGCAGAGTCAGAACCAGTCCAATCCAGAACCGGCGGGTCATGTCCGTAAGCTCTGCGGATGGCCCATCATCCAGGCTCACCTGCTCGGGCTCCAGAGCCATACCACAGATGGGGCAGTCTCCCGGTCCCTGCTGGCGAATTTCGGGATGCATCGGGCAGGTGTAGATGGTGCCCGGCGGCACGGCCTCTTCCTGTTGCGGTTGCCCGCCGAGGTATTGTTCGGGGTCCTCGTCGAATTTCGACTGGCAGCGTGACGAGCAAAAATACCAGGTTTTTCCACCGTGCTGACTTCGATGCTCGGCCGTGTGGGGGTCTACGGACATTCCGCAAACCGGGTCCTTGGCGAGGTGCTCTCCACTTTCCCCTTCACCGTGGTGGGCATGGTGAGCGTGCTGGTGCTCAGGCATCCGGCCCCCCTTGTTTATCCGCGGGCCATTCAGAAAACGCAAGAAAATAAAGCAGGAAAAGATTAACCACTGGAATCAGTATCAGAATGCCCATCCAGCCCGGATATCCCGTGCGCTGGCAAATACGCCAGGCCGGTATGACGACCACAATGCCGATCACCAGCATCCACAACCAGTGTCCGGCCCACATCGTGTTATAAAACATGGTATTACCAAACGCTCCATTTCCCATCATGGTACTGCTCTCCAGGTCGATAACCTATTAATGGTGATGATGCACCTGAGTTCCCTCATGCCCGGATTCCCGGGTGCGCGCAGTTCTGGTCAGGAACAGCTGCTCGACAATGGCAATCACGGCCATCGTTGCCACGGCCACACCGATAACAAAAGGATCGGTGTTCAGTTTCACCCAGACAAAACCACCAAGTGCCAGCATATCCAGAATGATCGCCGTCGCCGGCACCCAGACGCTTGCCTTCACATCTGCCCGCAGATACCGAAGCACGCCCCAGTGAATGGCAATATCCATGACCAGGTAGAAGACGATCCCCAAAGCCGCAATGCGGGAAAGATCAAAAAAGGCCGTGAGGATCAGCCCCAGGACCACAGTGTAGACCAGCGTGTGCTTCTGGATGGTTCCCGGCATGCCGAAATGACTGTGGGGCACCAGCTTCATCTCCGTCAGCATGGCCAACATGCGCGAGACAGCGAAGATACTGGCCAGAATGCCACCGGCGGTGGCCATCATGGCGATGGCAACCGTGAACCAGACACCATAATCCCCCAGTGCCGGGCGTGCGGCTGCAGCAAGGGAGTAGTCCCGGGTCTCAATGATTTCAGCCAGTGAAAGATTGCTGGCAACGGCAAAGCCAACCAGGGTGTAGATCACCACACAGGCTGCAATGGAAATAACGATAGCGCGCCCCACGTTCCGGTGCGGATCCTTCACCTCGGAGCCACTGTTGGTGATGGTGGTGAAACCCTTGAAGGCCAGTATCCCGAGCGCGGTGGCACCCAGGAAATTACCAGCGGTTCCCGCTTCTCCCGGTGTGGAGAAATCAACCGATATGCTGTCGGCGATCCAGACACCCACCAGCCCGAAAACCAGTATCCCCCCTATTTTCAGAATACCGATGAAGGAGGCCACTCCCTGGATCATCCGGTTACCCAGCAGGTTGATCAGAAAAGCCCCCAGGATCAGCGATACGCCGAGAATGGGTACCATGCGTCCGCTTTCGTCGCCGCCGAACAACTGCATGGTGTAGGAACCGAAAGTACGCGCCAGAAAACTCTGGGCAATCACCATCGAGAAATACATCAGCAAGGCGTTGAACGCAGTTGGCAAGCGGTTCCCGTAGGCTTTGTGCAGATACATACCAATGCCTCCGGCGGATGGCCAGGCATTGGAGATCTTGATATAGGAGTACGCGCTGAAGGCCACGATGACCGCAGCCGCCAGAAAGGCCAGCGGAAACAGCACACCCGTCATCTGGGCCATCTGGCCGGTCAGTGCGAAGATACCGGCCCCAATCATGACGCCGGTTCCCAGCATCACGGTTCCGGGAAGCGTCAGACTTCCTTCCTGATAATGGGTGGTTCTGTCCTGCTCACTGCCCATTCAACCTCCTGTCACTTTCGTTTCATTGGCGGAATCTTCGAACAACAGAATGGCTCGTGATTGGCATTGGCCCGGACGTTGTCATCGGTAAACCGGTACCAGGCCAGTTTCCTGCGCGTCCACCAGCCTCCGGGAAGCCTCCCGTCATAGCCTGCAACCAGATCGAGCAACTCATCGATGGACCAATGACTTCCATCATAGGTCACGAATAGACGGTTGCCCGGCTTGCGCTCGGCGAAGTCCACGCAGGGGTGGTGATTCAGTTCGTGAATGAAATCCTCCCACTGACTCTCACCCAGCCCCTCAACGGGCAATTTCCTGTGGAGAAGAAAGGGTTCCTGACTGGTTGCTTTGTGAGCTTTGGTCATGGCATTCACCTCCCAACCTGCTTGCTTTGACCTCATCACAACATCCGAAGCTGAATTGCGGCTGAAAATCAGCTGCCTCAACCGCCCCCGGTTGATCCACATCAACTTGTCAGCAACAAAAAACGGGCCGAGGCGGGTACCCTCGGCCCGTTAGCTGGAGTGTCAGAGGCGGACTCAGAACGAGACTCTTGCTCCGATAACGGCGAACCAGTCCTCGGTGCCTCCCCCTTCTGCTTCCGCAAAGTCGGCGGTGTCGCCATATTTGCGTTCGTGGACCACGCCCAGGTAGGGCGAGAAGGACCGGTCAACCAGGTCATAGCTCAACCGGAGCCCGGTTTCTGTAGAAACCAGCCCCTTGCCCACACCAATTTCCCGGTCTTCACTGAAAGCAACAGTGGCATCCAGTGCAGCAGACAGGATCAGGTGATTGGTGAACAGCAGCTCGTACTCGGCATCAAACTCCGCCGAAGTATCGCCTTCGTCACTGACATACAGGCTGGCATCCACCTCGAACCAGTGCGGAGCCAGGCCGGTCAGCCCCAACACCCCATAGGTACGGTCCGGGCCCTCGGGCGTGTCGAAGCGCACGCCGGCCTTGGCGTCGAAGAAGCTGGAAACCGGCGTCTGCAGGAGCAACTGGTTTTCCAGCTTCTCATAGGCCTCTTCTTCGATCGCGTACTCACCTTTAGTCAGCCAGCGGAACTTGAGTTCATCAGTGCCGTAGAAGGCATCGCCGTTCCAGACCCCCAGTTCCTCGTCATCGTCACTGTAACGATATTCCAGTTCCTCGAACTGGACACCCCAGAGGCTCAGCGCGTCCTTCCGGCCGGACTGGTCCTGCGGCATATCACTGCCCAGCACGGGCAACGATGGCAACGTCAATGCCAGTGCAAGCGCAGACAGGGTCAAAGTCCTCATGCATCACCTCCGTCATTCGCAACTTCAACGCCGGCGGTGTTGCCCTGGTCCGGACCACCCTCGACCACGACCTTGCGGAACATGCCGGAGGCGGCATGGTAGGACAGGTGGCAATGGAAAGCCCACTGGCCCGGCGCGTCCACCTCGGTTTCCATATAGACCGTAGTGCCCGGTTGAACGCTGACGGTGTGTTTGACCGGGTTCCACTCCCCGGCCCCCACATCGAGGATGGACCACATGCCATGCAGATGCATCGGATGCGTCATCATGGTTTCGTTAACAAACTTGAACCGGACGCGCTCGCCGTATTGCAGCTTCAATGGTTCCGCGTCCTCATACTTGACGCCGTCAATACTCCAGGTATACCGCTCCATGTTGCCGGTCAGGCGCAGTTCGATTTCACGGGTGGGTTCCCGCTCCTCGTACAGTGGCTTCTGGGCCCGCAAATCCGAGTACGAGAGGAACTTGCCACCATTCGCCGCCACCGGCACCAGGCCGCTACCCTCCGCGTAGAAGGGATCGCTGGCACCACCTTCGGCCATGATCATGGCACCGTGATCCATGCCCGAGTGGTCCATTCGGGCCATCGTAGTGCCAGCGTCAGCGGCCATGCCGGAGCTGCCATTCATACTGGCCTGTTCCATTGAACCCTGGCTCATGTTGCCATGGTCCATGTCTTCCGCACCGTCGCGGGTCGCCATATCGCCATCGGCCATACCATGCATGCCGCCCATATCGGCCATGGTCAGCAATGGCGCCTCTCTCAGTTCGGGCACGGGCCCTTGCATGCCTTCCTCAGGCGCCAGAGTCGCCCTCGCATAGCCCGACCGCCCCATGGATTCGGCGAAGATGGTGTAGGCCTCGGCGGTCTTCGGCCGGACAATGACATCGTAGGTTTCCGCCACACCGATGCGGAACTCGTCCACGGTAACCGGCTGCACGTTATTGCCATCTGCCTGAACCACGGTCATCTCCAGACCCGGAATCCGGATATCAAAGTACGCCATGGCGGACGAGTTGATGAATCGAAGACGGATGCGTTCACCCGGCTCGAATACGCCGGTCCAGTTCTGCTCGGGCCCCTTGCCGTTGATCAGGCCGGTAAAACCCTGAACGTCCTCCACGTCGGCCTTCATCATGCGCATGTCGCCCCAGGCCAGACGGTCCTGCAGGGCGGTCATGAAACCGTGCTTCGAGATATCGGCAAAGAAATCCCCGACCGTCTGCTGCTGACGGTTGTAGTAATCCGGCATCATCTTCAGATTACGCATGACCCGGTTGGCATCGTGCGGGTGTTTGTCGGTGAGCTGGACCACATAGTCCCGGTCATACCGGAAGGGCTCGCGCCCCTCGGGTTCGATCACGATTGCACCATAGGCGCCGTTGGGCTCCTGAAAACCGGAATGGCTGTGGAACCAGTAGGTGCCGCTCTGCACGATGGGAAACTCGTACGTAAACGTCTCGCCGGGCTGGATACCCTCAAAGCTGATACCCGGCACACCATCCTGCTCGAACGGCAGGATCAGTCCGTGCCAGTGAATGGAGGTCGGCTCATCCAGATTATTGGTGACATTGATCGTCACGCTCTCCCCTTCCTTGAACCTGAGCACCGGTC
The DNA here is from genome assembly GCF_003315345.1 of Marinobacter pelagius. Lineage (GTDB taxonomy): Bacteria > Pseudomonadota > Gammaproteobacteria > Pseudomonadales > Oleiphilaceae > Marinobacter > Marinobacter pelagius_A. Next base: position 24,350 of record NZ_QNRO01000029.1, read on the forward strand.
CGGGAGAGGCTCCGTTGTAGCCGATGCCCTCTTTCACAAAGTCACCGGTGTCAATCATCACGCGGTCCACGGTGAGGCTGTACTCACCGGCAGCCGCGATCACAGGCAAAAGGAGCGCGAGGGCCCCTGCCATAAGGGCGTTCTTCATGTGTTGGTTACTCCTGGAATACTGCAACGGGAGCACCGGAAAAGTGGTGCTCCCTTCTTATCGTCCTCGGGCGGGATCAGTCTGCGCGGGCCTGGGTGTCGGCTGCGGAATCGAAGTTCACGTCACCGTACATTCCGGATTGGTAGTGGCCAGGGATATTGCAGGCGAATTCCATGTTGGTCTTGCTGCTGAAGGTCCAGATGATTTCCTTCTTCTGGCCCGGCTCGAGCAGAACGCTGTTGGGATCATCATGCTTCATGGTGTGACCGTTACCCATATCCATATTCATCATGTCCTCATTGAGCTTGCCACCCTGAATCACGCCGTGCTCGACCATCATCTTCATTTCGTCCCGATGGGCCTCGTGCATATCGGGAGTACCGATATTGAATTCATGCACCAGTCTGCCCTTGTTCTCGATCATGAAACGCACGGTCTCGCCTCGAGTAACCTCGATGGCTTCGGGTTCGTAATAGTTGTCGTGCATTTCCACCTGGATGGTGCGGGAAACATCGCCTGCATTTCCGGGCTCACCAATGCTGCTTCCATGACCACCACCGTGACTGCCTGCGGCAAATGTAGTTGCGGTCATCGACATGGCCGCAGCCGCAACAAAAAGCTTTGATGCATTCATCCCATCTTCTCCTGTGAAATAATGTGCGTTAGTACGCCAGTCGGCTTGCCCTGAAACTTGAGCAATGCCAAGAAACGATTGATACCATCTCGCACAAACCTGAATCCTTTCTGAAAATGACCAACAATTTAGAGTTCAGGCTGAATTCAGGTAAGTCAGTGACACTGACGCGGCCGACAAGACGCCGATAAGGAACAGAACCATGCGCCTACTGCTTGTTGAAGATGACCGCTTGCTGGCCGATGGCCTGGCCCGCCAGCTTGAAAAAGCGGGCTTCAGTGTGGATACCACCTCCATGGCCCGGGAGGCTGTCGTGCTGGGAGAGCAGGAGGATTACCGGGCGGTGGTTCTGGATCTTGGGTTGCCCGACGGCAGCGGCCTGGAGGTATTGAAAAAATGGCGGGCGAACCAGATCAACCTGCCGGTCCTGATTCTGACCGCCAGGGGTGACTGGCAGGACAAGGTAAATGGCCTTAAGGCCGGCGCGGACGATTACCTGGCCAAACCCTTCCAGACCGAAGAGCTGATCGCCCGCCTCAACGCCATTGTTCGCCGCAGTGAAGGCAGGGTTCACTCGGTGGTGAAAGCGGGCCGGTTCGAGCTGGATGAGAATCGCCAGAGCCTGAAACTGGCCGATGGCACCGAGCATACCCTGACCGGCACCGAGTTCCGCCTGCTCCGCTGCCTGATGAGCCGTCCCCGGCATGTGTTTTCCAAGGAACAGCTGATGGAGCAGCTTTACAACCTCAACGACAGCCCCAGCGAGAATGTGATCGAGGCTTACATCCGTCGACTCCGGAAACTGGTGGGCGCCGATACCATTGCAACCCGACGCGGCCAGGGTTATCTGTTCAATGACACTGTTTAAGAAGCCGGTGTCCGTGAAGGGCACCCTGCTCGTCCTGCTGTTACCGGCCGGCATCGGCCTGATGGCTCTGGCCTGGCTGGTACACGGGCTATTACTGGACCGGATGGCGAGGGAATTCGTTGAAAGCCGACTGAAGGACGAGGTCGCGTTCCTTGAACACCAAATCCGGGAATCCGGCGGTCGCATTGACACGCTCCAGACCGGCGACTATTTCCAGGAAGTCTTTCACCATTCCTTTGCCATCCAGTCCCCCTACCGAACCCTCATTTCCCCGGAATCCTGGAAGCCTCTGCTGATGCCCCTACTCGAGTCCGGGCCGGACGGTGCCACTCAGGTCGGTAGCAGAGGGAGTAGCGACAGCCCCTCCAGCATCCTGGCCTACAGAGAGTCGTTCCGGGTTGGCGACACACCCATTGTCGTGATTGTCTCGGAAGATCTGGGCGCCCTGAAACGCAGCCAGGCCGAGCTGCATGCGTGGACCGCCATCGTTTCCATTCTTCTGATCATGCTGCTCGTTGCGGTGATCTGGCTGGGCATCATCCTTTCCATGCGGCCCGTCGTGACCCTCAAGGCTGCCCTGAAGAGGCTTCAGGATGGCGAAATCTCCCGTATTGCCGTTCAGGCCCCGGAGGAGTTCCAGCCGTTGGTGCAACAGCTCAACCAATTGCTCGATTCCCTCGACCAGCGACTGGAACGCTCCCGGGACGCACTGGCGAATCTGTCGCATAGCGTCAAAACCCCCATCGCGGCAACCCGGCAGATTCTGGAAGACACCAGCCGCCCGCTGGACGCCCCCATCAGACACGAAATGGCTGCACGGCTCGGGGATATCGACAAACAACTTGAAGCGGAAATGCGCCGGAGCCGGTTTGCCGGCCCTCAGGTGGGGAAAAGCGCCTACCCGGTCAAGCAGGCACGGGATCTTCTCTGGATGCTGGGCAGGCTCTATCCGGAAAAATCCTTCGAATTGTCTTCCGAGTTGATGGAGGAACGGCGTTGGCCGCTGGAGGAACACGATCTGAACGAAGTGCTCGGCAATCTGCTGGATAATGCCGGCAAGTGGTCGGAGAAGACCGTCGAGCTTTCATTACTGGAGGAAGACGGCCGAATGATAATGCGGGTCGAGGACGACGGCCCCGGCGTTCACTCCGAATCCGTGCCTTCTCTCGGTGTCCGCGGGCTTCGGCTGGATGAACAGACTCCCGGCCACGGCCTTGGCCTGGCCATCGTCAGGGAAATCACCGAACGTTACGGTGGTACACTTACCTTTGACACAGGGGCTCGGGGCGGTCTTCGCGCCCTGGTCGATATTCCCTGGACGTGAACGCGGAATAGTGGATGGGGCAATTCGTTTCATGAATGAAGCCAGAACAGGTGAATGCGGTTGTAAGTCAGTCGATCCCGGAAGCCAAACACCGGCGGCGCCCCAATCGTCGGGCGAATGGGTCAGCCTGTACCGTATTCCCAAAATGGACTGCCCGTCAGAGGAGCGGATGATTCGCATGGCCCTGGACGGCTGTGCCCAGATCGGCGGCCTGTCATTCGACCTGGAAAACCGTCAGCTCCAGGTGCTCCATGACGGCGACGCCCAACCTGTTACAGACAGGCTCCGGCCCCTGGGACTGGGAGCAACCCTGCAGGAAACGCGCCCCGCGGATCCGGATGCCCTCGAAGCAGCCACAGCAGCGGCGACTCGTGCTGGCGAGGAATCCGGCACCCTGAAGATCCTGCTCGCCATCAACGCAGTGATGTTCGTGCTGGAACTGGCAACCGGCCTGATCGCCCAGTCCACCGCCCTGATTGCCGATTCCCTCGACATGTTCGCCGATGCGGCCGTCTATGGTCTGTCACTGTATGCTGTTGCACATAGCATCCGGATGCAGGTGCGCGCGGCCCATGTTGCCGGCGTTCTGCAATTGATCCTGGCCCTCGGGGTACTGCTGGAAGTGGGCCGGCGGTTCCTGCTGGGCAGCGAGCCGGAATCGGCGCTGATGATGGTGATGGCTCTGATTGCCCTGGTGGCCAACAGCACCTGTCTGATCCTGATCTCCCGGCACCGGCATGGTGGCGCCCACATGAAAGCCAGCTGGATATTCTCCGCCAACGACGTGGTCATCAATCTCGGGGTCATCGTGGCAGGCGCCCTGGTGGCCTGGACCGGTTCCAACTATCCCGACCTAGTGGTCGGCACCATTGTGGGCCTGATCGTGTTGAACGGAGCCCGGCGCATTCTGGCGCTCAAATCCTGAAGGAGGGGAGCCTTGAGAATCGGAGCCATTGCCAAACAGGCGGGCATTCCCGTCGAGACCATCCGATACTACGAGAAAATCGGCCTTCTGCCCGAACCGGTCCGTGACGCCAGCGGCTATCGCAGCTACCGCCAGGCTCACCTGGAACGGTTGTTGTTCATCAAACGCTGTCGCAACCTCGATATGGCCCAGGATGAAATTCGGGAGCTGATCCGTCTGGCGGAAAACCCGGATGCCGACTGCAGTGGTGTGGATGCTCTGCTTGCCCGCCACCTGGATCATGTGCGTGAGCGTTTGAGGGAGCTGGCGAGCCTGGAGCAGACCCTGGAAAAGCTGCAGGCCGCCTGCAGTGACGGGGGCACGGTCAGCGAATGCGGCATACTCGGAGGGCTGACCTCCGAGCTCGACAAACTGGACATGGCCAGCGACCACAATCATGTCCCGGGCACCCACGGCCAGGGCCACAGCTGACGAATCTGAGGCCCCCGCCTCCGGCGGTTGACCCTGTAGCAACTATAGGGTTTTTACTGTAGGCAACTGAAGAACAGGAGGACACCATGGCCTGCAGTTGCTCGGCTCCCGAACCCACATCCCCCGCCCCCGGGTTCCGCAAGGCGCTCTGGATCGCCCTGTGGGTGAACCTTGCCATGTTCCTGGTGGAGGGTATTGCCAGCATCCAGTCCGGCTCGGTCTCGCTGATGGCCGATGCCATCGACTTCTTTGGCGACAGCGCCAACTACATCCTTTCCCTGAGTGTTCTGTCCATGGGCATGCTCTGGCGTGGTCGGGCCGCCATGGTTAAAGGCTTGACCATGGCCACCTTCGGCCTTGTGGTCTGGGCCCGGGCCATCTGGGTGGCCCAGAGCGGAATCACGCCGGAACCACTGACCATGGGTGCCGTGGGTCTGCTGGCGCTGGCGGCCAATGTCAGTGTCGCCGTCATGCTGTTCCGCTTCCGCGAGGGAGACTCGGACATGCGCTCCGTGTGGTTGTGCAGCCGCAACGACGCGATCAGCAATATTGCGGTCATGGGTGCTGCGCTCGGCGTCTTCGGCACCGGCACCGCCTGGCCGGACCTGGTCGTGGCGGCCATCATGGGCAGCCTCGCCGTCACTGCCGGCATCAGCGTGGTTCGCCATGCCCGCAAGGACATCGCCGAGGCCCGGACCTGCGCGGTGGAACCCGCCACCAACAGCTCGTCTAGAACGCCAGGGAAATCATCACCGGGATGAACGCCAGGGCGAACAGGGTGGTCAGCAGCACCGTGCCCGCCGCCTGCCTTGGCGCCGTATCCAGCAGGGTCGCAATGACTACGGTGTTGGCGGCGATCGGTGTGATGGAGATCAGGAACATGGCCTGGTGCACGGCGGTATCGTAGATTCCCAGGATGTTGGCATCCAGCCACCAGAACAGGGTCGCCACCAGCGGCCAGACCACGAACTTGCCGAAGAACGCGAGACCGGTGAAACGGATATTGCCGGCCAGTCCCCGGAACGAGGTGATGCTCATACCGATGATCATCATGCCCAGGATGCTGTAGGCGCCACGCAGGTTGTCGAACAGCGGTACAAAGATATCCGGAATCCGGACCCCGGACAGGTTGAGCGCCACCGCCGCCAGAAAGGCATACACCGAAGGAAGTTTCACCACCCGCCACAGGGCGTCCTTCAGGTCATACCGTCCACGCGCCGCCAGGTAGAACCCCACCGAATTCTCGAACAGCGTGGTGCCGAGCATACACACGATATACAGCCCCAGCCCCTCTTCCCCGAACAGCAGCAGCGCCACCGGCACGCCGAAATAACCGGTATTCCCGGAGCCCACACAAAGGGGAATGATGCTGGCGCTGCCGTCAGTCACCACGCGCCTCGCCAGTTTCATCTGGGCGATCCCGAGAACTGAAGATATCGCGAACACCAGAAACGGGAGCAGAACCACTTCTGGCGACAGCGGCGCCGCCATCACACCGGAAAACACCACCGACGGCGTGACGATGTAAAGCATGATCCCGGCGATATGTTTGCCACTTGCCTCCAGGTAACGACCGGCAATCCAGCCCAGGGCAACCGTGACATACAGGGGGATCAGCTTCAGGAATAATGCCAGCGCAGCGGCCATCGAGGTCTCCGGACAACAGGTTTCAGGTTCAGCGCGCGAAGTCTACCACCTACCCCTCCGGAGGTAACTCCCCGGCGCAATAGTGTGAAATTCGGTAATGCTTGATAATCGTCAACAGCATTTGAAATACATCTTTATATCCTAGTGCTGTAGTCAGGTATTCCACAACGACCAAGGAGAGAGACCGATGGCCGAGCGCTTTACCAAAAGCATGGCCAGGAACATCTACCTGGGAGGCAGTGCCTTCTTCGTATTACTGTTCCTGGCCCTGACTTTTGACACTCAATCACGGGCCATGCCCGAACGGGATAACCGGGACCAGCTCACCGAGCAGGTAGTCCGGGGCAAACATGTCTGGGAAAACAACAACTGTGTTGGCTGTCATTCCCTGATGGGCGAAGGCGCCTACTTCGCACCGGAGCTGGCCAACGTGTTCGACCGCCGGGGCGCCAGTGACTCCGAGGTCTTCAAGGCCTACATGAAGGGCTGGATGAATGCCATGCCTACCAACGTGCCGGGCCGCCGGCAGATGCCGCAGTTCAATCTGACCGACCAGGAAATCGAGGATCTGGCGGCGTTCCTGGAGTGGACGTCCAAGATCGACGATAACGGCTGGCCACCCAACATTGAAGGCTGAGGGAGCAGAAACGACATGAAATACGAATCCCAACGGGTCGCCATGCCCTACTTCATCTTTGCCCTGATCCTGTTTGCCGGCCAGATCGTGTTTGGCCTGGTGCTGGGTCTGCAGTACGTGGTGGGAGACTTCCTGTTCCCGGAAATCCCCTTCAACGTTGCACGGATGGTGCACACCAACCTGCTGATTGTCTGGCTGCTGTTCGGCTTCATGGGCGCCACCTACTATCTGGTGCCGGAAGAGGCCCAGACGGAACTGTACAGCCCGTTGCTGGCCTGGATCCTGTTCTGGGTGTTTGCAGCTGCCGGTACTCTGACCATTCTCGGTTATCTGTTCGTGGACTATGCCACCCTGGCGGATGTCACCATGAACAAGTTGCTGCCCACCATGGGCCGTGAATTCCTGGAACAGCCCACTATCACCAAGATCGGAATAGCGCTCGTGGTGGTCGGCTTCCTGGTCAATATCCTGATGACCGCCCTGAAGGGCCGCAAGACCGTCGTCAACATCGTACTGATCACCGGCCTGGTCGGCCTGGCCGTGCTCTGGCTGTTCTCCTTCTACAACCCCGGCAACCTGACCCTGGACAAGTACTTCTGGTGGTTCGTGGTGCACCTGTGGGTTGAAGGTGTATGGGAACTGATCATGGGTGCCATCCTGGCCTATGTGCTGATCAAGATCACCGGGGTTGACCGTGAGGTCATCGAGAAGTGGCTGTACGTGATCATCGCCATGGCCCTGATCACCGGCATCATCGGTACCGGCCACCACTTCTTCTGGATCGGGCCGCCCGAGTACTGGCTGTGGCTGGGTTCGGTGTTCTCCGCCCTGGAGCCGCTGCCGTTCTTCATGATGGTGCTGTTCGCCTTCAACATGATCAACCGCCGCCGGCGCAATCACCCCAACAAGGCCGCCATGCTCTGGGCCATGGGTACTGCAGTGATGGCATTCCTGGGCGCAGGCGTATGGGGCTTCCTGCACACGCTGGCCCCGGTGAACTACTACACCCACGGCAGCCAGATCACCGCGGCCCACGGCCACATGGCCTTCTACGGCGCCTACGTGATGATCGTGCTGACCATCATCTCCTACGCCATGCCGATCATGCGCGGGCGCCCCTACGGCAACAGCAATACCGCCCAGATTCTGGAGATGTGGGGCTTCTGGCTGATGACCATTTCCATGGTGTTCATCACCCTGTTCCTTACCGGCGCCGGCATCCTGCAGATCTGGCTGCAGCGGATTCCGGAAAGCGGCGAGGCACTGTCGTTCATGGCCACCCAGGACAACATCGCATTGTTCTACTGGATGCGCTTCGTGGCCGGCTGTTTCTTCCTGGCCGGGCTGATCGTGTACTTCGGCAGCTTCTTCATCAAGGGGCAGGCGTCCCCGGCTGAAGAAGTCCGTGGCCCCGCCACCGAAGACGCGTAAACCCACTCCTGAGCGGGGTTGCCGGTGGCCCGGCAGCCCCGCCAACTCCGGACACCGACCGTGCAAGTACAAACGATCAATCCGAGGGATACACTGCAGAGGAACCGACTGATCACTCGGGCCAGTTTCTTTGCGTTATTCCTGCTTGCACCGGTCCTCAACCTGTTCCGTTACGACCTGACCGAAACCCGATTTATCCTGTTAGGGTTTCCGCTTTCGTTTAACCTGAACCTCGACTGGGTCGCCCAGAGTTCACCGGCGGATGTGGCCGGGCAGATCCTGTTCTGGTTCATCCTTCCCATCCTCGTACTGGTACCTCTGGTACTCTGGATTGCGTGGAAATGGGGACGGATCTACTGCGGCTGGCTGTGCCCACATTTTTCCGTGGTGGAAACCGTCAATCATCTGATGACCCGGATCACCGGCCGCCCCACCCTGTGGGAAGCGCTGAAGAAAGGCCGCCGGGGCAAAGTCATCCACTGGGCGGGACTGACCCTGGTGTGCGGACTGATCGGGTTCTCCTGGGCACTGGCAATGCTGTCGTACCTGCTGCCGCCAATCCCGCTCTATACGGATCTGGTGAGCGGCAATCTGGCGTTCTACCCCTCAGTATTCCTGGCCGTGGCCAGTACCGTTTTCACCCTGGACTTCCTGTTTGCCCGGCATCTGTTCTGCAAGTATGGCTGCGCCTTCGGCGTGGTGCAGAGCATCGCCTGGATGACCAATGGCCGCGGCCGCATGGTGACCTTCGACACAGCCCGCGCCGCCGCCTGCCGGGACTGCACCAAGGCCTGCGACGAGGCCTGTCCGATGCGGCTGCCCACCCGCAGTCACAAGCGCGCCAAGTTCACCTGTACCCAGTGCCTGCAATGCGTAAGCGCCTGCCGCGAGGTGCAGAAAGACAACCCCGATGGCAGTCTGTTGCACTGGGAGCCGGGCGAGCCCAACCGGCAGACCGTGCTGATCCCGGTGCACCAGCTGGACAGCGAACCGGCCGGGCGCCGGGGCTGACAAGGAGCAAGCAATGGAAGAATGGGTTGGCTACAAATGGCATGAATACATCACACGGCAGGCACTCGGGGAGTTTCCGGAACATGCCGTTCACCTGAAAGACGAAGCCCGCAACCTGGGCATCCTGTTCCGGGCCCTGGGCGGTGATCCGGCATTGAGCCTGGTCACGGCCGAACCCCGGCATTTCCGGTTGCGCCGGCGATTCCTGCACAAGCTCGCCGGCACCCACCGCAAGTTCGAACTGGCCTGGCGTGATGACCAGAACCTGCGACTGCCCGAACGCGTGGCCCTGTTTCCGTCAGCAAGCCTGAACCGGGACCTTTACCTCTGGCTGGCAGCGCTGGCCGCCTCGCCGGAACCCGAAGACAGCAACTGGTTCACCGGCAACCAGGCCATGGTCCAGGACGTTCTGGTGCGTTGGCCGGGATTGGAACGCATCTATCAGCGTCTGGTCAGCCACGCGCTGCAGTGGCGCCCGCACCCGGATGAACTGCCGCCGGGCGAGGCCGCCCGGGAAGACGCCATTCGCCAGGCGCTGATTCATCCCGGCAGTGTCACCCGGATTCCAGTCGCCGGTACCGACCCCTGGCCGGTCATTCTTTGGCTCTACCCGTCCCTGAACCAGGGCCCTGCCAACGGCCAGGTCATAGGTGACGACAACACCCAATCCAGCCCCGGCGGGCTGTCGAAGAAACACAAGCGCCGGCAGGCGGAACGGGTCGAAGGCTTCGACCGGGACCAGGGCCTGATGATCTTCCGGCTGGAGAGCCTGTTCTCCTGGACCGAGTTCATTCCGGTCGATCGGGCCGGTGACGACACCGAAGAGGAAGACGCCGAGGCCGTGGCCGACGACATGGACATGATCTCCGTGTCCAACGACCGGCGCGAGACCTCCTCCTCCATCAAGTTCGACCTGGACCTGCCCTCGGAAGAAAATGACGACCTGCGCCTGGGCCCCGGCATTCATCTGCCGGAGTGGGACTGGCGCAGCCAGAGTTACCGGGAGAAATTCTGCTGCCTGCAGCCGATGCTGGCCCGGGATGCCCGGCCGGCAGAACTGCCCGAACCGCTGAGGCGGCCCGCCAAACGGCTGCAACGGCAGTTCAGTACCCTGAAACCGCTCAAACAGTGGCAAAAGCGACAGGTGGAGGGCGAGGAACTGGACCTGGATGCCTGCCTGGAACGGGAGGTCCAGAACCGCCGGCGCCAGGGCGCCATCGACCAGAAACTGTTCCGGCGCTGCCAGCAGAGCCAGCGGGACCTGGCCTGCCTGGTGCTGGCCGATGTGTCCCTGTCCACCGAAACCTATATCAACAACCACCAGCGCGTGATCGACGTGGCCCGGGACGGCCTGCAACTGCTCAGCGAAGCCCTGCAGGCGAGCCGAGACCCGTTCGCCCTGTTCGCCTTCTCCTCCCGACGCCGGGACCATGTGCGCTTTCATCACATCAAAGGCTTCGACGAGGCCTATACCGGCACCATCCGCGGCCGCATCCAGGCCCTGGAGCCGGGCTACTACACCCGCATGGGCACCGCCATCCGCCAGGCCACCCGCTTGCTCCAGGCCCGTCACGAACACCAGAAGATCCTGCTGCTGCTCACCGATGGCAAGCCTAACGACCTGGACCTGTACGAAGGGCGCTACGGCGTGGAAGACACCCGCATGGCCGTGCAGGAAGCCCACAGGGCCGGCCTGACCCCGTTCTGCGTCACTATCGACGACGAGGCCAGCGAATACCTGCCCTATGTGTTCGGCAGCAACCACTACGTGGTGATCCGGGACCCGGCCCAGCTGCCCCTGCAACTGCCCAAACTCTATCTCAACCTGACCCGATGACCATGACCGACCTGACTGCGACCAAGGCCAGACACCTGCCGGGCGACCTCGCCGTGTGGATGTTCATCTTTGCCGAACTGGCGGTGTTCGGCATCCTGTTCATCGGTTTTACCGTCGCCCGCAGCCTGGATCCGGCCACTTTTCACGCCGGCCGCGAAGTTCTGCACCCGTGGATCGGTCTGCTCAACACCGTGGCGCTGATCACCGCCAGCTATCTGGTGGCCACAGCGGTGCACCGGCTCCGGCATGGGGAACAGGGTACGCAGCTGCGACTCTGGATGGCGATCGCAGTGTCCACCGTTTACACCGTCGGCAAACTGTGGGAATACGCCGATCTGTATGGCCAGGGCTACAACCTGGGCACCGACACCTTCTTCATGTTTTATTTTTTCCTGACCTTCTTCCATTTCATGCACGTGCTGCTTGGGCAGATCATCCTGATCGTCCTGGCGGTGAAGGTCGGCAATGGCGACTACGACGGCACCGACATGAACGGCATGGAATCCGGGGCTTCTTACTGGCACATGGTAGATCTGGTGTGGCTGGTGCTTTTTCCGATGGTTTATGTGCTGACTTGATGTGGAGTGCTGCTGAACCGATGCTGAGCGCCGAACAAGCGGAGCGAATGACATGCTGACAATCTACCTGGCGTTGATGATCTGCACTGCGCTGCCGGTCATCGCCCTTCAGACGGGCCTGGGGCCCGAATTCCTGGCCTGGCTGGTGTTTGCCCTGATTGTGGTGAAGGCGATGCTGCTGGTGGACCACTTCATGGAAATGCGAAAGGCCCCCAGAGGCTGGCGCCTCGCCGCCCAGGCCTGGGCGCCGGTGGTGGTGGCAGTGATTGCCGGGTTTCATGCGGCGAGCTAGGGGGGGGGGGTCGGCGTGAAGATGGGGTCAGATGAAGGCTTTCATCAGACCCCGGAGTAACCCGACAGCTGGGCGGAACCTGGGGTCAGATGAAAGCCTTCATCTGACCCCGTCTTGGACTCCCACTCCCCGAAGCTTGGCCGAACATGGGGTCTGAAGAACGCTTTCTTCTGACCCCGTCTTAGCGGGCCTGCAACCAGCACTTGGGAAACAACGGCTTCTTGTCCGCCATCGCCTGCGCCAGGGCCACCATCCCCCACAATACAAACCCCGTGTGCAGTACGATGGCCCACACCAGGGCGAAGCTCCAGAAGTGCCCGGTATTACCCAAGGCCAACCAGGCCACACCCACGCCGGAGCTGATCAACACCGCACCGACCACCGACATGACCAGTGCCGCCCGGGTATGGTCCCGGCGCAGCGGTTGGTCACCCTCACTATGAAGATACAACCAAACCAATACGGCAAACCCGACTACCGGAATCGCCAGCAGATTCAGCAAATACCAGATAACGGGAACCACTGCCCCGCTAGCGACTTTCTCCCGGCCGCCCGAATACTGCATACACCACCTCCATGAGTGCTGCCACCGTGGCTTCATCGTCCGACAACGGTTCTATCATGCCGGCCCGCACTGCATCCAGCGGCGGCAAGCCTGCCTTGATCATCATCGCCGTGTGAATCAGCAGGCGCGTGGACGCTGCCTCTTCCAGATCGTGATCCTTCAGGTTTCTCAGCGCCGACGCCAGGCTCACCAGCTGCCTGGCCAGATCCCGGTCGCAGCCGGCTTCCTCGGCGACGATGGTCTGCTCTGCCGCCTCGGAGGGATAGTCGAACCGCAGCGACACGAAGCGCTGCCGGGTGCTCGGTTTCATGCCCTTGAGCAGGCTTTGGTACCCCGGGTTATAGGACACCACCAGCATGAATCCGGGCGCCGCCTGCAGCAGTTCACCGGTGCGCTCGATGGGCAGCTCCCGGCGATCGTCTGCCAGCGGGTGGAGTACCACTGTGGTGTCCTTGCGGGCTTCCACCACCTCGTCCAGGTAGCAGATGCCCCCTTCGCGCACCGCCCGTGTGAGCGGGCCATCCTGCCAGTATGTGCCGTCGGGGCCGATCAGGTGCCGACCCACCAGGTCCGCCGCTGTCAGGTCGTCGTGACAGGCCACCGTGTACACTGGCCGGTCCAGCTGTTCCGCCATGTAGCGGACAAAGCGGGTCTTGCCGCAGCCGGTGGGGCCCTTGATCAACACAGGCAGACCGTTGTCGGCCGCGGCCTGGAAAAGTTCGATCTCATTGCCAACCGGTTGATAAAACGTCATTGGGAAACTTCCTCTGAATTCAGGCGCTCGGGCCTGCTAAAACCATGAACCCATTCGGGAAAAACCGCGAAGATCTGGCGGTCGCCGCTCCGGGTGAGTCCTGCCAGGGCATCCTCGCAAAGCAGGGCCGACATGTTCCAGCCCGCTCCCCGATACCATCCGCCTGCGGAAACAGGCTTGCCAGCCCAGGTGACAACCAGGCCGTTTTTCTCCAGCATCGGCTCCACAAAGGCCGCCTCCGACACCGCCGCATGGGTGTTATTGTGCAGTAACAGGCCCAGCGCCGAGCTGAAGTCCCCGGCTTCATAAAGCTGCTGCCGGGCCGGCGTCACACCCGCTTTTGCCAGGGCCTCCAGGGCCAGGCGTGAGCCCAGCGGATCCGGACCTGCCACAGTTGCCAGATCACGCCCTGCCAACTCGGCGATTGAACCTACCCCCGCCGTTCGCCGGGTCACCCAGACAGGCGTGGGCCGATCACCGGTGCGGTTGGTTGCCACCAGCACCGGCTCATTGCCGGCCCCGCTCTCACCGGGCCGGAACTCAAGCACGACATCCTGTTCAGACTCACCAAAGCGCACGTCCGCCGAACAGCCGGCCTGGGCCAGAAAACTGGTCAGGCGATGGCGGGCGACGGCGGTCACCGCCGTGACAGACTCGATGCGGATCCCCAATGGCGACGGATTTCCCGCTGCACCAGAGCTCCCCGACACCGCCATGCCAAACGCCAGTGCCAGGCCAACCCGGCCCTCATTGCGGCTACAGGCCAAGCGCATGGGCCCGGCTGGTAAAGAAGATGCCACTGGGCTTCTCCGCATCAAGTGTTGCCACCGGCTCCAGGGTCCGGGTGCTGTACACCGTCACCCGGTTGCTGTCCCGGGCAGACACCCAGACCTCCTCGCCCCGGGGCGTGAACTCCATGTGCAGTACCGCCTCGCCAGGCTCCAGGGTCTGGATAATTTCCCTGGTCTGCGAATCAATCACCTGTATCACATCGTTTTTCGGGTGGGCAAAGCTGACCCAGATCTGCCGGTTGTCGGGGCTGGCCATCACGAACACCGGCTGGCCCTGCACCGGAATCCGGTCTACCAGTGACCAGTCATCCATGTTCGCCACCAGCACCTGGTGGTGTCCGACCGCCGGGAAAAACGCCCGGCCATCGGCGATGGCCCAGCCTTCAAGGTGGGGCATCTTGTACACCGGCAGTTTCTGCTCGCCCTTACCATAGTCCGGCAGGATCTCGGTTACCCCCTGCTCCGGATTCCAAAAATCCAGCATGGACAAGCCATCCTCGCCGAAGAGACCGGCGATATAGTGGCGGCCGTCCGGGGTAATCAGTGCGTCGTAGGGGGCGTCACCGGCGTCGAACTTGCGAACCGCCGGCTCGGACGCGGCCATATCGAGGGTCCAGATCTGGTCTGCATCAAACAGGCTGAACACGAACCGGTTGCCCGGTGCATCCACCAGCCCGACGGTCTTGGACTGCACTGTCTTGCCCTCGGCGTCGGTGTAGCTGGCCGGGATATCCATCACCAGTTCCAGGGTCTCGCTGTCAAAAACCTTGACGCCACCGGGCTCGTAGTTGGAAACCGCCACGAACCGACCATCCTGCGAGATAGCGCCGCCAATGCTGTTACCCGACTGGATAACCCGCTCGACAATGGACCGGGTTAGCAGATCGACTTTGGTGAGGCCGCCGTCGCGCCCGAACACATAGCCATAGCGGCCATCCCGGGAATACACCACCGAAGCATGGGAGAGGTCCCCGAGCCCTTCAACCCGCCCGAGCACTGAATGCCGGGAAGTATTGATCACCAGTACCGAACCGGTCGCACGCTCGATGATCAGGCCGAGATCGCCAGTGCCCATCAGCTCCTGCGAAGGCGAGGCCGGAGTGAACATCTGGCAGCCGGCTAGCCCCACCACCAGGAGGACAATCAATAACAGACGCTGGAAAACATGTCCGGGATGATCCATTGCTTGGCGAAGCTCCTCATAGGTCATTGGGGCGAAACCAGGGTGCCGGCCTTCAGTTGCCGGCTGATCCAGTCAATTTCTTCAGGTGTCAGAAGAGGCTTCCAGGGCGGCATGGCCGTATCCGGCACCCCCTCTCGAATGATCGCCGCAATGGCTTCGGCAGGCAGCCGTTCCAGGTTTTCCGGGTGCAGGGCAGGCCCCAGTCCACCTTTGAGAGTCATGCCATGGCAGGATCCGCAGTCCTGCAACACCAGGTTGGCCAGTTCCGGTTGGGTGCGGGGTTCCGCGCCGGTGACCGGCGTCAGCAGCAGGGAACAAACCGCAAGAAGACTCAGCTCCCGCTTCCAGCCTCTGTTCCTGCCCATCGCTCTGCTCCCGTTGTCAGATCTACCGGAATCATGGTCGCAACGCCTTATTGCGTCATCCTTGATATTGGTTAAAAGAGAAAGGCAATGCCAGTGTTCATTGGAAATACCCACGGAGGGGTAGTCCGACCACAATTAACATTCATCTGATATTAATCAATGTTCATGAAGCCCAAGAAGCGAAACCTAAAGGCACTCTTAAATCCGGGTATCCGGAATTTCTGGTTGATAAAATGCCAAAGATGTAAAGAAGAAAATCTTTCTCAGCGGATTATCTGATTGATCCTCTTCAGCCTAC
>NZ_QNRO01000030.1 GCF_003315345.1 Marinobacter pelagius
GTTTTTTCCTGGGCGGTCTGCTGCTGCGCCTCCTGCTTTGGTGTTTCCATCGAATTAGCCTCCCTTGCTTGAGCCTGGGAACGGCTCTGGCTCTGCTCCTGAACCTCCTGGCTCTGGTAAACCTTCGCCTGGGTATGGATCGCCTCCAGGCGCTGGGAAACGGCGTTGGCTTGCTCTTGGGTCGGGTGGTCGGAATGCCACATCATGCGGCCGTCCTCCTGGCCGACATAAACGCCAAAGAATTGCGCTTCCTCGGCTGGAGCTTCCTCTATGTACTTCTCGCCGTTGTCGTCCTCGAACTCTTGGCAGCCGCGCACCTGCGTGGTGCCGTTCCAGGTTTCGATCTCGGCATTCAGCAACGGCTGAACGCCGTACTCGCCAGGCACCTGCATGGTCATGGCCACGGCGTTGAGTCCTTCGCCGGTCATGCGACCGTCGCGCACCTCGGCCAAGCCAGCCGCCAGGCGATTGATATATCCAGCCTGCTGCTCGGCCAGCTCCTGGTCTGGATAGACACCACCGGGCAGCTCGTTCTCGTCGTCATGCGTGACCAGAATCCAATGCCCGGCCCGTTCGCCGTATGCCTCCGGGTCGTCGGCCAGTTGCCACGGATGGGCGGCCAGTCCCTGCCCGGCCTCCAGGCGCTGGTTTACTTGCTGCTCCAGCATCGGCGTGATTGCCTTCTTGATCGCGTCGGACTGCCATTCGGGATCGGACGTAAAGCCCGTGCCCTCGACTCGCTGGCCGTCTACGCTGGTCAGCGCCTTGCCATCGCCGGGCATCAGCTCGGTCTGCATCGGTAGGGCTTCGCCGTCGCGCTCATAGCGCACTACCATAGCCCCTTCTTCTTCCTCGGAACGGGCCAGGGTGGCGGTGATTCCAAAGCTCTTGGCTGTGGCTTCCAGGTTGCGCCAGGAATCTATGGACTTGTAGCCCTCCAGTGCTTCCTGGCTGGCTTCCTCCAACTCGGCCACCAGTTGTTCCTGGACCTGGGCTTTTTCCAGGGTCTGTTCCTGCTCTTGAACCAGCCCCTGCATGAAGTCCACGATTTTTTCCGCATCCCTTGAGGCGCGGAAAATCTCGTTCGGATCTTCCTTCAATGCCTTGATCCAGCTCCCGATATAAGCGGTGTGTTGGCCAGGGTCATGGCCTATTCCCAGCTCGGTTCCCAGCATATAGCTGGACAGCTCGGCCCGCAGCTCCTCTTTGGCGTACCCCTCTGAACCAAATGGGTGTGACAGGTCACGATCCAGGCGCGAAGGGTGGCCAGTCCAGTGGCCGACTTCGTGCAATGCCGTGGCATAGTAGTTATCCGCTGACGGGAATTGTCCTTTCGGCGGCAGGTGGATCTGGTCGGTGCTGGGACGATAGAAAGCCCGGTCGTTTTGGTCGTGGTGGATGCTCGCACCGGAAGCCTCCAGCATCTGCTCGGCCGCTTGATGCCGTTCCCACTCCGGCTTTTCCTTGCGAGGCGGAAGCGGCGGCATTCCGTCGATCTGCGAGGCATGGAATACCACGGCATGAAACACCTTCGGCCGCTCCAGCTCGACGTTTCGATACTGCTTTTTCCCCTCATCATCCAGGACCGGCTTACCCTGGTCGTCCTTGACCAGTTGTTTCTCCCTGAATTGCCAGTATTGAACCACGGACCCCTTTTCGCCTTTCCGTACCTGTGCGCCCAGCTCTTTGGCTTGCTTGTAGGTACACCAGCGCGGATCGTCGCCCTTCTGCATCATGGACAGGTAAACGCTGTTCCAGCCGCGATATGGCTTGCCGGTCAGGGCGTTGGTCGGCCGGTCGGGTTGCTGGCCTGGCTCCCACGGTTTAATCCAGGGCGCGGTGCCTTCCTCCAGCGCCTTTATGACTTCCTCGGCCACCCGTTCATGGTATGGCTGTTTCGGTTGTCCTTTCTTCTGTGCCATTACTCTGCCTCCCTCGGATCTGTGCTCGCCTCCATAGCGTCTTCCAGGCTCAGGGCGTCTTCTTCAAATGCCCCCATTTCGTCCGCCTCGTCCGGCTCAAATTCGATGGAAATGCCGGGCACGGCATCCATGAAATTAGCCTTCACCTCTGTGGTGTCGATAGCGTCCAGTTCTTCCCTGCTCGGAGACTGGTCTTGGTCTTCTCGGTTTTCCATGTCGTTACCTTCCTCACTTGTTGGAGTTGACGAAGGGTAATAACCCTCCGGTGGTGTCCAGCTAATGCCGGTCGGGGATCGCATAGCCTCGTTGGCACTTGCTGGGGTTCCAGGCTGACCGGCCAGGGTGGCGGTTGCAGCCGGGTTCTGGCCGTAGTAACGGGCCACATACCCGTTGCTAAAGCCGCTAGAAAAATTGCCCGTGTTGTAGGCGGACAGCGCCGCCTGTAGGGCTGATTCGCCTTGGCCGAACTCTTGAACGGCGCGTTCGTAGGACTCGCTCAGGATGGTGGCACCGGCCTGAATGTTCGCGCAGGGCGTGAACAGGGCTTGCAGGCTGTCCTGCTCGATGCCGAGCCATTCCAGGTTT
The DNA here is from genome assembly GCF_003315345.1 of Marinobacter pelagius. GTDB lineage: Bacteria > Pseudomonadota > Gammaproteobacteria > Pseudomonadales > Oleiphilaceae > Marinobacter > Marinobacter pelagius_A. The sequence continues at coordinate 2,508 of NZ_QNRO01000030.1, forward strand.
GCGCTGTTGATCTGCATTAGCCCCATATCGACGGTGTGCCCGGCCTCGATGTACTGGAGTGCGATGCGGGCCGCCTGCTCCGGTGTCTCGGGGATCGGCGGCCGTGGGGCACGCTCCTGGCCCGGCAGGCGGTTGACGTTGATTGCCAGGGGATTGCCGCTGCTCTCGACGCGGATGATCTCCTGGACGGTCTGAGGCGCCACGTCAGGGGCGCATATGGCGATAAGCTCGATCATCGGTTGTAGGCCTCCACTAACGGGATCTCGAACAGTCGCGCCCATGACTGCATGGCGTGACGCTGTGAACGGTGGATTGACTCGGGTGCCCACCAGGTGCTGGCAATCGAAACCAGCAGCTCGGGCTGCTCCTGGATGGAATGCAGCACCGGCCAGACCAGGAGGGCTTCATAGCAGACCAGGATCGCGGCTCGCTGACCGGCCACGGTGACGGTGCCCTTCTGCTCCAGCCACTGCGGAACGGCGCTGGCGTCGTCCCACGGCCGCCACATTCCAACGGGAATCGGGGTGCGCTGCCGGTATGCAATCCGGGAGCCTTCGGCTGTCACTTCAACCAGGGCGGTGTTGTATTCGTTGCCGGTGGTCGGCTCGTATGCCCCCATCAGCACGGTGTGGCCCGGCAAGTCGGCCAGCAGGCGCTGCCATTCGGCACTGGCCTGACTGTTCCAGGTGCCGCCTACCGTCTCCGGCAGCACATGCACCGGGCCGGTGTCGTCGGTGGCCACCAGGGACTGCATGGACCAATGGCGGCGGATTTCCTCCATCGGGTCGCGCTGCGCGCTCGATCCAACGCCAAAATGGAAATGGGTGTTGTGGCCACTCCAGCCGCTGGGGATCTCGACGGGCGCGGTGAACATGGCACCCACGGCCAGGAGCGGAACAAACGCGGCGGCGGCATGAATCAGCGGACGCTTCCAGGCCAGCAGCATTGCCAGGCCAACGGTGGCCACCAGACCGAGCCAGCCGCTGCCAGGGAACAGCCAACCGGCTGCGGTGACGGGGTGCGCCCATCCCACCAGGCCAGCCGGGGGGACGATCAGGGCCAGCAGCATCACCGGCAGCAGCAGCACGCGGACAGCCGGGGAGCGGTGCCAGCAAGCCAGACCTGCCAGGCCGGTGAACAGGCCAGCAGCCAGCCAAAGAGCCAGACCGTGGGCCAGGTTCGTGCCGAAAAACTCCGCAATGCCGGGGATAAGCCCCCGGCTCGCGGCGGTGGTGTACGCCATGACGACCAGCCCAGCCGTCCACCGGCTGCGGGCCGAGGCCCACAATACCGGCATCAGAATGGCGGTGCCCTGCGCCCAGCCAAGGGCCGGGCTTCCCCATCCGAGGATGCCCAGTGCGGCGGACGCGGCGACGGTGATAATACTGGCCCAGCTCATTAGTCCTTGATCTCCGGCTTTCCTTTCTTGTCGAACGCCCGGAAGTCACACGCCGGGAAACCACTACAGCCCCACCAGTAGCTGCCCCGTTTTTTTCCAGGGCGACGGATCAGGCCTTTGCTGCACTTCGGGCAAAGGTGTTCCTCTGAGGGTGCCGCTGCTGCTTTCTTTTTGGCGTTAAAATCGGGCTTTCCTCGCTTATCGGGGAACGTGGCTTTGCACTCGGGATAGGCGGAACAGCCCCAAAAGAAGCCGCTTTTCCCCTTGCGGCGGCGCAGTGTTCCATTGCCGCAAGTCGGGCACTCCGGCCCGGTGGCGGCCTTGACTTGAATGCCCTGGCTCTTGATTCGCTCGACTTCCTGGGCAACGTGGTCGGCCACACCTTCCACAAAGTCCTGCATGGTCATCTGACCGGCTTTGATCTGCTCTTGCTGTTCATGCCAAAGGGCTGTCATGTCGGGCGCTGTTGCGCTCTCCGGCAGCAGGTCGTGGAACTCTCGGCCAAGGTCAGTGCTGACCACCTTTTTGCTCTGCTCGGCAATGAAGCCACGTTTCATCAGTTGTTCAATGATCGCGCTTCGTGTTGCAGGGGTGCCGATGCCGCCGTGTTCGCCCTTCTTCTCCTGGTCTTTCGCCAGCAGCAGTTGCTTGATTCGGGGATCGGTCACGTACTTGGCGACCCTGGCCAGGTCTTTCAGCAATCCGGCCATTGTGTATCGGGCGGGCGGCTTGGTTTTCTTCTTCTCGCTGGTCGCATCTTCGCAGACCAGGGCGGTGTCCGCTGTCACCCACTCCAGGCTGTCGCTGGTGTCGGCGTCATCCTGATGAACCTCGTCGTTGTCGGTGTCGCGTGCGTAAAGGCGCTTCCAGCCGTCCAGCGTCGTCACTCGGGAAGTGGTGCGGAATGCGTAACCGGCAACATCCAGGTTGACCGTGGTTTCCCGGTAAGCGTGTTTCGGGAAGAATTGCGCGATGTAGGCCCGCGCAATCAGTAGGTACAGCTTTGATTCCTCGTCACTCAGCTTGTCCAGGTCGGCCGTGTTCTCGGTCGGGATGATCGCGTGGTGGGCGCTCACGTTTTTGGAGTTGAATGCCCTGCTTTTGATGCTCGGATCTCCAGCCTGGGCGGCCTTGCTCAGTACCGGGGCAGTTTGAGCAATCGCGGAAAGCACGGCGGGCGCGTCGTCGTGCTGTTCATCTGACAGGTATTCGCAATCACTGCGGTTATAAGTGATAAGGCGATGCTTTTCCCTGAGTGATTGGGTCACTTTCAGGGTCTTGTCCGGCGAGAAACCGAATTTGCGGGAAGCGTCCGCCTGGAGATTCAGCAGGTTGTAAGGCAGCGGCGGCGCGGCCTCTTTATCTTCGGATTCGGCCCCGGTGACGGTTGCGGTCTGCCCCTTCACTGCCTCCAGCAACGTGGTGGCATAGGCCTCGTCAATGACGCGCCCCTTTTCGTCAACCGGCGCACCATCAGCCGGTCGATGCTTCGCGGTGAAGCGGCCACCGTCTCCGGCGAACGTACCGGCCAGGTCATAGTAGTTGTGGGCGCTGTGGCTTTCGTGCGCTCGGTCACGGCGCACCACCAGGCCAAGAATCGGGGTCTGCACTCGACCAACCGAAAGCACCTGGTCGCCACCGGCAGCGCGGGCCGCAATCGTATAGGCGCGGGTCAGGTTGTAGCCATAAACCTGGTCCGATACGGAACGGGCCAGGGCGCTCTGGTACAGGCCGTAAAACTCGCTGTTGTCGCGCAGGTTCGCCAGGGCTTTCTGGACGATTTTCTTGTTCAGGTCGTTGACCAGGATGCGCTGCACCGGCTTGGTGTTCCCGATGTAATCCAGCACCTCGTCCACCAGTAGCTGGCCCTCGTCGTCGGGGTCGCCCGCATGGACAATCTCACGCGCCTGCCCGGCCAGCTTCTGAATCAGCTTGATCTGTGATTCCTTGTCGCCAATCGGCTTATGCTCGACGGGCCAGCGCAGGGGCAGGCTTTCCATGCTCCACTGCTTGGCGGCCGGGTCGTGGTCCTCGGGATCGGTCAGCGTCAGCAGGTGGCCAAAGCACCAGGTAACAACGTCACCGTTATCACACCGGATGCAGCCGCCGTCCTTCTTGCCGTTGCCGATGGCATCAGCGATGGCTCGGCCAAGCTCGGGTTTCTCTGCGATAAACAGGCGCATGTGATCTCTCCTTGTCGGTTATTCCACCGTCCAGACCGGACGGGCCAGGCCGTAAACCGTGCCCAACGGCACCGGCCCGAAATAGCGTGAATCCCACGAACGGGGGGCATAGTCAGATAACAGCCAGACCTTGCCCGGCGGCACCTCGCCGGACTCGGGCAGGGGCGGCAGCGCCCTCCCCTCTCCGTCTGTGGTCAGGCGGCTGGTATTGGCAATGGGCTGGCCGTTGATCGTGATGCCCTCCGGGGTGGCGTTCACAACGTCACCAGGCAGGGCCATCGCAATCTTGAACAGGGGGGCGAAACCACCAGGGCACCCGAAGCCATAGGGCAGATAGCCACGGTCGCGGGCTTCTGTCTGCACCTCGCTCTGCTCGGGGCAGGCCATAACGATGCTGCCCCGCTCGATCATGGCCGGGTCGGTTTCCTCTACCTGGTAGATGCCCATTGGCAGGGATTCGGTCTTGTTCAACCGAAGCCCCGCACTGTGACCAGCAATCAGGCCGCCAACCAGAAAGGTGGCAACCATGGCGACGGCGGCACGAAAAGCGGTGATCCTCATGCGCCCCCCCTTACGCCAGCTTGAACTCAGGTTCTGCCGCCTCAGCGGTCAGCTCCTGGAACTGCGTGCGGTCACTGGTTTTCGGTGCCGGAACCTTGGCCCTCGCCTGGAAGGTCGGATCTCGGAAGTACAGGATCTGACGGCCATAGATCGGCGCGTGGCCAGCCACGAAAATCAGCATGTGGCCCGGCTCGGTAATCTTGTCGTTGGCGTCCTTCACCGCTGCGGGCAGGCGCATCGCTTCATCCGCCGTAATCAGCGGGCGCTGCACCTCCTGCATGGACTCGCTCACCTGGCCCAGCATGTAGCCGAAGCGTTTGCCGGATACCGTGGTTTGCTTCCGTATCACGGTGGTCTGGCCGCTCATGCGGGACAGCAAATCAGCGGTTTCAATCTTGTTCGGCGCGTAGGCAATGCGGACATGGCAATTACCCACCAGGCCTTCCTCACGGCCGTAAGCCCCGATGATTTGCTGTAGATCCTGGACAATCAGATAGGCTTTCAGGCCGTAACCAGCCATGAATGCCAGGCCTTCCTCGATGACCGGCAGCCGCTTGAGACTGGCGAACTCGTCAATTAGCAGCAGCAGACGGTGGTTGTAGTGCGCCACACTGCGGCCGTCCTCGAACTCCATTTTTTCCGTCAAGCGGCGGACGATTTGCGTAATCATCAGGCGAATCAGCGGGCGCAGGCGGTCGGCATCGGACGGACGAACAACCAGGTAAAGGCTTACCGGGTCGTCGTCGTTCATCAGGTCACGAATACGGAAGTCGCTGCGACTGGTGTTCTTGGCAACGATGGGATCTCGGTACAGGGTCAGGAAACTGATAGCGGTAGAGACGACGCTGGAAAGCTCGCGCTCGTCCTTGTTGAGCATTGCCCTGGCTTCCTGAGCCACCAAGGGATGCGGCCCCGCTGGCGTGTGCTGGTACTCCAGCATGTGCTCCAGCACCTGGTCGATGGGCATATTCGGGTTGGCCAGCAGCGCACCAACGTCGGCCAGGGTCGCGTTGCGGCCTTCTTCCGCCTTCACCTCATAGCAGCAGTGCAGGATTGCGCCGGTCAGCAGCGCGTGGCCGGTTTTGGCCCAATGGTCAACCAGGCCTTTGCCGTCCGGGTCAACCAGCATGGTGGCGATGTTCTGAGTATCGCCAACCTCCTGATCCTCGCCCACGCGGATCTCGGCCAGCGGGTTGAATGCGACACTGGAGCCGTCCGTTGCGGCCGGGTCGAACTTCATCACCTTGTTACCGGCGTAATTCTTTCGCCAGCCAGCCGTCAGCGCCCAGTTTTCGCCCTTGATGTCATAGCAAAGAACGCTGCCCTTCCAGGAAAGCAGGGTGGGCAGCACCAGGCCCACGCCCTTACCGCTTCGGGTCGGCGCGAACGCCAGGACATGCTCCGGCCCGTTGTGCCGCAAATAGTGCAGCTTTCCGGTTTTGTCGTCCTTCCAGGCACCGACATAGACGCCTTCATGGGTCTGCTTCTTGCTCTTGGGCAGCAAGCCGCTCTCCTTGATCTCCTTTGGCTCTGCCCAATGCGCCGTGCCGTGCAGGCCTTCGATTGCCTGGGCACGACGGGACAGGAACACCAGGCCCAGCGCGTAGGCCACCAGGGCCAGCGTGCTGCCTGCCGTAAACAGGGTGACAGCCCGCTGCATCAGGTCGGTATGAATTGGCCACCAGGCCAGCGCCCAACCGGCCCACCTCCAGGGCCAGTACACACTCCCGAAAATCGGGCTACCCAATGAAGGGTGATAGTCGAATGCTGCCGCCAGGTACTGCGTGGTGATCGTGCTCACCAGCAGCAGCAGGCCGATAAAAACACCCGCATTAAGCAACACCCTGGAAAGGGTATTGCGCTCCTTCTTCTGTGAAGCGGAACCTATCGTTTCGCTCATCGTCCGTGCCCTCGCTTTCTCTCTTGTTGAAACTGAACGTGCCCGCGCTTGTTGAGCCTTACGGGCGTACCTACGGCCTGCCGCCTGAACTTGGCGGCCTGGCGTTCTGTTAGCGGTGAAACCAGCATCACACCAGATTTTTCATATAGGCCAACCGTCAAACCTTCCGAAATCTTGCGCGAACCCTTGTAAATAGCGGCACCCGCGTCTGATTCCGCGAACCTCTTATGTTCTAGTATATCGCAAGTTTTCCCCCTTGTCTCGTTCCGCTTCTCTATCCAGGCCTGGATCTGCCGCTCCTGGGCCTTCTCCTGGGCCTGCTCCTTCTCGCCTTGCTGTTTGGCGTCCTTCATCTGCTCCAGCACCTGCCGCCGTCTCTCCATGGCTGGATCGGCAAAGGTCACGCTCTGACCGCTGGAAACAGCCGCCTCGACCACGGCAGCCTTGAACTTCTCGTCACCATCGACGGTGAGATGGTCGCCGTACTTCTCGCGTGCCAGGCGGACGGCGGATGCCAGGTCGCCGTCCTTGTCGGCATCCAGGCGCAACTGCTTCCCGGTGTCACGAATACGGGCACCACTAACGGTATAAAGAACGTCGCCGTTCGCTTGAACGGCCGGTTTCAATGGCGTGAATATCTGGCCCTGGTCGTTGCCCATGAAGGCAAACCGCTCCGCGCCTTTCTTCGGCCTGCGAGCACTGGAGCGCAACGCCTCCAGCGCCTGGGTATTCCCGTCAGTGGCTTGGTCAACCAGCCATTCCTGCCAGGTCTTCACCCGGTACTGGCTGCGGATCTCCTGGCGGGCCTCCTGGTGCCGCTGGAACGCGGCCGCCGTGCGTGCCCGGTGGTTTTTCGATAGCTGACGGTAAACGTCTCGCTTCTGACGCTTTTTCAGCAGCGTGTCCTTGCGGATCGCTTCCTTCCGCTCGGCGTAGTCCTTGCGATGCTTGGCCACTTCCTCCTGGCGCTTTTCTTTCAGCCCCTGGAGCGCTTCACGCTTGGCCGCTATCGCTTCGTTCTTCTCGCGCTGGTACTGATCCCACAACGCTGAACGCTCGGCCCCGCGCTGATTCGGTGCCTTGCGGTAACGCTCGTCGGGGTCCAACTCTCTGACTTTATCGCTCGGCTCCTGGAACGCTCCCAGCTTCTTCTCCAGATTCGATTTACTGAACTCTCGGCCTAAATCACTCGCCTTGGTGAAGGCCTTTTGATTTCTGGCTGAAACCACCAGACCAGCACCGCGTGGGCGCAACTCCAAATCGAACTTGGCCAGCTCCTGGTGCAGCTCGTCCCAACTGTTCGCTTTCTCCAGGGCTTTTCCTAATGGCTCTTTCCGCTCCTTAACCCACCGCTTAAATGAGTCAATACCGGAATGGGACTCCATATCACCAGCCCGGCCGGATTCGCGCTCGACCTCCTTGTTTTTGGAGTTAGAACGATCAATGCGATTATCGCGCTGTAACTCGTGCTTTAACTCAAGGCGTGAACATGCCTCGTCCAAACTATATTTATCGTAATAAGGTTCTACCGCCCGATGACTAACCGGATGAATCTTGTTGATTGCAATATGCAGGTGGAAATTATCGGTGTCATTATGTGCCGCACTAACTCGCTGGTGATCGCCTAACCCGATTGATTTACACAACTCATCTTCTATATCTTCCAACTGCTCTTTACTCGGAACCTCGCCAGCAGGAAAAGAAACAACAAGATGATAAGTCTTATCTGCCTTTGACCTTGTATTTCTTCCTTGCGTTGCCTCGATCTCTTTTACTGCCAGGTCAACCGAATCAAACCCGCAATTACTTACCCTGGAAAAAGCTATTTCCTCGTCTTTGGACTCCCTTGTTATATAGTTCGCCAGCTTGGTAAAACTTGATTTACCATCCTTGCGGCGACTAGCTCTTTTCGCAATCATAGTTTTTTCGCCGTTTCCCCTATTTCCTCTTGCAAGGCAATGAGCCGATCAACCAATTCTGGTATATTAAGATGACGGCCAAAGCCCGATTTTGAATTGTCGGCAAGCCACATTTTCAGCAGACCACCAACACGGCCTATATCACCATGAAGCTGTGCCAGCTTTTCAAAAGCCTGAATATCGACCGTACTTTTAGGCTCATGCCCAAGACCAAGTTCACGCAAAAAAGTGGACGGTTTCAGGTCGCACTGTTCCGCTGTCCTGGTGATCTCGTCCAGTTCTTCCTGGTTAACCCTGACCTTTATCTGGAGATTTCTTGCTCGCGTCTCTGATCCCATGATTCACCTCGATGCTTGTTCACCTGGTTGGCGGCAGCCAACTCGCTGCGGCAGCAGCGCCCACCCTCGGAGAGCAGGATGCGTCGAGCCGCCAGGCGAGTAAGTTACAGGTAAACGGACGCCGCCAGCTTGCTGGCGGTGGACCGTTTACACATCCTGCCCGCTTCAACCTCGACATCATAGTACACCATAAGGACAGATCAACGACATTGAGGCAAAAACCGGGTCAGGAACGCCAAAAAAAGGCTTGCTCTGTCGCTATGGTGTCGCTAATCTGTCGTTAGAGTGTCGTTCGGCCCTTGCGGATTGCGCGGAATGTCTCTATAGTGTCGTTAAAGTGTCGCTAAGGTGTCGTAAGATATGAGTTTGTCGGATGAACTGAAAAAATCACCGCCGCCACGTCAGCGCGGCCAGGGTCGCCAGGCATTTATTGCCCGGCGCAACGAGATCGAGCAGGCACTTGATGACGGCTATTCATCCGCCGAGATATGGCAGCACCTCCACGACAAGGGGGTAATGCCTATCCAATACCGGCAGTTTGTTCGCTACGTTGATAGATACATCACCAGCAAACAGGCCAATGAACAGCCGCCAGTGTCTAGCGGGCTAAATAATCCGCCAACGGTGGAAAGGGAGAAAAAGGAGGACAGGGAAGCACCCAAGCAAGTGAAAAACAAAGATGACTTGACGCGGCGTTTTCAATATGACGCCAAAGGCAAATCGGAAGAAGACTTGATTTAATCGGAGTAATACGCAATGGCAAAAGCACATTTCACACTGCAAGGTAAAGGCGGCGTTGGTAAATCACTGGTATCTGCACTGATTGCCCAGCACCGGCATGAAAACAATATCCCGCTTATCTGCGTGGATACTGACCCGGTAAATGCTACCTTTGCCGGTTATGACGCCTTCCCGGTAAAACGGGTTGAGCTTATGAACGGAAATAAAATTGATGAAGCCGAATTTGACCGCCTCATGGAAATGATCGCGGAAAACCCGGACTCTGAAATTGTAATCGACAACGGTGCATCATCCTTTATTCCGCTGTCCAGCTACCTGGTAGAAAACCAGGCAATCGAACTGCTCCAAGAAATGGGGCATCAGATTGTTATTCACCCGGTAATCACTGGCGGCCAGGCGCTTATGGATACACTGACCGGCTTTGACTCTCTTGCCCATCAGTTTCCTGAAACCGCCGAAATCGTTGTATGGCTTAACCAGTATTTTGGCGACATTGAAAAGGATGGAAAAACCTTCGAGCAAATGAAGGTTTACCAGAATCATAAAAGCCGCGTGAACGGCATTATCAATATCAAGAAACAGTCTGATTTGTTTGGCCGCGATGTTAAGCACATGCTTGAGTCACGCCAGACATTTGACCAGGCAATGCAGTCGGAAGAATATAACTTTATGAGCAAAAACCGGCTCCGCATGATGAAAAAGGATCTGTGGGAACAGATGGATCTTGTCCTGGGCCTGCCGATGCAGAAAAAGGCTGCTGACAAAAAACAGGAGAAAGTGAGCGATGCCACTTGATAAGGATGCCGTCATCCAGGCTGTGGTAAAACAGCATGGCATCCTGCTGGGCAAGGATGATCCCATCCTTGCCTTTTTGGCTGTCCATGACGTTATCCTGGGTGAATACTCAAGCGAAATGACGGCAGCGGTGGAACAGCTCCAGGAACACCTGGAGCTTGTCACCGACCGCCATCATGGCCAGTCTAAAGAGCTGGCCGAAACGATTGTCGGCAAGGCTGTTATGCAGATCCGGCAGGAAGGCAAAGAGATCCAGGAAGGCCTGCGGTCAATGCTCGATGAAGAACGCCAGAAACACCAGGCCACCATGAAGGCGCTGGCCAACCAGGCGGAACAATCAAGCAAGAGGGCAAACCTGGCCATGTGGGCGGCGCTGGGCTTCTCGGTGCTGTCGGTGATTGCAGCGGCCATTATCGTGGCCACATAGGAAAGCCCGGCAGGCCGGGCAGGAGGGAAACATGACCCTGAATCCGTGAGACCGGCCCCCGGAAGCACTTCTAACCTGGATATTGCATAAGACATGAAAAAGGCGGCTGAAAATCGGTTATAATTCAAGCTCCTACACAAGAACCAACCGCCTCAGCCGCCATGACAAAATGTACCACGCCGTCCGCTTCCTTTCCACGCTGCAAAGGCCGTCAGGTCATCGCCCGTTTCGATGGCGGTGATCTCACTTCCGACGGCGGTATCCTGCTGCTGCGGCAGCTCGATCGCGAGATGGGCCTGACCCGCGCCGTCGCTCGCCGGCTCAGCGACGAGCGCGACGCTCAGCGCTGCCTGCATCGCACCGAAACCCTGGTCCGGCAGCGCGTGTTCGGCCTGGCGCTGGGCTATGAGGATCTCAATGACCACCAGGCCCTGCGTCACGATATCGCCCTGCAGACCGCCGTCGATACCGATGGCGTGCTGGCCAGTCAGTCCATCTTGTGCCGCTTCGAGCAGCAAGCCGACCGGGACTGGGCGATCACCATCCACGAAGAGATGATCGAGCAGTTCATCCGCTCGTTCCGGCGGCCACCCAAGAAACCGCTCTACCTCGACTTCGATGCCACCGACGATCGGGTGCATGGCCAGCAGCTCGGGCGGCACTTCAACGGCTACTACAACCACTACATCTTCCTGCCGCTGTTCGTATTCTGTGGCGACCAGCTGCTGGTCAGCTATCTGCGTCCGGCCTCGCTGGATGCCGCTCACCACGCCGGTGCCATCCTCGCCCTGTTGGTCCGGCGGCTGCGCCAGGCGTGGCCTGAGGTGAAGATCGTCTTCCGAGGCGACAGCGGCTTCTGCCGTCCACTGATCCTCAACTGGTGTGACCGCCACGGCGTCGATTACATCATCGGCCTCGCCGGCAACAAGCGCTTGGCCAAGCTGGCTCTGAACATCGACTACGCGTCGGCCATCCGCTTCGAGAAGACCTGGGAGAAGGAGCGTGTCTTCGGCTTCATCGAGTACGCTGCCAAGAGCTGGAAGGAGCGTCGACGAAAGGTCATCGTCAAGTCCGAGACCAGCCGGCGTGGCTTCAACACCCGCTATGTGGTCACCAGCCTGCGCGGCTGCAGCGCCGAGTGGCTCTATGACCACCGCTACTGTGCTCGGGGCGAGATGGAGAACCGTATCAAGGAGCAGCAGTTCCTGTTCTCCGACCGCACCAGCTGCCACGAATGGTGGCCCAACCAGTACCGACTGCTGCTGTCGGGGTTGGCCTACCTGCTGCTGGAGCGGCTGCGCCGGGTCTACCTCAAGCGCACCGCCTTCGCCCAGGCCCAGGTCAACACCCTCCGCCTGAAGCTGCTGAAGATCGGCGCTGTCATCACCCGCAACACGCGCACGATTCGGCTGATGTTGAGCAGCCAGTACCCGGAGCAGGACCTCTTCCTGAAGCTGGCCAGCAAGCTGGTGCCGGGATAGCGCCGCGGCGTGCTGTCCCCGGCACAGAAAACACATGGGGGTAGGGGGAAATGCGCCTTGAGCTCAGGAAATTGATCAATATATAGCCAACTTCCAGCTCTGGGCGGCATCATCGCCACCAAACCTGGCATTTGGGTGCTGCTGACCAACCCGATGCAACATCCGGGCTAACCCACTGACCTGCATGGCAATATAGCCATTATCGCCATTCACCCAGACAGTGCCATGCAGTTCAGTAGGTTAGAAGCATTCCTGGGGGCCGGTCTCACGGATTCAGGATGACTTTTCTAATCTGGCTCGTGCTTGCCATCCCTGTGGGGTTTCTAGTCGGCGCTGCTGCTATGGGCCTCTGGCTGGCTCTCAAGCCCCTGGCCATAGTCGGCGTCCGTGCCGCCTGGCATTGGGTCAGGGCCGCCCTGGGCGGCCTCTGATTAACGCCAAAAGGGAAGGTGTCACTGCTCTTTCCCGGCTTCCTCGCTGGCTGCGGGCTTGCTACCTGCGGCCTTTTTCTGTGTGCTCGTTTTTCGTGAAGTGCTCGCCTTCCTGGGCGCGGTGGTTTTCTTCTGTTGTGGCTGGATCGCGGCCATAAGCTCCTTATGCTGCGCGGTCGCGGCTTCCAGTTGCCCCCTCAACCATGCTTCCCGGCTCTCGGCATCCTCGGTCACTCTGACAAGTTCCTGGGTAAGTTTCTGAATTTCGGCGTTTTTGTCCATGATCCGCTCGGCAGTCGCCTCCTGTTGGGCCTCTGCTCGTGCTTGAACCGTGGCCAGCTCCTGGGTGGCCTTATCCCGCTGCTCCTGAACCTCGGCCAGCTTTTCAGCGTGTGCGGCGGCCTGGCTCTCCAGCTTGCCCCGCAACGCTTCCAGCTCGTCCCGGTGCTGCTGGGCCTGCTGCTCGGCGTGCGCCTTCTCCTGTTTCAGCTCGGCCCGTAGTTCCTCGATGCGCTGCTGTGCATCCTGCTCCCTGCGCTCGATCTCATGCAGTCGGCCGGACACGTCGGCAAGCTCCTGGGCCAGCTCCTGGCGTTTTTCGTCGGCAGCCTGCGCGGTGGCCTGCGCCTCTACCAGCTCTTGGCGGACTGCCTCCAGCTCCTGGGCCTGGCTCTCGTAGGCGTCGGCCAGTTCGGCCCGCATGGCGTCGGCGTCTGCTCGCTCAGACTCCCATGCCTGCTGTGCGGCGTGTAGAGACTCGTTGGCCAGCTCCTGGGCTTCATTCCAAAGGGTGGCCAGGGTAGCGGTCATTTCCTCCTGGATACGCTCCGGTATGGCCACCGCAACCGCGACCGGCGTAGCGGTCTGCTGCTTCCGCCACTCCTTCATCACGGCGCTGGTTGTGTTCATGTCGGCACGGGCGGCGCGGCGCACCTGGTCAACGGTGGGGAACCGCTCTCGCTCGGCTTCCTGGTAAAGCTGGTCGGCGGCGGCGATGATGCGGGAACGGATCTCGTTGCTGATCTCCATTTTGTGGCTCCTTGGTAGGGTGGTGGAAGGCTTGCGCCCTAAATCATAATAATAAGAATAATAGCATTATTATTCTTATTATTCAAGACAAAAAAGAAGCCGGATTATCCGGCTCCAGCGCGGCCCCTGGCCGTCAATCAACCCATATCAGCCCGAAGCCCGCCTGGTGCGCCAGTATGGCCCATGCAGGGTAGGGGATCGGGGTATCTCCGGCCGTCCAGCGCCGAACGGTGCGGCTACCTCGCCCGCTCTTGTTGCCCTGGGCTGTCAGGCCTAGCAAGGCCGCAACCTCAGCACCTGTCAGGCCGGTTAGGCGTATCAGCTCGCGCACCTCGTCCTTTGTCGGCTGCTCCCACGCGGATGCAGGCCGCAACGTCTCCGGGCGGATCTGGATTGTTGAATCACTCATTTTGGCGTTACCTCGTTCAAAGCCCTGGCCGGGTAGACCAGGGCTGCTTCTCATGCTGCGGGCCGCCTTTCGCGCAAATGGCCAAGCACATGGCCTAAATCGGCCATTGTCATCAGCGGAAGGGTGAACGGCTGCCGCCGCTCCAGCGCGGTACGGATCTGGCCCGCGATTCTGATATAATCGTTGCTGCTCATCGCTGCTTACCTCTCTCATTTGGTTAGCGGTTGGGCTGCCCTGGGACGGTGGCCGCCGTCTCCAGGGCGTTCTCTGCTCTAGGACACACGGTGCCGATGCCAGTATTCGCGGCCGTCATAGACGGTCGTTGAGCCTCTGGCCTCGTAACGGTTTTCCAGGTGTCCCTCGAACTTCCCGCCTCTTGGTGCTTCGTCGCCGTGGTCGTTCTCCCAGAAGTATTCCCCGGCGAAGGGCTGGCCCTGGCGGTACTTTACTCTGTCCATGCTCTGACTCCTGTTGTGCTGGGGTTTGCCCCGGCGAACCGGGGCAGGGTGGGTTAGTCGATGGCTGCAAAAATCTCGCTCGCTTCGGGATGCTCGGCGGCCCATTCGCGCAGGCCATAGAACAGATTGATGAAGCGTTCTTCTCGGGTGTGCCAGGCCAGGCGATTGAACGCCACCAGGCAGGCCACGACACCGGCCGCGTCTGCGGTCATGGTGCCGCTGTACCAGTTGCCCGCGCAGGTCATCGGGAAGGTTTCGCGGCGGTCGCCTGGGGCCATGTAGAACGCGCCGTTGCTCAGTTCCCACATGATCCAGTAGCCGCCCTGGTAGGCTTCGCTGTACTCGCCCATCACCTTGTAGATCAGGCCTTCCAGCAGCATGAAGTGCTTGCCTGCATAGCGGGGCAGGATATTCATGCGCTGCTCGTCGCTGACACGGGAACAAATCAGGGGGGTTTCAATCGCTTGCTCAGTCATCGGGGTTTCCTCCGGTTTCGACCTGGGCACCATTGCCCGGCCTTCTGATGACTATAATAGGACAAAATGACCTACTCCGTCAAGCGTGTGGGTGTAAAAAATAGGAAAAAATTACCTACTCCAAAGGTAGGCCAGGCCACCGGGTGGTGAGGCGGGCACCGGCGACCTTCCTTTTGGCGTTCATCCATTCCACTGCACTATCGGCGTGCTCGATGTTCGAGGGTTGGCACATAGGGTTCGGATGGCACCCTGAAACCGCCTGTGTGGCTCCTGGTGCCGTTTTCTCTATATGCCCAATGGGTTGGCCTGGGGTTTGGCGCGAAGCGCCTTAAAACGCCAAAAAACAGATATGGTTTTATCCTCCGCCTTGGCGGTCGCCCTGGCGGTGGTCAAAGGGCCGCTAGGCCCGGTCGCCGTTAGGCGATTGTCCACGGCGGGCGTGCCGCTAACTACAGGATATATATAAAGGAAAAAACTAAAGGAAAAGACCTATAGGTTTAGGGGGGGTCCGATTATGCGTACCAAGGGGGGTCCGATTATGCGTGGATTTAGCGGCAAGGGGGGTCCGATTATGCGTACCAAGGGGGGTCCGATTATGCGTGGATAACTCTCTGTTTCAACAGGGTTTTCCACAAAGGGCGGATCTCTCCGTTGTTCCTGGTCATCGTGCGGGCACAAAAAACCCGGCGCGGCGGCCGGGTCCAGGTGGTCATCCTCGGTAGGGGATCGGTGGGGGGCTGGGCATCATCAAGATCCCCCCGGCGACCTTTTTCACCTTTGCCTGGGGGTAGACGGTCAGGGCTTTCTGGAGTGCGGGTAGAAACTTCTTCTTGAAGTTCTTATCCGCTTCCGGGCCGCTGTATTCCTGTCCGAACTGCTCCCGAAGGTTGCGCCAGTGAAGGATCAGGGGGCGGCCGCTTATCCTGTGAAGCCTGTCGGCCAACATCGCATATATATCCATCGCCAGGGCGCTGCCGGTCAGGGCGTGCATAGCGCGAAGATCGAGGGGGACGGCGTGCCCGGTAAGGGTTTGGTAATACTCCTGGGAAAAGGTGATCGTGCCAGGCCATAGCGTGCCCTGTTCCTCACTGTTGGCCAGCCAGGCCTCGAATTGCTTGATCGGTTTGCCATCGTAGGTGATCGCCGTGGTGGCCGTGGTGAAGCCCAGCGTCATGCTGCACGCGGAAAGTGCCTGGATCTGCTTGCGGAAGGTGGTATAGGTGCCGGTGCGGCCGCCGCTGGACTCTTTGCCCAGCCGTTTCAGGAAGTCGGCCGCGCTGTTGCCTACCTCGATCTCGGGTGACTTCTGGCGCAAGGCTTCGGTGTTCAGGTGGGCCATGACCAGGCGCGGCATGGGGCCATAGGGCAGGGGTTGCTGGACAAACTGCTGGCCATCCCACAATTTCCCGGCGCGGACGTACAGGCCAGCGCCGCCACACACGCGCTCGAACTCGAAACCGTCAACCTTGGAGCGGGGCAGGCCTACCTGGCACATGATCGAGTGCATGAACGTCAGGTCATCATTGTCTGGCTCGTTCTCTGCAATCCGTAAGCCGGTGTTGACCAGCTCCCGCTCCCGCTTGGTCAGCGTGCCTTTCTTGCTGGCCAGGTCAGCGTCCTGGGCTTCCTTCTTGGCGGGTGCTTTCTTCCTGGTGCGCTTGGCGGGCGGTCGCGTTTCATCAGCGGGGGGTGGGGTGGCCGGTTCCTTTGGCTGGCTGGTTGCCTCCAGGGCGAGGCCGGTAGCGGTCTGCTCGGCGGTGGCGGCGGCCTTCTTGAAGGTCGGCTGCCGGTCTGATTGTCGTTGGCTCTCGGCGGTTTTCCTGGCCAGGTCGGCCGCCGTGTCGGGGTCTATGCCTTTCTCTACCAGGCGCTTGGCATAGGCCTGGGCGTCAAAATGCTGCATCGCGGGTACTCCATTGATTACGCTCAATTTCTCTTATTTCTTGTTGTATGCCCGCGCACCCCGTACAATCATATATGCGTATAACGGCGGGTGGTTGGCTCGCGGGCGCTCCGGCGCTCCTTTTGGCGTCACCATATCACGCTCATCAGTCCACCAGTCGCCTACTCCGAACCCCGGCCCGCAAGGAACCGGGGTTTTTTTTGCCCGAAGGACGTTCGGGCAACAGTGACACGGATAAGGGACTTCTGTCGAAAACGATGACCTCCGAGCCGGATTAGTTTAGTATATATCGTAAGCCAACCTCGGACAAACGGAATGTATACACGAGTGATTAGATGAAGTCTTTAACAAAATCCCGAAAAACCTTTGCTGCCCAGGTGCGGAAGCACCGGCAAGCAAAAAACTGGAGGCTAGAGGATCTAGCCCAAGCAACAGGCCTGAGTATCAGCTACTTATCCGCAATGGAGAACGGGCGGGCAAACATATCCCTGGACAACGCGGACGCCATAGCCGGGGCGCTGGGTGTCGCCCTGGCCGTGCTGCTCATCGACTACGAACAGGAGAAGTGACAGACTTGCGATATATGTGAAATTGTGCTTCCATAGGGGAAACTTGCGATATAGAATAAGCCCTATGGATCAGAAACAGCAAAGACTTCTCAGGAAGCTACGCGGCGAACTCGGCCAGACCATCATCGAAGCCCTGGACGATCCTCGCGTAATCGAAATCATGTTGAACTCGGACGGGGCGCTCTGGATTGAGCGTCACGGCGAGGGGATGAAGCGGGTCGGCACCATGTCGGCACCCAACGCAGAATCCTTGATGGGTACGATCGCGGATGCCTTGCATACGGTCGTCACCCGAGAAAATCCCATCCTTGAGGGTGAGCTGCCGCTGGACGGCAGCCGGTTTGAAGGTCTGCTGCCGCCTATAGTGGCTCACCCTACCTTCACCATCCGCAAAAAGGCCTCTGTTGTCTTCACGCTGGATCAGTACATTGAGCAGGGCATTATGACCTCTGCTCAGTGCCAGGCCATCCAGAACGGCATTCAGCGTCGAGCCAATATCCTGGTCGTGGGTGGCACCGGCAGCGGGAAAACCACGCTGACGAACGGCATTATCGACGGCATCACGAAAGCCTGCCCGGATGACCGCCTGGTTATCATCGAGGACACGGCGGAAATCCAGTGTTCTGCCGAGAATGCCGTAATTCTCCGCTCCAGTGTTGATGTGGATATGCTGCGCCTGCTGCGGGCAACCATGCGCCTGCGCCCTGACCGCATCCTGGTGGGCGAGGTTCGGGGTGGTGAAGCTCTCGCGTTGCTCAAAGCCTGGAACACCGGCCATCCCGGCGGGGTGGCCACTGTCCACGCGAACGGTGGAAGGGCTGGGCTTATACGCCTGGAACAGCTTATTGCCGAAACCGGGGCAACCGGCAACATGGCCCCGCTCATTGGTGAAGCTGTGGATTTGGTTGTTGTGATTGAAAAAACGAAAGGAGGTCGTCGGATCAGAGAAATCATTGAAGTAAATGGCGTTGACGCGCAAGGGAACTATCTCATCAAAACCGTTGAATCTGCACCAAACACTTGCACTAAGGAGAAAGAAAATGCAGTGGCGTAATCTCGCCGTTATCGGCGCAATCCTGATGTTTATGATCGAACCGGCAATGGCCAGTACCACGACTGGTATGCCTTGGGAAGATCCGCTGGACACCATTATGAACAGTATCACCGGCCCGGTGGCTATGGTGATCTCGCTCCTGGGCGTGACTGTCGCGGGCGGTATGCTCATCTTCGGCGGTGAGCTGGGCGAGTTTACCCGCCGAATCGTCATGCTCGTTCTTGTTATCGGCCTGCTGGTATCGGCTGCTTCGATCCTGTCTCTGCTCTACGGCGGCGCTTCCGCTCTGGTGGGGTGATCGTATGAGCCAGGAACTGCGGCGTATCCCGATTCATCGCGCACTAAACCGGCCGGACCTGCTGGCCGGTTGTGAGCGTGAATTGCTGCTGCTGACCGGGCTTATCACTCTAACGCTCGTTGTTGTCGCCTTGAACACGGTGGCGGCAATAACGGGCGTTGTGATCTGGACGGCCTGTATCGCTGGCCTGCGGGCAATGGCGAAGGCCGATCCATTTATGAGCAAGGTCTACCTGCGGCATATCAAGTACAAGGCCTTTTATCCGGCGCATTCGACTCCGTTTGCGCTCGGGGCCATTCATTCACGGGAGAAGTAAAACCATGCACGCCTTAAAGGAACATCGAAGTCCTGCCAAGGCGCTGCCGGATTTGCTGAATTGGGCTGCTGTCATTGATGACGGCGTTGTGCTCAATAAGGACGGCAGCCTGATGGCGGGATTCTTTTACCGGGGCCAGGATCTGGCCACGGTGACAGCGGCGGAACGTAACCGCGTATCGGCAGTGGTTAACTCGGCCCTGTCGAAGCTGGGCAGCGAGTGGATGCTGCACCAGGACGCGGTGCGTGTCGAAGCTCGGGAATATCCGCACCCCGACGAAAGCGCGTTCCCGGACCCGATAACTGCGCTTATCGACCAGGAACGCCGCTTACAATTCAACCAGGAAGGGGCGCACTATGAAAGCATTTACGCGATGGTCGTCACCTACCTACCGGCGAAGCTGACGCAATCCAAAGTGGCTGACCTCATGTTTGAGGAAACCGGGAATAACGCCAAAAAGAACGGCTCCAAAGCGGCTGGGGAACGGGCGTTGCGTCAATTCAAGTCGGCCCTTCTGGAAATCGAGGATCGCCTGTCTAGTGTGGTGGATCTCAACCGTATGCAGGGCGTGCCCTACGTCGATGAATCAGGCCGGGAGCATGTGAATGACCAGCTCCTGCAATATCTGCACTATTCGCTGACGGGCGACCCACACCCCATCAATCTGCCGCCGTGTCCTATGTACCTGGATGCGGTGATTGGTGGGCATGAGTTTTGGTCGGGGATTGTGCCCCGCCTGGATGACAAGCTGATTCAGGTGGTAGCTATCGACGGCTTCCCGCAAGAATCCTATCCGGGGATTCTGTCGGCGCTCGACCAGGTGCCGGTGCAATATCGCTGGAGCACTCGCTTTATCTTCCAAGATCCGGTGGACGCTCAAGCGGGACTCCGTGCATATCGCCGGAAATGGCAGCAGAAGGTTCGCGGGTTTTGGGACCAGGTATTTCACTCCCAGCAGACCGCCAAGGGCAGCGTTGACCAGGATGCGGCGCAGATGGTGGCTGAGGCAGAAAGCGCATTGGCTGAGGCCTCCAGCGGCCTGGTGACGTATGGGTATTACACCAGCGTCGTGGTGCTCCTGGATGATGACCGGGAACGCCTGGAGCAATCAGCCCGGCAGATCAAGCGCCTGGTCAACAACCTGGGATTCAATGCCAGGGTGGAAACCGTGAACACGGTAGAGGCCTGGCTGGGCAGCCTGCCAGGGCATTCTGCGCCCAACCTGCGCCGTCCGATGCTGCACACGATGCACCTGGCCGACATGCTGCCGCTGTCCTCCGTATGGGCGGGGCGCGACCGTGCCCCCTGTCCGTTCTATCCGGCTGGCAGCCCGCCATTGATGCACGCGGCGACTGACGGCAGCACGCCGTTCCGCCTGAACCTGCATATCGGGGATCTTGGCCATACGCTCATGCTTGGCCCGACCGGCTCCGGTAAGTCCACGGCTCTGGCCCTGGTAGCGGCGCAATTCCGGCGCTACAAGGACGCTACCGTTTTCGCCTTCGACAAGGGCAATTCACTGGAGCCGCTGACCCGTGCTGTCGGTGGCCAGCATTTCAACGTGGCCGGGGACGCTGACGAGTCGGAACTGTGCTTTGCTCCGCTGTCGCTGATCGACCAGCCGGGGGAACTTGGCTGGGCGGAAGATTGGGTGGCCACCCTTTTGGAGTTACAAGGCCTCAAGCTCAAGCCTACGCAGCGGAATGAGTTGCACCGTGCTCTGGTGGCGGTGAAAGAGAAGGGCGAGGGCGAGCGTCACCTGACGAACCTTCAAATCGAACTCCAGGACAAGGACATGAAGGACGCCCTGGAGGAATACACGATTTCCGGCGCACTTGGTCAGCTCCTGGACGCTGAGGAAGACGGCCTGGCCGTGGGCACCTGGTCATGTTTCGAGATTGAACAGCTCATGCACCGCCAGGATCGCGTGCGCCTTCCGGTACTGCTGTACCTGTTCCATGTGATCGAGCGGCGCATGAAAGGCCAGCCGTGTCTGCTGATCCTAGATGAAGCCTGGTTGATGCTGGGTAATGAGGTGTTCCGGGCGAAAATCCGGGAGTGGTTGAAGGTACTGCGTAAGGCGAACTGTGCCGTTCTGCTCGCTACGCAAAGCCTGTCAGACGCCGCTAATAGCGGGATTCTGGACGTTCTGGCGGAAAGCTGCCCGACCAAGATTTTCTTGGCCAACAAGGAAGCATCCAGCGAGGAAAATATCCCGCTCTATAAGCTCCTGGGCTGCAACGATGCCGAGATCCGCACCATTACCGACATGATACCGAAGCGCCAGTATTTCGTGCGCGGAGAAGGCCGCCGCCGTATTGAAATGGCGATTGGCCCGGTAGCTCTGTCGTTCGTCGGTGCATCAGGCAAGGAAGATATTGCCCGAGTCAGGGCGCTGGAAGCTGAACACGGCGATAAATGGCCTTATTACTGGTTAGAAGAACGAGGGGTTAACTATGAATACCTGGAAACGGCTTAACACACTGTCGGCCAGCGTCATGCTGGCCCTGTCTCTCACTGTTCACGCCCCGGCATTTGCCGGTGGCGCTACTGGCGGCGCTTTGGAGCCTACCCAGCTCCTGAACAACTTTGAGTTGGTCGATGTAGCACTGAGCGAGGCGGAAAACCTGGCATACACAATTCGCCAGTATGAAATCATGTACGAAAACTTTAAGAACCTGCCCAACCATATCAAACAGCAGGCTTTAGCGGATCTTCAACGCCTCGCGCAAATTGTGGCCACCGGCCGGGCGGTATCGTACAGCTCTGGTCAGATAGATGAAGACTACCGGCGCGAACACCGGGACTTTGACTATTACGCCAACCGTTCCCGTGATCCTGGTGGTGAACGCGACCATGAGTTTTATAGCGACCGATACCAGCAGTGGGCTGAAACCAACCATGACAGCGTGCGCGGGGCGCTCCGGGCCGCTGGCCTCCAGGCGCAGCAATTTTATGACGAGAATGCAGCCCTGCGGGCCGTGGAAAACCAGATGGAGTCGGCGGCCGGTACTCGCCAACTGCTCCAGGCCGGTGGCTCTATCGCGGCCATGCAGGTAGAACAGCTCCAAAAACTGCGGCAGCTCGTTATGGCACAAATGCAGCTCCAGACAGCTCAGGCCGGTGGTGAAATAGACCGCCAGGCGGAAAGCGATGCTGACCTGCAAAGGGCACTGACTCCGCAAACGGGCCTCGATGACAACCGTGGTGGCGGTTTGTCTATCGGCGGCTCTGTTCGTTAACTCCAAAAGGGAAGGTAAATCATGGATCTGACTATTCTAAAGAGTCCTGTAGTGCTGGCTGTATTGGCTGGCTCTGTACTTGTCACCAACGTAGTGACTTACAACGTGTCGGCCCCGGCTGCCGACTATTGCAGCGTGGAAGTCTCGGACGCCTTGGATGAACTCCGGGCGGAACACCAGGCGGCCCTGGACGAACTCCGTCAGCAAATGGCTGAAGACCAGGCCGACCTGGATCGCGCACTAAGACCGAATGAGGGGCTAAACCCGAATCGAGGTGGCGGTATTAACTGGAACGATTCAATCAGGTAATAAAGGGAGTTTGTCATGGGCAATGTTCGCCAGGCGGGCGCTCTGGCAGCCGTGGCTTTACTGCTATTCAGTGGGCAGGCGCTGGGCGCGGACGCCGGTGTTATCCAATCACTACAAGATGAATTTAGGAACCAGACTGGCACCTGGTTCGGACCACTGAAAGATATTGCCACCTGGCTGCTGATCTCCTTGGCAACCATTGCCTGGGCATGGTCAGCCGGTCAAATGGTGCTGAGAAACGCGGATCTCCAGGAGTTTATGGTGGAGTTTGTCCGCCTGGTGATGTTTGTCGGCTTCTTTTTGGCGTTAATCCTGAATGCTGATACTTGGTCTGCTGCTGTGATCGAGGGCTTTATGTGGGCCGGTAATCAGGCGGCCGGGGCCAGCATTACAGGTGATATAAACCCGGCTGCCATTCTGGAGCGTGGTTTTATCCTGGGTGGGCGGATTATCGACGCATCCGGCAGGCTAACCTTTTTGGCGTTTGCCATCTTGGCCTTGGTCGCTCTAGTGCTTTACGCCTTGATTGCAGCCTATGCTCTCCTGGTCATGGCTGAAATGTATATCGTGACAGCGGCCGGTGTTCTGCTTCTAGGCTTCGGTGGTTCTCAGTGGACCGACGATTATGCCAAGCGGTATATCACTTATTGCGTGAGTGTCGGCGCGAAATTGTACGTCTTATTCCTGATCGTCGGCCTGGGTGAACAATTCATCTATAACTGGGCGATGGGAGAAGATAAAAGCCAGTTTGCTGTAGTGCTGGCCATTATTGGCGTTCTCGTCATGCTGGTTCTCCTGGTGAAAATGCTGCCGGATATTATCCAGGGGATCATCAATGGCACTACTATCGGCAGCGGCACCCCAAGCGTAACCGGTATGGCGGCGGCGGCAGGCGGCGCGGCTATCGGTGCAACAGTAGGCGCTGCGGGCGGGGCTATGGCTGTAAGTGAGGCCTCCAAGCTGGCCGGTGAACAGCTCGGCGGTGCGGCAGCGGCAAGCGGCGGATCTCCGGGCGGCAGCTCCTTCCTTGGCGTTCAATCAGGTGGCCGTGGCTCCAGTGGTGGGGCTGGACCTCTGCCTATGCCGGGCAGCCCTGGCGGCTCCAGCAGTGGGGCAGCGGCAAGCGGCGGATCTCCGGGCGGCAGCTCTCCAAGTGGCCAATCCGGCCCTGGTCGAATGGCTCACGCGGCGCAGACCATGAAGAACCTGGGCGGCGCAGCCAAGCAAACCCTTGGCGGCCGTTTGATGGGCGACTACAACGCCAGCCACGGCTCTTTTGGTGGCTCGATGGCTCAGCAGATGCGGGCTGAACGCCTGGGCATGGCTCAGGACGACCAAAGCCACACCGGGGGCGCTGGCTCTCCAGGTGGTAACTCCCGCTCTGGTGGAATGTCGGGCAGCATCGGTCCCGGCTCGGCCGGTGCGGCAGGCGGTGCAACTCCTGGCTGGGTCGCGCAAACCGGAGGTTTCGACAATCTATCACCGGACGATCAGGCCAAGGCCTCGGCGGCTCACGCTGAATGGCAGGAGTCGAACCCCGACCGGAACACCGTTGGCGTGAATGATTACGTCTCTTATGTCCAGGAACAACACCAGGAACGCATGGAAGCGGAGCAAGGCCAGTCCTACCAGTCTCCCGCCGGTCAGAAATAGCGATATATGACAAAAAATAATGCCCTCTCCGCTAGACGGGGTGGGCATTCTATTGTTTAATAGGTTATCATATACTAGAAGTTCAAAAGGAGGCAGAACGCATGGGAAAGAAGAAAGAGACGCAGCAAGTCAGCTCGCCGTACCTTCTGGCGCGGCGGGAGTGGAACGAGCGGTACGGCAGCTATATCGCTCGGGCCAAGGTTTGGCGCGGGATCGCGCTCACATCATTGGTGATAGCCGCCGTTGCTGTGGGTGGAGTCGTTTACTTCGCCAGCCAGAACAAGCTGATCCCTTATATCGTGGAAGTTGGCGGCGATGGACAGCCCCTCAAAGCCTACTACGCCGAGGAAGCGCAAACGCTGGATCAGCGAATTGTCCGCGCCCAGCTCGCTCAATTCGTCCAGGACATGCGCTCGGTCAGCACCGACGTAGCAGTTCAGCGGCGTGCAGTAGAACGGGCCTACGCCCATCTGAGTGCCGACATGCCAGCTTATACCGCCGTTAACGAGTGGTTCCGCCAGAACGTCCCGTTCGAGCGTGCCGCCGAGGAAACGGTGGTGGTCGAGGTCCGCCAGGTGTTGCCTCTGTCCGATAAGACTTGGCGGATTGAATGGGTAGAGCGTCCGCGCTCACGCAATGGCGAATCCATGCCAGCCACGCGCTGGACTGGTACAGCCACCATCGTGAATAGCGGCGAGTTGAACCCGCAAACCCTGCTTTATAACCCGACCGGCCTTTACATAAAGGACTTTGACTGGTCACGCGATTTCAGCGGCAATAATTAAGGAGATCCGTAGTGAAAAAACCAACAGCCATTACCCTGCTTATTGCAGGCCTTACCGCAGCCGGGGCCGCTTCCGCTGACGGCTATGCCGTCCCTGCAATCCAGAACAACGGCAACAGCGGCGACCCGCTGCCGCTGTTCTCCGAAGAACGCCCCTTGACCGACCGGGACCGCCAGGCGCTGGCCCGAGCACAAGACTGGATCAATGCCGACCAATACCCGTTCCGAGACGGTGACAGCGTGACGTACCTTTATGGCGGCGGCCAGGCCACGGTGGTCTGCGCTCCGCTTCGCCTCTGCCTGGTCGAGTTGCAGCCGGGGGAACGAGTCGTGCAGGACGGCATTCACCTGGGCGACTCTGCACGCTGGATGGTGTCACCGGCAGTCGGGGCCAATGATCGCACGCATGTCATTATCAAGCCGGTGGAAGTCGGCTTGGAAACCTCTCTGGCCATCGTGACGGATCGCCGAACGTACCACATGCGCCTGGTGTCGCGCCGGGATGATTACATGCCAGTCGTGGCCTTCGACTACCCGGACCAAATCAACGCGCAATGGGAGTCCTATTACCAGCGGCAGGCCGAAGAACGCCAGCGCCGGGCACTGCCGGAAACCGGCGAGAATATCGCGGATCTGGATTTCGATTACAGCATTCGGGGCTGCTCTGAATGTTCCTGGCGTCCGCTTCGAGCCTACAACAACGGCCAGCAAACCATCATTCAGATGGGCAATGATATGGGGCAGTCACAAGCTCCGGCGCTTCTGGTGAAAACTCGCCAAGGTGAACAAATGGTCAACTACCGCGTTCGCGGGGATCGCTACGTTGTAGACCAGGTGTTTGATGAAGCGGTGCTGATTGTCGGTGTCGGCAGAAACCAGGATCGCGTGACCATTCGCCGGACTGGACGATAAGGGGGGGCATGACAATGAAAATGAAAACCTCTCGTTTGGCGTTGTCCGTAGCCCTGGCCAGCCTGCTGGGTGGCTGTGCAACCGTTGGGCCTTGGGACAGTCAGGAAGTGGCCCACTTGGAAGCTGACGACGCGCAAATGGTGGCCGGTGATGTGGTCGAAGTTCTGGTGAGCGAGTACGCGCCAGGGCAAACCACTTTCGCGCTGGCCAACGGGAAGCCGGGCACCTTCGGCATGGCTCTGGAAAGCCAGCTTCGGAAGGAAGGGTATGCCATCGCTGTGGGCGGTGAAGATCAACCCGTTTACGCCAAAAGCATGGCCTACGTCCTCGATGAAGCGGGCCATCCTGGGACGTATCGGGTCGGCGTGCGTGTTGCCCCGGACTATCGCTTGGATCGCCTGTATGAGATCAACAGCGCCGGGCTGCTCGTGCCTGGTAGCGGCGTGACTATCCGCAACGGCTCGGGCCGTTCTCTCGCACCGGCTCCACTCCCTGAGACGGCCCCAGCAGTGACTGCTGGCCGTGCTGCTCCGCCGCTGCCGCAAGGGAGCGCAATGCCAGAAACAGCGGAAAAGGTATCGCTCGATGACTACGATTCGCCGGACCTCGACAACGCTTGGACGGTGCAGGTGATGGCGGGCATAAACCGTGATGACCTGGAGCGCAACCAGGCACGCCTGGAGCGGCGGGGGCAGGAAGCGCACATCGTTACCTTGGGCACTCGCGGCCGCCTCCAGGCGCTGCGTGTCGGCCCTTTTGACTCTGCAAATGAAGCGCGGCCGGTAATGCGCGAAATGCGCTCTTACCGCTATCCCGACGCCTTCCTGGTTGAACCGAAAGGGGGTGGCCAATGAGTGAAGAACACCTGAACCCCAACCACACACCGGACGGCCTGGACGGAAACCCGGCGTCTGGCGTGAAGCGCATGAATAAGCTGCCGCTGGCCATCGCCGGGGTGATTGCCCTGGTGGTGATTGTTGTTTTGGCGTTCGCAGCATCCCAACGTGCCAACAAGGGCCAGGACTCCAAGGAGGTGACGCAAGAGGAAGTGGCACCGCGTAGCACGGCGGCAGGTGCGAACGCCATTCTCCAGGGCTATGGTGTGGATGGTGAGATTCCGGCCCGTCAAGCTGCCAACCGGCAGTCTTCTGAACCGGCACCGGCTGAACCGGGCGAGACTACACCGAATCCGCCACCGGCTCCTGAAACAGCACCGGCAGTACCAGACCGGGGCGCACCACCGGCCCGGACGGCGCAAATGAGCCAGGAGGACCGCCAACGCCTCCAGCGCGTCCGTCAGTTCCGGGAGGATCTTTTCTATGATGCCGTGGTTGCCGATACGGCCATTCAACTGCCAGGCAACCAGGATGGCGGCAACGCCAATGGTGGCCTGGTTCCTGGAGCACTTGGAGCGGATGGAATGGCGCAAGAACGCCAGCGCCGTAGGGCGCAGGCAATGGCTGTTTCAGGAGCCGGGGGTGGAAACAGTGGTGGCGGCCTAGCAGGTCTTGGCGGCCTAGCAGGCCTTGGCGGCGGAATGGGTGGCGATTCAGCAGACCCGAACCTTCGTGCGCGTAAGGACGAGTTCCGGGAGACTGAACGCAGATACGGTTATAGCACTGAGTTCCGGCAAGCGCAGCTTACGCCCTATGAGGTGCGCGTAGGCTCTGTGATACCGGCCGTGATGATCGGCGGCATCAACTCAGACCTGCCTGGCGAGATTATCGCGCAAGTCAGCCAGAACGTGCGCGACACCAGGACGGGGCAGCACATCTTAATCCCGCAAGGCTCGCGCCTGATCGGCACCTATGATAGCCATATCGCTATGGGGCAACGTCGCGTGATGGTCGGGTGGCACCGCCTCCAGTTCCCGGACGGCAGCACGATGGAGATTGGCAATATGGGCGGCGTTGACCCGGCCGGTTATGCTGGTTTCACTGATAAGGTCAATAACCACTATTGGCGGATCTTCGGCAACGCTACGCTGCTCTCGCTTATCAGCGCAGGGGCGCAGCTTTCCCAGCCGGACAGTGACGGCAGCGAGGACACTACGGCCAACGAACAATTAGCCGCCGAGCTAGGCCGTAACTGGGGTCAGGTTGGCCAGGAAATGACGCGCCGAAACCTGAATATCCAGCCGACGCTGGAAATTCGACCGGGCTACCAGTTTAACGTGATGGTGAACAAGGATCTGATCCTGGAGCCTTACGAGCCGATGGAACCGGGGAGGTAAGGCATGGACTATATCCCGATAGTCCTGCCGTTGATCGCCGGGGCGGTTTTCGCCCTGGTGGTCTTCGTGCGGCGGGGAACCAGGCCGACCAGCAAGCGCGGTCTGCTCAAGCTGGCCGTCATTGCCGGTGGCTTCGTGGCCATCGCTCTGGCGGCAGCCATACACCTGGCACTCAACGGGGGGATTTCGTGAACAGGGAATCTGTGGCGTGATAATAAAGTCGGTAACAAGGTAATAAAGTTGGTAACTAAGGAATAGAAAATTATGGAATCGAAAACACAAGCAGACCTTCATTCAGATGATTTAGCAGTAGACCGTTTTGCTACTGCTATGAAAGCTAAGCTCGCAAAGAGCCGTCAAAAAGGTCGGGGCGGGTGGGATGACAAAACCCAGTGTAGTGGTGAACATCTGGCTAATTTGCTGGTTGAGCATCTAGCGAAAGGAAACGAGGGTACGTTTGAAGACGTAGCCAATTTCGCGATGATGCTACATCAGCGAGGTGAAAGCACTGATATTCTGGCCAAAAAGATTGATGATAATGATCGATATGTTCAAGAACTTGAGCATGGCTATGAGCAACTCAATTTATGGTTGCTGGGTATTCTGGCAGAGCATGAAAGTACCGGCAACGCTACCAATACCATCAATGAAGTGCGCCAATATTACACCAACATGGGCAACGCAAACGGAAAAAAATAGCGGAAAGTTACCAACTTTATTAGTACGGATTGCAGACATTCTGGCACCTGAGCAGCGATTTTTGCCAAAAGTTACCAACTCTACTTTTCAGGGTCGTATTTGCAAATCCATTTAATGCGGTCTTTAGCGCTGATTTGGTACTAACTTTATTACAATCTCACAGAATCAACCACGCGGCTGCTGCGGAAAGTATACCGACAAGCCTTGTTTTTGGCGTTTATAACGCTTTTTGGCCTAATGGCCATCTACATCGTGGGATACCTCCAGGCCAGCACAAGCCAGGCGGAAAGCCTGATCGAGCCAGCGGCCCGGCTTGTTGTTCTGCTCTGTGTGGTTTAGCCCGGCATCGCTGTGAAGCGCCGGGCGTCATTTCGTCTGGTCGATATCGAAGAATGAACATTGGAAACCGGGAGAATCGATGCATGAGGGACTACTTTTTGACGAAACGCCAAGTAAAGAGCCTATTGGTTGATGGACCGCTGAATACCTTTTCCGCCCGCGTGGCTTTTCTGATTCCGATGATTCTGTTCGCAGTTGGTGCAATTTCTGCCATGTTCTTCGGTGCCAAATACACCTTCAGTCAATTACTGGTAGGCATTGGTGTTCTCTTGTTTGCAGCGAGTTGGTTGCCGTTCGCTTTTCAGAAGCCAAAGGTCAGACATAAATAGATGGGAAATCGTGGTGCCAGCCAGGTTACAGCGACTTTTAGTTACCAATTTTTTTACGACCCCACAATCGCGCCGGGTTTTTATTGGACCTAACTTTCAACAATAGGCGCATAATGTTGAAAGTTTGCCGATTGCGATATATGTTGAATCAGGAATGGCGGGGGTTTGACGGTAGTGCCTGGCACCAGGAGCGGAAGCCCACAAACGGCATAATGTTGAAAGTGTGGGGTGCTTATGAAAATCCGCTTGATGGGTAGCCCGGATCTGATCCGGGCATGGGGGGAAGAACTCCAGCGGGCCTATGGCGTTACCGGTAGGGTCTACCCCTGCCGTGGCGGCAATGACGTTCGCCTTTATGTTGACCTCGATGACCGCCAGGCCGCTGCCCTGGTTGGCCTCGATGGCCAAACACCACCGGCACCGGCCGGGAAAGCAGTCAGGAAAGGGGGGAAGGCATGATCTGCTTCATCACTGACGTATGGGATGGCGAGCCGGACATACTCCAGGCTGTCCAGGGTGAGCCGTTGCAGGTCTACGGCCTCGACGGCGGGCTGATCGACACCATACCGGCCCCGGCCGGTGGCTGGACGCATGACGGCCTGACAAGTCAGGCCGAACGGTTAACACCAAAAACAAGGGATGGGGCCGACGCCTACCTGGGCAGCCAGTGGGTCGGCGGTACTGAGGTGTGACCTGGTGCAACTGACGATTGATGATCACGAACGGCCAAAGGATTTCGTCACGGAATCCGAGCACAAGCGACTGCTCCAGGGCGCGGGGAAGCTCCGCAACGCCGAACGCAACCAGCTCCTGGTGATGATGCTGTACCGGCACGGCCTGCGCGAAACGGAAGCGGTGAACCTTCGCCTCCAGGACGTACAGCTAGAGTCGGCCCGGATCTGGATACGGCGTGTTAAGGGCGGACTGTCCACGGAACACCCGATTGAAGGCGACGAGCTGCGGCTGCTGCGCCGGTATCTCCGCACCAGGAACCTGAACCTGCCTTGGTTGTTCGTGAGCGAGCGCGGCGGGCCTATGTCCCGCCATTCGGTGATCTACACCATCGGCCAGGCCGCGCAAAAGGCGGGCTTGGGCCATATCACGCCGCACATGCTCCGGCATGGGTGCGGTTACTACCTGGCGAACAAGGGGTATGACCTGCGGCTTATCCAGGATTACCTGGGGCACCGTGACCCGAAACACACGGCACGATACACCAGGACCGCCTCCGTTCGCTTCGCTGGACTATGGGGGAACAAAGCATGATTCCATTGTGGAGACGGGCGCTGCTGCGCCTTTTTCGGGTGCGGGTGCGATATACCCGCAACGTCACCAGGGCACTGGCCACCCGGCCGGTGATCCTGACCTGTAACCACCTGTCGATGCTGGACGGCACGCTGGTCGCGCTGGCCTCGCCTCGGCCGCTGGTATTTGCGGTGAACGTCAACCATGCCCAACGGCACCCGGTCACAAGTCGCGTTCTCGGCGGTCTGGTTGCCCTGGGGCTTGGTCGCATCGTGGCCGTAGACTCGACGCGCCCCGTGGCGGCCCGTGCGCTGCTCCAGGCGCTGAACCGGGGGGAAAGCGTGATGGTATTCCCGGAAGGGCGAATCAGCCCTGACGGGCAGCCTCTGGAGCCAATGCCTGGGGTTGCCTGGCTGGCCAAACGTGCAGCGGTGCCGGTGTTGTCCCTACGGCTGCGCGGGGCGCACCGTTCCCGCTGGTTTGGAAAGGCTGGATCTGAGGCGTGGCCACGGATCTGGCTACGCTTCTAAGGGAATTACGCCATTTTTTGTTTATCGCTCAAATCCTAAAACCAGCGACAAGGGAAGCGGTCGCTTTATAATTGCCCGACCGATAACATAGGCAGATTTTCAATCAATCCGAGACAATAAGAAGGATTCTTAAAAAATGGCACGCGCTCCGATCCCTCGCTATGGGATAGCCGAGTGGTTCGGCAATGACATAACCACCATGACACCCGACGAGCGGCAGCACTTCGGCCAGCTCGCAGCAGATCAAGATCAGACCGGCGACATTTCTAATGCACCCCTCTGTCCGTTCCTTTCCACGCTTGTTCCTGGTGCTCGGTGTAACAAAGCCAGCGGCGTTTGCAGCATTCGCCGCTTCTCGCCAGGGCCGGACGGTTCCGGGGTGCCTGTCCCTGGAGACAAGATCGTGACTGTTTGCCCCTCTCGCTTTCTTCAACCTCTGGACGGCGGGCAAAGCCTGTTCGTGTGGATTTCTGAAAAGATGCTGGAGGCGGATAACCCGACAGTGGTCAAAGAAACACCTTTTCTCCGCAAGGTATCCGATTCAGCAACCGACGATAACGGCGAAGATGAGGGCGAGGGCAAGAAGGCTGGCCGGATCGACTGGATTCTAGTTAATCCGGCAACGATGGACGCCGGGGAACTTGAGTGGTGCGCGGTTGAGACCCAAGCCCTGTACTTCTCTGGTGACAAGATGCGGCCCGAGTTCAACGCATACGCAGCGGCTCCCTCTTCGGTCTTATTCCCGGTAGGTCGCCGCCGGCCAGACTACCGCAGCAGCGGCCCCAAGCGCCTTTCTCCCCAACTGGATGTAAAGGTGCCGGTACTAAGAAACTGGGGTAAAAAGGTTGTCGTAGTCATTGATCGGTACTTCTACGACAACATGAATGCGCTTACTGACGCCTATCCACGCGCCAGGAATGACCAAGAAAGGCGGGACAATTCAGACGTGGTATGGTTCGTCGTTGATTACGATGATGCGCTGAATATGACAGCCAGCGCGGTTATCTTCACCACGCTGGAAAGCTCGCGGCGCGCATTGAACGCCACGGAACCACTGAGTAAAGCTGACTTTACCCGCAACCTGAAACAGGTCATTAATGACAGCTCGCGGGCAAACAAAGTTTTCAAGGCTTTAGAATAAGCAGTTCGTGAATGATGGCGTGATGCGTGTTCTTCATCGGCACCAGTTCTATTCTGAATCCGTGTCGCTGAGCCATTTCGCGCACCTCCGGGGCGTCGTCATAGGTCATCATCACGGAACCGCGAACGCTTGCCATCAAGGCAAAAAGCCCTTCATGGTCGATTTCGTTGTGAGTGTAGAGCCTGGAGCCAGCTTTTTTACCGCCTGCCGTGTATGGCGGGTCGATAAAGAAAAAGGCTTCAGGATCATCAGCAAATCGGCGCACAACTTCAAAAGCGTCTCCTTGCTCGAAGTCGATCCGGTCTTTCATGCTGCGTAAAACCTCGATCCGCTTTGCCAGCGTGTCGGGATACCATCGGGATTTAAGCCCCTTGCCAGCTTCACCCTCTTTAACTAGTCCAGCACCGGCGGCCATAATGCCGCCACGCTGCATACGGTTCTTGATGACTGTTCGGAAAGCTCTGTTCTTCGGTGAGCGGGGCTTGCTTTCCAGAATCGCCCTGACGTTATCAAGGGTCACATCGAAAGTTGTGATTCTCCTGGAGAACTCGGACACGTCATCATCTGATCCATGAAAGATTGTTTCCCAAACTGCGGCCACGTCGTCATCCAGTTCGCACAGGAAAACCCGCTCTGCCAGGTTTTCAGCGGCCACGCTAAGGCCAACAATAGCGCCGCCTGCGAATGGCTCCACAAATACAGATGGGCGCTGTTTAGCAGCTAAAAGCCATTGCCTTACCTCTGGAACAAGCCAAGTCTTACCACCTGGGTAACGAAATGGGCTGAGGTGGCGAACTTGGGCGACATTTGTCGGCTTTACCTTCTTGTGTAGCTGCTCGACCAATGCGCTAAGGGTCTCGGCCTTTTCGGGGTCGATAAAGTGCGGTCTGAGGCTATCCAAAACGGGCCGACACTCTTCATGCACCAAAACGGTGGAGCGACTTACGCCCTGGGACTTGAGGCGTTCTATTCTTCTGTTTTGACGTTGCAAGGCGGTTGCGTCCATCTCTTTATCTTCTGTTTTATCCGTGAATGTTCACGGTTATTTTAGGCTGATTTGAAACCCTGGTCAATCCGTGAATGTTCACAATAAAAAACCCGGCACAGTGGCCGGGCTTCTTCGTTTACAGGCTCAGGCCTCGGGCTTCGCCTCTGGCCGGTCCACGACTCCGTTTCTGGTCGTCGTGCTCCTTGCCGCGCTCCTGGGCTTTCTCTAGTGCCTGCTCTCGCTGGTTTTGGGCGTTCACCTTGCCCCTGGCTTGTGCAAGACCCTGTTCCACCTGCCGCTGGACGGCGGCCAGGCCTCGCGTCCGGTGAAGGTCGGAAAAGTCGGTGAACTCGCGGCCCTTCTCCTGGGCGGTGAACTGCGGGAACAGTGCTCGCCCTCCTACGGCCTTGGCGGCGGCCGTTGCCTTCTCGCGGCCTGAATTGGGCAGCGGCGGCGTGCGCTCCGGCAAATGCCGGTCGTCATCGCCAAGGATCGCAATGGTGCGCTCCGGGTACTGCTGCTTGAACTCCTTGGCCACGTCCTCCAGGTTGTTGTCCTGGAACGCGACCACCACCGGGCGGCCGGTGGCCATGTGGATGCTGGCCGAGGTGCCGAATCCGGTGCTGATTAGAACCGGCTCGTGTTCGTCCTGGGCTTCCAGGGCGCTCTTGCCACCGACTACCTGGTAACAGCCCGCCACCTTCGCATCCTTCTCGTACCCTTTGAAGCCGTTGGGGCCGATTCGCTGGGCACTCCATACCTTGCCGTCCTTGTCCTCGATGGGGATAACCAGGTTGCCTTGGTCGTCCTGCTTGGCACCAAAGGCATGGCCTGCCGCATCCAGCCCCTTGTTTTTCAGGTAAGGATGGTCGGCCGGGGCATCCGGCAGCGTAGCCAGCTCTTGGGTGATCGCTTCTGATTTGGCGTTATATGTCGCCTCGCGCTCCCGCTCGCGGGCCTGCCGCTTCGCCTCGGCCTCGCGCTCCAGCTTGGCGATTTCTGCGGGGTTGAGGCGCTGGCCGGTCGCTTTCCAGTTGGTTTTCAGGCCGCTTTTGAAGTTCTGGATGAACCCGGCCGGGTGGCCATCCAGGTATCCCTTGTAAGCGCCGGAAGTCCGGCCCTTCTCGTCGCCTTCGACCGGGACGCGGTGCAGCTTGCCGTCCATTTGCGGCATACCGTCGATCTTGAGTCCGGCATCCTTCAATGCTTCGGCAAACTCAGCTCGCGGATCTTGGGGTGGCTCCTGCCGGATAGCGTTGTTCTCGGGCAACCACTTGGCCAGCGGGGCCAGGTTGGTGCCCTCCGGTGCGTACCAGCTCTTAGCCTCTCGATCCCAGCGTGCGCCGTGCTTCTTGGCTTCGTTCTTCTCGCGGTACGGGACATTCAGCCAGGTTTTTTCCTGGGCGGTCTGCTGCTGCGCCTCCTGCTTTGGTGTTTCCATCGAATTAGCCTCCCTTGCTTGAGCCTGGGAACGGCTCTGGCTCTG
>NZ_QNRO01000031.1 GCF_003315345.1 Marinobacter pelagius
CCGGCTGACCTTAAACGGCCTGACTCCGGTGGAGTACAGAGAACAGGCTGCGACTGCAGCCTGATTAAACTGTCCAGGTTTTGGGGGTCACTTCAACGGCGGCACGGCCTAACACGGGGTCAGAAGAAGGCTTTCTTCAGACCCCACTTTTACCGCTCCCGCCAATAAACAATCCGGTCATTCCCCCGGAACACCCCGAACGTTGCCGTCGCCGAAGGATCTTCCAGCGCACCATCCTGATCCCAGTCGCCCTCGAGCCAGATGGGCATGTCCCAGATCAGAGTATCCGTGCCGCGATCCCCGTTAGGCTCCAGAACTAGCGGCCCGCCAACGCCGGCAGCCAGACTGCCCGAATCGGCAACCAGAGAATGATAGGCCTGAGGGTCGGTGATATTGGCCGTACTCCAGGGCGTACAGCTATCATCGGTGTTCGTCACAAACCGTGAGCCATCCCAATACTCTGCCGAAAACGGCATCAGTAACTCGTCCACATTTTCGGGGCCGTAGACGTTTTGCATTTGCAGGCGACCGTAGCGGATCTCACCCGGAGCCGACGGTATAAAAGCAGAGGGCGCCGGCGCCGTGACTGTCGTTGGCGCCGACCATGTCACTCCGTCGGCATCGCTTACACTCGAAACTCCAAAGTTCAGAACCGGGCTGAAAGGGACAATAGCCGCACCAACCGTTTTGCTGTAGCGAAACAGATCGGAACCGGAATAACGGTAAAAAATCGGATTGCCATCGGCACGTGCCTCAATCAGGCCAGGCCCGGTGCTGGACACCAAGGGTGCTAATGCGCTGCCACCGGACAGAGTTGCAGCCTCGTCTGTCAGCGGCCAGGTTCGCGCAAAACCTGTGGCCGACAACTTCATGAAGTCACCCCTGAGGTAATTTTCGGTTTCGTTGCCCTCCACATTAATGGGGGTTACCTGGAAACGGGGGGGCACAAGCCATTCGAAGTCCTGGCCAGTGTAGGAAAAATCCGTGGTGCCAGCTGTGCACGCCGCACTCAGCGTACCTTCATCCAAGAGATCCAGATCCAGTCGAGAGGGTATAAACCGTCCCACCGGCCCCGAGGCATGGACCATCTTTTGTGTTCGTGCAGGGCCGGCACCGAGGTAGCTGCCGTCAGTAATTCTGCCGGAAAGAGCGATGACACCAACTTCCGGGAACGAAAGCCCGGCAGTTGACGCTACACCATTTGTAAACGTACTCAAGGGGTTCGTAGTGCCTACCAACCCGGGATTGTTACCCGGCAGCGGTGCCCGAAGATCTGCCTCAACGGTTACGGTTTCACCTTCCTGGCCGAACGAGGGTGCGACGATATTGTCCCACAGGTTCGAACCCGGATCCGCCTGACCATCGCCGTCGGAGTCATCCGCAGCATTATAGAGAACCCCCTTGGCCTCAATGGTGAAGGCTTCCCCCGCCGATTTGAATATTGGCCCACTGGCATCAGTAGCTCCGGGATTACCGGGAGCCCGGATTGCGACAGCAAAGGGACGAACCGTCCAGGGCGCTCCAGCGGATGTTGAGGGAATCGGGATCGGCGAGCCATCCAGGGCTTCAGCATAGCCGCTGACGCTATCGAGAAGCCTGAGCGTATACTGGCCGACGTCTGGTGCCAGCAGACTGAATGTCCCGACTCCCTTGGTGAACGTAACCTCCAGCGTCTCCGGCCCGGCAACGTCCGGCACCTGGCCTAGCGTGTTTGCCGAAGTAAGAGAGGGCTCCAAGCCACCCGGATCCCCGGCCGTGCGATCCAACCATGCCTGGAGGGCATAGGTTCCTTGGTAGTCCTCGGCAACGGTGCAGTCACCGGTATCATCCCGCTTCAGCAGGTCTACACGGTACTGGTGGCGTCGTCCGGCAATGAGATCATCGCCAAGCCCATCCTTCGAAGTGATACGCAGCACATTCTCCAGGAACTCAATGGCGTTGCTTGTGCCAGAAACCCCGAGCGTCTCATCCAGAACGGTTACCGTCAGGATGTCCGCGTGCGTATTGGATAACTGAAACCGGACCTCGCCACCATCACTGGCAACGAAGTCATAGAATACAGAGCCATCGTCACTGCTGTCGGGCTCGGGAGCCAGGGCCCCCTGCCCGTCTTCCAGGTTCCAGGTGCCATGGCCGGAGGACGTCGACAACCGGACGGCGCCGTCATAGCCCGTCATCACGTCACCATTGTCATTGATTGCACTGATCGTCACCGAGTGAGGCGTACAGACACTGGCGGCCGCATCCGCCACGAACTCAAACCCGGCCAGCGTGGTAGCCGGGTTGGAGGGGCTGATTTCACCAATACCGACCTGCGAAACAAAGGTACCTCCAAAAGTCTCGCCAGCCTCCAAAGTGGGCACACCAAGAACGAGATAAAAGGTTTCCGCAACGTCTGCGGGCGTCCCGCCCGTATCCACGGATAGGCTTTTACTGGTATCGTCGGTGCCGAACACCAAACTCCCCGAAACGGCCGAGTAATCAGAGGACGCCACCGCCGAACCGTTACGCGTCTCATAAGTGATTTCAAGAGGACCAGCAGGCGCGGTACTGAGGCTGATTGTAAAAACAGCCGGATTGCCTCTGGATACAACCGGATTATTGATGGAAATCTGCGGCAGGTTGGTGGTGCCACCACCATCATTGGTGTCTCCCGAGGTGGCATCTGGGCCGGATTTTCCGGGGTCCAGATTCCAGTCTCCCGCGCCATCGGGCTCCCGCATAGTCAACTTTCCCGAGTTACCTCCGCCGGCATCAATCACCGATACTATTTCGCAGGTAGTATCCTCAAGGGTAGACACGTCAGCGACGGCACTACTATCGCTGAGGTCTGCAACCCGGAGATAGTCGATCGTGTTGCCGTTGACATCGCTCAAACGTATTTCAATGCCGCGTAAATCAACGTCAGTGCCACCAAGATCCGTGCTGTCCATGACCAACCAGGGGAAACCAGTGCTATCAGCGAGGTCAAGGCGTCGCTCACCGCTGCACTGGATGGTTGGATTCTGTTTACCGTCAGAACTACAGAAACTGAGGGTCCAATCACCATAGACGCTTGCATCAATGGCGGAACTTAACACCTTGACCTCAATAAAGTTCTCGGTATCCGAGACCTCATTGATCACAGCCAGACCGGCATAATCCTCGGAGCACTCTGCCCATAGCAACGGACTAAAGACGAGCATTCCCAACGAAAGCAAACGCCTCATCGAACCCGTACCTCCACGACCCGTCGGGCCAACTCGTCCCCGACACCACACAGTCCCGAGCTCTCAAGGGTATAAACGCGATTGCTCCCATTTCCCGGTATCGGGAGAGGGGCAGTCACACTGCATTGAAGCTCGGCGCGGCAGCCTTTAAGCGCGTTTACTGAAAAATTCACCGATGCCGGTACAGCAGCGCAGTTTCCACCATCAAGTACTCCTGCCACCGCCAGCTGCGCCCCGCTCTCAGCCGCATAAAACGCCCGTTGAGACTGAATCTGCAGGCTCACCGACTGCCCGGTCGCCTGCTGAAGCTGAGCCATTCCCACCACCAATAGTGCCAACACGGTGATGACGAACAGAGCGATGGGCAGCCCGATACCCTGCTGGTAGCGGATTACCAGAGGTTTGGAAAAACGGGAGTCAGGGAACATTACGGATTTGCACCTCCTGGCTCACGGTTGTGGTTTCGCCACTCCGGGGATCTTCCAGCGTGAAAGTGAAACTTACCAGAGCCCCTCT
This sequence comes from Marinobacter pelagius, assembly GCF_003315345.1. Lineage (GTDB taxonomy): Bacteria > Pseudomonadota > Gammaproteobacteria > Pseudomonadales > Oleiphilaceae > Marinobacter > Marinobacter pelagius_A. The sequence goes on from NZ_QNRO01000031.1 coordinate 3,726, forward strand.
CTGAAGAGTCGGCGGGCTGACAGAAAAATTTACGGGATCGGTCAGGTTTGCAGTCAATACCTCACGGGTTCCACCGGTCGGTGGTGTTGGCTGAGCAGGGTTAATACCATAATCACTGTAACGGTAGAGAAATCGACCGCTCCTGCACAGGCTGAGGGGAGAGCCGATAACAAACAGCCTCCGCTCGGGAGAATTCTGGTTGAACTTGTGGCCGGCGGACAAGTTGATAACAGCTGGGGAGACATTGTTATCGATGCTGCTGATTAGAGGGCTGACCGGCCCCGGATCGCTGGTGTCGTACAAGGCATCAACCGTTGGTGAGCCATAGCCATAAATCAGCACTCGAGCATCACCGAACGACGGAGTTCCGCCGAACGGGGCGACTTCAATTTCATTGAAGTCTGGTCCCGAGGTCCGTTTGATGTAGGTTGTTGCTGATAAGACCGGCAGCCATTCGATACAGCTCCCGGCAGTTCGCACTGAAATGGGGTACGCCTGACGAAGCTCCCGGGAAATCTGCTCGCTGATCACCACACCCTGCAATGCCCGCTGTTGCCGGGAACCCACATCCAGGGCACCCTGCGTCGAAAGGGTTACGAACTGCACCGAGATGGTTGCAATGATCGCCAACAGTACGATCACCATCACCAGCTCGACGAGAGTAAAGCCAGCCGAGCGTCGCATCAGAAATTGGCCCGGTAGGCGGTGAATAGCCAGTCCTGGCCGGAAGGATCAGTGATGGTGATGTCGATGCGCTTGGCATCCTCAGCCGCCACACCGACCTCTGTACCGGCACAGGCGACAGCGACCGCGACCGCAAAACCACCATAACCGACCAGAGCATTACCATCGCTGTCGGCGGGCGGGCCATCCGCCAGGCCATCGTAATCATCGGTGTCGTCAAACGTCGGACGTGTTTCCCCATCCGGTCCGCCGGTTCCGCAGTCCACATCGGCAGCGGCCACCTTGCCACCGCCCAACGGCGTGGATTCGTCGTAGTAGCGGGAGAGGATTTCATCCATATACAACTGGGACAGAGTCACGGCTCGGGTCTGGTTCAGCGGGTCTGCGCTCCGGCCAGTGATCACGGAGAAGGCCCCGACCACTCCCGCAATGGCGATGCCGAGCACCACTATGGTGATGATCAGTTCGACTAGGGTAACGCCAGACTGCCGCATCACTGGCAGGTTCCCTGGTAGACTGCACCCAGGGAACTCAGGCACAGATCGTACTGGCTGACTCCGGTGATACGGAAATCGATATTTTCTCGGGCTACCGGAGCTGCGATCCGACCGAGTCCGTTGAACGACACAGTTAGCCCTGTTGCCGGAATCGTAGCGAAAGGGCCGCCATTGGCACGGTAGCTCAGTGACGCACCTTCGCGCTCCAGAGTAAAACTCTCGCCTGCAGCCTCGAACTGGAGCTCATCAGCTAGCTGTCGAATGACAACTCTATTGGAGGGATTTCCCGCCAGCGCTGCTTGCTGAGCAAGCAGCGTGGCGGAGGATAGTTGCTGGACGGCCAGCATAGGGGAGAAGGTCGGGCTTCTTGCAAAAAGCCCGATGCCGAGTGCGGAAAGCACGCCCATCAGGATGATGACCATGATCAGTTCGATTAGCGTAAACCCTTGAACCCGGATTACAGATCTCTCGCCCGTGCACCCCATAATTGCTTTTCCAAGCTCCTATCTGGAGTCGGTACTAATTAGGCATCGTTGGGTTAATTACAAACGACGCCATCACCATCATCGAGAATGGTTACAGCCCCAGTGCTTTGGTTGTAACTAAAGCCGCAATCATTACTTGCTGTATCCCCATCTTGGTCAGCAAATATGAAGTCCGCGGAGGTATCGCCCGCAGTGCCTGACGTTGAAAATTCTCCCGATAACTGAGCAGCAGTTTCAATCCCTGCTTCCGTAGCCCCAGGAACCGCCAACGGATAGCCATTAGTGGACATATCGATGCTCGTGCCATCCAGTTGAACAGTGGCAGGAGTGGTACCGTCAGCCAAATACGCCGCATGCGCAATCTGTGCAGCAGAGCGCACTGAGCCAATTGCTCCGCGGATAGTTGCGTCCTTGGCATCGCCACTAAAGTCCGCAAATCGCGGCAAAGCAAATGCCGCCAGAATGCCCAGAATCACAATCACCATCACCAGCTCGATGAGGGTAAAACCTTTCTCTTTCCTGCTGGGAATCATGTCTTTCATGTCTCTACTCCGTTTTTGAATTACTTTTGTCGTTACTGGATAAATCAGTTCACATTAGTAGTAACTGAACCGGTATCCGCATCATAGGTAATTGTCTTTGAACTGGTCCCGTCCAGCTGATAGGTAAACTGGCAGTTAGGCTGGGTGTCTGCTGTCGCGGCTCCGGCAGCTACTTCTGCGGCGACATATTCCACACCTGTACCTGTTGCCGTCGCCACGGTGGGCGCGTTAGCCTGCAGGACGCCATTCCAGATCTGCTCACACCGGCTGGCATTCATAATGGCTGAACCATCCGGCTCACCTTCATAGGTTCCGTTGTAAGCCACAGGCCAGCCACGACTCGAAACATTGAGATCACCGTCACCAAACCCCTGAAGAGCCGGGGTAGAGCCTGACAGACCGTTAGTGACCCATTGGGCCTTGGAAAGAGCTATCCCCGCTGCCAGAGCCCCCGTAGTAGCCTTCACACTAGACCGATGCGCCTCCTCAGAAAGCTGCGCAAACCGCGGCAGTGCAAATGCTGCCAGAATCGCCAGGATGGCAATGACCACCACCAGCTCGATCAGGGTAAAACCCCGGTTTCGTTGCTGAACGCTCATAACAGCTCCTTTAGTTGATCTATCGTTCAATTTTCTCATATCTACCATTAACCCCATAGTTAATAAGGCTTTTGCTGACCAAAATTCACACGATTTAACACAAGCCCCACCGCCCTGCGTTCGGGAACCTTTGCCAGCCGGGTAAATTCCGTCTCTACCCGCCAGAAAAGCCTCTCCGCCTGCTCCGGGCCGCCACTCACACCCGGAAACTCTGCCCACCGGGACCGGTACACCAGAACCCGCTCGTCCCGCATAAAACACCAGACGCCCTTCCGGTGATTCGCCCCGTTGCAATCACCACCCCAGTTCACGGGGGCTGACTGCAACAAGTCCACTGGATTGGTGCCTTGCCAATCCTCCAACCTTCCGCCGGTCAGCATGACCTCGGCGCCCTTTACCACCAGCGCGCTTCGGAGCTGGTTCAGCATCAGCTGCACACTTTGCCGCTCGGTCTGGACGGCGGTGCGTTCAAGAGACACCAGCAGTACACTGACCGCCACGCCCAGCAGGCAAAACGCCGCCAGCCACTGGAACCGGCGGTGGTTGTCCGCCCCCACATACCCCACGGCGCTGACAGCAGCCAACTCAGCCGCGCCCCATGGCTGCCGAGCCCAGATCCCAGATCGGCAGGAATACGCCCAGTGCCAGGATCAGGACCAGTATGCCCATGGCCACAATCAGGATGGGCTCGATGGATTCCGCCAGCCGCTTCAGGCCGTAGTCGATGTCTTCGTCATAGAAATCCGCCACGTTGGTGAGCATTTCATCCACCGAGCCGGTTTCCTCCCCCACCGCAATCATCTGCAGGATCAGGGGTGTGAACATGTCACTCTGCCGTGCCGTCCGCAGAAGGCTTTCGCCCCGTTCGATTCCCGCCCGCATTTCCCGGATGTGCAGTGCAATCCAGGCGTTATCGGTGGCTTCCCCGGTTACCGTCAGGGCATGGTTGACCGGCATGCCAGCTGCCAGCATTGAAGCCAGGTTCCGGGAGAACCGGCTGAGGGTGATCAGCTCCAGCAGGTTGCCGATCACCGGAAGCCTCAACTTGTAACGATCCCAGGTGATTCTGCCCTGTTCGGTCTGTTTCCATTGCCGCAACAGAAGGCCGCCCGAGGCAACCGCAAACAGCACCACGTACCAGTACCCGAGCAGGAAGTTGGACGTACCGACCAGCACCTGGGTCAGGAACGGCAAATCCGCCCCCAGCTTGTTGAACACTGTGGCGAACTTGGGAATCACCAGGAAGTTCACCACCATCAGCGCGGCCAACAGCGCCACCACCACGAATGTCGGGTAGCGCATGGCCTGCTTGAGCCGTCGCTTGGTGTCCCGTTCCAGTTCCAGAATCTCGGCAAGGCGCTTGAAGGCGTCGTCCAGACGGCCGGTATTCTCGCCGACGTGGATCATGGCCACGAACATGTCGGAGAAAACGTCCGGATGGGCCTGCATGGCGGCGGCCATCGCGGTGCCGCCTTCAAGCCGTGCCGTCACATCATCCAGAACGTCTGCCAGTACCGGTGAGCGAGACGTCTCGGCCAGCCCGCGCATGGTCCGGATCAGAGGAATGCCGGCCCGGGTCAGTGAATGCATCTGGCGGCAAAACACGATCAATTCATCCAGTGTCACCTTGCCCCGGAAAACCGCCAGCCGGTTGACCCGGTCGGACAACGAGCGGGACTCCGCCTGTTCCCGAATAGTCAGGGGTGTGATACCCCGGCGCATCAACTCGGCGGCGGCGGCATCGGCATTGCCGGCAATCAGGGAGCCCTGCTTCATGCTGCCATTGGTGTCCTTGCCCCGGTAGGAGAACTGCATCAGGCACCGCCTCCAAGGGGTTCATCCGGCCCGGGGAACTCGTCCTCCGGTGAAAAATCCCCTTCCGACGTTGCTGCCACCCGGGCGACTTCCGCCAGGGTAGTCACACCCCGCAATGCGTAGTCCATGGCACACCGCCCCAACGGCCGATAGAAACGGCTCTGCCGCGCCGCCCTGCTGAAGCCGGAGACATCCTGCTGGCGCAACGCATCGAGCATGGGCTCGTTCATCTCCAGCATTTCATAGACACCGATACGCCCCTTGTAGCCGGTGTTGCTGCACTGGTAACAACCACGGCCGTGGACAAATCCGGCTTCCCGGTCCAGAGGATCGAGATCGAAGGTTTCCAGCCACACCCGTTCCTGCTCGGTGGGCTCATAGGGCCCGGAACAGTTCTCGCAGACCCGGCGCACCAGGCGCTGTGCCACCACTCCCAGCAGGGAGCTGGATACCAGGAAAGGCTCGGCACCCATGTCGATCAGGCGCATGGCGCTGCTGATGGAATCGTTGGTGTGCAACGTGGACAGCACCAGGTGACCGGTCATGGCCGCGCGCAGGCCGATTTCCACGGTCTCACGGTCCCGCATCTCGCCCACCAGCATGATGTCCGGATCCTGGCGCAGGCCGGCCCGGAGCACATCGGCAAACTCGAGACCAATCCTGGGATGAACCTGCACCTGGGTAATCCGGGGCAGCCGGTATTCCACCGGATCCTCGGCGGTGATGATCTTTACTTCGGGTCGATTGAGCTCGCTCAGGGCCCCGTACAAGGTGGTGGTCTTACCGCTACCGGTGGGGCCGGTGACCAGGATCATGCCGTGGGGCTTGCGGATCATCCGCCGGAAACGCTGCAGCAGTTCCTCCGGCATTCCGATGCTGTCCAGATCCAGCAGGCCCTGGCTCTGATCCAGCAGACGCATGACCACGGATTCACCGTACTGCACGGGCATGGTGGAAATCCGGACGTCAATGCTACGGCCCTTGACCCTCACGTTGAAGCGGCCGTCCTGGGGCAGGCGCTTTTCCGAGATATTCAGGCCCGCCATCAGCTTCAGGCGCAGGACCAGGGCGGCATTTACGCGCTTTTCTTTCATGACCTGCTCTTGCAGGACACCATCCACCCGCTGCCGGATCCGGACCACGGTCTCATCAGGCTCGATGTGAATGTCGGAACTGCGGGCCTGCACGGCATCCTCGAACAGGGTCTTGAGCAGTCGGACCACCGGTGCGTCTTCGCTCTCCGATTCCTCTGACATGCTGGCCAGGTCAAAGGCGTCGTCGGAAAGCTCATCCTCCAGCTCTTCGGCCAGGGAGGCGATCTCTTCGGTGCGGCGATAAACCAGGTCAAGCGTGGAAAGCAGTTCGCTCTCGCGCACCACGGCCTGTCGGATCGGCTGTTTCAGGACCCGGACCAACTCGTCGTAGGCAAAGATATCCAGCGGGTCCGCCATGCCCACCAACAGTTCGCCGCCCTGCTCGTCCAGCACCAGGGACCGGAAACGGCGGGCCATGGCTTCCGGCAGCCGGCGCACCAGTTGCTCATTGAAGCGGAAGTGGCGCAGCTGCACGAACGGCAGATCCAGCTGTCGCGACAGCATGTTGAGGATGGTGTCTTCATCCACGTAGCCGAGGTCCACCAGGGTCTTGCCCAGCTTGCGGCCACTGTTTTTCTGCTCCCGCAGGGCGGTCTGCAGCTGCTCCTCGGTAATGACGTCGTTCTGCACCAGCAGGTCGCCAAGACGGAGCTTTTTCTTCGGTTCCGTAGCCATTCAGCCTGCCTGTAATTGCTTCAAACGTTCACGAACATAATCCGCCAGGGACTGCGACAAGCCCGGCAGTGCTGCGGCCTGGGTATAAGCCCGTGCAGCGCTCGCAGTCTTGCCCTGGGATTCCAGGGCCACGCCAAGGCCAACCCACCAGGCGGCGCGGCCGTCATCGGTCGTCAGCAGCGCGGTCCATTGTTCAGCCGCTTCACTACTTTCGCCGGCCTGTTGCAGCAGGGTTGCCAGGGTTACCCGGTATTCGATATGCCCTTCCAGGGGCGGTACCTGGCTGCGCAGGACCGCGACCGCACCACCCAGTTCACCGGTGGCCAGCAACGCTCTGGCCCGGAGCAAGCGCAAGTCTGGCACGGCCATCACCTCCGGTGCCGGCAGCCAGGCCAGCGCAATTTCCGGCTGGCCTTCCACCAGCAGGACCCGGGCCAGGGTCGCGCGGCTCACCGGCGCCTGCTGTTCCGCCAGCAGGGTCCGCAATTTTTCAGCCGCTTCACGGGAACGGCCTTCCCTGAGCAGGGAGGCCAGCTCTCGGCTCACCCGGCGGTCAATGCTCTCCGGGGTCTCCCGGACTTGTTTGACCTGTGCCCGTTCGGTTTCAGGCCCCACCGGTTGCGACTGACTAACAGGAGGGTTCTCCGGTTCCGGACGGGTGTTTTGAGCGACCTGCTTTTCAAGAACCGGCGCCGGCTCCTGCTCGGTCTTGGGCTCGGTCTTGGGCTCGGTCTTGGGCTCGGGCTCGGGCTCGGGCTCGGGCTCGGGAGCAGGTTCCGGTGCATTTCGGGACGTGGTTTCCGGCGCTTCTTCAGGCGCCTGTGCTGTCGGCTCCGGGTCTCTGGCCTCTACCGTCTCGGTAACTGGCTTTTCAGCGGCGATCTCCGCCCCCGAATCCTTGGGCACCTGATTGGCAGACGACTCAGGCGCCTCCGCCTGTGCGGTTTCCGCAACGCCATGGTTTTCCGCGAGCAAGGCGTAGCCGGCCACCGATGCCAGCGCAACCACCAGCACTACCAATACCGGCACCAAGCGATTCTTGCTCGCCGGTGCGGAGTGCCCCTGGCCAGTGTAGGCAGCAGGCGCCTCCGGCTTCTGCTGGCGTTCCTCCGCGGCCCGGAGTGCGTCATTCAGCAGACTCATAACCACCTCGCCAACAGGCCTGGCTGCCTGGCACTTTCGGTATCCCGGATGGCATTGAGCACGTGGCTCCGGTTCACCTGTCGGGCACCCTGCCCCCAGGCCGCCAGCATGGCCTTGTGGGCCAACACGTTGACCAGCCTGGGTATGCCACCGGAAGAACGGGTAATGAGTTTCAGGGCTGCCGGGGCGAAGAGCTCTCCCCCGTTATACCCTGCCTGGGCCAACCGATGACGCAGATACTGGCTGACAGACTGGCGATCCAGGGCACAGAGCCTGTACTGGAAAGTAATGCGCTGGCGCAGCTGCCGCAGACTCTCCTTGCTCAACATAACATCCAGCTCGGGCTGCCCGAAAAGCACCACCTGCAACAGTTTCCGGCTTTCCGTTTCCAGGTTGGTGAGTAACCGGAGCGCTTCGATGGTCGGCTCAGGCATGGCCTGGGCCTCATCGATCACCAGAACAACCGAGCGCTGCTCCATCGCCAGCTTGATCAGACGCCGATTCAGGGCTTTCAGTACCTGATGGGTGTTGGCACATTTGGAGACATCCACCCCGAGTTCCTCGGCCACCGCCTCGTACAGTGCTTCCGGGGGAAGATTGGGATTGGGGATATAGGCGGTGCTGACCCGGTTCCGCAGATCCTTGAGCAGCAAGCGGCAAAGCAGGGTTTTGCCTGTACCCACTTCACCGGTGATCTTGATAAACCCTTCCCGTTCCTTCAGCGCCACAAGCAGCAGTTCCAGCGCATCAGCATGGCTGGGCGCCCGCAGGAAATAGCGGGTGTTGGGCGTCAATGCGAACGGTGCTTCCTGCAGTCCGAAATGGGCTTCGTACATATCAGCGCGGCGCTTTCTCCGGCTCCGGGGTGACTGACCGCGAGGACTGCAGCAACTCCCGCAGCACCTCCATACGTTCCCGGCTCGCGGAAACATCCGCGTTCATGGTCGACGTCTGGGCAACCACCGGCCGCAGCAAAATCACGAGCTCGCTCTTGCGGGACTCGAACCGGCGCTGCTTGAAAAGCTCACCGACCAGGGGGATGTCACTGAAGAAAGGTACCGAGGAGTTGGTGTCCTCGCTGGTGTTCTGGATCAGACCACCAATCACCACGATCTGGCCGCTTTCGGCGCGGACCACGCTGTCGGTCTCCCGTACCTTGCTGGCTGCCAGAGGCAGGGTAACGTCCCGCTCACCGATGGTGATGATTTTTTCCTGATCGTCCACTTCGCTGACCGAGGGATGGACGTGCAGGGTGATGGTTCCGTCCTCGCCAATCTGAGGCGTTACATCCAGGGAGATGCCGGAGAAGAACGGCGTCAGCTCCACGGAGGTGGAAGTGCTGTCCGAACCGGTGACGGCGGAATTCTCGTCATCAAAGTCGATGTCGGTCACAAAGAATTCGTCGGTGCCTACCTTGATCACCGCCTTCTGGTTATTCACCGTGGAAATCCGCGGGCTGGAGAGAATCTGCACGTTACCCTGGGTACCCAACAGTTCGATCAGGGCGGTAAAGCTGCCTTCCCGGAAGGTGGCGGAGAACAGGCCACCGATATCAGAGGTGCTGATGGCCTGCCCGGCCAGGCTCTGGGCGGTGAAATCCGCTGGCAATCCGTCCGCTGCCGTTACCGAGGAGGCGCGCTGGAGATCGGACCAGTTGATGCCCTGCTGGTAGCCTTCGTTGAGTGCCACCTCCAGAATCTTGGCCTCCAGCACCACCTGCCGCTGCATAATCAGCTCGGTCCGGCGAAGGTAATCTTCCACCAGCCGCAACTGCTCGGAACTGGCGCGCACCATGATCAGGCCGGGGCCGGGGTTCACGATCACCTGGCCACCCTCACCGGTGCTGACGATCATCTCCACGGAGGTACGCAGGTTCTGCCAGAAATTCGATTCGGTCTCGGTGGAGATGGCAGTGCCAATCAGGCTCCGGGTCTCGCCGTTGTCGGTATCGCCATTGCTGGCGTTGCTGCGGGAACTCGTTACCTGGCCGGAGCTCACGCGGGTTTCGGAACCACCCTTGCGCTTGAAATGCAGATAATCGATGGGAAAGATCCGGGTCTGGATGCGATCGGCGTTGACCTGGTACAAGCGGCCCTTGCGCTGGATATCCAGGCCATACAGGTCGGCAACAATGTCCATGACCTCAGGAACGGTGACATCCCGAAGACGAAGGTCGATAGCGGTCGTGACTTCCGGATGCACCACCACATTGAAACGGGTCCCGGTCACCAGGGACTGGAAGAAGCTGTCCGCCGCCACGCCCCGGGCATTGACGTCAAAGCGCTCCTCCAGATCATTGTCCGCAGCAAGGGGCGGCAGCAGCTGGGCGCTGATATCGGCAGGCATGGCAGACGTCGCAGGTTCGGGAGAGCCATTCCCACCCTGCTGTTCCGCTTCGACCTGTTCGAGGGTTCGCACGATATCGTCCGCCGCGTCTGTGGATGTCGCCGCCCCCGTGCGCATCAGCGGGTTGTTGCTGCAGGCGGTCAAAACCATCCCGGCAGCAACGATCAACGCCAGCTTCTTGAATGAATTCATGGTTGCCTGAATTTCTGTCATTGGGTTCCCCGCACTTGCGGAAGCTTGTCCAGGTAAAGGACCCGGGGATTGCCCCGATCCAGCACCTCGACCCGGTCCTGATGAATTTTTCTGACGCGGATACCATTGGCACCCTGGCCCTCCCGGAGCGCTTCGCCTTCAATCACCGCCACCTTGCGATCCCGGCCATAGACGATCGAGTCCAGGGAAAGGGACCTTGCCGGCTGGCTCCGGATCGCCGGAGATTCAATACCGGGCGGTTTGGTAGGATCCTGCAGGGCCGCGACCGGCATGCTGGCGAGGAAAGCGATAATGGCAATTAATGATCCGGCGAATCTCATGTCATACCCCTAGCCAGGCCTTTTCCAGGCTCAGCGTGCGCACCTCGATCACGGCTTCTCCGGCCGGCCAGGACGTGGCGTCGTAACTCAGCCGCACCCATCCGAGCCGGTCATCCATCGCCTCAAGACGCTCCAGATACGCGAGTACATCCAGGTAACCGCCCTGAACCCGAAGCTCCACGGAGTGCGCGAACAACAGCGGCTCTGGCTGCTTACCACCAGCCTCACCAGTTCCGGAGCCGGAGTCTGCGTACACCGGCTCCGGTGTTTTCAATTCCAGTGCCAGCAGAGTCAGGTTGTCCTGCGCCGCCAGAATTTCCCGCAACAACGCTACCATCGCCCTTGGCGCGATCAGTTGGTCTGCGGTCTCGGCCACCTGCTGATCAAGCTGGTCCAGACGACTCTGCCGCTGCTCCAGGCGTTGACGCAGCTCTGCAGAGGGATCCTGAGCCAGTATCTGTTCCAGCTCCTGTTGCCGGGTGAGCAGGTCTGTCTGGCGGGTTTCCGCCAGTACCCGACGGCTTTCCAGGCTCCGGATCTCCTGGCTGACGGGGGCCAGCGCGAGCTCCCAGCCGGCGAAGAGCACGACCACCAGCCCGGTGACCAGCAACAGCACCCGCTCCCTGGCGGGGCGATCATTGAACCAGTCTCCGAGACCTGCCAGGCCACTCTGTCGGGCGTCGCTCATGACTCCTCCCCGGCACCAGGCTCACTGGCCACAAAGAATTCCACCCAGTTGCCTTCGTCCGGGCGATCAAGGCGGAACACTCCAAACGTCCTGCCGGTGAAAGCCGGCGCCTGCCCCAACTGTTCCAGATACAGTGGTACCTGCGCCGAGGTACGGGTCCGGCCTTCGATCTGAATCCGCTGGGGCTGGCCCTCCAGGACAATGCCGGTGAGCCAGACGTTCTCCGGAATCTGCCTCGCCAGGGCCGCCATCTGCGGGGAAAAGCCTTGCCCCGGGCTGACTACCAGCCCCTCCACGCGCTCCAGCAGGCGTTGGCGTCGGGCCAGCGTCTCACTGATACGCTGCAATGCCGCCTCCAGCTCCGGATCCGGCTGGCGACGCTCGACCGCCTCGGACAGACTGGCAACCGCCTCATCCAAACGGACATTCTTTTGTTCCATCGCGGTGACCACTTGCGCCAACTGGCGCTGCTCATAACTGAGCCAGGCCGCGTAGCCGGCAATAACCAGTATCAGCAAAACGGCAACACCGAGAGCCCTGGTCGCGGACAACCGCTGTTGCCGTGGACGCAACTCACTGGTGTAAAGGTTGACCTGCTGAATCACTTGCCTGCCTCCCCGATCAGCGGCAAGCCGGCGCTCCAGGCCGGCAGGCAGCGACTGTCGACGGCACTTTCCAGCCCGAGAGCAGCCCAGTCCAGATTGCTCACGCCTGCGGCCAGGTAGGAAGACAGCATCGAGGCCAGGGGCAGATCACGGTCCTTCGCAACCAGATGGATATGGGCCGGCGGCACCTGGCCCATCTGGCTTTCGTAGTAATCCAGGGAACGTTGCATTTCGAGGGCCAGCGCCTGCACCACGCTTTCCTGCCGGGCCGCATCACGCAACCCTGAGGCAGACACATCGAGGCGCCGGGAAAGGTAGAGGGTCTGCCCCCGGCAGATGATCATCTGGCCGTAATTCTGGCGAAGGTGAACCAGAGCGGCACCCTTGCTGTCCGGATCCAGTCTCGCCGCCAGGTTACGCAGGGCCAGTTCGGCAATATCAATACGACCCGGCTTGAGGCCGGATTGCTGTACCAGTGCAACCAATTCCCTGAGAAGGGAATTACGGGCCGCAACCACATTCACCAGCTCGCCACGGCCACGGGCGGCATCAGCGGGAAACGGAAACACGTCGGAAATAGCATCGGCGGGACTGAACTCCAGCAGATCCCGGAGCTTCCACTTGAGGGCATCGGCAAGCTCGGCGTCGTCGAGACCCGCCGGGCGTTCCATCTGGAACACCTGATACTGTTCCATCGGCAACACCAGATCTACCAGCGCGCCGCTCCACCCATGTTCATCAACGAGGGAACCGAGCACCTCGGCTCGCCGGGCCGGCGGGCATTCCACAAACCCGAGCTGCTGCGCCGGGGAGGCAGGCGCCACCGACCAGGCAATACCATCCGGACGTACCTCCAGGGCAACGCGCACGGGTGATCCGCCAGGTCTCAAGAATCCGGTGATCTTTTTGAAAAGGGTGTTGTCAGTCATGAACCTGGGCTGGAAGCCGGGGCCACTCGCAAGGCCCTAATTATCATTATGTGCCTGAGTAACAGGCGGAACTCTAATTGACCTGCAATGATAGGTTAAAAAGTGAGCGCAGTTCTATGTTTTTTTGAACCATTTCACGTTCTTTTGCACCCCGGTAACAAAAAGCCCCGGACGCGCTTGCAATCCGGGGCTTTTTTGTTCAGATCGACGGATCTTGACTAGAAGGGAATATCGTCGTCAAAATCATCAACCGGCTCGGGCATGCTGCCCTGGGAAGGCTGGTTGTAACCGCCTGACTGCTGACCTTGGGCCGGCGCATTCTGCTGACCAGCCGGGGCATTGTAGCTCGACTGCTGCGGGCGGCCTGCCGGAGCGCCCTGGTTCATACCACCTTCACCACCACGGCTGTCCAGCATTTGCATCTGGCCGTTGATGTCGACCACCACTTCGGTGGTGTATCGGTCCTGGCCATCCTGCCCCTGCCATTTGCGGGTCTGCAGCTTGCCCTCGATGTAGACCTTGGAACCCTTGCGCAGATACTGCCCGGCCACTTCAGCCACCTTGCCGAACAGCACGATACGGTGCCACTCGGTTTTCGGCACCAGCTGGCCGGTCTGACGATCCTTGTAGCTCTCATCGGTTGCCAGGTTCAGGTTCACCACGGCATTGCCGTTCGGGGTATAGCGGGTCTCCGGGTCTTGGCCCAGATTGCCGATAAGAATGACCTTGTTTACGCCTCGTGCCATCATCAACTCCTGAATGTATTTTCAAGGGAAGCCGCACTCCCTGCGACCTTCCGGATTTCAATAACCGTTACCCTGCCGGACAAACGCCAGCTCCGCAAGTAACCCTTCATCAAATTTCTGCCTGTCCACCTTCAGGTAGGCGGTTGCGGCATCTTCGACGATAACCACATCCTGAACTCCGGGCAGGCGACGCAGGCGTTCATCGATATCGTCGTAAGTCTGGCTGACTGCCTGCTGTAACTGTACCACGAAACTGGTAGTGTAACCCGGCGCCGGCATGGTCAGGGCCACCAGTAACCAGGCCGCCAGCACGGCCACCATCATCCATACCACACCCACAACGCCGGCCGTCTCCAACAGGACACCACCCAGCGCACCACCGAGAAACGCACCCAGGAACTGGGAGGTGGAGTAAACCCCCATGGCCGTTCCTTTGCTCGCCGCCGGCGCCTCCTTACTGATCAGGGACGGCAGGCTGGCTTCGAGCAGATTGAAGGCCATGAAAAAGAAGAACAGTACAGCCCACGCCTTGACCAGGCTGCCACCCAGCCCGGCCAGACCGGCAGTCGCCAGCGTCAGCAACGCGATGGCACCACAGAGCACCGGCTTCATCTTGCGCTTCTTCTCACCAATGATGATGAACGGCACCATAGCGAAGAAAGAGGTCACCATGACCGTCAGGTAGAACCACCAGTGCGAACTGGCCGCCAGGCCCAGTCGCTCCTCAAGTACCGACGGGAACACGAGGAACAGCGCAGTCAGCACCAGGTGCAAGGCGAATATGCCAAAGTCCAGCCGGACCAGGCGACCATCCACGAGCACCCGGCCGAGCATGTCTTTTGCCGGGTGGGTATCGGCGCTGATCTTGTGCTGGTGCGGGGTCGGCACCACCCGGCTCACCACCACCAGGGCAATCAGGGCCAACACTGCAGTGGCATAGAAAATGCCCTGGAGCCCCCAGACTGCCCCCAGCAACGGCCCCAGCACCAGAGACACCGAAAACGACAACCCGATGGAAATGCCCACGGTGGCCATGGCCTTGGTGCGCTCCTCTTCCCGGGTCAGGTCACTGAGCAGCGCCATCAATACACTGGCGATGGCACCGGCGCCCTGGAGAATCCGACCGGCAATTACAACGTATATGGACTCGGTTGCTGCAGCGAGCAGGCTGCCGGTCGCAAAGAGAATCAGCCCCAGATAGATCATCCTCTTGCGACCGACACGGTCGGAGAGAAGCCCGAAAGGAATCTGCAGCAGGGCCTGGCTCAGGCCATAGGCGCCGATGGCCAGGCCGAGCAACGCGGGCGTGGCACCCTGGAGGTCTTCGCCGAGCAGCATGAACACCGGCATGACCATGAACAGCCCCAGCATTCGCATGGCATAGACCGATGCCAGGGCTGCTACGGAGCGTTTTTCCAGCGCGTTCATCGCGATGTTCACCTCAGCCGGGGTTGAAAGCAGATAACCGGGAGGCCAGATACCTCCCGCAGGCGGCGCATTGTAACAGAACCGATCGGACCGAGGGACTCCCGGGACCGTCTCGGTCAATACCGGTTTCACCGGCCTTCCGGTAACGCGGTATAATTCTCGTTTTTCCCAGATTGAGAGGTGGTATGGACCATATCCAGATCAAGGGTGCACGCACCCACAACCTGAAGAACATCGACCTGGATATGCCAAGGGACAAGCTGATCGTGATCACAGGCCTGTCCGGCTCCGGTAAATCGTCGCTGGCTTTCGACACCCTGTACGCCGAGGGCCAGCGCCGGTACGTGGAATCTCTCTCCACCTATGCCCGACAATTTCTGTCCATGATGGAAAAGCCCGATGTGGACCACATCGAAGGTCTGTCACCGGCGATTTCCATCGAGCAGAAGTCCACCTCTCACAACCCCCGGTCCACGGTGGGCACCATCACCGAGATCTATGATTACCTGCGACTGCTGTTCGCCCGTGCCGGCGAGCCCCGCTGCCCGGATCACGGCCAGCCGCTGGAAGCCCAGACGGTCAGCCAGATGGTGGATCAGGTCCTGGCCATGCCCGAGGGCAGCAAGCTGATGATCCTGGCCCCGGTCATCCGGGACCGAAAAGGCGAGCACCTCCACGTGATCGACAACATGCGCAGCCAGGGTTTTATCCGGCTGCGGGTCGACGGCACCGTCTACGACATCGACGATGTGCCCGCCCTGGACAAGAAGCGCAAACACCAGATCGACGTGGTGGTCGACCGCTTCAAGGTCAAGGAAGGTCTGGAACAGCGCCTGGCCGAGAGTTTCGAAACCGCTCTGGAACTGGCGGACGGCATCGCTCTGGTCGCGCCCATGACCGGCGAGGGCGAGGAACACACCTACTCCGCCCGCTATGCCTGCACGCAATGCGGCTACTCCCTCAGCGAACTGGAACCCAGGCTGTTTTCCTTCAACAACCCCGCCGGTGCCTGCCCGACCTGCGATGGCCTGGGGGTGAAGCAGTTCTTCGACCCCGAAAAGGTCATCCAGCACCCGGAGGCGACCCTGGCCGAAGGTGCAATCAAGGGCTGGGACCGGCGCGCGGTGTATTACTTCCAGATGCTGTCGAGTGTGGCCGAGCACTACGGTATGGACCTGGAAACACCCTGGATCGACCTGCCCGAGTCTTTCCAGCAGGTCCTGCTGTATGGCTCCGGCTCCGAGGAGATTCCGTTCCGTTATGTGAACTCCCGCGGTCATATCATGGAAAAGGCCCACCCTTTCGAAGGCATTCTGCCGAACCTGGAACGCCGCTACCGGGAAACGGACTCCCAAAGCATGCGCGAGGAGCTGGCCCGCAACCTGAGCACCCAGCCCTGTACGGACTGCGGCGGCTCCAGGTTGCGCCGCAGCGCCAGGCACGTCTTCATCGAGGAGCGGAACCTGCCCGAGGTGACCCATCTGCCGGTGGGCGAGGCACACGATTATTTCGAACAGCTGACCCTGCCGGGCCGGAAAGGCGAAATCGCCGAGAAGATCCTCAAGGAGGTGCGGGAGCGTCTGCAGTTCCTGGTGAATGTGGGGCTGGAATACCTGACCCTCGAGCGCAGCGCCGATACACTCTCCGGCGGCGAGGCCCAGCGCATCCGCCTGGCCAGTCAGATCGGCGCCGGTCTCGTCGGCGTCATGTACATCCTGGACGAGCCCTCCATCGGACTGCATCAGCGGGATAACGACCGTCTACTGGCTACACTCACCCATCTGCGGGACCTGGGAAACACGGTAATCGTGGTCGAACACGATGAGGACGCCATCCGTGCCGCCGATTATGTGATCGACATCGGTCCCGGCGCCGGGGTCCACGGCGGCCATGTCGTTGCCCAGGGGCGCCCCGAGGACATCATTGCCAATGAGAACTCCCTGACTGGTCAGTACCTCAGTGGCCAGAAGGAAATTGCCATACCGCCGACGCGAAACACGGGCTCCGGAAAGCAGTTAACCCTCACCGGTGCCACAGGCAACAACCTCCGGGACGTAACCCTGAATCTCCCCCTGGGAGTGATGACCTGTATTACCGGGGTATCCGGCTCCGGCAAGTCCACCCTGATCAACAGCACTTTGTACCCGGTGGCCGCCGCCAAGCTGAACAAGGCGACGAGCCTCAATCACTCGCCTTACAAGAAGCTCAAGGGTCTGGACCACCTGGACAAGGTGATCGACATCGACCAGAGCCCCATCGGCCGCACGCCCCGCTCCAACCCGGCCACCTATACCGGCCTGTTCACTCCCATCCGTGAACTGTTTGCGGGCACCCAGGAGGCCCGTTCCCGAGGCTACAAGCCCGGACGGTTCTCCTTTAACGTCAAGGGCGGACGCTGCGAAGCCTGCCAGGGCGATGGCGTCATCAAGGTGGAGATGCACTTCCTCCCCGACATCTACGTACCCTGCGACGTGTGCAAGGGCAAACGCTACAACCGGGAAACCCTGGAGGTGCGCTACAAAGGCAAGAACATCCACGAAGTGCTGGAGATGACCGTAGAGGAAGGCCGCGAGTTCTTCGATGCCGTTCCGTTCCTGGCGCGCAAGCTACAGACCCTGATCGACGTAGGCCTGTCCTACATCCGGCTGGGCCAGAGCGCCGTCACCCTGTCCGGGGGCGAAGCGCAACGGGTGAAGCTGGCCAAGGAGCTGTCCAAACGGGATACCGGCAAGACCCTGTACATCCTGGACGAACCGACCACCGGCCTGCATTTCTACGATATCCAGCAGCTGCTCAACGTATTGCAGCGCCTGCGGGATCACGGCAACACCATTGTGGTGATCGAACACAACCTGGACGTGATCAAGACCGCGGACTGGATTGTCGACCTGGGTCCGGAGGGCGGCTCCGGTGGCGGGCAGATCATTGCCGAAGGCACGCCGGAGGAAGTCGCGGAGAACCCGGTGTCTCATACCGGCCGCTATCTGAAGCAGATGCTGGCGAAGAGCTGAGATGAAGATGGGGTCAGATGAAGGTTTTCATCAGACCCCGATTTTATCCGTGAACCTTTGGAGGTCCGACCTGAACATGGGGTCAGAAGAACGCTTTCTTCTGACCCCTTTTTATTCCAGGCACAAAAAAGCCGGCGGCGTTTCCACCCCCGGCTCTTCCTGAACCACTGCGAAGATCTTACTCTTCGTCGTCGTCCACTTCTTCCGCTTCGATATCCAGCGGGCGACCCACCAGCTCGACAAATGCCATCGGGGCATTGTCACCGGCACGGAAGCCACACTTAAGGATACGAAGGTATCCACCCGGACGGTCGCTGTAGCGCGGGCCGAGCTCGTCAAACAGCTTGGCTACCGCCGCATCGCTGCGCAGGCGAGAGAACGCCAGGCGACGGTTTGCAACCGAATCATTCTTGGAAAGCGTGATCAAAGGCTCGGCTACCCGACGAAGCTCTTTGGCTTTCGGCAGCGTTGTTTTGATCAGCTCGTGTTCAACCAGTGACGCAGTCATGTTACGGAACATGGCCTTGCGATGCGCACTGGTCCTGCTGAACTTACGACCACTCTTACGATGACGCATTGCTCTGATTCCTTACCTTAAACTAATCGGCGATTAACCGCCCAGAACCCGGTCGTCGCCACGAAGGCTTGCCGGCGGCCAGTTATCAAGACGCATGCCCAGAGATAAACCACGGGACGCCAGGACGTCCTTGATCTCGGTCAGCGACTTCTTGCCAAGGTTAGGCGTCTTCAGCAGCTCAACTTCGGTGCGCTGAATCAGATCGCCGATATAGTAAATGTTCTCAGCCTTCAAGCAGTTAGCTGAACGCACAGTCAATTCCAGATCATCTACCGGACGCAGCAGAATCGGATCGATTTCTTCCTCTTCCTCTACACGCTCCGGCTCTTTCTCGTGATCGAAATCAACGAATACCGCCAGTTGCTGCTGGAGGATGGTCGCCGCCCGGCGAATTGCTTCTTCCGGGTCGATGGTGCCATTGGTCTCCAGATCAATTACCAGCTTGTCCAGATCAGTCCGTTGCTCAACCCGTGCACTTTCCACGGCATAGGCCACGCGACGAACCGGGCTGAAGGTTGCATCCAGCTGCAGGCGTCCGATGGCGCGAGTTTCGTCCTCGTCAAGACCACGCTGGTCGGCTGGCTCATAGCCACGACCGCGGGCAACACGCAGACGCATGTTCAACTCACCGTTTTCACTCAGGTGACAGATCACATGGTCCGGGTTGGCGATCTCGACATCGTGATCCAGCTTGATGTCACCGGCTGTCACAACGCCCGGGCCTTTCTTGCTGAGAGTCAGCTCAGCTTCATCCCGACCGTTCATTTTCACGGCGACGCCCTTGAGATTCAGCAGAATCTCGATGACGTCCTCCTGGACACCCTCAATGGCGCTGTACTCGTGCAGGACACCGTCGATCTGCGCTTCAGTAATGGCGCAGCCCGGCATCGAAGACAAGAGAATACGGCGCAGTGCGCTACCCAGAGTATGACCGAAGCCCCTTTCCAGAGGCTCCAGGGTTACCTTGGCACGCGTGGCGCTGGATTCTTTCACGTCAATGGTACGAGGTGTCAATAACTCATGTACTGAACGCTGCATAGACGCCCCTATCTGCTATCGTTGCTTACTGGGCTTTACTTGGAGTAAAGCTCGACGATGAGGTTCTCGTTGATGTCGGCCGGCAGTTCAGTACGCTCGGGTACTGACTTGTAAACGCCGGACATCTTGTTGGCGTCAACCTCTACCCAGCTTACCGGTGCACGGCTGGCAGCCAGATCCAGTGCGCCTTTGACACGCAGCTGATTCTTGGCCTTCTCGCGCACGCTCACAACGTCACCCGGCTTGACCTGATAGGACGGAATGTTAACCGCCTTGTCGTTGACCAGGATCGCCTTGTGAGAGACGAGCTGACGGGCTTCTGCACGGGTAGAACCAAAGCCCATGCGGTATACAACGTTATCCAGACGCCCTTCCAGAAGCTGCAGCAGGTTTTCACCCGTTGCACCTTTGATACGGGCAGCCTCTTTGTAGTAGTTACGGAACTGCTTCTCAAGCACGCCGTAGATACGACGGACTTTCTGTTTTTCACGAAGCTGTACGCCGTACTCGGACAGACGACCGCGACGCGCGCCGTGCATACCCGGCGGAGTCTCGATGTTGCACTTGGAATCGAGCGCGCGAACGCCGCTCTTCAGAAAAAGATCTGTCCCTTCACGACGAGACAGCTTGCACTTCGGGCCTATATAACGAGCCATATTTCACTGTCTCCTGTGTTAGACGCGGCGCTTCTTGGGCGGACGGCAGCCGTTATGGGGAATCGGCGTCACATCAGTGATGTTGGTAATCTTGTAGCCACACGCGTTCAGCGCGCGAACTGCAGATTCACGTCCGGGCCCAGGACCCTTAACCTCTACGTCCAGGTTTTTAAGGCCGTATTCAGCAGCCGCATTACCGGCTCTTTCAGCTGCTACCTGCGCAGCAAAAGGTGTACTCTTACGTGAGCCGCGGAAGCCGGAACCACCAGAGGTGGCCCAGGACAGGACGTTGCCCTGACGGTCCGAAATGGTCACGATAGTGTTGTTGAAGGACGCGTGAATGTGCGCGACGCCATCAACAACCGTCTTTTTCACCTTTTTACGGGTACGTGTACCTGGCTTTGCCATGTTTGCCTACCTGTTACTTGCGAATAGGTTTGCGAGGACCTTTACGGGTGCGGGCGTTGGTCTTGGTGCGCTGGCCACGGACCGGAAGGCCATGACGGTGACGCAGACCACGGAAGCAACCGAGATCCTTCAAACGCTTGATGTTCATCTGTACTTCACGACGCAGATCACCTTCGACGACGAACTTGCCCACTTCTGCACGAAGGGATTCAAGCTGCTCGTCGCTAAGGTCTTTGACCTTAAGGTCCGGCTTGACGCCGGTTGCGTCGCAAAGCTTCTGGGCTGTTGTCTTGCCAACACCAAAGATGTAGGTCAGCGAGATAACAGCATGTTTGTTATCGGGTATATTGACACCGGCTATACGTGCCATCCAAATTACTCCGCGTTCAAAGCTTTGCTGTGTGAATTTTCCGCCACAAAAAGGGCGCGAAATAATAGCGCCTGACCCGCTTCCGAGTCAAGCGCCATCATTCCGAACCCCTTTTGCAATGTCAGGAGTGTTCCCGGAGGGATCAGCCCTGGCGCTGCTTGTGACGAGGCTCCGTGCAGATGACTCGAACCGAGCCATTGCGACGAATTACTTTGCAGTTACGGCAAATTTTCTTTACCGAAGCGCGTACTTTCATTGTCGACTCCAGTTTTCAAGGGGAACGGTGTTACCCGTTCCGTCCATAGCCCTTGAGATTGGACTTCTTCATCAGTGATTCATACTGATGGGACATCAGGTGCGACTGTACCTGCGCCATGAAATCCATCACCACGACTACCACAATCAGCAGTGACGTACCGCCCAGATAGAAAGGTACATTCCCTGCCACCATCAGGAACTGAGGGAACAGGGACACTGCCGCAATGTACATTGCGCCGAACAGCGTCAAGCGGGTCAGCACACCGTCAATGTACTTGGCGGTCTGCTCGCCCGGACGGATGCCCGGAATAAACGCTCCTGAGCGCTTGAGGTTATCCGCGACTTCTTTCGGGTTGTACATCAGCGCTGTGTAGAAGAAGCAGAAGAATACCACTGCTGCCGCGAACAGGATAATGTACAGAGGCTGACTCGGTGCCAGTGCCTGGGAAACGTCGCTCAACCACTCCATACCTTCACCCTGGCCGAACCACTGCCCGATGGAAGCCGGGAACAGCAGGATGGAGGAGGCGAAGATGGGCGGAATAACACCCGCCATGTTCACCTTGAGCGGCAAATGGCTGGACTGCTGGGCAAATACCCGGCGCCCCTGCTGCCGCTTGGCGTAGTTGATGGTCAGACGACGCTGACCACGCTCCATGAACACCACAAACCCGATAACGGCCACAGCCAGGATACCGATCCCGAGAACCACCAGCAGGCTCATCTCGCCATTACGTGCCTGTTCAAGCGTCTGACCGATAGCGCCGGGCAACCCGGCAACGATCCCGGCGAAGATCAGCAACGAAATACCGTTACCAACGCCGCGCTCGGTGATCTGCTCACCCAGCCACATCATGAACACCGCACCACTGACAAATGACACAACTGCCACGAAGTGGAAGCTGAAGCTATCGTTAAAGGTGACACCCTGAGATGCCAGCCCCACAGATATACCAGCACCCTGAACCAGGGCCAGGATGACCGTGCCGTACCGAGTGTACTGGCTGATCTTGCGACGACCAGCCTCGCCTTCTTTCTTCAGCTGCTCAAGCTGCGGACTGACCGCAGTCATGAGCTGCATGATAATGGAAGCCGAGATGTACGGCATGATACCGAGAGCGAAGATACTCATGCGCTCAAGCGCACCACCGGAAAACATGTTGAACATGCTCAGGATCGTGCCCTGATTCTGCTCAAACAGTGCCGCCAGACGGTCGGGGTTGATACCCGGCACCGGAATATGGGCACCGATCCGGTACACCAGCAATGCCAGGAAGACAAACCAGAGCCGCGATCGCAGCTCCGCCAGTCCTTTACCCGCGCCCGCAGGCAATGATGCTGTCTTGGCCATTTAGTCCTCGACTCGCCTTAGTCCTCGACTTTACCGCCCGCGGCAGCAATTGCCTCGCGTGCGCCTTTGGTGACCCGCAGGCCCTTCACGGTTACCGGACGGCTCAGTTCGCCGGACAGGATAACCTTGGCTTCACGGATCTCTTCACGGATCACGTCAGCCTTTTTCAGGGCTTCCAGATCAACCATATCGCCTTCAACCTTCGCCAGTTCGTTCAGGCGAATCTCGGCAACATAACGCTGCTGACGGGAAGTGAAACCAAACTTCGGCAGACGACGAGCCAGCGGCTGCTGACCGCCCTCGAAACCGGGAGCTACGGTACCACCGGAACGGGCCTTCAGACCCTTGTGACCACGGCCACCGGTCTTACCGAGGCCGCTACCGATACCACGACCAACGCGCTTGGCGTCCGGGCGTGAACCGGGTTCTGGAGCAAGTTCGTTCAGACGCATCTTAGTTCTCCTCAACCCGTACCAGGTAATTTACCCGGTTGATCATGCCGCGGATGGAAGGAGTGTCTTCCAGCTCCACGGTCTGACCGATTTTACGAAGACCCAGGCCCTTCACGCACAGCTTGTGCTTGGGCTGGCAGCTGATAGGGCTGCGGGTCAGTGTAACTTTGATTGTTTTCGCGTTCGCCATGACTTCAACCCAGAATATCTTCCACGGATTTACCGCGCTTGGCTGCAACGTCCTCAGGCGCCTTCATGGCCTGGAGACCCTTGATGGTGGAACGTACCACGTTCACCGGGTTGGTAGACCCGTAACACTTGGACAGTACGTTCTGCACACCCGCCACTTCCAGGACCGCACGCATCGCACCACCGGCGATGATACCGGTACCTTCGGAAGCCGGCTGCATGTAGACCTTGGAGCCGCCATGCTGAGCCCGGACCGGGTACTGCAGAGTGGTGCCGTCCAGCGCCACGTCTACCATGTTCTTACGTGCAGCTTCCATGGCCTTCTGGATGGCAACCGGAACTTCCCGGGCCTTACCACGGCCGAAGCCAACGCGACCTTTACCATCACCCACTACGGTCAGTGCGGTGAAGGCGAAAATACGGCCACCTTTTACAACCTTGGCGACTCGGTTTACCTGAACCAGCTTCTCCTGGAGCTCAGGCGCCTTCTGTTCGTTAACGCTCATCTTCTCCACCTCTTAGAATTGCAAGCCAGCTTCACGGGCAGCGTCGGCCAGAGCCTGGACGCGACCGTGATAACGGTAACCGGAACGGTCAAACGCAACCTTTTCAACGCCAGCCGCCTTGGCACGTTCAGCGATCAGCTGACCGACCTTCTTGGCAGCATCCACGTTACCGGTTGCGCCCTGGCGCAGTTCCTTATCCAACGTGGAGGCAGAGGCCAGCACCTTGCTGCCGTCTGCAGTAGTGACCTGGGCGTACATATGACGCGGAGTGCGGTGAACGCACAGACGATCAGTACCCAGTTCACGGATCTTCATGCGCACTTTGCGTGCGCGACGCAATCTTTCGTTATTCGCGCTCATAGTCCCGCCTTATTTCTTCTTGGCTTCTTTGCGTCTGACCTGCTCATCCGCATAACGAACACCCTTGCCCTTATAAGGCTCGGGCGGACGGAACGCGCGGATTTCAGCAGCGACCTGGCCAACCTGTTGCTTGTCGATACCGCGAATCACGACTTCCGTGTTGGACGGAGTCTCGGCGGTAACACCCTCGGGCAGCTCGTACTCGACCGGGTGAGAAAAACCCAGTGTCAGGTTGAGCTTCTTACCCTGCGCCTGGGCACGGTAACCTACACCCGTCAGCGTAAGCCTGCGCTCCCAACCTGTAGAAACGCCGGTGACCATGTTGTTAATCAGAGCACGGGTCGTACCAGCAAGAGCACGGGACTGTTTTGCACCATTGCGGGCTTCAAAGCGCAGAACGTTCTCTTCCTGCTTTACTTCAACCGCCTGGTGAATGGTGAATTGAAGCGCTCCCTTGGAGCCCTTCACGTTAATTTCCTGTCCGTTCAGCTTAACCTCAACACCGGAAGGCAGCACGACAGGATTATTGGCAACCCTGGACATGTGTATCTCCTAGAATACGGTGCAGATGACTTCGCCACCCACGCCGGCAGCTCGTGCGGCGCGGTCTGTCATAACGCCCTTGGACGTTGAGACAATCGCGACTCCCAGACCACCGGATACTTTCGGCAGTTCCCCAGCGCCCTTGTACTGGCGCAGACTCGGACGGCTGACCCGCTTGATCTCTTCAATAACCGGCTTGCCACCGAAGTACTTCAGAGTAATCGTCAGCTCGGGCTTCGCGTCAGCTGAAACAGAGAAATCTTCAACGTAACCTTCGTCTTTGAGGACCTGGGCTACGGAGATCTTCATTTTTGAAGACGGCATCGTAACGTCTGCTTTGGATGCCATCTGGGCATTACGGATACGGGTAAACATATCCGCAAGCGTGTCTTGCATACTCATTGGTATGAGGCTCCTGATCTTTTTAGTTGTGCAGCGGCTTGCCGCACCGCTTACCAACAGGCTCACCTGACCGAAGTCAGGCGGCCTATCTTACCAGCTTGCCTTGGTCAGGCCCGGAACGTCACCGCGCATGCCGTATTCACGGAGTTTGATCCGTGAAAGCTCGAACTTGCGCAGAACGCCGTGGGGACGACCAGTCACCTGGCAACGATTACGAAGACGCGAAGGAGACGCATCGCGAGGAAGCTGTTGAAGCTTCATCTGCGCATCCCAACGCTCGTCGTCGCTGGTATTCGGGTTCTTGATAATCGCCTTGAGCTCTGCACGCTTGGCTGCGTATTTCGCAACCGTCTTCTCGCGCTTGAGCTCGCGCTGTTTCATGGAAACCTTAGCCATGTCTCTCGTTCCTTATTTCTTGAACGGAAAGCCGAAGGCTTTCAGCAGTTCGCGACCTTCGTCGTCGGTACCGGCAGTGGTGGTGATGGTGATGTCCAGACCACGGATCTTGTCGACCTTGTCGTACTCGATCTCGGGGAAAATGATCTGCTCACGCACACCCATGCTGTAGTTACCGCGCCCGTCGAAGGACTTGGGGTTCAGACCGCGGAAGTCACGAATGCGGGGAACCGCAATGTGAACCAGACGATCGAAGAATTCCCACATACGCTCGCCACGCAGGGTAACCTTGCAGCCGATAGGCCAGCCTTCACGGATCTTGAAACCCGCAACGGACTTACGTGCCTTGGTAACAACCGCTTTTTGACCGGCCAGGCGCTCAAGATCCGCCACGGCATTCTCAATCAGCTTCTTGTCACCAACCGCTTCACCGACACCCATGTTCAGGGTGATCTTTTCGATACGCGGTACCTGCATCACGTTCTTGTAACCGAACTCTTTCTGCAGGGCGGGTACCACTTCCTGACTGTATTGCTCTTTGCTATTTAGCATCGTAACCACCACCGCTTACTGGTTATCGACAGCTTCGTTCGTGGACTTGAAGATCCGCACTTTGCTGCCGTCTTCCTTCACCTGAAAGCCGACGCGATCGGCTTTGCCGGTCTGCGGATTAAAGATAGCCACGTTGGAAACCTGGATAGGTGCTTCTTTCTCGACGATGCCACCCGGGGTGCCCAGCATCGGGTTCGGCTTGGTGTGCTTCTTCATCATGTTGATGCCAGAAACAAGCACTCGGCCATCATCCTGAACCTTCAGGACTTTACCACGTTTGCCTTTGTCTTTGCCCGTGGTGACGATTACTTCGTCATCTCGTTTGATCTTTTTCATAACCGGCCTCTGGTCCTTTAAAGTACTTCGGGTGCCAGTGAGATAATTTTCATGAACTTCTCATTACGCAGTTCACGGGTAACCGGTCCGAAGATACGGGTACCAATCGGTGCGTCCTGATTGTTCAGAAGTACTGCCGCGTTTCCGTCGAAACGGATCAGCGAACCGTCGGGACGGCGCACACCCTTGCGAGTGCGTACCACGACAGCTTTCAGGACCTGGCCTTTCTTCACTTTACCGCGGGGGATGGCTTCCTTGACGGTTACCTTGATGATATCCCCTACGCTGGCGTAACGCCGGTGTGAACCGCCCAGGACCTTGATGCACATCACCTGACGCGCACCGCTGTTATCCGCGACTTCAAGCATTGTTTGAGTCTGAATCATGGTTGTTCTCCGGGCGAATTACACCTTGGATGCACGTTCGGTAACTTCCACCAGAGCCCAGCTCTTGGTCTTGGAGACCGGACGGGTTTCCTGGATCGTTACAGTGTCACCGATGTTGCACTGATTACTCTCATCGTGAGCGTGAATCTTGGTAGAGCGCTTCATGTACTTACCGTACAGCGGATGCTTCACCTGACGCTCGACCAGAACCACGATGGACTTGTCCATCTTGTTGCTCACGACCTTCCCGCTCAGAGTTCTGGCAGTTTGGGTAGCTTCGGTCATGTCACTGTCCTGCCTTTTCGTTCAATACTGTTTTCACGCGAGCGATGTCGCGTTTCACCTTGCCGAGAAGGTGAGACTGATTCAGCTGACCTGTCGCCTTGCGCATGCGCAGGTTGAACTGCTCCTTCAGGAGGTCGATCAGCTCTTTGTTCAGCTCCTCGACTGACTTTTCACGCAGCTCTGTTGCTTTCATCACATCACCGTCCTCGTTACAAAGGTGGTCTGTACCGGCAGTTTGGCCGCTGCGAGTGTGAAGGCTTCGCGTGCTACGTCTTCAGCAACACCTTCCATCTCGTAGAGCATACGGCCTGGCTGGATCTCAGCCACCCAATACTCGACAGAACCCTTACCTTTACCCATTCGAACTTCAAGCGGCTTGCCGGTGATCGGCTTGTCCGGGAACACCCGGATCCAGATCTTACCGCCCCGCTTGATGCGACGAGTCATGGTACGACGCGCTGCCTCAATCTGGCGCGCAGTTATACGCCCACGGCTGGTCGCCTTCAATCCGTATTCACCGAAGCTCACCTTGTTGGCACGCTGAGCAAGACCGGTGTTACGGCCTTTCATTACCTTGCGGAATTTGGTGCGTTTTGGTTGCAGCATAAGAGTGCCCCTTTACTTAGAACCTTTCTTCCCAGAGGCTTTCTTGTCAGCACGGACCTGCTCCATACCACCAAGAATCTCACCTTTGAAGATCCATACCTTGACGCCGATAACGCCGTAAGTGGTATGCGCTTCGTAGGTTGCGTAATCAATATCTGCACGCAGTGTGTGCAGAGGTACACGACCTTCGCGATACCACTCGGAACGTGCGATTTCAGCACCCCCAAGACGACCGCCTACCTGGATCTTGATACCCTTGGCGCCCTGACGCATGGCGTTCTGTACCGCACGCTTCATTGCGCGACGGAACATCACACGACGCTCGAGCTGACCGGCAACGTTCTGCGCTACCAGGCGGGCATCCAGGTCCGGCTTGCGGACTTCCTCGATGTTGATGTGCACGGGCACACCCATCATGTCGCTGACTTCGCGACGCAGACGGTCAACATCTTCACCCTTCTTGCCGATAACAATACCGGGACGGGCTGTATGGATCGTGATCCGGGCGTTCTGAGCCGGGCGCTCGATCACAATCTTGCTGACAGACGCCTTAACCAGACGCTTGTCCAGGAACTCACGAACCTGAATATCATTCAGCAGGTTCTTGGAGTAGTCCTTCTTGTCGGCATACCAGACTGAGTTGTGCTCTTTGATCACACCCAGGCGAATGCCGGTTGGATTTACTTTATGACCCATCTGAGCATCTCCTACTTGTCGGCGACCTTGACGGTGATATGACAGGTGCGCTTGAAAATACGGTCAGCGCGCCCCTTGGCTCGAGCTTTGATTCGCTTGAGCGTCGGGCCCTCATCCACCATAACGGTGGAAACCCGCAGATCATCTACGTCCAGACCTTCGTTGTGCTCAGCGTTGGCAATGGCGGATTCAAGAGCTTTCTTGATCACGACCGCTGCCTTTTTCGGGCTGAAAGTCAGAATGTTCAGGGCGTCCTCAACAGCCTTGCCGCGTACCTGGTCAGCGACAAGACGCGCTTTTTGAGCTGAGAGGCGAGCGCCCTTGTACTTGGCTGCTACTTCCATTTCTATTACCTCAGAATCAGCGTTTAGCTTTCTTGTCGGCCGCATGACCACGATAAGTACGCGTTGCCGCGAACTCACCCAGTTTATGCCCCACCATATCTTCGGTGACATAAACCGGCACGTGCTGCTTGCCGTTGTGGACTGCAATGGTCAGGCCTACCATCTCCGGAAAGACTGTTGACCGGCGGGACCAGGTTTTAATGGGCCGCTTGTCGTTAGCTTCCAGAGCTGCCTCGACCTTCTTCAACAGATGCAGGTCTATAAAAGGACCTTTCTTCAAAGAACGTGGCACAGCAAATTACCTCTATGTAGTCGTTTACTTGGCCGAACGACGACGTACTATCATCTTGTCAGTACGCTTGTTCTTACGAGTCTTATGCCCTTTGGTCGGAACACCCCACGGAGTAACCGGGTGACGTCCGCCAGAGGTACGCCCTTCACCACCACCATGCGGGTGGTCAACTGGGTTCATAGCAACACCACGTACTGTTGGCCGTTTGCCGCGCCAACGTGATGCACCCGCTTTACCAAGTTGCTTGAGGCTGTGCTCGCTGTTGGATACTTCACCCAGCGTGGCACGGCAATCTACAAGCACCTTTCGCATTTCACCTGAACGCAGGCGGATGGTGGCATATGCACCTTCCCGAGCAACCAGCTGTACGGATGCGCCCGCGGAGCGGGCCAGCTGGGCACCTTTGCCAGGCTTGAGTTCGACGCAGTGGACCACAGAACCGACCGGAATGTTCCGGAGCGGCAGAGTGGAACCCACCTTGATCGGCGCGTCGATACCGGAGCGCACCTGGTCACCGATCTGCATGCCCTTGGGAGCGATGATGTAACGACGCTCGCCATCGGCGTACTTCAACAGTGCAATGTGCGCAGAGCGGTTCGGATCGTATTCCAGGCGTTCGATAACCGCCGGAATACCATCTTTGGTCCGCTTGAAGTCGATAACACGGTAGTGCTGCTTGTGGCCACCACCGATGTGACGAGTAGTAATGCGACCAACATTGTTACGGCCACCAGACTTACTCTTTGTTTCTACCAACGGCTCGTAAGGACGTCCTTTGTGCAGATCCGGGTTGTAAAGTTTTACAACGTGACGGCGTCCGGCAGATGTTGGCTTGGTTTTGACGATCGGCATATTACGACCCCTTTACCTTATTCCACATCCAGAAAATCGATGTCCTGACCTTCTGCCAGCTTGACGTAAGCCTTACGAATGTCATTACGCTTGCCGAACCCGCGGATAGTGCGCTTGAGCTTACCCTTACGGTTCAGAACCTGAACACCTTCTACGGTGACGTTGAACAACTGCTCAACGGCTTTTTTGATCTCCGGCTTGGTGGCGTCAGGCGCTACACGGAACACGACTTGGCCGCGCTCAGCTGCCAGAGATGCTTTCTCTGATACGTGCGGTCCCAGCAGGACCTTGTAAATACGTTCCTGATTCATCCCAGCATCTCCTCGATCTTCTTCAGAGCGGGAACAGTCACCACGACTTTTTCGAAGGCAACCAGGCTGACCGGGTCCAGGCCTGCTACGTCACGAACATCCACGTGGGGAATGTTGCGGGAAGCCAGGTGCAGGTTCTGCTCAACGTTGTCGGACAGAATCAGCGCATTGGATACACCGATGTCCTTCAGCTTGGCATTGAAGGCCTTGGTCTTCGGGCTTTCGACGTTCATGTCGTCAACCACCACCAGACGCTCCTGACGCACCAGCTCCGAGAAAATGGAGCGCATGGCCGCGCGGTACATCTTGCGATTGACCTTCTGCTCAAAGTCGCGGGGCTTGGCAGCAAAAGTTACGCCACCAGCGCGCCAGATCGGGCTACGAATCGTACCCGCACGGGCACGACCGGTACCCTTCTGACGCCAGGGCTTCTTGCCACCGCCACTGACTTCGGAACGTGTCTTCTGAGCCTTGGTACCCTGACGACCGGCTGCCATATAGGCAGTGACCACCTGGTGAACCAGGGACTCGTTGAAATCTTTGGCGAACGTAGCGTCGGAAACAGAGATTCCCTTGCCGCTACCAGTAATTGTCAATTCCATCGCACCGCTCCTCAGGCTTTGACTGCAGGCTTGATGACAACGTCGCCGCCAGTTGCACCGGGGACGGCACCACTCACCAGCAGCAGGTTGCGCTCGGCGTCGACACGGACGATCTTCAGGTTCTGCACGGTGACCTGTGCGTTACCCATCTGGCCCGCCATCTTCTTGCCCTTGAATACCTTGCCCGGGGTCTGGTTCTGACCAATGGAACCCGGTGCACGGTGAGACAGGGAGTTACCGTGAGTAGCGTCTTGCATGGAGAAGTTCCAGCGCTTCACACCACCCTGAAAGCCCTTACCCTTGGACTGACCGACGGCATCAACCATCTGACCGTCTTCAAAGACAGAGGCTGTAATCTCGCCACCAGCGGCCAGATCTTCACCTTCACCATCAGCCAGACGGAATTCCCACACGCCACGACCGGCTTCTACGCCCGCCTTGGCAAAGTGACCTGCTTCCGCCTTGGTTACACGAGAGGAACGACGGGCGCCTACAGTGACCTGAACGGCACGATAACCATCGCTTTCAAGAGTTTTCAGCTGGGTAATGCGGTTGGGCTCAACCTCGATTACCGTTACGGGCAGCGCCTGCCCATCTTCCGTAAAAATACGGGTCATACCGGCCTTCCGACCGACAACACCAATTGCCATGTTTCACCTCTTAAGTGTACGGGGCTCGCACCCTCTATGGCCTTATGACAGTTACACAGACTAATACCGGGCGGTATTAGCCGAGGCTGATCTGAACGTCTACACCTGCTGCCAGGTCCAGCTTCATCAGAGCATCAACTGTCTTCTCCGTCGGCTCAACGATGTCGAGCAGACGCTTATGCGTACGAATTTCATACTGATCACGCGCGTCCTTGTTGACGTGCGGAGAGATCAATACTGTGTACTTTTCCTTCCGCGTCGGCAGAGGAATCGGGCCACGCACCTGAGCGCCGGTCCGCTTTGCGGTATCGACGATCTCCTGCGTGGACTGGTCGATCAGGCGGTAATCAAACGCCTTCAACCGAATTCGAATTTTTTGGCTTTGCATGATGCACCAAACTCCACTCGTAGCAGCTACTGTTTAGCCGACCTTCAAAAAAAGGAGCCGCATTGTATGCATAATACCCAACCCTGTCAACAGCTATGCCGTATGACCAGGTCGGGCAGACTTTGCGACTGAAACAGAAAAAGGGGCTGATGGTTCAGCCCCTTTCTCAGGATCAAGCGAGCAGATTACTCGATGATCTTGGAGACCACGCCGGCACCAACGGTACGGCCGCCTTCGCGGATCGCGAAGCGCAGGCCATCTTCCATGGCGATCGGAGCGA
>NZ_QNRO01000032.1 GCF_003315345.1 Marinobacter pelagius
CACCGAATCCGGCTGACCTTAAACGGCCTGACTCCGGTGGAGTACAGAGAACAGGCTGCGACTGCAGCCTGATTAAACTGTCCAGGTTTTGGGGGGCACTTCAGATCCGGGCCTCATGGCAACGGGGTCTGATGAACACTTTCATCTGACCCCAACTTAAGGCCTGCCCCCCGCCTCTGCGAAGAAACGGTCCTTTATGGGCCGTTTTTTTGTGCCTGGGATAAATGGGGGCAAGGTTGAGAATGGGGTCAGATGAAGGCTTTCATCAGACCCCTGAGGGGAGGTGGGCCCGTGGAGATCGGCTTGAAAATGGGGTCAGAAGAAGGGCTTCTTCAGACCCCTGAGTTGAATTCCAGGCAAAAAAAAGGGGTCAGATGAAAGCTTTCATCTGACCCCATGTTCACCCCGAATTCCGAAGCTTACATGTTCGGATAATTCGGGCCACCGCCCCCTTCCGGGGTCACCCAGTTGATGTTCTGGGCAGGATCCTTGATGTCACAGGTCTTGCAGTGAACACAGTTCTGGGCGTTGATCTGGAACTTCTTGCCGCTGCCGTCTTCTGCTTCGACGACTTCGTATACGCCGGCCGGGCAGTAGCGCTGCGCGGGCTCGTCGTATTTCGGCAGGTTTTCCTTCAGCGGAATATCCGGATCGGTCAGCTTCAGGTGAACCGGCTGGTCTTCCTCGTGGTTGGTGTTGGAAATGAATACCGAGGACAGGCGGTCGAAGGTCAGCTTGTTATCCGGCTTCGGATAGTTGATCTTCTTGGCCTCGGACGCTGGCTTCAGAGTGGCATAGTCCGGAGTGGTATCGTGGAAGGTGATCGGGAGGCTGCCACGCAGGATGTTCTGCTCGAAGAAGGCGATGGCGCCGCCTACCACGTTGCCGAACTTGTGCATGGCCGGGCCGAAGTTACGCTCGGCGTAGAGCTCCTTATACAGCCAGCTCTCTTCGAAACGCTGCTGGAAGCCGGTGATTTCCTCACCGCTCTTGCCTTCCTTCAGAGCCTCGAACACCGCTTCCGCGCCCAGCAGGCCGGACTTCATGGCGGTGTGGGAGCCCTTGATCTTGGAGCTGTTCAGGGTGCCGGCGTCGCAGCCCAGCAGCAGACCGCCCGGGAAGCTCATCTTCGGCAGGGCATTGTAGCCGCCCTTGGCGATGGCACGAGCGCCATAGGATACGCGCTTGCCGCCTTCCAGGTACTTGCTGATTTCCGGGTGTAACTTCAGGCGCTGGAATTCCTCGAACGGGCTCAGGTGCGGGTTGCTGTAGGACAGATCGGTGATCAGACCCACGTAAACCTGGCCGTTTTCCAGGTGATAAAGGAAGGAACCGCCGGTGGAACCGGATTCGTTCAGTGGCCAGCCGGTGGTGTGGACGACCAGGCCCGGCTCGTGTTTGGCCGGATCGATGTCCCACAGCTCCTTGATGCCGATGCCGTAGTGCTGTGGATCCTTGCCTTCATCCAGTTTGAAATCGTTGATCAGGCGCTTGCCCAGGTGACCGCGGCAGCCCTCGGTGAACAGGGTGTATTTGGCGCGCAGTTCCATGCCCGGCATGTAGCCGTCTTTCTCGGAACCGTCACGGGCCACGCCCATGTCGCCGGTGATGATGCCCTTGACCTGGCCATCCTCAACAATGGTCTCGGCCGCGGCGAAGCCCGGATAGACTTCAACGCCAAGCTGCTCGGCCTGTTCGGCCAGCCAGCGGCACAGGTTGCCCAGGCTGATAATGTAGTTGCCGTGGTTGTACATATTCTTGGGCACAAAGGCATTCGGGATCTTGGTGGCGTTTTCCTGGTTCTTCAGCAGGAAGATGTCATCCCGGGTAACCGGCGTGTTCAGGGGAGCGCCTTTCTCTTTCCAGTCCGGGAAGAGTTCGTTCAGGGCGGTGGGCTCGAATACGGTACCGGCGAGGATGTGCGCACCGATTTCAGACCCTTTCTCTACCACGCATACGGTCAGTTCTTCGCCGGCTTCCTGCGCCAGTTGCATGACGCGGCAGGCTGCCGACAGGCCCGCAGGGCCGCCGCCGACGATCAGAACATCAAATTCCATCGATTCGCGTTCCACGTTGGTCTCCTCAAACAGCTTCTATTGGAAATTATTTGCCCGCAGGCCGATTTACAGGGGCGTCATCATACCGGTAAAACTGCCTATAGACGACTGCCCCGAGCCGAATACCCCGGCTAATTTAACCGAAAGCATACCGCATTTAAGAAATCAAACAAACGTTTGTTTGAAATTCTCCGTGAGCTTTGGCATTGTACGTGTACACCGAAACATCGTGTGTTTTGAGTCGAATTTTAGTATCGTCTCATTGCCAATCCGGGTCAACACCGTCGAATTGGCTTTTAAAGCAGTCCCGGCGCGTCGTTTGAGGCTATTGATTCTGCTGACCATTGCCTCCATCATTAGTGCGCACTGAATTTCGGCAGGCTCCGCGGGGGACTGCGAGTCATTAAACCCATCGTAGAAGAACGAGGAATCTATGAAGGTTCTGGTCGCTGTAAAACGAGTTATCGACTACAACGTGAAGGTGCGCGTCAAGCCGGACAACACCGGTGTTGACCTCGCCAACGTCAAGATGGCAATGAACCCATTCTGCGAAATCGCTGTTGAAGAAGCGGTTCGTCTGAAAGAAAAGGGTGTTGCCAGTGAAATCGTGGTGGTTTCCATTGGTCCGAAGGCTGCACAGGAGCAAATCCGTACCGCTCTGGCCCTGGGTGCTGACCGTGGTATCCACGTCGAGACCGACGAAGAAGTCCAGTCTCTCGAAGCGGCCAAGCTGCTGAAGGCTGTTGTTGAGAAGGAAGAGCCGAAGCTGGTCATTCTCGGCAAGCAGTCCATCGATTCCGACAACAACCAGACTGGCCAGATGCTGGCCGCGCTGACCGGCATGGGTCAGGGCACCTTCGCTTCCGAAGTGGTTGTTGAAGGCGACAAGGTCAACGTAACCCGTGAGGTAGACGGTGGTCTGATGACCGTTTCCCTGAACCTCCCGGCCGTCGTCACCACTGACCTGCGTCTGAACGAGCCGCGTTATGCGTCTCTGCCGAACATCATGAAGGCCAAGAAAAAGCCGCTGGACAACATGAGCCCGGCTGATCTGGGCGTCGACATTGCCCCGCGCCTGTCCACCCTGAAAGTCGAAGCCCCGGCCGCGCGCCAGGCGGGTGTCAAGGTGGCTGACGTAGCTGAGCTGGTCGATAAACTGAAGAACGAAGCGAAGGTGATCTAAATGAGCATCCTGGTAATTGCTGAACACGACAACAGCAGCCTGAAGCAGGCTACCCTGAATGTTGTAGCGGCTGCCAAGGCCATTGGCGGTGACATCGACGTGCTGGTTGCCGGCGAGAACTGTGGTGCCGTTGCCGAAGCTGCTGCCAAGGCCGAGGGCGTGAACAAGGTTCTGGTTGCCGATAACGCTGCGTATGGTCACTTCCTGGGTGAGAACCTGGGCGAGCTGGTTGCCGAAGTGGGCAAGGGCTACAGCCACATCCTGGCCGCCGCAGGCACCGTGGGCAAAGATTTCATGCCACGGGTTGCCGCACTTCTGGACGTTGCCCAGGTTTCCGACATCATGCGTGTTGAATCCGAGGACACCTTCGTTCGCCCGATCTACGCGGGTAACGCCATTGCCACTGTGAAATCCAGTGACAGCATCAAGGTGGTTACTGTTCGTCCGACCGCTTTCGACCCGGTTGCCGGTGAAGGTGGCTCCGCTGCTGTTGAACAGCTGGACGTTGTTAAAGACGCCGGTTTGTCCCAGTTCGTAAACGAAGAGCTGGCCAAATCCGATCGTCCTGATCTGGCAAGCGCCGGTATCGTTGTTTCCGGTGGTCGCGGCATGCAGAACGGCGATAACTTCAAGATGCTGGAGCAGGTAGCCGATCTGATGGGTGCCGCTGTTGGCGCATCCCGTGCCGCTGTCGACGCCGGCTTTGTGCCGAACGACATGCAGGTTGGTCAGACCGGTAAGATCGTTGCTCCGCAGCTGTACATCGCGGTGGGCATCTCCGGTGCCATCCAGCACTTGGCGGGTATGTCTGACTCCAAGGTGATCGTTGCGATCAACAAGGACGAAGAAGCCCCGATCTTCCAGGTGGCCGATTATGGCCTGGTCGCGGACCTGTTCGAAGCAGTTCCGCAACTGGAAGAAGAGCTGAAGAAAGTTTTGTAACTTTCTGAGAAGCTAATAAAAAAGGCGCCCCAGGGCGCCTTTTTTATTGCCTGCACAAAGTTGCAGTCGAGTGTTTGTCTTTTCCGGGAAACCCGCAAGTGTTACTCGTCGCAGGAATATCCCATCAGGGACAGCCCCTCCAGCAAGTAGTCCGGTAACAGGGGGTGGGCGATCAGGTAATCGGCGGTTGTATCGTTCGATGCATCCGAGGCATAGGCCAATGCCTCCTCCCACTCCTCAAGACTGTAGTCGCCCCGGCCGAGCCACAAGAGTGCGACCACTTGCTGCTGCTGGTCCGGTTCCAAATCGGTAACCACCGAGCGGAACTCCTCCAGAGTGGAATCTCCGGCGTGGGAGGCGAGCATCTGGACATGCCAGTCTTCGCTGGCATCACCGGAGTCGGTGGGTATGACGACCTGTTCCTGGGCATGAAATTCCCGCGCCAGCTGGACCAGATGGCAAACGGTGTCCGGATTGACGTCGAGCATGGGCAATTCCTCCAATGGTCCTTCATCGTCTACTTTATAGACAATAGCTGATGGATGGACGATGAAAAAGCAACCACTGAAACTCTTTCTGGCCGGGGACGTCATGACCGGGCGAGGTATCGATCAGATCATGCCCGTTCCCTCGAAGCCAGGGCTTTACGAATCCTGCGTGATCGACGCACGGGACTACATCGCCCTGGCGGAAAGGAAGGCCGGCCCGATCCCCAGGAAGGTTTCTGGTCACTATATCTGGGGCGATGCCCTGTCTGAGCTGGATCGGTTTAACCCCGACGTTCGCATCGTGAACCTTGAGACCAGTGTAACGACCGCCGCTAAGCCCTGGCCCGGCAAAGGAATTCACTACCGGATGCACCCGGACAACCTGGCCTGTCTTTCAGCTGCGCGCCTGGACATTTGTGGCCTGGCCAATAACCACGTGCTCGACTGGGGTCGGGAAGGGCTTGCGGAAACACTGAAAGTGCTCCACGGCGCCGGAATGCTTACGCCCGGTGCTGGCCTGTATGAGATGGAGGCCCAATCGCCGGCGATTTTCCCGCTTCCTGACGGGGGCAGGTTGCTGGTTCTGGCCTGCGGCCTGGCGTCCAGCGGTATCCCCGAGGACTGGGCGGCGGGTCCCGGTCGCAGTGGCGTGTTCCTGCTACACGGCCTCGACAGTCGGTCGGTCAAAGCGATCGCCCGGATAATAGATCAGTCCAGGCAACCCGGGGACCGGGTTCTGGTTTCGGTCCACTGGGGCGGTAACTGGGGTTATTACGTGGAGGACGAGGACAGGCTATTTGCGCACCGTCTGATTGATGAGGCCGGTGCCGATGTGATCCATGGTCATTCCTCTCACCATCCCCGTGGCATTGAAGTATGGAACGGCCGGTTGATCCTATTTGGGTGCGGGGACCTTATCAATGACTATGAGGGTATTCGCGGCTATGAGGCGTTTCACCCCGAATTATCCCTGATTTACCTGCCAACCCTCGATTCCGACACCGGTCTGCTGAAAAGCCTTCGGATGGTCCCCATACGCATGGAGCGGTTCCGGTTGAACCACGCAAACGAGGAGGAGGCGACGTGGCTGCAGGACCGGCTGAACGAAGTCTGCCGAGACTACGGCACGGCCCTGGAGAGGACGGCAAACGGATCGTTCGAGCTTGCCTGGTAGCCAGCCAATTTACCCGGACTGATCATCGCCGTTCCGGGGCCGTCGGGTGTGGCGGGAGATGATGCGTTTCTCAACCTTACTGATGATGAGGGTATCCGCCAGAATATGCAGGGCCCGGTTGGTCGTTCGTACTGCATTGTATATCTCGCTGCTGGTCTGATCGTGGGTGGTCCGGGCCTTCAAGGCATTCTTCCTGAAATCCTCGTCCCTTGAGAACAGGTCAATCAGCCCGAATGTGGTGCTCGAAATGGTTTTGTGCACCTTCTCCACGGCACTGGTTCCGCCGGAGACGGTCTCTTCCAGGAGTTTCGTCCGGTTGCGGACTTCCATCAGGTCCATCCGGCGCTTCTGAACGGCACTGCGGGCGGCAATGCGGTGGGTGTTGACCCGCCTGAGCATGACACGGCACGCCTGCAGCTGCCGGAAAACCAGTAGCAGCGCGCCGGCGGCGATCAGCAGGAGAGGGACAGTCAGCAGTTCAGTTATCATACCGGGAACCTTCAGCGGTACTCGAGCTGCATATAAACGTCGATTTCCCGCTCCTGCAGTTCCTGTTCCAGCTCTTTCATCACCTCCTGGTACACCATCTTGCTGACCATCACCGGCAGCCGGTCTGCCAGGATACGGGCCGAGCGGGATTCCCGCTTCGCGACGGCAATCGGGTCGAGCACTTTGAGCGTAAGCACCAGTTCCGGATCGACACCGGATTCATCGATCCTGTCCTGTTCCATGATCTGGTGTATCACTTTCCTCTGCTCAAGGATCTGCCAGTAGAGAAAGCCGCTGAACAGCACCAGGATAACGCTGAGAACCAGTAATAATGTCAGCAACGGAGGCCTCCAGCTTGGTTTTCGGGGTCAGCCGCCAGTGTGCAGCAACCGGCAGGCCAAACGATTGGCCGAGCCGACGGGCCCCACAAAGAAACTCGGAAACTGGAAGCAATGCACAAAGCTGCTACCTTGATTTGCAGCTGTTGCGTCATATTCGGAGAATCAATTGGTTAGCGGAACTTCATAAAAAAGGAACCCAGCAATGGTCTGGATCAAGGCGTTTATAGCCGGATTTCTGGCAACACTGATTTTTCACCAGGGACTGTTCATGGTGTTTTACCTCGCAGGCATGGTGCCCAGTGAACCGTTCAACATGTCGCCGGTGCCACCCTTTGGCGTCCCTCAAATCGTCTCCCTGGCATTCTTTGGCGGCCTTTGGGGAATGGTGCTCTGGTTGATCCTGGGGAGACTGGCGGGAATCGGGTTCTGGCTCGGACACATCCTGCTGGGCGCCCTGGCGCCGACCGCAGTCGCCATGCTTGTGGTGTTTCCTCTGAAAGGTCTGGAGGTGACCGCGCAGACCTGGACCGGTGGCCTCATACTCAACGGTTTCTGGGGGTTGGGCGTTGCCATTCTCATGCGCCTGATGGGCACGCGTCCGAACGCCTCAACCCTATAGTCACTTTCTGAATGCAAGGAGAGGAACTCCGATGGCAAAGACAACGAATACCAACTATGACCTCGTCGTATTCGGGGCCACCAGTTTTGTCGGGCAAATTCTGACCCGCTATCTGTTCGAGACGTACGGCGTCGGGCAATCGGTCAACTGGGCCATTGCCGGTCGTTCCAGCCATAAGCTGGAAGGGGTGAAAGGCGAGCTGGGCCATAAGGCAAAAGAACTGCCGGTCATCCTGGCGGACGTGTCGGATCAGGATTCCCTGGAAGCCCTGTGTGGCCAGACCCGGGCGGTGATATCCACCGTCGGCCCCTATGCGCTCTACGGTGAGCCCATGGTGCAGGCCTGCGTCCGCTCTGGTACCGACTATTGTGATCTGACCGGCGAGGTCCAGTGGATTCGCAAGATGATCGAACGGTACGAGGAGGAGGCGAAGTCCTCCGGCGCCCGCATTGTCCATTGCTGTGGTTTTGACTCGATTCCCTCGGATCTCGGGGTCTGGTACCTGCAGCAGCAGGCCGAGGAAACCTTCGGAGCCCCCTGCAAGGATGTCCGTATGCGGGTCAAGGCGGCCAAGGGTGGGCTGTCCGGGGGAACCGTGGCGTCGATGATCAACATCGCCAAAGAAGCGGGCTCCGATCCGGCGTTGCGCAAGGAACTGGCCAATCCCTTTTCCATCAGCCCCTCGGAACACCGCTCGCAAACCCGTCAGCCGAGCCTGAAAACCGCCGAGTTCGACAAAACGTTCCAGGTCTGGCTGGCGCCATTTGTCATGGGGGCCATCAATACGCGGATAGTGCACCGCTCAAACGCCCTGCAGGACGCCCGCTACGGCAAGGAGTTCACCTACGACGAAGCCATGATGACCGGTCGCGGCCTGAAGGGCAGGGCCAGTGCCTACGCCATGACGGCGGCCTTGGGAACTTTCTTCACGGCCTCTGCCCTCAAGCCCACCCGATGGGTGGTGGAGAAACTGGTGCCCAAGCCCGGTGAGGGGCCGAGCCCGGAAGAGCAGCGTACCGGCTTCTTCGATATCCGATTTGTCGGACGCACGGAGGATGGCAAGACCATGATCACCAAGGTGACCGGCGATCGTGACCCAGGTTATGGCTCCACTGGCAAGATGCTCGGCGAAGCCGGTATGTGCCTGGCGTTTGATGTGCCTGCGGATAAGCCCGGTGGTTTCTGGACGCCGGCATCACTGCTCGACGGAGACCTGCTGAAACGGCTGACCGAAAAAGCGGGCCTGACTTTCGAGGTGGTCGAGACCCGCTAGGGCAGTCATTACTCCAGATGGATCACGCGGTCGGTTGCCGGCAGGGCCTCCGACCCGTGGGCCAGGCTGATCACCGATTTTCCTTCCAGCCAGCGCTCCAGGCGTTTGCTGATGCGGCTTCTGGTGTCACCATCCAGCCCGGTGAAAGGTTCATCCAGTACCACCAATGGCGCCGGATTCAACAGTACCCGCGCCAGTGCCACCCGGCGGGCCTCCCCGCCGGAAAGCCGGCTTCCGGTGTTTCCAAGCCAGGTGTCCAGTTGCTCCGGCTCACGGGCAAACCGATCCCCAAGTTCCACCAGTTCCAGGACCTGCCACAGCTCAGCGTCCGTAGCTGCGGGGTTTCCCAGGATCAGATTGGCTCGCAAGGTATCGTCAAAGAGCGCCGTCTGCTGGGTCAGGTAGGCACAGGGTTGCCGGGCCAGTTCGCCCCGGGACGCAGGTAAAAGACCGGCCAGTGTGTCGGCCAGAGATGATTTGCCGCTGCCGGAACGGCCCAGAATGCCGATGCGTTCACCCCGGGAGAGGGTGAGGTCGAAATGGGTGAGAATGGGCGCGAACCCGTCGTACCGAACGGCAATATCCTGAGCCACCAGAGCCAGATGATCGTCGGCCGGCGCGGGTATCTCGGCCTTCCCTTGCTCACCGGCGGGCGTTGCATCCCGATTCAGGCGGGCTGCGGAGGAGACAGTACTGCCAAGCTTGCCAAAGGCATCCGGTAGCATGGAATACACCTCGGCAAGCCCCAGGATCGCGATGGGAAGCAGCACCAGGACCGGGCCCGAGATGGCACCGGTCTCATACAACCCATAGCCGGCCCAGAGTGCAAATACAGCACACAGATTGATCAGCAGGTGGCTGATGGCCTGATGCCAGCCAACCTTGGAGTCCACCTCAACCTGCTCCGAGTTCATCTGGTGGGCCTGGCGCAGCAACCAGGCACCGTGCCGCCCGGTGCGACCCGCAGCACGTAATTCCGCGAAGCCTTCAATGTGTTCGACAACCGCAGTACGCAATTCCTCCTGACGGTCAGCCTGGCGATAGGAGGGTTCACGAGTGCGCACATAGACGGCGACGGTGGCCAGCACGAAAGCAAGGGTGGTGATGGCAAGCAGACCCAGCGCCACCGCGCCACTGAACAGTACCCACGCGAGCAAAGCCACCAGCAGAGTGATAACCCCGGCAAGTGCAGCAGGCGCGATAACCCTGAGGTAGATGGTATCCAGGGCATCCACATCGCTGGTCAGACGCGAGAGCCACTGGGCCCCGGAGAGTCTGGACTGGCCGGTTCGGCTGGCTCCGGCCAATCGGTGGAACAGGGCCACCCTGATGTCGGTGAGCAACCGCAGTACGGTATCGTGGTTATAGACCCGTTCCAGATACCGGGCTACCGTTCGGGAGACCGCAAAGAATCTGATCCCCCCGCCGGGCACATACAAGTTGACCGCCACCTGGGTGCCGGCCGCAAGCAGAATGCCTACAATGGCCGTGTCCGTGATAAACCATCCGGACAGCGCCAGCAGGCCGATGCCGGATGCGAGGGTCGCCAGAATCAGCACCCCGCCTAGCACGAGTCGCCAGGGGCGCTGGAAGATCAGGGCAAGCCAGGGAGCCAATTCACGCATGGTAAACCTCCCCATCGTCGACAGTCAGTACACGGTCCGCAAGCGTAAGCAGGGCGTGGTGGTGAGTTGAGAAGACCAGTGTCTTGCCCGCCTGGGACAACTTGCGAAGGCTTTCAAGAATATAGATCTCGCTGGCTGAATCGAGCCCGGCGGTCGGTTCGTCCAGCAAAATCAGATCGTAATCCGCCAGGAAGATCCGTGCCAAGCTGAGACGCCGTGCCTGGCCACCAGACAAGCCCCGACCCTGATCCGACACGGGGCTGTAGATGCCGTCTTCCCGGCTGTCCACCAGATCTCCGAGGCCGACGCGCCGGAGCGCAGCGTCAATGGCAACGTCGGAAGCGTCCGGGGAAGTGAGCCGGAGGTTATCGGCCCAGGTGCCATGAACGAGGAAGCCTTTCTGGCCCAGCCAGCCAAAAGCGGCTTTGCCCGGCACTTGGCCGAAAACCCGGATCTCGCCCGAGTCAGGCGCCAGAAAACCGGCCAGCAGATACAGCAGGGTGGATTTGCCGCCTCCGGACGGGCCGGTCAAGGCGACGGCGTGGCCTTTTTCAATTTGCAGGTTCAGGTCCCTGAACCAGGGTTTAGCTTCGCCCGGGTGGGTAAAACTCACGCTGTCGAGAGTGATGAGACTGGGCGACCCGGCAGTTGCGGGCGCGGACTGTTCTGATTTCACTTGCAGAGTACTGGCAGGGTAGTCCTGCAGCCGGGCGAGAATCTCGGTACCGGCACCCAGCGCGGCGGCCCGGTCGTGATAATACTGGGACAGCGTTCGCAGCGGCTGGAAGAATTCCGGCGCCAATAACAGGATCAGCAAACCGGTGAACAGGGTAAGCTCATCGGCAGGACCAAAGGTGATGTAGCCCAGCAGTCCAAAGCCGATGTAAATGGCGATCACCGCAATTGCCACCGACGCGAAGAACTCCAGGACCGCCGAGGAAAGAAACGCAATCTTCAGGGTCTTCATGGTGACCACCCGGTAACGGTCCGAGCGGCGGGCAAGAAGGTCCGCGGCGGATTCGGTCTGGCCGAACAGCTGAAGGGTGGTAAGACCGCGCACCTTGTCCAGGAACTGGCCGGATAGCCGGCTGATGGTCTCGAAGTG
Organism: Marinobacter pelagius; assembly: GCF_003315345.1. Taxonomy (GTDB): domain Bacteria; phylum Pseudomonadota; class Gammaproteobacteria; order Pseudomonadales; family Oleiphilaceae; genus Marinobacter; species Marinobacter pelagius_A. The sequence goes on from NZ_QNRO01000032.1 coordinate 11,297, forward strand.
CTGTTGATTCAGTTTTTCCGCACCCATCCCCACCAGCGCCATGAACAGGGGAATCAGCGGTGCAGACAGCAGCAGGAAGACGGCGGCCAGCCAGTCCAGCCAGAACACCAGAGCCAGAATGAGCAGGGGTACGATCACAGACAGCTGCATCTGGGGCAGGAACCTGGCGTAGTAGCCGTGCAGGGCTTCCACGTGATCAATCCATTCCCGGGCAAGTGCCCCGGCGGACTCCTGGCCCATGGCAACCGGCCCTGCGGCCTGCCAATGCCGGTGAATCTGGCGGCGGGCGGTCCGGCGAACCCGCTTGCTGCACTGGGCCGCAAGGCGGGTTTGCAATCCCTGGAACAGCGCCCGGATAACCAGGGTAATCACCAGGACGATAAAGAGGTCCATCAGCTCTGAGACGGCAATCCCCTCGATCACCCCGAGATGAACGATGCGGGCCAGCAGGACCATCTGAACGATGGTCGCAATGCCGGCCAGGGTGCCGGTTAATACGGCACCCTGTACCCATCGACGATTGCCGGCGGCAAGCTCCGTGAGCCAGCGGCGAACGTTTCGCTGTTCCGGAGCTGTCACTTAGTGATATCCCTCGCCCGCACGCACCTTGCCGCGGAAGACCCAGTAGGTCCAGGCGGTGTAGGTGATCACGATGGGCACTACCAGCAAGGTACCCAGCAGTAGGAACATCTGGGAGCCGTAGGCCGAGGCCGCATCCCACAGGGTGTACTCCGGCGGCACCACGTACGGCCAGCGACTGACCACCAGACCCAGGTAGGTGGTGATGAACAGACCCATGGTGGCCACGAACGGCATACCCTCGAAGCGGTTGCGTACCGACCGGAAGATCTGGAACGCGCACAGCAGGGTCAGTACCGGCAGGACCCAGATCACGGTCAGATTCGAGAACCAGCGCTCGCGCACCATGTCGTCCACGAACGGGGTCCAGACACTGATAATGCCGAAGATGATCAGCACCGCGGCCAGCAATGGCAGCGTGATCTTGTAGGCCCATTCCTGCAGCCGGCCCTCGGTCTTCATGATCAGCCAGGTGGAGCCCAGCAGCGAATAACCGGCCAGCATGCCCAGGCCGGTGAGGACGGTGAACGGGGTCAGCCAGTCCAGCGCGCCGCCGACGTACACGCCGTCCACGGTATTGAAGCCCTGGATGTAGGCCCCGACCACCGCGCCCTGGGCGAAGGAGGCGATGGTCGAACCGCCGGCAAAGGCCCAGTTCCACAGGTACCGGGAGGTGCGCGCCTTGAACCGGAACTCGAAGGCCACGCCCCGGAAGATCAGACCGGCCAGCAGCAGGAACACGCCGATGTACAGCGCCGGCAGGAAGATGGTGTAGACCATCGGGAAGGCGGCCAGCAGGCCGGCACCACCGAGCACCAGCCAGGTCTCGTTGCCGTCCCACACCGGGGCCACCGAGTTCATCATGGTGTCCCGGTCGCCCTCGCTCGGGGCGAACGGGAACAGGATGCCGACCCCGAGGTCGAAGCCGTCCATCAGCACATACATGATGATGCCGAAGCCGATAATGAATGCCCAGATCAGGGGCAGATCGAACAGTTCCATAGTCAGTGACCTCCCTGCTTGGCCGGGTTGCTCGGTTTGTCTTCGCCGTATTCGAACGGCACGTGGGCGGCGGAAAGCGGACGGGCCGGACGCTCCGCCTCGTGCTCTTCCTCGTCATGCTGGTCTTCCAGCCCCACGTACAGCACCCGCATCAGATAGTAGACCCCGGCGGAGAACACCGCTGCGTAGACCACGATGTAGCCGATCAGGGTGAACAGCGCCATACCCCCGGTCAGGGACGGGGTCACCGCCGAGGCCTGGTCCATGATGCCGTACACCAGCCACGGGGCCCGGCCCACTTCGGTGACGAACCAGCCGGTCAGCACCGCAATGAACGGGGCAATGCTCATCACCCGCAGCACCTGCAGGAACCAGGTGGACTGGAAGTAGCGGCCACCCCGACGCAGCGCCAGGCCGGTCAGGCCCACCAGGATCATCAGGGTGCCAATGCCCACCATGATCCGGAACGACCAGAACACGATGGCCACCGGCGGCTGCTCCGCCCGGGGCACGTCCTTCAGGCCCGGCACCACGCCGTCCCACTCGTGGGTCAGAATCAGGCTGGCCAGGCTCGGAATACCGATCTCGAAATGGTTGGTCTGGGCGTCCTGGTCCGGAATGGCGAACAGCAGCAGGGGCACGTTGGGGGAGGTCTCCCAGTTGCCTTCCATCGCGGCCACCTTGGTGGGCTGGTGCTCCAGGGTGTTCAGGCCGTGGAAGTCGCCCACGATCAGCTGGGCCGGGGCGATGAACAGAATCAGCCACAGGCACATGGACAGTGCCTTGCGGTTGGCCTCCACTTCCCGGCCCCGGAGAATGTACCAGGCGCTGACACCGGCCACCACGAAGCTGCCGGTCAGGAACGAGGCCAGGCCCATGTGCATGAAGCGGTACGGGAAGGAGGGGTTGAAGATCGCTTCACTCCAGGAGGTGACGTGGAACACGCCGTTGATCAGCTCGAAGCCGGCCGGGGTCTGCATCCAGCTGTTGGCGGCAAGAATCCAGAACGACGAGATGAAGGTGCCGGTGGCCACCATGATGGCAGCGAACAGGTGCACGCCGGCCGGCACCTTGTTGCGCCCGAACAGCAGCACGCCCAGGAACGCGGCTTCCAGGAAGAAGGCGGTGATCACCTCATAGCTGAGCACCGGCCCGAGGAAGTTAGCGGTGGCCTGGGAGAAGTTGCTCCAGTTGGTGCCGAACTGGAACGACATCACGATGCCCGAGACCACGCCCATGCCGAAGACCACGGCAAAGACCTTGGTCCAGAAGGTGGACAGCTTCAGCCACACCGGATTACCGGTCTTGAAGCCCAGGCCTTCCAGCACGGCAATATAGGAAGCCAGACCGATGGTAAACACCGGAAAGATGGCGTGAAATGACACCACGAACGCGAACTGGATTCGCGATAGTAAGAGAGGATCAAGTTCCATGGGAACCTCCGGTAAACCCACACATCACAATTAGAGCGAGCGCAACTGTCCCGCCCAGCCGCTGCCTTAGCTCATATTGTTATGTTGTAATTACCGGCAGATGAATACCATGCTACCCAATAGCAGGGTAAAACCGATAGGGCAGATTGTCGCACCGCTTGATTTAAAACAATTATGGTGAAGCCAATGAGCTTTTACGAAGACCGGATACTTCCACACATCATAGACAAGGCCTGTTCAATGGGCCAGGTGATGAAACTGCGCAGCCAGGTGGTTCCACACGCCCGGGGAACCGTGCTGGAAGTGGGTATGGGATCGGCCATCAACCTCGAGTTCTACGATAGCGACAAAGTCGACCTGGTATACGGCCTGGAACCCTCGGAAGGCATGCGCCGCAAAGCCCAACCGAACCTGCGGCGCTCGAACATCAAGGTCGAGTGGCTGGACCTGCCCGGAGAAAAGATCCCGCTCGAGGACAACACCATCGACACGGTGCTGCTCACCTTCACCCTGTGCACCATCCCCGACTGGCACGCTGCACTGCAACAGATGAAACGCGTCCTCAAACCGGGCGGTGAACTCATCTTCCTGGAACACGGCGAATCCGACCATCACGGCGTAAAAAAATGGCAGCACCGCATCACCCCGGCCTGGAAAAAAGTCGCCGGCGGCTGCCACCTGAACCGACACATCGCCGACCTCATCCGCGAAGCCGGCTTTGAAATCCGGGAACTGGAAAACCTCTACATCCCCAGCGCCCCGAAGATCGCCGGCTACATCTACAAGGGCAGGGCAGTGAAGCCAGCAGAGGCCTGAAACCCACGCGGATTCAGAATTGCGTTACGGCACATGGCCTTATACAATTCTGCCCCTCAAAACCTCCCTCCGAATGCCCGGATGGTGAAATTGGTAGACACAAGAGACTTAAAATCTCTCGGCCGCAAGGCCGTGCCGGTTCGATTCCGGCTCCGGGCACCATAATTCTGTGGCTCATACCACTCGAGCTTTCCGATACCGTCTAACTTCAATCCATCCGTGGGCTGCGAGCGCGGAAAAAACAATCACCCCACCAACCATACTAAGCTTCGGCGGCACCTCCCCCAGAAACAGCCAAACCAGAAAAGACCCCAACACCGTCTCCAGCAGTAACATCAGGCTGACTTCCGCTGCCGGGATATAACGCGGTCCGATCTGAATCAGAATGCAGGCCATTGGCAGGAACACCAGGCACAGCAGGCCAATGAAGAAGGCATCTCTTGCTGAAGGAAGCTCGGCACCACCCATGAATGCCGCGACAATGGCCAACGCCAATGCCCCAAACATGAGCATCACGCTCATATCGCAGTCAGGCCGGGAGCGGGCGACGTTGAGGTTGGAGGCGAGGGCCGTGGCGGCGATGCCGGCCATGATCAGGCCGAGCGGGTCGCCTTTGCCCAGTTCGCCGACTGCCATGAAGGTTGCGCCCGTGACACACACCAGGATAACGATCCAGGTTCTCCAGGGCAGGGTTTCCTTCCAGATCAGCCAGGCAATCAGGGCAGCAATGACGGGTGCGGTGTTAAGGATGACCAATACGTTGCCGGCGGCTGTGTTTTTCATGCCTACGACAAACCCCAGGGTGCTGACGGCAAACGCTCCCGCGCAGAAGATGCCTTTCCTGCCGCAGCGCCTGATTTCTGTTGTCAGGCGGTCGCGGTATCTCAGCCAGCTGATCAGCCAGAAGCTGAAGGCCAGCAGCAGGCCTCGCCAGAACAGGAAGACTATCGGCGGTACCGAGGTGATTTTTACCAGTAGGGCGTCCGGGACAATGAACAGGACGCCCAGGGCGGCGATGGTCAGGCCTTTGATTCGCGTGGTCTGCAAGAGGCTATTCCTTACTGCTCTTCGATATGGCCCTTCGGAATCACCAGGGCTTCAGTAGTCTAGCGCCCGCGCGCACTTCTCAAACAGCTCCGCATCAAAGAATTCCAACTCGGACCGGTGCTCCGCTACAAACAGCTGGCCGCCGGATTCAACAATGCCGCATTCGATCATCAGGTTGTCGGCCAAGTCGAAATCCTCAATGACATGGCCAAGATCATCGTGGGTGCGGTTTCCGGCCCGGTGTCGGTAAGTTAGGGGATTAAGGCTGTAGCCAATCGCCTGTTTGCCCTGGCCGATCATGTATCCTACTTCAAATACCGTTCCAGGGTCGGCGCTGATGCCTCGAAAGGGGGTGAGATTGGCAATAACGGAATCGCAGCTGTTCATTAGTTCGCGATTGGCGCGGTAAATGCGGAAGCCGCGCTGCTGCGGGGATTCGTTATCGCCGAACGCCAACTCGGTATCCAGGGGGTCCAGGCCTTCCCAGCCGAGTTCCCGGAGAATGCGTTTCTTCTCAGTCACGATGATCTGGTGTTCGGTTGCCGGGAAGAAGACTTCCGGGCCGGCCAGGTAAACGCGTTTGGCGTGGGTCATGGGCCGTCCTGTTTGGGCAAGGGCTCAATGCTGTTGATGTCGCCGGTGGGCGGCTGTGGTTCGTCTTTGATTATGACGAAAATTCCGCCGCCGATGATGGCGATAGCCACGATTATCCTGAGAATTAGTGATTTGGACATCCGGTCCTCCTCCCGTTTCTAACGAGTGTCTACCTGTAATCCTGTGGACTGATACTGAATTTGCAACCGTTAGCGGGTTAATCCGTGCTATCCCCGAATGAGTCCGACCAAAGTCCCTTCGACAGAGCGCCATTGCTGGCTGATACTGAATCAAAAGAATGACAACACGTTCAGGAGGTTAATGTCATGACCGAGGTTAGCGATGCGTTGGTAACGCATTATTCGGAAAACGGTATCACCACGCTCACGCTGAATCAGCCGGAGCGCCGTAACAGCCTTTCCGTGGCCATGCTGGAGGCCCTGTCGGAGGAGCTTGAGCGGGTAGCGGATGATGCGGAGACGCGGGTCGTGGTTCTGGCGGCGCGCGGTAATGTGTTCTGTGCCGGACACGATCTGAAGGAAATCCGGGACCAGTTCGACAGTCATGACTTCCAGCTCGGTCTGTTCAACCTGTGCAGCAAGGTAATGCAGCAGATCGTGAACCTGCCCAAGCCGGTGATTGCCCGGGTAGCAGGGGTGGCGACGGCGGCCGGGTGCCAGCTGGTGGCGTCCTGTGACCTGGCAGTTGCTGCCGATACGGCACGTTTTGCCACGCCGGGGGTGAATATCGGGTTGTTCTGTTCCACTCCGATGGTGGCACTGTCACGGAATGTCTCCCGCAAGCATGCGATGGAGATGCTGCTGACCGGGGAGCTGGTCAGTGCGCCGAAGGCGGAGCAGATGGGGCTGGTTAATCGCGTGGTGGACGAGCAGGTTCTGGATGAAACCGTCTATCAGATGGCGCGCACCATTGCGGAGAAATCCGGCCACACCCTGAAAATCGGCAAGAGCGCATTTTACCAGCAGCTGGAGATGCCACTGGCAGAGGCCTACGAGTACACCTCAACGGTGATGGCGGAGAATATGCAGGCCAACGACGCCCAGGAAGGTATCTGTGCGTTTCTGGACAAGCGCAAGCCGGAGTGGAAGGATAGTTAATCTTCCGTCGGGCACTTGTCCCCATTGAGGACCAGCCGGTCACCCATGTCGATGCCGTTGGCGAGATAGAAACCGGCGTTCATCTCCACGGCGGACCAATATGGGATGCCTGCCGGGTAGATGGGGCAGTTAGTCCCCTGTGAGGCGGAGCAGGGCACCATGGCGCGGATGTTGCGAATGGTGCCTTCCCGGTCCAGAAAGGCGATATCCAGCGGAATCAGGGTGCGGTACATCCAGAAACCGTTCTCTGGTTCCCTTGCTTCTTCATACTGGAACAGCATGCCGTGGTTTGCCGGAAGCTCTGTCCTCCCCATGAGTCCTACCTGTCTCTGTTCCGACGTGCTGGCTACTTCCAGGACCACCGGTACAGAGTTCGAATCGGTCAGAAAGCACGCATTGGTGACGGGCAGATCCGTCTGGGCCGGGGTGGCACTAACCCCGCATCCGGCGACCAGAGCAAACGCCAGCGCTAGGCTGGCCCATCGAAAAACGGTCATCAGGAACGCAGCCGGTAGCCGGTCTTGAAGATCCACCAGACGGCGGTCATGCACAGGGCCAGGAACACCATGGTCATGCCCACGCTGATACCCACATGCACATCAGACACCCCGTAGAACGCCCAGCGGAATCCGCTGATCAGGTACACCACCGGGTTGAACAGGCTGATGGTCTGCCAGATCTCCGGCAGCATGTCGATGGAGTAGAAGGTGCCGCCGAGGAAGACCAGGGGCGTAACGATCATCATGGGCACGATCTGCAGTTTCTCGAAGCCGTCCGCCCAGATGCCGATGATGAAACCGAACAGGCTGAAGGTTATTGAGGTGAGCACCAGGAACGACAGCATCCAGAACGGGTGCAGCACGGTGTAGTCCACGAACAGTTTGGCGGTGGCCAGGATGATCAGGCCAAGGATCACCGACTTGGTTGCGGCCGCACCGACATAACCGATGACCACCTCCACGTAGGAGACCGGCGCCGAGAGCACTTCGTAGATGGTGCCGGAGAATTTGGGCATGTAGATGCCGAAGGAGGCGTTGGAGATGCTTTGCATCAGCAGCGACAGCATCACGAGGCCCGGAATGATGTAGGCGCCGTAACTGATGTTGTCGATATCACCCATGCGTGAGCCGATGGCCGAGCCGAACACCACGAAGTACAGGCAGGTGGAAATCACCGGTGACAGTACGCTCTGCATCACTGTGCGCTTCATCCGGGCCATTTCGAACTTGTAGATTGCGCGGATACCGTAGAGGTTCATTCAATTCTCCGTCAGGTCGGGCTACTCGTGAACGAGCCCGACAAAAATCTCTTCCAGGGAGCTTTCCCGGGTTTGCAGATCCCGGTACTCGATGCCGAGGTCGCCCAGGGTGCGCAACAGCCGCGCTACGCCGGCCTGCTCCTGCTGGGAATCGAAGGTGAAGATCAGTTCCCAGCCGTCGTTGGCCAGTTCCACCGGTTCCAGGGTCAGCTCACCGGGTACCTGCTCGAGCTTCTGCTGGAGCTGGAGGCGGAGCTCTTTCTTGCCGAGCTTGGTCATCAGCTGAGCCTTGTCTTCCACCAGGATGATTTCCCCCTGCCGGATCACCCCGATGCGGTCCGCCATTTCCTCGGCTTCTTCGATGTAGTGGGTGGTCAGGATGATAGTGACGCCGCTTTCCCGGAGTTTGCGCACCATTTCCCACATGTCCCGCCGCAGTTCCACATCCACGCCGGCCGTTGGCTCGTCCAGGAACAGGATCTGGGGTTCGTGGGAGAGTGCCTTGGCGATCATCACGCGCCGCTTCATGCCGCCGGAGAGGGACATGATCCGGTTGTTGCGCTTGTCCCAGAGTGACAGTGCCTTGAGGGTTTTCTCGATGTGGTCCGGGTTCGGTGCCTTGCCGAACAGCCCGCGGCTGAAGGAAACCGCATCCCAGACGGTCTCGAAGGAATCGGTGTTCAGTTCCTGGGGCACGAGGCCGATGGTTTCCCGGGCTTTGCGGTAATCCTTGACGATGTCGTAGCCAGCGGCCTTTACCTCACCGCTGGACAGGTTGACGATGCCGCAGATGATGCTGATCAGGGTGGTCTTGCCGGCGCCGTTGGGGCCGAGCAGGGCGAAGATCTCGCCGCGTTCGATCTCCAGGTTGATGTCTTTCAGCGCCTGGAAGCCATCACCATAGGTTTTGTTCAGGTGCCTGACGGAAATATCCGGTTGCACGGGCGTGTCCTGTGTCTGAATAAGTTAGGAAGCGCGGTATTTTCTCACGACTGCCGCCTGTTTAGAAACCTTTGCCTTGGCAGGGGAAATACCCATAATGCGCCTTTGGCAAAAAGAGGTGGGTAATGATACGGGCGATTGCGGTTACAGGTTTGATTATCGGGCTGGTGGCGTTACTGGTGTTTGGCCCCCGTTTCCTGAGTTCTCCCGAGCGGGGCGAAGTGTCAGGCGCTGATCAGCCCCGGTGCGACCTGCTGGAGCGGGATTGCCAGTGGGAAGGGGAAGAGGGCAGCTGGCTGGTTGAATTGAAGCCGCTCGGCCAAGGGGACCAGGGCACGGAGTTCCAGCTCACCGTGAATACGCCTGAAGCTCCAGACCGTTTTCTCGCGGTATTGCGGGGTGAGTCCATGTATATGGGCGAGTACCCGATTCCCCTCAAGCACCAGGAAGGTGACATCTGGACTGCCCGGTTCACCGCACCGTTCTGTACCACCGGCTCGGAAATGGAATGGCGGATTGATCTTCAGAGCGCGGAAGAGCCGGTGGGTGGTAACCCGATGAAACTCACGTTCTGGGCCCGTTAGTTTCCCTAGATAAACGTGTGGCCGGCCACCAGCTCACAAAGACCGGATTGGCCGGGCACATGGTTGTGTTCCCGCCAGTGTCTGGCGCCGTCCAGGCCGCCGCGGAAGCAGGCAAGATGGACACCGCTGGCCGTCAGTTCCTCGATGACCGAAAGCGCCTCTACCCGGTCGATGCCGGTTTTCCGGCTGACAATGTGCGCAACCAGGCCGGCGAGGGTTTTGGAGTGGCGATCGGATTCGTCGCACAGGGCACAACCCGCCCCGTAGAGCCACGCGGTGGTGCAGGAGCCGAGGATCGTAGCCATTTCCGGCCGGTCGAATCCCTGGTTCCGGCATTCCCGTTCCTGCAGTGCGGCCAGGATATGAAGCTGCGTGAAAAGTTCCGTGCGGTACCGGCTGTTTGAAGTCTTTCCGGCCTGCTCCCGATTGTTGCCGGAAGTCCGGATTGGCTCATCGCCAATGCCCTCGATCAGCGCGCCCGCCCGTGACAGCCGGAACATCTGAACCCCGAGCAAGAGCAAAAGTGCAAACAAGCCCGCCTGTGTGAACGGCACCAGCCAATACGACATATCCTCGACCACCTTGATAATCTCCCTGAACGAAACAGATTGTAACAATCTGTAACGAAAGAAAGCTGCTAACGGTTCAGCAATTTATCGCGGTTCGGGCAAAGATTTGCCAACTTGTGACGCCGGTCTCAGGCGGCGTCAGCAGGTGGGCATGGTCTGCAGGGCGAGCTTGCGGCGGATATAACGGCCCAGGGCATCAACGCCAATGTTGAGCAGCGCCGTAATCAGGATGAGTACCATGGCGCGGTCAAAGCGGATGTTCTGGATGGCACTGTCGACATAGAAGCCGAGAGTGTAAATACCCAGGATCCCCAGGATGGCGGTTTCCCGCATGATGATCTCCCAGCGGTAGAACAGGAAGGCCAGGAACGATCGGTAGACCCGCGGAACCAGCTCCCAGGTGTAGCGGTTGAAACCGGTGGGTGCATCGGGCCGAAGCCGCAGGGTGTTGGTCTGACGGCCGATCAGGTGCCCGATGATGCCACCGTTATGCAGGGCCAGGGCGACCACGGCTGGGAGCATGGAGGGCCCCCAGAGTTGGAGCAGGATGTAGGCCAGGATGTATTCCGGGGTTGAACGGGCGATGACCAGGAATACGTGGCCACTGGTCCGGCGCACCGGGCCTCCGAAATGATTGGAGATCAGCGGGAAAGCGAGCAACGCCAGGATGCCAGTGGCAACCAGCGCGATCTGTGTCAGTAGAACCGTGTTCCAGATCCCGGGTAGCGCCTCGTTCACCATCAGGTCACCAAGCCAGGGCACCATCCCGGCCAAACCTTCACCACTTCGCAGAGGCGCGGGAATGATGTCCTCGGTGAAAAAGCGTTCCACATTCCCCCAGACAATGGGCAGGCCTTCACCGAGGAAGAAAGGCGCTGCCAGGATGTAGACCGGCAGCAGTTTCGGGCGGACCCACAGGGGAATGGTGGCGATCAGTACGTAAAACAGGATCAGCATGGCCCCGGCATCGGAATAAAATCCCTGGGAAAAAGAAGCCTCAAGGTAAAAACCAAGCGTGGGCAGGCCGACGAAACCGAGGATGGCACTGGAGCGCAGGCCGCATTCCAGCCGATACGCGGTGTAGGTTCTTAACTGCTCCCAGCAATCCGGTATACGGGTATACAGGAACGCAGCAACCATGCCGGTACCCGGCGGCAACAGACGTCTTGGCTCGGGGTCGGCTTCTTCCAGGATTTCCGAGTAGACCTTGGCAAAGATCCCCGAATAGGGAATGGCAATGGCGAGCACCCCGGTCAGCGGGTGAAAGCCGAAGAACTGCAGGAAGATCAGGGCCCAGAACAGCTCATGGATCGCCCGGATAAACGCACAGAAGATCCGTACCGGGAGGAGCCGATACACCAGTGCCAGCAGGAAGCCAAAGAAACTGCCCAGCGCCACACCCACGAATGCAAAGGCCACGGTGCGCAACAGGGCGGTTAATAGCCCCTCGGAGCTGAAGAAGTTCGGCGTGACTACACCCAGGAAAAAGTTGCCCAGGTCCCGCCAGGGATTGGAGGCGGTTATGGCTATATCCGCAAACAACAGCCCTACGACCGCGACGGCAACAAAAATCAGGCTGGCTCTGACCGTGGGATAGGAATGCATGGATCCGCCGATAACCTCAGTACAGGGACATGATGTCGGATGACGAGAGGCGGTCGCTGGGTTCGTCCAGCTCCACCAGGCCATCCTGGATGCCGACAATCCGGTTGCAGTACTGCAGTGCCAGTTCTACATCGTGCAGGGCAATGACGCTGGTGGCAAACCGATCCCGAAGCAGTGCCATCACCTGATGGGCCCTGGGACCGTCCAGTGCCGAGACCGGTTCATCCGCCAGCAGCAGGTTTTCATTCCGGTAGATTGCCCGGGCGATGGCAACCCGTTGGCGCTGCCCGCCGGAAAGGGACGCCGTGGGAATCCAGAGTTTTTCGGCCAGGCCCAGCTTGTTCATCAGGTCCTTCACGGCAGCCCGGTCGGCGGCGAAGGGCCGGATCAGGGTCAGGGTGTTGTACCAGGTGGAATGCTTGTCCAGTTGCCCCATGAACACGTTATGGAATACGGGCAGAGCGTTGACCAGACCGAGATCCTGGGGAACCAGTGAAGAATTGCGGCCCACCTGCTCGTGGATCAGGCGGATCAGCGTGGATTTGCCCGCGCCGCTCTTACCGACAAGGGCAACCTTTTCCCCTTCCCGGACACGAAGGGAGAGCGGCCCGAGGACGCGCTCTCCCCCGAATGAGGCCTTGAGGCCCGAGAGATCAAATCCGGACATCAATCAAGGATTCCAATCTCTTCGGCAGTCTTGCGAATGGGCTCATAGTCGTCGTTGGAAGCAGGGATGAAGCCGGAGCGGGGGAAGCTTTCCAGGAGTTCCTTGTCATCCAGTGCCAAAAGGGCTTCTTTCACCCTGGCCTTGAAGCCATCGCCGAACCGCTCATTCACGTCACCGCGGATAGTCCACTGGTAGTCGGGATAGGCAGGCGTTTCCCAGATCACCTGGACGGCGTTGGTATCGATGTTTCCGTTCTCGAGCTCCTTCTCCCAGACCTGGAAGTTCAGGGCGCCGACTTCATAGGTGCCGGCCTCGACCAGTCGCAGGGTGCGGGTGTGGTTGCCGCTGAAGCCGACCCGGGCGAAAAAGTCTTCCGGTGCCTCGTTGAAGGTCTCACGGATATGGAATTCCGGCATCAGACGGCCTGAGGTTGAGCCTTTGGAACCAAAGGTGAAGGTCTTGCCCCGGAGCTGGTCTTCCAGCTCGGCGAACTCCTGGGCCGGCTCGATTCCGGTACTGGTGTTGGCAATGAAGTAGGTCTGGAACGCCTCGTCTTCCACGCCTTGGGCAATGGCCTCGGAACCGGGCACCAGGCGACGGGCCTGAACGCCGGAAAGCCCACCGAACCAGGCCAGTTGAACCTGATTATTACGGAATGCGGAGACCGCCGCTGCATAGGATTTTACCGGGATGTAGCGGACATCCACGTCCAGCTGCTCGGAGAGGTAGTCAGCCACGCCGCGAAAGCGCTCTACCAACTTGGTTTCGTCCTCATCGGGAATTGCCGTGAACACAAACGTCTCCGCGCTCGCTGAGGCTGCAGTCATGAAAAGAAGGCTGGAAGCCACAAATTTCCGTATCAGATTCAAAGCCATTTGAAATCCCTGTTTCGGTTGGTTTCGGAAGGAGTCAGGATACCTTGATTTACCTGAACTCTGAACAGCTATACGATTGGCATGCTTTATCGGCTCAGCCAAAAAATTCTTTCTTTCAGGTGATTACCAGCGATTGCGACCGATGAAAATAATAATGATTACTCCTGCCGCTCCCGGCTCCCGGGCGGGCAATCGCGCCACGGCGGAACGCTGGCAAAGATTGCTTGAGAATGCCGGCCACCGGGTGGAGGTCGTCACGGACTATCGGGGTGAATCCTGTGACCTTTTCATTGCGTTGCATGCATGGCGCAGCCGCGATGCGGTAAGCCGATTCAGGGAGCTCTGGCCCGCCATTCCATTGATCGTGGTGCTGACCGGCACCGATATCTATCGCCACCAGATCGAGTTTCCCGAGCCAACCCTCGCCACCATGGACGCGGCCGATGCCCTCATTGGCCTGCATGATCGGCTGGCAGACGATATTCCCGCCCGTTTTCGGGACAGGCTCGTCACCCTCTACCAGTCCGCCATCGCGCCGCCTCCAGCGCCGCAGCACTCGAGCGATCATTTCCGGGTCTGTGTTATCGGCCATCTGCGGGAAGAGAAGGATTCCCTGCGGGCCGCCCGGGCCGCGCGGCTGCTGCCTGACGAATCCCGAATCCGGGTGGTTGCAGCGGGCAAGGCTCATAACGCGGAATGGCAGCGACTGGCCGAGCAGGAAGCCGCCGAAAATCCACGTTTCCGGTGGCTCGGGCAACTGGACGAACAGGGTACCCGGGAATTGCTGACCGGCAGCCGGGTGATGGTTATCAGTTCGGTGATGGAAGGCGGTGCGAATGTGGTTTCCGAGGCCTGCCGTGCCGGTGTTCCGATACTCGCCAGCGATATTCCCGGCAACCGGGGTCTGCTGGGCGACGATTATCCGGGCTATTTTCCGGCCGGTGACGAGCAGGCACTGGCCAATCTGCTTCGCAAAGCGGAAAACGAACCGGAATTCCTGCAGGATCTTCAATTCCGGATGGCAAGGCTTGCCGCCCGTTTTACCCCCGAAAGAGAGCAGGCGAGCCTGGAACAGGCGCTGGCCCTTGCCTGCCAACGCTGTTCCGAGCGAGTTGGTGCGGGTTAATCCTTCAGACTGATCGGTTCGATGGGGCCTGATTCGTCCTGGGGCAGAACCCGGCCGATAATCGCGGTGTGTGGATAACCAAGCGCTTTCAGCTCCCGAACACAGGCTTCCGCCTCGTCTGCGGCAACACTGGCGAGCAGACCGCCGGCGGTCTGGGGGTCGAAGATCAACGGATAGCGGGGGTGATTCACCCACTTCTCCTGGTCCCGGATACCCCGACGCAAGCGGATGTTTGCCGGTTGCAGGGAGCTCAGGATGCCTGCAGCAGCGGTCTCTTCTGCACCCGGCAACACCGGAATGGCGGAAAGGTTGAGTTCCGCATCCACGCCGGAGGGGCGGGTCATTTCCACCAGGTGGCCCAGCAAGCCAAAACCGGTGACATCCGTGCAGGCCCTGGAGCCATAGCGCCGTAGGCAATCGGCCCCCAGCTTGTTGGACTGGATCATGGACGCAAGGGCCGAATCGATCCAGCGCCCCTTGGCGGCAAGTCGGGCGTGGGCTGCGAACAGGGTGCCGGTGCCGATGGGCTTGGTCAGGATCAGCACATCTCCGGCCCGCAGGCCGCCCTTGCTCATCACTTCTTCCGGATCGATCAGGCCATTCACCGCGAAGCCCAGCGCCAGCTCCTTGCCTTCGCCGGTGTGACCGCCCACCAGGGCGCAGCCGGCCTCGTTCAGAACTTCCACGGCGCCGGACATCATCTGGTAAACAACGTCCTCCACCTTGGATTCGATACCGTAGGGCACCGTTGCCACGGCGGTCGCACTCTGAGCTTCCGCCCCCATGGCGAATACGTCGCCCAGGCTGTGATTGGCGGCAACCTTGCCGAAAACGTAGGGATCGTCGATAAACGCCCGGAAGAAGTCGACGGTATGGACTACGGCTTTGCCCGGTGGTACCCGCAAAACGGCGGCATCATCCGGAGCGTGCAGGCCGATGATGATGTCATCCCGTTCAATGGGTTTGAGCTCATTCAGGGCGCGGGAGAGAACCGTGCTGCCTACCTTGGCGCCACAACCACCACAACGCATGGCCACGGCGGAGATGGCCTGGGAGGCCTCCTCGGCGCTCTGGGCCGCTGCGGTATCCGGCAATTTGGTGGACTCTTCCATGGCAGGAAGATCACTGAACTTGCGCATGAACCGCTGATCAATCCAGTCTTTCCAGCGCCAGACCAGGCGGCCGTGGAACTCCACATCACCACGAGAGGCAACCGCGTACTTGTCGCCGGTGCTGATCAGCGCCAGCCATTTTTTCTGGGGATAGAAGTTGCGTGTGTCTTTGCCGGTGGCCAGACGTTTTAGGTTGTCGGCCAGAGGCGGTCCCTGGCGCACGGCGAACACGCCGGCCTTTTCCCGGGGATGATTGATGACATTGGCGATATCGCCGGCAGCAAAAATGCTGTCGTCGTTCTCGCTTTGCAGGGTGTCCCGTACCCGGATGAAGCGGCCCTCGTCCAGGGCCAGCCCGGTTTCTTCCAGCCAGGCCGGTCCACCGGCCCGGGTAACCCAGAGCACTTCATCCACTTGCAGCGTTTCGCCCGACTCCGAGGTCAGCAGGCCGGATTCGACCCGGGAAACCGGGGAACCGAGATGCACCTTCACACCCCGCTCCGACAGTTTGCGCTCGAAGACCGAACGAACGTTCTCATTGTGAGTGGGTAGAATCTGGTTGGCGGCATCGAACAGATGGAAATGCAGCTGATCCGGATCCTTGCCACGCTGTGAGAGCTCGTTCCGGAGCCGGAACTGCATGGCGAGGGTCAGCTCTACGCCACCCGCACCGGCACCGACCACCGCGACGGACATCGGGCCCTCGTGGTTCTCAATGCGGGACAGCAGCGACAGCCAGCGCTGGTTGAAGCCGTTAATGGGCTTCACCGGCACCGCATGTTCCTCTGCACCCTCAACTTCGCCCACCCGGGGCGAGGACCCGATATTGACGGAGAGAATGTCGTAGGGCACGTTCGGCCTGTTCCGGCACAGAATGCGCTTGTTGGTCCGGTCGATACCGATGACCTCGTCCCGGTAGAACCGTGCTCCGGCGTATTCCGCAAGCCGGCTCAGGTCGATATGGACGTCGTCATAGCTGTAATGGCCGGCCACATAGCCAGGCAGCATTCCGGAGT
Source organism: Marinobacter pelagius (assembly GCF_003315345.1). Lineage (GTDB taxonomy): Bacteria > Pseudomonadota > Gammaproteobacteria > Pseudomonadales > Oleiphilaceae > Marinobacter > Marinobacter pelagius_A. The sequence goes on from NZ_QNRO01000032.1 coordinate 27,640, forward strand.
AGGGGGTGTGGGTGTCGCGGCAGATGAGGGTCAGGCGCACACCGGGGACCGGGTTCATGGCGAACCGCTTGAGGACCCCGACGTGGCTGTGCCCGCCGCCAACCAGGACAATGTCCCGTAAAACAGGCTGGTCAGGCGTTTGCATCAGATAACTTTCTTGGCTTCGGCGGTCAGTTGGTCAAATCCCTTGAGACTTTTGAAGGCTTTCAGTTTCTCGCTGTCAGCCGCAGACGGGTTGGCGATCTGGTCGATGGAGGTGATACCCGCGTCCTTCATCTTTTTGGCAGTTGCCGGGCCAATACCCTTGACCAGAGTCAGATCGCTCTTATCTACCGGCTTGGCAGCCTTTTTGGCGGAAGACCTGGCCGGGGATTTCTTGGCAGCGGTCGGGGATTTCGCCTTGGCAGTACTCTTTTTCGAAGTCGTCTTCTTGGGCGCGGCCTTTTTGGCAGCGGCCTGGGCTTCCTTGTTGACTTCGTCTGTCAGCTGCTTGACGTCGGAGCCGGCTTCTTTGGCTGCCACGCCCAAGCGCTCGAGAATGCTGCTCTGAAGTTCGTGGAATTCGGCCAGGCGGCGCTCGAATTCCTCGTTGAAGCGTTTCATTTCCCGTTCGCGGAGCTCGTTCACTTCCTTGAGCAGTTTGCGCACCGGTTCTTCGATCTGGGTCTGCAGGCTGTCGAACTGCTTCAGGGCATCGTTGACGAGCCCTTCAATCTGGGACGAGGTTTTCTCGAATTCCTTGTTGACCTTCTTTACGATCTTGTCGACGCTCGGTTTGGCCTTCTTCGCCATGAAATGTCTCCTTACGGATTGGTTGGAACGGACAGTAACGATCAGGCCATTTGCCGGAAGCCGGAGATGGACCCTGAGGATGTACGGCGGGACTTCAGAGACAGTTTTCTGGACAGCACTTCGCGAATCCGCTTGAGCTTGTCGCCGTTTGGCGATCCAGGTTCAAACTCTGAAAAATCAATAGAGTAGAAGAAATTGCTACAATGCTTTCTGCGCTCGGTAACCAGGCCGGACACACTTTCAGCACGGATTTCTTCGGGTATACGGATTTAATGGTTGATGGGGCACCTTCACCCCATCAATCTGATACCACCCTCAGATGGTTGATAGATCGACTCCGTAGTTGAGTTC
>NZ_QNRO01000033.1 GCF_003315345.1 Marinobacter pelagius
AGTGTTGGTTTTTTGTGTAGGAGCTTGAAATCATAACACTTTCAGCCGCTTCTTCCTTCCTTACGCTACCTTCTCATGAGAAATCCGGGCTAGAGGAAACCCCTACCTCGAATGTTCGCTTTTGTTTAGTCGCGTGGGATGCGGGACGGTCGCAAAGCGAGCGTCCAGAGTGACCACAATGCCGCCATTCACGCATATCACCTTCATAAATCCATCGATTGGAGGCAGAAAGGGAAGCTCTGATGACGGATCAAACATAAACACGCGATCTTTTGCTGCGCTGCCCCCCCCCCTCGTGTGATCAGGGCTTTTTATTTATAAGGGGGTGTATACCCAGCGTAAAGCGTTCGCAGCAACGGATCTTTCTTCTTGAAGAATGATCTCGTAAAAGGAGATGAAAGCGTTACAGGCTTGGCGATAGTCATCGCTGTTTGAGAGTCCCTGCGCATTTAAAAGCTCAAGCCGATCGCCCATTTGATTTCTTACTTTAGCCAGTAGCTCTTCAGCCTCCTGCTCGCCAACAACCGGAGTTGTGGCTGCTTCATATCGCTCGCGAATAACTTTCCCCAAAGCATTCAGCATTGGTCGCATTTCATCCTTCGATAGGTGCGCAGTAATGTCCAACGTTCCGAATTGCTCTGGAAGAATGTGTTTTAGGCAGTATACGGGCTCAATATCCCTGAGCGTTTTCATTGAGCTCACTATCTGCTCGGTAAATTCTATAACGGCTTCATCGCTGGTTCTGGGTAGTGATTTGGTTGCAATCAGCTCACCATAACTGCCAAGTCTTGCCTGAATTTCGACAATCGAACCTCCGTCTTTCAAGGCTTGCTCGGTCTCTGTCAGGATGGCCCCATAAATTTCAGGTTCATACTCTTTTATGACATCCAATGCAGGAACACTCTGCATCATCGAATCAACACGACCACGATCAGCAGAAGCATAATTGATCGGCCTGAGTGTCGACGGCTCAATCACACCGTGAATCACGCCTGCTTCTTTCATCTCTGGAATTGTTGGGTACCACATGTCACTGCTTTCAGCATCAAACAGCCGATTCAGGAAGCTTTCACTGATCCCCTTTTCCCGGAATAGGGCAAGGTCAAGCTCTTGCTCCACCATCATGCTCATCGGCTGATCCTCCTCCCATTCCGCAGGGGAGTACTGGTGAAATCCCAAGTTGGCACCACTCGCCAGGTAGCGTTTTTTGCCCGATATGAACGCTGTTCCACAAGCTGAGTTACAGCCTTTGATCGTGTATGTGTTCAGACCATTTTCTAGGATGATCTCGGAAAACTTTCGACCCTCGTAAATCCTGCCGCCAATACTGTCGAGAATAATGCCTTCCACATTGGGATGCCTGGCAATGGTCTTTTCGATGTCTTCTGAGGCGCCAAAACCCATTCCACCGGTAAAGTGGATAACTCTCCCGTCATCGACCACTTCGATGCTGTAGTTGCTGAATTCATCTTGGATCGTCGCCAATTCATACAGGTTCTTGTAGCCTGGAAGTTCACTTGTCACATTACCGAAAGTCGACAAAACACCGATAGTAATCATGACTTTGGCTGCCATTGCCCAGCCGCCTTTCTTTGTTCTCCCTACGTGATTGTCGGCCGCACGCCAGGCGCCAATGATCTGCCATGGGTAAATAACGGCAAGAGAGACCGCCACAAATATCAGAATCGCCCTTGCTTGAGAGACCGGGCTTTCGATAAGCGTTGGTTGTGAGAGCACAATATCGATTGCCCTCAGTACAAAGCCGAGTAATACCAGGTTCACCCAGAATGAAACTGCTAGTGAGAATTCGCCGTTCCAGTGCTTTTTGATGTAAGACAATTTGCTTTCCTTTTCTAGTTTCTATCCAAATGCAGGCGTTTACTCACTGACCTGCTCTCCTCTGCCTTAAACGTCTTCCACCGAGTAATGTTCATTACTGACCCTGTACCGGTGTCACAGTATGAAAAATCCAGCCTCAAGGAAAGCGAGTGCGTTTTATTGAATTTTGGGGACTGGTGCGGGTCGGCGCGAATGTTCGCTTTTGTTTATTACCGAACTTCCGAGGGAGGTCGGGCGCTGTTAGCTTTTACCAATATGACCTGTTCCAACTCAATTTAGTTTTCTCCGAAGGCCCAAAACCTAAAACTCCGTGCCTAGCATCGCTCGGCACGGAGTTATCAAGGGTAGGTCTGAAGGGCCTCACAGAGCGGGAGGATATCCGAGCGACTATACCGTCAGGTGCTTCCTGATCAGTTCATCAGTCAATCCAGAAATCTCACCCTCAGCAACCCTTCTCCCCCGATCCAAAATCGCAAACCGATCCGCATACTTCCGCGCAAACGGCAACTTCTGCTCCACCAGCAACACCGTCAGCCCATCCTCCTCAATGAGCTTACGAATAACCTCCCCAATTTGCGCCACAATATTCGGCTGAATCCCCTCCCCCGGCTCATCCAGTATCAGCAGCCGGGGCTCAATCACCAACGCCCGCCCAATCGCCAGCTGCTGTTGCTGTCCGCCAGAAAGGTCACCCCCTCGCCGGTGCCGCATTTCCTTCAACACCGGAAACAACTCGTACACCCGCTCGGGGATTTTCTTGCTGCCATCGGCCCGCACCGCCAGACCGGTGCGCAGGTTTTCCTCCACGGTCAGCAGCGGAAAGATCTGCCGGCCCTGGGGCACGTAGCCGATGCCGAGGCGGGAGCGGTCTTCGATTTTCTTTCTGGTCAGTTCCACGTCCCGGGCGAATTCGATGGAGCCGCTCTTGGCGGTTTCCTCGCCCATGATGCATTTCATCAGGGTGGTCTTGCCCACGCCGTTACGGCCCATTACACAGGTGCACTGGCCCTGGGGCACGTCCAGGTCCAGATCCCAGAGGGTGTGGCTTTCGCCGTAGTAGTGGTTGAGTTGGTTGATCTTGAGCATCAGGCGTCTTCCCCCAGGTAAACCTTGATCACTTCCGGGTCGTTGGAGACCTGGTCCATGGTGCCTTCGGCCAGCACGCTGCCCTGGTGCAGCACAGTGACCTGGCGGGCGATGGAGCGCACGAAGCCCATGTCGTGTTCCACCACCACAACGGACTGTTTTCCGGCGAGGCTGGTGAGCAGTTCGGCGGTGCGATCCATTTCCTGTTCGGTCATGCCGGCCACGGGTTCGTCCACCAGCAGCAGGCGGGGCTTCTGCATCAGCAGCATGCCGATTTCCAGCCACTGTTTCTGGCCGTGGGAGAGGATGCCGGCGAGGCGATCGCGCAGGTCCTTGAGACCGATGAGTTCGAGCACTTCGTCGATGCGGTCCCGGTATTCGGCTTTCATGATGGCGGTGAGCGTCGGGAAGATGCGCTTGTCCGCCGCCATGGCCAGTTCCAGGTTCGCGAACACGGTGAGCGCTTCGAACACGGTGGGTTTCTGGAACTTGCGGCCGATGCCGAGGGTGGCGATGTCCGGCTCGTTCATGGTGAGCAGGTTGTGGCGGCTGCCGAACCACACGGAGCCGGTGTCCGGGCGGGTCTTGCCGGTGATGATGTCCATCATGGTGGTCTTGCCCGCGCCGTTGGGGCCGATGATGCAGCGCAGTTCGCCGTCGTCGATGGTGAGGTTGAGGTTGTTGATGGCCCTGAAGCCGTCAAAGCTCACGCTCACATCTTCCAGGTACAGGATCGGGCCGTGGCGCACGTCCACCGGGGACTGTACCGGGGCCAGGAATTCGAACACGTGCTCCCGGTCGGTCAGTTGCTCGAAGATGCTCATGCCGTGGCCTCCTGTGCGGGGGTGGGTTCCGTGGTTTCAGCCTTCCTGCGCTTCTGCAGCAGGCCGGCGATGCCCTTGGGCAGGAACACGGTCACCAGCACGAACAGGCCGCCGAGGGCGAACAGCCAGGCGTCCGGCATGATGCCGGTGAACACGGTCTTGGCGTAGTTCACCAGAATGGCACCGATCACGGCGCCGTAGAGGGTGGCGCGGCCACCGAGGGCCACCCACACCACGATCTCGATGGAGAACAGCGGCGAGAATTCACTGGGGTTGATGATGCCCACCTGGGGCACGTACAGCGCGCCGGCTACGCCCGCCAGCATGGCGGAGACCACGAACACGAACAGCTGCACCCGTTCCACCCGGTAGCCCAGGAAGCGGGTGCGGGCCTCGGCGTCCCGGCAGGCCACGCTCACACGGCCGAGCTTGCTGGTGACGATGCCGCGGCAGATCACGTAGCCGACGGCCAGGGCGATGCCGGTGGCGATGAAAAGGCCGAGGCGGGTGGCGTCGGTGCGCAGGTCAAAGCCGAGGATATCCTTGAAGTCGGTCAGGCCGTTGTTGCCGCCAAAGCCCATCTCGTTGCGGAAGAAGGCCAGCATCAGGGCAAAGGTGAGCGCCTGGGTGATGATGGAGAGGTACACCCCGGTCACCCGTGAGCGGAAAGCCAGGAAGCCGAACACCAGAGCCAGCAGGCCCGGGGCCAGCAGCACCATGATGAAGGCGAACCAGGCCATGTCGAAGCCGTGCCAGTACCAGGGCAACTCCTGCCAGTTCAGGAACACCATGAAGTCCGGCAGGATCGGATCGCCATAGGTGCCGCGATCGCCGATCTGGCGCATCAGGTACATGCCCATGGCGTAGCCGCCGAGGGCGAAGAAGGCGCCGTGGCCGAGGCTGAGGATACCGAGGTAGCCCCACACCAGATCCACCGCCACCGCCAGCAAGGCGTAGCACAGGTACTTACCCAGCAGGGTGACGGTGTAGGAGCTGACGTACAAGGCGCTGTCTTCCGGCATGAACAGGTGCAGCGCGCTGACCACCACCAGGGCGGCGAAGAGCACGCCCAGAAAAACTTGAGTGGATCGTTCCTGCAAGGGTCTTGTTAACCACATATGGTGTCCCTTCTAGCTAATTATTTGATTCACTGAGCCTCTGAACGCCTTGAGAGCAAGGCGCAGTGGCGAAGGTTTGGTGGTTCCAAATCGAGGCGCTGCAACGCGGCTATCAAGGCGTTCAGAGGCTCCCGAAGGGCGTGGCGCTTGCGCCACGCAGTGGATTAAAGAATTGGCTAGACGGGACACCCTAGCCCTCCGCTGCCCGGCCTTTCTGGGGAAAGAGTCCCCGAGGCCGTTTCTGAATGAACAGGATGATGAACACCAGCACCAGGATCTTGGCCAGCACGGCGCCCGCCCAGGGTTCCAGCAGCTGGTTGATGGTGCCGAGGGAGAGGCCCGCCAGCAGGGTGCCCCAGAGGTTACCCACGCCGCCGAACACCACCACCATGAACGAATCGATGATGTAGTTCTGGCCCAGGTTCGGGCCCACGTTGGTGATCTGGGAGAGCGCGACACCGGCGAGCCCGGCGACGCCTGAACCCAGGCCGAAGGTGAGGATGTCCACCTTGGTGGCCTTGATGCCCATGGAGCGGGCCATGGCCCGGTTCTGGGTCACGGCGCGCACTTCCAGGCCCAGGCGGGTCTTGCGCATGATCAGCATGAGGCCGGCGAACACCACCAGGGCGAAGCCGATCACGTACATCCGGTTAAGCGTGAGGGACAGCGCCTCGTTGATCATCACCGAACCGCTCATCCAGTCCGGGGTGATGACGGTGCGGTTGAGGGGTGAAATTACGGTGCGCACCAGCTGCTGCAGGATCAGGCTCACCCCGAACGTGGCCAGCAGGGTTTCCAGCGGTCGGCCCTTGAGGTGCTGGATCACGGTGCGTTCGATGGCGATGCCCGCCAGCGCTGCCACCAGGAAACCGGCGGGGATGGACAGGACCAGCGCCAGGCCCGGCTGGCCCGGCAGCAGCTGCTGCATGCCCCAGGTGGTGTAGGCGCCGAGCATGATCAGTTCGCCGTGGGCCATGTTGATCACGCCCATCACGCCGAAGGTGATGGCCAGGCCGATGGCGGCCAGCACCAGCACCGAGCCGAGGGAGAGCCCGAAGTAGAGGGTCTCGGCGGCGCGGTTGAGTTTGAGTTTCTGTTCGATGCTTTCCAGGGCCTTGTTGGCGGCCGCGGCCAGGGCCGGGTCGTCACTGCGGGCGGCGTTCTGCAGGGCCGCGCGGGCTTCGGAATTGAGGCTGCCGGAGAGCACAGCCACGGCGCTGGCGTCGCCCTGCTCTTCCACACGGTAGATGGCCAGCGCTTCGGTGAGCGCCAGCTGGACGTCGGAGGCAGTTTCCGCCTCGATCAGGTCCGGTAACTGTTGGGCCAGGCCGTCGTCCACATTCCCCTTCAGGGCTCGGGCGGCGGTCAGGCGGCTGTTTTCATCGGGGCTTTTCAGGTCGATGACGGAGAGGATGCTTTCCAGCTCGTTGCGCAGGCTATTGTTCACGCGGATGGTGTCGATGTCCCGCCGGGAGATCTCACCCAGGCTTTCGCCGGTGGTGGCGCTTTCCACGTCCCAGTTGCGGCCCCGGTTGGAGAGCACGATGACGAACTGGCCGGTGGATTCGATGCGGGCGAGCTTGTTGGCGGCAAAGGCTTCCAGCCAGGTGCGGGCGCGTTCGTCGCCAGAGCCGGCGATGCGGTTGACCACGGTTTTCTTTTCCGCGAAGGAGGATTCCGCCAGGGCGGTGAGCAGTTGTTGCGCTTCGGAGTCGTCGACCTGGGCGGTGGCCATGGCGGGCCAGAGCAGCAGGCAGACAAGCAGAAGGCGGCTGAGCGATCCGGTGATGCCCATGTGTTGCATCCTGTCCTGTTGATGGGGTTGAAACCTGGGATGGGCGGGGGCCTGATGCCCCCGCCCCGGACGGTGTTACCCGGTTGGCTTAGTTGGAGGCGACTTCGGCCTTGCCACCGCAGCTGCCGGTGACCACGTTGAAGTTGCCGCACTTCATGGGCTTGCGCCAGTCACTGATCAGGTCCCTGGAACCCGGCAGGAAGTCAGACCAGGCATCGCCGGCCACGGTGGACGGGGTCTCCCAGACCACGGAGAACTGGCCGTTGTCCTGGATCTCGCCGATCAGCACCGGCTTGGTGATGTGGTGGTTCGGCATCATGGTGGCGTAGCCGCCGGTCAGGTTCGGTACAGCCACGCCGATGATGGCGTCCTTCACCGCTTCCACATCGGTGGTGCCGGCCTTCTTGACCGCTTCCACGTACATGTTGAAGCCGATGTAGTGGGCTTCCATCGGGTCGTTGGTGACGGCGGCTTCCTTGCCGGTGTGCTCAACCCAGGCGTCGATGAAGTCGTAGTTGGCGTCGCTGTCCACGCTCATGAAGTAGTTCCAGGCGGCCAGGTGGCCGACCAGTGGGCCGGTGTCGATGCCGGAGAGTTCCTGCTCACCTACGGAGAAGGCGACCACGGGGATATCGGCGGCGTCGATGCCCTGGTTGGCCAGCTCGCGGTAAAACGGTACGTTGGCGTCACCGTTGATGGTGGAGACCACGGCGGTCTTCTTGCCGGCGCTGCCGAATTTCTTGATGTCGGAAACGATGGACTGCCAGTTGGAGTGCCCGAACGGAGTGTAGTTGATCATGATGTCATTGGCGGAGACACCGGCATCCTTGAGGTAGGTCTCCAGGATCTTGTTGGTGGTGCGCGGGTAGACGTAGTCGGTGCCCGCCAGCACCCAGCGCTCGACGCCGATTTCGTTCATCAGGTAATCCACTGCCGGGATCGCCTGCTGGTTGGGCGCAGCGCCGGTGTAGAAGACGTTCTCGGAGGATTCCTCACCCTCGTACTGCACCGGGTAGAACAGCAGGCCGTTCAGCTCTTCCACCACCGGCAGTACCGACTTGCGGGAAACCGAGGTCCAGTTGCCGAAGATGACGTCCACCTTCTCTTTCGCCAGCAGCTCGCGGGCCTTCTCGGCAAACAGCGGCCAGTTGGAGGCGGGGTCGACCACCACCGGCTCAAGCTGGCGACCCAGCACACCGCCCTCGGCGTTCTGCTTTTCGATCAGCATCAGCATGGTGTCCTTGAGGGTCGACTCACTGATGGCCATGGTGCCGGAGAGGGAATGCAGGATGCCCACCTTGATGGGGTCCTCTGCGGCGACTGAATTGAGAGAGACAGAAAGGGCCAATGCGGAGAGACCCAGCTTCACGTGTTTTTTGATGCTCATGTGGTGCGTCCTTTTCATAGTGAGGTTGTGCAGTTCGTCTTAAAACGCACCGGGACCTGTGCATCTGCCGTTCCACATTGCCTTCAAATCCCTATAAAACAGTCACTTAACTAGTATACAAGCCGGACACAGCCAATCCGGCCGTGGTGGACTCCCGGAAAAATGCCGGTTTTTGGCGCTATTTCTGGTGCATTCGCACCGCGATGGCGCAACCCCGAAAATATGACCTTCTTGCACGAATCACTCAAGCAACTGTTTTTATTGGATTTATAAGAAATATCCGCAAATGGCACGGGCATTGCCATTGCTCATGTATACAAGTTGATCACGCACATGAGGATGACCCATGCCTGCAACCCGCGGATGGACCATTAAGGACTGGCAGAACGCCTATAAAGAAGGAGCAGAGCCGGAATCACTGATCGGCGCCCTGCTTGACCGCCTGGATACCAGCGACACCGCCTGGATTTCCTGGCTCAACAACGACGGTTTTGTGCTCGCCATGGCCGAGCTGGCCGACCGGCTGGAAATGGTGGACGGGGATCTCAGTCAGCTTCCGCTTTATGGGGTTCCCTTCGCGGCGAAGGACAACATCGATGCCCGGGGGTTTCAGACCACGGCGGCCTGCCCGGCATTTGCCTATAGCCCGGATGAGGATGCGGCGGTCATCCAGAAACTGAAAGCCGCAGGCGCCGTGCTGATCGGCAAGACCAACCTGGACCAGTTTGCCACCGGGCTGGTAGGCACCCGTTCGCCCTATGGCGCCGTGCCCAATGCCTTTAACCGGGAGGTGGTCAGTGGCGGTTCCAGTTCCGGCTCGGCGTCCGTCGTGGCCCGGGGGCTGGTGCCTTTCTCTCTGGGTACGGATACCGCCGGCTCCGGTCGTGTGCCGGCCGGGCTGAACAACCTGGTGGGGCTGAAGCCGACCAAGGGACTGTTCAGCATCAAGGGCGTGGTGCCGGCGTGCCGCTCCATCGACTGTGTCTCCATTTTTGCGCTGACGGTTAACGATGCCTCGGTCGTGTCCGGGGCCATGGCCGGGTTCGAGCCCGCCGATGCGTTCTCCCGCATAGCACCTGGCGCGTTGCCAATGGATGCCGCCGCGATCCGCCGCCCGGGGCCGATCCACCGCATCGCCATTCCCGAGCATCCGCAGTTTTTCGGGGACCAGCAGGCTGAGGCGGCCTGGAATACCGCCATCAGCCAGTGGCGGCAGCAGGATGTGGAGATCGTGGCGCTGGATTTCGGGCCAATGATGGAGCTGGCGGCCCTGCTCTACGAGGGCCCCTGGGTGGCCGAGCGCCATGCGGCGGTGGAATCGTTCATGGCCGAACACGAAGCCGACATGAACGAAGTGGTCGCGGGCATCATCCGGAACGCTGGCAAGTTCAGTGCCACCGACACCTTCAACGCCATCTACCGCAAGGAAGAGCTGATCCGGGAAATCGACGGACTGCTATGGAACATCGACGCCCTGCTGGTGCCCACGGCCCCAACCGCCCCGACCATCGAGGCGGTGAATGCCGATCCGGTGACCCTGAACAGCCAGCTGGGCACCTACACCAACTTCGTCAACTTCGCCGACTTCAGTGCGCTGGCCGTACCCGCCGGGTTCCGGGATGACGGCGTGCCTTTCGGCGTCACCCTCATCAGCGGTGCCTGGAAGGACAAGGAACTGCAGACCCTGGCCAGCCAGTGGCTCAATGCCCATCCGACCGCACTGGGCGCAGTGGATAAGCCGCGCCCCAAGGAAGTGGTTACTCACCAACAGGCTGTTCCCACAATTCAGGTGGCGGTGGTGGGTGCGCACCTGTCCGGCATGCCGCTGAACACCCAGCTGGTCGAACGCCACGCCACGCTGCTGGAGCAGACCACCACCTCCCCCTATTACCGGCTCTATGCCCTGCCCAACACCACGCCCCCCAAGCCCGGGCTGAAACGGGTCGAGACGGAAGGGGCCGAGATCATTGTGGAGGTGTGGGAAATGGCCGCCTCCGAGTTTGGTTCCTTTGTGGATCTGATTCCAGCGCCGCTGGGGATTGGCAACGTCGAGCTTGCCGATGGACGGTGGGTGAACGGGTTTGTTTGTGAGGAGTATGGGTTTGAGGGGGCTCGCGACGTGACCGAATTCGGCGGGTGGCGGGCATTTGTTAAGGCCGCGAGTGAGGGTGGATGACGGTGAAGGTGGGGTCAGATGAAGGCTTTCATCAGACCCCGGGGGAGCAACGAACCCCAGAGTGTGGCTGTGAAGTTGGGGTCAGAAGAAGGCTTTCTTCAGACCCCGTTTTCGGAGCCAGCCAAGCGCCAGGGGTCTGATGAACTTGTTCATCTGACCCCATGTTCGCCACTCCACCACCAGCCAACCATCAAGCACGAAAGATAAAAGATAAAAAAGGGGTCAGAAGAAGGCTTTCTTCAGACCCCGGAGCTAACCGCTTACACGGAGATTCCACACCATGTTTTCCAAAGTTCTGATTGCCAACCGCGGCGAGATCGCCGTTCGCTCCATTCGCACTCTCAAGGCCATGGGCGTGGCCAGTGTGGCGGTGCATTCCCATGAGGACCGCCACAGCCTGCATGTGACCAGCGCCGATGAGGCGGTGGCGTTGTCGGGCAATGGTGCCAGCGAGACTTACCTGGACAAGGCCCAGATCCTGGCGGCGGCGAAGCAGACCGGTGCCGAGGCGATCATTCCGGGTTACGGGTTCCTCTCCGAGAACGCGGACTTTGCCGAGACCTGCGAGGCGGAGGGCATCGTGTTCATCGGCCCGACGCCGGAGCAGATGCGGGAGTTCGGTCTCAAGCACCGGGCGCGGGAGCTGGCACAAGCCGCCGGAGTGCCATTGGCGCCGGGCAGCGGCCTGCTGGATAGTCTGGAGGAAGCCCTGCAGACCGCTGACAACCTCGGCTACCCGGTGATGCTGAAGAGCACCGCCGGCGGGGGCGGCATCGGTCTGACCCGCTGTGAGAATCCGACCGACCTGGAAGTTGCCTTCGAGTCCGTCCAGCGCCTGGGCAAGAGTTTCTTCAACGACAGCGGCGTGTTCCTGGAGCGCTTCATCGCCCGGGCCCGCCACGTGGAGGTGCAGATCTTCGGGGACGGAAAAGGAAACGTGGTCGCCCTGGGCGAGCGGGACTGTTCCCTGCAGAGGCGGAATCAGAAGGTCGTCGAGGAAACCCCGGCCCCCAACCTGCCCGCGGCCACCCGCCAAGCCATGCTGGATGCGGCGGTCTCCCTCGGCCAGTCCGTCAATTACCGCTCCGCCGGCACAGTGGAATACATCTATGACGCCGACCGGGACGAATTCTACTTCCTCGAGGTGAACACCCGCCTGCAGGTGGAGCATCCGGTCACCGAATCCGTCACCGGCCTGGACCTGATCGAATGGATGCTGAAGATCGCCGCCGGTGAAAGCCCGGATCTGGCCAGCTTTGAACTGGCCCTGAATGGCGCTTCCATGGAGGTGCGCATCTACGCCGAAGACCCGCTCAAGGACTTCCAGCCCTCCCCCGGCGAGCTCACCGATGTCTCCTGGCCGGAAGACGGCGTGCGCGTAGATACCTGGGTGGAAAACGGCAGTGAAGTCTCGGCCCATTATGATCCGATGATCGCCAAGCTGATCGTACACGGAAAAGACCGGGACGACGCGCTGGCGAAACTGCGGGCCGCCCTGGCCGAGACCCGCCTGATGGGCATTGCCACCAATCTGGATTACCTGCGCCAGGTGGTCGCCCAGAAGAGTTTCGAAGACGGCATCGTCTCCACCCGGGCCCTGGAGAGCTTCGAGTTCAAACCTTCCGTGGCCGAGGTGGTCAAGCCGGGCACCTACACCACGGTGCAGGATTATCCGGGCCGTGTGGGTTACTGGAACATCGGCGTACCGCCCAGTGGTCCCATGGACGATTACGCCTTCCGCATCGCCAACCGCATCGTTGGCAACCATAACGATGCGGCCGGACTGGAAGCCACCCTGATCGGTCCCAGCCTGAAGTTCCACAAGGACTCGGTAGTCGCGCTCACCGGTGCCCTCACCGATGCCACCCTCGACGACAAGCCCGTGGAGTTCTGGAAACCGATCCACGTGAAGGCCGGCCAGACCCTCGCCGTCGGCAAAGCCATCAAAGGTTGCCGCACCTACCTGGCGGTGCGCGGCGGCTTCGACGTGCCGGTGTATCTGGGCAGCCGTTCCACCTTCGCCCTCGGCCAGTTCGGTGGTCACGGTGGCCGGCCCCTGCGCCCGGGCGATATGCTGGGCATCAGCCAGATCGAACTGCCGGCCTGCACCACGCCGGGACCGACCCACGATCCGGCTCCGGCCGATCCGGACCTGGTCCCGGTCTACCCGGACCACTGGGAGATCGGCGTGCTTTATGGCCCCCACGGCGCCCCGGATTTCTTCACCGAAAAGTCCATCGAGAAGTTCTTCGAGCAGGACTGGGAGGTGCACTACAACTCCAACCGTCTGGGTATCCGCCTGAACGGCCCGAAGCCGGAATTCACCCGGGAGGACGGCGGCGAGGCCGGCCTGCACCCGTCCAACATCCACGATTGCGAATATGCCATCGGCTCCATCAACTTCACCGGGGACATGCCGGTGATCCTGACCAAGGATGGCCCCAGCCTCGGTGGCTTCGTCTGCCCGGTGACCATTGCCAAGGCGGAGCTGTGGAAGGTGGGCCAGGTGAAGCCCGGCGACACCATCCGCTTTGTACCCATCGACTATGACACCGCAGTGAGCCTGTCCGAGCGGCAGGAGCTGGCGATCAAGAGCCTGATGGCGCCGCCGACGGTGGATCTGGTGGCACCGGAGCTGGCCCCGATCAACGATCTCTCCGCCACCATCCTTGCGCATCTGGACGAGACCGGGGGCCGGCCGGAGGTGACCTATCGCCAGGCCGGTGACCAGTACATCCTGCTGGAATACGGCCCCAACGTGATGGACCTGGGCGTGCGCATGCGCATCCATGCCCTGATGGAGGCGATTGCCGATGTGCAGCCCAAGGGCTTGCTGGAACTGTCGCCGGGCGTGCGTTCACTGCAGCTGCGGTACGACTCGCGCATCCTGCCGCAGCAATCGCTGATGGAATACCTGCTCGATCTGGAGGGCACCCTGCCGCCCACGGACGAGCTCAAGGTGCGCAGCCGGGTCATCCATCTGCCCATGGCCTTCGAGGACAGCGCCACCCTGGAGGCCGTGGACAAGTACCGCCAGTCGGTGCGCGACACCGCGCCGTGGCTGCCCAACAACGTGGACTTCATGCAGCGCATCAACGGCCTGCCCAGCCGGGAGGACGTCCGCGATGTGCTGTTCTCGGCGCGCTACCTGGTGCTGGGCCTCGGGGATGTCTACCTCGGTGCCCCGTGCGCCGTCCCGCTGGACCCGAGGCACCGCCTGCTCACCTCCAAGTACAACCCGGCGCGGACCTACACCGCCGAAGGCACCGTGGGTATCGGCGGCGTGTACATGTGTATCTACGGCATGGACTCCCCCGGTGGCTACCAACTGGTGGGGCGCACCCTGCCGATCTGGAACAAGTACCTGAAGAATCCACAGTTCGCCGAAGGTGCGCCCTGGCTGCTGAGGTTCTTCGATCAGGTCTGCTACTACCCGGTGACCGAAGACGAGCTGACCGAAATGCGGGACCAGTTCCGGGCCGGCAAGCTGACCATCAAAATTGAGGAAGAAACCTTCGATCTGAAATCCCACCAGGCTTTCCTGGATGCCAATGCCGATTCCATTGCGGAGTTCCGGAACATGCAGAAGGCGGCGTATGCTAAGGAAGTGGCGCTGTGGAAGGAAAGCGAGGCGGAGGAGCTGGACCGGCTGGCGAAGGAGCCTCCAAAGGCCAACGCGTCCGATCTGGAGCGGTTCGGTGAGCTGGTGAGCGCCGAGATCGCCGGCAATATCTGGAAGTGCCTGGTGAAACCCGGCGATACCGTGGCCGAGGGTGATCCGCTGATGATCGTCGAGGCCATGAAGATGGAATTCGAGGTGAATGCGACACTGGCCGGGAAGATCAGTGCCATGCATGTGGAACCGGGCAAGGCGGTCACGCCGGGAGAACCCCTGTTGAGTATCAAAATCTGATGGCAACAAACGGCAAACGCAAAGAGTCCATGGCGGACAGGGTCTACGAGGCCCTGAAGGATGACATCTTCGAGTTCCGGCTGATCCCCGGAGACAAGTTCAGCGAGGGGGATGTCGGCACGCGCCTGAACGCCAGCCGGACGCCGGTGCGGGAGGCCCTGTACCGGTTGCAGCGGGAAGGCTACGTGGAAGTGCTGTTCCGCAGCGGCTGGCAGGTAAAGCCGTTTGATTTCCAGCAGGTCGAGGAATTGTATGACCTGCGGATTACCCTGGAACGGGCCGCCATGCACAAGATCTGCGCCCTGCCCGAGGAGCCGCAGACCATCCGGACCCTGATCGCGATCTGGAATCCGGACCACCCCTCCGAGCGGGCCGTGGGCAGCACCGTGCGGGCGCTGGATGAGAGTTTTCACTGCGACCTGGTGGCCGCGGCCGGGAACCGGGAAATGACCCGGATTCATCGGGAGATCACCGACCGGCTGCGGATTATCCGGCGGCTGGATTTCACCAGGGATGATCGGGTGGATGCGACCTATGTGGAGCATTCGCAGATTCTGGAGGCCTTGCGCGCCGGCCAGGCAACCGATGCCGCCGACCGCCTGACCCGGCATATCCGGGCCAGTCAGAAGGCGGTGCGGGAGATTACCATGGAGCGGATTCGCGAGGCCGCCGAGGCGCATCGGCGGGTGGCTGAGGGTGAAGGTGAAGTTGGGGTCAGATGAAAGCTTTCATCTGACCCCGGAGGCGGAGCCGACCTTGGGGTAGCAGGCCGGCTTCAGGGTGACCTCTAAGATGGGGTCAGAAGAAAGCCTTCTTCTGACCCCGGAGGCGCAGCCGACCTCGGGGTGGCTGGCCGGTTTCGGGGTGACCGCTAAGATGGGGTCAGATGAAGGCTTTCATCTGACCCCGGGGGCGGGGCGGACCTTGGGGTGGCATGTCCCTTCGGGTTGGCGGCCAGGCTGGGGTCTGAAGAACGCCTTCTTCTGACCCCGTTTTCATTCTTTCCCCTGGTTATGCGGCTTACACCGTCGTAGGAAATATCGCACACACCGCAGAGCGAATCTCCGATTTTGCTACAGACCATCCTCGATACAATAGGAATTGTCAGGGATGACAGCCGGCAAGGATCGTTGGCTCAAGGATGGAAACTCCACGGATCAGGAGTTACCCGAAGGATCGGGACTACAGGGATGAACACAAGGATGAAGCGCTCAGGATGATGCGCAGCCTGATGGATCAGGCAGGGGTCAGCCACGGATATTGGGTCCACAGGGAGCGTGGCCCAGTCCGTGCACTTCCATTTGCGGAAAACCTTCCTTCCAATCATCACCTCCGAATCTTTTCCACGCATCTCAATACGAGCCTGCGCCTGTGCGGCATGACGTCCTGGCAAAAAACCATAACGACGTTATTCAATCTCAGGAGTATGCTCACATGAAAAGAACCCCGATTATCGCCACCCTGGTACTGCTGTTCAGCCTGTTCACCGGCTTCGCCCACGCCCAGGATGCCACTGTGAACATCAACACCGCAGACGTAGCCACCCTGGCAAGTCTCAACGGCATCGGCGAAAGCAAGGCGCAAGCCATTATCGAGTACCGCGAGGCCAATGGCCCCTTTGGCTCCACCACCGACCTTTCCAACGTCAAAGGCATTGGTGCACGGACTGTGGAAAAGAACGCAGATCGCCTCAGCGTAAAGTAAGATTCAACGAGGGTGGCGCAAGCCACCCCGTCACTATCGGCAATTGGCAAAGAATGGTCTAAAATGAGATCTTATTTTGCTTCACATTTGAGGTCTTTTATGCGCAAAGTACTTGCCGATTGCTCAGCCAGCATTTCCGAACTGAAGCGCAACCCTACAGCCCTGTTGGCGGAATCTGATGGGGCTCCTATCGCTATCCTTAACCACAACAAGCCCGCAGCGTATTTGGTTCCAGCGGAAACCTACGAGTGGATAATGGAAATGATCGACGACCAGGAGCTAAGCCAAATCGTCGAGAAGCGCCGTCACGACAAACACAAGGCTGTCAGCGTCAATCTGGATGACTTATAAACTTAAATTTCTGCCAGTTGCACTGAAGGAGTGGAAAAAACTTCCGCCACCAATAAAGCAACAATTCAAGAAAAAACTGTCTGAACGTCTTGAGAATCCTCACGTGCCCTCAGCCCGTCTCCGTGGCTACCACAACGTCTATAAGATAAAACTTCGGAATGCCGGCTATCGCCTCGCCTACGAGGTGGTCGATGAGGAACTGATTGTTTATGTCCTGGTCGTGGGCAAACGCGAGAAATTAAAGGTCTATCAAAAGTTATCCAACAGAAGCCGCTGAACCTAAAGTCGTTTGGCAACCACCGCTCCCCCACCCTATTATTGTTGTATAACAACAATCCCATACCCGGAGCGGGGCATTAATGTCTGATCCCATCAAGGTTTATCCGTCCAAGCCTCAGAAGGTCTATTATTTCGGCACCTGCCTGGTAGACATGTTCTACCCGGATGCAGGTATTGCCGGGGTGGAACTGCTGGAGCGCGAGGGCATCGAGGTTATTTTTCCCCAGAGTCAGACTTGCTGTGGCCAGCCGGCCTACACCTCCGGTTATCATGACGAGGCACGCTCGGTAGCGAGGGCTCAGCTGGACCTGTTTCCCGAGGACTGGCCGATTGTGGTGCCGTCCGGCTCCTGCGGCGGCATGATGCGCAAGCATTATCCTTCGCTGTTCAAGGACACGCCCGAAGCCACCCAGGCCGCCGAAATCGCCGGGCGGGTCTGGGAGCTGACGGATTTTCTGCTGAATGTCTGCCACATCAAGCTGGAGGATCTGGGCGAGCCGGTCACGGTCGCCATGCATACTTCCTGTTCTGCGCGCCGGGAGATGGGCGTTGCCGAGGTCGGTCCGGCCCTGCTTGGCCAGCTGAAGAACGTGAACCTTGTGGAGCAGATCCGTCCGGAAGAATGCTGCGGCTTTGGGGGTACCTTTGCGGTTCGTCACCCGGAAATCTCCGGCGCCATGGTTGAGGAAAAGGTGGGCACTCTGGTCGATACCGGCGCCCGGGAGTTTGTCACCACCGACTGCGGCTGCCTGATGAACATTGCCGGCTACGCCGAGAAGAACGGCAAGCCCCTAGGGGGACAGCACATTCTCAGCTTCCTGTGGGAGCGCACCCGCGGAAACCAGGGAGGCCAGTCATGAGCGAGACCATTGCCAAAGCCCACCCTCACGTCGATGTGAAGGAATTCCATCCCCGGGCGCACGCGGCCATCCACAATCCCAAGATCCGCCAGAACTTCCGGAAAGCGATGGATGGCCTGATGGCCAAGCGCACGGCAGCGTTCGAAGGCTGGGATCTGGAAACCCTGCGGGATCTGGGCGCCAACATCCGCATGAAAGCCCTGTCCAATCTGCCGGACCTGCTGGAGCAGCTGGAACAGAAGCTGACCGAGAACGGCATCAAGGTGCACTGGGCAGTGGACGGTGACGAGGCCTGCCGCATTGTGCGGGATATCTGCGTGGCCCGGGACGCCAAGACGGTGATCAAGGGCAAGTCCATGGTGTCCGAGGAGATGGAGCTGAACCATTACCTCCAGGACCAGGGCATCGAGGCGCTGGAATCGGATCTCGGTGAGTACATCGTCCAGCTCGCAGATGAGACGCCCTCGCATATCATCATGCCGGCGATCCACAAGAACACCGGGGAAATCTCCGAGCTGATGCACGAGAAAACCGGTACCGACCTGTCCAATGACGTCGAATACCTGACCGCCTCAGCCCGCCAGCAGCTTCGGGAGAAGTTCATGAACGCGGACGTCGGCGTTTCCGGCGTCAACTTTGCGGTGGCGGAGACCGGCACCCTGTGCCTGGTGGAAAACGAGGGCAATGGCCGAATGACCACCACGGTGCCGCCCTGCCACATTGCGGTCACCGGCATCGAGAAGGTGGTGCCGAGCCTGGAGGATGTCTCCGCCCTGCTGGCGTTGCTGACCCGTTCCGCCACCGGCCAGCACATCACCACCTACTTCAATATGATCTCGAGCCCCCGCAAGGGCGAGGAGCTGGATGGGCCCGAAGAGGTTCATGTGGTGCTGGTGGATAACGGCCGCTCCTCCATCTACCAGGACGACGAGCTGCTCGATACCCTGCGCTGCATCCGCTGCGGCGCCTGCATGAACCACTGCCCGGTCTACACCCGGGTCGGCGGCCACACCTATGGCACGACCTACCCCGGCCCCATCGGCAAGATTCTGATGCCGCACCTGATCGGCCTGGACGAGGGCCGGCACCTGCCCACCGCCTCCAGCCTGTGCGGCGCCTGTGGCGAGGTCTGCCCGGTGAAGATTCCCATTCCGGACCTGCTGGTGCGCCTGCGCCAGGAGTCTGTGGACGGCGACCGACTCCACCCGGCCAAAGTCCGGGGCCATGGCGCCAAGCGCAGCACCAGCGAAGCCCTGGTCTGGAAAGGCTGGGCCTGGATGCACGCCAGCCCCGGGATCTACCGGCTGGGCACCGGAGTCGCCGCCAAATTCCGGGCCCTGCAGCCCTCGAAGGCCGGCGCCTGGACCGATTACCGCACCGCCCCGAAGCTTGCGGCAAAAACCCTGCACCAGCGGATGAAGGAGCGTGGCCAGTGAGTTCCCGAAACATCATTCTCCAGCGTCTGCGCAACCGCACCGGTGGCGAGCTGACAGCTCCCGAGTGCGATTTCTCGGTGCTGAAGCGCCCGGACTGGAGTACCGCCGAGCGGATCGAACGGTTCGAGAAAATGATCGAATCGGTCCATGGCGAAGTGCATCACTGCACCGCTGACACCTGGATCGAGCGCCTGGCCGAGGTACTCAACACCCGTGGTGCCCGCAACCTGATGATCCCCAAGCAGCACGCCATCGGACAGGCGATCAAGGCCTCCGAGCGCACGGACCTGCCGGAACTGCTGCTCTACGACGAGCCCATCGAGAGCTGGCAGCCCTACCTGTTCAACGAGGTGGATGCCAGCATCACCTCCACCCGGGGCGGCATTGCCGAAACCGGCTCGCTGATCCTGTGGCCGACGCCGGACGAACCGCGGCTGATGAGCCTGGTTCCGCCGGTGCATATTGCGGTGCTCAACGCCTCCGAAATCTACACCACTTTCCACGAAGCCATGCTTGCCCAGGACTGGGCCTCTGGCATGCCGACCAATGCGCTGTTAATCTCTGGGCCTTCCAAAACCGCGGACATCGAGCAGACCCTGGCTTACGGTGTCCATGGCCCCAAAGAGCTGATTGTACTGGTTATTGAATGATCCAAGGCGCACTGTTGATCGCCCTGGCGGCCTTGCTGTGGGCGACCACAGGCATCGTCGCCAAGTTCCTGTTTACCGGCACCGAGCTGGAACCCATCACCCTGGGCTTTCTCCGGCTGGTGGTGGCGTTGCCGTTTTTCTGGCTGCTGATGCGCCGGGAACAAGGCCAGCTCAAACGCAAACACCCTGATGAGCGGGTGCCCGGGAGCTCCTTGCGACACCTTGGGCTGAAGGCCTTCCTGCCTCTGGCGGCACTCGGCCTGTTCCAGGCGTTCTACCAGGGCAGCTACCTGCTGGCCGTCGATCTGACCGGCGCCGGCATTGCCACCCTGATTGCCCTGTGCCTGCCGCCGGTGCTGGTGGCGATCACCGCCGCGCCCCTGCTCGGCGAGAAGCCCGGCCTGTTAAC
This sequence comes from Marinobacter pelagius, assembly GCF_003315345.1. GTDB lineage: Bacteria > Pseudomonadota > Gammaproteobacteria > Pseudomonadales > Oleiphilaceae > Marinobacter > Marinobacter pelagius_A. The sequence continues at coordinate 19,828 of NZ_QNRO01000033.1, forward strand.
CATCCTGTCCCTGATTGCGGCTATTGCGGGCACCGCCATGCTGGTGCTGAGCGACATGGACACCAGCGGCACCCTGCGACTGGCTGGCATCCTGATGGCCCTGCTGGCCGCCTGTGTCTACACCGGTTTTACCCTCACCAGCCGGTACAGTTCGGCGGGGACGCCAGTGTTCACTACCGCGTTTATCTGCTTTTTCACTGCCGCGCTGATCCTGTTGCCGGTGGTGGCCGCTACCGGAGGCTTTGCGGGTCTGGATACCCTGGCGTTCAGGCACTGGCTGATGGTGACCTACATTGGCGTGGTGCCCACCTGCATCGGTTATGTGAGCTTTTTCACCGGCATGAAAACCACGCCCGCGACCCTTTCAAGCATCATCGTGACGCTGGAACCGCTGTTCGTGGCCTTGCTGGCCTGGGTATTTTTGGGAGAGGTACTGGGGCCAATCGGCATTACCGGCGCCCTGATCCTGACGGCGGCGGTGATCGTCGCCTCCAGATTTGGCGGGAAACCCGCCGCCGGACAGGCATCCGACGGCGGTTAATCACGGGGACGTTCAGTCGTCCTTCTGCTGCTTGGCGAGCATGTCCGGCTGCAGGATCTCGATCCAGTAGCCGTCCGGGTCCTTGATGAACGCCAGGCCTTTCATCTTGCCGTCGTCCGGCTTCTTCACGAACTCGACACCGAGCTTTTCAAAACGGTCGGAAGCGGCATACACATCCGGTACCGCAATGCCGATGTGACCGAAGCCCTGGGGCTCGTCGTTGCCGTTGTGGTAGGCGAAGTCGTTGTCGTCCTCGGTGCCCCAGTTGTGGGTCAGCTCGAGCATCGCCTCACGGCCAAAGGTATAGGTGGTGCGGTGGGCGTCGTCGCTCGGAACGAACTGGGCCGAGCGGTCATCCAGGTAACCCAGGAAATACAGGGTGAACTTCATCTCCGGGAAATCCAGCTTGCGGATGAGGTGCATACCCAGAACCCGAGTGTAGAAATCCATTGAGCGCTCGGGGTCCTTGATGCGCATCATGGTCTGGTTGAAGACAAAACCTTCCGTCTCGGGAACGGGATCGTCGTACAGGCCAGGGGCCTCTTCGAAATGCTTGGGCATGGTCATTTCCCTTGTCGTTCGGAGAATTCAAACTTTATACCTGCGTGCGTTTCAATCGGATTTCAAGGGGCGAGGGCAGGTCCGGCCCCGGCACGGAACCCGCTATTCGGGATCTGCATCACAGACACACAGTCATACCGGCCCTATTGTAACAGTCTGTAACCAGTGATCGCCGCATTGATTCAGGTGTCCCTGCGGCCCGGATAACAACAAAAATCCGTTGAACGTAATCGGGGCGCTCATGATTCCACCGCTTCTTTCTCCGTTTTCAACGCCGCGCAGGTGCTTCCCCCTTATGGCGCTTGCGATGGCGTTGCCCAGTTCCAGCCTTGCCGAGTTCCGGGCACTGGATGACAGCAGCCTGTCGACCGTGACCGGCCAGGCGGGCGTCACCATCGAGCTCGAAACCCGGCTCACCCTGGACAGCCTGACCTGGACCGATGAAGGTTCGCTCAGCGTTAACGGGCTGCGCCTCTCCGGCCAGAACGACACGGTTCTGGACAACATGAAGCTGACTCTCGATATCGCCGGCGATGGTGAAGTGCTGGAGCATGGGTTTTCCGAGATCGCACGCAGGGCGAACGAAGGGCTGCTGGACGCGAGCGCCCCGGATGTGGCCGAGGCGCTGGCCACCTACTCGGTGAATGGCGAATTCGGCAAGCAGTTCGACAGCGGCGATCTGGTGATTCACCTGGGAGCGATCGATTACGGCGATCCGGCCAGCCTGACGGATTACCTGCAGGCGGTGGATTTCGAACTGGCCGTGGACAGCATCGTGACCTCCGGTACCGAAGGCAGCGCCACGCTGTTCTCGGATGTGTTGCTGCAGGGCTACGTGGGGCCGACGGATCTGGTGATCCGGAATCAGGGCGGCAATACCCGTACCCTGGCCAATGGCAATGTGGTGTCCGGCTCCGAACTGCAACTGGACACCCACTTCGAGATCACCAACGGCCACCTGAACTGGGACGCTGCCGACCTGATTCTGCTGTTCAACTTCGCCGCAGTCGGCATTGAAGGACTGCAGATCCACAATCGGCGCGGGGACGACACTCTGGGGCATTTCGGGATGGCCCACGCCACGGCCAAGCTGTCCCGGGGCACCAGCGCCGCCTCGGGGGTCGACGGGTTGTCGATACATGATGTGGAGTTCCGCGCGGACATCGACATGCCGATCTTCCGGATTGGCGGCACCAGCATCGGCAGTGTCCAGTTCACAGACTTTGCCATCACGGACACCACCCTGATGGTATATGGCCACTAAGGCACCACTGGACAACTACTGGCACTTCCCCTGTAAACTGCCCGTCTCACTCTGACGGGCAGCCCATGACAGACTCAACGGACATCGATTACGAGAGCGGAACCTCCTGGCGAAGACTCGGCATCTTCAGCCTGATCTTTGTCGCCCTGACGGCGGCCGGGCTGTACACGGTCTATCATCAGTTTGCCGACCGCAGCATCACCTTCGACACCCGGCTGATCGCGCCAGAGAACCTGCTGGCCTTCGGCACCCTGCTGCTGGTGTATTTCCTGTCTGACGGGCTGAGGCTCTACTACACGCTACGGGCCCTGGACCACAAACTGCCGTTTCGGTTCATGTTCAAGCTGGTGTTCATCAACCTGTTTTTCTCGAACGTGACCCCGATGGCCACCGGCGGCGGTTTTGCCCAGATCTGGTACCTCACCCGCCACGGCGTTCCCGTGGGGCGGGCCACTGCCGCGACCACCATTCGCACCGTACTGGCAGTGATCTTTATCTTCTCGCTGACCCCGGTTTTCCTGTTTACCCTGAAAGCCCTTGAAAATCACACCATCTCCGGGGAGATCGGCACCGCTCTGGCGGTGTTTATCGCTCTCTACCTGGGTTTCTTTATCGTGCTGCTGTTCCGGACCCGGTGGCTTATCCTGCCCCTGAGCAAACTCATCAGCCTGCTCAGGCGGGCGCACCTGATCGGCGCCCGCCGTCACGATCGCTGGCAGTTCAAATGCCGCCGGGAGATGCTGAGGTTCTCCTTCAGCTTCAACGATTACATCGAGGGACGGCCACTGTTCGTGCTGCTGTCGATATTCTTCACCGCCACCTTCCTGCTGAGTCTGTTCAGCTTTCCGGCCCTGCTGATCTATAGCCTGGGCTACGAGGTGGACTACCTGGTCACGGTCGGGCTGCTCGTGGTTACCACCTTCATCATGTATTTCTCACCCACGCCCGGCGCCTCGGGCATCTCCGAGGGGGTGTTTGGCAGCTTCTTTCGGGATATCCTCTCGGGTAATCACCTGGTACTGGTCACGGTGGGCTGGCGCTTCCTGACCATTTACCTGGGCATGATTATCGGGCTGATCGTGCTCCAGAGGGAACTGACCAAAGACCGCAGGAAATCCGGATGATCTTCCGTAACCCGCTCAAGCTGCTGTTCTACCTGTGCCTGCTGATCGTCATTTTGTTAGTGGGCTACAAGACCTACCTCAACCTGTTCATGCAGGACTTCAGCAGCCTGCACAGCACCCAGGTGGAGCTCATCCACGAGCGGGTGAAACCCGGGGAAGCGGTCAACTTTGCCGTGGTCGGCAACATCAACAACTCCATCGGGATTTTCGAGGAACGGATTATTCCGGAGCTGAACAGCTCCGGGCTGGACTTCATGGTGTCTGCGGGCAACGCGGTCAGTGGTGGGGGCGAAGACAAGTACCGTGCGTTGTATGGCTCCCTCGGCCACCTGAACATTCCATACCTGCTGACCTTTGGCCCCCACGAATACGAGGATTTTGGCAGTTTCCGGTTTTACGACCACTTCGGCCCGCACTTTTACAGTATCCGGGCGGGCAACGCCCGGCTGATCTTTCTGGACAGCACCGGCAAGACCCCCTGGCGCTGGCAGATCCGCTGGCTGAATGATCTGTTAAACCAGGATACCAGCAACGCCCGCATTCTGTTCATCGGCCATCCGCCCCTGGAACCCAAGCAGGACCCCCTGTTCGATCAGGATGAGGACTACCTCCAGCCGGCGGCATTCCGCGAAGCCTTGCTAAAGGAAATTGACGACCACGACATCGGCATGGTGTTCTCCTCCAACGTTTCCCTGTTCTCTGAGCAGGAACGCAACGGCACCCGGTTCATTACCACCGGAGGCGCGGGAGGACTGGTGCTCAACAACGAGACCAGCTTCTATCACTACGTGCGCGTGAATGTGACTGCGGACGGGGAAGTCTCCTACGGGCTGGAGAAGCTCGAAGTAGGCCAGCACCCGGTATGGAAGACCCTGGAGAGCCTGTGGTTCTTCATCTACTCGCTGTTCTACACCGGTTATCTGAACTTCATCCTGATTGTTGCGGTGTTTGCGGCCATTACCATCAAGCTTTACCAGATCATCTTCATCGGCAAGGACTACTACCCGGACTACGATCTGGACCCGGCCCCGTGGCTGGAAAAACCTCTTCGGATCTCGATGTTCACCAACAACTACCTGCCCTTCATCGGCGGCGTGCCCATCTCCATCGACCGACTCAGGCAGGGGCTGGAGCGGCTCGGTGACAAACTGCTGATTGTGGCCCCGAGCTACAAGGACCAGCCGCAAAACGAGGAGCACGTCCACCGGGTGCCTTCGCTCCTGACCATGGGCAAGAACCGGGAATTCCGCCTGGCCAACATCTTCCAGCCCAGAATCCGGGCCCAGGTAAAGGCCTTCCGGCCGGACATCATCCACGTCCATCACCCGTTCTGGCTCGGCAGCCTGGGCCTGTTCATCGCCCGCACACTCAAGGTTCCGGCGATCTACACCTACCACACGCGGCTGGAGCACTACGCACACTTCGTACCACTGCCCGGCATGCTGTTCCGGAACCTGATCTCTCACGCCCTGATCAAACACTTCGCCAACAAGTGCGACGGCGTCATCGTGCCCACCTACTCCACGGAAGAGTACCTGCGCATGATCGGGGTAAAGACCCCCACCTTCGTGCAGCCGACAGGAATTGAATACCAGAAGTTCCAGGACGTGAACCGGGCGGACGTAGACAAGCTACGACAGGAACTCGGAATCACCGACGAGAAAATTTTCGTCAGCGTCTCGCGCCTGTCCAACGAAAAAAACATCGACTTCATGATCGAGGCCATCGACGCCCTGCGCCAACAGACCGACGTACCCTTCCGATTCCTGATGATCGGTGACGGCCACCAGAGGGACCGATTGCAGAAGAAAATCGAATCCCTCGGCCTGCAGCAACACTTCACACTGGTAGGCGCGGTGCCCCCCGATGAGATGGCCCTGTGGTACCACCTGGGCGACGCCTTCCTGTTCGCCTCCAAATCCGAAACCCAGGGCATGGTCATCCTGGAAGCCATGGCCGCCGGCCTTCCGGTGGTCGCCGTCCGCTCCAGCGGGATCGACGATGTGGTTCGGCACGGATTCAACGGCTTCAAGACGCCGGAAAAGCAGGACCAGTGGGTTGAGATGGTGAAGGAGCTTTTGGAAGACGATGACCTACGCGGAACGCTTTCAAACAACGCTCTGGAGTTCGCGGCCGATTTCTCGGTGGAGCAATTCGCCAAGGATGTCCGAAACATCTACGCCAGCACGTTGGCCCTGGTGGATAAAAAACGTCATCAGCACCCGATCAGCGGATTACCAAAGTCCGGGGCGCCCTAGACCGCATGGCCTGCCAGAATCGTGCGGAGCCAGGGATGGCGGAGCCGAGCTTACAGGGATGTATTCACAGCGTATTCTGGCAGGCCATGTGGGCTAGGGTGACTTCCTCCGAAGTTGAGGAGTTTCGAGAGTGCGATGATCGAGCTGGACTGAAATCACGTATTACAAGTGACGTTTTAACAACCGGAGACAACACGTGAGCGGCATCCCCGTCGGAATCAGCACCTGCCTGCTCGGCAAAGAAGTCCGCCATGACGGCGGCCACAAACACTCCCGCTACTGTACCCAGGTACTGTCCAAGCATTTCGAATTCCGGTCCATCTGCCCCGAACTCGAAGCCGGCCTCGGCGTCCCCCGCCCGGCCATCCATTTGCGGGAATACCCCGATGGCATCCGCCTGATCGAGACCAAAGGCACCGCCGACCACACCGATGAAATGAACGCCTTCATCGACCGCATTATGCCCACCCTCTCGGACCTTCGCGGTTACATCCTCATGGCCAAGTCCCCCAGCTGCGGCATGGAACGCATCAAAGTACACAACGAGGAAGGCCGGGTAACCCGCCGGGACGGCCGGGGCCTGTTTGCTGAAGCCCTGATACGTGCCTACCCGCTGATGCCGGTGGAGGAAGAAGGCCGGCTGAACGACGACATGCTGCGCGAGAACTTCATCGAACGGGTCTTCGCCTACGACGACTGGATGCAGAATGTGGACGGCGACAAGCTGAGCGCCCAGGCGCTGATCGAATTCCATACCCGGCACAAATTCCAGCTGCTGGCCCACTCGGAAAAGATCTACCGCCAGCTCGGCCCGCTGCTCAGCGACCTGAAATCCGAGCCGCTGGAGAACATTGCGGACCGGTACATCCACCTGTTCATGGAAGCCATGAGCCAGAAAGTCAGCCGCGGCTCCCACATGAACGCCATGATGCACCTGCTGGGCTACCTCAAGGACTCCATGCATGCGGAGGACAAGAAGGTCTTGCTGGAGCAGATGGAGGCTTATCGCCGGGGTGAAGTGCCGCTGGTGGTGCCCATGACCCTGCTGCGCATGGCCCAGCGCCGGGAGCCGGTGGATTATCTGCATGTGCAGAAGTATTTGGGGTATACGGATTTAATGGTTGATGGGGCACCTTCACCCCATCAATCTGATACCACCCTCAGATGGTTGATAGATCGACTCCGTAGTTGAG
>NZ_QNRO01000034.1 GCF_003315345.1 Marinobacter pelagius
TCCGAAAATGGGCCCGGAAACTGGCTTTGCTGAAGTATTGGCAATCCGGTCAGGAGTATTGGGCTAACTCCATCGCCAACTAAATTTAAAGCGCCCAAACGCAACGAACCCCGGAAAAACCGGGGTTCGTCAGCAGTCTGAGGGCGGCCCTCGGGCCGCCCTTTTTCGTTCCTGACCGCCGGATCAGACCAGCGGCTTCTCGGAGACGATGATGCCGTTATTGTCGGCATACACGTAATGACCCGGATGAAAGGTAACTCCGTGGAAGGTAACCGGAATATTCAGGTCACCGATACCCCGCTTCTCGGTCTTCCGGGGGACGGTGCCCAGCGCCTGCACACCCAGGTTGGTCTGCCCGATCTCGTCCACATCACGGATGCAGCCGTAAATGATCAGGCCGGCCCAGCCATTGCTGGCCGCCTTCTCCGCCAGCATATCGCCCAGCAATGCGTTACGCTTTGACGCACCACCATCAACCACCATGACGCGGCCATGTCCGGGCTGACCCACCTGCTCCTTGACCACGGAGTTATCCTCGAAACACTTCACGGTGACAATCTCACCGCCAAAGTTTTTCACGCCACCGTAGTTGTTGAAACCGGGCTCGACCACCTGGACTTCCGGAAATTCGTCACACAGATCCGGGGTAATGATGTCTGCCATGTAGTTACTCTCCTTTGTCCGGAAATGGAATCAGTCGATCTTCTCGTCGGCCAGGAAGAACCAGGTATCCAGAACCGAATCCGGGTTCAGGGATACGGAATCAATCCCCTGGTCCATCAGCCACTTGGCCAGATCCGGATGGTCCGACGGGCCCTGGCCGCAGATACCGATATATTTGCCAGCCTTCCTGCAGGCCTGGATAGCGTAGGACAGCAGCAACTTGACCGCATCGTTCCGCTCATCGAACAGGTGGGCGATGATGCCAGAGTCGCGGTCCAGCCCCAGGGTCAGCTGGGTCAGGTCGTTGGACCCGATGGAGAAGCCGTCAAAGTGCTCGAGGAACTGGTCGGCCAGCAAGGCGTTGGCCGGCAGCTCGCACATCATGATCACCCGCAGGCCGTTATCGCCACGCTTCAGACCATTCTCCGCCAGCAGATTGACCACCTGCTCCGCTTCACCGACGGTCCGTACGAACGGCACCATCACTTCCACGTTGGTCAGGCCCATCTCGTTACGAACTTTCTTCAGGGCACGGCACTCGAGCTCGAAGCAGTCCCGGAAGGTATCGGAGATGTAGCGGGAAGCACCCCGGAAGCCCAGCATCGGGTTCTCTTCATCCGGCTCGTACAGGGTGCCGCCGATGAGGTTGGCGTACTCGTTGGATTTGAAGTCGGACAGACGAACGATCACTTTCTTCGGCGCAAACGCGGCTGCCAGGGTGGAAATACCCTCCACCAGCTTGTCGACATAGAAGTCTACCGGTGAAGAATAGCCGGCAATACGCTTTTCCACGGTCTGCTTGATATCCCGGGGCAGGCCGTCGAAGTTCAGCAGTGCTTTCGGATGCACACCGATCATCCGGTTGATGATGAACTCCAGGCGTGCCAGGCCAACACCTTCGTTGGGCAGTGCCTGGAAATCGAACGCGCGGTCCGGGTTGCCCACGTTCATCATGATCTTGAACGGAATATTCGGCATGGAATCCACGGTGTTCTCGCGCAGCTCGAAATCCAGCGCACCTTCGTAGATCATGCCGGTGTCACCCTCGGCGCAGGAGACCGTCACTTCCTGGCCGTCCTTCAGCACTTCGGTAGCATCACCACAGCCGACCACGGCCGGGATACCCAGCTCCCGGGCAATGATGGCCGCGTGACAGGTCCGACCGCCCCGATCGGTAACGATCGCGGAGGCACGCTTCATGACCGGCTCCCAGTCCGGGTCGGTCATGTCGGTAACCAGGACGTCGCCCGGCTGCACGCGATCCATCTCGTTGATGCTGGTGATTATTTTCACCGGACCACTGCCGATCTTGTGGCCGATACTGCGGCCTTCCACCAGCACCTTGCCGGTTTCGTTCAGCAGGTAACGCTCCATGACATTGGCGGCGGCCCGGCTCTTAACAGTCTCCGGACGCGCCTGGACGATGTAGATCTTGCCATCGTCACCATCCTTCGCCCACTCGATGTCCATCGGACGGTCGTAGTGTTTCTCGATGATCATGGCCTGCTTGGCCAGCTCTTCCACCTCGGCATCGGTAATGGAGAAACGGTTACGGTCTTCCTGGTCGACCTTGACGGTCTCCACATACTCGCCTTCGCCGGGGCTGGAATGGTAGACCATCTTGATGGCCTTGCTGCCCAGGTTACGGCGCAGCACCGCCGGGCGACGGGCTTCCAAGGTCGGCTTGTGAACATAGAATTCGTCCGGGTTCACGGCACCCTGGACCACGGTCTCGCCCAGGCCGTAGGAAGAGGTAATAAAGACGACGTCCCGAAAGCCGGATTCGGTATCCAGGGTGAACATCACGCCACTGGCCGCGGTCTCACTGCGCACCATCTTCTGGATACCGGCGGACAGGGCCACCAGCTTGTGGTCGAAGCCATGGTGGACGCGGTAGGAAATGGCCCGGTCATTGAACAGGGAGGCAAACACCTCCTTGACCGCGCGACGCACCTGCTGGAGGCCCACCACGTTCAGGAAGGTTTCCTGCTGCCCGGCGAACGAGGCGTCCGGGAGGTCTTCTGCCGTGGCAGACGAGCGAACCGCAACCGCCATGTGCTCGTTTCCGTCCTGCAGCTTGGCATAAGCCTCTGCCAACGGCTTTTCCAGGACATCCGGCAAATCGGTATCAATCACCCACTGGCGAATCTGGGAACCGACGCGGGCCAGTTCGTTTACGTCGTTAACGTCCAGCTTCTCGAGGGCATCATCGATCTTGTCCTTGAGGCCGTCGGTTGCCAGGAACTCGCGGTAGGCGTGAGCTGTCGTGGCAAAGCCGCCGGGAACGGTGACACCTGCGTTGGCGAGATTACTGATCATTTCGCCCAGGGAGGCGTTCTTTCCGCCTACCCGGTCGACATCAGACATTCCGAGGTGATCAAACCAGATGATGTAATCTTCCAAAGCGCGTCTCCCTTAGAGTCTGTGAAGCAAAGAGCAAAACCGGGCCAGCGATATTCAGCGGCAAATGCAGGCAATATCCACTGCGGAGTCTCGAACTTGGCGTGTATGATACTGTAACCTGCGGAAATTACCTAGGGCACTCACAGTCAGATTTGGAACCGGACACACACCATGAAACGTACTGCCTTCTTCATCTCCGACGGCACCGGCCTGACCGCCGAAGCGCTCGGCCACGCACTTTTGGCCCAATTCGAGAAAATCGACTTCGAGCGCGTGACCGTTCCCTACATCGATGACGAGGACAAAGCCCGGGCCATGGTGACCCGGATCAACAAGGCCTCAGAGACCGACGGCGAGCGGCCGCTGGTGTTCGACACCATTGTGGACAGCGACATCCGGGAAATCATCTCCCGGGCCGACGGCTTCATGGTCGACATCTTTGGCACCTTCCTGAATCCGCTGGAACAGGAACTGAATGCATCTTCTTCCTACACCGTAGGCAAAAGTCACTCGATCAACAACGAAGGCAGTTACGAACGCCGGATCAAGGCCGTCAACTTCGCCCTGGACAACGACGATGGCGCCCGCACTCGCCATTACGACGAAGCAGACCTGATTCTCATTGGCGCTTCCCGCAGTGGCAAGACACCCACCTGCCTATACCTTGCCCTGCAGTATGGTGTAAAAGCAGCCAATTACCCGATTACCGACGAAGACCTGGCCGACCAGCGCATGCCTAAAGCCCTGCGCCCCCACCGGGAAAAACTGTTCGGCCTGACCATCGATCCCGAACGCCTGGCCACCATCCGCAACGAACGCCGCCCCAACTCGCGCTACTCGTCCATCCAGCAGTGCATGCATGAAATCGAAGAGATTGAACTGATGTACCGGCGGGAGCGGATTCCCTATCTGAATACCACGGCGTATTCGGTGGAGGAGATTTCGACGAGGATTATGGTGACGACCGGGCTGAAGCGGCATCGGTGATGAAATTGGGGTCAGAAGAAAGCGTTCTTCAGACCCCCGAGGTTCAGATTGAAGGTGGGGTCTGATGAAAGCCTTCATCTGACCCCGTTTTCATCCAGCCTAAAGCTCCTGAATCGCCAGCCCCAGCTCGGTCACCATCTCCCGGTTATCGGAGCTGGTCACCACCGCGGTGCTGGCCTTCTCCGGCACCAGCCAGGTGTTGGCCACCCGCTTCAGGTCATCCAGCGTCACAGCCAGAACCCGCTCCCGGAACCGGGCGCGTTGCTCGGGTGAGCGGCCGAACAGCTTGTTATGGAACGCATGCCGCGCGGCACCGGCCGGAGAGCGTGGGCGGTCGAGCTGGCCAATAACGCCGAGGATGGACTCCTCCAGCTCTTGATATTCATGGTCGTTTTCTTGCAGCCAGTCCAGGGCCTTGTCGAAGTCTTCCAACGTCTCACCCAGCCGGGGATCCCGATAGGAGAAGAACCGGAACACGCCATTGACGCTGTCCTGCCCGGCGCCACCGCCATAGGCACCACCCTTCTCACGAATGGCACGGTGCAGGTACCCGTTACGCAGGAACCCGCCAAGCACGGTCAATGCCGCCGCATCGGGATGATCCACCGGCACGGTCTGATAGGCCCTGGCGCAGAAGTTAACCTGGGTTGAGGTGAGCCAGGCTTCCCGTGTGGTGTAATCCACCGGGTCCATGCGCCAGGTTTCCCCGCTGCCATCGGGCTCGCCCTGCCAGCAGGATTTGAGGTCATCCACCATGGCCGGCAGCTGCTCGTCTTCACCGATCACCAGGAACTGGCGCCGCTGGTTCCGGATCTTCTCGTGCAATGCAGCCAGCCGGCCACAGAAGGCCTCCAGCTCGGCCGGATCGTTCAGGGCTTCATCCAGTTGCTTGGTACCGCGAATTCCCGCCAGGCCACCAAGACGATAGGCCAGCCAGGCACCCGCACTCAGACCCTGGGATGCCGCTCCCATGGCCAGAGCGTGGCCACTGCCGGTCACCGCCTGAACCCGACGGGCCCGGATCTGGGCAATGATTTCCCGGATACGGTCCTTCTCGTCAAAGCGCGCACCGTTGTAGACGTCATGCAGCAGTCGTGTGAGCTTGCCACGGTTACGGGCCAGGGCCTTGCCACTGAAAATCAGGTAGCCCGAGACATCCTGCACGTCATCGATCTTGCCCTTGGCACTGAAGGCGGCACTGATGCCACCGGATTCCGCGGAAATCCGGTCCTGCATCTGCAGGTAATCCAGATCACCACAGCCGACCTCCGAGATCAGTGTGGTGTAGTACGGCAGGAACAGAAGATCTTCTTCGGTCAGCGTCGGAACCGGCACTACCACCTGCTCGTACACCAGGCCGTTGGTACCGCGGGCGTAAACCGTCGCGGAAATATCGCCGTCATAGCGGCACTCCGGCTCGGGCATCTGCAGGGGTACATCGGACAAATCCACCTTGGGCAGGATGGAGTCGTCATCCTTGCGCATCTGGCGCTCTTCGAGGGCGCGGGCACGATCCACGATCTGCTGAGCCTCTTCCTCTGTCAGCGTGGCTTTGCGACGGGCCAGGGCTTCTCGGATTGCCTGCTGGCGACGGGACTCCAGCTTCTCGTCCGGGCGCAGGGTCAGGGTGACCCGGTGCGGGTTTTCCAGCAGCTTGCGGCGAATCAGGCCCGGCACATACTCCGGATCCTTGATCTTCTCCCGCAGGGTTGCCAGTACCGGCTCGAGATCCAGCAGTTCCACCGGGTCGCCGCCATGAACCATCGGCGCGATGGCACTCATGATCAGCTGCAGACCATAGGGGAACTGGTCGCCGGCGATTTCCCGCTGATGCAGTTCCAGCTGGTGGAGGATTGCTTCCAGCCGTTCCTCGCTGACACCCTCTTCAATCACTTTCTGCAGGGTGTTCTCGATCAGCGTCTCGAGCTCTTTGTGCTTGTCCGGCTCACTGCCCTCGATACCACAAACAAAGGTCATCTCCCGGTTGGAGTCTTCGAGGCCACACATGGGTGACGGCGCATGGCCGAGATCGGTGGTTTCCAGCGCCCGCATCAGCGGGGACGCGCTGTTCTCCAGCAACACAGCGGACAGCAGCTGGCCTTCCATGTTTTCCAGCAGGTCAAAACTGTGGCCGAGCAACCACCCCGTCACGATGTGGGTCTTGTTCTCGGTGCCCTCACCCTCGTTCACCGCATAGCCCTGCTCCACCCGGACCGGGCTGAACATCCGCTTCTCGTCGCGGACCGGCAGTTCGATGTCGAGCTTGTCGAACCGCTTGAGCGCCAGCTCCTCGAAGCGCTCGTGATGCTCGTGAGCCGGAATACTGCCGTAGGTGGCAAAGATCGCGTTGCTCGGGTGGTAGTGGTGGCGATAGAAGTTGACCAGATCGTCGTAGCTCAGATCGACGATGTGATCCGGCTCACCGCCACTGTTGTAGTGGTAAGTGGTGGTCGGGAACAGGTGGCTGCTGAGGTTCTGCCACAGCTGGGAGGTCGGCGCGCTCATGGCCCCCTTCATCTCGTTGTACACCACACCCCGATACACCAGATCAGTGTTGGGATCGTCCGGCTTCTCGAATTCCAGCCGATGACCTTCCTGGGCAAAATCCAGCGGGTCCAGCTTGGAGAAAAACACCGAATCAAGGTACACCGAGAGCAGGTTGTCGAAGTCCTTCCGGTTCATGCTGGCAAACGGATAGGCCGTCCAGTCACTGCTGGTGAAGGCATTCATGAAGGTGTTCAGGGACCGGCGAATCATCATGAAAAACGGGTCCCGCACCGGATACTTCTCACTGCCACACAGGGCCGTGTGTTCCAGGATATGAGCCACCCCTGTGGAGTCCATCGGGAAGGTGCGCAGGGCAACGAAGAACACGTTCTCGTCGTTGTCCGCCGCCAGATGCAGGTGGCGGGCACCGGTCTTCTTGTGACGGTACTCCTCAACCTCGAGGTTGAGGGTGTCAATCCGGTGACTGCGTAGCTTCTCAAAGGCCGGATGGGTTGCGTTCTCGATCACAGCAGCCATTCAATCTATCCTGTCTTTAAACAAATGGAGACTTGTAGGGTAACACGTAGTATCGATTATCATGCACAGTCCCGTAGCGATAAGGTAGTCCTGCAAGCCATGACCAAGTCCGCTGAAGAAACCACAACCCTCGAGGCCCCGGAAGTCGCCGCCTACTGGGCGGAGCGGCGCCGCTACCTCGAGCGTATCCGCAAGGTACCGGAGATCCGAAACAGGTTCTGGCGGGAAGTCGGCATCTACCTTCTGCGTCGCCTGCTATGGTCCTTCGGCTTTTTCCCGATCATGATCGCCTTCTGGGTTCCCTTTGTACTGTCGAGTTTCAATCCGGTGGCTATGGCCGCCGACCTGATTCCCCTGCTGCAGGATTTCGTCAATTCCAACCCGGAGGTCCAGGCCACCACCATCAGCACCATTCTGATCGCCTGGGCTTCAATCGGTTTCTTTTTCCTGGTTTTCGACTTCGTCCTGACCCCGTTCCGCTCGCCCTATGAATACGAAGCCGATGTCTACATGAGATCATGGGAACAGCTCAACCATGATCAGCTTCCGGACAAAGTGTGATTTGTCCGGCATTCTCGATAACTTCAGACACTTTCTGTTACATAACGTTGCAGTCAGTGGTTAAGATCAGGAGGTAATCAGGATTCGGTAAGACAGGATCAAGAGGTTCCTCCATGGTCGATTTCAGACCACTGCTGTTCATTAATGCGCTGGCGCTGATGCTCCTGGTGACCGCCGGCTTTGCCTCGGTTGGTGATGACCACAGCTTGCTGGAACTGCAACCCTCGCCTACGCCTTCCGAAACCATTGAGACGGCGGTTACCAACACCCCTGAACCCGCCGAGCCCGAGAAAATACAGCAGGTGCCAGAGCCTGCGCCCCCGAAACCGACTCCGAAAGCGATCTCCGTGGCCGAGCCCTTCAGCATTCCGCCCCTGCCCGAAGACACTCAAACGACGGCGATGGCGGAACAAGCGGCGAAACCAGAACCAAAGCCGGAACCTGAACCCACCACCGGCCTGATGGTACTGCGCTCCAATGTCATTGGTGATCAGGTCACCATCAACGGCAAAGAGTACGGGGCTACCCGTCTCGATCTGGAGCTCCAGCCCGGCGAATACGACGTCACCATCAGCAAGCCCGGCTATCAATCCTGGCAACAGACGGTTGCCCTCGAAGCCGGGGACGAAATGACCCTGGTCGCCAAACTCGAGGCCTATACCACCGTCAATTACCGCAACGGGACCTGGGTCGGCGGGGTCCGGACCGGTGACGGCACCTACCAGGATCAGCAAGGGCTGCGCTACGAAGGCCATTTCATCGACGGCAAATTCCACGGCAAGGGCACATTGACCCGCGCGAACGGGGACATTCTCACCGGCCAGTGGGCGGAGGGACTGCTCAATGGCCACGGCTCCCTGACCACCGCCGACGGCATGCTGTATGTCGGCGGTTTCCGCAACAATGAATTCCACGGTACCGGCGCCCTCACCTATCCGGACGGCCGAGCCTACGAGGGCGAGTTTTCTAACGGTGAATTCCACGGCTCGGGCACCGAGATCTTTGCCGACGGCAAGAAATACGAAGGGCAGTACATGGAAGGCACGTTTCACGGCAAGGGTCTGCTGCGCAATCCCAACGGCAGCTCGATCGAGGCCACCTTCCGCCACGGCGAACCCTATGGACAGGTTCGTCTGACCACCGCGGCCGGTGAGGTATTCACTGCCCGCACCACGGAACCCGGTGTGTGTTATCGGGAGAAGAGCTATCGGGCCACCCAGTGCCCGCAACTGGAAGGCTGGTAAATCCCGGCCCGGTAACCCACGCACTCGCAGTAACAGGTTGAGGTAGTGACCATGTCGATCAAGAACGCTCTGCTGGTAGATGACTCCAAGGTGGCCCGGTTTGCCCTGAGCAAACTGCTGGAAAGCCGGGACATGCAGGTCAACATGGCCGGCTCGGCGGAGGAAGCCCTGGACTTCCTGAACAGCCATGAGCGCCCGGACGTGATTTTCATGGACCACCTGATGCCCGGCATGAACGGCGTGGAAGCCACCCGCGCCATCAAGGGCAATCCGGACACCGCGGACATCCCGATCATCATGTGCACGTCGAGGAAATCCCCTTCCTTTACCGAGGAAGCGAAAAACTTCGGGGTCTACAACATCCTGACAAAGCCACCGCAGACGGACGGCCTTGGCGAGGTTCTCGACCAGCTGGCCAGCGACGTCAGCAACGGCACTCTCCCAGAACCAACATTCACGGAGATTCCGCAGGAAGCGGATCGCGAGGTTCTGAGTGTTCCCGAAGACGCGTCGGTGCAACTCGCTCCGAAATCCGAGCCTGAGCAGGAACCGATGACCAATGGCCACGCCCCATCCAACGTGGTGCCACTCACCAGTGAACTGATCGAACAGATCGCGCGCTCAGCGGTGAAGACCCACATCAACAACCGCCTCCATGAACTGCTGAGCGACCTGTTCGATGAGCAGTTTGATCATCTGAGACGCGCTCTGGATGAGACCCGGAGCAAACAGGAAGCCGCCATCGAGGAGCGGCTGGGCGACCTCTCGGAACTGATCGAACAGCGCACCCGGCACCTGCGGGATGATGTGGCGGCGGAGGTGAACCTGAGCCTTGCCCGCGAGCTGGCCGAGCTGAAGCGGGACCTCAAGCGTCAGTCCGGCTTCACCAGCGAGCACATGGACGAGCTCAAGGATCACATCACCAGCGTGCAAACGATTGACACCGAGTTCTGGCAAACGCTGCAGTCGGAGGCGATCCAGCAGGCCCATGAAATCTCGCGGGAAACCTCGGAAGACATCGCCCAGCGCACCATTGACCTGTTCGTTGCGCAGCAGCGCGCCGCCAACTCCCGGGTCTATGCCCTGGGCCTGGCAGTCAGCCTCGGCATCTTCAGCGTCGGTATTGCCTGGCTGTCCGGTTTGTTTGGCTGAACCGCGCGCGGATGCGCCGCCAGTCCGAGGGCGTATCGACATCGTCATGAATGCCCTCAACGGGCACCAGGGTAGCGCCAACCTCCGTGAGCAGCCTGCCGGCACCCCGATCCCCTTCCAGGACCATCACCTCGGGCCATAGCCAGCGAGGCAGATACGCCGGTACACCGGCCCTTCCGCCATAATCAGCCGCCATCGGCTGGCCTGGCACCTGCCGCGCCGCCTGTCCCATTGCCCGAAGGGCCTCCGGATCCAGCAACGGCTGGTCTGCCACCAGCACAAAGGTGCCTTTTACCTGCGGCCCCAGACTCTCAATGCCTGTTGCCAGCGACGCAGACAAACCCTGGGCCCATTGTTCGCAGGGCAACCAGACCGAGGGCTGGAGATGACAGCGAAAACGGATCAGCGGGTACCAGGCGCCGGTGACCACGCGCACATCCCGGCTGAGCAACCGGGCCTGGCGCAACGCCTGATCCAGAAGAGTACCGCCATCCGGCAGTTTGAGCAGGGCCTTGGGACGCCCCAGGCGGGTTGATGCACCGGCTGCCAGCACAATCACGGCAAAACCGGATTCGTCCGGATGAGAACTGAATCTTCTGATAAGCACCCCGATAGCAATATCCAATGGCGGGAAAGCACCGGCACACTGCCGGAACTGCTGATTTTTGCTAGAATTCGCCCATCACTCAATCATACCCTCCGGACTCCCGATGAATCACCTGTTTGTCGACAACCTTACCGTCATCGATTTCGCCTACCTGGACGCTACCCGCGGGCTGGTGGGCGAGAGCTGGATAGCTGACGTGGTGCTTGGCGGAGAACTGGACGAACAGGGCATGGTGTTCGACTTCAGCAACGTCAAACGCACCATCAAGCGAGTGATCGACGAGCGCGTCGACCACCGTCTGGTGATCCCCAGAGGCTATGAAGGCCTGATCTGGAACGAAGACCAGCCGGACACCTTCACCTGGAAGCTCACCGATGGCAGCGAGATCATGCACCGCTCCCCGGATGAGGCCGTCGTCTGGCTCTCCGCCGAGCACGTGGTGCCCTCCGCGGTGGCCCGTCTGCTGGAGCACGAACTGATGGAGGTGTTGCCGGCCAATGTGACCTCCGTGACCATCAACCTGCGCGAGGAAGTGATCGAAGGTGCCTACTACCACTACGTTCACGGCCTGAAAAAACACCTGGGCAACTGCCAGCGCATCGCCCACGGCCACCGCTCTCCGATCCGCATCGACCGCAACGACCACCGGGATTACGACCTGGAACGCCGCTGGGCCACCTTGTGGCGGGATATCTACGTGGGTTCCGAAGAGGACGTGGTTCGTCGCCACGTCGGGGCAGATGGCGTTCGCTACGTAACCTTCGAGTACGAAGCCAACCAGGGCGAATTCGCCCTCACCCTGCCCGAGGAACGGGTGTATATGCTGGATACCGATACCACTGTTGAGCTAATTGCGGCGCATATGGCGGACAAGCTGAAGGTGGAGTTTCCGACGGATTCGATTCGGGTGAAGGCGTATGAGGGCGTGGGCAAAGGGGCGATTGCCGAGCGTTGAACCGGTAACGCGGGGGCAGAGATCCAAGACGGGGTCAGAAGAAAGCGTTCTTCAGACCCCAGGGGGTAAGTCGGGGTCTGATGAAAGCGTTCTTCAGACCGCAGGGGGTAAGTCGGGGTCTGATGAAAGCTTTCATCTGACCCCATTTTCATGCCAGCGCCAAACTCAGGGGTCTGAAGAACGCCTTCTTCTGACCCCATCTTCACTATCTGACAGACACAAAAAAACCGCCCGAAGGCGGTTTTTTTGATGGCTTTCCGGTGGACTAAACCGTCAAGCCGTATTGGCGTCCCCTAGGGGGTTCGAACCCCTGTTGCCGCCGTGAAAGGGCGGAGTCCTAGGCCACTAGACGAAGGGGACTAGAAATTGGTGGAGCCAGGCGGGATCGAACCGCCGACCTCAACACTGCCAGTGTTGCGCTCTCCCAGCTGAGCTATGGCCCCTCAACGGCTGCGTATATTAAGGATCCACCCGGGGGGCGTCAACACTTAAAAACACTTTTTTTTCAGTTTTCTGAACCTCCCTGTCCAGATCGTTTACTTCTTCACCAAACCGGTTATTACACACCCAATGCGGCGTATTCCTTCTCCACTTTCTTGGTTTCTTTCTTCGAGAAACCACCCAGAACCTCCAGGGCATGGCGCAACCGCGAACGGGTCATGTCCGGTCCCAGCAGAGCCATGGAATCCATTACCGACCAGGAATTCGGCGTGCCGGCAATCGCCACGAACACCGGGAACATGAAATCGCCCATCTTCAGCTCCATGGCCTTGGCCAGGCCCTTGATGTCGGCGAAAATGTTTTCCTTGCTCCAGTGCCGCTCGGCTTCCAGCTTCCACAGGGTAAACTGCAGCACCCGCTTGATCTGGGCTTCTTCCAGCTTGTTGTGGGCGAAGTCCTCCGGGGTGAGGTTGAGCATGCCAGAGAACATGAACTGGGCCATGGGGACTACGTCAGAGAACACCTCAGCCCTGCCCTTCACATGCGGCACCAGAGCCTTAAGGTCGTCTTCATTGAACCACCACTGGCGCATGCGCTCCATGAACTGCTCATCGTTCAGCTCTTCCCGCAGCCACTGACCGTTCAGCCAGCGCAGCTTCTCCACATCAAACACCGGCCCGCCAAGGGATACCCGCTGGATGTCGAAGTTCTCGATCATCTCGTCCAGGGTGAATTTCTCCCGCTCATCCGGCATGGACCAGCCCATACGGCCCAGGTAGTTGGTCACCGCCTCCGGCAGGAATCCCATGCGCTCATAGAAGTTGATGCTGGTGGGGTTCTTGCGCTTGGAAAGCTTGCTCTTATCCGGGTTACGCAGCAGCGGCAGGTGGCACAGCACCGGCATGTCCCAGCCGAAATACTGATACAGCAGCTTGTGCTTGGGCGCGGAGTTGATCCATTCCTCGCCACGGAGGACATGGGTGATCCCCATCAGATAGTCATCCACCACATTCGCCAGGTGATAGGTCGGCATGCCGTCGGACTTGAGCAGAATCTGGCAATCCACCTGGCTCCAGTCGATCTCGATGGTACCGCGCAGCATGTCGTCGATTTCACAGATACCCTCATCCGGCACCTTCATACGAATGACGTACTTCTCCCCGGCGTCGAGGCGGCGCTTGACCTCTTCATCCGACAGCTCCAGATCGCCCTTGATACCCGGATTCATACCCTTGGCCTTACGCTCCTCACGGATCGCATCCAGCTCTTCCGGAGTCCGGAAACAGTAAAAGGCGTGACCGGCCGTTACCAGGTCCTCGGCATACTGGGCATACATGTGCTTGCGCTCGGACTGGCGATAGGGACTGTGGGGACCACCCACATCGGGACCTTCGTCCCAGTTCAGCCCCAGCCAACGGAGGGCCTGCAGGATATCCCGCTCGGATTCCGCCGTGCTGCGTGCCTGATCAGTGTCTTCAATCCGCAGGATGAACTGCCCGCCGTGCTGCCGGGCGAAACACAGGTTGAACAGGGCCACGTAGGCGGTACCAACGTGTGGATCTCCGGTGGGGGATGGAGCAATTCGGGTACGTACAGTCATAAACTTTCCTGAAATGTCGGTGGCCGTTTGATAAAGCCGGCATTATACCGGCCCGCCGCCGATTTCGCATGACCATCCCGTTGGCGATTCAGGCAATCTTGTTATATTATAACATTTCATTCAACACAGCTTCAGGAAGTCCGAACATGTCGATCTTGTCCCGCGTGGGTCGATCCCTTGCGCCTGTAATCCTTGGCGCCGCCGTATTCACAGCCGCGCCCGCAAACGCCGAAGTGAACGTGGTCACCTCGATCAAGCCGCTGGAACTGCTGGTGCGGGCGATTGCACCCGAGGATGTCCAGGTCACAACCCTGGTACCGCCAGGCTCCAGCCCCCACAACTACACCATTCGCCCGTCCCAACGGCGCGCCCTGGAGAATGCAGATCTGGTGTTCTGGGTCGGTCCGGATATGGAAACTTTCCTCATCCGCCTGCTGTCGGCCGAAGAGTTTCATGGTCGCACCATCGCCCTGTCCGGTGAGGAATTAGCCGAGGAGGGACACGAGGAAGAGCACGGTCACGATCACGGCCATGGCCATGGCGAAGGCGAGGACCCGCATCTGTGGGTAGACCCGATGTTGGGTCTCGAGATGGCCCGGGATATTGCAAAGGCACTGGCCGCGCAGGAAGGTGCGGACCAGAATGCGATCAGCGAGAAGCTGGCCGCATTTGAGGTGGCACTGACCGAACGGGAAGCAGCCATTCGCGAACAGTTGGCACCGGCAAAGGAGATTGACATCTTTGCCTATCACAGCGCCCTCGTCCGCTTCACCGAGCATTATGAACTGGAACTGGCAGGCGTACTGACGCTCAATCCGGAGCTTTCCCCGGGGGCACGGCACGTGGCCGAGGTCCAGGACAAGCTACGTGAAGCGACACACCCATGCCTGCTGACTGAACCGCAGTTCAACCGCCAGTGGTGGAGTTCCATCACCGAAGGCCTGGACGTGACGTTCAGCACCTGGGATCCACTGGCCATGGAGATCGACGCCACCGAGACCGGCTACATCGATTTCCAGCAGTCCATTGCCGATGCCATCCTCCAGTGCCTACCAGAGGATGCTCAGCATTAACGGAATGGAGGCCATGGCCAGCAGGGTCTGGCCACTGATGATGCCCGCCATCAGGGGGGCATCGCCACCCAGCTGTCGGGCCAGGATATAAGCTGAAGTGGCGGTGGGTAACGTTGCCAGCAACACCGCCACCTGCACCATCAGACCTTCCATACCCAGCATCCACGACAGGCCCGCCGCCATCAGCGGAAAGGCCAGCAGCTTCAGCACCGACGACACCAGAAACGGCATGGAGGCGCCCCGCAAGGCGGTTAGCTGCAACCCGGCACCCACGGTCATCAGGCCCATAGGCAACGCCAGGTTGCTCAGGGGCTGAAGGATTCCAGCCAGCAAAGGGTGGAAACCGATCTGGAAATAGCTCCAAACCACCCCGATCACCGAGCCGACAATCAGCGGGTTGGTAACGATCGCCTTGAACACCTGACCAAACCGCACCTTGTCCTGATCCGCCACCAGGGTGAACATCAGAATGCACAGCAGGTTCAGCGTGGGCACCATGACCGCCACGGCGATTGCCGTCAGGGACAGCCCGTCATCCCCCAGCAGCATGCCACCTGCGGCCAGGCCCACGTAGGAGTTGAACCGGATCGCGCCCTGGTAAACAGAGGAGAACACCGGCCCGCTCCAGCGCCAGATAAGCTGCACCACCACCAGCACCAGTGTCATCGCCAGCAGCATGGAGAAGATCAGCAGGGCAATGTCACCATAGGCCGACGGGGGCAGTCGCGCCTGGCCCAGCTTGAACACCAGCATCGCCGGGAAAAGCACGTAATAGGTGAAACGCTCGGCCTGGGGCCAGAAGTCGTCACCGGGAAAGCCCCAACGCCGGAACAGGTGCCCGAGCATGATCAGCACGAACACCGGCACCAGGGCCTGCACCATCACTGGCATATCAACAGCTCCAATCCGTGTGTTTGGTCATCAGTCCTCAATCACTACGAAGTTCTCTTCGGAGCCGGCCGCTTCCAGCCGTCCCATCGGTGACAGTTCCAGCCCCTGCTCCCGGGCCACGGCTTCGAACGCCGCACGGCTCTCCTCGGCCACACAGACCATCAGGCCGCCGCTGGTCTGGGGATCACAGAACAGCAGTTTGTCGGCTTCGGTCATGCCTTCAATGGCTTTGCCAAACGCGGCTGCGTTGCGGTGGGTACCTCCGGGAATGCAGTCCGCGTCGATATAGGGCTGAAGGTTCGGCAGTACCGGAATGGCACACCGATTCACCGTTGCCCGCAAACCACTGCCGCGGCATACCTCCAGCAGATGCCCCGCAAGGCCGAAGCCGGTCACATCCGTCATGGCGTGAACGCCGTCCACATGCGCAAAGGCTTCACCCGCCTTGTTCAGCGTCGCCATGCTCTTCACCGCAACTTCAAGATCCTCAGCACTGACCTTGCCCTTCTTGGAAGCGCTGGTGAGAATCCCCACGCCCAGAGGCTTGGTGAGGTACAGCAGGTCCCCGGCTTTGGCGGCGTCATTGCGGATGATGCGGTCCACCGCCACCTGCCCCGTCACCGCCAGACCGAAGATCGGCTCCGGAGAATCGATGCTGTGTCCGCCAGCCAGGGCAATCCCCGCCTCGGCACACACGGCGCGACCGCCATCAATCACCTGCGCAGCAATCTCTGGCGCCAGTTCGTTCACCGGCCAGCCCAGAATGGCAATGGCCATCACCGGCTTCCCGCCCATGGCATAGACATCACTAATGGCATTGGCAGCGGCAATCCGCCCGAAATCAAACGGATCGTCCACCACCGGCATGAAGAAATCGGTGGTACTGATCACCCCGAGGCCATTGCCCACGTCCGCCACGGCGGCGTCATCACGGCTGCTGTTGCCTACCAGCAGGCGTGGATCCTTGAATTCGGGCGCGTCGGTATGAAGAATGCGATCCAGCACATCGGGAGCAATCTTGCAGCCACAGCCTGCGCCGTGGCTGAGTTCGGTCAGTCGGATAGCCAAAGTACGTTTCCTATTTTTTCGCATGTAAATGAACGTATTCGGGAAATACGCGCAAGTCTACCCGTCGGCCCGGTTTGCATCCATATCTGCACCACCCAGATCAATCCCGCACCTTTCGGCGGAAGCATCCCCGTGCAAGAATTCTTGGTCAAGCCCAACCATCAGGAGCTGCAATGAGCCAGGACAACCCCTACGGCCCCGCCACAGGCATCATCCACAACCGCCATCACCGGGACAGCTTCGGCAGTCCTTACTCGCCGGTCTACAACACCACCACCTACCAGTTCGAGAACACTGAAGCGTTGCTCGACGTGATCGAGGCCCGCGCACCGGGCCATCTCTACACCCGCTGGGGCACCAACCCGAGCATCGAAGAACTGGAACAGGGCCTGGCCCGGCTTGAGAACGCAGAGTCCGCGCTGGCGTTTGCCTCGGGCATGGCCGCCATTTCCGCGACACTGCTGGCCCATGGGCGCAAGGGCATCGTGTGCGTGGGGGATCTGTACGGAGGCACCCAGGAGCTGCTGGTCAATCACTGCCAGGCACTGGGCATTCCGGTGCGTTTCCTGTTCAAGGAAGAGGTGGGCCAGCTGGCAAACACCCTGGATGAACCGGGCAAGCTGGTGTATTTCGAGACGCCGGCCAACCCCAACCTGGCCATTCTGGACGTCGCTGCCATCGCCAGGACCGCCCACCAGCATGGCGCCCTGGTGGCGGTCGACAACACCTTTGCCAGCCCCATCAACCAGCAACCACTGGAACTGGGCGCCGACCTGGTGTTGCATAGCGCCACCAAGTACCTGGGCGGCCACAGTGACCTGACCGCAGGCGCACTCATGACTACAGCGGAACTGGCGGCAGCGGTGGTGCCCTGGCGCAAGAACCTGGGCCAGCTGCTTGCCCCGGAAACCGCCGCCCTGCTTTCACGGAGCCTGCGCACCCTGCCGGTACGTATCCGCCAGCATAACGAGAACGCCATGGCGGTGGCACAGGCCATGGAAAATCACCCGAAGGTGCGCCGTGTGCTCTACCCCGGCTTGCCCGGATTTGCCGACCACGAACTGGCCGCCCGGCAGATGAAAGGATTTGGCGGCATGGTCACGATCGAGGTGGACGGTAACCGGGCAGCATCCACCGCGGTGGCAGACAACCTGCGCCTCTTCCTGCTGGCCACCAGTCTCGGCGGCGTAGAGAGCCTTGTCAGCCAACCCTGCGCCACCAGCCACCACGGACTCAGCCAGGAGGAACGTCTCAAGCGGGGCATTACCGACGGCATGCTGCGGCTATCCATCGGGCTGGAAGATGGCAAGGACCTGATCGAGGATCTTAATCAGGCCCTCGACAAAGCCTTCGGCTAAAACTCAGCGGCTGACCAGATAATCCGCCAGCCGACGGGCGAGGAATCCGGGCAGCAGCTTGTTGGTGAACCACAGGCTGCGGGCCCGCTTACCCGGAATAATCAGGAATTGGCGCCGATCGATGCCCCGGCGAATCTGCTCGACGGCATACTCCACCGGCAATGTACCGGCCATCAGCTTCAGGCTCTCGGTCTGTTTCGGCCGGCTCTTGCGCTCCTCCACCACCAAAGGTGTCTCCACCTCCGGTGGACAGACCACAGACACATCGATGCCCCTTGGCGCCCATTCAATTCGCAACACTTCCGCCAGACCAACCACACCGTATTTCGAGGCACTGTACGCCGAATACCCGTAACAGCCGACCAGCCCGGCCATGGAGGCCACGAACACAAATTGGGCGCCGGCCTTCAGATGCGGCAACACCCCCGCCGCCACGTGTCGGGAGCCAAGCAGGTTGATGTTGATGAGCCGGGTGTAGGCATCGTCGTCGATTTCGTCAAAAGGCGCAGCGATGCAGATACCGGCACAATGGATGACCACATCCGGCCCTTGCTCCGCCGCAGCCTCGGAGAACACCGCCCGGACCGAGGCGGGATCACTGACATCCAGGGCAAAGGCGCGCACCGGGCCAGCGCCGGGAATGGAGGAAAGCTCGGCAACGGCCTCTTCTGTGGACTGGATATCAAAGAGCGTCACCGCGCAGCCGGAGCGCACATAGTCTCGGGCAAGCTGGAGACCGATACCGCTGGCACCGCCGGTGATGTAGATGTTTCTGGTGGAGTCGGATGAAGCGACTTTACGGGAGTGGCTCATGCGCGGAACGTGCTCCGTTCTGGTTATTGTTCCCGGTAGCTTAACCAGCCATCGCTGAAGAACCTATGCCTTCATTGACGGAGCGCGAAGTGGCCGAGCAGCCAATCAGCGCTCAAAGCCCGAGCCACTCTGCCAGCTGAAGGTTGGTTTTTAACCGCAGACGCTGCTGCAACATACCTTCGAATACGCCGTCGAGGCTACGACTCTCCCCCAGCAACGGAAGCGCCGCTTCCGCCTCCGAGTAAAACTGTCGCTCGCGTTCCGATCCGACAATGGCATGCTCCCACCACTCGATCACCCGGGGCCGGGCCTGTTTCAGCAGGGAATCTGCCGGGAGCCTTTCGGATTTCGCAGCATTGGCGGTGTGGGAAGCAGGCAACAGATTCCACAGATCGTTATTGTTCCACCGGGACCAGGGAAAGCAGTGATCAATATCGTAGCGACTCCGGGAAAGGTCTCTGGCGGTCCACACACACTCCACGGAACCGGAAGACAGCTGTTGCTCCACCAGCTTGCGCACCACCGAGGTATCGCGCCGCCCTTCTACCCACTGCAGCGCCTTGTGGTAAGTCTCCGACGAGTAACGGGCCTCCCAGCTGCCCATCAGGTTGATCCACTCATTCACAATCGCCGGCTCTACCCAGCAGGCATAACGGCTGAAGGTATCCCAGAGCATGGCCGGTACCCGGAAGCGACCGAACCGTGCCAGGGTTTCCTTATCCAATCGGACCGGCTCGTTACGAATGGTCAGTCGGCTTGCGCCACCCTCGAAAATCTGGCGGTGGGTACCCGGCCAGGTGGTGAAATGCGCCGGGTTCTTGAGAATGTTTGAAGCCGCCAGCCTGATAGCCCGCATCACCACCGGCGCAACCTCCGCCGACAGCGACAACCCCACCCGGAAATCCAGCGGCGACAACTTCCCCAGCTCGTAAAAATCATCGCCCGCAAAGCCCAGCCCACGGGAACCCGGAGACTGCCGTAGATGGTGTTTCAGCACCAACGGGTGATACAGCATGACCCAGAACAGACCCACTGCCCCCAGCGGCAGTTCCACCCAATCATCCGACCGGTTCAGCACCAGCCCCGGCGCGCTGTCTGCCATACGCACCAGGGTCCGCAGCAGGCCGAGCTTGTAGGTGGAGGATTTGTTGTCGTTGATGATGATATGCCGCAACGTGGGCAGCGCCCCGGTGCCGTCATCCGGCAATCGGTATACGGCGGTTTCCCACCATATATCTTCGCGCTTTAATTCATCTGCACGAGCTGTATCCGGCAATGGCACCGGCATAACAGCACGATGGCGGGCAAAGCTGTCCAGCTCAGCTTTGGTGACTTCGTAGAACTTCCGCTCTCCATCCCCCGGCCCGTGGCGCAGAGTGATCACCAACATGCCGGAGGGCGCCAACAGCTCCGTCAGAATCCGGAACGCCCGCTCGCGGGAAGTGGGCGGAACGTGCATCCACACCGCGGACACCAGAACCAGATCAAACCGGTAACTGAGTTTGCGGATTTCGCTCATGTCCGGCAGGGAATCATCCACCCACTGGATACTCCGGTGCGCTGTTGCCGCCTCGCCCAGGCGTCGCAACTCGGAAGCCGGCTCCACCG
Organism: Marinobacter pelagius; assembly: GCF_003315345.1. Taxonomy (GTDB): domain Bacteria; phylum Pseudomonadota; class Gammaproteobacteria; order Pseudomonadales; family Oleiphilaceae; genus Marinobacter; species Marinobacter pelagius_A. The sequence continues at coordinate 20,449 of NZ_QNRO01000034.1, forward strand.
CCACCACATCCCAACCGCGCCCCGCCAGGGCCAGTGCATCGCGGCCGCTGCCAGCACCTACGTCCAGAGCGAGTCCGGAATTCTTGCCCAGTTGGGGAAGCCAGTCGCTGTGGACCTGTTCGAAGGTCAGGGACTGGTATTGATCAAAGAATTTCTGCGCGTTTTTGTTGTAGGAGGCGTAAGTCATGCTACCGCTAACTTTGCAGCCTGTTGCCACATAAAGTTTGGCATAGGCGTACGGAGTTTCCACGTAATACTCATTGGCTGTGAACCAGTATGGGACGCGTAGTCTACCTCTCCATAATTCACAAAGCCCATCGTGCGACCATATTCATCCTTGGCTTGCTCCCTTACAAACAAAAACAACCTTTTGTTAATGGAGCTGTGTTGAATATAGTCCTTCCCTCGCCCGCGGTCAGGCCGGGCGCTGTTTTGCGACTGCCAATGAAACAACTCCTCGTTTATGGCGTAGTCGTGATACATGGTGGTCGGAGAAAATTGCTTTTCGTTCTTGTCTAATGTGACAAACAAGAGCTCGATATTCTGATCCTGTATTACAAAAACGCCTTCTCTTGAGGGGGGCTGATGATCGAAAGTTATTGCACCAAATCCAACCAGAATTTGCTCTCGAGAGTAACGCGTATGCAAGCGTAAAGGGACTTGCTGCAACTGCGGCATACTTGGCTGCTCATGTTTGGTTTGCGCCAATTTCCAATCGAGCACGTCTACCAACTCGTACTTAAGTCCCAACTTATTGAGTTCGGCCAAGCTCTGGGTAAGTGACTCGAACTTCAACTCAGGCCCGGCTTTTTGCCAGAAATCGTAATGGCACATCAGCGCCCGACGACTATCTTCCTGATCCCAAACAAAGCCCGCCTGGCACAACCTTTTAAGGAAAAGTAGGTAGTTGTGATCGTCACAAATCAAAATCCGATTGAAGATCCCCTTTTTCGCCAGTTTGAACCGCGACTTATCATCAACTTCTTCATCTTTGGCTCTACTAACCAGCTCTGACCAACTGCCTCGCTTATACAGCTCATTGAGATCAATGTGTGGATGCTGAGTTAGAAAATTCTTCAGTGTCAGCGGCTGTATGGAATGCTGAGGAAACTGGCGAACCAACGAAACCAGACGCTTCAGCGTCAGAGTGGCCTGCCGGATGTTACTGAGCACCATCTCCTGGGTTTTCTTGGTCAGCTCAATCCGGCAACCCAGTGGCGCATGAGGGAAACCTTGTTTCAGCTCATCGGTGATCGAGCGTTCAGACTTACCCACCAGCGCTCTGAATTTATTCGCAAAATCATACTCTGGCCGGGAATTACCGACGAAATCCAGTACCGTGCAACAATCTTTGCCGTCGGCCAACCGAAGACCGCGGCCAAGCTGCTGCAAGAAAATGGTCAAGCTCTCCGTCGGACGGAGAAACAGCAGAGTATCCACTTCCGGAATGTCGATGCCTTCGTTGAAGATATCGACCACACACAACACGTTGATCTTCCCGGACCGAATGGCTTGCTGCTTTTGCTGACGTTCATGGCTGTTGTCACTGGTCAGCACATCAGCCTTGATACCATGCAGCAGGAGCTGCTGAACCATAAAATTCGCGTGATCGCGGCTCACACAGAATGCCAGCGCCCTCATGGCGTCTATATCGGTGACGATTTCCCGCAAACTGCGCAGTATCTTTTTTACTCGGTCATGGTTGTGCGTGTACAAGTTGGTTAGCTGAACGGGATCGTAACGACCACGATTCCACGGAATGGTGCGAAGATCAGTGTCGTCATCGACTCCAAAGTATTGGAATGGGCAAAGGTGGCGACGGTTGATTGCTTCTGGCAAGCGAAGCTCTGCCGCAATGACGCCACCAAAGTCGCCGAGAATATCGCCACCATCGTGCCGCTCCGGTGTTGCCGTCAGCCCCAAAAGTATCGAAGGCGAGAAATGCTCAAGGACCGCTCGGTAACTTGATGCGGCAATATGGTGCACTTCATCGATTACAATGTAGTCGTAGTAGTCCGGTGTCAGTTTCAGCTGATGTAGCTGGTTGTTTAATGTCTGGATGGATACGAAAAGCTGGCGGTAATGTTCAGGCAGCTGTCCTCCCACCCATAGCTCGCCAAAAGCACTATTTCTCAGTACTCCCCGGTAGGCTTCACGAGCCTGTCTCAGAATTTCCTCCCGATGTGCAACAAACAGAAAATTGGCGTTCGGTTTCGCTTTTAAAAATCGGTGGAAATCAAAGGCCGAAATAAGCGTCTTACCGGTGCCTGTGGCAGCTACGATAAGGTTTCGATAACGCCGGTGTACGTCCCGTTCCACAGACAGCTGTTCCAGAATGTCCTTCTGATGAGGAAACGGCGTAATATCAAAAAAATGCACCGCGCCAACATCATCCCATCCTTTCTGCTGCTTCAGTGCACGCTTGAGTTTCTCAGCGCTTTCCGCCTGGCCATCAAACTGCTCAAATTCGTCTGAAGCCCAATAGGTTTCAAAGGTGCTGAGGGACTTGTTGATGATGTGCGGAATTTCCTGAGACGTGATCTTCAGATTCCACTCGAGGCCATTAGTCAACGCCGAGCGGGAGAGGTTTGATGATCCGATATAGCCGGTGTGAAAGCCCGAATTTCTGAGGAACAAATAGCTCTTGGCGTGCAGCCTCTCGCGCTCGGTGTTGTAGCTCAGCCTCACTTCGGTGTTCGGCAAGCTGGCCAAATACTCAACCGCCCTCGCATCGGTCGCGCCCATGTAGGATGTGGTGATAATTTTCAGCTCGCGACCACTGGCGGTAAAGGCTTCCAGCTCTTTCCTGAAAATACGAATTCCGGCCCACTTGATGAACGACACCAGCCAGTAAATCGTGTCCGCTGAAAGGATTTCTCTTTTCGATTCGGACTCAAGTGACAGGCCGGCATTACTTCCCGAGAACAACTCACTCTGGGTAAGTCCCGTGAGAGGGTAAATATCTTCTACGTATTGCTTGAGGTTAGCTGCAACAGGGTTATCCAGCTCATACAGAGCGGTCAGAATCTTTCCCTGGCTATCAAGAAGATTCTCTTCCAGAAATCCGTCGTCCTGGATCTGCCCTTTCAACCAGATTAGCAGTTGGTTGGAGAACTCGATCTGCTTTTGCAGCCGGTCGTCGCCCGAGGGCACTGACTCAATGGCGAACTCAAGAATATTTGGGTATACGGATTTAATGGTTGATGGGGCACCTTCACCCCATCAATCTGATACCACCCTCAGATGGTTGATAGATCGACTCCGTAGTTGAGT
>NZ_QNRO01000035.1 GCF_003315345.1 Marinobacter pelagius
GAAGGTGGTTGTCGGGGACCAGCGATTCGAGACTGACCATCTCGAGTTCGTGTTGTTGCGGGGACGGCTCTTTGAGCATGGGGCAGCCTCTGAAAGTCGATACCCCAATTACAACAAACCCCCGCCGCGATGGCGAGGGTTTGTCAGCAATCTGAGGGCGGCCCGAGGGCCGCCCTTCTTTTTGTCCGGATGTGTATCGGCCTGAGCGGAAAGGTCAGGCCCAGTTGTCGGTCTTGCGGGTGGGCTTGAGCATCGGAATGATCAGTGCCAGCAGGACGCCACCGAAGACAAGACCGGCTCCCAGCAACATGAAGTCTGACTCCTTGCTGGCCTCCAGTCGCTCATTCTCGGCGGTCAGAACTTCCAGGTCGTTGCGAAGTTTCTGGTTCTCCGCATTCAGCTCGCGGTTCCTGCGATCCAGATTGATGGAGTCGGCAGCAATGCTCTTGATCCGCTGAAGCTCTTCCTGAAGTTCCTGCGAACGGTTGGACAGGTTGGATTCGGCGCTCTCAAGGGCGTTCCGCTCCTGTGTGACCTGCGCAAGCTGCTCCTTGACCTGGGTCAGTTCGGTCTTGGTCTGCTCCAACTCGCGGTTGGCTGCCTGGAGGCGGTCGGCGGCAATCGGCGTGTTGCTCAGATACTGGCTCGCCACCCAGCCCTCAGTGCCTTTGGGTGTGCGAACCCGGGTGAAACTGTCACCGGCTTCCAGGATTTCCAGCGGCGTACCGCTGGGAAGTGCGTTCTCGATGATCCGGTACTGGGTTCCGGCGCCCGAGCGGACCGGCAGGTAAAGTTTGTCATCAACCCAGACGGTTCTGGCCTGGGCGGCTGCGATAGATGATACGATAAACAACAGACTGATGATCAGGCGAAAAGGCGTCACGGAGTAAATTCCCAGAATTGGATAGTGAAAAACACCAGATATTAAAAGCGCAATTTTGTCACAGATGACCGGCTGTTCAAGCCGGTCACCATTACAATAAACTCATGCGCAGGCCGGCATCTCAGGGCAGCACCGCTTTGAAGGGCTTGACCGTCACTTTCTGATACACGCCGGCCTCGATATATGGGTCGGCATCGGCCCAGGCCTGAGCCGCCTCGAGCGAGTCAAATTCGGCCACTACGAGGCTGCCGGTAAACCCGGCTTCACCGGGCTCGGGGGTGTCGATGGCCGGATGCGGCCCGGCAACCAGTAACCGGCCTTCGGCTTTCAGAGCCTGCAGGCGCTCCAGATGGGCCGGGCGTGCAGACTGGCGAAGGGCAAGGCTGTTCTCGATATCTTCACTGATGATGGCGTAATACATGAAGCTCTCTCAACCGGTTAAGGAATTTTTGTGACTATACCCCAACCCCCGAATTTGTGCATTGATCTGCACTGCCACAGCACGGCCTCGGATGGTGCGCTGGCACCGGCGGACCTGGTTGCCCGTGCTGCCGAAAAAGGGGTGACACATCTGGCTCTTACCGATCACGATACCCTGAACGGCCTTCCGGAAGCGGCAAGGGCCGCAAGAGAATCCGGAATCACGCTGGTGTCCGGAATCGAGTTGTCCTGCCTCTGGAAAGGCCGGACGATCCATGTCGTCGGCCTGGATTTCGATCAGGAAGACCCTGCGTTCACTGCCAGGGTCGTACAGCAGACGGACAACCGCCGGGCGAGGGCGGCCATGATTGCCGAGCGGCTCCAGCGCCTGAAGGTGCCGGAGCTGTTGGAAAAGGCGACCGCCAAGGCCGGTGATGATGTGCCGGGCCGGCCCCATTTTGCCGAGGCGCTGATCGAGGCGGGTGTTGTCCGTAATGCCGCTCAGGCGTTCAAGCGGTACCTGGGTGCCGGAAAACCCGGCGATGTGCGCGCTTACTGGCCGGAGTTGCCGGAGGTGGTGCAGTGGATCACCGATGCCGGTGGTATTGCAGTGCTGGCACATCCACGGAAGTACAGACTGACCGCTACCAAGCTCCGGGAGCTGACCGCAGAGTTTCGCAGGGCCGGAGGGCAGGGCATCGAGGTGTCCACCTCGGGTCAGTCCAGCGGCGATCTCGGCTTTCTGGCGGAGCTGTGCCGGCGCAACGGGATGTGGGCATCCCAGGGCAGTGATTTCCACTTTCCGGGCGCTCCCTGGTGCGAACTGGGGAATATCATGAAAATGCCAGACGGGCTGGAGCCGGTCTGGCATCATTTTCAAGAACCTGCGGGTGTTACGGCTCCAGCTTAGTCCGGAGCGTGAAACAGCAGGTAGAGGTCGGTCAGTGAGTCCGGGATGGCGTCGGCCATCTGGCGGGACAGCTTGTCGCTGTTCCGGACCTTCTGGAAGTCCTCGTCGTCAAACAGGCCGGAGAGGGTCAGCATGGGAACCATGAGGTCTGCGGTTTCCTCTTCGCTCGCGGCGTCCAGCCACTCCTCCTCATGCTCCAGGAACGTTTCCACGAATCCTGCACACCAGTTCTCCAGTGCGTTCATCGGATCGCCGTCCTCCGGCTCCGGCAGCTCCAGGGCCTGTCCCATATCCAGGGCGTGGGCCATGTCCTTGGCCAGCTGGGTAACGCTGCGACGGAATACCTCGGGGATTTCGCCACCGGGCACCTGCTCGGTGCCGGTGGCGAGGCGGAAGATATCTTCCGCGCTCAGCTCAACCGGGCCGACGACGCTGGCGCAAACCACGCCGTGGAGCCCGAAAAAGTCCAGGGCGTCATCACCCCAGGGCTCCGCAAACAGGATGTCTTCCAGCGCTTCTATGTCGGAATTGGATAGCATTTATCAGTTACTCCCGGCCTTTTGGGCTTCTTCCGCCGCACGCTGACGGCGACGGACTTCACGTGGATCATTATAGGCCCGGCCCGGCGTTACCGGCAGGTCCAGTTCCGGCTTTCCGCTCTCACCCTGGAAAATCCGGGGTGCTTCGGACGCCTTCGGTTCCGGAGCGCTCTGCGCGGGTGCCTTGTCTTCCTTCGGCTTTTCAGCTTCGGGCTTGCTGGCGGACTTTGGCTCGGGCTCTTTGGCCTCTGCCTTCGCTTTCGGGGCCTGATCCTCGGGCTTCTCAGCCTGCGGGGCCTCCTTCTTCGGAGCGGTTACTTGCTCTTCCGCTTTGGGGCTCACCGCCTCAGGCTGTTTTTCTGTCTTCGGCTGATCTGCCTTTACCGGTTCGGCTTTGGATGCCTCGGCTTTGTCAGACTCGGCTTTCGCAGGCTCCTTTTTGGCGGTCTGCGGCTTGGGCTCTTCGGAGCCGGCTGCTTCCGGCTTGCGCTCCCCGGCCTTGGTTGCCTCTGCTTTGGCGGGCGTCTGTTTGGGCTCCTCGGCTTTGGCAACCTCCTGTTTGGGAGTTTTTGCTTCCGCCTTTGCAGGCTTTTCACCCTGATCCGCCTTCTCGGTCTTCTCGGCCTTGGCGGGTGCTTTCTGCTCTTCGGCCTTTCCAGGAGCTACGCCGGCTGCCGGACGGGATTCCTGCTTGGACTCCGGAGCTTTCTCCGGTGCAGATGACCGTGCTTCGGCCTTCTGCTCGGTGCCCTTGTCCGCAGTGACAGCTGCCTTTTCCGGCTCAGCCGCTTTCTCGGGCTGAGTGTCCTTCTGATGCTTGTCGCTGCGAGCGGTCTTGCGGTCTGACGGAGTGCTGGCAGGGGCCTCGGCCGGGGAGCCGTCCCGGTTACGCTGGCGGCGCGGCTTGCGGGGCTTGTCACCGCCGGAACCTTTCTGGGCAGTCTCCTTCTGCTCTTTGGGCGGCTGCTGATCCTTCTGGGGCTTGGCCTGCTGCTGATCCTTCTGGCTGCGGCTATCCTTCTGCTCGCGGTTGTCCTTCTGGTCACGCTGCGGACGGTTACGGCCCTGGCCGCGGCCCTTGTTGTCCTTGCGGCCTTCGGCACTCTTGTCCTGGCCCTTGTCACCACCCTGACGAGCCTGGCCGCCACGGTTCTGGTCATCGCTGCGTCCGCGGCCACGGCTACGGGTATCGTCACCGCGACCCTGCTGTTGGCCTTCCTGGCGACGATCACCACTGCGGTTGCCACCGGAGCGCTGGTCATCCCGGGCTACCCGGGACTTGCGACGATCCTGGGTTCTGCGGTCCTGGCGCTGCGGGCGTTTACTCTGTTCGCGTTCTTCGCCTTGCTGGCTCTCGCCGCCGAAGAAGCAGGCGATCTTGCGGCCGAGCCGACGGAAGAGACCTTCTTCCTGGGCCGCTGCCTCCGCCACAGTGGGCGTCGGAGTCGGCGCAGGTGCGGACGGCCTGATCGCCTTCACGGCAGCCTGTTCGCGTACCGGCTTTTCGGCGCTCGGCGCTTCAAAGATTTCCTCTTCGCGCTCGCTGTATTCCTGGGCCACCTGGTGGCTGGAGATGTGCTCGGGCGTGGTTTCGTCCTGGCGGAGACGCAGAATCTCGAAGTGGGGAGTTTCCATGTGCGGCACCGGAACCACCACGACCTGTACGTTCTGGCGTGACTCGATGTCGGCCAGCTGCTTGCGCTTCTCGTTCAGGAGGAAGGTGGCAACGGATACCGGCACGACGGCCCGGACCTCGCCGGTCTTCTCCTTGGAAGACTCCTCGTAGATCAGGCGCATGATGCTCAGGGCCAGGGATTCGATGCCACGAATGGTGCCCTGGCCCTCACAGCGCGGGCAGACCTCGCTGCGGGTCTCACCCAGGGATGGGCGCAGGCGCTGGCGGGACATTTCCAGCAGGCCGAAACGGGAGATTTTGCCGACCTGGACCCGTGCCCGGTCGATCTCCAGCGCTTCACGCATCTTCTGTTCCACTTCGCGCTGGTGCTTGGCCGGTGTCATGTCGATGAAGTCGATCACGATCAGGCCGCCCATATCCCGCAGGCGAAGCTGGCGGGCGATTTCTTCCGCCGCTTCCAGGTTGGTCTGCAGCGCGGTCTCCTCGATGTCATGGCCCTTGGTGGCGCGGGAGGAGTTGATGTCGATGGAAACCAGTGCCTCAGTGGGGTCGATCACGATCGAGCCGCCGGAGGGTAGCTTCACTTCACGCTGGAAGGCGGTTTCGATCTGGCCTTCGATCTGGTAACGGCTGAACAGCGGGATCTCGTCCTTGTACAGCTTGATCTTGTTCTCAAACGTGGGCATTACGGCGCGCACGAAGTTGAGCACGTCCTCGTAGACATTTGCCGCATCAATGAGCACTTCGCCGATATCCTGGCGGAGGTAATCCCGCACGGCGCGGATGATTACATTGCTTTCCTGGTGGATCAGGAAGGGGGCCTTTCGCTCGCCCGCGGCCTGGGTGATGGCTTCCCAGAACTGCACCAGATAGTCAAGATCCCACTGGAGTTCTTCAGTGGTACGACCGATCCCGGCAGTACGAACAATTATGCCCATGGCCTTGGGGACCTGGACATTGTTCATGGCTTCCTTGAGCTGGGCCCTTTCGTCACCCTCGATGCGGCGCGAAATGCCACCGGCACGGGGGTTGTTGGGCATCAGCACCAAATAACGGCCTGCCAGGGAAATGAAGGTGGTCAGGGCAGCGCCCTTGTTGCCGCGTTCTTCCTTGTCGACCTGGACAATGACTTCCTGGCCTTCGGAGACGACATCCTTGATGTTGATCTTGCCTTCGATCTGGCCCGGGGACTTCCTGAAGTACTCCTTGGAGATTTCCTTCAGGGGCAAGAAGCCGTGGCGCTCGGCGCCAAAGTCCACGAACGCAGCTTCCAGGCTGGGCTCCACACGGGTGATCCGACCCTTGTAGATGTTGGATTTTTTCTGCTCGCGGGAGCTGGATTCGATATCAAGGTCAAACAGACGCTGGCCATCGACCAGGGCTACGCGCAACTCTTCAGGATGAGTTGCATTGATGAGCATTCTTTTCATGGAAAGAAAGGGTTCCTGTCGTTTGGTTTTGACAGAAAACCAGGGGTTCGCATCAGCGAAGCGAAACGTGCGTGCCGCGGGCCTGTTACAACTGAGGCAGCCGGCGGCCAGACCGAATCAGACCCTTATGGGGCGCGATTCCATTGGTTCAGTACCACCGCCGACGGTCCTTCTGCCTGTTGGCATGGAGAGGTCGCATAGGGTGAATGTCTGTTGACGCATGTTATCCGTTTTCAGGTTCACACAGGTGCCTGGGTCTCACGTCGTATTTGTAAGCTGGACGGCCCGGCCTTGCGTGGCAATGATTCTTCGCGATGTCGCCCGTCGGTTTTCCGCACGGTTCCTGTTCTCCCGGTGGTTCCTGCCAGCCTTTCATCGGTCTGCGGAAGCGTATTCCGGAAGCATTTCCTGCGCCGTTCCCGGTATCTGATCGGGCGCCGGCGTTCAAACTCTCCGATAGTGTCGGTATACTTCTGCCGCTCCGGCTTCTGGCTCGAGTAGGCCAGGCCGTAGACAAACGGCAGAGCACGCCGGAATATAACAGTATTACAGTGGCTGTTCAATCCTCAAAACGCGTCGTCCGCAAGGAAATCCATGTCACGCAAGCCTGTTGCGAAAAAACACACCAGATCCCGCCAGCGACCACCGGCGCCATCCGTCAGAAATAATAAAGAAGGTGAAGGTGCTGCCACGCCGTCTTCCGGGGCAGGGCAGGAAGTGCGTCAGGGGGTCCAGTGGGTTACCGTTGATGAGGATAACGACGACCAGCGGGTGGATAATTTCCTGATGTCCCGGTTGCGGGGCGTACCGAGAAGTATCATTTACCGCATTGTTCGCAAGGGCGAAGTCCGCGTTAACAAGGGCCGGGTCAAACCGGATACGCGGCTGAGGACCGGTGATACCGTCCGTATCCCGCCGATTGTGCGCAAGGAGAAGCCGGAGCAGGTGAAGCCCGGGAGTCGGGTGCAGAGTGTCATGGAAGCGGCGGTCATTTTCGAGAATGAAACGATGCTCGTGGTGAACAAGCCGTCCGGTATTGCGGTCCATGGCGGTAGCGGGCTGAGTTTCGGTCTTATCGAGGTGCTCCGGTCGGCCCGGCCCGACAGTCGTTTTCTTGAGCTGGTGCACCGGCTGGATCGCGATACCTCCGGTCTGGTGATGATTGCCAAGAAGCGCTCGGCCCTGCGTTACCTGCAGGACGAGTTGCGTCAGAAGCGGGTGCGCAAGTTCTACCACGCCCTGGTCTCCGGAAGTTGGCCGGAAGGGGTGGATCGGGTGGATGAGCCCCTTCTGCGGTATGAGATGCCCAACGGGGAGCGCCGGGTTCGGGTCGACAAGGCGGGCAAGGCGTCGCTGACCACGTTCCGGTGTCTGGAGTGGTTTCAGGGTTACAGTCTGGTGGAGGCCTCGCCGGTGACCGGCCGGACCCACCAGATCCGGGTGCACAGTGCCTGGGCGGGTCATCCGATCGCGGGCGATGACAAGTATATGGATGAAGTGAGTATGAAGGCCTTCCGGTCTATTGGCGGGCAGCGACTGATGCTTCATGCCAGGGCCCTGGAATTCCGCCTGCCGGGCAGTGACGAGCCGATGCGGCTTGAAGCGCCCTACGACGAAGCTTTTGAGCGCGTGCTCCGGACCCTCGGGGCTCGCAATACAGGATCAGAGAAATGAAAGTAAAAGTAGTGATATTTGACTGGGACGGCACCCTGGTGGATTCCGTTGACCACATTGCCGACAGTCTGCACCAGGCGGCCACCGAGCTGGGCTATCCCGAGCTGGAGCGCGAGGCCTACCGGGATATTATCGGTCTGGGCATGGTCGAAGCGCTGGAGAAATTGTATCCGGGTATCTCCCGGGATGAGATGAATACGATCCGGGAGGGTTACGCCCGTTATTTTTTCAGCAAGGTGACTACCCCTCAGAATGTATTTGAGGGCATGGCCGAACTGGTTGCCGACCTGCGGGAGTTCGGGCGTAGCTGTTCGGTCGCCACCGGCAAGAGTCGCCGGGGGCTTGAAAGCGCGCTGGTCACCAGTGGTCTGGGTGAGCACTTCGAAATTACCCGGTGCGCCGATGAGACCCTCTCCAAGCCCGACCCTGCCATGTTGAAGGAAATTCTGGAATTTTATCGGATTGAGCCGTCCGAGGCGGTGATGATTGGCGATACCCGCTATGATCTTGAAATGGCTCGTCGTATCGGTATGCCCTCGATCGGTGTCGAATGGGGTGTACACAAGCGGGACGTGCTGGGGGAATACGATCCCCATGCCATCGTTGAATCAGTGCCGGATCTTCGTCGCATACTGGGACTCTGAGCCCGGTATTGCCAATGCAGTTGCTGACAGGATGTATGCATGAGTGAGTGGGATTCTGACAAGTCGCCGGAATGGGGTGATGAGCGTGCCAAAAAGTCTTCTGGCCGTTCGTGGCTGGGCAGGAAAGGGCCGGAGATGCCGCCGGAGAGTAATCGCGACTGGAAGCTGATCGAGAAGCTGGTCATGTCGCTCCAGGCGGAACAGCGTCGCAGTCGCCGCTGGGGGATCTTCTTCAAGTTCCTGACCTTCGCCTATCTTTTTGCGTTGCTGTTTTTGATCCGCTTTCCCTTCGGTGAAAGTCTGGACGCCGCGACCGGAGCCCACACCGCGGTGATCGAGATCAATGGCACCATCGCCGCAGACGAGCTGGCCAGCGCCGATAATATTATCGGTTCACTGCGTTCGGCATTCGAGGCCGAGTCGTCCAAAGCCGTGGTGCTACGAATCAACAGCGGCGGTGGAAGCCCGGTCCAGTCCGGCTACGTCTACGACGAAATCAAGCGCCTCCGGGAGGAGTATCCGGACAAGAAGGTCTACGCGGTCATTTCCGACATCGGTGCTTCCGGTGCTTATTACATTGCCGCGGCCGCGGATGAAATCTACGCCAACCGGGCCAGCCTGGTGGGCTCTATCGGTGTGATTGCCGGAGGCTTCGGCTTTACCGAGGTCATGGACAAGGTGGGCGTCGAGCGCCGGCTGTATACCGCCGGTGATAACAAGGCCTTCCTGGATCCCTTCTCACCGGAGAATGAGGAGGAGGTCCAGTTCTGGAACTCGGTGCTGGAGAATACCCATCGCCAGTTTATCGAGGCAGTAAAGCAGGGGCGGGGTGATCGCCTCGCCGACGATGAGCGGCTTTTCAGTGGTCTGGTCTGGAGCGGCGAGCAGGCGCTGGAGTTGGGGTTGATTGATGGCCTGGGCAGCACCTCCTCTGTCGCCCGGGAAGTTGTTGGTGCGGCGAAGCTGGTGGATTACAGCCACCGGAAATCCCCGCTCCAGGATTTTGTGGATCAACTGGGCGTTGCCTTTGGCGAGGGCTTTGCCGGCCAGCTGCTCGAATCCCGACTGGAATTGCGCTAAGGGCTGGTTAGTCCTCAAGTAGCGGGTTGCATCCCCAGTTCCGGAGCATCCCGTTGAGGGCGATCAGGGGCAGCCCGACGAGACTGTTGGGATCTCGCCCCTCCAGTCGGTCGAACAGGGTGATGCCCAGGCCTTCCACCTTGAAGCTGCCGGCGCAGTCATAGGGCTGCTCGCGGCTCAGGTAGCTCTCGATTTCCTCGCTGGACAGGGTCCGGAAGTGGGCCGTGAAAGGCTCGCAGATGAGCTGGCATTCGCCGCCATCCGCATCCAGCAGGCACAGGCCGGTCAGGAAAACCACTCTGTGCCCGCTGCTCTGGCGCAATTGCAGCACGGCCTGGGCGTGGTCGCCGGGCTTGTGGAGCAGGGTGCCGTCCGGCAGGCAGGCGACCTGGTCGGAGCCGATGATCCAGTGCCCGGGATATTTCGCTGTCAGGGCCCGGGCTTTGCTTTCGGCGAGTCGCCGGGCAAGGTCCTCCGCTGACTCACCGGGCCGGGGCGTTTCGTTGATGTCCGGGCTGGCGGTGGTGAAGGGCAGGGCCAGGCGCTCCAACAGGGCCTTGCGGTAGGGAGAGGACGAGGCCAGTAGCAGGGGTTTGGTCATTTCCGAGGTCCTTTTGTCGTTAAATACCCGTATCCCCATGGTAACCCGTGGCGAAATGGCAACGAAGTCTTTGACAGCGGCGGGCCTCGCCCCTAAAATTGCGCGCCTATGTCAAAAGCGTCAAACGCCGAGTTGCCCAAATCTGTTGACCCGTATCGGTTGGCGGAGCAGAACACCGTGCTGGAGGGAGTGATTCCTCTCAGTGCCTTGGCTCGTTTCAGGGAATCGGTCCTGGGGTTTGACGAGGGCGCTGCGTGCCGCGTCAGGCTGTCGTTTTCCATGGACAGCCAGCGCCGTCGCATCGTCTCGGGTGAGCTGGAAGCACCGGTGAATCTGGAATGCCAGCGGTGTATGGGGCCGATGGCCACTACGCTGACTTCCCGTTTTGTGCTGGGGCTGGTAACCAGTGACGAACAGGCGCAGCAGCTACCAAAAGAGCTTGAGCCGTTCCTGACCGATGAGTTCAGTGCGGATCTCTGGGCCATGGTAGAGGACGAGCTGTTGCTGGTGCTGCCGCCGTTCCCGCTTCACGATCGGAATGAATGTCCGGCCCGGGAAGATCTGGAAGCCCTTGAGCCCGATGCAGCTCCGGCCGAGCCGGCAGAGTCGGGCAAAGAGAATCCGTTCAGTGTGCTGGCGGATCTCAAGAAGACGAAGCATTAACCGGGCGCAGCCTCCGATCGGGAGTCGGCGCGTTACAATGAACACACGTTATTTTTACGTTAACAGGTCAGGAGCATAATCATGGCTGTACAGCAAAATCGTAAGACCCGTTCCAAGCGTGGCATGCGCCGTTCTCACGACGCTCTGAGCACTGCTGCTCTGTCCACCGATGCAACCACTGGTGAAGTTCATCGTCGTCACCACGTATCTCCGGACGGCTTTTACCGTGGTAAGCAGGTAATCGAAGCGCGCGACGAGTAATCTCGTTGCGACCAGTCACCGCCCAAGTGTCGGATGGAAAAACCGTGACTCCGGTTACCATCGCAATAGACGCTATGAGCGGTGACCGCGGGCCCGAGGTTGTGGTGTCCGCGGCACTGCTGGCAGTGCGTGAAAACGAAGCCTTGAGCATCATTCTGGTGGGTATCCGGAGTGAGCTCGAGGCTTTGTTGCGTGAGGGGCATGCCCGGATCCGGGTGGTCGAAGCGGCCGATGTGGTCCGGATGAACGAGCGCCCGTCCCATGCTCTGCGTCACAAGAAGAATTCCTCCATGGCCGTTGCCCTTGGCCTGGTCCGCGATGGTGAGGCCCAGGGGTGCGTCAGCGCCGGCAATACCGGTGCACTGATGGCCTTCGGTCGCTCCATCATCCGCATGTACCCGGGTATCGAGCGCCCGGCCATTGCCAAACTGATTCCTTCCCTGCGCGGCAAGTGCCATGTGCTGGATCTGGGCGCCAACGTCGATTCCACCGCCGAAAACCTTTACCAGTACGCGCTCATGGGCTCGCTGATGGCCTCGGCCATCTGTAGCCAGACCGAGCCGCGGGTTGCCCTGCTCAATGTCGGCGAGGAAGAGATCAAGGGTAACGAGCAGGTGCGCCTTGCCTCCCATATGCTGGCCCAGTGCGAAACCATCAATTACATCGGCTATGTGGAAGGCAGTGACTTGTTCCGGGATGTGGCCGATGTGGTGGTGTGCGATGGTTTCGTCGGTAACATCGCCCTGAAAACCGGTGAGGGTGTGGCGGGTCTGCTGATCGAACTGATGGAACAGGCCTTTACCCGTTCGCTGTACGGGCGTTTTGTGGGCCTGCTGGCGCGGCCGATCATCGGTCGGCTCCTGCAGTTGATGGATCCGTCCCGGCACAATGGTGCCAGTCTGCTCGGCCTTCAGGGCGTGGTGATCAAGAGTCATGGCAATGCCAATGAGCGCGCCATGCTGGCTGCTATCCGCCAGGCGGTCCGGGAGGTGCAACTGGAAGTCCCCCGCCGCATCAATGAAAGGCTGGACGATCTCATGCTCTGAGCCTGAGACTAAAGTCTGTCCCTGATCTGCCGTGCATTCGCGGATAATTGGCCTAACTTGTACTATTGGCTAATCTCCCGAAACCCTTCAATGACGATAAGATTCGCCCTATGAAATCAGCCTTTATTTTTCCCGGACAAGGGTCCCAGTCGGTCGGCATGCTCAGTGACGCTGCCGAAGCCTGGCCTATCATCAACAAGACCTTCGCTGAAGCCTCCAACGTGCTTGGTTACGATCTCTGGCACCTTTGCCAGAAAGGACCGGCCGAGGAGCTCAATCAGACCATGGTTACCCAGCCTGCGCTCCTGACCGCCAGTGTTGCCCTCTGGCGCCAGTGGTTTGTCGCCGGCGGTCGTGCGCCGAGCTTTGTTGCCGGTCACAGCCTGGGTGAGTACAGCGCTCTGGTCGCTGCCGAGAGCCTGGATTTCGTCGAGGCCGTCAAGCTGGTCCGCCTTCGGGGCGAGCTGATGCAGCAGGCGGTTCCTGCCGGCGAAGGCAAGATGGCTGCAATCCTCGGTCTTGATGACGCCGACGTGGTAGCTGCGTGCGAGAGCGCGGCCCAGGGCGACGTGGTCTCTGCAGTAAACTTCAACGCACCCGGGCAGGTCGTCATCGCCGGTTCTGCAGCTGCTGTCGACCGTGCCATTGAGATCTGTAAAGAGCAGGGCGCCCGTAAGGCCATGCCGCTGCCGGTCAGCGTTCCTTCTCACTGCGCATTGATGAAAGGTGCCGCTGAAGAGTTGGCCGAGGCGCTCAACGATGTGCGCTTTAACGATGCTGTCATTCCGGTGGTCCAGAATGTTCACGCGTCGGCTGAAACCGATGCTGACAAACTCAAGGCCAACCTCCTCAAGCAGCTTTATTCCCCGGTGCTCTGGACGGATTCCGTGCGCAAGCTGGCGTCTGAGGGCGTCGAGATGGCAGTGGAGTGTGGCACCGGAAAAGTTCTGGCCGGACTGATCAAGCGAATTGACCGTAGCCTCCCGGTTTACGGAATCGAGGATCCGGATTCACTGGCGAAGGCTCTGGAAGCTTTCGGCCAATCCTGACGAAAGGAGTCTTTCATGTCTTTGGAAGGTAAAGTTGCACTGGTGACCGGCGCAACCCGTGGCATTGGCAAGGCCATTGCCCAGGCGCTCGCGCAGCAGGGCGCTGAAGTTGTAGGTACCGCCACCAGTGAAGCGGGCGCCGAGTCTATTTCGAAGGCGTTTGCGGATGCCGGCCTGAAAGGTTACGGCATCGTCATGGATGTATCGGACCCGGAAAGTATAGAGTCTGGCCTCAAGGCGCTGACCGAAAAATCCGGTGCGCCCCAGATCCTGGTCAATAATGCCGGTATTACCCGGGACAACCTGCTGATGCGTTTGAAAGAAGACGACTGGACTTCGGTTCTCGAGACCAACCTGTCCAGCGTGTACCGCACCAGCAAAGCGGTCCTTCGTGGCATGGCCAAGGCCAAGTGGGGACGTATCATCAACATCAGTTCCGTGGTTGCCGGTATGGGCAATCCGGGGCAGGGCAACTACTGCGCTGCCAAGGCCGGTGTTGAAGGCTTTACCCGCAGTCTGGCCAAGGAAATGTCGAACCGGGGCATCACCGCCAACTGTGTGGCGCCCGGCTTTATCGACACGGATATGACCAAAAAACTGGACGACAAGCAGCGCGAGGCTATGCTGGAAATCATACCCGCCGGTCGTCTGGGTGAGCCGGAGGAAGTGGCCGCAGTGGTGGCTTTCCTGGCGTCGGATGCAGCCGCTTACGTGACGGGTGAGACCATTCACGTGAACGGCGGAATGTACATGGGATAAGCCCCGAATCCGGGGCTTCTGCGCAACTCCTTGTCGCGCAACATGTTTGACTGAGTCCCTGCTTGTTTGCAGGTAGGGTTTAATCTAAACTGGCAGCACTTGAGTTGCTTGGTTGACACACAAAGTGAGGACATTATGAGTACAGTTGAAGAGCGCGTGAAGAAGATCGTTTGTGAACAGTTGGGCGTTAAAGAGTCCGAAGTTCAGAACACATCTTCTTTTGTAGAGGATCTTGGCGCTGACTCACTGGACACTGTTGAGCTGGTTATGGCCCTGGAAGAGGAATTCGAAACCGAGATTCCTGACGAAGAGGCCGAAAAGCTGGGCACTGTTCAGGACGCGATCGACTACATCGTCGCGCACACCTGATACTCTGCGATTAAGTAAGCCAGGCAAAAAGCCGTCCTTGTGAAATATCGGGGGACGGCTTTTTTATTGGCTGAATTTCAGGTTCAATCGGCGTTCTGTTTTTCCACGGACAAGATCAGGTGCAAGAGGATATGAGTAAACGACGGGTTGTCATCACGGGTATGGGCATGCTCTCCCCGGTCGGTAATGATGTGCAGAGCTCCTGGGATGCTATCAAGGCCGGACGCAGCGGAATCGGCATGATCGACCGTTTTGATGCCTCCGGGTACAACACCCGGATTGGCGGGTCGGTCAAGGATCTGGATATCAGCCAGTACCTGTCCACCAAGGATGCCCGGAAACTCGACGCCTTTATCCATTACGGACTGATCGCCGCCCAGCAGGCAGTTGATGACAGCGGTCTCGAGCAATATGACGCGCTCGACCGGGATCGGGTGGGTGTTGCCATCGGCTCCGGTATCGGGGGCCTCGAATTTATTGAGAAGAGCGTCATCCAGATGGAGAAGTCCGGGCCCCGGAAAGTCTCTCCATTCTTTGTGCCTGCGTCCGTCATCAACATGGTGTCGGGTAATACTGCCATTCGATTCGGTTACCGTGGCCCCAACATTTCTATTGTGACCGCCTGTACCACCGGCACCCACAATATCGGCTATGCCGCCCGGACCATTGCCTATGGGGACGCGGACGTCATGCTGGCCGGTGGTTCCGAGATGGCGACCACGCGGACCGGTGTTGCCGCGTTTTCCGCCGCAAGGGCTCTCTCCACCCGTAATGACGACCCGGAAAAGGCCAGTCGACCCTGGGATCGGGATCGGGACGGTTTTGTCCTGAGCGACGGTTCCGGCGTGCTGGTGCTTGAGGACCTGGAGCATGCCCGGAATCGTGGGGCGACCATTTATGGCGAAGTGATCGGCTTCGGTATGAGTGACGACGCCTTCCACATCACCGCGCCGCCGGAGTCTGGCGAGGGCGCAGCCCGGTCCATGCAGAATGCCATCCGCGATGCCGGCCTTGATCCGGAAGCGGTTGATTACATCAATGCCCATGGCACATCCACACAGGTGGGTGATGTTGCCGAGGTCAAAGCCGTCAGAAGTGTGTTTGGCACTCACTCCGAAAAGCTTGCCATGAGCAGCACCAAGTCCATGACTGGCCACCTGCTGGGTGCAGCGGGCGCGGTCGAAGCCATCTTCTCGGTCCTGGCCTTGCGGGAGGGCATCCTGCCGCCGACCATCAACCTGGACAACCCCGATGAGGGCTGCGATCTGGACCTGGTTCCCAATGAGTGCCGCAAGGCGGATCTGCAAGTAGCCTTGTCGAACTCCTTCGGCTTTGGTGGTACCAACGGAACACTGATCTTCCGTCGCTACGAGGACTGATCACGTATGCTGGCGGTGTTCTGGGCGGAAGAGGGCGGCCTGCCTGCTAACGACCGCGGCCTGGCCTACGGCGACGGCCTGTTTGAAACCATTCTTATGGTCGGTGTCCGGGGTACCCTGGTAGGCTATCACCTGGACCGACTGGTCCGGGATGCCGGAAGACTCGGTATTCCGGTGACCAGGGCAGAGGTGCAGGACGTCTATGCCCGTGCCGCCAGCCATTATGGCAGCGCCCGGGCCGATACCCACTGGGTACTCAAACTGATCCTGACCCGTGGCGCCGGGGGGCGCGGTTACCGCCCTGACCCGGAGATGACGCCGAATCTGCTGGTTTCCGCCAGTGCGGCACCGCCTGGTATTCCCTCCGATGGTGTTACAGTCGCCTATTCCCGAATTCCCCTGACCATCAATCCACTGTTCGCCGGTATCAAGTCCCTGAACCGTCTGGAGCAGGTAATGGCTGCGAAGGAGTTGAGCGGGGATGTCTTCGAAGTCCTGCAGTCCAGCCGTGAAGGCGATCTGGTGGAAGGAACCCGGACGAACCTGTTGCTGCACACCACAGAGGGCTGGATTACCCCGCCCCGGGCTTCGCTGGCGGTTGCCGGAGTCATGCGTGACTGGGTGTTGGAGCGGCTCGAGGCCAGGGGCGAAATCGTAATTGAGCGCCCGCTGTTGGCGGAAGATGTCACGGGGCCGGGATGCCGGGCCTTCTATCTGCTGAACAGCGTCCTCGGAGTGGTTACGGTTCGCAATCTTGCCGGTCAGGATTTGCCTGTCGATAGCGGACTTGCGACAATCTGCGATCCGCTCGAAACACTGGAATAAGTCCTTTGCTCAAGAAGTTACTGATTGTTTGCATATCTCTCTCCGTGCTGCTTGCCGCTGGAACCGGCCTTTGGTTCTGGCAGGGGCTGAAAACCCTCGAGGAACCGGTGAGCCTTGAGGAACCGGTGCTGTTCAATGTGCCGGCAGGAACCGCCTTTAATCAGGTCGCGGAACAGCTCGAAGGCGAAGGCCTCGTCGCCAGGAGTCTCTGGCTGAAATTGCATGGCCGCCTGCATCCGGAGCAGGCCCGAATCAAGGCTGGCGAATATGAGTTCACCGATGGCATGTCTGTAAAGGACATGGTTGAAACCATGGTGGCCGGTGATATCAAACATTGGAGTATCCAGTTCATCGAGGGCTGGACGTTCAAGGATATGAGGGCCGCGCTGGCCAGTGCTGAAAGGCTCCGTCAGGAAACCGCGGACTGGAGTAACGAGGAAATCATGGCGGCGATGGGCGCCGAGGGTGAGCACCCAGAGGGCCGTTTCTTCCCCGATACCTACCTGTTTGCCAGCCGTGATTCCGACCTGGATCTCCTGAAGCGCTCCTTTAAACGGATGGAAGCCGTTCTGGCGGAAGAATGGGAAAATCGCGAGGAGGGGCTGCCCTACGATACGCCCTACGAGGCCCTGATCATGGCTTCGATTGTCGAGCGGGAGACCGGTGTACCCCACGAACGGGACGAAGTGGCCGGGGTCTTTGTGCGGCGTCTGGAGAAGGGCATGCGACTGCAAACGGATCCGACCGTGATCTACGGAATGGGGGATAAGTACCAGGGGCGGATCGGTAGCAAGGATCTGCGCACCTACACTCCCTACAACACCTACCGGATTGATGGTCTGCCGCCGACTCCCATTGCTCTTCCGGGGCAGGAAGCTATCCATGCGGCCTTGCACCCGAAAGAAGGGGATTCCCTGTATTTTGTTGCCCGTGGTGATGGCACTCACAAGTTCTCGAGAACCCTTGCCGAGCATCAGAAGGCGGTCCGGGAATTCCAGCTTAATCGCCGTGACGATTACCGGTCGTCTCCGCCGCCCGAAGATGCCGGAGATGCCAGTCAGGAGCAGAGCCAGTGAAGCGGGGTCAGTTCATTACCTTTGAAGGTACCGAGGGCGTCGGCAAGTCCACCCAGCTGGCCAATGCCGCCGAGGTGCTGCGCTCCGAAGGCATCGATGTGGTTGTCACCCGGGAGCCGGGCGGCACACCCATGGCCGAAGCGATTCGTGAGCTGCTGCTCGCGCCCCGGGATGAACCGGTGCACGAACTGACCGAGCTTCTTCTGATGTTCGCGGCCCGTGCCCAGCACCTGCATACCCGGATTTTGCCGGCACTGGAGGCGGGGCAGTGGGTGCTCTGCGATCGCTTTACCGACGCGACCTTTGCCTATCAGGGTGGCGGCCGGGGCGTGTCGAAAGAGCATATCGGCCAGCTGGAGAACCTTGTTCAGGGCAATGTCCGTCCGGACCATATCATTCTGCTGGACGCGCCGGTGGAAACGGGTATGGCAAGGGCTCGTCACCGGGGCGAGCTGGATCGGTTTGAGCAGGAGGCCGTATCCTTCTTCCAGCGCATTCGCGACACCTATCTTGAACGTGCCGGCAATGCCCCGGACCGGTACCACCGCATTAATGCCGCAGCGCCGTTGGCGGACGTCACTGGGCAGGTTGCCAGCCTTGTCCGTTCCCTGGTCGCTGCCTCCCGCTGAAACGCACGGAGCAGGCGTGGCCGAAACTGCCTGTTTCGTGCACTTTCTGCCCGGATCTGCTTTAATTGAGTGACATTCTCAGTTAGAACCGTTGTCATCATGCTTGACGCTCGCCTGTTAAAGCTGCCTATCGCATCGCACCAGCACCGTCACGAGCACCACCAGGTGGTTGTTGGCGTCCGGGGTGAGGCTGACCTGAGCGTTGACGGCAACGGTTCCCACCTGGACACCTGGAAAGCCTGCCTGGTGCCCACCGAAGCAAGGCACGACTACTGCGGCGACAACCAGAACCATGTTCTGGTGATCAACCTCGATCCCTACATGCCGGCGCTGAATACTCCGGCCCATCGGGATTATGAACATCTGGCGCCGTTGTTCGAGCGGCCACGGACGCTGGAGATGGATAACCGGCTTCAGGGCCTTGTCCAGTTTGCCGCCGGCGAGTTCGATCGGGCTCCCGACAACGACGGCATGAAGCGCCACCTGGCCGCAAGTATTCTCCACTGCATGGCTGAGAGACTGAAGGACACCCGTGAGGTAACCGCTAACCGGAATACCATCAGTCCTGAGGTAATCCGCCGCTACATCATGGAGAACCTGCATCGGAAGATCCGGGTGGAGGATCTGGCCGGCGTGGCCTGCCTGAGTGTCAGCCGGTTCCACGAGATGTTTCGTGAGGTCACTGGCGTTACCCCACATCAGTTCTTGTTACAGACCCGCATTGATCAGGCTGTGCAGCTTCTGGTTTCCACATCGTTGTCGGTGTCGGAGGTCAGTTATCGCACAGGCTTCTCTTCCCAGAGCGCCCTCACCAACACCCTGCGCAAACACAAGGGAACGACCCCTTCGAAACTGCGATTTGGCGAAAAAGTCGCCTGAATTTGTAAAAAACTGGCTGTTTCGGACGTTTTTGCAAAAGAATCGTAGGATTTTGTAAGCCGTAGATCCGTAGTAATACTAACTTATACCCTCAATGAACTGCCGTCAGGACGCAGCGGCTTCTTTACAACAAGGATAAATGGTCGACCGGTACGCGTACCGGTTTTTTTCAGGGGCGCTCAGATGTTTCAAGCGAGCAGGGTATTAGAGCCGGTTTTTCAGGAGCAGCCGAGAGCGTTTTTCTGGCATGCCCTGACCGCCAACTATGCCGTGGATGAGTCCGTCTACCTGAATGAGCTGATTCCCCTTGCCCAGAGCGATACCGCCGAACACCGGGCGGTCACCGCCACCGCAACCGACCTGATCCGTAAGGTCCGGGAGCAGGACGATGCGGTCCACATGGTTGATGCACTGCTTCAGCAATACAGCCTCGACACCGAAGAGGGTATTCTGTTGATGTGCCTGGCCGAGGCGTTGATGCGCATCCCTGACAAGCATACGGCCGATGCGCTCATTGAAGACAAGATGTCCGTTGCGGACTGGAACAGCTACGTAGGCCGCAGTGAATCCACCCTGGTGAATGCGTCTACCTGGGGGCTGTTGCTGACCGGCCGCGTGGTCAGAATGGACAAACGCCTGGATGGCTCGCCCTCCAATATCTGGAAGCGGCTGGTCAAGCGCAGTGGTGAACCGGTTATCCGCAGCGCCATGTACAGGGCCATGGCGATCATGGGCAAACAGTTCGTGCTTGGCCGTGATATCGACGAGGCGTTGAAGAACGCTCGTGAGTACCGGGAGCTTGGCTACACCTACTCCTTTGACATGCTCGGTGAAGCGGCGCTGACCGGAGAGGATGCCGGCCGCTACCTCAAGGATTATCTCGGAGCTATCGAAGCCGTCGGCCATGACAGCTACCCCGGCAACGGAGCCCCGCGGCCGTCGATCTCGATCAAGCTCTCCGCCTTGCATCCCCGCTACGAAGTGGCCCAGGAACACAGGGTGATGGAGGAGCTTTACGGTACGGTGTGTGAGCTGATCGCGGTCGCCCGTCAGAACAATGTAGCCATCACCATCGATGCCGAGGAAATGGACCGACTGGAGCTGTCACTGAAACTTTTCGAGAAGGTCTACTGCTCGGAAGCCGTCAGGGGCTGGAGTGGCTTCGGCATGGTGATCCAGGCCTATTCCAAGCGTGCCTTGCCTGCACTGTGCTGGCTGACGAAGCTGGCCAAGGAGCAGGGCGACGAGATTCCCATTCGCCTCGTCAAGGGAGCGTACTGGGATACAGAGATCAAGATCTGCCAGCAGTTGGGGTTGGAAGGCTACCCGGTCTTTACCCGGAAGGAGGCGACGGATACCTCCTACCTGGCCTGCCTGCGTTACCTGCTCAGTGACTACACTCGAGGGGCACTGTACCCACAGCTGGCGAGCCACAATGCCCATACCGTGGCCTCGGCCCTGGCCATGGCCCGCAACAAGGGCAGGGAGTTCGAATTCCAGCGCCTGCACGGTATGGGGGATGCCCTCTACAACAGCATCCTGCGGGAGCACGACATTCCGGTACGGATTTATGCCCCGGTCGGAGCGCATAAGGATCTGTTGCCCTACCTGGTGCGTCGGCTTCTTGAGAATGGCGCCAACTCGTCTTTCGTGCATCGGTTGGTGGATGCCGAGACGCCGGTGGAAGCGCTGGTCCTGAATCCGGTCCAGGAGTTGCAGAAATATCCTGCACTGGCCAATGACCGGATTTCGCTACCCGAAGGCATCTATGGGGGTGAAAGGACCAATTCCCGTGGCCTGAATACCCATGCAGAGGCGCATCTGGAGCCGCTGCTCAGTCGGCTGGGGCAGTGGGCCGGTACCAGCTGGCATGCCGGCCCGGTGATCCGGGGCACCCGGGTACTCGATGGGCAGCGCAAGGAAGTGTGTTCACCCTACGACGTCTCAAAAAGCCCGGGAACCGTGGTTTGGGCTGGCAGGGACCAGGCCGAAGAGGCATTGGCCACGGCTGAAGCGGGTTTCCGGACATGGAACGAGCGGCCGGTTGCCGAGCGCTCCCGGCATCTGGAGAAGTACGCGGATCTGCTCGAGCAGAACATGGAAGAACTGATGGCGATCTGCTGTCGCGAGGCGGGCAAGACCATCCAGGACGGTATCGACGAGGTCCGCGAGGCGGTGGATTTCTGCCGCTACTACGCGATTCAGGGTCGTGCTCGTTTTGGCAGCCCGATTGCTCTGCCGGGCCCGACTGGCGAGAGCAATGAACTGTATATGGAAGGCCGGGGCGTCTTCCTGTGCATCAGTCCATGGAATTTTCCGCTGGCCATCTTCACCGGCCAGATCATGGCGGCCCTGGTGGCCGGGAATACCGTGATTGCCAAGCCGGCGGAGCAGGCCAGCCTGGTTGCCTACCGGGCAGTGGAGCTGATGCTTGAGGCGGGGTTCCCGCCGGATGTGATTCAACTGTTACCCGGTGATGGCGAAGAACTTGGCGGCATACTGCCCCCGGACCCCAGGATTGCCGGCATCGCCTTCACCGGATCTACACAGGTTGCCCATCTGCTGAACCGGACACTGGCCGGTCGGGATGGGGCAATCGTGCCCCTGATCGCCGAGACCGGGGGGCAGAACGCCATGATCGTGGACAGCAGTGCGCTCCCCGAACAGGTGGTGCGCGATGTGTTGCAGTCCGCCTTCGCCAGTGCCGGGCAGCGCTGCTCGGCACTGCGGGTGCTGTATCTCCAGACCGATGTAGCGGATCGTATGGAGACGATGCTCGCCGGTGCCATGCAGCAGTTATCCGTTGGCAACCCGGAGCTGCACCGCACCGATGTTGGCCCTGTAATTGATAGGGCAGCGAAGCAGGCGCTCCAGGCACATCTCGATGAACTGGACCGGAGCGCACGGCTGATTGCCAGGACTCCGCTGCCGTCCATCTGCGAGTCCGGTCATTTCATTGCCCCGTCCGCCTATGGCATTGAAAGCATAAAAGATTTGAAAAACGAGCACTTTGGGCCGATTCTTCATGTAGTTCGTTACGATTCCGAGCGGCTGGATGAGGTCATCGACGAAATCAACGGTAGCGGGTACGGACTGACGCTGGGTATTCATAGCCGGAGCGAGTCCACCGCGGCGTACATCGAACAGCGGGTGAAAGTGGGTAATACCTACGTCAACCGCAATCAGATCGGAGCAGTGGTGGGGGTTCAGCCCTTCGGCGGCCGTGGTCTGTCCGGTACCGGACCCAAGGCTGGTGGCCCCCATTACCTGCAGCGTTTTGCAACAGAGCGCACAAGAACGGTCAATACCACAGCAGTCGGGGGCAATGCGTCGTTGCTGTCGCTGGGTATTGAAAAGGTGGGTATACGGATTTAATGGTTGATGGGGCACCTTCACCCCATCAATCTGATACCACCCTCAGATGGTTGATAGATCGACTCCGTAGTTGAGTTC
>NZ_QNRO01000036.1 GCF_003315345.1 Marinobacter pelagius
TTTGCTGAAGTATTGGCAATCCGGTCAGGAGTATTGGGCTAACTCCATCGCCAACTAAATTTAAAGCGCCCAAACGCAACGAACCCCGGAAAAACGGGGGTTCGTCAGCAATCTGAGGCCAGAGCTTTGCTCTGGCCTTTTTGTTTGGGTAGCAAATGCGCCTTTACTGCCGGTAACTGAAATTGAGGCCGGATTGACGTAGAATCGCGCTGTTTTCTGGACTGTATCTTGTTCGCGCCATGGGGTCTCCGTTTGCGGTGGCCTGAATGTTTATTGCCTTATTACGCCGATCAGGGTTGGTGGGGCGGTAGCGTGCCTGAACGCTGTTAGTTTTTAATAGGAAAGGTAATCTTCTGAAATGAATCAGGAAAATAGTAGAAACCAGGGTGAGATTTCGTTGGTGGATCTTGCCACCATTTTCATTCGTCGTATCTGGTTGTTTGTTGCTGTTTTAGTGCTGTTCGTTGTGGGCGGGGTTGTGTTTGCGCTAATGCAACCAGAGCGATATGAGTATGTGAGTCTTTATCAGATTGCACAAAAGGCGTCAGATAAACCGATAGAGAGCCCTGAAAAGTCGATAGCGGTGCTCAAATCACAGAAAATGCCGGAACTTGAAGTAGGCTACTTAGCTCAAAATGGCGAGCGGCTACCTTTCAGTGTTGATCTTGGGAATCCAGAAAACACCACTCTGGTTCGAATCTCCTCAGAAGCTGTTCGTGAGAAAGCTGATGCGGTTAGGGCATTTCATACCCAACTCCTGCAATTTCTTGAGAAAAGGCACGAGATGCTGATAGATCAAGCCAAGAACAACCTGCAAACCCGCCTCGATTCGGTCAACCGTACGTTGGACTCTCTGAAGTCAGCGCCAGAGGGTGGTCAGGCTATTGCTGAGGTAATGCAGAAACAAGTGGAGTTGGAGGGTGAACTCTCTGAGATCTCATCCGGTGAATTGTTGGTGGTGGGGCGTGAAAGTATTCAGAGAGTGGCGCCCAACCGAAAACTGATTGGCCTATTCGCTATCGTGGTTGGTTTTATCTTTGCCTTTCTGGCCGTGTTCCTCGCCGAGTTTGCCTCGTTGGTCAAAAAGGCCTTGCGTGAGCAGAGCAATACCTGAAGTTCGCCGCGCAGAAAACTATTTCACGCCAATTCGACATTGAGAGACTGAATTCATGACCAAGAAATTCGCACTGATTGGCGCAGCGGGCTACATTGCTCCTCGTCATATGAAAGCAATCAAAGACACCGGTAACAGTCTGGTTGCCGCTCTGGATAAGAACGACTCTGTAGGGATTATTGACAGTTACTTCCCGGAAGCCGATTTTTTCACTGAATTTGAGCGTTTTGATCGGCATATCGACAAGCTGCGCCGTGCCAATAACGGTGATGCAGTGGATTATATTTCCATTTGCTCACCGAACTATCTGCATGACAGTCATATGCGGTTCGCGCTGAGAGCAGGTGCGGACGCGATTTGCGAAAAGCCTTTGGTTCTGAACCCGTGGAACATTGATGGGCTGCTGGACATCGAGAAAGATACTGGTCGCAAGGTGAACACGATCCTCCAACTGCGTGTGCACCCCTCTATTATTGCTTTGCGCGAGAAAGTGCAAGCCGAAGCTCGGGACACCAAACATGAGGTGGACCTCACCTATATTACGTCTCGCGGCCATTGGTATTTACAGTCCTGGAAAGGTGACCAGAAGAAGTCCGGGGGTATCGCCACCAACATTGGTGTGCATTTTTACGACATGTTGCACTTTATTTTCGGCGAACTGCAGGGCAATGTCGTGCATTATAGCGACGACACCATGGCAGCCGGTTATCTCGAGTACGAAAAAGCCCGGGTTCGTTGGTTCCTTTCAGTGGACTATAAATACGTCCCGGATACTGCAAAGGCCGAGGGCCAGCGCACCTATCGCTCCATCACCGTAGATGGCGAGGAAATTGAGTTCTCCGGGGGCTTCACTGACTTACACACCCGCAGCTATGAGGAAATCCTTGCCGGCCGGGGATTTGGCCTCGAAGAAAACCGCGTCGCGATTGAAACTGTCTCCCATATTCGCAATGCCACGCCGGTTGGCCTGACGGGTGATTACCATCCTTTCCTCAAAAACTGAGGAATGTGATCTGAAAAAGGGGGGTGGCCCCAACGTCAATAAAGGAGTAGGTATGGCAGTAAAGATCCATCCTAGCGCAATTGTCGATGAAGGTGCTCAGATTGGCGAGGGCTCACGCGTGTGGCATTTCGTACACGTATGTGGTGGTGCCAGGGTTGGCAGAAACGTGTCCATGGGCCAGAACGTGTTTGTGGGCAACAGGGTTACGATTGGTGATAACTGCAAGATTCAGAACAACGTGTCGGTATACGATAACGTGCATCTTGAAGAGGGGGTGTTCTGTGGTCCCAGCATGGTCTTTACCAATGTTTACAACCCTCGTTCTCTGATTGAGCGAAAGAGCGAGTACCGCGATACTCTGGTTAAAAAGGGCGCAACACTGGGGGCAAACTGCACGATTGTGTGTGGTGTGACTGTCGGGGAATTCGCTTTTGTGGGTGCTGGCGCGGTAATCAACAAGGATGTGCCGGCCTATGCCTTGATGGTTGGTGTGCCTGCGAGACAAATCGGCTGGATGAGCGAATTCGGCGAGCAGCTGGATTTGCCGCTCACGGGTAACGCTGAGACCACCTGCGCCCATACAGGTAGTGTCTACAAGCTCGAAGGCAACAAGGTAACCAAGGTCTGATTTCAGAAATTCTCCCGAATGTTCTCTGTGTCCTCCCTGGCATCGAAGGTTTTTAATCACATGCAATTCGTAGATTTGGCAGCCCAGCAAGCAAGAATCAAAGACAAGATCGACGCAAATATCCAGAAGGTTTTGGCGCACGGAAAATATATCCTGGGTCCGGAAGTGGTTGAGCTGGAGGAAAAGCTCGCTGCGTTTTCAGGTGCCAAACATTGTATTACCGTGGCTAACGGCACCGATGCCTTGCAAATTGCGCAGATGGCCCTGGGGGTGGGGCCAGGGGATGAAGTAATTGTGCCCGGGTTTAGCTACATCGCGACCGCTGAGACGCCTGCAGTGTTGGGCGCCAAGCCGGTGTATGTCGATATAGACTCGAAAACGTACAATATGGACCCAGGGAAGTTGGAAGCCGCAATTACCCCTCGGACCAAAGCAATTATTCCAGTGTCCTTGTATGGACAGTGTGCGGACTTCGATGCGATTAATGCCATTGCCGAGAAATACGGAATTCCGGTGATTGAAGACGGAGCGCAAAGCTTTGGTGCCAGTTACAAAGGCCGGAAATCCTGCAACCTCAGTACTATAGGCTGCACGAGTTTCTTCCCTTCTAAACCACTGGGTTGCTATGGCGATGGCGGAGCAATTTTCACTAACGACGATGAGTTGGCCAATGTTCTGCGCCAGACTGCCCGCCATGGCCAGGATCGGCGTTACCACCACATTCGCGTGGGGGTAAACAGCAGGCTGGATACCCTGCAGGCGGCAATTTTACTGCCGAAGCTTGAGATACTGGCCGAGGAGATTGAGTTGCGCAACCAGGTGGCTGAGCGGTATACGCATTTGCTAAGAGAGTCGGGGATCCAAAGCACCCCTTATATTCAAGAGCAGAACGTGTCTGCTTGGGCGCAGTATACGATCCGGGTTGACGACCGCGCGCAAGTCCAGGCGAAACTCAAGGAGGCGGGCGTACCTACAGCGGTACATTATCCGATCCCTCTGAACAAGCAGCCTGCTGTAGCGGACGCCGCGGTCAAGCTGCCCATTGGAGATTCTGTGGCTGAGGTAGTGATAAGCATACCAATGCACCCCTACCTTTCAGAAAGCGATTGTCGACGTGTTGTCGGACAGCTGACTTGATCATGGGTGCCCGACTGCCCTCCCTGATTCGATCTCTGAGTTCAAAACATGAAAGTTGCGATATTTGGAAGTTATAACGGCGGTTCCATTGGCGATACTGCAATACTTCTCGGGTTGGTTTCTTCAATTTTTCGCGTTTCAGAAAAAGATGTGGAGGTCACCGTTCTTGCACTGGGAAGTGTAGGGATCAATGAAGAACTTAAGGCCTTGGGAGTAACAGAGCGCGTAAAAGAAGTCCCGGTTAACCGTCGATTCAGTGATTTAGCTTTCGGTATTGGGGAATATTTAGATAAAAGCTGGAGATATTTCAAAAGACTTCGGGGTGAACCTCCGTTAAACAAAGGCCGCATTCGAAGGGTTTTACGGGATTCCGACGTTTTGCTGGTTGGCGGTGGCAATCTGGTAATGGACCTATACGAAAATTGGCCAAGAATTTTAAGGTCAGTATGTGATGTATCTAAAGAGTTAAACGTTCCATACTGTTTTGTTGGTGTTGGTTCGGCACCAATAAATACACTAAAAGGAAAGAGAGACTTATTCGCTTCTTTGAAATTTGCAAATGGTGTGTTCTTTAGAGATTTAGCTTCAAAGGAATATTGTGAGAAAAATTTAGGCTTCGACAAATCATCGGTAGGCCCTGACCTTGCCTTTGGTATTGATTGCCCTGAGCTAACGAAGGCCGAGAAAAAGGATGCTCTCCTGCTCAATCTCGCTGCTGTCTATAGTGACCGGTGGCCTGTTAAAGATCCTGATAAATATGATAAATACTTGTCTAGTATGGTTGAACTGGTTGACCGCTTGGTTGAAAAGTTGGCTATAAAAGAGGTGGTCATATTTAACACAAACTACCCTCTAGACGAGTTTGCTGCTGAGGATTTCGTTAAAAAATATGAAAATTGTAGCTATGCTCCCGTTTCTCTCAGTTTTATCAGAGGAAGGAATACAGTTTCTCAGTTGTTGACTATATGCTCTAGCGCCCGGTTTTCCCTGGTAACGCGGCTCCATGCTGGTATCTTATCGAAAATTTCTGGGGCATACGTCTTTGCTGTTGAATATCAACCAAAAGTCCGAGATGTTTTGCACAATCAGACGTCGGGTACGATGGTGGAAAGTTTTGATTCGGTTTTGTCTGGTAAAGCATTTCAGTCAATTAACCAAGATTTCTCTGCAGGGGAACGCGAAGAAAACTTTGTCGGTCGAGATGAAGTCGATAAATTAGTGAGGCAGGTCGTGAAACAATGTAAGCCTCAGGTAGTTTGAATGCATATCCTGCTGATTCCCTCTTGGTATCCCAAAAATTCTAGTGATGTCGGTGGCGTATTTTTTCGTGATCAGGCTTTGGCTCTTCTCCATTTCGGGCATAAAGTTGGTGTTATCGCGCCGCAGATGAAGTCGGTGCTAACTCTTTTTAGCAGAAGCAAAACAAGCGTTTCCCCTTACTATGAGTTGGATGATGGGTTGAAAACCTATCGCAAGGAAGTGCTTGCTGCCTTCCCTCGGGTACCCTACGGCAACTACTGGTTGTTCAAGCGCACAGCTTATAGGTTGTTTAAGGACTATGTTAAGCATCACGGAAAGCCGGATGTTCTTCATGCACATGCCGCGATTTATGGTGGAGCAGTTGCTGCGGATCTTGGCAGGGAGTTCGATATACCTGTAGTCCTAACTGAGCACAGCACAGGTTTCGCTAGAGGCGCGTATTCGTCATGGCAGTTGAAACTGGCAGAGAAGGCTATCGTAGGTAGCCGGTCTCGTATTGCAGTAAGCCCATCTTTGGGGGAGCTTCTTGGTAAAAAGTTTGCGTTCAGTAAAGACCATTGGAAGTGGATTCCCAATGTAGTTGCGGATCGTTTCAAAACTCCTGAGAGCTTCGAAAGGAAAGATCGGCCCGTGAGGTTCCTGAACCTCGCGCTCATGACACCGAAAAAAGGCCAGTTCGACCTAATTGAAGCGTTTCACGCAGTGGCTCAACAAGGGCTCTCTGCGGAACTTTGGTTAGCAGGTGACGGGCCAATTCGAGCTGAATTGAAGAGGCGAGCTGTGAACTTGGGTATTGAAGACCGGGTTCGGTTCTTAGGACTGATCGCGCCCGGGAGCGTGCCAAAATTACTGTCTGAAATCGACGTTATGGTTGTTTCCAGTCACTACGAAACGTTTGGTGTTGTCGCTGCAGAGGCATTGATGGCCGGGGTACCGGTTATTGCTACCCGATGCGGAGGCCCGGAGTGCATCGTTGAAGAAGGTGATGGATTTTTGGTGCCTCCAAAAGACCCGGCTGTTCTTGGTAAGGCAATGCAGCAGCTTGGTCGGGATCTCGATAGCTACAACCGGAGAGAGATTATCGAGCGGGCGAGAAAACGTTTTTCAGGTCCTGCCATCGCATCGAGGTTGACAGAAGAGTACAAGTGCCTGTTACCCGAGGAAGTAATAGCGGAAAAGCTCGCATGAGCACGATTGTTTCACGACTGAAACGCTTAACTCTTTCATCACCTTTACGGCGCAACATTGGGATGACTCTTGGGCGTCAGCTATTGGCGGCATTCGCCCAGTTTTTGCTGGTCGTTTTGATAGCGCGAGAGTTGGGGCCGGGCGGCAATGGTTTTTATGCCATGGCCATTCTCATACCCACAATGCTCGCGAATTTCCTCAATCTTGGAATTGGGCCTGCGACGGTATACTACGTCAGCCGAGGCTACTTCGACTTTCGCCAGGCAATGGCGGGCAACCTTCGCCTTGGACTCATTGTAGCCGCATCTGGTGTCGCCCTCACGGTACCGATCTTGTTAATTTGGGGGGGAGAAGTATTCCCTGGCGTACCCACAGGGTTACTTTTTCTTGGGTTGGCTGCTTTCCCGTTAACCCTGTTGCTGGCATACCTGAACACCATTCTTCAGGGCCTGGAGAATTTCAAGGCATTCAATCTGACGATACTTCTTCCGCCATATGTGAATCTGGCCGGCGTCGTAATCGCCCTTTATGCGTATCCATCTGGAGTGTCCGGGGCGATCGCTGCCTATATCTCAGGACAATTGGTCGGTCTTGTAATTGTGGTTAGGTTGCTACGCCGGAGCAAAAACAAAGACGCGCGGCGAGTTGGGATGAAGCCGTTTACTACTTATGCTCGTCGAACACTTAGCTATGGCTGGAGAGCTCATCTCTCCAACATCCTGGCTTTTATTAACTACCGAGCCGACATCTTCCTCGTCAACTTTTTTCTTACCCCGGTTTCCACCGGTATCTACGTGATAGCGGTACAAATAGCTGAAAAACTGTGGATGCTCTCTCAGGCTGCCAGTACTGTCTTGCTGCCGCGACTTTCAGCTATGCATCACGACCCAGCGGCTAGGTTGGCTTTAAGCAATAAAGGATTTTGGGTGGTTTCAGGCATCACGGCAGCAGCAAGTGTTATTGTTGCCATTGCACTTTTTTGGCTGATAACCCCCGTGTTTGGAAAGGAATATGTTGAAGCTTTACCTGCTTTTTTTTGGCTTTTACCGGGTGTTATTGCAGGAGCTGGCTCGCGGATTTATGCAAATTGTATTGCCGCTGCGGGAAAACCAGAATGGAATATGTATTCGTCGTTTGGCGTGGTGAGCATCAATATTGTGGGAAATATCATGCTTGTGCCGGACTACGGCATAGTGGGAGCAGCTTGGGCGACCAGTGTGGCCTACTGCTTTAATGCTTTTGTTAAAGCATGGTTGGTTAGACTGCTATCCCATGTTGATACTGGAAGGGTCTTGTGAAAGTTGAACAAGTAAGCCAAAGTCTGCTGCATCTCGAGCCTTCAAGCGCCACCAAAAAGGTCGCAGTATTAATTATTAGCTTTGGGCTGTTGTCGGCAATCACATTGCCACCTGTGCCTTTCGGCGGGCTAAGCCTCTATTTAGTCACACTTCTGAGTCCGGCTGCTTTATTCTTGGCCATTTTTTTATGGTTTAAGACGCCTTATATTCACTCCTCTTCCTTTTTTCCGATCGCTCTGGGTGCAATGGTTTGCATATCGGCGATTGCGTCCTGGACGTTTAAATTATCTTCAATAAATATTCGCGATATCATCGAGGCTGTTAAGTATTTACAGTTTTTTCCGTTTCTCTTTCTGATTCCCTTTTTAAAGGATGAAAGTCTTGAAGCCTTTCACAAGGCTGTAGTTCTTTCCTCGATGGTGGCACTCATAGTGGGGTTTTCTCAAGTTCTAGGTATCGCCAACTTTATCTCTTACCTGTATTTGGGTAATGATAGTAGTCACATTGACTCTGTACTCTCCGGGCATAGAATAACCCTTACAGGGTCTGACCCAAATATCGGAGGTATAATTGCGTGTTTTTTTAGTATCTACTTTTTTTCACTCTACTCAATTCATAGGCGTTTTGGATATCTATTAGTTTTTTTGGTCTTTTTCTACCTGTGTTTTTTGACCCAAAGTAGGACCGCGTTAATTGCGGTATTGTTCGGGTTGGGGCTCTATTATGTTTTGTTTTTTAGAGGAATGGTGATCTACAAAATTTTATCTATCTTCCTTGCTTCTTTACTGGTTGTTTTTTTGGTCTTCTATTTGGATCTGTCGTACATATATATAGGTATTCAATACGCTTTGGAGGGTAGGAATAACAGCTTGAATGTAAGATTTGAGAATATCTATTTCGCCGTTCAGAAATTTCTTGAATATCCGCTTCTTGGTGTCGGTCCAGCGAAATCTTCCTTTGACACTACGATTGACTCTGAGTATGCGCTTATCATTCAGAGATACGGTTTGGTCGGTATTTTTGTGTTCGCAGCTTATCTTGTTTATCTTTTAAGGTTGGCCCTTAGGAATTTGGGCTCTCCCTGGGGAGTCTCTCTTTTTATTTTTGTTCTGATGTCGGTTCTTGTGATGATAACTAATAATATTTTCTCGGGGTATCAGTTGATGTCAATTATTATCCTCCTGAATATTGCATGTGTTATCAATGAAAGAAAAATGAATCGATCAAGCAAGGAACTTGAGTTTTGATACTAGCCCATCTGACTTCCGCCCACCCAAGAACAGACACTCGAATTTTTCTCAAACAATGTCGGTCCCTAGCCAACAATGGCTACTCAGTCTGCTTGGTAGTCGCGGACGGAAAAGGCAACGAGACAAAAAACAGAGTGGATATTCACGATGTTGGTGATTCAAAGGGGCGTTTGGATCGGATTCGCAATGCCCCTGGCCGGGTATTGGCAAAAGCGCTTGAGATTGACGCGGATGTTTATCATTTGCATGATCCGGAGTTGCTACCAATAGGCGTTAAGCTCAAAAAATTGGGCAAAGTCGTCATTTTTGATGCCCATGAGGACGTGCCTAAACAAATGTTGGGCAAGCCTTATCTGAATAAGCCAGCCAGGTGGTTTTTGTCGAAAATGCTTGCGGTATACGAACAGCGAGCCTGTCGTAAACTGGATGCAGTAATTGCTGCTACCCCTTACATTCGAGATAAGTTCACCGCGATGGGAATTCGCTCGATCGACGTAAATAACTTTCCTTTGCTTGGGGAGCTTTCCACTGGAACAGTGAGTTGGTCCCGAAAGAACGATCAGGTGGTTTATTTGGGTGGGCTTGGAAAAATCCGTGGCATTCATGAGATTGTGCAGGCAATCGGGCTCGCTTCGTCTGATGTGACGCTCGTGCTGGGTGGGAATTTTGGTCAACCCGATTTTGAAGCATTGGTTCGTGCAGAGGGCGGTTGGCAAAGAGTGGATTACCGGGGTTGGCTCGATAGGGAAGGGGTGAAGACTGCCCTCAAGGAATCAGTGGCTGGCTTAGTTACGCTCCACCCAATAATAAACTACCTGGATGCATTACCCGTGAAGATGTTCGAGTATATGGCTGCCGGATTGCCGGTCATAGCGTCCAACTTTCCACTCTGGAAACAGATTGTCGAGAGTAATGAATGTGGGCTGTGTGTAGATCCATTGGATCCGAAGGCGATTGCTCGGGCTATCGACTATTTGATAAGCCACCCTGAAGAAGCGGAGAAAATGGGGAACAATGGCCAGAGGGCGGTGAGAGAACAGTATAATTGGGACATCGAAGAGAAGAAGTTGGTCCAGTTCTACAACTCGCTGGGCGTAATTGGGTGATGTCTAGAACAGTCTGGATAATAAATCAATATGCCTCGACACCTGATACAGGAATGGGTGGCCGGCACTACCTACTTGCAAAGGAACTCGCTGATAGGGGAGTAAACGTTTACCTGATTATGGCGAGCTTCCATCACCTCCTTCATTCTCCATCAAATCCCGAATCGATTTATACGGTGTCCAATGAAGGGAAGTTCAAAGTAGTCCGTATTAAGTTGCCTGAGTATTCCGATGCACACAATGGGCGCCGAATTCTGAATTGGTGCTTGTTCGCATACCGGTTACTAGGTCTCAAACGGTTTATCCGGCAAAAACCTGATGCGATTCTGTACTCCTCGTTATCTCTGATCGGAGTGCTCTCAGCTGAGCGATTATCCCGCTATTACAACGTTCCTCTTATTTTTGAAGTGCGCGATATCTGGCCTCTGACCTTGACTGAAATTGGTGGAGTATCAAAACGCCACCCCTTTGTTCGCGTTCTCCAATGGATAGAGGACCGAGCCTATAAGGTGTCGGATAGGGTTATTTCTAATCTTCCTGACGCTGTCAATCATATGGTTGAGAGAGGTATGGATCCACGGAAATTTATATGGATCCCAAACGGTATTTCTGTAAGTGCTATGAATGCGACGGAGAAACTGGATTCACAGGTCGAGGCTGCTATCCCGGGTGACCAATTCGTTGTCGGGTACGCGGGTACCATCGGTGTCGCTAACGCGCTTGATGGCTTGTTGTCTGCCGCTGCAAAATTGCAAGAGTATTCAGATATATACTTTGTCTTGGTGGGCAACGGTAAGGAAAAGGAACGGTTGCTTGGACGGGTAGAGACTGAACACCTGACCAATGTCCGTATTCTTCCTGCTGTGCCAAAAGCACAGGTGCCGTCGTTACTCCAAAAGTTTGACGTCTGTTTTATCGCTTGGAAAGACGAATCGCTTTACCGGTTTGGTATTGGTGCTAACAAAATTCCAGAATATCTGTTTGCCGGCAAACCGGTGATCCACTCGTTCACAGGTGGGAGTGACCCGATCGAAGAGTATGAAGCAGGGGTGACTGTACCAGCCGAAAACCCTGACGCGTTAGCCAAAGGCATATTGGAGCTTTATCAGTGTTCTCCTGAAGAGCGTGCCCAAATGGGTCAAAATGGCAAGCGCGCTGCCCTGGAACACTATGATTACGTCAGGTTGGCCGACCGTCTCGAACAGGCCTTATTTGATCGTTGAAATTGGTGAATTGAGTCATAGTTTTCGATATGAAAAGAATTTTCGATTTTATAGCTGCACTTTTGGGTCTTTTCATTCTGGCTCCTATCCTTCTGATTGTAGCTCTGTTGGTTAAGCTGAAACTTGGTTCGCCGGTATTTTTTCGACAAGTTCGCCCCGGTAAGGGCGGCAATCCTTTCCAAATGGTCAAGTTTCGAACGATGTTAGATGCCACTGATAAAAACGGGAGCCCACTGCCAGACGATAGACGAATGACACGATTCGGCAGCTTTCTGCGCTCAACAAGCCTGGACGAACTGCCTGAACTCTGGAATGTTCTCAAAGGAGACATGAGCCTGGTTGGGCCACGTCCACTTCTGATGGAATATCTGCCCCTGTACTCACAGGAACAATACCGCCGCCATGAGGTTCGCCCGGGGGTAACCGGTTGGGCGCAAATTAATGGACGCAATGCGATTTCGTGGGAAGATAAGTTCAAGCTGGATGTGTGGTACGTAGATAATCAATCGTTCTGCCTGGACCTGAAAATCCTTTTTCTCACGGTGAAAAGAGTTTTGGTACGTGAGGGCATCAGTGGTGATGGAGAGGTGACGATGTCGAAGTTTACCGGTAATAAAGATTAATGCGACTGGCAATTCTTGGTGCGAGCGGGCATGGCAAGGTGGTGGCGGATGCTGCCACTTTGTCTGATTGGAGTGAAGTTGTTTTTTTTGATGATGCCTGGCCGAACTTGACACAAAATGGCCCCTGGAGGGTCGCTGGAGGTAGTCGCGAGCTGATGACTCAGGCTACTCAGTTTGATGGCGTTATTGTCGCGATTGGGAATAATCGTGTCCGCAATGCACGGCAGCGAGAACTGAAGGACGCGGGGCTGAATGTCGTTTCCGTCATTCACCCTTCCGCCGTTATCAGTCCACATGCCTCGATTGGCGTGGGCGCCGTGATTTTTGCGGGCGCAGTGATTAACGCGTGTGCCCGTGTTGGTGCGGGCAGTATTGTGAACACTGGCGCAGTTGTCGAGCACGACTGTTCAATCGGAGAGTACAGTCATCTCAGTCCGAATTCAGTGCTCGCTGGTGGCGTATCAGCGGGGCGAATGGTTTGGGTTGGGGCCGGAGCCTCGATCAAGCAGTTGGTTGTTTTGGGCGATGAAGTTTCGGTTGGCATGGGCAGTGTCGTACTGAACGACGTTCCGGCTGGGCAAACTGTTGTAGGGGTTCCAGCCCGCCTCCTTAATTCTCAAAACTGAGGTCTTATGTTGAATACTGCGTTTTCGCCCTGGCCTTCTTTTACTCAGGAGGAGGCGGATGCCATATCTCGGGTGCTTTTATCAAACAAGGTCAATTACTGGACTGGCACAGAGACTCGTGAGTTTGAAAAGGAGTTTGCCGAATTTGCCGGTACCAGCCATGCGGTAGCTGTGGCCAATGGAACGGTGGCACTGGATCTTGCGTTGAAAGGGCTCGGCATTGGTGTTGGTGATGAGGTAATTGTCACGTCCCGAACTTTTCTGGCTTCGGCATCTTGTATCGT
Source organism: Marinobacter pelagius (assembly GCF_003315345.1). GTDB lineage: Bacteria > Pseudomonadota > Gammaproteobacteria > Pseudomonadales > Oleiphilaceae > Marinobacter > Marinobacter pelagius_A. The sequence goes on from NZ_QNRO01000036.1 coordinate 12,741, forward strand.
AAATGCCGGTGCTAAGCCAGTGTTTGCGGATGTTGACCGGGACTCTCAAAACATCACATCTGAGACGGTTCGACCGCTGATAAACGATCGAACCCGGGCGATTATTGCAGTACATCTCGCCGGTTGGCCTTGTGATATGGATGCTCTGAATGAGTTGGCGGATGAGCATGGCCTTTATGTGATTGAAGATTGTGCTCAGGCCCACGGTGCTACCTACAAGGGGCGGCCGGTTGGCTCTATTGGACATGTGGCGGCCTGGTCTTTCTGTCAGGACAAGATCATGACCACTGGCGGTGAGGGTGGCATGGTGACCACAAACGACAACGAACTGTGGTCGCGAATGTGGTCTTTCAAGGATCACGGCAAGAGCTGGGATGCTGTCTATGAGCGCGCGCACCCACCCGGATTTCGCTGGTTGCATGAGAGTATTGGAACCAATTGGCGGATGACAGAGATGCAGGCTGTGATAGGGCGGATTCAGTTGAAGCGCATGCCCGACTGGGCCAGAGTCCGGCTTGCCAACTGTGAGAGAATCTGGGCGGCGGCCTCACAGTATAAGGGCTTGCGGGTACCTGTTGTGCCTGACGACATTGGCCATGCCGGTTATAAATGCTATGTCTTTGTGGAGCCAGCTGCTCTGACAGCGGGTTGGAGCCGGGACCGGATTATGTCTGAGGTGATTGCACGTGGCATCCCGTGTTTTTCTGGCTCATGCTCTGAAGTTTATCTAGAGAAGTGCTTTCAGGATGAGGGGCTGGGGCCTGTGGAGAGATTGCCGGTCGCAAGGGAGCTTGGGGAAACCAGTCTGATGTTCCTGGTTCACCCCACTTTGACCGAAGAGGAAATGGCTAAAACAGTGGAGGTGCTTTCTGAGGTTATGGCTGACGCGTCTAACTGAAACAGGGATTTTGTGTGAGAAACAAACTGATTAATCGCATTTTGCATTTGTCCCGGCCGAAGAAACGAGCAATTTCCGTCCTATCGGACTTCGTGCTGCTGTCTCTGGCAATCTGGGCAGCTTTTGCATTGCGTTTCGAGAATCCTGGGTGGATGCCGTCAGATAAGCAGCTTTGGGTATCACTGGCGACGGTAATGGTGACCATTGGTGCATTTGTAAAGCTCGGGCTCTACCGGGCAGTGATTCGCTACATCAGTGAGCATGCCTTTTTGGCCATCATGGTTGGTGTAACGTTTTCCAGCGTTGCGCTGATTGTTCTCGGTTTTCTGTTTCAAACCCTGGTCCCTCGCTCCGTCCCGGTTATTTATGGCGCCTTTGCTTTTGTGCTGGTTGCAGGGACCCGCTTTGGTGTTCGTACGGTTGTCCGGCGTCGGACTGATAGGTCCAAAGATGGAGTATTGATTGTAGGTGCTGGTCCCAAAGGAATGCAGTTGGCTTCTGCTTTGGCTCAAGGTGTTGAGTATCGACCGTTAGGGTTTGTCTCCACCGTGGATGCGAATCATAAGTCCCTGATTGGGAATTTGCCGGTTTATTCGCTTGAATTTATCGATAAAGCAATTCGTGAATTGGATGTTTCCCGGGTTTTGCTGGCCCTTGAGGATTTGGAGCCGGTAAACCGTAAGGAATTAATGCGGATTCTTGAGGGACTCTCCGTGCCAGTGCAAACAGTCCCCTCAATGTCTGAACTGGTTGCCGGCGTAGCCAGAATTAACGATATCCGAGATTTGGAATTAGAAGATTTGCTCGGCCGTGATCCGGTCCGGCCTGATACAGCAATGGTTTCCCAGAATCTTTATGGTAAGGCGGTTCTGGTAACGGGAGCCGGTGGATCAATAGGGTCGGAATTATGTCGGCAGATTCTTCGGCATAAGCCTAAGGCTCTCGTGTTGTTCGAGCAGTCCGAGTTTTCGCTATATTCGATTGAGCGCGAGTTGCAATCCATCAACCGGGTTGAAGCCCTTGGAGTTTCACTGCATGCGGTGCTTGGTAGCGTGACGCACCGCCGTCGCTGTGAGGCGGTAATGAGGGCCTTTGAAATTGAGACAGTTTTTCACGCAGCCGCATACAAACATGTGCCGTTGGTGGAACATAATGTGATCGAGGGTGTTCAAAATAATGTATTTGGCACCTTCCACGCGGCCGAAGCAGCGATTGAGAGCGGTGTTGAACGCTTTGTACTGATTTCTACCGATAAGGCCGTGCGCCCTACTAATGTCATGGGCGCATCTAAACGCATGGCTGAGTTAGTGCTCCAAGGGTTGGCGCAGAGGCAATCCAAAACAGTGTTTTCAATGGTGCGCTTCGGCAACGTGCTTGGGTCGTCGGGCTCTGTGGTACCGTTGTTCCGAGATCAGATCCGCGACGGCGGGCCGGTAACCGTGACTCATCAGGACATCATCCGTTACTTCATGACTATTCCGGAGGCGAGCCAACTGGTATTGCAGGCAGCCAGCATGGGGCAGGGAGGTGAAGTTTTTGTGCTGGATATGGGCGAGCCGGTGAAGATTGCTGACCTGGCCCGTAAAATGGTTCACCTGATGGGATTAGAAGAAAAGACCGAGGACAACCCGGATGGTGATATTGAGATCATTTATACAGGTCTTCGTCCGGGTGAGAAGCTTTATGAGGAACTCTTGATTGGTGATAACCCTCAAGGTACTGTTCATCCGCGTATCATGATGGCCCGCGAAGTGTCCATGCCGTGGGATGAGCTTGAAACTGTGCTGAATCAGTTGATGCGTGCGAGTCAGGAATTTGACTGTGCGCGGATTGTTTCTCTGCTGCGTGATGCGCCAACGGGGTTTGCTCCGAACGGCGATGTTGCGGATCTGGTTTGGTGTCAGGGGGATGAGACCCAACATAAGTCTGCATCGGTGTTGAGCTTGAGGTGAAGGTAAAAGCTGGCGTCAGATGAAAAGCCTTAGGGACTTTTCATCTGACGCCTTTTCATGGCAGGGGGACTCCGTGGGCGGAAATGTGATCTGGCACGACCTCTAAATCACCCGATTGGAACGGGCTGCCAGCAAAAACCAGAAACCCTGCCTGCTCTGGTTTACGGGCCTAAGTGCTTCCGGCAAGTCCACCATTGCCAATGCTCTGGATCTCGCGCTGCATCAACGTGGTCACCATACCTTCCTGCTTGATGGCGATAAGGTGCGTCATGGGTTGTGCCGGGACCTGGGGTTCTCTGATAAGGACCGCGTAGAAAATATTCGTCGGGTCGGGGAGGTAAGCAAACTGTTCACGACGCGGGCCTGATTGTGCTGAGTGCGTTTATTTCGCCCTTTGCCAGTGATCGACGAATGGTGCGTACTCTTTTTCCGGAGGGGGAGTTTATTGGGTATACGGATTTAATGGTTGATGGGGCACCTTCACCCCATCAATCTGATACCACCCTCAGATGGTTGATAGATCGACTCCGTAGTTGAGTT
>NZ_QNRO01000037.1 GCF_003315345.1 Marinobacter pelagius
CGAGTCAGAGCAGCGGTCAGAGTGGTCTTACCATGGTCAACGTGACCAATAGTACCCACGTTTACGTGCGGTTTACTACGCTCAAATTTTTCTTTAGACACGGTTACACCTCTTCCTGTTACTTAAGTCCTGGGATCAACCCTTTTTAATGATCGCTTCGGCAATGTTCGAAGGAGCTTCCATGTAGCGGGAGAACTCCATCGCATAAGACGCCCGGCCCTGTGTTGCAGAACGCAGGTCGGTGGCGTAACCGAACATCTCCGACAACGGAACTTCAGCACGGATGATCTTGCCCGACGGGCCTTCTTCCATGCCCTGCACGAGGCCACGACGACGGTTCAGGTCGCCAACCACGTCACCCATGTATTCTTCAGGGGTGACCACCTCTACCTTCATGACCGGCTCAAGAAGGGCAGGATTCGCTTCGAGGGCGCCTTTCTTCATCGCCATGGAACCGGCGATCTTGAAGGCCATCTCGTTGGAGTCAACGTCATGGTAGGAACCATCGTACAGAACAGCCTTGATACCCAGCAGCGGATAGCCGGCCAGACAGCCGTTCTGCATCTGCTCCTCGATACCCTGCTGAACTGCAGGGATGTATTCCTTCGGAACCACACCACCAACGATCTCGTTCACGAAGATAAAGTTTTCGCCATCCTCGTCATCCAGAGGCAGCGGCTCCAGCTTCACCTTGACGTGACCGTACTGACCGCGACCACCAGACTGACGTACAAACTTGCCTTCGACGTCCACCGGCTTGCGGATGCACTCACGGTAGGCCACCTGCGGCTTACCAATGTTCGCTTCCACCTTGAACTCACGCTTCATACGGTCAACGATGATGTCCAGGTGAAGCTCACCCATACCGGAGATGATGGTCTGACCGGATTCTTCGTCGGTGCGAACACGGAAAGAGGGATCTTCCTGGGCCAGCTTGCCCAGAGCAACACCCATCTTCTCTTGGTCGGCCTTGGACTTCGGCTCCACCGCAACGGAGATTACCGGCTCCGGGAATTCCATGCGCTCGAGAATGATCTTGTGGTTCTCGTCGCACAGGGTGTCACCAGTGGTCACACTCTTGAGGCCGATGGCTGCGGCAATATCACCCGCCAGAACCTCTTTGATCTCCTGACGCTCTTTAGAGTGCATCTGAACCATACGGCCGACGCGCTCTTTCTTGCCCTTCACGGAGTTGTAAACGGCATTGCCGGATTCCAGCTTGCCGGAGTAAACCCGGAAGAAGGTCAGGGTACCAACGAACGGGTCAGTGGCGATCTTGAACGCCAGCGCCGCGAACGGAGCGTCGTCATCAACCGGACGGGTTTCTTCGGTGCCTTCGTCATCAACTTCACCACGAATGGCCTTGACCTCATCCGGCGCAGGCAGAAACTCGATAACAGAGTCCAGAACCGCCTGAACACCCTTGTTCTTGAACGCAGAACCACAGGTGGCAACAACGATTTCGTTGGCCAGGGTACGCAGACGCAGCCCCTTCTTGATCTCGTCAATGGACAGCTCACCCTCTTCGAGGTACTTCTCCATCAACTCTTCATTGGCCTCTGCAGCGGCTTCAACCATCTGCTCGCGGTACATGGCGACTTCGTCTTCCATTTCCGCAGGAACATCTTTCTGCTCGTAGGTTGCACCAGAGTCAGCTTCGTTCCAGTAGATAGCCTTGTTACGGATCAGATCCACAATGCCGGCAAACTCGTCCTCAGCGCCGATCGGCAGCTGAATGGGAACGCAGTTCGCGCCCAGACGGTTCTTGATCTGATCAACAACACGCAGGAAGTTGGCACCGGCACGGTCCATCTTGTTGACGAACACCATGCGGGGAACTTCATACTTGTTGGCCTGACGCCATACAGTCTCGGACTGAGGCTCAACACCGGAGGAACCACAGAAAACGACCACAGCACCGTCGAGCACACGCAGGGAACGCTCTACCTCGATAGTGAAGTCAACGTGCCCCGGGGTGTCGATGATGTTGATCCGGTGCTCAGGGTACTGCTTGTCCATGCCCTGCCAGAAAGTAGTGGTCGCAGCAGAGGTAATGGTGATACCACGCTCCTGCTCCTGCTCCATCCAGTCCATGGTAGCGGCGCCATCATGAACTTCACCGATCTTGTGGGAAATACCTGTGTAGAACAGGACCCGCTCGGTGGTAGTGGTTTTGCCCGCATCAACGTGCGCACAAATACCAATGTTTCTGTATCGCTTGATCGGAGTCTTGCGTGCCACGATATAAACCTCGGCTGATTAGAAACGGAAGTGAGAGAACGCCTTGTTGGCTTCTGCCATGCGGTGAACGTCTTCACGCTTCTTCACAGCGGCACCTTTGCTGTCTGCCGCGTCAAGGATCTCGCCTGCCAGACGCTGCGCCATGGATTTCTCACCGCGCTTCCGGGAAAATTCTACGAGCCAGCGCATGGCCAGCGCGTTCTGACGGGAAGGCCGTACTTCCACGGGCACCTGGTAGGTAGCACCACCCACACGACGGGACTTTACTTCTACCATCGGCTGGATGTTTTCCAGGGCCTTCTCGAACATTTCGAGCGGCTCTTCCTTGGATTTGTCGGCAACAATGTCGAGCGCGCCATAAACAATGCGCTCTGCAACGGATTTCTTGCCGCTTTCCATCACGTGGTTGATGAACTTGGCAAGCCGTGCACTGCCGAATTTGGGATCGGGAATAATCTCCCGCTTAGCTGCAACTCTTCTTCTAGGCATCGATAAGCCCTTATATATCTAAAAGGTCTTCAGGAACCCCTGAGATAGCAAAATGCTACTCAGCCTTACTCTTACCGTTCTGACAAGCAACGATAAAAGACACCCGTGCGGGACATCAGGACTTGGGTCGTTTTGCACCGTACTTGGAGCGGCCCTGCTTACGGTTCTGAACACCCTGGGTATCCAAAGTACCGCGAACAGTGTGATAGCGCACACCCGGAAGGTCCTTTACTCGACCGCCACGGATCAGCACAACACTGTGCTCCTGAAGGTTGTGACCTTCACCACCAATGTATGAGGAAACCTCGTAGCCGTTGGTCAGACGAACACGGCACACTTTACGCAGTGCTGAGTTCGGCTTCTTCGGCGTTGTGGTGTACACACGAGTGCACACACCACGGCGCTGAGGACAGGCCTGGAGCGCGGGAACGTCGCTCTTGGCTACCTTGCGCTTACGAGGCTTACGCACCAACTGATTAATCGTTGCCATGTAAGCAAACTCCAAAAAACCATACCAATGAAACTTACCCCCTGTGCAGGGGGTAAAATTTAAGGGACGCAAGTGTAAGCCCGCGCCCCGGGTCAGTCAAGATGACTGATCTCTTTTTAACCACCTCACGGGTAGGTATCTACCCGGAGGTGGCAACGACGAAACTCAGCTTTCGCGGTTGAGTTCGGCGCTCAGAGCTTCTTCGACATCCGCCGCAGTCACGCCCTGCTCTTCCAGTTCGCGCTTACGACGGCGCTCACTGTGGTAAGCCAGACCGGTACCAGCCGGAATCAGCCGACCAACCACCACGTTTTCCTTCAGGCCGCGCAGGTAATCACGCTTGCCGGTAACCGCACCTTCGGTGAGGACCCGCGTGGTCTCCTGGAACGAAGCCGCGGAAATGAACGACTCGGTGGCCAGGGAGGCCTTGGTGATACCCAGCAGCAGGCGCTCGAACTTGGCCGGCTCCTTGTCTGCGGCATCTGCCTTCTCGTTCTCTTCCAGCACCTGGGTGATTTCCACCTGGTCACCGGAGAGCAGAGTGGTGTCGCCCGGATCGGTGATTTCCACCTTACGGAGCATCTGGCGAACGATAACCTCGATGTGTTTATCGTTGATGACAACACCCTGGAGACGGTAAACGTCCTGGATTTCGTTGGTGATGTACTTGGCCAGCTCGACCACACCCAGCAGACGCAGGATGTCGTGCGGGTTGGACGGACCGTCAGAGATCACCTCGCCCTTCTCAACGGTTTCACCTTCGAACACGTTGAGCTGGCGATGTTTGGGAATCAGTACCTCGTACGGATCGCCATCCCTCGGGGTGATCACCAGGCGCTTCTTGCCCTTGGTTTCCTTGCCGAAGGAAACGGTACCGCTGATTTCCGCCAGGATGGAGGACTCCTTCGGACGACGGGCTTCGAACAGGTCGGCAACCCGCGGCAGACCACCCGTGATATCCCGGGTCTTCGAGCTTTCCTGCGGAATCCGCGCAACCACGTCACCCAGTTCCACCTTGGCCCCATTGGCCATGGTTACCAGTGCGTTGGCTGGCAGGAAGTACATAGCGGTCGCGCCACCAGGCAGCTCGACATCGTTACCAGCTTCATCCAGAAGCTGGATGGCCGGACGGATATCTTTACCAGCTGCAGGACGATCCTTGGGATCGATCACTTCCATGGTGGAGAGGCCGGTAAGCTCGTCGGTCTGGGTCCGAACAGTAATGCCCTGTTCCATGTTGACGAACTTGGCCACACCCACGGATTCGGCGATGATCGGGTGGGTATGCGGATCCCACTTGGCCACCACGACACCGGCCTCAACCGCATCGCCGTTCTTCACGGACAGCACGGCACCGTATGGCAGCTTGTACCATTCGCGCTCACGACCCTGGTCGTCGGCAATAGCCAGTGCGGAGGAACGGGAAACCACCACCAGGGAACCGTCGGTCCTCTCGATGGACTTCAGGTTGTGCAGGCGGACCGTACCGCCGTGCTTGACCTGAATGTTGTCCACGGCAGACGCCCGGCTTGCGGCACCACCAATGTGGAAGGTCCGCATGGTCAGCTGGGTACCCGGCTCACCGATGGACTGTGCCGCGATAACGCCCACAGCCTCACCCACGTTGACCTGATGGCCACGGGCCAGGTCACGGCCGTAACACTTCGAGCAGATACCGTAGCGAGTCTCACAGGTGATCGCGGAACGCACCCAGACCTCGTCCACACCGGCGCGCTCGATCATCTCGATGGTCTTCTCGTCGAGCAGCGTACCTTCAGGAACAACCGCATTTTCCTTGTCGGTCGGCGTGAATACGTCACGCGCAGTTACACGACCAAGGACACGATCGCCCAGCGGAACCACGACGTCGCCGCCTTCAATGTGCGGCGTCATCAGCAGACCTTCGTCGGTACCACAATCTTCCTCGGTCACCACCAGATCCTGGGATACATCCACCAGACGGCGGGTCAGGTAACCGGAGTTGGCCGTCTTCAGGGCGGTATCTGCCAGACCCTTACGCGCACCGTGGGTCGAGATGAAGTACTGCAGTACGTTCAGACCTTCACGGAAGTTCGCGGTGATCGGAGTCTCGATGATGGAGCCATCCGGCTTGGCCATCAGACCCCGCATACCCGCCAACTGACGGATCTGGGCCGCGGAACCCCGCGCACCGGAATCGGCCATCATATAGACGGAGTTGAACGACTCCTGCATCAGGTACTCACCGTCCTCACCTTTGACAGGCTCGCCTTCAGGGCCGATTACCTGCTCTTTGGCGAGGCGCTCCATCATGGCCTTGGAGACCTTGTCGTTGGCACGGGACCAGATGTCGATCACCTTGTTGTACTTCTCGCCCTGAGTCAGCAGACCGGACGCGTACTGGTTCTCGATGTCCTTGACCTCTTCAGAGGCGGCATCGACCATCTCGTACTTCTCCGGCGGAATCTCGAAATCGTTGAAACCGATCGAAATACCCGAACGGGTCGCATAGTGGTAACCCATGTACATCAGCTGGTCGGCAAAGATAACGGTGTCCTTGAGACCGGCATCGCGGTAACAGGTGTTGATCAGTGCGGAGATCGCCTTCTTCACCATCGGCTTGTTAACCAGCTCGAATGGCAGGCCATCCGGCACGATATCGAACAGCAGCGCACGGCCGACGGTGGTGTCGACGATGTCGTAACTCTCGGTGCGCTCGCCATCCTCACCGATGGCAACCTGCTTGACGCGGACCTTGACCTTCGCCTGCAGATCAACCTTGCCGGCACCGTAGGCACGATGCGCTTCTTTGACATCGGAAAACACCATGCCCTCGCCGAGCGCCGCATGACGCTCCCGAGTCATGTAGTACAGGCCAAGTACCACGTCCTGGGACGGCACGATGATCGGCTCGCCGTTGGCCGGGGACAGCACGTTGTTGGTGGACATCATCAACGCACGGGCTTCGAGCTGGGCTTCCAGGGTCAGCGGTACGTGTACCGCCATCTGGTCACCATCGAAGTCGGCGTTGTAGGCCGCACACACCAGCGGGTGCAGCTGGATGGCCTTACCTTCGATCAGCACCGGCTCGAACGCCTGGATACCCAGACGGTGCAGGGTCGGCGCACGGTTGAGCATGATCGGGTGCTCACGGATGACTTCGTCCAGGATATCCCAGACCACGCCTTCCTCGCGCTCGACCATCTTCTTGGCGGCCTTGATGGTGGTCGCCAGGCCGCGGTGCTCCAGCTTGGAGAAAATGAACGGCTTGAACAGTTCCAGCGCCATCTTCTTGGGCAGACCACACTGGTGCAGGCGCAGGTAAGGACCGACCACGATCACGGAACGACCGGAGTAGTCCACACGCTTACCAAGCAGGTTCTGACGGAAACGGCCCTGCTTGCCCTTGATCATGTCGGCCAGGGACTTCAGCGGGCGCTTGTTGGTGCCGGTGATGGCACGGCCACGACGGCCGTTGTCCAGCAGCGCATCAACCGCTTCCTGGAGCATCCGCTTCTCGTTACGCACGATGATGTCCGGAGCATTCAGCTCCAGCAGGCGCTTGAGACGGTTGTTCCGGTTGATCACCCGACGGTACAGGTCGTTCAGGTCGGAGGTGGCAAAACGCCCACCGTCCAGCGGTACCAGCGGACGCAGATCAGGCGGCAGAACCGGCAGCACGGTCATGACCATGTCGCCCGGCTTGTTACCGGAGTACAGGAAGGCCTCAAGGATCTTCAGGCGCTTGCTGAACTTCTTGATCTTGGTTTCGGAGTTGGTCTGGGGAATCTCTTCCCGCAGCGCATCCACTTCTTCCTGCAGGTCAATATCTTCCAGCAGCTGCTTGACCGCTTCGGCACCCATGCGGGCGTCGAACTCGTCACCGAACTCTTCCAGGGCCTCGTAGTACTGCTCATCGTTCAGCAGCTGCCCCTTCTCCAGGGTAGTCATACCCGGGTCGATAACGATAAAGGATTCGAAATACAGAACCCGCTCGATATCACGCAGGGTCATGTCCAGCATCAGGCCGATGCGCGACGGCAGTGATTTCAGGAACCAGATATGGGCAACCGGGCTGGCCAGCTCGATGTGACCCATGCGCTCACGACGCACGCTGGCCAGGGCAACTTCAACGCCGCACTTCTCGCAGATCACACCGCGATGCTTGAGGCGCTTGTACTTGCCGCACAGACACTCGTAGTCCTTGATCGGGCCGAAAATCTTGGCACAGAAAAGACCGTCACGCTCCGGCTTGAAGGTACGGTAATTGATGGTCTCAGGCTTTTTCACTTCGCCAAAGGACCATGAACGAATCATGTCAGGCGACGCCAGGCCAATGCGGATGGCGTCGAATTCCTTGCTCTGATTCTGGCTCTTGAGAAGATTCAGCAAATCTTTCATCAGTAAAAGCTCCGGATGGCGTTAATCTCGGGCGGGCACCCGCGGTGCCCGCTCACGCTGCCAAAAACAATTCGGCTCACTCGGATTCCAGCTCGATGTCGATACCCAGCGAGCGGATCTCCTTGACAAGAACGTTGAAGGATTCGGGCATGCCCGGCTCCATGCGATGGTCACCATCGACAATGTTCTTGTACATCTTGGTCCGACCGTTTACGTCATCAGACTTGACGGTGAGCATCTCCTGCAGCGTATAGGCTGCACCGTAGGCCTCAAGGGCCCACACTTCCATCTCACCGAAGCGCTGGCCACCGAACTGCGCCTTACCACCCAGCGGCTGCTGGGTTACCAGGCTGTAGGAGCCGGTGGAACGTGCGTGCATCTTGTCGTCGATCAGGTGGTTCAGCTTCAGGATATACATGTAGCCGACTGTGACCGGGCGATCAAACATCTCGCCGGTACGGCCGTCGTACAGGTTAACCTGCCCGCTGGTATCCATGTCCGCCAGTTCCAGCATGCGCTTGACCTCGGCTTCCTTGGCACCGTCGAACACCGGCGTTGCCATCGGCACACCGTTACGCAGGTTGCCGCACAGCTCCAGGATCTCCTTGTCGCTGAGGGAATCCAGATCCACCTTGAACACTTCATCCGAGTGATTGTAGATCTCGTCCAGCAACTGGCGCAGCTCAGCGATCTTGCGCTGCTCGTCCAGCATCCGGCTGATCTTCTCACCCAGGCCCTTGGCTGCGGCACCCAGATGCGTCTCGAGAACCTGACCAACGTTCATCCGCGAAGGTACACCCAGCGGGTTCAGAACTATGTCAACCGTGGTGCCGTGCTCGTCATACGGCATGTCCTCAATGGGCATGACCGCAGAGATAACACCTTTGTTCCCGTGACGACCGGCCATCTTGTCACCCGGCTGGATACGACGCTTGATCGCAAGGTAAACCTTGACGATCTTCAGAACGCCCGGTGCCAGATCGTCGCCCTGCTGCAGCTTGGACTTCTTGTCCTCGAAACGGGCCTCGTGCTCCTTCTTGCGGTCCTCAAGGCCCTGCTCGGACTTCTCGAGCAGTTCGTTCAGGCTCTCGTCTTTCATCCGGAGCTTGAACCAGTCCGACCGCGGCAGCTCGGCCAAGTAGGATTCTTCCAGGGTCGCGCCTTTCTTCAGGCTCGGGCCGCTGATCACTTCCTGCCCTTTCAGAGCATTCATCAGACGCTCGAAGGTCGCACCTTCAACAATGCGGTATTCGTCTTTCAGATCCTTGCGGTACTTGTCCAGCTGCTCTTTCTCGATGGACAGGGCACGCTGGTCTTTCTCGATTCCGTCACGGGTGAAAACCTGGACGTCGATAACGGTACCGCGGGTGCCGGTCGGCACACGGGAGGAGGTGTCCTTAACATCGGACGCCTTCTCACCGAAGATGGCACGCAGCAGCTTCTCCTCCGGGGTCAGCTGGGTTTCACCCTTCGGTGTCACCTTGCCAACCAGGATATCGCCGGGCCCTACTTCAGCACCGATATAGACAATCCCGGACTCATCCAGCTTGGACAGCGCGCTTTCACCCACGTTCGGGATATCTGCGGTGATTTCCTCACTACCCAGCTTGGTGTCCCGAGCCACACAGGTCAGTTCCTGGATGTGGATGGTGGTCAGGCGGTCTTCCTGCACCACTTTCTCGGAGATGAGGATGGAGTCCTCGAAGTTGTAACCGTTCCAGGGCATGAACGCGATGCGCATGTTCTGACCCAGGGCCAGTTCACCCAGATCCACGGACGGACCGTCTGCCAGCACGTCACCGCGGGCAATCACGTCACCCTGGCGCACAATGGAACGCTGGTTGATACAGGTGTTCTGGTTCGAACGGGTGTACTTGGTGAGGTTGTAGATATCCACACCAGCATCACCGGCCTCGGTTTCCTGGTCGTTAACACGAACCACGATACGGGCTGCATCGACGCTCTCGATGACCCCACCACGACGGGCCGTGACACACACACCGGAGTCCTGAGCCACGGTACGCTCAACACCGGTACCTACCAGAGGCACCTGGGACTTCAGGGTCGGGACCGCCTGACGCTGCATGTTCGCGCCCATCAGGGCCCGGTTGGCATCGTCGTGCTCCAGGAACGGAATCAGCGACGCTGCCACCGACACGACCTGGCGCGGAGACACGTCCATGAAGTTGACCGCTTCCGGCGGAGCCACGGTAAATTCATTCAGGTGACGTACGGTAACCAGTTCGTCAGTCAGTCGCTTGCTTTCGTCGGTTGCCGCGCTGGCCTGGGCGATAACGTAGTTGCTCTCCTCGATCGCGGAGAGGTAAACCACCTCATCGGTCACCACGCCTTCAACCACCTTCCGGTACGGGCTCTCGAGGAAGCCGTAGGAGTTGGAGCGGGCGTAGGTTGCGAGTGAGTTGATCAGACCGATGTTCGGACCTTCCGGCGTCTCGATCGGGCACACGCGGCCATAATGGGTCGGGTGCACATCCCGAACCTCAAAGCCTGCACGCTCACGGGTCAGACCACCCGGGCCCAACGCCGAGATACGACGCTTGTGAGTCACCTCGGACAGCGGGTTGTTCTGATCCATGAACTGGGACAGCTGGCTGGAGCCGAAGAACTCCTTCACCGCAGCTGCTACCGGCTTGGCATTGATCAGATCCTGCGGCATCAGGCCTTCACTTTCAGCCAGGCTCAGGCGCTCACGTACTGCCCGCTCAACCCGGACCAGGCCAACCCGGAACTGGTTCTCGGCCATTTCACCCACGCAGCGAACACGGCGGTTGCCCAGGTTATCGATATCATCGACCTGACCCTCACCATTACGGATGGCAATCAGGGTCTTGAGAACGTCGATGATGTCCTCGTGGGTCAGAGTACCCTCGCCGGTGCTCTCTTCACGACCCAGACGACGGTTCAGTTTCATCCGGCCAACCGCGGAGAGGTCATAACGCTCGTCGGAGAAGAACAGGTTGTTGAACAGGTTCTCCGCAGACTCCTTGGTGGGCGGCTCGCCCGGGCGCATCATGCGATAGATTTCCACCAACGCTTCCAGCGGGGTCCGGGTCGGGTCGATACGCAGGGTATCGGACATGAACGGACCGCAATCCAGGTCGTTGGTGTACAGGGTTTCGATTTCCTTCACACCGGCGTCGAGGATCTTGGTAACCACTTCCTCGGTCAGCTCGGTGTTACACTCCACCAGAACCTCACCGGTGGACTGGTCGATCATGTCCTTGGCCAGGACACGGCCGTAAAGGTATTCGGTCGGCACTTCCAGTTCGCTGATACCGGCTTTTTCCAGCTGCTTGATGTGGCGAGCGGTAATCCGGCGACCTTCCTCGACAATCACGTTACCGTCATTGTCCTTGATGTCGAAAGTCGCAATGTCGCCACGCAGACGGCTGGGCACCAGCTCCAGCTTGCAGGTTTCTTCGCCCAGGGAGAACTTACTGGTATCGAAGAACATTTCCAGCATTTGCTCGGAGGTATACCCCAGGCCACGCAGCAGGATAGACGCAGGAAGTTTCCGGCGACGGTCGATACGAACAAACACGCTGTCTTTCGGATCGAACTCGAAGTCCAGCCAGGACCCGCGGTAAGGAATCACCCGGGCCGAGTACAACAGCTTGCCGGACGAGTGGGTCTTGCCCTTGTCGTGATCGAAGAACACACCCGGGGAACGGTGGAGCTGGGAAACAATAACGCGCTCGGTACCGTTGATAACGAAGGTACCGTTCTCGGTCATCAGGGGCATTTCGCCCATGTAGACTTCCTGCTCTTTGATGTCCTTGATCGCCTTGTTGGACGATTCCTTATCGTAAATGATAAGGCGGACTTTCACGCGCAGCGGCGCTGCATAGGTTACGCCCCTAAGCTGGCATTCCTTGACGTCAAATACCGGCTCGCCGATACGATAGCTCACGTACTCGAGCGCGGCATTGCCAGAGTAACTGACAATCGGGAATACGGATTTGAATGCTGCGTGAAGACCGGTTTCCCGGCGATCTTCAGGAGCGGCTTCCATTTGCAGGAAGTCCCGGAACGAATCCAGCTGAATAGACAGCAAATAGGGGACGTCCATCACGGAAGGCAATTTACTAAAATCTTTGCGAATCCGCTTTTTCTCAGTGTAGGAGTAAGTCATCTGCATTCCCCAGCTTTAGACCTGATACCTGGTATCAAGAAGCAACCATTGTTCTGCTTCGGGGCCGAATTGCTCGGCTTATCGCGCCGTCTTGAACAAGACTCTGGCTGTAGGTTATAGATCTGACATCAACCTTTTAGTGCACACCAGACTCTATAGCATATACAACAGAAAAAGGCCGGTGGCCCAAAGCCACCAGCCTATCCATGCTTAATGCACGGTGTCGATCAACAGCCGACTCTTACTTGAGCTCAACAGAAGCGCCTGCTTCCTCAAGCTTCTTCTTGGCTTCTTCAGCGTCGTCTTTGCCAGCCGCTTCCTTAACAACGGAAGGAGCGCTGTCGACCATTTCCTTAGCTTCTTTCAGACCCAGGCCGGTCAGTTCACGAACAGCCTTGATGACGTTTACTTTCTTCTCACCGGCGCCGGTCAGAACAACGTCAAATTCGGTCTTCTCTTCGGCGGCAGCCGCCTCGCCACCTGCAGCGGCCGGAGCGGCAGCAACAGCAGCTTCAGCAGAAACGCCGAACTTCTCTTCCATAGCTTCAACGAGCTCAACAACTTCCATTACGCTCATTTCAGCAATTGCATTCAAAATATCGTCTTTAGACAGAGCCATGACTTTCTCCCAAAAATGTAAAAATGGTGTTCAACAGAATCAAGCAGCTTCGCGCTTCTGGTCGCGGACTGCAGCTACAACACGCGTGATCCGTCCCGGAATATCGTTCAGGCTGCGTGCGAGCTTGGTAACTGGTGCCTGTGTAACAATGGCCAGCTTGGTCAACGCTTCATGCAGCGTCGGCAGCTTGGCAAGGCGATCAATCTGATCCGCGCCCATCAGCTCACCGCCGACAGCCAGACCCTTGATTTCGAACGCCTCTTTCTCTTTGGCAAAATCCTTCAGTAGACGCGCTGCCGCGCCCGGATCTTCCATTGAGAAGGCCAGAATGGTCGGACCAACCAGAGCTTCGTCAATGCACTCGAACTCGGTACCACGAATGGCGATCTTGGCCAGGTTGTTACGAACAACCTTCAGACGCACATTCTCGGCACGAGCCTTGGCACGAAGCGCGGTCATGTCACCGGAGGTGACACCGCGATAGTCAGCCATAACCACAGACAGAGCAGTACCAGCAGTCTCGTTGACTTCAGCGACGATCGCTTTCTTGTCTTCGAGTCTAATTGCCACTGGTTTTCTCCTCGATTTCGCCAGCTCTTGCCGGCAAACCCATCATTGCCCTTGCGGGCGCCTTAACGGTGTTTGGGTTCAGAGAGAACGTCTTCACACCGTCTGCGCAGGCGTTGCTTTAACCCTTGTGGCGTCTCCGGCGAACCGGAAACGCCTCGGGGGCCTGCGGTCTTTGACAGCCTTGGCTTCCGCCCAGACTACAAAGTAACCATCGATCAAAGGATCAAATAGCGAGACCGCTCTGATCGATAGTCAGGCCAGGACCCATGGTGGACGAAATGGTGATCTTCTTCAGATACACACCCTTCGACGACGCGGGCTTGGCCTTTTTCAGATCTGCCACCAGAGCTTCAAGGTTTTCCTTGATGTTCTGGGCAGAGAATTCAACATTACCCAGCGGGGCATGGATGATGCCGTTCTTGTCGGTACGGTAACGTACCTGACCGGCCTTGGCGTTCTTGACCGCGGTTTCAACATCCGGAGTCACGGTACCAACCTTCGGGTTCGGCATCAGGCCACGAGGACCAAGGATCTGGCCCAGCTGACCAACAACACGCATGGCATCCGGAGTGGCGATAACCACGTCGAAATCCATGTTGCCTTTCTTGACTTCTTCAGCCAGATCTTCCATACCGACAATGTCGGCACCGGCAGCACTGGCCTTCTCGGCATTCGCACCCTGGGTGAACACGGCAACGCGAACGCTCTTGCCAGTGCCGTGGGGCAGAACAGTGCTGCTGCGGACAACCTGGTCGGATTTACGTGCATCAACGCCCAGGTTAACGGCTACGTCGACAGACTCCTTGAACTTCACGTTCTGGCCCAGCTCGGCCAGCAGCGCGACGGCCTCGTCAACAGAGTAGGCGCGGGTGGAGTCGACTTTTTCACGAATCAGCTTCTGACGCTTGCTCAGCTTTGCCATCTTAGAGGCCCTCCACGTTCAGGCCCATACTGCGGGCTGTTCCGGCAATGGTACGAACCGCTGCATCCATATCGGCCGCAGTCAGATCCGGCTCCTTGGTTTTGGCAATTTCCTCGAGCTGCTCACGGGTCACGGTGCCGACCTTGTCGGTGTTCGGACGACCGGAACCGCTCTTGATGCCAGCTGCTTTTTTCAGCAGAACCGGAGCAGGCGGAGTCTTGGTAATGAAGGTAAAGCTGCGGTCACTGTAAACAGTAATAACAGTCGGAATCGGCAGACCCGGCTCCATACCCTGAGTCTGGGCATTGAACGCCTTGCAGAATTCCATGATGTTTACACCACGCTGACCCAGTGCAGGACCAACGGGGGGACTCGGGTTGGCCTGGCCGGCAGCAACCTGAAGCTTGATGTAGGCTTCGATCTTCTTTGCCATGTTAAATCTCCTGTGGGTTCAGACGCCTTTCGGCTCCCCTTATCAGACACAAAAAGCCCGCGTCGCCATAGCGCGCGAGCTTTCAGCTTGACAGCAGCTGATTAGTCTTTTTCGACCTGCCCGAACTCCAGCTCGACCGGAGTGGAACGACCGAAGATCAGAACAGCCACTTTGACTCGACTCTTATCGTAGTCGACTTCTTCAACCACACCATTGAAGTCCGCGAACGGCCCCTCAACGACGCGTACAATCTCACCCGGTTCAAACAGGGTTTTGGGCTTGGGCTTATCGGCGCCGCTTTCAACGCGACGAAGAATGGCCTCTGCCTCACGCTCTGTAATCGGCGCAGGCTTATCCTTGGTGCCACCAATGAAACCCAGGACCCGCGGGGTATTCTTGACAAGATGCCATGTTGCATCGTCCATTTCCATCTGGACGAGTACGTATCCCGGATAGAATTTCCGCTCGCTCTTACGCTTTTTGCCATCGCGCATTTCGACGACTTCCTCGGTCGGAACCAGGATCTCGCCAAATTTGTCTTCCATGCCTTCGAGCGCAACACGCTCTTTCAGAGTGCGCATTACGTGCTTTTCAAAGCCAGAATACGCATGAACCACGTACCAGCGCTTAGCCATTGCCCACTCCTGTTTAACCAATAAATCCGGCGACCAGCCAACTGATCAGCGAGTCCATACCCCACAAAATCAGCGCAACAACCAGCACAAAAACCACAACAATCAGCGTGGTCTGGACAAGTTCCGGCCTGGTGGGCCACACAACCTTCCGGATTTCGACCCGAGCCTCTTTAAGCAGCGTCGCAAAACGGCGACCGCGATCGGTCTGCAAGGCAACGAAGGCCGCCACAATACCGAGACCTACGAGAGCCAGCACCCGATACAGAAGAGATTCGGCACTGAAATACTGGTTACCGACAACACCGACGGCAATCAGAACAAAAACAACCAGCCATTTCAGAGGATCGAAACGGCTGGTTGACTGAACGGCTTTTGACTCCATAGGAATCAGCTTATGTATCCGGATGTTAAAAAATGGCAGGCCAGGAGGGAATCGAACCCCCAACCTGCGGTTTTGGAGACCGCTGCTCTGCCAATTGAGCTACTGGCCTGCACCGAAACAACTCAGTGCAACTACAATCGAGCAACCGAAGGTTACTCGATGATCTTGGAGACCACGCCGGCACCAACGGTACGGCCGCCTTCGCGGATCGCGAAGCGCAGGCCATCTTCCATGGCGATCGGAGCGA
>NZ_QNRO01000038.1 GCF_003315345.1 Marinobacter pelagius
GCTGAAGAGGATCAATCAGATAATCCGCTGAGAAAGATTTTCTTCTTTACATCTTTGGCATTTTATCAACCAGAAATTCCGGATACCCCTTTTTTTATCCAGCGCAGCAGGAAAGCTGCTTCACGTCCTTGTTGAAGGTCTGCGCCGCAAGCTTCAACCCCTCGACCATTGTCAGGTAGGGGAACAACTGGTCGGCCAGTTCCTGCACCGTCATGCGGTTGCGGATGGCGAGCACCGCCGTCTGGATCAGTTCGCCCGCTTCCGGGGCCACCGCCTGCACGCCGATGAGCCGTCCGCTACCTTCCTCGATGACCAGCTTGATGAAGCCGCGTGTGTCGAAGTTGGCAAGCGCTCGCGGAACGTTGTCGAGTGTCAGCGTGCGACTGTCGGTCTCGATGCCATCGTGGTGCGCTTCCGCCTCGCTGTAGCCCACGGTGGCGACTTGCGGGTCGGTGAACACCACTGCCGGCATCGCGGTCAGATTGAGGGCTGCGTCGCCGCCGGTCATGTTGATCGCGGCACGGGTGCCGGCGGCCGCTGCCACGTAGACGAACTGCGGCTGGTCGGTGCAGTCGCCGGCCGCGTAGATGTTCGGGTTGCTCGTGCGCATGCCTTGGTCGATAACGATGGCCCCTTGCGCATTGACAGTGACCCCCGCCGCGTCCAGCGCGAGGCTGCGCGTATTCGGTGCCCGACCGGTGGCAACCAGCAACTTGTCAGCGCGCAATTCACCGTGTCCGGTGGTCAGCACGAATTCGCCGTTCACATGGGCGACCTGGCTGGCTTGCGTGTGCTCCAGCACCTCGATGCCCTCGGCGCGGAAAGCGGCTGTCACGGCCTCGCCGATGGCCGGGTCTTCCCGGAAGAACAAGGTGCTGCGTGCCAGGATCGTGACCTGGCTGCCGAGCCGGGCAAAGGCTTGCGCCAGTTCCAACGCCACCACCGACGAACCGATCACGGCCAGGCGTGCGGGAATGGTGTCGCTGACAAGCGCTTCGGTGGAAGTCCAGTAGGGTGACTCTTTCAGGCCCGGAATCGGCGGCACGGCCGGACTGGCACCGGTGGCGACCAGGCAGCGGTCGAACGTTACCTCGCGCTCGCCACCCTCGTTCAAACGGACGACCAGGCTCTGGTCGTCCTTGAAACGCGCTTCACCGTGCAAAACGGTGATGGCTGGATTGCCGTCCAGGATGCCTTCGTATTTGGCGTGCCGCAGTTCATCGACACGGGCCTGCTGCTGGGCCAGCAGTTTGCTGCGGTCAATCGCAGGCACAGTTGCCGCAATACCGCCGTCGAACGGACTTTCCCGGCGCAGATGGGCAATATGGGCAGCGCGGATCATGATCTTGGACGGCACACAGCCGATATTGACGCAGGTGCCGCCGATGGTGCCGCGTTCGATCAGCGTGACCGTCGCGCCTTGCTCGACGGCCTTCAGCGCCGCCGCCATCGCGGCCCCGCCGCTGCCAATGATGGCGATATGCAAACCGGCGCCCTCAAGTGCATCACGGATTTTTGGTTCATCTTTGAAATCACCAACCCGGATCGAGCCTTGATAACCCAATGCGGCGATGGCGGCCAGCAGTTGGTTGTGGCTCACGGCGGTGTCTGCCATGACTTGCGCGCGGCTTTCTGGATAGGACACCACAGCGGCATTCACGCCGGGAATCTTTTCCAAAGCATCTTTGACATGGGTGGCGCAGGATGTGCAGGTCATGCCATTCACGGTGATTTCGGTCATTTTTTTACTCCATTGAATTTCGGGGTGCAGCAGGCATCGGCTTGGCGTTTTCGTTGGATGGCGTAGATGGTCAAGCCGATGAAAATCGCCAGCGCAGGCAGCAGCACATAGTCCAGATAGCCGGTCAGCGCGGACAAGCCGACCACACCGAGCAAAATGACCAGAACAGGGGTGAAGCAACACAGCGCCACGAGGGTTGTGCCAATGATGCTGACCCGCAGCAGTGTCTTCGGGTCTTTCATGATCAGTTCTTGACTGATGATGGGTAGCCCGCATCCTCGGTAGCCTTGGTCAGTTTCTGCACGCTGGTCTTGGCATCATCGAAGGTGACCACCGCTTCGCGCGTCTCGAAGGTCACGTCAACTTTACTGACGCCATCGACCTTGGAAATCGCCTTCTTGACAGTGATCGGACAGGCCGAGCAGGTCATGCCCGGTACGGACAGCGTAACGGTCTGGGTGGCGGCCCACACGGGGGCAACAACGGCAGCGAGGGCAAGGGCGGAAAGCAGCTTTTTCATGGTGAACTCCTGTGATCAATAGAAAAATGGCACGACGTAGGGAAATCCGAGCGCGACCAAAACCAGCACGGCCACGCCCCAGAAAATGAGCTTGTAAGTAGCTCGCACTTGGGGAATCGCGCAAACCTCACCCGGTTTGCAGGCGGCTGACGGCCGGTAGATGCGCCGCCAGGCGAAGAACAACGCCACCAGCGCCACGCCGATAAAGATGGGGCGATAGGGTTCCAACACCGTCAAGTTGCCGATCCAAGCGCCGCTGAACCCCAAGGCGATCAGAACCAGCGGCCCGAGGCAGCAAGCCGAGGCGAGGATGGCGGCCAGCCCGCCAGTGAAGAGCGCGCCGCGCCCGTTTTGAGGTTCAGACATACGTTTGTCCTTTCGAATCTGAATTGGATAGCTTAAGCTTACTTCCGTAGTTATGTACGGAGTCAAGCGATATGGAAAACAATTTGGAGAACCTGACCATTGGCGTTTTCGCCAGGACGGCCGGGGTCAATGTGGAGACCATCCGGTTCTATCAGCGCAAGGGCTTGCTCCCGGAACCGGACAAGCCTTACGGCAGCATTCGCCGCTATGGCGAGACGGATGTAACGCGGGTGCGCTTCGTGAAATCAGCCCAGCGGTTGGGCTTCAGCCTGGATGAGATCGCCGAGCTGCTGCGGCTGGAGGATGGCACCCATTGCGAGGAAGCCAGCAGCCTGGCCGAGCACAAGCTCAAGGACGTGCGCGAGAGGATGGCTGACCTGGCGCGCATGGAGGCCGTGCTGTCTGATTTGGTGTGCGCCTGCCATGCGCGGAAGGGGAACGTTTCCTGCCCGCTGATTGCGTCACTGCAAGGGAAGAAAGAACCGCGCAGTGCGGACGCCGTGTAGCCCGAGGGAACTACGCCTTAGCGTGCTTTATTTTCCGTTTTCTGAGGCGACTCCAACGTCAGAAAAGACCGTGCGGTCGACTTTTGATATTTCGTGCTGTCGCCTTCTGAAAGTGACACCAAAACAACCGATTTCGCCTTGTTTTGCGTTCAACAATCGCGTACAAAATTCTATGAATAGAAAAGGTACCTTTTATGATCATAGGTTATGCGCGTGTTAGTACTACTGACCAAAACCCCGAACTCCAGGTAGATGCTTTGGAGAAAGCTGGGGCCGAGCAGGTCTTCCAAGAAAGATTTACCGGATCTCTACGTGAGCGACCAGAATTGTCGCAGTGTCTCCGTACACTCCGAGCCGGCGATGTCTTGGTTGTATGGAAATTAGACCGCCTTGCACGGTCGCTAAAAGACTTGGTGGAGATTGTTCAGGACCTCCAGGACCGGGGTGTTGGTTTCAAGTCCCTGACCGAATCCATTGACACCACTAGTTCTGGTGGCCGCTTGGTATTCCATATCTTCGGGGCGCTAGCTGAGTTTGAGCGTGATCTGATTCGGGAGCGGACGATGGCGGGGTTGCAAGCTGCGCGAGCTAGGGGACGCAAAGGTGGCCGGAAGCCTGCGATGTCCGATACCGACACCAAGAAAGCCGCAGCGATGCTATCTGACCCGGAAATAACGAAAACAGAAGTTGCCAGACATTTTGATGTTAGCAGGACAACTTTGAACGCATCTTTGAAACGATTAGGAATTAGAAGCTGACGTGTAGTAATTCAGACTTGATCTGAAAGCTAATCACCAGTCCATGTTCAAAGACCTTTCCCATTGATTTACCAAGTAGTTTACGAAGTGATCCATGTCTTCACATGAACCCATAGCCCTAGCATACGTACCGTCTGATGCCATGGTCAGAATTACTGGCAAAGTACTTCTTTGTAAGTAAATTCTGGCAGGTTCTCGGGGCCCACTCCATAGATACTCAACGAAACTTACGAGTACGCTAATCGCTTCTGGGTCTTCAACTGTTAATGGGCCATCTAGTGCGAATTTCTTGGATCCTCTCATGTGTGGTAGGAGGACTGGAGTGGCACCTGCACCGGAGTGGAACGTAAACGCTTCACCTCGCTTGCCGAAAGCTCCATGAGCAACAAAATTACGATGCTGCCGCCTAATTTCGACCAAGTCATCGTAAAAGCGCTTTGCTTCAGGATCATCGATATCAAACACTGCTTTGTATTTTTGGGGCCAATCAGCCTCCGCTAGTGCTGTCACCTGTTTACCTGTCGTTATTTTTCCCAGAAGTATCGAAAGGTGAATAAAAACATGCTCTGTGAAGCTAAAAAATGACTCTATTACCGTAATCGCCATCCAAGCAATCCGTTCTGTTAACGAATACGGTTCATCAAACATTTTACTTCCTTCGGCCATTCGCTCTTCGAATGAGAGACTTCGCCGGCGCTTTACCTCCTGTTGGTAAGCGTTAACGAGTTTGTTGTATTCACCTAGGAAATATTCAAAGCGCTGGTACAGAGGATCTGTGTGATTGGTTACATTTAGCTCGGACTTGGAAACGGCGTTATCAGCGCGCCACTCGAAATAAGGTTGGGAAGCTTTCGTTGCTTTATGAATTTTGTTTACGAGGTCTCTAACCTCATTCTCGTGTGCACGAGGGTTGTCAACAAAGACACCAAGACCCATTTTTCTATGCTCAATCACATATGCGTTTCCGTTGTACTCCACAGGAACAGACCAAGCTAACTTTTCAAACTGTCCAAGGTTTCGAAAACCAAGTAAATCCACTAGCAGAAAATACACGAGATAGTAGGGTGGAAGTTGCCGTCCTGCCTCTGTACGTTGTGGAGAAAACAACGAGTTTTTCAGGTTTTCTGCGTACTCATCGAGCGGTCGTATTGGATCAATAGCTCTTGCAGCTTTAAGCCGCACTTTCTCCAGGTGCTCTGGCAGGTTGGACTTCATCGTTTAGCCCCTAATGGATATATGACAGATTCGATATCTGGAGTGAGGCCAAGTTGAGTTTCTGACAGCAGAATTTCCGCTTTTCCGTCAAGAGCTTCTTTTGTTGCCCGCCACTCCGGCATAAACCGATCCAGCAGCCCATAGAAGTGCGGACTGTGATTGTGCTCCACCAGATGACATAGTTCGTGAAGCAGCACGTAGTCGATGGCCCGTGTCGGGGCTTTGATCAGGTGCGGGTTTAGCAGGATGGCCCCTTCCGGTGAGCAGCTCCCCCACTGGGTCTGCATCTCCATCATGCGCCAGGCCGGTGCCGTCGTTGTCCAGGGTAGACTCTCAACCATCAGGTCGAGCCGGCGCTGGAACACCTCCACGGCGCGATCCCGGTACCACTGGCGCACGGCTTTGTGTATCCGATCCGGGCTCAGCTCCTTGCCCTGCACGCGCAGCTGGCCGCCGATCAGCTTGCAGGTGACCTTGCGTTGCTCTGGAGCCTGGATAACTTTCAAGACGTACCGCCGACCCAGGTATAGAACACTCTCACCACTCACCCATTGTCGAGGGCGGACATCCCGGTTGCGCTCGGCAATGTCCTCCAGATGTTTGAGTATCCAGCGTGCCCGGCGTTGGACGGCGGATTTGATCGCCGGAAGCTGGGCCGACTCCGGAGCATCGACCTGCACCATGCCATTGGGGTGCACATGCACCCTTATGGTTGCCTTCTTATGTTCCGGAACGTAGCACAGGTGGTACCGAAACTCGCGGTCGCCGTACCGGGCCACGTACTCCAGTGGTTGTTCGTCTTGTCGGGATTCGACGGAGGTCATCACCGGGCCACCCCATTACGGAGAATCTGCACCACCTCATCCAGCATGGCCTTGGCCTTATCCAGTCCGATCAGCCCGAACAGCCGGGGTAGCAGGTTCTTTCGGACATCCTGCTCAATGCCCACGGGGTTCAGGGAGTTTTCCGCCACGGCCCGGTTCACCACCTGGTCGATCTCGAAGGCCTCTTGGATCAGCTGTTCGCCCTTTTCAGCTTCCAGTGCGGCGAACTCCTCACCCAGCACCAGCTTGAAGGTCCCATAGTAGGCTTGCGCGTGCTTGTTGCCTTCGAACCGATCCGTGGGAAGGTCCGGCACTTCCCGGTCTTCCACCATGGCTTCCAGGTCACTGAACAGCTTGAACTGGGCCTTGTAGTCGAACATGGACTCCGCTTTCTCGATCGCTTCCTTCAGCAGCGCTGAGAACACCTTTTTGGCGTAGGGGTCGTCGCCGAGCTTTTCCTCGATGGTTTTCTTGGTGCGGGTTTTGATCTTGTCGGTTTCGTTCTTGGTCTTTTCGTCGGACCAGTCTTCCGGCTTATCCTCCACGGAGGCAATCAGCACCGGGTCTTCGCCAGGGGTGACGTTGACGCCGGTTACGTACCGGTCGATCAGATCCCGGATCTGGCCTTCGTACTCGGAGTAATCCACAGTTTCCTGAGCGTCCAGACGGATGACCTTGCGTAGATCGGAGAACCACTTGAGATCGGACTTGTACCGGCGAATATCGGTCTCGGTAAAGGCCTTGTCCTCGAAGAAGCTCTGCGTAGAGAGCGCGGTCTTCAGGCACATGCCGAACTCGGTCAGGGCCTCGTAGAAGTCCTCCCGAAGCGCCTGGCGCGTGTCGATCTCCACACCGTCCTCGTCCGTCTCGTACTTCGGCATGAAGATCTGCCGGTACTGCTCCTGATCCAGCACATTGCGCACCTCGCCGAAGAAGCTCCAGAGCTTGTCGTGCAGGGCCGGGAGCCTTTTGTACTCGGTGTCCACGTTGGAATACAGGCCCTCGATGTCGTCGATGGCAAAGCCGCCCTGGGTCTGGTCCTCGTAGTTCTGGTAGTCGGTGATGGCGGTATCCAGCTCCTTGAGGATACCCCGATAGTCGATCAGGTAACCGAAGGGCTTCTGGGGGTGCAGCCGGTTCACCCGGGCTATGGCCTGGATCAGGTTGTGGCCCTTGAGCTGCTTGTCGATGTAGAGCACCGCATTACGAGGTTCATCAAAGCCGGTCAGGAGTTTGTCTACGACAATCAGGATGTCCGGCGGCCCATCGGTACTGAAGTCCTCGATGACCTGTTTCTCGTAATCCTGAGGATCACCTGTGACGTTTTTCTTCCACCATTCCTGCACCAGTGGCAGGTTGGATTCGTCGGCGTCGGTATGGCCTTCACGGGTATCCGGCGGGGAGATGACGATGGCGCTGGTGACCAGGCCCCAGCTATCGAGGTGCTGCTTGTAGCGGATGGCGCTGAGTTTGCTGTCGGTGGCCAGCTGGCCCTTGAGTTCCAGTCCCGCTTTCTTGAAGTTTTCACTGAAATGCACGCCGATGTCGAAGGCGTTGAGCTTGATCCGGTCTTGGGCCGTGTAGATCTGGCCCTGTTTGGCGTATTTGCGCTTCAGATCCGCCTTCTGGTCGTCCGACAAGGATGCGGTGACTTTCTCGAACCAGGTATCGACGGCTTTCTGGTTCACATCCAGCAGAGGCTTGCGTTCTTCGTACAGCAGCGGGGTGATCGTGCCGTCTTCCACCGCCCGCTTCATGGTGTAGGCGTGGATGATGGCCCCAAACTTCTCGGCGGTTTCACTTTTCTCGTTCTTCAGCAGCGGGGTGCCGGTGAACGCGATGAATGAGGCATTTGGCAGAGCCTGGCGCATCCGCTGATGGTTCTCACCGCCCTGGCTCCGGTGTCCTTCGTCGACAATGACGATGATGTTGTTGGATGGGTTGTAGCACTCCGGTTGCTTGGCGGCCGAAGCAAACTTGTTGATGATGGTGAAGATGATTCGCTCGTTGCCCTGACCGATGCGCTTGGCCAGATCCCGGCCGGAACGTGTCTTGGCCAGCGAGTCGCCACTTTTCTTGCCGGCGATGTCGGAGCCGAACGCGCCGCCGGTCAGGAAGGTCTTGGACAGCTGCTTCTCCAGATCCACCCGGTCGGTGACCACGATGATTCGGCAGTTCTTCAGGGCGTCACTGAGCAGCAGGGCCCGGCACAGGTACACCATGGTGAAGGACTTGCCTGAGCCGGTGGTGTGCCAGAGCACGCCGCCTTTGCGCTCGCCGCTGGGTTTGAAGTCGGAGATACGCTCCAGAAGCGCCTTGATCCCGAACGCCTGCGGATACCGGGCTGCGATCTTTCCGATTTTACGGTCGAACAGGATGAACAGGCGCAGAAACTCCAGAAACCGGTGCCGGTCGAGCAGGCCAACCAGGAGCCGATCTTGTTCGGTGGGCATAACCGACTGCGACCAGAGCTGCTCGAAGTAGGCCCGGATCTTAGGGGGTTTATCCTGGAACAGAGCGTCCTTGTCCGACACGGACAACGTGCGATTCTTTATGTCCTGCACGTACCGGTCATCGAACTCCTCGTCCGTCCACTTTGACCAGAATTTCTGAGGGGTGTGCGTGGTGCCATACCGGCCGTCGTTTCGACTGATCGCAAACAGCAGCTGGGCGAAGGCATAAAGGTACGGGACTTCATCGTTCTTCTGGTTGCGCAGGTGCTGGCTGATGCCTTCCTCAACCATGTTCTTGTTGGGGTTCCCGGAAGCCGCCTTCTTGGCCTCGATCACCGCCAGAGGAATGCCGTTGACGAACGCCACCACATCCGGCCGGCGGGTGTGGGTACCCTGAGTGGACAACACTTCCATCTCTTCGGTGACATGGAACTCGTTGTTGTCCAGATTCTCCCACTCGATGAGATGGATCGTGGGCTGGGCCTTCTTGCCGCCGATGAACTCGGTCACCGTCACACCGAGGGTCAAGGTGTCGTACACGGACTGGTTGGCGTCCATCAGGCCTTGAGCCATGGAGGGGCTCGTGATTTCCCGAATCACCTGATCCACCGCATGGTCAGACAACGGGTACCATTGCCCCTTGAACTCGAACTTGCGCTGGCGTAATACCCGCTCCAGCACCGGCTTCATCACCACTTCCCGCTGGCTGCCCCGCAGGGCCTGACACTCCGTGGCCGGCAAAAACGTCCAGCCAAGGTTGATCAGGGTGGCCAGGGCCGGGATGTGGCTGGAATGCTGCTCATTCCCTTGAGGGGTGGTATTCATGCGGCCTCCGTTTCCACGTTCACCCGACGCTTGCCGGTCAGGAGTTGTTGCATCAGGGCTTTCTTTTCCTGTTTGAGGCAAGCCAATCGCCGACTCAAAGCTTCAATCCCAATGTCAGCTATTGTCATGACCTCACTTATAGCTTTCTGTTCGGTTTTGCATACCGGTATTTTTACAGCAAGATCCTTCAAGTCGCTGCCATACAGGTGAATGATCGTTATGCCCTGAGCCCTAGATGCAATTTCATGCTTTTTGGTGTGAGTTAGCAGGTGACTGAAAAATATGGGATCGTGTTGGCTTTTGGGGCGAAGAACGATGATATCGCCGCCAAGAAGGATTCCGTCCTCAATAACCGCTGTTGCATTAGCTAGGTCAATGCCACTCGTTGTTGTCGAACTTGGCAGGAGGACGTCGCCTTTCTTAGAGACAAGCCCATCCTGATCGTCGCATCGACTCACGACCTCGCGAATTACTTCTCCATATTTGGTGTAAAGCTCTCCATAAAGCACGCACTTATGACTTCCATTTTGCACCACTGCACTTTTTGAGAGCCCCTTTCCTTTTTTGAAAGCAAACAATTGATCCAGGCGTACTGACTCCCACTCCCCCTCAAACCCCGGCAACCGCTTCTTCCCGGTCAGCAATTGCTGCATCAACCCTTTCTTCCTCTGCTGGCTGTTCTCAAGCAGGCGCTCGGTGGCGGTGATGGCCTGATCCCAGGTGGAGAGGATCTGGGCGATCTTTTTTTGTTCGGGGAGGGGGGGGCAAAGGACTCGAACCTTTCTAAGTTCTTCTAATGATATTTCCTTGAAGGTGCTGCCTTTGCTCAAGGCATTAACGCGATTCAATAGTGGCGCACTAGCCAGCTGATAAAAATGAAACCGATTGCTGTGACGTTCCGATACGGAAATGCGCGCCGTACCTTGCGTCAGATTAGCCTCAGGAAGCTCCGGAGGAACAATTGCTGACGCTCCTATATTTCCCCTCAGCGAAAATACGATATCACCGGGATGTACCGCAGACCTCCGGTACTTGTAGTGAATTTCGTTGCTCGTGCGTTGCAGATCATCAGGCTCAATAATGCCCCTAACATCTGAACTTTTAATATACGGAACACCGTCTGGTACATGCGGGCCAGCCTGCACAATTCCGTAAGAAATCTTCTCCTTAGCGATTTCTGATAGCGGCTTTACTTCCCAACCCTCAGGCACCATAACCCAACTCCTTCAGATAACCGTCCATCTGCTCGTTCAGTTTCGCAATCTCGGCCTCGATTTCCTTACGCTCCGCTTGCACGGCCATCAGATCGATTTCTTCTTCTTCCTCGAAGGTGTCCACGTAGCGGGGGATGTTGAGGTTGAAGTCGTTCTCTTGGATTTCTTCCAGAGTGGCGAGATAGGCGTACTTGTCGAGGTTCTGGCGCAGCCTGTAGGTGTCGACCACCTTGGCGATGTTCTCATCGGACAACTGGTTCTGGTTCTTGCCGGGCTGGAATTCGCGGCTGGCGTCGATGAACAGCACGTTGTTGTCGGTCTTGTCCTTGCGGAACACCAGAACTGCCGCGGGGATGCCGGTGCCGTAAAACAGCTTCTCGGGCAGGCCGATGACGGCATCCAGCAGGTTCTCTTCGATCAGTTTCTGCCGGATCTTGCCTTCCGCTGAGCCACGGAACAGGACGCCGTGGGGCACGACCACCGCCATGCGGCCGGTCTTCGGCTTCAGGGTCTCGATCATGTGCAAGATAAAAGCATAGTCGCCCTTGGACTTTGGCGGTACGCCGCGCCGGAACCGGGCGTAGGGGTCGCTGTCGGCACCTTCAAAGCCCCACTTCTCCAGTGAGAAGGGAGGATTGGCCACCACGATGTCGAAGTGCTTCAGGCCGCCGTTCTCATCGAGCAGCTTGGGGTTGCGGATGGTATCGCCCCATTCCAACTTGTGGTTGTCGATGCCGTGCAGAAACATGTTCATCTTCGCCAGGGCCCAGGTACTGCCGATGGCTTCCTGACCGAACAGGGCGAAGTTCTTGGAGCCATCGTTACCCTTGCGGATCTGATTGGCACACTTGAGCAGCAGAGAGGCGGAACCACAGGCCGGGTCGCAGATTTCGTCACCTTCCTTCGGCTCAACGATCTCGGCCATCAGCTCGGAGACTTCTGGTGGGGTATAAAACTCACCGGCCTTCTTGCCGGAGGTAGCCGCAAAGTTTTTGATCAGGTATTCGTAGGCGTTACCGATCACATCCAGCTTCCCGATCCGACTCGGACGCAGGTTCAGCTCAGGTCGGGCAAAATCCTCCAATAGGTGGCGAAGAATATCTTGCTTATGCTTCTCATCGCCCAGCTTGTTGGAGTTAAAGCTGATGTCTTGGAACACATCGGCGAGTTTGACGATGTTGGCCTCTTCAATGGCGTGCAGGGCCTTGTCGATCCGCTCACCGTTGCCCGGCTCGTGGCGTTGCTCATAGAGGGCATAAAAACTGGCATCGTGGGGCAGAACGAATCGCTCATTCTTCATGAGCTCTTCAATCAACTCCGGAGTATCCCCGTACTCAGTCACATACTGCTCGTAGTGGTCCTGCCAGACATCCGAGAGGTACTTCACGAACAGCATAGTCAGCACGAAGTCCTTGTAGATGCTGGGATCTACGGTACCCCGGAAAGTGTCGCAGGCGTTCCAGACCGCTTTGTTGATCTGATCCTGCTTGATCGAATCGTTGCTCATAGGTGTCATTTCCCTGTTGTCGTATCCGGACAAAGTAGTTTTTGGGCAACCGCATCGGTCATGCGCTGCCGGTTCTCGATTAACTGTTCCAGGAGCACTTGCTCCCGTCGTGCGGCTTCGGCCAGCTTCATCATCAGCTTTTGCTGCTCGATGGGCGGTACCACCACGGGCAGGTCGCCCAGCTGAGTTTTGGTCACATTGGGGGCCGCAGAACCCTGTGAGCACATGGCAAAGTAGCGCTGTGCGCCGATCTGGTTGAGCTGCCATGCCAGAAACTCGGGCATCAGCTTGAACGCCTCGGGTTTCAGGCGCAGATGAAAGAAGTTCGGGGTGCAGACTGTGTTGGCGGGCAAGGCCCTGATCACCGCTGCATCGTTGCGGGTACCCCGGGCCATGAACAGGATGTCGCCGGGCCAGAGGTAATCCGGTCGGCGTCGCCCAGGCAGGGTTACCCGATCCAGTTTTGCGCCGTCCCTGTCGTCCAAGGGCTCCCCCACGACCAGGTGGCGGAACTGCACCACGAACGCATCACCGTCCTTGTCCACCGGCAGCTTGCCCCGGAAGGGATAGCCGGGGTGGATGGTGACCAGGCTGCGCAATGGCAGTTGGTGTTTGGCTGGTTCAGTCATGCAGTATGCTCAATGATGCATTTCATGTTGATCTCAAAGTAGACAAAAATGCATCATTGCGCAAGATGCATCAACTGGTTGCAAGCCGTTGATTAGCGCTATCGTCTAGCAGTTATGCGACATGCTGGGTCGCCCGCAAGTATTAAGCGTGAGTTTGACTATTCAGTTGGATCGGGATATTTTGAAACCACTTTCACCATTGGGTGAATGGCCGATTGGTTAACACCGTGTCAAGCACGTTCTGAACAAACCAGGCAAACACCGCTTTCCCAGCGATGTCCCGCCAGGTGTCGTTCTGAACAACTTGAGCAGTGCGTTTCGAGCGTTTCGTCACAGCACACCTCCAATCAGATGATACATCAAGGTACAGTTGCGGCTTGCCGCCTACTAGCTTGGTAGGTGGTTAGTAACTCATCGCTTATTTCGATGGGTAGGTGGCATCGTAAGGTGTCGCTCGACGGTGACAATACAGACAAGCGGCCGCAGGATGCTTGTAGTCACCGGATCCAAAAAGGAAAGTATGTCATGGATGAACAGCAAAGCTGGTACCGTCGTCGCAGCTATGCCCATTTCGATCGCCCCATCTCTGAATCCCAAGCAACGACTCTGGTGACGAATCCAGATCGGGTATCTCGCCATGCTTTTTGGCCTGTAATACTCAACCCCAAAAAGTCGATATCCATAAAAAGCGAAAACGGTCGAAGGGTTTGGCAAACCAAAATACGACCAATCGTATACGCCGCCCACAGCGATGCCCATGTATATTCCTACTACGCCCAATCCCTGGGGCGTCTTTTAGAAAAACGATATGCAAGCTCTGGTGGTGGGCATGTCCTAGGGAAGGTCTGAATAACTGCTGATATTTGCCCATCTTGGGTTTAAACGGCAAAAAATCGAAGATTCAGACACTATTTTCCCTTTATTTGTGT
>NZ_QNRO01000039.1 GCF_003315345.1 Marinobacter pelagius
GTAGGCTGAAGAGGATCAATCAGATAATCCGCTGAGAAAGATTTTCTTCTTTACATCTTTGGCATTTTATCAACCAGAAATTCCGGATACCCAGAATGACAGCTGCGATCTGCCCTGGAAGGACTTCGTCCAGAACAACCAGACCCTGGTGTTCTATATGGGGCTGGTGGGCTTGCCCATCATATCCCGGCAGTTGATTGAGCACGGGATGGCTCCGGATATGCCGGTGGCCTTGGTGTCCAAGGGCACGACTCCGGAACAGCACGTGGTGACCGGCACACTGGAGACGATTGTCAGCCGCGTTGATGCCGAACAGGTGAGGGCGCCCACACTGGTAATTATCGGTCAGGTGGTGTCGCTTCGGGATAAACTGGACTGGGTGGCAGGCTTGCCCGGTGGCAGTCTCTGAATTCAGGGAACTCGGGCCCAGATACAAAAACGGGGAGCTGTCAGCTCCCCGTTTTTGTTGATGCTGGTTTTAACCGTCCTTGCGCTTGGGCAGCACATCCTTGAGCTTGTCACGCATCTCGCGGATGGCCTTTTCAGTGGTCGGCCAGTCGATGCAGGCGTCGGTCACGGAAACGCCGTACTTCAGGTCGGCGAGATTTTCCGGAAGAGGCTGGTTGCCCCAGTTGATGTTGCTCTCAACCATCAGGCCCTGAATAGAGGTGTTGCCTTCCAGGATCTGGTGAGTGATGTCCTGCAGCACCAGCGGCTGGATCGCGGGATCCTTGCTGGAGTTGGCATGACTGCAATCCACCATGATGGATTTGCGCAGGCCGGCCTTCTCCAGAGACTGCTCGCACAGTGCCACGCTCACGGAATCGTAGTTGGGCTTGCCGCCACCACCACGGAGCACCACGTGGCCGTAGTTATTGCCCTTGGTCCGGATAATGGCAACCTTGCCTTGCTGGTCGATGCCCAGGAAGCTGTGGGGATGGGAGACGGATTTCATGGCATTCACGGCCACATCGAGGCTGCCGTCGGTGCCGTTCTTGAAACCGATCGCCATGGACAGGCCGCTACTCATCTCCCTGTGGGTCTGGGATTCAGTGGTCCGGGCACCAATGGCGGACCAGGCGATGGTATCCTGCAGGTACTGCGGCGAGATCGGATCCAGGGCTTCAGTTGCAGCCGGCAGGCCGAGCTCGTTGATATCAAGTAGCAGCCGGCGACCGATGTGCAGGCCCTGCTCGATGTCGAAGGTGTCGTTCAGGTGCGGATCGTTGATCAGGCCCTTCCAGCCAACGGTGGTGCGGGGCTTCTCGAAATAGACGCGCATGACGATCAGGAGGGTGTCGCTGACTTCGTCTGCCAGCTTTTTCAGGCGCTGGGCGTAGTCACGGGCGGCTTCCACGTCGTGGATGGAGCAGGGGCCCACAACCACAAACAGGCGGTGGTCCTTGCCGTCCATGATGTCGTAGATGGCCTGACGGCTGTTGGCAACGGTTTCGGCCGCGTTGTCTGACAGTGGCATTTCTTTTTTGAGCGCTTCCGGCGTAATCAGCGTTTCGGTGCTGGCCACATTCAGATCTTCTAGTTTCTTACCCGACATGTTGTTCTGTTTCCCCGGTTCTGATCGACATATCCCTCCGAACTGAGACCGGCTCACAAGAGGAATACCTGGCTAACTTGAATATCGCCCGGAGCCTTGCACGGCAAGCCCCGGCGAGTTGTTTATACTGCGTTATTTGAAGGGCCTTTTCAACGCTTGGAGGCCCTTGCCTGTCGCGGTTTCCGGCAGCCCGGATACAAAAAAACCGGCACCATCGGCGCCGGTTTTTCGGAATTACCCGGGGATCACTCCTCGAGTTCACCCATGCCGGTGATGTTGAATCCGCCATCAACGTACATGATTTCGCCGGTGATACCACTGGCCAGGTCGGAGCTCAGGAAGGCGGCGGCGTTGCCTACTTCCTCGGTGGTCACGTTACGGCGCAGAGGGGCGCGCCTGGCGTTCTCGGCGAGCATACGACGGAAGCTGGCGATGCCGGAGGCAGCCAGGGTCTTGATCGGACCGGCGGAGATGCCGTTCACCCGGATCCCTTCCTTACCGAGGCTCGCGGCCATGTAACGAACGTTGGCTTCCAGGGACGCCTTGGCCAGGCCCATCACGTTGTAGTTCTGCAGCACACGCTCGGCGCCGAGGTAGCTCAGGGTCAACAGAGAGCTGCCCTCGTGCATCATCTTGCGAGCGCCCTTGGCCAGGGCAACAAAGCTGTAGGAGCTGATGTCGTGGGCGATCTTGAAGCCTTCACGGGTGGTGACGTCGACATAATTGCCGTTCAGCTCGTGCGCCGGGGCATAACCGACAGCGTGAATGATGATGTCGATGTTGTCCCAGTGCTTGTTCAGCTCGGTGAAGACGTTCTCGATTTCTTCGTCGCTGGCGACATCGCAGGGGAAGGTCAGCTTGCTGCCCCACTGGTCCGCGAACTTCTCGACGCGGGACTGGAGCTTTTCGTTCTGGTAAGTGAAGGCCAGTTCGGCGCCTTCACGGGCGAAGGATTCAGCGATACCGTAAGCGATCGAGTGTTTGCTGGCTACGCCAACGATCAGTGCTTTCTTGCCACTGAGCATTCCCATGGGTGTGTCTCCCTGTGTTCCTGATTTTCGAGCATTATCCCCGACCGTGCTGCCCGGAGTAACGCTCAATTGGTCGTAGTGGTGAATTCATTGGTGGTCTGGTAGAACAGTGCCGCGCTGAGCAGTTCCTGGGTATACCGCTGTTTCGGTGACCGGAATATGTCAGTAGCATCTCCGTACTCCACGATCTCGCCATGCTGGAGCACCAGCAACTTGTGGCTCAACGCGCGGACCACCGCCAGATCATGACTGATGAAGATATAGCTTAGACCATAACGGGACTGGATATCCCGTAACAGCTGGATAACCTGTTTCTGGACTGTGCGGTCAAGGGCCGAGGTGGGTTCATCGAGAATGATCAGGTCCGGTTGCAGAACCAGGGCCCGGGCAATGGCGATGCGCTGGCGCTGGCCGCCGGAGAATTCGTGCGGGTAACGGTGCCTTGCATCCGGATCCAGCCCGACGTCCTTGAGGGCACGGATCACTTGCTGCTCATGGGTATCCTTGCCATCGGGGTCGTGGATTTCCAGGCCTTCGCCCACGATCTCCGCAATGGACATTCGCGGGCTGAGACTGCCGAAGGGGTCCTGGAAGACAATCTGGATCCGTTTCCGGTAGGGCCGGAATTCTTTCTGGGTAAGGTCCGACAGTTCGTCGCCACCGAGTGTGAATCGTCCGGTACTGGCGGTGAGTTTCAGCAGGGCATGGCCAATGGTGGTTTTGCCGCTGCCACTCTCGCCAACGATACCGAGGGTCTGACCTTTGGGTAGTTCGAAGCTTGCCTGCTGTACCGCGTGGAAATACTCCCGGACCTTGCCGAACAGGGATTTTTTGATCGGAAAGCGCACATCCAGGTCGTTCACGCTGAGCAGGATCTCCCCTTCATCCTGAGCCGGCAACGGCGCTTCGGGGGGCTCGGCGTCGAGAAGCTTCCGGGTATAGCTGTGTTCCGGATTCTCGAACAGCCGGGTTGTTTCCGCTTCCTCCACCAGCCGACCCTGTTCCATCACGACCACCCGCTCAGCATAACGCCGGACAATGCTGAGGTCGTGGGTAATCAGCAGAATAGCCATGCCGAGCTTTTTCTGAAGGCGTTTGAGCAGTTCCAACACCTGCTTCTGGACCGTGACATCCAGGGCGGTGGTGGGCTCATCGGCAATCAGCAGGTCCGGCTCGTTGGCAAGGGCCATGGCAATCATCACCCGCTGTTTCTGACCACCGGAGAGTTGATGCGGGTAGCTCTTGAGCCGGGATTCGGGATTTTTGATGCCGACCAGTTCCAGTAATTCGATCGTCCGTTCCCGCGCCTGGGTATCCCGCATACCCTTGTGCAGCGCGAGGGTTTCGCCGATCTGCTTTTCTACCGTGTGCAAGGGATTGAGCGACGTCATGGGTTCCTGGAAGATCATGCCGATTTCCCGCCCCCGGATCTGGCGCAGCCGTTTGTCACTGGCGCGAAGCAGGTTCTCTCCCCGGAAATGAATTTCCCCGGAAGGATAGCTGGCGTGCCTCGCATCCAGCAGACGCAACACCGAGAGCGCTGAGATGGATTTTCCGGAGCCGCTTTCACCCACCAGGGCAACGGTCTCGCCCTCGCGCACCGAAAAAGACAGGTCCTCCACCACCGGTGGCGCCTGGTCAAACGAGATGGAAAGGTTGCAAATCTGCAGCAGGTCGCTCATATCAACTCTTTCTGGGGTCAAAGGCGTCGCGGACCGCTTCACCCACAAATACCAGCAGCGTCAGCATCACCGAAAGGGACACGAAGGCGGATATGCCAAGCCATGGTGCGTGCAGGTTGGCTTTGCCCTGGGCGATCAGTTCACCCAGAGACGGGGAGCCGGAAGGCAGTCCGAAACCCAGGAAATCCAGGGAGGTGAGGCCGGTGATCGCACCCGTGAGGATGAAGGGCAGGAACGTGAGTGTGGCCACCATGGCATTGGGCAGGATATGCCGGAACATGATCTTGCGGTTTTCCAGCCCCAGCGCCCGGGCGGCCCGGACATACTCGAAATTACGGGCCCGCAGGAATTCTGCACGCACCACATCCACCAGCCCCATCCAGCTGAACAGCAGCATGATACCCAGCAACCACCAGAAATTGGGCTGAACAATACTGGACAGGATGATCAGCAGGTACAGCACCGGCAGCCCGGACCACACCTCGATGAAGCGCTGACCGAGCAGATCCACCTTGCCGCCGTAGTAGCCCTGGATAGCGCCGACCACCACGCCGACAACGCAGCTGGCCAGGGTCAGGGTCAGGCCGAACAGCACCGAAATCCGGAAGCCGTAGATGACCCGCGCGGCCACGTCCCGACCCTGGTCATCGGTGCCGAGCCAGTTCTCCGCGCTGGGGGGTGCGGGTGAGGGGATTTCCAGATCGTAATTGATGGTGTCATAGCTGAAGCGGATGGGCGGCCAGACCATCCAGCCGTTGGCCTTTATCTCCCCGGAGATAAAGGGATCCCGATAGTCGGCCTCGGTGGGGAGGAAGCCACCGAAGGTTTCCTCGGGCACCGACTCCACTACCGGAAAATACAGTTCGTCGTTGTAGGAAATCACCAGCGGCCGGTCGTTGGCGATGACCTCGGCGAGCAGCGACAAACCGAACAAGACGACGAAGACCCACAGTGACCAGTAACCGCGCCGGTTATTCCGGAAGTTGCGAAGGCGGCGTTGCTGGATCGGAGTCAGGGTTTTCATGCTCACGCGCCCTCCCGACTCTCGAAATCGATGCGCGGGTCCACCAGCACGTAGGTGATGTCGCTGACGAGTTTCAGGATCAGCCCCATCAAGGTGAATATGTAGAGGGTACCGAAGATCACCGGGTAATCCCGGTTCAGGGCCGCCTCGAAGCCCAGAAGCCCAAGGCCATCGAGTGAGAAGATGACCTCGATCAGCAGCGAGCCGGTAAAGAACAGGGCGACCAGTACGCCGGGCAGACTTGCGATCACAATCAGCATGGCGTTCCGGAACACATGGCCATACAGAACCTGCTTCTCATCCAGCCCCTTGGCCCGCGCCGTCACCACATACTGCTTGCTGATCTCATCCAGGAACGAGTTCTTGGTAAGTAGGGTGAGAGTGGCAAAGCCGCCAATGACGTTGGCGGTCACCGGCAGTGCCAGGTGCCAGAAGTAATCACCGATCTTTTGATACCAGGTCAGTTCCTCAAAGTTGGAGGAGGTCAGGCCCCGCAGCGGAAACCAGTCGAAATAACTGCCGCCGGCGAAAAGAACGATCAACAGGATCGCAAACAGGAATCCGGGGATGGCGTAGCCGATCACGATGGCCGAGCTGCTCCAGACATCGAAGCGGGAACCATCCGTGACCGCCTTTCGGATGCCCAGGGGTATGGAGATGAAGTAGATGATCAGGGTGGACCAGAGCCCCAGCGAGATCGACACCGGCATTTTGTCCAGGATCAGGTCGATGACGCTGCGTTCCCGGAAGAAGGAATCGCCGAAGTCGAAGGTGGCGTAGTCCCCGAGCATCTTGAAAAAGCGTTCGTGAGGCGGCTTGTCGAAGCCGTACATGACTTCGATTTCTTTCAGGAGCTCTTCGGGGATGCCCCGGGAACTTCGACTGTCACCGGAGCCGGAGGCAACTTCGCCGCCGGTATCGCCACCGGCGGCCCGGGCCAGGGCACTGCTGCCGTGGCCTTCCATCTCGGCAATCAGCTGTTCGACCGGCCCGCCCGGTGCTGCCTGCACGATGACGAAGTTGAGGAGCATGATCCCGATCAGCGTCGGAATGATCAGCGCCAGGCGTCTGAGGATGTAAATGCCCATCTAGCGGAGGATTCCTTCCGTTACTGCTTGGGTCATGGATTCCGGGTCAGGGTTTTACCCACCAGTTGTTCAGGTCGATACCGTTCTTCGGTGTGACCTCCGGGCGCTCCAACTGGCTCCAGTAGGCCACGCGGTCCTTGCGCAGGTGCCAGTGCGGGATCACGTAATGGCCGTGAAGCAGGACACGATCCAGGGCCCGTACACGCTGCACCAGCTCTTCCCGGCTCGGTGCCTGGATGACCATGTTCACCAGCTCATCAACCACGGGGCTCTGGATGCCCATGTAATTTCTGGAGCCGATTACGTCAGCGGTGGAGGAATGCCAGTACTCCCGTTGCTCATTACCGGGTGAGTCGGATTGTGGTAGCACCTGGGTGATCATGTCGTAGTCGAACTCACGCACCCGCTGGATGTACTGGTTGCTGTCCACCAGACGAACCGTCACATCGATGCCGAGCTTGGCGAGGTTGTTCTTGAAGGGCAGCACGATGCGCTCGAAGCTTTTCTGGAACAGGAGAATCTCGAAGGCAAGGGGCTCCCCGGTTTCCGTGTGCACCATCTTGCCGTCCTTGATGGCGTAACCGGCCGAGCGCAGCAACTGCAATGCGGTGCGCAGATTCTCGCGAAGACCCTGCTGACCCTCTGTGGTGGGAGGTGTGTACTCCTCGGTGAAAACATCCTCACTCAACCGGTCCCGGTACTGGTTGAGGATTTCCAGTTCGCGACCCTCGGGCAGGCCATCGGAAGCCAGTTCACTGTTCTCGAAATAGCTGGAGGTGCGGGTGTATTGGCCGAAGAACAGATTCTTGTTGGCCCATTCGAAGTCAAAACCGTAGGCGAGAGCCTCGCGGACCTTCGGATCGCTGAAGATGGACTTCCGGGTGTTGAATACGAAACCCTGCATCCCGGACGGGCGGTGGTGCTCGATGGCTTCCTTGATGACGGAGCCGTCCTCGAACATGGGGCCGGTATAGGCTGTTGCCCAGTTCTTGGCGGAAGATTCCAGGCGAAAATCAAAGTTGCCCGCCTTGAAGGCTTCCAGGGCGACAGTGTCGTCCGTGTAGTAATCGTAGCGGATCTGATCGAAATTGAAGCGACCTTTTCGTACCCCGAGATCTTCGGCCCAGTAGTCGTCTAAGCGTTCGTAGGTGATTGAACGACCCGCCTCGAAATCTCCGACACGATAGGGGCCACTGCCAACGGGAGGTGTAAGGCCGTTCTCCCCGAACTCGCGATCCGCCCAGTAATGAGCCGGTAGAATGGGCATCTGGCCAATAATCAGTGGCAGTTCGCGGTTGGTGGTTTCACCGAAATTGAAGCGCACCCGTCTTGGGCCCTCGATGACAACCTCTTTCACATCGGCGTAATAGTTGCGGTAGAACGGGTGGCCCTTGGTGGTCAGGATCTCGAACGAGAACTTCACATCCTCTGCGGTGATCGGCTCCCCGTCACTGAAGCGGGCCTCCTCGCGCAGGTTGTAGACCACGTAGCTCCGGTCTTCCGGGGTTTCCAGGGATTCGGCAATCAGTCCATAAGCGGAGAAAGGCTCGTCATCCGAAGATTCCAGCAGGGTATCGTAGAGGTAGGTGCTGATGCCTGCTGCCGCGACACCCCGGATATCGAAGGGATTGAACGAGTCAAAGCCGTTCGCGACTACGGCCATCTTCAGGGTCCCGCCCTTGGGCGCGTCCGGGTTGACATAGTCGAAGCTGGAAAACCCCTCCGGGTATTTCGGCTCGCCGTGCATGGCAATGCCGTGCTGCGGTTGGAGGTTCTCCGCTTCGTCGGCGGCCTGGGTTACCGGGGCCGCCAACAGGGTCAGCGATGCAATGAGGGACGTAAGGTACGAGGCTTTCCGTGTTCTTGTCATAGTTCGCTTACGGACTGTTACGAATGTCCACGTAGAGTACCAGACTTTGTCCGGGTTGCAGATAACGTGATTTATTCAGGTCGTTCCAGCTCGCGATGTCATTCACGTTCACCGAGAATCGGTTGGCAATGGCATAGAGAGAATCACCTTTGCGAACCCGGTACCCTACCTTGCGGACCATGGCCTCGCTCCGGGCGCTGTTGGATGCCAGTACCGTGGGCTGACTGGTCTTGGACCAGATCACCAGCTGCTTGCCGGGGATCAGCGGATCGCCCGGTGCCATGCCGTTCCAGGCCGCCACTTCGCGAACAGAGACCCGATGCTCCCTGGCGATATCCCAGAAGGTGTCGCCACGGCGTACGGTGTATTGAACCCGGTTGCCATCGCGCTTGCGTTCCTGTTTGCGCTCCAGGCGCTGGGAGGCACTGAGAGCATAGGCATCCGAACCGCGTGACGCGGACGGGATAAGAAGGTTCTGACCGATACGGATCAGGTCCGAGTTCAGCTTGTTGACCTCCTGGACCACAGAGGGCGTGGTGTTGAACTTTCGAGCAATACTGATCAGGCTGTCG
The DNA here is from genome assembly GCF_003315345.1 of Marinobacter pelagius. GTDB lineage: Bacteria > Pseudomonadota > Gammaproteobacteria > Pseudomonadales > Oleiphilaceae > Marinobacter > Marinobacter pelagius_A. The sequence continues at coordinate 8,823 of NZ_QNRO01000039.1, forward strand.
CCGGACCGGACGCTGTAGTTCTGCCAGGACACCCGCTGATCGACGGGGAAGTTTGCCAGTGCGGTGCGGAAACTCTCTGCCTTGTCCACCGGGACGAGCAGGCGGTGTGGCCCTTCAGGGTTGGTCGCCCAGCGGTTGTAGGACGGGTTCAGCAGGTAGATCTCGTCGATATCGACACCGGCGAGTTCGGCCGCCTGGGCCAGGTCCAGTTGTGAGCCGGTCTCGACCACTTCGAAGTAGGGAGTATCCTCAAGCGGCGGCAGGGTAATGCCATAGTCTTCCGGTTTGTCGAAGATCTTGGCGAGGGCAATTAATTTGGGGTATACGGATTTAATGGTTGATGGGGCACCTTCACCCCATCAATCTGATACCACCCTCAGATGGTTGATAGATCGACTCCGTAGTTGA
>NZ_QNRO01000040.1:0-1821 GCF_003315345.1 Marinobacter pelagius
CGCTGAAAATTAACGGTTGACAGGGTCGGGATTCGATGTAGAATACGCGGCCTTGATTGAGCAGACGCTCAACGCTCTTTAAAAAGTTAACCAAGTAATTCGTGTGGGCGCTGGCCGAGGTATTTCGGACACGAAATATCAGGACAGTGACTCGTCGAAATTGAGTTTTGTCTTGAGCAAGAATAGAGAATCTTCGGATTCTTGTATGATTTAAACTGAAGAGTTTGATCATGGCTCAGATTGAACGCTGGCGGCAGGCTTAACACATGCAAGTCGAGCGGTAACAGGGGGTGCTTGCACCCCGCTGACGAGCGGCGGACGGGTGAGTAATGCATAGGAATCTGCCCAGTAGTTGGGGATAGCCCGGGGAAACCCGGATTAATACCGAATACGCCCTACGGGGGAAAGCAGGGGATCTTCGGACCTTGCGCTATTGGATGAGCCTATGTCGGATTAGCTAGTTGGTGGGGTAACGGCCTACCAAGGCGACGATCCGTAGCTGGTCTGAGAGGATGATCAGCCACATCGGGACTGAGACACGGCCCGAACTCCTACGGGAGGCAGCAGTGGGGAATATTGGACAATGGGGGCAACCCTGATCCAGCCATGCCGCGTGTGTGAAGAAGGCTTTCGGGTTGTAAAGCACTTTCAGTGAGGAGGAAAACCTTAAGGTTAATACCCTTGAGGCTTGACGTTACTCACAGAAGAAGCACCGGCTAACTCCGTGCCAGCAGCCGCGGTAATACGGAGGGTGCAAGCGTTAATCGGAATTACTGGGCGTAAAGCGCGCGTAGGTGGTTCGATAAGCGAGATGTGAAAGCCCCGGGCTTAACCTGGGAACGGCATTTCGAACTGTCGGGCTAGAGTATGGTAGAGGGTAGTGGAATTTCCTGTGTAGCGGTGAAATGCGTAGATATAGGAAGGAACACCAGTGGCGAAGGCGGCTACCTGGACCAATACTGACACTGAGGTGCGAAAGCGTGGGGAGCAAACAGGATTAGATACCCTGGTAGTCCACGCCGTAAACGATGTCAACTAGCCGTTGGGGATCTTGAATCCTTAGTGGCGCAGCTAACGCACTAAGTTGACCGCCTGGGGAGTACGGCCGCAAGGTTAAAACTCAAATGAATTGACGGGGGCCCGCACAAGCGGTGGAGCATGTGGTTTAATTCGACGCAACGCGAAGAACCTTACCTGGCCTTGACATCCTGCGAACTTTCTAGAGATAGATTGGTGCCTTCGGGAACGCAGTGACAGGTGCTGCATGGCCGTCGTCAGCTCGTGTCGTGAGATGTTGGGTTAAGTCCCGTAACGAGCGCAACCCCTATCCCTAGTTGCTAGCAGTTCGGCTGAGAACTCTAGGGAGACTGCCGGTGACAAACCGGAGGAAGGTGGGGATGACGTCAGGTCATCATGGCCCTTACGGCCAGGGCTACACACGTGCTACAATGGCGCGCACAGAGGGCTGCAAACTCGCGAGGGTAAGCCAATCTCTTAAAACGCGTCGTAGTCCGGATCGCAGTCTGCAACTCGACTGCGTGAAGTCGGAATCGCTAGTAATCGCGAATCAGAATGTCGCGGTGAATACGTTCCCGGGCCTTGTACACACCGCCCGTCACACCATGGGAGTGGATTGCACCAGAAGTGGTTAGTCTAACCTTCGGGAGGACGATCACCACGGTGTGGTTCATGACTGGGGTGAAGTCGTAACAAGGTAGCCGTAGGGGAACCTGCGGCTGGATCACCTCCTTAAACGAAGCCGAATGCTTCGGTCAGAGTCCACACGAATTACTTGGTTGGCTAATAAAGAGAGCAAAAGGG
>NZ_QNRO01000040.1:1914-5178 GCF_003315345.1 Marinobacter pelagius
AGATGTTCAAAGTGATAGCGATTTCAAGCGTTATCCGGTGTTGTCGTTGAAGTGGTTGTTGTATGACTTCAGTCGGCTGTCTCGAATGGGTGTTGGTCAGGCTTGCCTGGTTGATGCGAATTCGTGGTCAGTTGTCTTGGGGTTATATAGTCAAGCAACTAAGCGCATACGGTGGATGCCTTGGCAGTCAGAGGCGATGAAAGACGTGGAAGCCTGCGATAAGGTTCGGGGAGCTGGCAAACGAGCTGTGATCCGGACATCTCTGAATGGGGAAACCCACCAACCTTCGGGTTGGTACCGTACAGTGAATCCATAGCTGTGCGGGGCGAACCGGGGGAACTGAAACATCTAAGTACCCCGAGGAAAAGAAATCAACCGAGATTCCCTCAGTAGCGGCGAGCGAACGGGGACCAGCCCTTAAGCTGGACGACTGGTAGGAGAAGGCTCTGGAAAGTGCCGCCATAGTGGGTGATAGCCCCGTATCCGAAACCTGAGTCCAGTGAAATCGAGTAGGACGGGACACGTGATATCCTGTCTGAACATGGGGGGACCATCCTCCAAGGCTAAATACTCCTGACTGACCGATAGTGAACCAGTACCGTGAGGGAAAGGCGAAAAGAACCCCTGTGAGGGGAGTGAAATAGACCCTGAAACCGTATGCGTACAAGCAGTCGGAGCAGACTTGTTCTGTGACGGCGTACCTTTTGTATAATGGGTCAGCGACTTATGTTCAGTGGCGAGGTTAACCGTTTAGGGGAGCCGTAGGGAAACCGAGTCTGAATAGGGCGATTTAGTCGCTGGGCATAGACCCGAAACCGGGCGATCTATCCATGAGCAGGTTGAAGGTTGAGTAACATCAACTGGAGGACCGAACCCACTGTCGTTGAAAAGCCAGGGGATGACTTGTGGATCGGAGTGAAAGGCTAATCAAGCCCGGAGATAGCTGGTTCTCCCCGAAAGCTATTTAGGTAGCGCCTCGGACGAATACCACTGGGGGTAGAGCACTGTTTGGGCTAGGGGGCCATCTCGGCTTACCAACCCCAGGCAAACTCCGAATACCAGTGAGTACTATCCGGGAGACACACGGCGGGTGCTAACGTCCGTCGTGAAGAGGGAAACAACCCAGACCGCCAGCTAAGGTCCCCAAGTACCAGTTAAGTGGGAAACGATGTGGGAAGGCTCAGACAGCTAGGAGGTTGGCTTAGAAGCAGCCATCCTTTAAAGAAAGCGTAATAGCTCACTAGTCGAGTCGGCCTGCGCGGAAGATGTAACGGGGCTCAAACTGGTCACCGAAGCTGCGGCTGTGCACGTAAGTGTACGGGGTAGGGGAGCGTTCTGTAAGCCTGCGAAGGTGTGTCGAGAGGCATGCTGGAGGTATCAGAAGTGCGAATGCTGACATGAGTAACGACAATGCGGGTGAAAAACCCGCACGCCGGAAGACCAAGGGTTCCTGCGCAACGCTAATCGGCGCAGGGTGAGTCGGCCCCTAAGGCGAGACCGAAAGGTGTAGTCGATGGGAAACGGGTTAATATTCCCGTACCTTGGATAGCTGCGATGGAGAGACGGAGAAGGCTAGGTGAGCCGGGCGACGGTTGTCCCGGTTTAAGCGAGTAGGGAGTGGACTTAGGCAAATCCGGGTCCACAATCCTGAGACGTGACGACGACTGCCCACGGGCGGGAAGTCATTGATGCCCTGCTTCCAGGAAAATCTTCTAAGCTTCAGGCTATTCGAGACCGTACCCCAAACCGACACAGGTGGTCAGGTAGAGAATACCAAGGCGCTTGAGAGAACTCGGGTAAAGGAACTAGGCAAAATGGTGCCGTAACTTCGGGAGAAGGCACGCTGGTAGTAGGTGAAGCCCCTGCGGGTGGAGCCGAGACCAGTCGAAGATACCAGGCCCCTGCGACTGTTTATTAAAAACACAGCACTGTGCAAACACGAAAGTGGACGTATACGGTGTGACGCCTGCCCGGTGCCGGAAGGTTAATTGATGGGGTTAGGATTCGTCCGAAGCTCTTGATCGAAGCCCCGGTAAACGGCGGCCGTAACTATAACGGTCCTAAGGTAGCGAAATTCCTTGTCGGGTAAGTTCCGACCTGCACGAATGGCGTAACGATGGGGGCGCTGTCTCTACCCGAGACTCAGTGAAATTGAAATCGCCGTGAAGATGCGGTGTATCCGCGGCTAGACGGAAAGACCCCGTGAACCTTTACTATAGCTTCACAGTGAACTTTGAGCATGCTTGTGTAGGATAGCTGGGAGGCTTTGAAACCGGGACGCCAGTTCCGGTGGAGCCAACCTTGAAATACCAGCCTGGCATGTTTGAGGTTCTAACTTGGTCCCCTTATCGGGGATAAGGACACTGTGTGGTGGGTAGTTTGACTGGGGCGGTCTCCTCCCAAAGCGTAACGGAGGAGCACAAAGGTGGGCTAAGCATGGTCGGACATCATGCGGTTAGTGTAATGGCACAAGCCCGCTTAACTGCGAGACAGACACGTCGAGCAGGTGCGAAAGCAGGTCATAGTGATCCGGTGGTTCTGTATGGAAGGGCCATCGCTCAACGGATAAAAGGTACTCCGGGGATAACAGGCTGATACCGCCCAAGAGTTCACATCGACGGCGGTGTTTGGCACCTCGATGTCGGCTCATCACATCCTGGGGCTGAAGCCGGTCCCAAGGGTATGGCTGTTCGCCATTTAAAGTGGTACGCGAGCTGGGTTTAGAACGTCGTGAGACAGTTCGGTCCCTATCTGCCGTGGACGTTGGAGATTTGAGGAAAGCTGCTCCTAGTACGAGAGGACCGGAGTGGACGAACCTCTGGTGTTCGGGTTGTGTCGCCAGACGCATTGCCCGGTAGCTATGTTCGGATAGGATAACCGCTGAAAGCATCTAAGCGGGAAGCCCCTTCCAAGATGAGATCTCCCTGGACCCTCGAGGTCCCTGAAGAGCCGTTCAAGACCAGGACGTTGATAGGTCGGGTGTGTAAGCGCTGCGAGGCGTTGAGCTAACCGATACTAATTGCTCGTGCGGCTTGACTATATAACACCCAAGACAATTGCGGATAACGCAAAAAAAGAAATCGACTAGCACTCGGAAAGCACCCCGAACGTTCTATCCCGTCCCCCAGTGATCAACCGTTTTGCCTGACGACCATAGCGGTCTGGAACCACCTGATCCCATCCCGAACTCAGAAGTGAAACAGACCTGCGCCGATGGTAGTGTGGCGTTGCCCATGTGAGAGTAGGTCATCGTCAGGCTCCTAA
>NZ_QNRO01000041.1 GCF_003315345.1 Marinobacter pelagius
GAGTAGGCTGAAGAGGATCAATCAGATAATCCGCTGAGAAAGATTTTCTTCTTTACATCTTTGGCATTTTATCAACCAGAAATTCCGGATACCCATTTCTTCAAAGGGCATATCCATGACCAGATCCAGGGTCAGGCTGTCGCCGGGCTCGAAGACCTTGTCGGTTTTCATCACACAGCCGTAGCTGTCGAGTTCAAAGACGGAGGCCTCCACCAACTCCTTGCGGAAGAGCCCCTGCTTGATCCTGAAACGGGCAATGAGATCCGGTAGTGCTTCGTTCATGAATCCTGTTCTCTGCTGAGATCCCTATCCACTGCGACCTGTCCACAGATCGGACAGGCTGGATAATGATTAAACAATAGACACTGTTCTCGGTATTGGCAATTCCATCAGTGTCCTACGGTAACCCTCTCAGGCACTTCCTTAATAGTGAGAGGGCACGGTATTTATCAGTCCGGGGATTTCACCCGTACCTCGTACATATCTTCCCGGCGGTCCTTCAGGTTGTTTACCGACCCTTCATTACGAACCAGTGTCAGTTTCTCCAGATCCATATCCGAGAACATGATCATCTCGGTGTTGGGGGTGGTCTCGGCCATGACCGCATCGTGCGGGAAGGCAAAGTCGGAGGGCGAGAACACCGAAGACTGGGCGTACTGTACGTCCAGGTTCTCGACCTTGGGCAGGTTGCCGACACTGCCGGTAATTACGACGTAACATTCGTTTTCGATCGCCCGGGCCTGGGCACAGTGGCGAACCCGCAGATAGCCGTTCTTGGTATCGGTCCAGAACGGTACAAAGATGATATCCACATCCTGGCTGGCTGCGATCCTTCCAAGCTCCGGGAACTCGATGTCGTAACAGATCAGGATAGCAACCCGTCCGGCATCGGTTTCGAACACCTCAAAGGTATCGCCACCCTCGATCACCCAGTCACGGCGCTCATGCGGGGTGATGTGGATCTTGCGCTGCTCGTCCACCCGGCCGTCCCGGTGGCACAGATAGGAGACGTTGAACAGGCGATCGTTCTCCAGCAGCGGCATGGAGCCGGTGATGATGTTGATGTTGTAGCTGACCGCCATTTCCGACATCTCATCCCGGAACTGCTCGGTAAACCCGGCCAGGAAACGGATCGCCCGGGTCTGGTCCATCTGGTCGGTCAGGCCCATCAGGGGCGCGTTGAAAAACTCCGGGAACAGGGCGAAGTCGCTCTTGTAGTCGGAGAGCGCGTCCACGAAATACTCCACCTGCTTGAGCACTTCATCCACCGAGGTGAATTCCCGCATCTGCCATTGCACGGCGCCGAGGCGGACCTGGGTCTTGCGGACGTTCAGCACCGGGGAGGGCGGCGTATAGAGAATGTTCCGCCATTCCAGCAGGGTGGCATAACCCATGGATTTCTCGTCTTCCGGCAGGTACTTGTGCATCAGCCGGGTGACCTGGAAATCGTTGGAGAGCTGGAAGCTCAGGATCGGATCGTAGATTTCCTTGCGGTCCACCCGCTGGATGTACTCGGCCGGAGAGTACTGGTCCTTGTACTTGTAGTAGCTGGGAATACGGCCGCCGGCCAGAATGGCCCGCAGGTTCATGGACCGGCACAATTCCTTGCGCGCCTCGTACAGACGCCGGCCCAGACGGTAGCCGCGGTATTCCGGATGGATAAAGACATCCAGCCCATACAGGGAATCGCCGTTGGCGTTGTGCCAGATCTTCTCGTTACGCAGGATCAGGTCGTCGTAGGTGTGCGGGTTGCTGAATCGCTCGTATTTCACGCAAACCGTCAGCGCCACCGCAATCAGCTGGCCGTTGTCCTCAATACAGATCTGCCCGTCGGGAAACTGCTCGACCAATGCCTTGATCGTCTCTTTGGGCCAGGCCCCGCCAATGTCGTCATAAACCAGGTCCATCAGAGCCTGAAGCTGTTCATAGTCGTCCAGCGTCAGGTTGCGGAGATTGAGATGCAGCTCATCATGGGGCATTCAGAGAGGCTCCCGTCGTCGGAAAAGGTGAGTTTTTGGGTCAGGCCAACAGGCTTTTTGAGGAGTTTAACAGAAGGTGTGACAGACGTCGCAGATCGCTGCCCGGTTGCTGAAAAACTTTATCAGGGCTTGCGGTTCCTGCAGGTGATTGCAATGATCCGGTCAACCGAATTACAGGATACCGTTATGGCATTAATAGACAACATCATCGGAGCCACCGGCCAGTGGGTGGCTTCGACGGACCCAAAAGCCACGCTCGCGCACCCGCTTGAATGGCTCAAGAAAACCGGAGGCTACGCCGCGGTCAACCGGATCATCGGCCTGTCCATTCCATTTGCGCCCCGCAATGGCTTTCGCGTGGAAGAGGTCCGACCGGGTTATGTTCGCGCCAGGATCCGGCTCAAGGGTAACAAGAACCACTTTGGCAGCCTCTACGCGGGTGCCTATTTCCTGGTGGCCGAGATTCCCGGAGGCGTATTGACGTTGTTCGATCTGGGCCCGTCCTACACGCCGATTCTCAAGGAAATGACCCTCCAGTTCCTGCAGCCGGCCAACTCGGATGTCACGGTGGAGTTTTCCCTGAGCCCGGAGCAGGTGGCGGCTATTCGTGCCGATGCCGACGCCACCGGCCGGGCCAAATTCATGCTTGAGGGGATACTGACCGACCGGGAGGGGAACCACGTGGCGACCTCGATCGCCCATTACCGCGTCCGGAAGAAGGGCTTCAAGGCCGAAGAAGCGGCCTAAAGAGTCTCCAGTTCGGCGATGGCCTTCAGAAAGGTCTCGCCATACTTCTCCAGCTTGGCGGCACCGACACCGCTGATCTCGCCAAGCTCCCCGATGGTGCGGGGCCTCCGCTCCATCATCTCGAACAGGGTGGTGTCGTGGAAGATTACATAGGGCGGCACACCCTGCTGGTCGGCCAGGCCCTTGCGGCAGGCGCGAAGGTGATCCCAGGCGGCCTGGTCCACGATCTGGTCGGCCGCAAAGCTTTTGCGTCCTGAGCTGCTGCGCCCTGACGAGGTCTTTTTCTGCACCGGGTCCTTGCGCAGCCAGACCGTTTCCTCGCCCTTGAGCAACGGGCGGCAACGCTCGGTCAGCTGCAAGGCGCCGTAGCCCTCGGGATCGGCCCTGAGGTAACCGTTGGCCACCAGTTGCCGAAACACCGATTTCCACTCGTTGGCGCTGAGTTCGGTGCCGATGCCGTAGGTGGACACCCGATCGTGGCCGGATTGCAGGATGCGCTCGTTCTCCGAGCCTCGCAGTACATCGATCAGGTAGGTCACGCCGAAGCGCTGACCGGTACGGTAGACGCAGGACAGCGCCTTCTGGACCGCCACGGTACCATCCCAGGTCTCGGGCGGATTCAGGCAGGTGTCGCAGTTACCGCAGGGCTGTTCCAGGTCGTCGCCGAAATAACGCAACAGCACCTGTCGCCGGCAGCTGGTAACCTCACACAAGCCCAGCATGGCATCCAGTTTCTGGCGTTCGACCCGCTTGAACTGGTCATTGCCCAGGGAGCCCTCGAGCATCTGACGCAGTTTTATAACGTCCTGCAAGCCGTAGACCATCCAGGCGGTGGAAGGCTTGCCATCGCGACCGGCCCGGCCGGTTTCCTGGTAATAGGCTTCGAGGCTTTTGGGCAGATCCAGGTGCGCGACAAAGCGGACATCGGGTTTGTCGATGCCCATCCCGAAGGCAATGGTGGCGACGATGATGACACCGTCTTCCCGCAGGAAACGTTCCTGGTGCCTGGCCCGCTGCTCGGCATTGAGACCGGCGTGGTAGGGCAGTGCGGTGAAGCCCTTATCCGCGAGCATGCGGGCGGTGGAGTCCACCTTGTTACGGGACAGGCAGTAAACGATGCCGCACTCGCCGTCGTGTTCAGCCCGGATAAAATCCAGCAGCTGTTTGTTGGCGTTGGTCTTGGGAGCAATCCGGTACTGGATGTTCGGGCGGTCGAAACCGCTGACAAAATGCCTGGCTTCGGTCAGTGACAGACGCTCGGCAATTTCCTTTCGGGTGCGCTCATCGGCGGTGGCCGTCAGCGCAATGCGCGGGATGCCGGGAAATTCGGCGGCCAGCATGCTCAGTTGCAGGTAGTCCGAACGGAAATCGTGGCCCCACTGGGATACGCAGTGGGCCTCGTCGATGGCGAACAGCGAGATGGAGGCGTTGTGTAAGAGTTCGATGGTTCGCGGCTGGATAAGCCGTTCCGGCGCGCAGTAGAGCAAGTCCAGTTCGCCGGTGGTCAGGGCGTATTCGGTGGCACGGGCCTGGTCCAGATCCATGGTGGAATTCAGGAAGGCTGCCTTAACGCCAAGCTCACGGAGTGCCGCGACCTGGTCCTGCATCAGGGCAATCAGGGGCGATATAACAATCGCTGTGCCCGGCCGAACCAGGGCCGGGACCTGGTAGCACAATGATTTACCACCACCGGTGGGCATCAGGACCAGGGCATCTCCGCCATTGACTACTTCACGAACAATGTCACCCTGCAGTGGCCGGAACGATTCGTAACCGAAAACCTCGTGCAAAACCTGCTCGGGGTCTCTCCGGGTCGCGGTGGGCCTTTCTGTGGCGAGCTGTTCGAAATCCTGGTCAAGTTGCATAGCAAAGCCGTGTGTGTCGTCCGTGATGGGAAAAGATGACAGGGAGATGGCGCCATGTCCGTGGCGCGGATGGGATGATACCAGAATAATCCGGTGGGTTGGTCAAGGTGGTTTTCGGGTGAGGCAAAGCTGCCTCAGAAACGCTACAATACCGCGGTTTTTGAACCAGACATTTCCCGGCGTAATCCGTTAGGGAGGCTCTGAATAAGTCTCCAAAATCAGCGATAATACGGCCATCGTCAATCGCATAGGATCGTTGCCAGCATGGATCAGATCACCTTCTCC
>NZ_QNRO01000042.1 GCF_003315345.1 Marinobacter pelagius
AGTAGGCTGAAGAGGATCAATCAGATAATCCGCTGAGAAAGATTTTCTTCTTTACATCTTTGGCATTTTATCAACCAGAAATTCCGGATACCCAGTTTATTGAGGTCTTTATGGATACGCCGCTGGCTACCTGCGAACAGCGCGATCCCAAGGGGTTGTATCAGAAGGCACGGTCCGGGGAGATCAGGCAGTTTACCGGGATTGATTCGCCTTATGAGGCATCGGAGCGGCCTGAGATTCGGTTGGATACTTCGGTAATGACGGTTGATGAGTGTGTTGAGAGGCTTGTTGGTTTTTTGCGGGATCGTGGCTTGATCTCGGAATAAGGATACTGAAGGCGGGGTCAGAAGAAAGCTTTCTTCTGACCCCTGGTTTAACGACAAGGATTGTTGGAAATGATCGAAATTAAACATCATGGAGCCACGTCGGGAGTGACGGGTTCTTGCCATGAGTTGAGTTTGAAGATGGGGTCAGATGAAAAACGCGCGCGTTTTTCATCTGACCCCGACTTGGACGCCGCTCCCGAATTCGAGGGCCCCCACCACGGCATCCTCATCGACTGCGGCTTGTTCCAGGGCCAGGATGAAGGCCGAGAGGCTTCTGCTGCCGATCTCACTATTGATTTCCCCATCGACCACATCCGTGCTCTCGTTGTGACCCACGTCCACATTGATCATGTGGGCCGGATTCCCTATCTGCTGGCTGCCGGGTTTCAGGGGCCGATTATCTGCTCCGAGCCTTCGGCGGTGATGTTGCCCGAGATTCTGGAAGATGCGCTGAAGATTGGCTTCACCCGGGACCGAAATCTGATTGAGCGGGTATTGGGCCTGATTCGGGAGCGTGTGGTGCCGGTTCCTTATGGGCAGTGGCATCCGGTGTTTGATGAGGGGGAGTGTTCGCTTTCCGTTCGGCTGCAGCGGGCCGGGCATATTCTGGGGTCGGCTTATGTGGAATGTGATGCCCGGACTGGGGATGTTGAGGAGCGGATTGTGTTTTCCGGCGATTTGGGTGCGCCGCATTCGCCTTTATTGCCTGAGCCGAAATCGCCGGAAAGGGCAGATCGGTTGGTAATTGAGAGTACTTATGGGGATCGCGATCATGAGGATCGGGAGACTCGGCGGGATCGGTTGAGGGTGGTGCTGGAGAATGCGCTGGCCGATGGCGGGACGGTTTTGATTCCGGCGTTCAGTATTGGGCGGACGCAGGAGTTGTTGTATGAGATTGAGGGGATTATTGCTGGGGCCTCGGGGAATGTGAAAATGGGGTCAGATGGAAAACGCGGGCGTTTTTCATCAGGCCCCGAGTTTGGGGCGGACTCCGAGATCGCGTCAACCTCCGGGTTCGACTGGGAATCTCTGGAAATTGTCGTGGATTCGCCCTTGGCTGCCAACTTCACACAGATCTACCGGGACCTGAAGCCTTTCTGGGACGCCGAAGCTCAGGAGCTGGTGCGTTCCGGTCGTCACCCGCTTTCCTTCGAGCAATTGACGGTGATTGATTCCCACGAGGATCATCTGAATGCCGTTGACTACCTGGCCAAGTCCCACAGACCCTGCGTGGTCCTGGCCGGCTCTGGCATGTGTGCCGGTGGCCGGGTGGTGAATTATTTGAAGGCGATGCTCGGTGATAAACGCAATGATGTGCTCTTTGTGGGTTATCAGGCCGCTGGCACGCCCGGGCATGATATTCTTACCTTTGGCCCGCGGGGTGGCTGGGTTGAGCTGGACGGTGAGCGGTTTGATATCCGTGCCCGGGTTCACCAGGTAGGTGGTTATTCGGCACATGCGGGGCAGAGTGATTTGCTGAGGTTTGTTGAGGGGATTCCTGTGGCGCCGAAGGAGATTCGGATTGTGCATGGGGATTCTGGGGCGAAGGTGGCGTTCAAAGAATTGCTTGAGGCGAGAGTTGGGTCTCGGGTTCCGATTCCAGCCCCAGGGGTCTGAAGAAAACTTTCTTCTGACCCCGAGTTTGGTTTGAAGATGGGGTCAGATGAACGGAGTTCATCAGACCCCTGTGCTGGGGGTTCCCCCGTGGGGTCTGAAGAAAACCTTCTTCTGACCCCGAGTTTGATTCCAAGTTGGGGTCAGATGAACGAGTTCATCAGACCCCTGTGCCAGCGCCCGAGTTTGAGTTTAAGTTGGGGTCAGATGAACGAAGTTCATCAGACCCCTGTGCCAAGAGCACTGTGCGTTATTATCAGGAGGAAAAATGAAAAAAATCGCGGTAATCGGCCTGGGTTACGTGGGCTTGCCGCTGGCGGCTGCGTTTGGTGAGAAGCGTGAGGTCGTGGGCTTTGATATCAACAGCAAGCGCATTGCCGAGCTGAAGGACGGTGTGGACTTTACCCGGGAGGTGTCGCGGGAGGAGCTGGCGGCGGCTGGTGGGTTGTCCTTTACCGATCAGCTGGATGACATTGCCGATTGCCAGATTTTTATCGTGACGGTGCCGACGCCGATTGATGAGTACAAGTCGCCGGATCTGACGCCGCTGATCAAGGCCAGTGAGAGCGTGGGCAAGGTGCTCAAGCATGGGGATATCGTGATTTATGAATCCACGGTGTTCCCGGGGGCGACGGAGGAGGTGTGTGTGCCGGTGCTGGAGAAGGTTTCCGGGCTCAGGTTCAATCAGGATTTCTTTGCCGGTTACAGTCCGGAGCGGATCAATCCGGGTGACAAGGAGCATCGGGTGGCCTCCATCATGAAGGTGACGTCCGGCTCGACGCCGGAGATTGCCGATGAAGTGGATGCGCTCTATGCGGATGTGATTACTGCCGGTACCCACAAAGCCAGCTCCATCAAGGTGGCGGAAGCGGCCAAGGTGATCGAGAATACCCAGCGGGATCTGAACATTGCGCTGATGAACGAGCTTTCCATGATCTTCTCGCGGATGAAGATTGACACCCATGAAGTGCTGGCAGCCGCGGGCACCAAGTGGAACTTCCTGCCGTTCAAGCCGGGTCTGGTGGGCGGCCATTGTATTGGCGTGGATCCGTATTACCTGACCCATAAAGCACAGGCCATTGGTTATCATCCGGAGATTATCCTGGCCGGTCGGCGGGTGAACGATAATATGGGGCCTTATGCGGCGGCGGAATTGGTCAAGGCGATGATCAAGAAGGGGCATACTATTGCCGGCTCCAAAGTATTGGTGATGGGGCTTACCTTTAAAGAGAATTGTCCGGATTTGCGAAATACACGGGTGATTGATGTGATTCGCGAGCTGGAGGATTTTGGTTGCCAGGTGGATGTCACTGACTGCTGGGCCGATAACGAGGAAGCTCAACATGAATATGGCATTTCATTAATTGAACAGCCGGCGCAGTCACAATATGACGCTGTTTTCCTGGCCGTGCCTCATCGTGAGTATGCAGAAAAGGCCAGTTTTGAATTGCGCCAATATATGAAGGGCGATGGTGTGCTTTTCGATTTGAAAGGTGTGCTGCCGATGGGCGAGGCCGATCTTCGGCTCTGATGTGTGAATAAGGATATTCCGAAAAGTCGCCACTTGGCGGCTTTTTTTATTTCGGTATATTCATTAAATATTTTTGCCAAATAAATTTTATTTGACTATTATTCGTTTCGACTTCTAGTCAATTCCTTTTTTTTAAAACCCTTCTTCAAATAAGGTGTTTAATTTCATGGCAAAGATTAACGACTACTACCAGAAAAAACAGCTTATGGAAAAGCTTGCGGCCGAGCTGGAGAAGCTCGAAAAAGACCAGGCCCTGAAAAAGGAGCTGGACTTTGAAAACAAGGTTCGCGATTTGATGAAGGAGTATGACAAGTCTCCGAAGGATGTTCTGCAGATTTTGTCTGCCATTGATCCGTCAATTGCCGGCACCAAAGCCGAAGCCGCCGCTGGCAGCCGCCCGAAGCGCCCGATGAAAACCTACAAGAACCCGCATACCGGTGAAGTGGTTAAAACCCGTGGGGGTAACCACAAGACATTGAATGAGTGGCGGGAGAAGTATGGTAAGGAAGCTGTTCAGAGTTGGCAGCAGGATTGATTTAAAGCACAGGGGTCTGATGAAAGCTTTCATCTGACCCCAAGTTAGATCAGGACTCTGAGTTAGATATTAAGATGGGGTCAGAAGAAGGCTTTCTTCAGACCCCTGAGTTGAGATTAGGGATCGGAGTTTGACATTAAGATGGGGTCAGAAGAGTAAACTCTTCAGACCCCTGAGTTAGACCCCGTCTTAGCCCAAACCCTTCAGTTAAATTTAAATCCCATACTTCATAGCAATCTTTTTCTTGAACCCCTCTGACCCCAAAACCTTCCCACCATTTACCGTTCTCCGCATTAATTCTTTCGTTTTTTCTTCCATCGGCCGGGCAAATAATTGCCGGTATTGGCGGAGCCGTTCTTTCGGGTTTTTGTCCAGTTCCAGATAAAGTGGATGCGGTTGATGCATTTCACTGTTTTTACCCAACCCGTGACATTGGTAACTGGACCACCAGTGGTCTTCCGGATTATCTACCATTCTCGCGTTGACCGGGTTCATTTCAATATACCGTTGGCAGGTGAGCAGATAGTTTTCTGAATCGACCAGGCAAGAGCGGAACCCGGCGATTTTCAACCCAGTTGTCCAAATGACCGCGTTTAAGCGGCCAATTTATTGCGCTCGATTTCCTGCAACTTGCCAGGGTTAAGCGATACCG
>NZ_QNRO01000043.1 GCF_003315345.1 Marinobacter pelagius
TGCGCGGCTGAAGACTTATGGGGCTTTGTTTGGCGACAAGAATCATAAGGCTTTCAGCCGTTTTTGTTTATGCGGTCATGAGAAATCCGGGCTAAGGGCTTATAGCTCGCACTTTTTAAGAGCCTTCGGCCCTGTTTTAGTGCGATTTTACTCTTTGATATACAGCTATTTCTCAGTATCAGATCGAAATTCCGACTATATGATTGTTCTTTGATCAGCTATTGCATCTGATTTCAAGAAAAAGCCAATCTGGCACACCTTGTGCTTATCTCCGAATCAGGCGCGTACCAACGCCCTTTCCCTACACTCGGAGGTTTTCATATGCTCAGTACAAGGTTTGCCCTCGCTGCGCTGGCAGGTGTTCTGATTTCAGGAACCGTCCAGGCGGCCGATAAATTTGTGCCGGAAGTGCTTACGGTTGAGGAACGGATTCAGCCCGGGCCGAATCTGTTTGTATTGGACCAGAGTTGGGATGGGTCAAGCCAGACCGTTGTGCTCTCCCAGGACGACCTCAGTGTTAAAGGAAACCTGAGCTTTGGCATTGTTGGTCAGATGGTCGCCAATAGTGATTTTTCCCGTCTTTACAGCCTGTCTCATTACGCTAAGCGGATCACATACGGCCCGACCGAGTCCGTACTTCAGGAGTTTGATGTGTCTACCCTGAGTCTGCTTCGGGAAGTGGTGGTGCCTGAAAAAGCAGCTCAGGTAGCCCCGTCCAACGCCATCCTGAAGATCTCTCACGACGACCGCTACGCCTTTATCCAGAACGCCACACCGGCTACCTCCGTGACGGTGGTAGACCTTGAGACTGGCAGTGTTCTGCAGGAAGTACCAACACCAGGTTGCTTCGGCGTGTTCCCGGCTGCGGATTCGGTGAAGTTCACCACGGTCTGTGGGGATGGCCGTTTCCAGAGCTTTTCCCTCGCTGCGGATGGCCGGTTCGGCTCGCCGGACAGCAGTGACAAGATCTTCGATCCGGACAAAGACCCGGTATTCATTGTCGGGAAGCGGGCCGGTGATGAGCTGCTGTTTGTCTCCTTCTTCGGCACTGTTTACCGGGTTTCGGACAGCGACAAAGCGCCTCGCCTGATCAGCAAGAAATCCTTCACGGAAGGCACTGAAGGCCAGTGGGCCCCCGGTGGTGTGGATGTGGTGGCCTACAACGAGGCCCATAAGGTGCTGTTCGTAACCATGCATTCCGAAGCCTACAACGGCAGCCACAAAAATGGCGCCGAGGAAGTGTGGGCGGTGGACCTGGCCAGCGCCAAGGTGTTGGGCCGCTCCGAGGTCAAGCACCTGGTGTCGCTCTCGGTAACCGACGGCGAGCAGCCGGTGCTGTTTGGCCTGGATGAAGAGGGCGTGCTCTACCGCTATCAGGTGAAGGCGGATGCCGGATTCGCCCTGGAGGAAACCAACACGGTTGAAGATGTTGGTGGCTGGGCCATTTTCTCCATCGCAGGGTCCTGATCATGGGCCCCGATCTCCTGCAGATGTCCGTGCTGACCGCCATGGTTCTGCTGGCCCTGCTGTTTACCCACGCAGCCTGGCACAAGGCTTCGGATTACGGTCGGTTTCTCGGGTATGTCATCAACTACCAGTTGCTTCCGGAATGGCTGGCGGGGCCTTTGGCCAGAGCGTTGATAGCGGCCGAGGCGGCGTGTGTGCTGTTGCTGGTTTATCCGGACACCTCCGGGCTGGGGGCGTTGGGGATGGTGGGGCTGTTGTTGGCTTACGGCGCAGCCATGGCCGTCAGCCTGTTCCGGGGCCGTGCCGAGATTGATTGCGGCTGTGGTGGCGCGGCGCACCCGGTTTCGTGGCTGCTGGTGCTGCGCAATCTGGTGCTGGCGGGCCTGGCGGCTCTGGTTGCGCAGCAAGGTGTGCAGGCACCCGGGTTAGCCGGGTTGATGGTGGCGGTACCGGCCGGCACCGGACTGTGGCTGGTCTACAACCTGCTCGGAAAGCTGGCCGAGAACCAGCGGCTGCTGCTGGCTAACAGCAAATACTGACATTCAGAGGGAAATACTGTGGCAATTCTATCTTTTACCGTTGTTTTGCTGGCCTTGATGGTGGCCGGGCTCATCCTGGGCTTCTTCGTGCTCGCCCGACAGGTCGGCATCTTGCACGAGCGGGTGGCACCCGTGGGCGCCATGATCAACGACAGCGGCCCCAAAGTGGGCGAGCTGTCCCCGGTGTTCAACCTGGATAGCCTGACCGGCGGCAAGGTGAACCTTGGCCAGCCGTCCGGAAAGCATAGCCTGGTGTTCTTTCTGTCGCCGACCTGCCCGATCTGCAAAAAGTTGCTGCCGGCGCTCAAGTCGATCCAGAAATCCGAAGCCGGCTGGCTCTCTGTGGTGCTGGCCAGTGACGGCGACCAACCCCGCCACGAGCAGCTGATTGCCACACAGAAGTTGGAGCAATTTCCTTACGTGTTGTCGGAACATCTTGGGGTGACTTACCGGGTGGCCCGCCTGCCTTTTGCCGTGCTGCTTGACGAGCAGGGCGTGGTGCGGGCCAAGGGCCTGGTGAATTCAAGAGAGCAGTTGGAAAGTTTGTTCAATGCGCTGGAAACCGGCTATGCCTCTGTGCAGGAGCTGGTCAGTAAAACCGCTAGTTAATAAGTCCGGGAGGACACTATGCCCAGAATGATAGATCGTTTGTTTAACCTGATTGATAAGACATCCGAGCAATCCACCAGGAAAGCGGCGCAGAGCTTTGGCCGCCGATCCTTCCTGGCCAAGGCCGGAACCGTCATGGCCGGCGCCATGCTGGCACCGGTTCTGCCGTTTGACCGGTCTCTGGGGGGCGCCGCGTTTGCCGGCACCCTGGAAGACGAGAACGACTGCAGCTACTGGAAGCACTGCGCGCTGGACGGCAACCTCTGTTCCACCTCTGGCGGCTCTCTGACCTCCTGCCCGCCGGGCACCGAGGCGTCCAAGGTGGCGTGGGTGGGCACCTGCCGTAACCCGGCCGACGACAAAGACTATCTGGTGTCTTACAACGACTGCTGCGGCCGGGCCACGGTGCCCAGTTCTACCTTCTGCTTCACGAGCGAAGGCGAACGCCCGGGTTACCGGATGGGACTGCACAACGACATCAACTGGTGCATGGCCAATACCAACAAAGGGTATCACTGCACCGTTTCCGTGGTTCTGGGCGTGGCTAATGGCTGAACCCTGGAATGAGTACCCACTGAACTTAGGGAGTTAGGAAGATGATACGGAAACGGACAGGAAACCTGCTGCTGACAACCCTGCTGGCTGCGCAACTGCTGGTGCCGGCAACGGCTGCCGAGCGATCGGCGCAATCCAACTACATGCTGCGCTGTAGCGGTTGCCACGGCATGGATGGCATGGGTGTGGAAGCTGCAGGCATTCCTCCGTTTCCGGGTTTTGTGGAGGTGTTTTTCAACGATGAACAGAGCCGGCTTTACCTGATGCACGTGCCCGGCGTTGTCGGCGCTGGTCTGAACGATGCCGAGATTGCCGAGGTGATGAATTATGTGGTGGAGCGCTGGGGGCAGCCCGGTGTGGCAGTCGAGCACTTCACTAAAGAAGAGGTTGATCAGCTCAGGCAACGGGAGGTCCGGGACGTGGTGGCGCTGAGGCGGGAGATTACGGAACGGTTGGCCGGGGAGGGGGTGGTTTTGCCGGAGTATACCTGGCCTTGAGAGCTGGGTTTCATTTTCGATAGTTGATACGACCTTTCGGGTGTTCTACTTTTCGAGCACTTCCTTTATCGTGCCGGAAGGCTTATCTGCACCCAGAGGTTTCAGTGGCGACTCTCAGAATACTTATTGTTGGTGCCGGCGGCATCGGCGGCTATTACGCCGCAAGGTTGGCTGAAGCCGGCCATCAGGTTGTACTGACAGCCCGTGGAGATCACCTCGCGGCCCTACAAGCGAACGGCCTGACCGTTGATTATGAAGGGCAGGTTTTCCACCATTCCTTCCCGGCTTGCCACCACCAAGACCTTGTCCGTAACTATCAGGCGGATGATTTTGACCTGATCGTGATAGCCCTTAAATCGACAGCCACCAGTACAGTGATGGCGGAGCTTTCTGAATGGTTGAGGGCTGGTTCGGTTCCGGTACTGTCTCTTCAAAACGGGTAAGCGGATTAAATGGTTGATCTTACCTTTGCATGAGAGTGAGATAGACCGGTATCTCATCGGATTATCTGGTTGATGCTTCACCTACTGCT
>NZ_QNRO01000044.1 GCF_003315345.1 Marinobacter pelagius
CCGGGGCTTTTTTATTTTGGATCGAGGCCCTGCTGTGCACTACAACAGCCCCCATGTGACAAGGCGTGCTTCGCACGCCGCAGGACGCGGGAGCGTAGCGACGGCGGGCCCGAAGGGCCGAAGGCCAACGGCCTGAGCAATGTAGGTCATCGTCAGGCTCCTAATACCAAAACCCCCAGCGGCTTCGCCGTTGGGGGTTTTTTATTGTCTGCAGTGCGAAGCACTGCCTGAGTATTTCTCCGCAAATATGGCGTTCCGGCCAACCCCTTCTTTGTGTTTTCTCCTCTCCTGTTGTTTAATCCGCCCTTATTAATCTCTTCAGGCCGGATACCGTTTCATGAAATCCAAAGCACTGATAACCCTTCTCCAGGACGGCCAGGTCCATTCCGGGGAATCGCTTGCCCAATCTTTGGGGGTAAGCCGTACCGCAGTCTGGAAACAGATCCGCCGCGCCGTTGACGACGGGTATGAGGTGGCAACGGTGCGAGGCAAGGGGTACCAGCTCCTGACGCCTGTGGATCTGCTCGACGCCGAGAAGATCTCAAGCGGAATTGCTCCCGGAATCCGGTCGATCCTCAGCCTGAGGGTTCTTGATCAGGTGGACTCCACCAATGCCGAGGTGATCCGACAGTGGCAGACAGGAAGCTCCTCGATCCCGGTCTGTATTGCGGACTGCCAGACCGCAGGGCGAGGCCGCCGGGGTAAAGCCTGGCAAAGTCCCCGTGGTGAGAATCTGTACCTCAGTATGGGGCTGACGTTCCACGGGGGATTCGCCGTGCTGGACGGACTCAGCCTGGTGCTGGGGGTGGCCGTCGCCAACGCGCTCGAGTCGCTGGGAGCGGAGTCCATCGGGCTGAAATGGCCCAATGACATCTTCCTGCCCGACGGCAAGCTCGGTGGCATCCTCGTTGAGCTTCAGGGGGAGCTGCAGGAGGGGGTGGTCCAGGTGATCGCCGGCATCGGGATCAATGTCCATATGTCAGAGGCTGAATCCGTGGACCAGCCCTGGACGAGTCTCGCATCCGCCTTTCCCGCCTTGGAGTGGTCCCGGAACCGGATCGCCGCGGCCATTATCAATGCCGTCCATGACGCTACGGAAGTTTTTGCCGATGTCGGTTTCAGTGATTTCCGGGCGCCCTGGCAATCCCGGGATATCTTCTTGGGTAAGACGATTCATGCCCGGGGAGGCGAGCTGGAGGGCACCGGCGAGGGCATCGATGAAACCGGTAATTACCTGGTCCGGAATGCCGAGGGTGTGACTCCCGTAAGGGCCGGGGAAATCAGCCTGCGGATGCGCTCATGAGACTGTTGATAGATGCGGGAAATACCCGCTTGAAATGGCAGCTGGGTGATCGGCAGGACGTGGTTGCCAGCGGTGTCGGGGACTTGTCGAGCTCCGATCCCCTGCAAGGGCTACCGCCGGAACCCAGGGTTCGGCGAATCAGCATATCCACCGTGGCTGCTGAGGCTCGTCGAGAGGCACTGGTGGCCCATCTGGAACGTCGGTTTGGCGTGGCAGCCGTGTGTCACTGGTCGGAACCGGAACGGGGCGGACTGAGAAATGCGTACCAGGACTACCAGCGTATGGGTGCGGATCGTTGGCACGCCATGTATGGCGCCTGGAAGCAGCACCGGGAGGGGTTTGTCGTCGTGGATGCAGGCAGCGCGGTGACTGTAGATTACGTGGATCACTCCGGGCAGCACCTGGGAGGGTTCATCCTGCCGGGACTGCAGATGATGATCCGGAGCCTCCAGACCGATGCGGCCCGGATCCTGTTTGATCTGGAGCAGGTACTGGAAACGGCTCCGGGGATAAGCACCGGTGAATGTGTAAATCATGGTCTGGCCTGGCTATTTGCTGCCATGATCGATCGGATCCGGGCCGATGTCAGCACCTTTGCCCTTCGCGATATCCTCGTGACAGGCGGTGACGCCGAACGACTCCAAAGCCTTGGCCTTAACGCAATTCACGCGCCAGACCTGGTGCTCCGGGGCCTTGCCGCCATTGATGCAGAAGAGTTGGCAATATGAGGTGGTTGGCTTTACTGCTGCTCTGCGCCAACATGTTCGTGTGGTATTTCGCGGGTGCGATGCAGCCTCCGGTAAGCTCAACGGCGGCTGTTTCCGGCACGTTACCCCGGGTCGCCAGTCTCAAGGCTTCGGCTGACCAGGGGGCGGTCTCCGAGCCCGAAGAGGTTGAAGAGACTGTGGTTGCAGAGGTTGCTGAGGAGTCCAGTGAGGTAGCGTCTACCGGGCAGGTTTCGTCGGGCCCCGCTCCGCCGGCCTCTGTTCAGGAAGAGCGCCCCTTACACTGTGTGCGATTGGGCTGGCTGGATAGTCGGGAGGCGGCCCAGGCTGTTATGGAGGCAGTGCCCGCGCTGGATGACGTCTCCGTCACCATTGAGGAAATGGAGCAAGTACGGCCACCCCTTAACTGGGTGTTGATTCCCCCGCAACCGGCGGATGCCGCCCGCAAGCAGTTCCGGGAAATCCAGCGCCAGGGTATCGACTCGTACCTGGTCACCCAGGGGGAATACCGGAACGCCATTTCCCTCGGCCTCTTCGAGTCCCGTGAGGCCGCAATTTCCGTACTCGAAGAAAAAAAACGTCAGAATCTCAATGCGGTACTAGCCAACTATGACCGAAATCAGATAAGCTACGCCCTCGATTTTGAGGCTGAGCCGGACCTCGCTGAGGACCTGGTTCAGGCGGTAACTTCGGAATATGGCAAAAATTTCGATTTCATCGAAATCAACCCTTGCGAAGGTGTTGCAACGTCAGAAAAAACTCCGTAGTATACCGCCCTCGCTGACGAGGCGAATGTGAGCTGGCGTAGCTCAGTTGGTAGAGCAGCTGACTTGTAATCAGCAGGTCGGGGGTTCGATTCCGTCCGCCAGCTCCACTTTAAGTTTTGAGCAGATTCGTGGGAAGCGAATTTGTACGGGAGGGGTTCCCGAGTGGCCAAAGGGATCAGACTGTAAATCTGACGGCATCGCCTTCGCAGGTTCGAATCCTGCCCCCTCCACCACTTATTGCTCGCGGGCATCGTATAGTGGCTATTACCTCAGCCTTCCAAGCTGATGACGCGGGTTCGATTCCCGCTGCCCGCTCCAATTTGGTTCTAATGCTCATGTAGCTCAGTTGGTAGAGCACACCCTTGGTAAGGGTGAGGTCGGCGGTTCAAATCCGCCCATGAGCTCCATTTTTATCCGGTCAACGTTACGATCAGGTTGATTAGGGGAGTTGGTCAAATGTCCAAAGAAAAATTTGAGCGTAGTAAACCGCACGTAAACGTGGGTACTATTGGTCACGTTGACCATGGTAAGACCACTCTGACCGCTGCTCTGACTCGTGTATGTCACGAAGTATGGGGTACAGGTTCAGCCAGCGCGTTTGACCAGATCGATAACGCGCCGGAAGAGAAGGCTCGTGGTATCACCATCGCGACCTCTCACGTTGAGTATGATTCTCCGACCCGTCACTACGCGCACGTAGACTGCCCGGGCCACGCTGACTATGTGAAGAACATGATCACTGGTGCGGCGCAGATGGACGGCGC
>NZ_QNRO01000045.1 GCF_003315345.1 Marinobacter pelagius
CTGCCTCGCTCGATCTCCAGCTGCTCAACATAGAATTCCTCGACTTCGACCAGGATCTGCTCGTGTACCAGGTCTTCGTTTCGGAACAGCCGGGCAGCACCCGGATCGGGCAAGAGAACGTCGCCCGGCTGTTCCGAAACGAAGACCTGGTACACGAGCAGATCCTGGTCGAAGTCGAGGAATTCTATGTTGAGCAGCTGGAGATCGAGCGAGGCAGGTTGATCGTTGAGATTGCCGAGACCAAAGCCGCCGCCAGTCGCGCCAGGCAGGCGCTAGAACGCCTGCAGGAAGTTGTGCCGGACATGATCCGGCGAACCCTTGGGTTCATGCAGGAATACGGCATAGAGCCGCCTGAGAGCGTCCAGAAGGCGCTACAGGCTCGGGGGTACATAGAACCACCGGATAAACCGGAAAAGCCGCCTGAGAGCGTCCAGAAGGCGCTACAGGCTCGGGGGTACATAGAACCACCGGATAAACCGGAAAAGCCGCCTGAGCGGCCTCTGAATTCGCTTGAGCGCGAGTTTCAGCATCGCCAGCAGCAGCGAGACGACCACGACGACGAGCACCAGGGGCCGGGGCTCGGGTAACAAAGAAAAAAAGAGCGCGCTTGCGCGCGGCTATTTGGCGGCGCAGCCGCCCCGGCTTCGCCGGTCCGACACGCCTTATGGTTTTTGAGAGGGGCGGCGGTTGCGCCGCAGTTTGTTGCGCCTCAAACCCCACAGTTAGCGGCCTCCCGGCCGCGCCAGCCCTTAAAACGCTGTCAGGACTTTACTGATGCTTAGGACGGTTGGGGGTGGCCTTTTGCTCGGTGGTGGCGGCTTTCGCCGCTGTGAGCTTCTGAGATCGAATTGAACAAGCACTTCCAGTAGTACCGGGGCGGAATGCCACCCCGGTACTTGCGGCCCTTCACTACCGTTTCAGGCCCGTACACAGTCAAATCGGAATCGCACCGCAGGGTGAAAATGGAGCGAAGCGGAATTTTTGCCCGAGGAGCGAACCAGGAGCCGATTTTAATCGGCGGCCGGAGGCGCGATAGCAGCACCCCGATGGGGTGCCCAATTCAGAGTGCGATATGCACTCTCAACTGTGCAGGGTTGCACCGCCCTAGATCATAGAAGGGGATAAAAATTTAACCCTTAATTTTCAATAACTTAAAAATTGCCAGGTAACACAAGCTGTGTTCCCACCCTAGAACACCCAGGATGTTCCCACCCTGGAACATTTGAGAGCACTTATCTAACTTTAAAGTGTGATATATTTGTTTTCAGTGTTGGGTATCTAACGGTGATTTATGTCTGATATGAAGCCTAAAGGGACATGGGTTCAGACCGAGAGAAAGGCTCATGAGGCATGGGCCGTTTTGATCGGAACGAAACCAAAAGCGGCCCAGTTGATGCACCTCTTAGTGGCAAACATGGATAAATCTGGTGCGGTGGTGGTTAGTCAGAAAGTTCTGGCTGAAATGATGGGAGTTACCACCATGACGATTAAGCGCGCAGTGAAGGTGTTGAAGGATGAAAATTGGTTAGACGTTTCGCGTGTCGGGTCTGAGCGTGGTGGCGTTAATGCGTACCTCGTCAACCGCCGTGTGGCGTGGGCGGATAAGCGAGAGAATCAGAGATTTGCAGCGTTCGATGCCCGAATCATCCTGAGCGCCGCAGAGCAGGACCAGGAGACGCTGGAAGGGGGCAAACCACCGCTACGGCAGTTGCCGCAGTTAGGGGAAACTCAGCTACCGACTGGTGATGGTATTGACCCGCCAAGCCAGCCGAGCCTCGAGGGCTTGGAGCCGGACCTGCCTGCGATCGTGCGGGACCCAGATGGAAACGAATGGGAAGTTAACCAGGAAACCGGCGAGATGCAGCGCCGGATTGGGGGTTAAGCCCGAAACGACCCGGTTATTTCCGGGTTTTTTTGTATCTGTTGTTGTATTGTGTTGTATGTTTTGCAATACTACATACAACACAATACAGAAGGGGGGGATCATGGCAACAACTGAAGATCGCATCATCGAGGCCGCTGAAAAACTGGAAGCCGAGGGCGTTAACCCGACCCAGGTCAACGTCCGCGACGCCTTGGGGGGCGGGAGTTTTGCCACCATAGGGCCGGTGCTGAAAAAGTGGAAGGAATCGAAAAAAGAGGACAGCCAGCTGGCCGAGGTTCGAGTACCGGAAGCGATCACCGAACGGCTGGACCAACTGCAGGGCGCCGTCTGGCACGCCGCTGTTGAAGAAGCGGATCGGCGACTGGCTGCCGAGCGTGAAGCGTTGCACCAGGCCCAGGAAGCCGCTGCCGCTGAAGTGCGGGAGCACCTGGACAGCATCGCTGCCCTGGAGGCCGAAGCAACTGAGTATCAGCGGAAAATCGTGGCCCTGGAGGACACCTGCAACGATTTGGATGCATCTCGGCACAATGCGCAGGCCGAACTAGCCGAACAGAAAGAGAAGTTTCAGCGAGACAAGACCGAGATCACTGAGCTACTTCTGAGAGAGTCGGGGTTGAAAGATGCAGCGGAAGCCAGAGCGGAGCGGGCCGAAGCCCTGCACCAGGAAGCGATTAAGCAAGGCCGCGCCGATTTGGCCGAGGCCCGCAAGGAGCACAAGGCCGAGATCGACGCAGTGAAGAAGGAGGCCACGGCCCAGGTGGAGGCCGCCGAGAAGCGGGCCCAGGAACAGGCGAAGCGGGCCGAGAAGGCGGAGAAAGACGCCCAGCAACGGGCCGCTGGAGAGCAGGCCTGTCAGGGCCAGCTGGAAGCCGCCCAGCGCGAACTGGAGCAGATGCGGAAGCGCATGGCCAAGCTGGAAGAGAAGGCTGACACCGCCACCCAAGAAGCCGCTGAACTGCGGGGCGAAGTGAAGGCGCTCCGGGAAGCGAATCCAGTCAAAGGCAAGGGCTGAAAAGCGCCAGAGGCGAGGCTAAGCCTCGCCCTCGCCAGAACCGCCGCCAGGGACTGGCGGCAAGTCGAACAGGGCGCGGTCATCGTCGCGCTTCAGGTAGCCGTCCAGGAGCCGTGTGAGGTTATCCCGGGACCACT
>NZ_QNRO01000046.1 GCF_003315345.1 Marinobacter pelagius
CTCAACTACGGAGTCGATCTATCAACCATCTGAGGGTGGTATCAGATTGATGGGGTGAAGGTGCCCCATCAACCATTAAATCCGTATACCCAGATTATGTCCATCCGTCTTGGCGAAACCGCTCCGGACTTCAAAGTAGACACCACCAAAGGCGCGATCAGCTTCCATGAGTGGGCTGGTGATTCCTGGGTGTTCTTCTTCAGCCACCCCGCTGACTTTACTCCGGTATGTACCACTGAAATGGGCCGTACTGCCCAGCTGGCCCAGGAGTTTGCAGCCCGCAACGTGAAGCCGCTTGGCCTGTCTACCGACTCTGTAGACGAGCACATGAAGTGGATTGACGACGTAAACGATACCCAGAGCTGTGACCTTCAGTTCCCGATCGTTGCCGACGAAGACCACAAAATTGCCCAGCTGTACGACATGATTCACCCGGGTGAGAGCGAAACCGCCGCCGTACGCAGCGTGTTCATCATCGATCCGGCCAAGAAAGTCCGCCTGACCCTGACGTACCCGATGGCGGTTGGTCGTAACTTTGACGAAATCCTGCGTGTTATCGACGCGCTGCAGACAGCCGATGCCAACAAGGTTGCCCTGCCGGCAGACTGGCGCAAGGGTGGCGAGGTGATTATTCCGCCGTCCATCTCCAACGAAGAGGCGAAGGATATCTTCCCGCAGGGCTGGAACGAACTGCGTCCTTACCTGCGCATGACCAAGATCTGATTTGACGCTGCACTGAACTGAACTGATCAGGTTCACAGCCTGCCCCCGGCCTGGTTGCTCACGACACCGAGCAGCCTGGTTTGGGGGCTTTTTTGTGTCAGTCTCTGTCGAAGGTCAGGCTGTCGGAGTTGCCGGCAAGGCTGCCTTTTTCCAGCCGGATTTTCACTTCCAGGTTGTGGCGGGAATCGGCGCTGGCCAGCGCGGTTTCTTCGGTGATCTTGCCCTGGTGGTAAAGGTCCATGATGGCCTGGTCAAAGGTCTTCATACCCTGCTGCTGGCTCTTCTCCATGACTTCGGTAATGCCCTCAACTTCGCCTTTGTTGATGATGTCCTTGATGTAGGGGCTTGCGAGCATCACTTCGACCGCTGCGCAGCGCTTGCCATCCTTACCTTTCAATAACCGTTGGGCCACCACGGCTTTCAGGTGCAGGCTCAGGTCCATAAACAGCTCTTTGTGGGCATGCTCCGGGAAGAAGTTCACGATCCGCCGCATGGTCTGGTCTACGTTACTGGCGTGCAGGGTGGAGATGCACAGGTGCCCGGTTTCCGCATAGGTGAGGGCTTGCTTCATGGTTTCACGGTCGCGGATTTCACCGATCATGATCACATCCGGTGCCTCGCGCATGGCCCGGCGCAGGGCTTCGGTGTAGGAGTGAGTGTCTACGCCCACCTCCCGCTGGTTCACCACGCTTTTCTGGTGCGTGTGAGTGTATTCTATAGGGTCCTCAATGGTGAGGATGTGGCCGGTGGTGTGGCTGTTACGGTAATCCAGCATCGAGGCCAGGGTGGTGGACTTACCGGAGCCAGTGGAACCCACCACCAGGATCAGCCCCCGGGGTTCCATAATCAGCTGCTCGAGAATCTTTGGCAGGCCAAGGGTATCGATGGACGGAATTTCGGTTTTCAGGTGACGAATCACCATGCTGACTTCGCCCCGCTGCCACAGCACGTTCACCCGAAATCGCCCGATATTGGCCAGCCCCACGGCCATGTCCAGCTCCAGCGACTTCTCGAACTCCGCCCGCTGTTTGTCTTTCATGATCGAATACGCCAACTCCTTCACCGCCCCGGCTGGCAGGTGTTTTTGGGTGATGGGAGCGGTGTGGCCTTCGACTTTCATCATCACCGGGGCACCGGTGGACAGGTAGAGGTCGGAGGCGCCTTTGTCGGCCATGAGTTTTAGGTAGGCGGTGAGGTCCATCGGCGTTCCTTTAGGCGTTGAAAAACGATGATATGTGCCAGTGTAGTAGGTCTTAGTCTTGAAGGGTTATTTAACGATACTAACCCGGATTTCTCATGAGGCCGGCAGGCGTGGCCGGTGAAGCCTCGGTGTATCAACAACCTGCCTTCCACCGCTAAAAATTGATCGTTTTTTATTCAATTCCCGCGTATGGGGCGCACTGCCCCCTTTCCCCCATTGAGCCGGGCCGGGGGCGCCCGCCTGTTCAGGTCGGCTTGAGGCGGGCAACCAGCCCCGCAAAGAGTTCCTGATGCGGATAGGCCTCGCTGATCAGCACGCGGATGCGCCGGCTGTTGCGAATGATCACCGCACCGATCTTGAGCAGTTTCAAGCGCAGGTTATGGATGCTCATGCGCGCCAATGCGGTGCCCTGGAGATGATCGCGTAGCCGTTCGAACAGCACATAGGCAAAGGCCGACAGCATCAGCCGCCACTGGTTAGTCCACCAGCGTGGGCTGGAGGTGCGGTCGGCGAACAGATCCAACTGTTGGTCCTTGATCCGATTCTCCATGTCGCCACGGCCGCAGTAGTCTTC
>NZ_QNRO01000047.1 GCF_003315345.1 Marinobacter pelagius
GGAGAAGGTGATCTGATCCATGCTGGCAACGATCCTATGCGATTGACGATGGCCGTATTATCGCTGATTTTGGAGACTTATTCAGAGCCTCCTTAGAAAAGCAGTACTTCACAAAGCTGTCAGGTGTCTAGGATATTGGGGCTTGCCACACTGCGAAATCGAAGGGGGTATCGATGAAGCAGGTTATCAAGAATCTCCATCGGCAAATCGGTCTTCCAGTACGTTAATAAAACGTTGGTCTCAGTTAGCCACAAAAACGTGTTCGATGCCATGACGAACAAAGACTGATCATGTTCGCGGCGCATACATTGTACTCGCCAATTACAGAAAGCTAAGGAAGGTCTGAATAACCGTCGATTTTCACCAGCATCCGTTTGAGCCAGCAGAAAACGGAAAATTCAGACGCAACTCTCCATTTATTTGTATGTTTTCTGCCCGTTTCCCGCCATTTTGGCGGAAAATAGGCACACTGCCCCTATGCCAGCAGGTATTTTTCACCGATTAACAGATTACTGAACGCGGCCAACAAGTGCAGCCGGTTGGTGTTTTTCGACAGGCCGCGATAGCGAACCTTGTTGTAGCCGAACACCTGCTTGATGTACCGGAACGGATGTTCCACTTTTGAGGGGATGCTGGCTTTGATTTTCTCGGCTTTCAGCTTGTCAGCATTCAGGGCCTTCCGTGAACCCGGGCGCTTGGCGATGAACCAAGACACATTTTTACGGTGCTTGTGCTCGCCTCGCTTTTGTATGCCGAGGTAGCCGGCATCACCAAAGACTCGGCGCTCTTCACCGTGCAGCAGTTTGCCGGAAGGCACAATGTCATGGACATTGGCAGCAGTGGTGTCGATGCTATGGATAAGGCCCAGTGTGTCGTCGACGCCAATGTGCATCTTCATGCCGAACTGCCATTCGTTGCCCTTTCGGGTTTGGTGCATCTCCGGATCGCGCTTGCCAGAACTGTTCTTTGTGGAGCTGGACGCAGAGATGATGGTGGCATCAACAATGCTGCCTTCACGCAGCATCAGGCCGTTTTTCTCCAGGTGCTTGTTCACCTCTTTGAACAGCACCTTGCCGAGACCATGCTGCTCCAGAAAATGACGGAACTTAAGGATCGTTGTTTCGTCTGGCAGACGATCGAGCTTCAGGCCAGCGAACTGGCGCATGGATTCGATCTCGTACAATGCATCTTCCATGGCCGGATCGCTGAGGTTATAGAACAACTGCATGCAGTGAACGCGCAGCATGGCAGACAAAGGATAGGGAGGCCGTCCGTTCTGGCCCTTGGGGTAATAACGGGCTACCTTCTTTTCCAGCTGCTTCCACGGAATCAGCTTGTCCATCCGTTCCAGAAAGATCTCGCGGCGGGTTTTGCGCTTTTTGGTCTGGTACTCGGCTTCGGAGAAGGTGATCTGATCCATGGTGGCAACGATCCTATGCGGTTGACGACGGCCGTATTATCGCTGATTTTGGGGACTTATTCAGAGTCTCCCTAAGTGACCCAAATCATTTCTTTCATCATATGTTCGAGAATTCCCAAACTTGAGGCCTACGCCAGCAGATATTTTTCACCGATCAAAAGGTTGCTGAATGCAGCCAGCAAACGTTATTTAAAAACCTCTAACCGTTTAGTTGAGTAATAGATTGCCATCAGCACTGGTACGTCCTTGCTATAAAAAACTGTTTCATTAGCGCCATACCTTTGATTCAATTGGTCAAGTGTCCTGATATCAATATCGGATGTCAGAACCCGCCTCCCATTTACATCTCCAAAAAGCCTGAATCTCACTCTGTTTGACTTACAGACTGCCTGCAGTTTGAACCCTGAGTAGCCCGTTCTTGGATGCCACTTTCCAACGGCTTCAACAGTGACACTTCCAACAGAAGAGGCCGAAAACATTAAGTGCTTGGTGTGATTTAACCAAGATTCAGTGATATACACCTCAACCCATAGCGGTCGCGCAAAGTCACAATCTTTTATTGGGGTATCCGGAATTTCTGGTTGATAAAATGCCAAAGATGTAAAGAAGAAAATCTTTCTCAGCGGATTATCTGATTGATCCTCTTCAGCCTACTC
>NZ_QNRO01000048.1 GCF_003315345.1 Marinobacter pelagius
CCTCGCAGGCTACTGGTGTAGGTGCTTCAAGCCGAAAATGTATGTCTTCATTCTGCTCATCAGAATCCACCAACTGGTACCCAGGAAGGCTTAACGAATTAATCATCTCCCGCCTTGATCAGAAAAACAGGTAGGTGGCGTAACCGGCAATCATCGCCATAGCAAAAATGACTGCTAAAAACGCCGCTAAAAGCTTCAGCGTGAACAAAGAGCGCAACAGAATGAGCTCAGTCAGGCTGGCTCCGGCACTGCCGATGATCAACGCTAGCACCGTCCCGGCACCCACGCCTTTGGCCATCAGAGCCGCTGCCAGAGGTATGACGGCTTCAGCGCGAATATACAACGGCACGCCGATGACAGCGGCAACTGGAATGGCAAAGGGATTATCTGGGCCTGCATACTGCTCCAATAAGTCAGTGGGCATGAAACCATAGATCACGCTGCCAATCGCAATACCGATGAGCAGGTAAGGCAACACATCGATAAAGTCCGACCAAGCTTCCCGCCACACACCACTGTACTTCCCTTCTTTCTTAACCGTGACAGTGGGTTGACTGTCACAGCATTCGCTAGACGTAGAGACTGTTGTCTTCCTATCAGCCCCGCAAGAAGCCGTCTTCGGAGTGGTGTCGCAGCTGTTGGTGCCGCAACTCGATGCGGTCGATGTAGCACTGCACGGGCTTGCTGATGAACTACATCCACTGCTCTCTTGTGTCGCCGTCCGGCGCACATAACGCTCGAAGCCAAGCGTGTGAAGCAGCCATCCGGCACCTACCGCGACCACCAAAGCGGCGAGCACATAGATAGCAGTAAGTGTCCATCCAAACGTGGCAACCAGCAGGCCGACGACGATAGGATTCAGCAACGGAGATGAGAAAAGAAACACCATCATCGGCCCAAAACCGGCCCGTGCCCGAATCAACCCTTTCAACATGGGGATAGTCGAGCAACTACAGAAGGGCGTTATAGCTCCTAAACCAGCAGCAAGAAAATAGCCTCGCTTCCCACTGGAAGTCAGTAACGCTTCCACCTTGGATGGTGGGATGTGACGTTGAAGAACTCCGACCAGCAAGCTAATGCCAATGAATAAAACCGATAGCTCGATAGCGAGAAAGGCGAACATGCCTAGAGCGTCTTGGAGTTGAGATGACATTCAATATTACTCCTATATTTCTAGTATTGTCGAAATGATGTACGCAGCCTACTTGCGTTTATCCGACCTGTCAACTATAATTCTAGAAACATCGAATTATTGGGGCGTGCTATGGATCACGAAAAGGTTGCAGCCAGCTTAGCTGAGCTAGGGAATAGTCACCGACTGTCCGTGTTCCGCTTTCTGGTCAAAGCTGGCCATGATGGGGCTTCGGTCGGAGATATCCAGAAGGGGCTGGGTATTCCTGCTTCGACGCTATCACATCACCTTGCGCGCATGGCCAAGGTAGGGCTGATCCGGCAGGAGAAACATAGCCGCACGATTGTCTGTATACCCGAGTATGGGCACCTAGAGAATTTGATCGGTTTCTTACAAGAGGAATGTTGTGCAGGTGTTCGGATTGCGCATGAACCAGAACCGCTTTGACGCTTGCCCAGCTCTCGCTGTCCTCCCTAGTCAGCATCGCTATGAAGACTCAGGCGAAGGTGGAAACAGAAAATTGGCAGTAGAGTAGGCTGAAGAGGATCAATCAGATAATCCGCTGAGAAAGATTTTC
>NZ_QNRO01000049.1 GCF_003315345.1 Marinobacter pelagius
CGGCGATTTTCAACCCAGTTGTCCAAATGACCGCGTTTAAGCGGCCAATTTATTGCGCTCGATTTCCTGCAACTTGCCAGGGTTAAGCGATACCGGTCCGGTCACTTCCCAGTTTCGGGTGGGGCCAGACCAGCGCCGTGGATTCCGGCGCTTTGCTCTTTCATAAACCATTTTCCGGTGCGCCAAGCGTTCGTGATCAACACCCCGATGCCGGTCTACTGGTGTCACGAACCGGATACCGCTGTGGAGGTGTCGTTCGTTGTAGGCGTGCTCGAACGCCAGCATCCAGTCACGCACTGCCGTCAGTGATTCAAAGCCCTTTGAGGGCCACTCCGGGCAGTATTTGACGGTCCGGAACAGCGACTCCGAGTAAGGATTATCGTTGCTGACTCTCGGCCTGCTGTGCGACATCAACATGCCCAGATCGGCCAACCGAGCCTTGAGCGTGTAAGACGTCATCGGCGCGCCATTGTCGGAGTGCAGTACCGGCGGATTGTGCCAGCAGCCCTCGCGCAGCAATGCACGCTCAACCAGCTTCCTGGCCAGTTCTCCGGATTCGGCCTCATGGATTTCCCAGGCGACGATCTTGCGACTGTAGATGTCCATGATCAGGTACAGATACCAATGCTGACCACGCACCGCTGACGGACAATAACTGATGTCCCAACTCCACACCTGGTTCGGGCCTGTCGCGGTGAAGCTGGTCGGTTCAGGCACCTTGCGAGGCGGCTTCATGCGCCCCCGGTAATTCTGTTGTTGGTGCTTTTTCAGCACCCGATAAAACGACGACTCAGAAGCCAGATAGACGCCTTTGTCGGCCAGTGACGGCACGATCTGCGACGGTGGCGAACTCCGGTACTGAGGTTGATTACATGCACTCAGAATGGCCAACTCCTCGGCCTGGGTGAGTTTATGAGGCTGTTCAACCTGCTCCGCATCAGGACGGCGATCTTCAGCCACCCGACCGTCGGCACTGCGCCAGCGCTTCAATGTGCGCTCGCTGATATCCATCAGCTCTGCGGCCCTGTATCGGGCTGCACCACCGGCAACGGCTTCATCAAACAGCTCCAGGAGCCTTGCACGTTCGTCCAGCGGCGTCAGTCGTCCTCGCTGCTGTCCGGGTCTTCGCCGTACAAGGCTTCGAGCTTTTTTGACAACACCAGAAGCGAGGTGGTTTCAGCCAGAGCCTTGTCTTTGCGGCGAACTTCCGCTTTCAGCTTTTTGATAGTCTTGCGGGACTCTCGTTTCTGTTTCTGAGCCGCTTTATCCCGGTCTTGTTGCATGCCAGCGCCCTGAAGGCAGGCTTCTTTCCAGCGCTGCACTTGTTCCGGATACAGGCCTTTCTCACGACAATAGGCGCTGAGTTCGGCTTCAGACATCGATGCTGTTTCAATCACAACAGCCAGCTTGGCTTCGGGGGACCAGTCTTCCCCGGTATTACGATTACCTGGCACGGGCATTCCCTGTTCTCGACACTGTTTCAACCAACTATACAGAGTCACATCGGATATGCCTTCCTCTGCCGCCACCGACACGACACTTCGGTTCTGCGGAGGTAATAGCTTCTTCAACACTGCGGCTTTTCGTTCTTCGGAATAGCGTGGCATGAATGCTCCCATGCCGCCCCTGATTGGTTAAATTCAGGCGAAACCGCCTACTGGACAACTAGGCTGACAGAGGGGG
>NZ_QNRO01000050.1 GCF_003315345.1 Marinobacter pelagius
CCCGGATTTCTCATAGCTACTCAGCAAGTCTCGCAGACTAGGCGGTTTACCGCCATGACCGCTCCGGTGCGGCTATTATTGGCTAATTGTTGATCAATTTCTGTTGCCTGGACACACGGCCCCCTTTCCCCCATTGCGTCGGGCCGGGGGAGCCCGGGCATCTACCCTGGAACCAGGCGACGAACCAGATTCGTGAGTTCTTCTTTGTAGGGATAGCTGTCACTCATCAGCACCCGGATTCGGCGGGTATTGCGGATGATGACCGCGCCAACCTTGATCAGCTTCAGCCGCAGGTTGCTGGCGCTCATCCGTTCGAAGGGCGTCTTTTTCAGGTGCGCTCGTAATCGCTCGAACAAGGTGTAAGCGAAGCCGGACAAGATCAGCCGCCATTGATTGGTCCACCACTGAACACTCGACGTTCGATCCGCGAACAGATACAGCTGCTGATCCTTGATCCGGTTTTCCATATCGCCTCGGGCGCAGTACTGTTCGTAATAGAGCTTAAAACCGTCGTCATAGCGGGAGCTGATGACAAAGCGAGGATTGGAGCCAAGCTCGCCTTCTTCCAGGCGGGCCACCACCCAGCGAGGGAACTTCCAGGAATGCGCCTGATACCGGAACCGATAAGTGGCGGAGACTTTTTCACCGACTTTCTGGTGCGTGTCCCGGACCAGTTGTGACGGCGCTTCCACGTCCTTGAGCAACCGGCTGTTCTTGCTGATGCCGACCAGGTAATCCACATTATTCCGGTCGCACCAGCTCAATAGGCGAGGCCGATAGAAGCCACTGTCACCTCGGAACACGATGCGTGTATCGGGCCAATATTGCCGGATGAACTTTACCAGCAGGGCCAGAATGGCCCAGCTGTGTCGGCTGTCACTGCGGTTGCTGGTGCGCAGGTAGCTCACCAGCAGGTGACGGCCGCAGAACACATACAGCGGAAAGTAACAGTGGTGGTCGTAATAAGCGTTAAAGAACTTGCCGGGCTGGTCGCCATGAACTGGGATATCGGTACCGTCAAAATCCAGCACGATTTCCTTCGGCGGTGTCTCGTGCTGTTCGATGAAATGCTGCCACAGCAATTCGTGGGCCTTGACCACCGACTGACGATTTACTTGCTGCTCCATTCGGCAGAGCGTGGACTTGCCGGCTAAATCGCTCTCTTTGCCAACCGCGGTTTGCAGAGCCTGATCAAAACGCAGCGCCTCATGATCGTTCAGGTCTTCGTATCCTGCAGCCACGCCGAAGACCCGTTGCCGAGTCATGGTTTCCAGCTTGTGGCGAACCAGCACTGGATTCCGTGAATCGTTAAGCACCGAGGCCAGGCGCTGAGTCAGACGGTGCTGTTTGTCGACTTCCCGAAGCAGGAGCAACCCTGCATCGGAGGTGATATGACCACCGGAAAAATCGGCTTCAATTTGGCGGCGAGAGAGTGGCGAGAAGGTCAGCTTTTCAGGTACCATTTTGGATAGCGGCGGTTAGTGTTGGTTTTTTGTGTAGGAGCTTGAAATCATAACACTTTCAGCCGCTTCTTCCTTCCTTACGCTACCTTCTCATGAGAAATCCGGG
>NZ_QNRO01000051.1 GCF_003315345.1 Marinobacter pelagius
CGAAGCCGGGGAGTGGTCCCGGGATAACCTCACACGGCTCCTGGACGGCTACCTGAAGCGCGACGATGACCGCGCCCTGTTCGACTTGCCGCCAGGGACTGGCGGCAAGTCGAACAGGGCGCGGTCATCGTCGCGCTTCAGGTAGCCGTCCAGGAGCCGTGTGAGGTTATCCCGGGACCACTCCCCGGCTTCGATCTTCGCCAGAATCGCCGCGCCGATCAGAACCTTCTGCCGCGTCTCTCGCTTGCGCTTTTGGTTCATCAGCTTTGCTTGTTGCTGGCGCTTTTGCTGAACAATCCGCTCTTTCCGCTGTTTGAGTTCGCGCTCTATTTTCGCCTGCTGCTCGTTGAGCTCTGCCAGCCGCTGCTCGGGTGTTTTCTTCGCTGCCATGGGTGGCCCTTACCTTTGAGTTTGCCGCCTGTCCGTTGGGGCTCAGGAGCCCCAACGGAAGAGTATAGCGAACCCCGGCGCGGGGTTGCTATACTCCAGATTGACACCCCGCCGAGGGTGTCAATCTGGAACCCGAAGGGCGCACTTATGCAAACTGGCGTTTGCGTGCGGTCTCCGACGGCCCTGCCGGGGGCTACTCCGGCCTGACGGCCTCCGCGTGTTCTAGGTCTGGCGACCTGGAACACTTGGCAAAGCAGCAGCATCGGTGATCTCGGAATGGCCTCGACCACATGCAGCATCAAACCCGTTAAGCGTTCTGCCGGTCGGTCTGCGACCGCGGCAGCCGCTTACCGTGCCGGTGCCGAAGTGATCGACCATCGCACCGGCGAAATCCACGACTACACCCGGAAGGGTGGTGTCGTCAGTGCCGAGATCATCGCTCCCGATCATGCGCCCGAGTGGGCGCACGACCGGGAAGCGCTCTGGAATGCCGCCGAGCTGGCCGAGAATCGGCAGAACTCCCAGGTGGCCCGGGAGTTCCTGATTGGCCTTCCGCACGAGCTGGACGAAGCCCAGCGCCAGGAGCTGGCGCACGAGTTCGCCCAGTCCCTAGTTGACCGCTACGGCTTCGCCGTCGAGGTCTGCATTCACAAGCCGGACAAGGGCGGCGACCAACGAAACCACCACGCCCACATCCTCGCAACCACCCGCCGTATGGGGCCGGAAGGGCTGACCGAGAAAACCCGGGAACTGGACGACCGGACGAAGCCGAAACTCAAAAACGGGGAAAAGGGCGAGGCCCGAGGGGTGGCTGAGGTTCGCTGGGTGCGCCAGCAATTCGAAGACCTGACCAACGCTCACCTGGAACGCGCCGGCCTCGATGAGCGCATTGATATGCGGAGCTACGAAGATCAGGGCCTAGACATCGAGCCGACGCAGCACATGGGGCCAGCGGCCACAGCGATGGAGCGCCGGAAGCCGGGCAGCACCCGGATCGGGCAAGAGAACGTCGCCCGGCTGTTCCGAAACGAAGACCTGGTACACGAGCAGATCCTGGTCGAAGTCGAGGAA
>NZ_QNRO01000052.1 GCF_003315345.1 Marinobacter pelagius
GTCCACCAGCGTGGGCTGGAGGTGCGGTCGGCGAACAGATCCAACTGTTGGTCCTTGATCCGATTCTCCATGTCGCCACGGCCGCAGTAGTCTTCGTAGTACTGCTGGGCAGCATCCTCGGCAAAGCGGGACACGACGATGAAGCGTGGATTGGCACCCTGCTCGCCATGTTCCAGGCGCGACACGACCAGGCGGCGCCTACGCCAACTACCGGCCTGATAGAGGAAGCGATACACGCCGGACATCTTCTGCCCGGTTTCTTGGTAGGCCTCGGCGACCGCTTGCATGGCCGGCGCCGCCATCCGCTGCAGGCGGGTGTTGCGGGCCAGACCCACCACATAATCCACCTGCTTGCGGTCACACCAGTCGAGCATGCGATGTCGGCAAAAACCGCCGTCACCGCGGAACACGATGCGGGTCTCTGGCCAGAAGCGGCGAATGAACTTGACCAGCAGTGCCAGGATGGCCCAACTGTGTCGGGCGCCATCGATGTTGCTCGGGCGCAAATAGCTCACCAGCAGATGGCGACCACAGAACACATAGAGCGGCAGGAAGCAGTAATGGTCGTAATAGCCATGGAAGAAGCGCCCTTCCTGATCACCATGCACCGGCACATCGGTCGCATCGAAGTCGAGCACGATCTCAGCCGGCGCCTGGTCATGCTGGGCGATGAAGTGCTCCCACAGCAGGCGATGGGCTTGCACCACCGTTTCGCGATCGGCTTGCTGTTCCAGGCGCCCCAGAGTGGATTTGCCGGCCAGCGGTTGCAGGCGGTTGACCGCAGTCTGCAGCGCGTAGTCATGGCGCAGGCCGTCATGATCGTTGAGATCCTCGTAGCCGGCGGCCAGTGCATAGATACGCTGGGCGAGCAGTGTCTGCAGTCCATGCTGGACACGCCCAGGATCACGCCGATCGGGAACGATTTTGGCCAGGCGGCGGGTCAAGCCATGTTGCCGGTCGACCTCGCGCAGCAGCAACAAGCCCGCATCCGAGGTGATGTGACCACCGGTGAAAGAGGCCTCGACGAGGCGGCGAGAGAGGGGTGAAAAGTGGAGTTTTTCTGGTAGCATTTTGTGCGCGGCTGAAGACTTATGGGGCTTTGTTTGGCGACAAGAATCATAAGGCTTTCAGCCGTTTTTGTTTATGCGGTCATGAGAAATCCGGGCTAA
>NZ_QNRO01000053.1 GCF_003315345.1 Marinobacter pelagius
GGAAGGTCTGAATAACTGCTGATATTTGCCCATCTTGGGTTTAAACGGCAAAAAATCGAAGATTCAGACACTATTTTCCCTTTATTTGTGTGTTTTTTGCCCGTTTCCCGCCATTTTGGCGGAAAACAGGCGCACTGGCCCTACGCCAGCATGTATTTTTCACCGATCAGCAGGTTGCTAAACGCGGCCAGCAAATGCAACCGGTTGCTGTTCTTGGCAAGGCCGCGATAGCGGACCTTGCCATAACCAAAGACCCGCTTGATGTACCGGAAGGGATGCTCGACCTTGGCACGAACACTGGCTTTGATCTTCTCTGCTTTCAGTTTGTCGGCATCCAGCGTCTTCCGGGTGCCAGGCCGTTTGGCAATGAACCAGGAGACGTTTTTGCGGTGCTTATGCTCATCCCGCTTCTGAATGCCAAGGTAACCGGCGTCGCCGAAGACTCGTTGCTCTTCACCATGCAGCAGCTTGTCGGTGGGCACGATGTCGTGAACATTGGCAGCGGTGGTATCAATGCTATGAATCAGACCGAACGTGTCGTCGACACCAATGTGCATTTTCATGCCGAAGTGCCATTCGTTGCCCTTTCTGGTCTGGTGCATCTCCGGATCACGCTTGCCAGTTTGGTTCTTGGTGGAGCTGGGAGCAGAGATGATGGTGGCATCTACGATGCTTCCTTCACGCAACATCAAGCCGTTTTTCTCCAGGTGTTTGTTCACCTCTTTAAACAGCGCCTTGCCAAGACCGTGCTGCTCCAGGAAATGCCGGAAGTTGAGAATCGTCGTCTCATCTGGCAAACGGTCCAGCTTCAGACCCGCGAAGTGCCGCATGGATTCGATCTCGTACAGCGCGTCTTCCATGGCCGGATCGCTCAAGTTATAGAACAACTGCATGCAGTGAACCCGCAGCATGGCAGGCAGCGGATAAGGGGGCCGTCCGTTCCGGCCCTTCGGGTAATAACGGGCTACCTTCTTCTCCAACTGCTTCCACGGAATCAGCTTGTCCATCCGTTCCAGAAAGATCTCGCGACGGGTCTTGCGCTTCTTGGTCTGGTATTCGGCTTCGGAGAAGGTGATCTGATCCATGCTGGCAACGATCCTATGCGATTGACGATGGCCGTATTATCGCTGATTTTGGAGACTTATTCAGAGCCTCC
>NZ_QNRO01000054.1 GCF_003315345.1 Marinobacter pelagius
AGTAGGCTGAAGAGGATCAATCAGATAATCCGCTGAGAAAGATTTTCTTCTTTACATCTTTGGCATTTTATCAACCAGAAATTCCGGATACCCTACAAATCCAGGGATATCCCGCGGATTCGGGATCAGCACGTTGTGCGCGCCGGCTTCCAGCATGATGCCGCAGTTCAGGGTGAAGGAATAAATGTGGTACAGCGGCAGGGGTGCGATAACCACTTCCTTGCCCTCTTCCACGGTGTCTTCCATCATCGGCCGCACCTGAAGCAGGTTGGCCACCAGGTTGCTGTGGGTCAGCATGGCTCCCTTGGCCACACCGGTGGTGCCGCCGGTGTATTGCAGAACCGCGATATCGTCCTTCTTGGTCTCAACCGGGGTGAACTTTTCACGGGCGCCAGCACCCAGAACCGCCGGCAGCTTGTGGGCACCGGGAATGTTGAACGCCGGCACCATCTTCTTGAGGTGCTTGACTGCCGCATTCATCAGAGTGCGCTTGATCGGCGAGTTCATGTCGGCGATTTCGGTAATGATGACATGCTCTATGCCGGTCTGGGGTACCACCTTTTCGGCGTTGTCTGCCATGTTGGCCAGCACCACCAGGGCCTTGGCGCCGGAATCGTTGAACTGGTGTTCCATTTCCCGCTGGGTATAAAGCGGGTTGGTGTTGACGACAATCAGGCCGGCACGCATCGCGCCGAAAACCACCACCGGGTACTGGGGAAGGTTCGGCATCTGGACAGCGATGCGGTCCCCGGGCTTGAGGTCAGTCTTGTTCTGCAGCCAGGCAGCAAAGTTACGGCTTTGGGTGTCGAGGTCACGGTAAGTGAGAGTTGCGCCAACAGCACTGAATGCGGGGCGGTCCGCGTATTTCTTCACGGCCTGCTCGAACACATCCACCATGCTCTGGTATTTATCCAGGTCTACCTCGCGGGGCACGCCGGCGGGGTATTTGTCCTGATAAAACTGCTCAAAATCCATCACCATCTCCTGTTTGGCGCTTCTGATTGTAATGGTCGACCAATGCCAGACTGCTCAAAAAATCGGGTATCCGGAATTTCTGGTTGATAAAATGCCAAAGATGTAAAGAAGAAAATCTTTCTCAGCGGATTATCTGATTGATCCTCTTCAGCCTAC
>NZ_QNRO01000055.1 GCF_003315345.1 Marinobacter pelagius
CAGGCCCCAGCTACCGGAGATGGTGGACGGATTCCGTATGACACTGCGGCTGCATGAGTACGTGGAGAAGGAATCCTTCAACCACCCCTACACCTTTGTGGCGGCACAGACCGGCCTGGATGAGAAGACGGTGCGCGACATCTTCAACGCCCGCGCCGAGTTCCTGGGGCGCTGGCACCGCTTCGAGACGCCCCGCATCTTGGGCATTGACGAGCTATACCTGAACAAGCGCTACCGCTGCATTCTGACCAACATTGAGGAGCGAACCCTGCTCGACCTGCTGGCCACCCGCCGCCAGGACGTGGTGACCAACTACCTGATGAAGCTGAAAGACCGGCAGAAGGTCGAGATCGTCAGCATGGACATGTGGAACCCCTACCGGGCAGCGGTCAAGGCTGTGCTGCCCCAGGCCCGTATCGTGGTCGATAAGTTCCATGTGGTGCGCATGGCCAACGATGCCCTAGAGAGAGTGCGCAAGGGCCTCAGAAAGGAGCTGAAACCGTCCCAGAGCCGGACTCTCAAGGGAGACCGGAAAATCCTGCTGAAACGCGCTCACGAAGTCTCAGACCGGGAGCGCCTCATCATGGAGACCTGGACAGGCGCGTTCCCGCAACTGCTGGCCGCCTACGAGCACAAGGAGCGCTTCTACGGCATCTGGGACGCCACCACACGGCTCCAGGCAGAAGCCGCCCTGGACGAGTGGATAGCCACCATCCCGAAGGGCCAAAAGGAAGTCTGGAGCGATCTGGTCAGGGCAGTGGGAAACTGGCGCGAAGAGACCATGACCTACTTCGAGACGGACATGCCCGTCACCAACGCTTACACGGAGTCCATCAACCGACTGGCCAAGGACAAGAACCGTGAAGGGCGCGGTTACTCCTTCGAGGTGATGCGGGCACGAATGCTCTACACCACGAAGCACAAGAAGAAGGCACCGACTGCGAAGGTCTCTCCTTTCTACAAGAAAACCATCGGTTACGGACTGCCGGACTTCGCAGAGGAACTCAACTACGGAGTCGATCTATCAACCATCTGAGGGTGGTATCAGATTGATGGGGTGAAGGTGCCCCATCAACCATTAAATCCGTATACCC